>NZ_JACIAS010000001.1:2045-1162332 GCF_014194915.1 Rhizobium sp. BK512 | reverse complement strand
GACGCGGGGTGGAGCAGCCCGGTAGCTCGTCAGGCTCATAACCTGAAGGCCGCAGGTTCAAATCCTGCCCCCGCAACCAAACATATAGCCCGCATTCAAGCGGGCTTTTTTGTGCCACGAGGTTCAACGCCTCGAAAGCCGCCAAAACGCCCAAAGCTCCCAAAGCCGACGCGGCGAAACAGAAAACTGCAAAGCCCGGGCACCCAGCCAATCTTCCCCTCTCTCGTCTTGCGAAAGACATCGCGCCGTGACTATCGCCCGGCGCGGAAAACGACTGCGCCGCCGGCGAGGGTGACTCGCCGTCCTGCGGACCATAACCTCAAGGCCAAGTGAAGCGGATGCCACAAACACCGTAACCAAAACAAACAGTCCCTCCTAAAGGATCAAAACAAAAGCCCTCCATCTCGGAGGGCTTTTGTGTGTCTGCAGCGGGGCTTGCCATGCCCGAACGCTGATTGTCGGTGCGGCTAGCAAATTACCGAATATGGCTAGTCGTGACGCAAGAGCGAGCCTGGAAACATTTAACGGGACCCGCTTTGCAACAGCTTGAGGAACCGCGTTCGCCTATTCATCGCGTCGCAGGTTGCGAATTCGGTCGAAGAGAACGGCGAGCACAATTGCCCCGCCGATAAAGCAGCCTTGCCAGAACGCGTTGATGCCGAGCAGGCCGAGGCTGTTGCGGATCACCTCGATGAGCGCGGCGCCGATCAACGCCCCGAAGGCAGTGCCGACGCCGCCAGCCAGATTGGCGCCGCCGATGACCGCGGCGGCAATGACCTGGAGTTCCATGCCCGCGCCGATATTTGTGGTGACTGCTCCGAGCCAGCCGGTTTGAATGATGCCGGCGACCCCAGCCGAGAGGGCGGAGATCATATATACGACGACCTTGATCATCTGTACGGGAACGCCTGTCAGTGTCGCGGCGTGCTCATTACCGCCGATGGCAAAAACGTAGCGGCCAAACTTGGTCCAGCGCAGCACAAAGCCGGTAATAAGCGCCAGTACGATCATGTAGAGCACCGGATTTGCGATGCCGAAAAACCAGGCGCCACCACCCAGCGCCAGCAGCTTGTCGTGATCGGGCCCAAACTGGAAAACGACGGTGTTGTTGGATGCGACCATCGCCAGGCTGCGCGCAATCGACAACATTCCGAGCGTGACGACGAAGGGTGGGAAGCCGAGATACGCAATCAATAGGCCGTTGAACGCTCCGACCACAAGAGCAGTCCCGATCGACGCGGCGATGCCGATCTCAATGCTGTATCCCGCATGCATGACGACCGCCAGCACCATGCTGCACAGGCAGAGCACGGAGCCAACGGACAAATCGATGCCCCCGGTGATGATGACCAGTGTCATGCCCAGCGCGATAATTGCGACGAACGTGACGTTGCGGGTGATGTTGTAGATGTTCTTCGACGTTGCAAAGGAATCTGTCGTCATCGACAGGAAGATGCAGGCGAGAATGACGGCAATCAGGACCCAGAATGTCTGGCCGCCTAAGATCGACGCAAGCCAGCTCCGTTGCTTCTGCCCGATCGTCTGGTCAAGTGTAATCGCCATCGTCGACCTTCTTCTTTCTCGCTGCGGCGATAGCATCGATCACACCTGTTCGATGGCGCCGGTGATAAGCCCCGTCACTTCCTCAGGCGAACTTGCCGCAATTGGCTTGTCGGCTACTTTTCTACCGCGCCGCATCACGATCACACGGTCTGCGACCGAAAAGACGTCGGGCATGCGGTGGCTGATCAGGACGACGACAATGCCCCGGTCACGCAATTCGCGGATCAAATTGAGAACCTCGGCGACTTGGCGCACGGAAATGGCGGCCGTCGGCTCGTCCATCAGCACGATTTTCGCTTCCGACAGCATCGTCCGGCCAATCGCGACGGCTTGCCGCTGGCCACCTGACATCTGCTTGACGAGATCGCGTGGCCGCGTCTCCGATTTGAGCTCGCGGAAGATCTCGCCGGCGCGCTTGTACATGGCTTTGTAGTCGAGAATGCGAACGGGCCATATACCGCGTCGCAATTCTCGTCCGAGGAACACGTTGGCCGCCGCCGTAAGGTTATTGCAGAGCGCCAGATCCTGATGAACGATTTCGATGCCATGCAGCCGCGCCTCCTTCGGCTTATGCAGGACGATCTCGGTTCCATCGAGACTCATGGTTCCGTGGCTCGGTCGAAAGTTGCCGGCGATCATCTTGACCAGCGTGGACTTGCCCGCGCCGTTGTCACCCATGAGGCCGACGACTTGTCCCGCTTCGAGCGAAAACGAAACGTCGTTGACGGCCTGGATGGCACCGAAATGTTTGGAAATATTGGTGAGCTCGAGAACCGCCACCAGCCTTCTGGCCTCCCAAAACTGTCGCTATCCATTCGCTCCAAGCCCAGCCTGTTTTTGACGCGAGGCTCGGGCGAATTCGCTTCTCCAATATCCTCCCAGGAAAAGCGAATATGAGCATTTACGCAAAACCCTGCGACAGCGTCAACTCATTGTCCGAGATGCTGAGCCTATTGTAACAAAAATCTGTTTTGTCAGACAAATATCAATTGACGGAAGTGGCGCGTGAATATTAGCTATCACTGGGAGAGAGAGCATGCTGATCCTTGTTACCGGTGCGACGGGCAAGGTCGGGCAGCGCTTCATTGCTGGGCTGCTTGACGATCCGAGATTTTCCAAAGCCCGTGTTCGCGCGCTTTGTCATAATCGTTTGTGCGAGGCGACCGATCGCGTCGAAGTCATCCGCGGCTCGATCGCCGATCGCGATATCGTGGCAGCAGCGCTGAACGATGTTACCCATGTCGTGCATCTCGCCACGTGTAAGGAAACCCCTGAAGACGTCATGGACGTTACGGTCAAGGGTCTCTTTTGGCTTCTCGAAGAGTTCCGTGGAAGCGTCACGGCACGTCAGTTCATCCTGATCGGCGGCGACGCGGGCATTGGGCATTTCCACTATCGCCATTCCGGTCCAATCACCGAGAGCGCCCCCCATTGCGCCTATCCCGGAAGCTATGCGCTCTCCAAGGTTCTGGAGGAGGTCATGCTGGAGCAGTTCGGCATTCAGTATGGCCTTAACGGTTGTTGCCTCCGAGCGCCATGGATCATGGAGAAGGACGATTTCAAGTATTCGTTGTCCTTTGGGGATGACGTCTTTGGCGGCCCGGACTGGAAGACGCTCGTTCCGGAAGAAGCGGCGCGACGCTATGCGGCCGTGGGCACGGTCCCGCTGCTGCTCGATGCTGACGGTCGTCCGCTGAAACGCAACTTCGTGCATGTCGACGACCTCGTATCGGCAATTTTGGCAGCGATCGACAACCCCAGGGCGGAGAGGCAACTCTTCAATATCTGCATGGACCGACCCGTCGACTATGCTGAAGTCGCCGCTTACCTGTCCCGCACGCGAAATCTCGACTCGGTCGAGATACCAAGCCGCTTCCATTCCAACTGGATGGACAACAGCAAGGCGAAATACCTGCTCAATTGGCGGCCAGACTACGATCTCGAAATGCTTATCAACTCGGCGTGGCAATACGAGCGTTCGAAGGAGGAGCCTCGTATCGTGTGGTATCCGGGTTGATTTCGTGTGGCGGGCATGCCGTGCCCGTCTGTTTCAAGGGAGGAAACCATGAGGAAGGCATTACTACTTACAGCCGCAGTTTTAGCATTGACCGCAGGGCAGGCCTTGGCGAAGAAGCAACTCGTCATCGTCGTGAAGGGTCTCGACAATCCGTTCTTCGAAGCAATCAATCAGGGTTGCCAGAAGTGGAACAAGGAGAACCCTTCCGCGGAATATGAGTGCTTCTACACCGGTCCGGCATCAACATCCGATGAAGCCGGCGAAGCGCAGATCGTACAGGATATGTTGGGTAAGGCAGACACTGCCGCAATCGCGATTTCGCCGTCAAACGCAAAGCTCATCGCCCAGACACTGAAGACCGCCAATCCGAGCGTCCCGGTGATGACGCTTGATGCCGATCTTGCAGCCGAGGACGCAGCCTTGCGCAAGACCTATCTCGGCACCGACAACTATCTGATGGGCGCACGTATCGGTGAGTACATCAAGAAGGCCAAGCCGAAGGGTGGCAAGATCTGCACGATCGAAGGCAATCCGGGAGCAGACAATATTCTGCGTCGCGCGCAGGGTATGCGTGACACGCTCACCGGCCAGAAGGGTCTTACGGAATTGAAAGGCGAAGGTGGCTGGACGGAAGTCGCCGGCTGCCCGGTCTTTACCAATGACGACGGTGCCAAGGGCGTGCAGGCAATGACCGATATCCTCGCGGCCAATCCCGACCTCGATGCATTCGGCATCATGGGTGGCTGGCCCTTGTTCGGCGCACCTCAACCCTATCGCGACCTGTTCAAGCCGATGGCTGAGAAGATTGGCAGCAATGAATTCGTCATCGGTGCGGCCGACACGATCGGCGACGAGATTGCCATTGCGAAGGAAGGCCTGGTGACTGCACTCGTCGGTCAACGGCCGTTCGAGATGGGCTACAAGGCACCGACAGTGATGATGGATCTGATTGCGGGCAAGGCAGTCGACGATCCGGTCTTCACCGGCCTCGATGAGTGCACGAAGGACACGGTTGATACCTGCATTCAAAAGTAGGCTCATGGCTCGGCGCACCAGGTCAGGGTGCGCCGATTGCCTTCATGTGACGGATCGAAAGATCTGCAGGGCTTGACGCGCCCTGAATTCCGCGCGCTGCGCCGGATCCAATCGCAGGCGACTTCCTCGTTATTACAATTGTTTTGATGGTCCATGCGGACAGTCGAAAGAATGCTGAGGCAGTAGAAATAAATGCCTGACAAGAAATCGGGAAGGCCGACGACCCCGGTCGAGGTGCCGACGGCTGACAGCTCAGCTACCACAAGGCGCCCAAATGCCGCCCGCATGACCGGAGCGAGTGTTCATCTGTCTTTGGCAGGCGAGATCGGCCTCAGGATAGTGCGTGGTGATTATCCGCCCGGCACGATCCTGCCAAACGAGGCAAAATGGTCACAAGTCTTTGACGTCAGCCGGTCGGCGGTGCGCGAGGCGATCAAGATGCTGATGGCAAAGGGCCTGCTTTCCTCGCGCCCGAAAATCGGCAGTTGGGTCGAACCCAAGGAGCGGTGGAACCTGCTGGATCGGGATGTTTTGGGCTGGTATGTGGCCTCTCCCGATCGTGAATCATTTTTGCGGGCGGTGCAAGAACTCAGGCACATGATCGAGCCGGAAGCGACAGCGCTTGCTGCTGCGCGCCGAAGCGACGCCCAAATGGCGGCGATCAGTCAAGCCCTGCGAGACATGGACCAGGCGACGTCACTCCAGCAGCGAACAGAAGCCGATGCGCGATTTCACATCGCGATCTTGCATGCCTCGGGAAATGATCTGCTGGTGCCGCTCGGCGTATTGATCGAATCGGCGCTGAACCACCTTTTCGCCCATGTCACGCGAGAGGAAGACGACTTGCAATACGTTATCAAGCTTCATGAAAACATTGAGAAAAGCGTCCGATTACAACGACCGAACATGGCGCGCAGCGCCGTCCGCAAGCTGCTGGCGAATACAGACCACATTATAGCACGGTGGTCGCGATAGACGTTGGTATCCAATCGCGCCGAGGATGGGCCGGACGGCCTCTATCACGTATGCCGGCGGAAAAGCCGGCTACTGGCGGCTCGTGCGACCGGCCCTCGAATTAGGCCCCCCTTGCTCAGGAGGCAGGCACTGCCGCCCGGCGTGGAGACCTCGCCATCAGCCGTGCATAAGCGATGGCCGACAACATGTTGACGTGGTTGGCGCGGCCGGTTCCGGCGATGTCGAAGGCGGTGCCGTGGTCCACGGAGACGCGGTCGATCGGCAGGCCGAGGGAGACGTTCACGGCGGTATCAAAAGCGACCAGCTTGATCGGGATGTGACCCTGATCGTGATATTGCGCGATCACCAGATCGAAGGCACCGTTATAAGCCCGGGCAAAGACCGTGTCGGCGGAGATGGGTCCGACCACGTCGATACCCTTGGCCTGTGCGAGTTCGACGGCAGGTGCCAGGAATTCCGTGTCTTCGGTTCCGAAGAGGCCGTTTTCGCCGCAATGCGGGTTGAGACCGGCAACGGCGATGCGAGCCTTCTTGCCGAGGCGCATGAAGTGATTGTGGCCGGCTTCGATCGTTGCCAGCACGCGTTCGGTCTTCGCCCGCTCGATCGCACCCTTCAGCGAGACATGGGTGGAGACGTGAATGGTATTCAGCCGCTCGGAGGCGAGCAGCATGAAGGAGCTCTTGGAACCGGTCAGGTGTGCCAGCAGGCCGGTATGGCCATCGAAATGATGGCCGGCGAGGTTCATCGCTTCCTTGTTGATCGGCGCCGTAACGATGACGTCGGCTTCTTTCGACATTGCCAGATCGACGGCGCGGGCGATGTAGCGAACCGACGCATCGCCCGCAACAGGGCTGACCTTGCCGATCTCGGGGAGGGGGGCATCAAGCGGCACCTCATCGACGGCGATGGTATTTCCATCGTCGGAGGCTGAGGGGCCGAAGCTCAGGCTGACATCGGCCGCGCGCGCAGCTCGCTCCAGCGCTTCTGTGTTGCCGACGATGACGAAATCGCGCCGTTCGGCTGCCGGCAGGGCCACCAGCGCCTTGACGATCACTTCGGGGCCAACGCCGGCGGGGTCACCAAGGGTCACCGCGACTTTTGCATTTCTGTCCATCAATCAAATTCCTCTTGAAAGCCCCGCCTCAATAGGCCGCTTCATAGATCGAGCGTATGTCAGTACGCGTCAAGTCGCGCGGATTGTTGTCGAGCAGCCTGCGGATGGCGAACGCGTCGTCAGCCATGGCGTCGAGATCGTTCTTCGGCACGCCGAGGCCCGACAAGGTCATTTCGATGCCGAGGTCGGCGCAAAAGGCATAGGCTGCATCGAAGACCGATTGGACGGTATCGGACGTGTCATAGCCGAGGGCTTCCATTACCGCCTTTGTCTTCTCCGGTACGGCCGGTGTGTTGAAGGCGAGTACATGCGGGAAGATCAGCGCATTGGCGGCGCCGTGAGCGACGTGCCAGCGGGTGCCGAGCGGATAGGCAAGCGCATGGCCGCCCGCCGTGTTGACCGGGCCGAGGCAGAAGCCGCCATAGAGCGAGGCCAGCGAAAGGCCGGCACGAGCTTCGGCATCCGAGCCGTCGCGGACGGCGCGCGCAAGATATTTGCCGACAAGCCGCGTTCCTTCGATCGCATACATGTCGATCATCGGATGCGCCTTGCGATTGGTGAAGGCCTCGACGCAATGGGCCATGGCATCGACACCGGTTGCCGCCGTGGTGCGGGCCGGAACGGAGAAGGTCAGCGACGGATCGATGACGGCAATGTCGGCGAGCATGTGAAGGCTCTCGACCGCGAGTTTGGCCTTGGTCTCGGGATCTGTTACCAGAGCGCGGATGCCGGCCTCGCTGCCCGTGCCCGATGTCGTCGGAACCTGCGCGAGCGCTACCTTTCGCGGACCCTGCACCTTGTTGGGGCCGACAACCTCGCGAAGCGTCTGCCGAGAGCCGGCAAGTACGGCAGAGAGCTTGGCCAGGTCCATGGCGCTGCCCCCGCCGAAGCCGACGATGAGCTCAGCCTGCGCCGCTTCGGCCGCAGCAAGCACCTTGTCGAGATTGGCAATATCCGGCTCGGGCGTAACATCCGAGAAGACCGAAACTTCGCCGTTCAACTGCAGCATATCGATGCGTGCGGCATTGAAGGCGTCCGAGATAATCAGCGTTCGGAGATAACCCTTGCTGGCCGCCCAGGCGCCCAATTTCCCCGAGGTTCCGACGCCGAACTCGATCAGGTGTGGCCGAACAACGGTAACAGGTGAATCCAAACTGACCATAAACGGTCCTCCCGATGCGCGACGGACTTGACCGTCTATCATGTAAAGTTGTTATCCTGTCCGATGGTTTTTGGCAAGAATGAATGCGGATTTTTATCGCATGTTGATTGGTTTCGGCGATCGCAAAGGGTTTCTTGAGCCGAGAATTCAGCGCAACATGTTGATATATATTAAATATATGTATTCCGAGACGGCGCTTCGTCTCGCTGGCTCAGCTTGTCAATCGCGTGTGGTTCATTTGTAAAATGACTGCGAGTATTGGCGGGCCGAATTGCTTCAAACATTCGGCCCGCCAATACTCGCAGTCGGCTATTTTTGATGACTTCTAAGTAATTGATTCTAATGGAAGGCGGACATATTTTATGGCGCGTCGATAATAGGTGTAGGCCACGTGAAGTGCGCCATCCGGCCCCTGCGTGATGGAGGGGTAGGAGAACTCGCGATTGAGCCTATCCTTCGAATTGTTGCTCAGGCAGTAGCCGTCGCCGGTATCGAGATCGAGTTTACGTTCGAAATGACCGCCTGCATCGGCAGAAACCGCAAGGCTGAGCGGCGCGCGCGGAACTCCCCAGATGGCCTTTCTGGCCGGGATATTCGACATTTCTGCGACAGGCGCCTTGTAGCTTTCAATCTCGTCATAGAGGGACTGACGTCTGGCGTCGGAGGAGGCGGCGTTGCTGTGGTTGTAAACCATCGCGATTCTCCGGTCCGTCAGCCTTGTGGCCTGGATCGAGGAATTGTTGTTGGGCAGATTGGTCGGCTCGGGCGCACTCCAGGTCTCGCCTTGGTCTGATGACAGCGAAGCGCGAATGTTTTCCGAATACCGGTCGCGGAAGAAAGCGATCATCCTGTCGGCACCGACCGGCACGATATTCATGTGCACAGCACCCAGACTGTTTTCTATCTCCTTCATCTGCCAGCTTTTTCCGCGATCGCGGGAGATCAGAACGCCTGCTGTGTCGGCGTCGCCGCTCCATCTCTGGCCGGGTAGGCTGATGCAACGGAAGACGGGGAGCAGCCAGTCGCCATTGCCATTCACGATAATTTGCTGGCGCACGAAGGTGCCGGGCAGGTCGCAGAGAATGGTGGGTGCGGCAAAACTCTTGCCGCCGTCTGCGGAGATCCGGCATTTGACAACTGCGCCGTCCTGGTCGCCAGACGTTTGCGAAGTATAGAGCAGCCAGACACGGCCATCCGGTGCGTTGAAAATCAAGGGATTCTGCTCGGATCTTGCCGGATCATCAGACATTTTCTCAGGTTCGGACCAGCGATCCGCGCCGGGAGCGAGCCGCGACATGTAAATCGAGATGTCACCCATGCCCTCCATCGTGCCGCCGAACCAGACGCAGGTCAGCGTGCCATCGGCCAGAAAGGCGAGATTGGCGGCATGGTTCTGAATGCAGGGAGAGGGCAGATAGGCATCAAAACGGCCAGTCTGGGCGGTATTTGTCCTGAGGACACCGTCCATCAAAGCCGGCACGTCCTCGGGCTTCAAACCTGTCGTTTGCATGGCATTCCTCCTTTACGGCAGCTTGGCATAGCCTTCGGCGAGTGCCGCGTATTCGGCATCATTGAGCGGCACCAGCGGCGGGCGCGTGCGTCTCCAATCTGCATTGCCGGTCTTCAGGCCGACCATGGCCTTGATCGTCGGGATCTGCACATAGGAGTTCGACAGGGTGCGGAAGGCATTGATGCGCGCCTGTGCGGCCTCGACCTCAGCACCCTTCGTTTCGTCGTGAACGTGGTCGTAAACCGTGCGCAGCGAGTTTGCGACGAGGTTCGACGTGGCGGTGATGCAGCCGGCGCCGCCAGCCTTCAGGAGTGGTAACAGCAGCGGGTCGGCACCACAGAGTACCGAGAAGCCAGGGCAGGTTGCGATGATTTCCTGCATGTTATTGAAATCACCGGCAGATTCCTTAATGCCGACGACCGTCTCCGGGAAGGCTTCGACAAGGCGGCTAATCAGCGGAATGGAGAGCGGAACGCCTGAGACCTGCGGGATATGATAGAGGATCACCTGCAGCCTGGTATCGCCGATCTTCTCCAGAATCTGCGCATAGGCGGTGAACAGCCCTTCGTCGGAGACGCCCTTGTAATAGAAGGGGGGCAGCATGACCGCCTTGGTAACGCCGAGCGAGAGCGCATGTTTCGTCAACTCGACTGTCTCGGGAATGGCGACAACGCCAGTGCCCGGCAGGAGCTTGTCCGAGGGAATGCCAGCCTTCAGTGCGGCTTCAAGGATCACACGGCGCTCAGCGGAAGAGAAGGAGTTGGCTTCGCCCGTCGTTCCGAGCAGCGCCACGCCGTGACAACCTTCTTCGATCAGTCGCTGGCAATGTTCGGTGAACAGGCCGAGATCCGGGCTGCCATCGGCGTTGAGAGGGGTGGTAGCGGCGCTATAAACGCCTGTAATCTTGTGATTGCTCAAAGTTGTCCTCCTCGTCAGATCGAGCCCTCCAGGCGCGTTCTTACGCTGTCGTATTCATCCCAATGTGACGGAGTTGTCAATCTTACAAATCTGAAAACTTCGAACGCCAATCTTTATGATATTGATTTTTCTAGACAAATAATTGGCGTTATCGCATTTAATCTTTCATTCGTTATTTTCCATTGACAGATTTACATTATCGCGCAAATGTCAGGGCCATATCGCGCAGCTTCGGGGAGGTCTTTCGAAAGGCGCGCTATTTGCCACGGAGGAGCAAATGACAATTGGTAACGACCAAAACTTTTCGCAGATTTCCCGTCGTAACGCGCTGAAGCTCGGGCTTGCGGCCGGCGTCGGCTTCTCGCTCTTTGGCGCGAGCGCCCGCATCGTCATGGCGCAGGACGGCCAGGTCTTGAAGGCCATCAATCCGGCCTTCGACCAGGATTGGTCGCCGCTGCGCGGCGGCGGCAGAACCTTCCGCTGGAACTCCTTCTGGTGGGCTTCGCCGATGTATTTCGACACGGAAGGCAAGATCCAGCCTTACGTCTTCACGAGCTGGGACTCGCCGGACAAGAAGGTCTGGACTTTCAAGATCGACCCGAAGGCCGTCTTCTCCGACGGCAGCAAGATTACCTCGGCCGATGTCAAGGGCTCGTGGCAGGTTTCCGCCATGCCCAATACGAAGAACCAGCGCGTCGATCAGGTTCTGAGCAAGGTCGCCGGTTATAAGGAAATGTCTGACGGCTCCGGCAATGAGCTGACCGGCGTTGCAACGCCTGACGAATCGACCGTTGTCTGCACGCTGACGGAAGCCGATCCGATCTTCTTCATGCGTCTCGCCAACCATATCGTTCCGATCACCAAGGCTGAACAGTCGCGCGGTAGCGACGGCGAGGAAGTAGCTGATTGGTACAAGCCAGACAGCAAGGCCGTCTATTCCGGCCCATTCAAGCTGACGGCAATCGATATCGATGCCGGCACACTCACCTTCGAGCCGAACGAGAAGTTCTTCGGCCCGAAGCCGAAGCTCGCCCGCATTGAGATCAGCTCGATCGAAGACAATGTCACCGCGACCTCGCTGATCAAATCAGGCGAATATAATGCTCATACGGAGCTCGTCACCTCGACGATCATCCAGGATCTCGGCCCGGAATTTTCCGCAGGCCCGCTGATCCCGACCAGCCAGCATTTCTGGTTCAACACGTCGCGCGCGCCAATGGATGACCCCAAGGTTCGCCAGGCGCTGATCATGGCGGTCGATCGCGATGGTCTGTTCAAGGCGTCCTATCCGGATGGTCCACACAAGAAGGCCGACCAGATCCTGAACTCGGTTCCGGGAGCGGACAATTCCGGCTTCGAACCCTATCCGTATGATCCGGCAGCGGCCAAGAAGCTGCTGGCTGAATCGAGCTATGGTGGTCCGGAGCGTCTTCCCAAGCTGCTGTTCGTCGGCATTTCCGGCCCGGCGATCCAGGCGGCCGCCCAGTTCATCGCCGAGCAGTGGCGCCAGAATCTCGGCATCACCGCGGTCGACATGAAGCCGCAGCAGGACTCCTATGCCGGTCCGGACCAGAACGCGGTGCAGATCTTCCGTGATGACGTCGGCACACGTGTTCCCGATGCCGTCTCCTATCTTGCAGGCTCCATCGCGTCCTCGTCTTCGAATGCCCAGAACAAGCTCGGTGGATACAAGAACGCCAAGGTGGATAGCCTGCTTGCCGAAGCGGCGACCAAGGCTGCCGACGACCCGGATCGCGTGAAGCTGGCACAGGAAGCCCAGAAGGTGTTCCGCGACGACTGGGCCTTCCTTCCATGGTATTCTCAGGCGATGTCACGCTGGGCAACCAAGGAAGTCAAGGCGATGGAAAAGAACCTCGACTGGCAGGTCGTGGCTCCCTGGGACGTTTCCATCGGCTGAGGCCGATAGCAGGGCCGCATGATGCGGCCAAAGCAGCGGCGCGAAGGCCGAAAGGTCTTCGCGCTACGTTTCAAGAAGAACCGGCGGCTGCGGCCTCCCGCGGGAATGCGCCGGGCAAGAATGGGAGGTGGCCTTGCTACGCTACGTGCTCACGCGATTTGCCATCTGGATTCCGTCCGTCCTGGTCGTGATGATGGCCGTCTACGCGATGGCCTTCTATGGTGCGGGCGATCCGATCAAGCTGATCTTCCTTCGCGCACCCGGTGACGTCGCCTATAACCCGCAGCGCATCGAGGCGATCCGCGAAAGTGCAGGTCTCAACAAACCTTTCATCGAGCAGTTCGGTCTTTACATCTGGAACCTCCTGCACGGCCAGTTCGGCAATTCACTGAGCTCGGGTCGTTCGGTCTGGGCCATGGTCTCTGCCGCCGCGCCCGTCTCTTTCCAGCTCGCTCTCTGTTCCATCATCCTGACGGCGGTGGTTGCGATCCCGCTCGGGATGATCGCCGCTCTGAACCAGAACAACCGTGTCGACTACACAATCCTCGGTACAGCGCTGTTCCTCTGGGCGATCCCGGCCTATGTCGCCGGTCCGCTATTGATGGTGGCGCTTATCGTGCTTCTACCGATGATCAAGGTGCCCTATGGCTGGGGTGGCATCTTCGATGTGCGCATCTTCCTGCCGCTCATCGTTTTGTCCTTCCAGCCGGTCGCGCTCATCGTGCGCCAGACGCGCGCCGCCGTCATTGAAGTGCTGTCCGAAGATTTCGTTCGCACCGCCCGCGCGAAGGGCGTGCCGGAAATCGTTGTCGCGCTGAAGCATATTCTGCGGCCAGTGCTAACGCCCGTCGTTACACAGCTTGGCCTCATCATGATCACGATCGTGAATGGCGCGATTTTCGTCGAACTCGTCTTCGGCCTGCCGGGTCTCGGCCGGTTGACCGTGCAGGCGCTCACCAACTCCGATTATCCCGTCATTCTCGCGATTACCCTGATCGGATCCTTCCTGGTCATGGCGTCGAACCTGCTGGTCGATGTGCTCTACCCGCTGCTCGATCCTCGCGCTAATGATTCCAGAAGGAGCCGCTGACCATGTCCGCCATTCCTCTTTCGACGATCGACACAGCCGAGGAACCGCCCGTCAACCTGTGGCGTGATGCCTGGCATCGCCTGAAGCGCAACAAGCTTGCGATCTTCGGCCTGATCGTGATCGTAATCCTTGCCTTCGCGGCGATCTTCGGTCCGTCTCTGACGCCCTATGACTATCTCAGCCAGGATCTTGCTTCGCGCAACGCGCCGCCATCACTGGCGCATTTCTTCGGCACCGACGATCTCGGCCGCGACGTCTTCAGCCGTATCGTCTTCGGCACGCGCACGGCCTTCCTCGTTGCCGTCATCGTCACCTTTATCGCTGTCGTGATCGGGCTTCTGCTTGGCGCCATCGCTGGCTTCTTCGGCAATCCCTTCGACCGGGTCATCATGTGGCTGACGGATGTGACGATGTCGGTGCCGAACCTGCTTCTCGTCGTCGTCATCAATGCATCGCTGAAGACGCCGATCACCCGGTGGATGGAGGCGCAGTATCTTGCGACCCTCAATCCCTTCTATCGCCAGACGGTCTGGGTGGATTTCATCCTGGTCTTCGGTTCGATGGCACTCATCTCCTGGCCGCCCTATGCGCGCCTCGTGCGCGCCCAGGTTCTGTCGATCCGTAACCGTCCTTACGTCATGGCGGCACAGGCGCTTGGCCTTTCCAACTGGATCGTCATCCTCCGCTACATCGTGCCGAATGCGCTCGGTCCGCTGATCGTTTCCGTCAGCGCCGGCCTCGGCACGGCCATGGTGCTGGAAAGCGCCTTCAGTTTCCTCGGTGTTGGCGTCAATCCGCCGACCCCCAGCTGGGGTAACATGATTTCGGACGGCCTGCGCGTCTGGCAGCATTATCCGCATCTCCTCGCCGCTCCGGCGGCCGTGCTCGGCCTTGCCTCGGTGGCCTTCAGCTTCCTCGGCGACGGCCTCAACGACGCACTCAATCCGCGGGGCAGCAAATGATGAATGCAACAAGCAACGAACGTCTGCTGGACGTGAAGGATCTCACCATCGAGATCGATACGCGCCGTGGCCCGGCCGTCGTGGTTGACGGCATCGACCTCCACGTCAACAAGGGCGAAACGCTGGGCGTCGTCGGTGAATCCGGCTGCGGCAAGAGCCTGACGATGCTGAGCCTGATGCGGCTGTTGCCGAACAAGATCAAGGTGACGAAGGGAACGGCGACGTTCGACGGGCGCGACCTGCAGACGATGTCGAATGGCGAGCTGCGCAAGGTGCGCGGCGGCGATGTCGGCTTCGTCTTTCAGGATCCGATGACCTCGCTCAATCCCGTCATGCGCATCGGCGACCAGATCTGCGAGCCGCTGATCTACCATCGCAAGATGTCGAAGAAAGAGGCGCAGGGTCGGGCCGTCGAGCTTCTGCGCCTCGTCGGCATCCCCGGCCCGGAAGAACGGCTGATGGCCTATCCGCACGAGCTTTCGGGCGGCATGCGTCAGCGCGTGATGATCGCGATCGGTCTTGCCTGCAATCCGAAGCTTCTGATCGCCGATGAGCCGACCACCGCGCTCGACGTGACGATCCAGGCCCAGATCGTCGATCTGGTGAAGGATCTGCGCGCCAAACTCGGCATGTCCGTCGTCTGGATCACCCACGACCTCGCGCTGATCGCGGGCCTCGTCGATCGAGTCGCCGTGCTCTATGCCGGGACGGTCGTGGAAGATGCGCCGGTGGACGAGCTCTATGCTCGTCCGAGCCACCCTTATACGCGTGGCCTGCTGTCCTCGATCCCGAAGCTTTCGGATGCGCCGGCAAGCCGGCTCTCCTCGATCGGCGGCACGCCGCCAGAGCCTGGCCGTCGCCCAAAGGGCTGCCCCTTTGCGCCGCGCTGCCCGCTGGCCGAAGCCGTCTGTCATGAACGCGTGCCGCGTCTTGAGCCGATTGCCGGCAATAAAGCGCATCGCGCCGCCTGTTTCGTCGTCCAGAGAATGCAGGAGGCTGCGTGATGGGTGCTCAACCGCTCTTGAAGGTCGAAAACCTCGTCAAGCATTTCCACGTCAAGCTCGGTGCTTTCGGAGAACGCTCGGCGACCGTCTATGCGCTCGACAATGTCAACTTGGAGATCATGGAAGGCGAGACGCTGAGCCTCGTCGGCGAATCCGGCTGCGGCAAATCGACAACCGGCTTCACCATCCTCAATCTCTACAAGGCGACGAGCGGCAAAGTGGTCTACAAGGGCCAGGATATCGCCACGCTCGATGAAAAGCAGATGCGGCCGTTCCGCCGCGACCTGCAGATCGTGTTCCAGGATCCTTATTCGACGCTCAATCCGCGCATGACGGTCGGCGAGGCGATAGGCGAGCCGATCCTGTTCCACAAGCTTGCCACCAAGGCGGAACTGAAGGACAAGGTCGCAGCCCTGCTGACCGATGTCGGCCTGCCGACGCGTTTTGCCCAGCGTTACCCGCACGAGCTCTCGGGCGGCCAGCGCCAGCGTGTCGTCATTGCGCGTGCGCTTGCCTGCCAGCCGAAATTCATCGTCTGCGACGAGGCGATCTCGGCGCTCGACGTGTCGATCCAGGCGCAGATCATCAACCTGCTGCTCGATCTGCAGGAAAAATATGGCCTGACCTATCTCTTCATTGCCCATGATCTGGCCGTCGTGCGCCACATCAGCACGCGGGTCGGCGTCATGTATCTCGGTCGGCTGGCCGAGCTCGCAACACGCGAAGAGCTCTTTGACAATCCGCTTCATCCTTATACGAGGGCGCTGCTCTCGGCCGTGCCGGAAACCGATCCTGAACTGGAGCGCAACCGCAAGCGCCAGATCCTGCAGGGCGATGTGCCGAGCCCGCTGAACCCGCCGACCGGCTGCCGTTTCCACACGCGCTGCCCGATCGCGATGGAGGTTTGCAGCAAGGTCATTCCGGAATGGAAGGAAGCAAATCCCGGCCATCTCGTCGCCTGCCATGCCGTCAATCCGGGGCAGACTTCATGACGCTGAAAGTCGCCATCATTGCCGACGACCTGACCGGCTCGCTCGATACCGGGACGCCCTTCGTGGAGGCTGGGCTGTCGGTTGCCGTGGCCATCGATGTCGAAGCTGTCGGCAAGGCACTTGAAACCGGCGCCGAAGTCGTTGTCGTCAATACCGCTTCGCGCGGATTGCCGGAAACTGAAGCGGCCGCGCGCGTACGAGCCGTTGCCGAGACCCTGCGCGCTGCCGGATCGGCCGTCTTCATGAAGAAGATCGATTCGCGGTTGAAGGGCAATGTAGCGGTCGAAAGTATCGCGCTCGCCGATGTGCTTGGTCTCGAGACAATCCTCATGGCGCCCGCCATTCCCGATCAGGAGCGGATCACCTACCGTGGCTGCGTGGTCGGGCGCGGTGTGGACCATCCATTGCCGATAGCCGAGCTCTTTGCCGGATCTGGCCGTGACGTCATGGTTGCCGATGCCGAAGACGATGCGGATCTCGACATTGTGGTCGCAGAGAATGACTGGCGTTCCACCCTTGCCGTCGGGGCCCGTGGTCTGGGTTCGGCGCTCGCGCGCCGGCTCGGCGGACCTGCACGGCTGACGCCGGAATTTCTCGCGGCGCGAAAGACGCTCTTCGCCTTCGGGTCCCGCGATCCGATCACAGCTGCGCAGATGGATCGTCTCGAAGCGTCGGGCGCACTGCGCGTCGTCGTCGATGCGCCGATGGGCGTGGTCGAAAGCGGCGAGGGTCTGGCGCTGCCGGCGCTGATGCGCTGCACGGGCGAAATGAAGACCGAGGCCGCGCTCGTTGCCGCTCGCTTTGCGCAGGGCGTGAAATCGGTCATAGATGATACAAATCCGAACATGATCATGGTGGGCGGCGGCGATACCGCGCTTGCCGTTTTCCGCGAACTGGGCGTTTCGGTTCTGTTGCCTAAGGGTGAAATCGAGGCCGGCATTCCGTGGTTCGATGTGACCGGCGCCGACGGGCGGCAATTTCGTTGCGCGGTCAAGTCGGGGGGCTTCGGCAATTCCGATAGTTTGCTAAGACTGATCGTTCGGAATCAGGCGGCTTGAGCGAATGCCAGCAGGGAGAATGAGAGTGGATGAAGCGAATGGCGGATCGGTGAATCCGGAAGCGGCGCCCGCAGCCCGGCCGGGCAGGGCCGTGAAGCTGGTCGACCGTGTCTTCGATCAGCTGATGGAGCGGATCCGCGCTGGCAACTATCCGCCGGATTCACGCCTTCCGGGTGAACATGAGCTGGCCTCGCTGCTTGGCGTCTCACGCCCTATCGTGCGCGATGCACTGGCGCGTCTGCGGGAGCAAGGGATCGTCTATGCACGGCAGGGGGCCGGCACTTTCGTCAGTGCGCATGGTTCGCCAACCGCGCAGCTTGCCTATTCACCGGTCAAGACGATTGCCGATATCCAGCGCTGCTATGAATTCCGCCTAACGATCGAACCGGCTGCCGCCTATTTTGCCGCCAAGCGCCGCGACGATGCCGCGATCCAGAAGATCGCCGCAGCCCTTGCCGATCTGCGTGAAGCGACGAGCCATCAGTTGCACCGGGTGGATGCGGATTTCGTCTTTCACCGCGCTGTCACCGAGGCAGCTAACAATCACTATTACACTGCCTCCATGGATGCGCTGAAAGCGCATATCGCCGTTGGGATGCATCTGCACGGACTTTCGTTGCTCGGCCCGCGGCCGGGCCTTGAGCAGGTGTATCAGGAGCACAACGAAATCTACAAAGCGATCGCCGAGGGCAGGGCAGAGAATGCCCGTGACCTGATGCGCGCTCACCTGGAGGGTTCACGCGACCGTCTGTTTGAAGGACGCGTGCTCGACCTGTCCTTCTGAGGAAGGCGGCTTCCGGAGGTGGACTCGAGGCCTCATTCCTCGAATAAAACCCGTTCCGTCGCGAATATCTTGGTGATGTATTCGGCAACTGTCCGGATCGGCAGATCCTTGCGCTGCTGGCGTCGCGTGAGAAGCCAGGCCTCCCGCGGCGGCGGGACGAGCTCAAGCGAGCAGGCATAGAGGTTTTTTTCGCTGCGACCGATGTAATGCGGCAGGAGTGCCAGACCTGCGCCTGACCTGGCAGCCATCGCCTGGGAAACCTGATTGTTGGCGCGGAAAGACACGCGCGCATGCGGGAACTGGCGGGCCAGCCAGATCGCCTCTGGTACATAGCCGTTCACCTCGTCAAATCCGACGAAGACAGGTTCCGCGCCGTTTTCGACCTGCCGGCAAACTTCCTGCGTTCCGTAAAATCCGTATCCGATCGTCGCGAGCTGCTTGGCAATGAGATCGCCGTCCTGCGGTTTTGTCAGGCGTATGGCGATGTCGGCCTCGTGGCGTTCAAGGCTTATGGTGCGCAGGTCAGTCGCAAGGTCGATGTCGAGGCCCGGATATTGTTTGGTGATCTCCGCCAGACGGGGGATCAGGAAGCCCTGCGAGAGTGCGGGCGATGCGTTGATGCGCACCAGCCCTTTCGGCGTGTCATCCTTCCAGCCCCGTCCAAGCGTCTGGACAGAGGCTTCCATATCGCTTGCTGCCGTCAATGCGCGGGTTCCCGCGGGTGTAAGCACATAGCCGTCCGGGCGGCGCTCGACCAGTTTTTCGCCGAGAGTTTCCTCCAGAGAATGCAGCCGGCGGGCAATCGTTGCGTGGTTGACGCGCAAGGTGCGGGCGGCGGCTGACAGGCTGCCGTGCCGCCCCAGCGCCAGAAAAACCCGGATGTCCTGCCAGTCCGGCTCTGTGCGTTTTTTATCAGGCATTGGCAAAGAATAGCGAATTTTTCGCAGAAGGGAATGGGACTAAATAGAGGCGACCTCGAAACAGAAAGGTTGCCGACATGACCTCCTCCAGTCTCACACTTACGCTGATCGGCGGGCCGACCGTCCTAGTAGAATACGGTAACCTTCGGCTTCTCACCGATCCAACCTTCGACCCGCCGGGCCTCTACAAGGAAGCGCCTGTCCGCTTCGAAAAGACGTCTGGCCCGGCCTTGTCAATCGAAGAGATCGGCAGGCTCGACGCTGTTCTTTTGAGCCATGATCAGCATTTCGACAATCTCGACAATGCCGGCCGGGCAATGCTTCCTGGCGTTGGCACCACCTTCACGACGAAGGCTGGAGCAGAGCGCTTAGGCGGCAATGCTCTAGGTCTCGCTCCCTTCGAAACCGTCACGCTGGAAGGCGCCGGTGGTGAGAAGCTGCTGGTTACGGCAACGCCGGCTCGCCACGGCCCCGTCGGTATCGAGCCGATTTCCGGCGATGTCGTGGGCTTCGCACTCGGCCGCGAAAAGCCGGGCGACCTCCTCTACGTGACCGGTGATACGGTCTGGTATGAGGGCACCGCCGAGGTCGCGCGGCTCTTTTCTCCCAAAGTCGTGCTGCTGTTTACGGGGGCTGCCGAGCCCCGTGGCCGCTTCCACGTGACGATGGGCAGCGAGGATGCTCTGGAGGCAGCGCACGCCTTCCCGAACGCTCTCCTCTTATCCGCGCATAACGAAGGCTGGGTGCACTTTCGCGAAACTCAGGATCAGCTCGCGCACACTTTCTCGGTTTTCAAACTCAAGGATCGCCTGCAGCTCTTCGAAAAAGGCAAGCCGCTCGCCGTCGACCTGACGGCCTGATCACCTCTCAAACATGGCGCAAAGCGTCATCTTCCAAGGAGACATACCATGAGCAATGAACAGAAAGTCGCAATCGTTACCGGTGCCTCGCAGGGTATCGGCGCAGGCATCGTCGAAGCCTATCGCAAGGAAGGCTATGTCGTCGTTGCCAACTCCCGCAATATCCAGCCGTCGTCGGATGCAGGTGTCATCGCAGTACCCGGCAGCATCGGCGAGCGTGGTGTCGCCGAACAGGTCGTGAAGACGGCCGTCGAGCGTTTCGGTCGCGTCGATACGCTGATCAACAATGCCGGCATCTTCATCGGTAAGCCGTTTACCGACTATACCGTCGAAGACTTCAACAATGTCATCAACGTCAACGTTGCCGGCTTCTTCCATGTCACGCAATTTGCCATTGCCGAGATGCTGAAGCGAGGCCATGGTCACATCGTTCAGATCACGACGGCCCTGGTGGATCAGCCGATTGCCGATGTTCCGACGGGTCTTGCGACCCTGACCAAGGGGGGGCTTGACGCTGTCACGCGCGGGCTTGCCATCGAATATGCCAAGAACGGCATTCGCGTGAATGCAGTGGCGCCCGGCATCATCAGGACGCCGATGCATGCGCCGGAAACGCATGCTTTCCTCAGCGCCCTGCATCCTGTGGGCCGCCTGGGTGAGGTGAGCGAAGTCGTCGATGCCGTGCTCTATCTGGAGCGTGCCGGCTTCGTCACCGGCGAAACGCTGAATGTCGATGGCGGCCAGCACGCTGGTCGCTGGTAAACCGAGAGAGTAGCCAACGGACGGGGCGCTCATCGCCCCGTCCTTCAAGGAGAACGACAATGCCCTATGTGAATATCAAAGTGACGCGTGAAGGCACGGCTCCGGGTGCAAACAGCACGACGCCGGAGCAGAAGGCAGCCTTGATCAAGGGTGTCAGCGATCTGCTCTTCGACATCATGGGCAAGCCGCATGACAGCACCTTCGTCGTCATCGATGAAGTGGAGATGGAAAACTGGGGTGTGGGTGGGCTGCCCGTACCTGAATATCGCAAGCAGCTTGCGGAAAAAGCGGCAAAGCAGAAATAGTGTCGTGGCGGCCCGCAAGGCTGCCACTCGCTTTGCAATCAAGCGCAATGCATGGAGCATCGTGTCATGGGCAACTGGCAGGACAATCGTATCATCGACCTCTTCGGGATCGAGCTTCCCATCATTCAGGCACCGATGGCGGGGGCCACCACACCCGAAATGGTGATTGCGGCCAGTGAGGCCGGCGGCCTCGGATCCCTTCCTGCTGCGCTACTGACGATCGAACAGACGAAAGCGGCGCTCGACCAGATCCGCTCGGCGACATCAAAGCCGATCAACGTGAATTTCTTCGCACATGCCAATCCGGCAACAGATCCCGTTGCCCAGATGAAATGGCGCAGTGTGCTTGCTCCCTATTATGTCGAGCTGGGGCTCGATCCTGCTGCGCCGGTTCCGGCGGCAGGGCGGGCGCCGTTCGACAATGACTATTGCGCGCTTGTCGAAAGCTATCGGCCCGAGGTCGTCAGCTTCCATTTCGGCCTGCCGGGGGCGGACCTGCTCGAACGCGTACGGCGCACGGGTGCGAAGATCATCGCTTCAGCGACGACAGTCGCGGAGGCGCGCTGGCTGGTGGAGCGAAGTGTCGATGCCGTCATCGCCATGGGATTGGAAGCCGGCGGGCACCGCGGCAATTTTCTTGACGACGACATGATAACCCAAGTGGGCACGATGGCGCTCGTGCCGCAGATCGTCGATGCCGTTTCCGTACCTGTCATCGCAGCGGGTGGCATCAGCGACCGCCGGGGTGTTCGTGCCGCTTTTGCACTTGGTGCGTCTGCCGTTCAGGTGGGGACTGCCTATCTCTTGACGCCGGAAGCAAAGGTCACGGCCTTTCACCGCGATGCGCTGAAATCGGCGCGAGATGACAATACTGCCTTGACCAATATCTTTACCGGTCGTCCCGCACGCGGCATCGTCAATCGCATCATGCGAGAGATCGGACCACTGTCCGAGACTGCGCCAGCATTTCCGACTGCTGGCGGCGCGCTTGCACCGCTGAGGGCAGTGACCGAGAAGGAAGGCAGGTCGGATTTCAGCAATATGTGGGCTGGTCAGGCAGCAAGCCTTGCGCGCGAAATGTCGAGCGCCAAGCTGACGCGGTATCTCGTTGAAGCCGACTAGGTCGGGCTGGCGACGGGAACAGCAGCCGTCCATCGGACGAGTATTCTGCCACGAAGCCTCAGCCCTCCGCGCCCGCGGCTTTCGCCTGCTGCTGGGCGGTTCGTAAGGTCGTTGCGGCGGCGGCAGCGCCATTCTTGTCCTCGCCGCCGACCTGCACCATCGGCTGGGCGAATTCGATGCCGTTGTTCTGGAAGGCCTCACGGATCATCGCATAGGCCTTGCGCCGGATATAAGTCTGCATGCCAGGCACCGTCGTCATCGCGAAGCTGAGGACGATGCCGTAATCGCCGAATTCCTCGACGCCCTTCATCTTGAGCGGCTCGATGAAGAGGGGCCCGACTTCGGCATCTTCTTTCAGCTCGGCGCCGATCGCCTTGGTAATTTTCCGGGCCTTGTTGATGTCGGTGTTATAGGCGACTGAGATACGGAACTTGTCGATCACCCAATCGCGGCTCATGTTTTCCACGGCACCAAGCTCCCCGAAGGGCACGGTGAAGACGGGGCCTCGGTGATGGCGCAGCCGTACCGAGCGCAGGCTGAAGCCTTCCACCGTTCCCTTGTAGTTTTTCGCCTGAATATATTCGCCGACACGGAAGGCATCATCGAACATATAGAAGACGCCGCTGATGATATCCTTGACGAGGGTCTGCGATCCGAAGCCGATGGCAACGCCGAAAATGCCGGCGCCGGCTATGAGCGGCCCGATCTCGACGCCGAGCTGGGAGAGCACGATAAGGGCGGCCATGACGACGACCATGACCGCGAGCGCATTTCGGAAGATCGGCAGCAGCGTGCGGAACCGCGCGCGTTTGGCGGCGTCGGCAGGCGCGAGACCGGTGGAATCTCCCGAGGTCTTGATGGTGCGGTCAATCCAGCCTTTGGCAAGCTGCCAGAGAAGATCGGCGATCAGGAGCACGATGACACCTTTCAGCAATCCGGAGAGAATGGCTGATACCGTCGGGTTCTGCTGTGCGATGGAACTGGGGTTGAAGCGCCAGACGAGCGCCAGCCAGCCCACGGCGAGCGCGGTGACAATTGCGCGGCTGCCGCGCACAAGCAATATGCTCTTAGGGCTTTCGGGCGGCGCCGTCGTCAGCGTTGCCGCGGCCCGGCCTGTGGCCCGCAACAGATCCGGCAGAACAAGGGCGTAGACGCCGATCCAGAAAAGGCCCTGCAGCGCGAGGCACCAGAGCCCCCACAGGAGGCCCAGGAAAACGGTCAAGCCGGCCTTTATGACGAGGGGGTGGCTTAATGCCGACCAGACAGTTTCAATCGCGAGTACCAGCAAAAGGATGGAGAAGCAGTAGGCGATCGCCTCGGTGACAGCGGGATCGATACCAAGCGGTCCTCCAAGTGTTGCAGTTGCCGCGGCGAATAAGGCGATGCCGAGAAAGATCTTCGCACGGATGGCGAGCGCGGGGCGGTCGCTTTCCACGAGACCGATCAGCACTGCACCGACGCGATAGACGATGAAGGCAACCAGGTAGGCAAGCAGCACGAGCCGGGCGAGCGGCGGCCATTCAACGGCGAAGAATATGATTGCCACGACCACGGTGAAAACCGCCACCGGGACAAGCCGGGCGATCGGGCCGATCGATGCAGGCCGGACGCGCCTGTAGAGCCATTCGGCTGCCCCGCCGATGGCGACCAAACCGGCAAAGATCAGGAAGATCGGTGCATAGCCGTGCGAGATGGCGTCGTGGCGCGCACGGGCAGCGCCCTGATACATTTCAGAGGGGATGCGCGGAACTGCAGCAAGGATGCCGTCGATGCGCGCGCGGGCCTGTGCCTCCCAAGTCGCAAAACCCGATGGCTGAGCGGCTGCGGCTGTCGCGTCCTGTTCCTTCTTGCGATTTTCCAGCCAGGCCTGGATTTCGGGATCCTGCAGCAAACCTATCAACTGGTCGATCTTCTGCTGGGGCGGCGGTGGCGTGGTCTGCGCCGCTACCGAAGTCCCGATGAGGAAAGCCAGAAAAAATACCGCCAGCCTGATCATTTGCCATGTCTCCCGGCGGAGCCGCCGGCCGCAGAAAAGCTCGTTACCGATCTGTTCATGCACGGCTCCTTCCATACTGGAAGAATGCGCACAGCCGACGCGTTTATGGGAGTACTTTACTGTAAACTCTGGCGTAAAGGCGGGGAAAAGGCGTAAATGGCGGCGGATTTACGGTAACGTACTTCCATCTTGCACCTGTCACTTCATAGTCGAGCTGGGTGAGCAGGAGGCACGGATCTCCAATGGACAAGGAAGGAGGCATCAAGCGGAACGCTACGGAAACCGCACAGCGCGGGCTGTGGCGGCTTATGCTGAAATTACCCGCGATGCGGGGTCGGTTGCAGCTTCTCGCATCGAAATCCCGCTCGCTCAACGATCTCTTCGAGGCTTATGAGGAAGCGAGCCTCACCTTGGAACGCCTCATGCGGCAGCAGGGAGAGGAACACTGTCCGATGGTGGTTGAGTACGAGACCATCTGTGCCGAAATCGAATCCGACATCATCCAATACGTGCTGGAACACCGCCCAAATGTGCCGGATTGAGGTGTAAACTCCCGTTAAAATCGATCGCCTGCTGGTTTTGTTAGCATTTTCGGTTGCAACCGGCCACCGTCTCGGCGATAAACATCTCTGTTCTACTTTAGCCTAATCAGCGCATACGGGGCGGTCATGGGTGCTGAAGTACACTACGCAAGGGCATCCGAAGTATCGTTGTCAGAGGCCAGGGCGGAACTCGAACGAATTCTGTCCGACCCTAGATTCCATGCTACGGAACGGCAACGGGCCATTCTCAGATATCTTGCGGAAAGGCGTTTTGCCGGCTGCGAGGAGGGCGTGAAGGCCTATTCCATCGCTCTGGATGTTCTCGGGCGAGCGAGCAATTTCGATGCTTCGAACGATCCAATCGTGCGCATTGAGGTCAGCCGGCTGCGCTCGTCGGTCGAGAACTATTACGAAGCCTTCGGTGCCGAGCGGGATGTGACAATCCATATCCCCAAGGGGACGTATGTGACGCTTTTCCCCCGGTCACACCTGTCTTACGAACATGAAGAGGATGAGCTGGCGCTGGAAGGCGATTTGCCTGAGATGCCGGATGATGTTCCGGTTCCCGAAGTTGCCGAGAGCATTGTTTCCGCTCCACCCTCAGGGCGACCATTGGCGATGCATGCGGGTGTAGCGCTGCTGCTCTGCGCCGCGATTGCCGCAGGCGTTGCCGTCTACGCATCGAAGCCGCCTCTCACGGTTCGTCCGTCGGTCACTCTTTCCATGGATGCCGTCGACACCAGGTTGCAGGGCGAAGCCAGCCAGACGCGCGACATGCTGTTGACGGCGCTGACGCAATTCCAGACGCTGACGGTTGCGAAGTCCGGTTATGCGGATGTGCGTACCCAAAAAGTGGTCGGAATGACCTATGAAATCGACATGAAATATTATGGCGACGGCGATATCAGGAGCGTCTGGTGGCAGATCGTTGACCGTCGCTCCGGCGACCTCCTGAAATCGGGGCTCGAAGCGATCGCCATCGACGGCAAGAGCCCTGCCGCTGCCCGACAGGAGATTGTCGACGTTCTTGCTCGCCGCTTTGCAGCGACACGGGGGGCGATCAACAATATCGAAACGCATGCCAGCAGCGCGGAGTCCATCGGAAACGCTTGTGTTCTGCGCGCTGAATACCAACTCGATGACGGCAGCTCGAGCGATATGGCGGCGGTGCGCTCCTGCCTGGAACGGACGCTTGCGGCCGATCCGAGCAATTCAGATGCAAATGCGCTTCTTGCTCGTGTTCTCATCGCGCCGGAGGGCGCTGCCGGAGATGCCATGGTGCGCGCGCGCGCTCTTGGTCTGGCAAACCGTGCGGTTTCAATCGCTCCCATGTCGGATCGCGCCCACGTGGCGCTGATGATGGCGCAATTCGCCGATGGGCGCATCGATGCCGCATTGCAGGCAGGAAACCGGGCGATTTCGCTCAATCCGAGCAATCCCGATGCGGTGGCGAAGTTTGCCTCCGTGCTGTTTTCGGTCGGCTACTTCGATGCCGGCGTCTCCATGGCGCAGGATGCGGCACGGGCTGTCGATATCGTGCCGCGCGATGCCATGCTCGTTCTTGCGCTGGATGCCTATCGCCGAGGGGATTGGTCGGAGGCTTCACTGCTTGCCGAACAAGTGAACTGCACTGATTTTGTCGTGCGCGCCTTGCGCGCCGCAGCACTCGGCCAGCTCGGTTCGGACCAGGCGAAAGAACGGCTTGCCGATGTTAGGGGCAGCGATCCTGATTTCGAACGAACCCTGCGGCGGAAGCTGGAGGCGAGACGCTTCCAGCCGCTGCTTTCGGCAGAGATTGAGGAAGGGCTCGCCAAGGCTGGAGCAGTGTTTGCGCTCAACGACGTTACCGGAGCCGTGAGCCGATAGATGGGACCAGATGCTCGCGTCCGCTGTCTGCAAAGCTCATCTGAAAGCCAGTCCGCCGGTGCTATGGGAAAACTCGAGGCGTCTGTCCTGTCGGCTTCCATTGCAAGGGCGACACAAGATTCCGAAGACGATAGGCCTGTTTACGGCGGCGTTTACGGTGCGGTTTACCGTAACGTACTTACGCCGGAAGCTGGAGATGTATCCTATCGGCACAGGGGCAAAGTTCATTTCGTGGGTCAGCAGAGGGATATTGGATGCGAACCACCGTACTATTGCTTTCCGCGGCCATTCTGGCTGCACCCGTAGTCGTGCAGGCTGCGGATATTGCTCCTGTTCTGGCACCCCAGCCGCAGCCTGCCGAGCCGGATAAATGGACTTTTTCAGTATCGCCCTATTTCTGGGTAGCCGGCATTACCGGCGATACCGCCGTCTTCGGCCTTCCGGAAGTTCATACCAACGAAAGTTTCAGCGACATTCTGTCGGATCTCGATTTTGCTTTTATGGCCGCCGGCGAAGCGCGCTACGATCGTTTCAGCGTCGTTACAGATATCGCCTATGTCCGCGTGACCACGGATTCCGCCACACCGCGCGGCATATTGGCCGATGAGGTCGACCTGAAGGAGGAAACATTCACGGCGATGATTGGTGCAGGCTACGCGGTGATTGACGATCCCCGTGGTCGCCTCGATGTCATCGGCGGCGTGAAGATCTGGTACACTGAAACGACGATTTCCTTTTCCGGCGGGCCGCTGGATGGCGTGTCGGGCACCGATGAGGCCACCTGGGTCGATGCCATGGCAGGATTGCGCGGCGTCTATTCGATTACGCCTTCAGTCTATCTGACAGGGTGGGGTTTGATCGGTGCCGGTGGCGCCGATCTGGACTGGGATGTGATGGCGGGTATCGGCTACAAATGGAATGACTCCATTTCGGCAATGGCCGGCTATCGCGCTCTTGGCGTGAACTACAGTGACGACACCCTGACCAGCGACATCGTCGAGCACGGCCCGATCCTTGGCGTCGTCTTCCATTTCTGAGATCGGATGAAGGCACTCGCGGCGCTGTCGCGAGTGCTTTTTCACTGTTCGAAGGCGAAAATCTTCTTCCAGTCTTTCTTCATGTCGACCACCAGCCAATTGCGACCCTCCGCCTCGTCGAGCGCCTTGTCCAGTTTTCCAAAGGCTGATTCACGGTCATAGGCATATTCGCGGGCTGCGTCGGTGTGGTGGACTAGCAGGCCAAAGCTCGAGCCTTTACCTGACGTCGTCCAGCGCAGCATTTCGTAATCTCCATCCGAGTTGCCGGCCGCGAATATCGGCTTGAGGCCGATGAACTTGTTTATGCCGACGGGCTTGCCGGGGCCGTCGTCGACGAAGTCGATCTTCGGCAGGCGTTTGAGAACCGGTACATCGCCGACGAGTTCGTATTCGGTCGCGATCGTGCTGCCGACGACCTGTTCGGGCGGGATGCCGTAAAGCTGTTGCGTGACGGGACGCATGAACTCGATGCCGCCGCCGGAGACGATATAGGTGCGAAAGCCGTTGGCACGCAGATAGTCCAGCAGCTCGCGCATCGGCAGGTAGGTCATCTCGGTAAAAAGCTTGCCGGTCCGGGGATGTTTTGACGTGGCGAACCAGTCCGTGGCGATCTTGGTGAACTCGTCTGATGTCATGCCGGCATGCGTTGCCATCATCAGTTCCACCATGCCCCTTTCACCAGCCTTGGCTATGCCTTTCAGATCGCCATCGAGAACGCTCTTGAAGGGCTCCTTGGTCTTCCATTCCGGGTGCTGGGGTGCCAGCGCCTTGACGCGATCGAGTACGAAACCAAGCTGGATATAATAGGGCTGCTCGGACCAGAGCGTGCCATCATTGTCGAAGACGGCGATGCGGTTCTCCGGCGCCACATAAGCCTCTCCGCCTTCCGTCGTGGTTGCCCTAACGAAATCCGTGATGCGTGTTTTGGCGGATGTGTCGTTCCAGGAGGGCAATACGTCTTGCGCGGACACTGGGCTGCATGTGGCCGTGATCAGAAGAATGACTGCGATGGCAAGGCAAGCAAGGCAGGCATCAAAGGCTCGAACGGATCGTCTCATGGACATCCTCCGGTGAAGCTGAAATTCTCTTGATGCAGCGGAAACCGAGATGGCTGGTCGAGGTATCCTCCGGCTCGGCATGGCGCGCGGCGGGGCGATAGCGGCGGCAGTAGTTCGGTGCGCAGAGATGCGAGCCGCCCTTCAAGACCCGTCGCGGAATGAGGATGCTCGGTTGGCGCGGGTCGTAACTGGCTTCCACGCCGCCGCCGCGCGGATTGGAAGGAATGCAGCAGGCTTTTGCGGCGGGCTCGGGATGGCCGTCGGACCAGTAGTCCGTGGTCCATTCCCAGACATTGCCGATCATGTCGTAAAGCCCGTAACCATTCGGCGGGAAGCTGCGAATGGGGGAGGTCCGTTCATGGCCCTTCGGTTTCGCCGACATCACGGGGAAGGTTCCCTGCCAGGTGTTGGCCATGGGAATGCCGCCAGGCATCAGTTCGTCGCCCCACGCAAATTCCACATCGTCGAGACCACCGCGGGCTGCGAGTTCCCATTCTGCTTCGGTCGGCAGGTCGAGGCCGGCCCAATCGGCATAGGCCTTTGCGTCGCACCAGGCGATGTGCACGACAGGATGGTCGAGCTTGCCGCGAAGGTCGCTCAGACCGCCGAGCGGCCGGCGCCAGTTCGCGCCGAACTTGAAGGTCCACCATTGAGTGATATCGGGGCCCTCAACCTTTCTCGGCTGAAAGAAGACAAGCGATCCGGCGCGCAGCATCTCTGGCCTGGCGCCGGGATAGTCCTTTGCCTCAGGTGCCTTCTCGGCTGACGTCACGTAACCGGTCGCCCTGACGAATTCAGTGAACCTGCGGTTCGTGACGGGGATTTCGTCGATCCAGAAGCCATCGACCTTTACAGGATGGGCGGGAGCCTCTTCGGGATAGTGGTCATTGGAGCCCATCATGAAGGTCCGGCCTGGAATCCAGACCATGCCTTCGGGCGCCGCACCGGGCCTCTGCTGATCGTCGAATGCCAATGCCATCACCGCCTCCGGAATATGCGCCGGAAGCTTCGCGCGTATGTAGAAGGGAAGGAAGTACGTTACGGTAAACACGCTCGCGGATGGTGTAACGGCAGGCGTAAATTTACGGCACCAGCCTGCTCCGGCTGGCTACGCCCCTTCCTGCATTCTTAAGCAGGGACCGCGGCGTATTATCTGGCCATGTCTCTCCCGTTGACGGCGATCGGATTGAGCGGCGGCAGCGCTGGCGGTTTTCTATCTCTGATCGTTGCGTCTCTCCGGGCGACGGCCCTGATGATCGCCGCCCTGTCGATGTCAGGTCCGACCTGTGCTCCAAAAAGCTTGCGTTCCAAAAGCTCAATCTGCTGCCTGAGGACGGGGGAACTTTCCCTTGCGAGTCAGTCGGCGATGGTCCGGTATCCGCATTGGAAGGCCCAGGCCTGCAGGGCCGCATAGACCGCGGTTTCGCTGCCGCTCCTGATGGTCTGCTTCATCCGGTGAAGCCGGTATGAGCGGGAATTTTGCCTGAGATCCCGGTGTTTCGTGCGCCATGCTGCGAAGCGGGGAATGAGCTGCCGGAGAAGGAAGGCGACAGCTGCCAGGGCAACGGCTACCGCGGCAATGAGCCAGATGCTGATCTGCTGCGATCGACGGTCTTCTTGCTGTTCAAGCTGCGGTGCGATCGCCTCTTTGGCCGCTGCGGCGCCGACCGTGACCTTGATGTCGGGAAGTGTCGCGGTTTTCTCGGCTTTGCTGTCCACATCGAACCAGGGGTAGGAAATCGCTGGTATGTCGAATGTGCCAGCGGCGGGGGCTGTGTAGACGATCGTTTCGGTGTGCCGGCTGGCTGTTTCCCGGTTCATTTCTATGCCGTCTTCGATCTTCGGCGGCTTCACATATTGCTGCAGGCCGGCTGCGCTGCCGAGCTCCACCGGCGGCATCATCATCGCCTGCGTGTCCAGGGCCGTGATGGTGATGGTGCGCGAAAACGCATCACCGGCCTTCAACTTGGATGGATCGCGATCGAAGGATTGCTCAATCGTCAGGCCGTGTGCGACTAAATTCGGCTGGCTTGGCAGGGCGTTGCCGCCAACGGTGAAGGAAATGCCGGGCATGGTCACCGTCGCCTTCGTCGGCTTTCCGTCTACGCCATATCCGAGTTCAATCGGAATATCCGGCAGGCTGTAGGGGCCGGATGCTTCCGGTACGATCGCATAGCTGCGGCGGATGCCGGAATATTGCACACCGTCGATGGTCTGTGTCAGGTTCATGCTGCGCTCCTCCGGCAGGGTGACCATGGCATTGGGAACGTCGAACAGAGGAAACTGCGGCGGTGAAGTGAAGAAATTGGGCACGAAGACATCCACCGTCAGGCGTACCTGCTGTCCCGGCACGATCTCGCCGCTGCCTTCGATCGCGGCACGAGCAAAAGGTTCGGCGGCGAGCGCATTTCCAGACAGGAGCAACCAAAGCGACAGGATAAAGCGCGTCATAGCTTTTGTCCCTGTGCTTCAAGGGCGAACTTGCGCGCCATGAGGTCCGCCGGGCTCGCCTGGATGTTCTTCATCCACATTTCCGACGTCTGTTCGGCGATGCTCACCTGGCCTTCCTTGCCCTGCTTTCCCTTGTCGTCGAACTGAACGCTGTCAGGCTTCAGATTCGGGTCCTGTTGCTGTTGTTCCTGCTCCTTGTCCTGCTGCTCTTTCAGCAATCGCTCTGCGATAATGAGATCGGCTTGAGCCTCCGGCCAGTCCTTCCGTTTTTCGATCGCCTTCTGATAGGCCGTGACGGCCTCCTCGAATTTGCCGAGGTGCAGAAGCGTGTTTGCCTGATTGTACCAGCTCTCGGCCGTATCGACGGCAGCAAAGGCATCGAGTGCATCCTGAAAGCGACCGGCCCTGTAAAGCGCTGCACCCTTCCACATCGGATTTCGAAAATGGTCGGCTGCTCCCTCAAAATCACCCTGTTCAAAAGCCAGTCGGCCCTGTTGGTCCGGCGTCAGCCATAGATCCACGAAACCAGCCGCTTCCGCCGGAGATGGCATCAGCAGCCGGAAAGCGAGAAGCACGGCGCCGACCCTGACCACCCAGCCACGCCGGAAGGAAAAAGCAAGCAGCAAGGCAATTGGGGCGACCAGCCACCAGCCGGCATCACGCCAGCGATTGCCCTCGGACGCCTGCGCATCGGAAAAGTTCTTGCTGACGCGCTGGATGATCCAGCGCACATCGGTATCGTCGTCACTGATGGTGGCGACGTCAGCCCCCGTTGCCGATTGCAGCTGTTTCAGGGCCCCCATATCGAGCTTGGGTAGCAGGCGCCCGCCACCGGCGTTGGTCAGGAAGTTTCCGTCGGCAGTCCTGACCGGTCCGCCCTCGGCGGTGCCGATACCTAGAATGATGATGCCGTTGGCATTTGCCGCCTTGAGCGCATCGACCCCGGCCGGTTCGATGCCGTCGGTCAGGAAGACGATCGTGCCGGTCGTATTCTCCGACTTGAACAGGCTGTTCGATAGCGAAAGTGCGTCGGGCGTGCTCTTGCCGGGCTTCGGCATGATGCGTGTCGCCAGCGCATCCGAATAGCTCTCGATCAGGGAGGCATCCTCCGTCAGCGGAACGACGAGATGGGCGGTGCCGGCATAAGCGACGATCGCGGTCTTTGCTCCTGGCCGCGCAGCGAGAATATCGTGGATCTTCAGCTTGGCGCGTTCGATGCGACTGGGGCTGATGTCGATCGCATCCATGGTCGAGGAAAGATCAACGGCAATGACGAGGGGCGCGGTATCCTCGACAAAGGGCGGTGCTTCGCGCCGCCATGTCGGACCTGCCGCGGCGATCGTGCCCAAAGCCAACAAGCCGGCCAGAAGCCATGAGGGATTGATGCGGCTATGGCGGTTTGCCTCGACAATCAGTTTGTCGAGCAGGTGCGGCGCGATCATGCCCTTCCAGCGGTCGCGAATATCGTCCGACCGGGCTGCAAGCCAGAGGATGAGGGGCGGAATGAGCAAGACGAGCAGCCACCACGGGCGCAGAAAATGAAGATCGGTGATCACGCCGCTGCCCTCCGGCGGATCAGGCCCAGAGAGCCTGCGAAGAGATGATAGAGCGCGAGAATGGCGATCGCAGCGCCCAACGGCCAATGGAAAAGTTCGATACGCGGCCGCCAGGACACCACCTTCTGTTCGTCAGGCGTAATCTGATCCAGAACGTCGTATATTGCCGCGAGCTGGTTCTGATCGCCGCCGAAGAAATAGCGTCCGCCGGTATCGGTGGCGATCTTCTGCAACGTGGCCGTATCCAGCTTGTCCTCGCCTGTCGCGGCGGGATCACCGATGCCGATTGCATGAATGGTAATGTCATTTCTTCCGGCGATCTCTGCCGCCTTCAGCGGCGGCATCTTGCTTGCCGTATCATTGCCATCGGTCAGCAGGATCAGGACTTTTTCGCGTGCCGTGGTCTTTTCGAACATTCTGAGCGCAAGGCCGATCGAATCCCCAAGCGATGTGCGTGGGCCGGCGATCCCGGGCAGCAATCCGCTGATCATCAGCCGGACGAGTTCATGATCCATGGTGAAAGGCGCAAGCGGGTAGGGCGCGTCGCCGAAGGCGATCAGGCCCAGGCGGTCGTGGGGCCGTTTCGCGACGAAATCGGAGACCACGGACCGTACCGCATCGACGCGTGCTCCAAGGCTGCCATCGGGCACCGGAAAATCACGCGTCTCCATCGATTGCGAGAGATCGAGCGCGAGAAGGATATCGCGCTGCGGCTCCGTCTTTTCCAGCGGTGGTTCGACGAATTGCGGCCGGGCAAGCGCCAGCACAACAAGGCACCAGGCAAGCCCCTCGGCGATCGTCTGCAGCCAGGTCCGTTTCGGCACGACCGAACCTTCGGTCGGCTGAACCCCCGCGGCACGTGTGACCTGATCGAAGAATGGCAGGCGGATCGACGCCGATGTTTCCCGATGCGGCGGCAGCAGCCACCAGACCAGCAAGGGGAGCGGAAGCAGCAGAAGCAGCCACGGATACTCAAGCTGATACATGGTGCCCCCTGATCCATCGCCTTGACTTGAGGACGAGCTCATCCGTGCTATCAGGAGGAAGAGCGGCAATGGCCGCGCTGTCGTGATATTCGAGATCATCAAGCAGGCGCGCCAGAGCGCCGGCCCCTCCGCTTTGGTTCAGACGCTCAATCCATGCCCGACCGGTCACCGACGCGACATCGCTCCTCGGCCATGCCGCGAGCGCCGTCCGCTTGAGCAGTTCCGTGAGTTCGTGGATGCCCTTGTCTCGGCGTGCCGGATTGCGGATGTCGGCTTCGATAGCGGCAAGCATCCGGAGCGCCTCGCGCCGGTAGGCATTGCGGCGATATCGCCTGAGCCAGACAAGGATGGCCGATAGCAGCGCGATGACGAGCAATGCACCCAATGCCGCCCAACCCCAGGTTTGGGGTAACCAGGAGACAGGCGGCGGAATTGCGATGTCATGCAAAGAGCGGAGCGCCGTCTGGGTCATCGGATCGAGTTGGACTGTCTGCTCCATCAGCGCCTCCGCTGCCGCCAGGCGGATTGTTCGAGCAGGCGGCGCAGCTGCGGGGCAGTCTCCTCCGCCGTCGAGACAGGCAGCATGGGGAGGCCGAGTTCACGCTGCCAGGCCATCAGTTCGCGACCGCGATTGCGGGCGAAAGTGTCGATGGATTTCCGCACGCCGGCCTGGCTTAGTGACAGTTCCGCCTGCAATCCGCCGCCGCTGATGACGATATCGGCGGATTTGGGAAGCTCCAGAAGGAAGGGGTCGTAGATCAAAAGACAGATCACGTCGTTGCGCGCGGAGAGCGCCAAAAGCAGGTCGCGGGTCGCTTCGCCGTGTCCGCTGAAATCGCTGATGATGACGACGAGATGATCGTGATGGGCGATGCCTGTGACGCGTCGGAGCACGTCATCGAGTGAATCCGGCGAGGGCGTGCCGGCAAAGGCGGCTTTCAGCGCCGCATTCCTGGTGGCGATCTTGTCGGCAAGAGCGATGACGGCATTGCGGCTACGATGCGGCTTTACTTCCTCGATGTGGCCATCTCCAAAGATAAAACCGCCCACCCGATCGCCTGATCCCAGGATGCGCCAGGCACAGAGCATGGCTGCTTCGGCGGCAGTGACGGATTTCATGGCGCGGCGGCTGCCGAAAAACATATTGATCCGCTGGTCGACGACGAGGATTGCCGGCCGCTCCTTCTCCTCGCCGTAGATGCGGACGACCGGCGTGCCGGTGCGCGCCGTCACGCGCCAGTCGATGGAGCGGATATCGTCGCCCGGCAGATAATCCCGCAATTCCTCGAAGATCAGGCCGCGGCCGCGCAGGGCTGACTGCATCCGGCCGGCGAGCTGCTGATGGCTTTTTGCTTTCTGGACGAAAGTCAGATTGCGGGCACGACCCTCGAGAGCGACGAGCTGTTCCGTCGTGACATAGACGCCGTCGCTGCTGAGGGCGCCCGTGCTCATGAGACCGCAACCAGTTCGGTGATGCGATCGATGACCTGATCGGCGTTCGTATTGGCGGCATGGGCCTCATAAGACAGGATGAGGCGATGGCGAAAGACATCGTTGACGATCGCCTTCACATCGTCGGGGGTTACATAGTCGCGACCCTTCAGCCAGGCATATGCGCGGGAGACCTTGTCGAGACTGATGGCGCCACGCGGGCTGACGCCAACCTGCAGGAGGCTCGCCAGATCCTTGTCGTAGCGATCCGGGTAACGCGTGGCGAAGACGAGAGCGACGATATATTTCTCGACCGGTTCGGAGACCGTCACCGCACCGATTTGCGTGCGCGCATCGAAGACGGCCTGTGGGTCCAGGCGCTCGGTGGCCGGATCAGAGCCTTTGCTGTGGGCGATGTTCTCCTCGTCCCGGTTGAGACGCATGATCGCGGCTTCCGATTGCTCATCGGGATAGGTGACCTCGACATGCATGAGGAAGCGGTCGAGTTGCGCCTCGGGCAGGGGATAGGTGCCCTCCTGCTCGATCGGGTTTTGCGTCGCCATGACCATGAAGAGATCAGGCAGCGGATAACTCTTGCCGCCGACGGTGACCTGCCGTTCCTCCATCGCCTCCAGAAGGGCGGACTGCACCTTGGCGGGCGCACGGTTGATCTCGTCGGCAAGAATGAGATTGGCGAAGATCGGTCCCTGCTGAAACTTGAACTCGCCCTTGCCACCTTCCGAGAAATAGATCTCCGATCCGGTAATATCGGCAGGCAGTAGGTCCGGCGTGAATTGGACGCGCGAAAGCTCTGAATCGAGGTTTTTTGCGAGGCTCTTGATTGCCCTCGTCTTGGCCAATCCAGGAAGACCTTCGACGAGCAGGTGGCCATTGGCGAGCAGCCCGAGCAGCAGGCGCTCGACCATCGCCTCCTGGCCGATGATCGACTGGCCGATGCGCTTGCCGAGATCGAGGATGTCGTCGCGTGCCGTCATGGGAGCCTCGCCAATTGCGTTGGGGCGCGGCGAAATCGCCGCGCCGGTCTTGGTCGGGAGAAAGAGCTACCGGCTTCCTCCCGGATTCTGGTCGAGCGAACTCATCAGGGCCGCGATCATCTGGTCGACGCTGAAGCTTGCGGGCCGTTGGCTCGGTGGGTATTCGCGGAAGGTCTGGAGGAAGGGTGCGACCTTGTAGACGCCATATTGGACGATATAGGCATTCTTCATCACCCAGTCATAATATTGATCCGACACGACATCCGCGCGCTCGTAGGGATCCATCCGCAGGTTGAATACTTTCGGCACCCGCAGGCAGGTGAAGGGGTTCGCCCATACCACGAAGCCTCCCGGTTGGCGCTGTTCGCAGAAGACGATCTTCCAGTTGCCGTAGCGATAGGCGACGAGTTCACCGTCGTCGTTGAAGTAGAAGAACTCGTCACGCGCCGACTTCGGCTGTTGTCCCGTCAGGTAGGGGAGCTGGTTGTAGCCGTCGAGGTGAACCTTGAACTGATTACCGCTGATCGAGGTGCCTTTCGCAAGCCTATCCTTGATATCGCCGTCGCCGGCGGCAGCGAGCAGGGTCGGGAACCAGTCGAGCCCGGACATCATATCGTTCGAGACTTCGCCGGCCTTGATCTTGCCGGGCCAGCGGATGATCGCGGGAACACGGAACGCGCCTTCCCAGTTCGTATCCTTCTCACTGCGGAATGCGGTCGTTGCCGCGTCGGGCCACGAGAACTGGTTGGGGCCGTTATCGGTTGTGTAGACGACGATCGTGTTGTCCGCGACATTCAGGTCGTCGAGCGCTTTCAACAGCTTGCCGACATCGCCGTCATGCTCGACCATGCCGTCGGCATAGTCGTTGCCCGGCATGCCGCTTTGCCCCTTCATCGATTCCCGCACGTGGGTGAAGACATGCATGCGGGTCGTGTTCATCCAGGTGAAGAAGGGCTTGCCGGCCTTCACCTGTCTGTCCATGAAGTCGATCGCGGCTGCGGTCGTCTCGTCGTCGATCGTTTCCATGCGCTTTGTGTTGAGCGCGCCGGTATCCTCGATCTTGCCGTCGGCAGACGCCTTCAGGACGCCGCGTGGCGAATTGGTGCGCACGAATTCCGCGTCGTCCTTCGGATAATAGGGACGTTCGGGCTCTTCCTCGGCGTTGAGGTGGTAGAGATTGCCGTAGAATTCATCGAAGCCGTGATTGGTCGGGAGGAATTCGTCGCGGTCGCCGAGATGGTTCTTGCCGAACTGGCCCGTCGCATAACCGAGCGGCTTCAGGGCCTGGGCGATGGTGATGTCCCGCGGCTGCAGGCCGACGGTGGCGCCGGGAATGCCGACCTTGCAGAGGCCGGTGCGCAGGCAGACCTGGCCGGTGATGAAGGTGGAGCGCCCGGCCGTGCAGCTGTTTTCGGCGTAATAATCGGTGAACATCAGGCCTTCCTTGGCCAGACGGTCGATATTCGGGGTCCTGTAGCCCATCACGCCGAAGGAATAGGCGCTGATATTGGTCTGGCCGATATCGTCACCGAAGATGACGAGAATGTTCGGCTTGTCGGGTGTCGGTGCAGGGGCTGGCGCGGCCGGGGCGGCGGGGGACGCTTCCTGGGCATAGGCCGATGAAATGAAAGGTGCTGCGGCAAGGCTCATTGCCACTGCTGCCGTCGCCGAAAGAAGTCTGCCGGAGAGTGTCGTGGCCATCACGTTCTCCCCGCCGCAAGGTCGTTCAACATTACGCTCTCCCTGGTGTCGGGCAGGCCGGAGGCCGCCGGAACTGGATCGTCGCCATTCGACCGGGAGAGACTTCTACTTTGAGGCCATCTGCGGAAGTACGTTACCGTAAATGCCGATGTTGCTGGACGTAACCGCCCACGTAAATCGCGTTCGTTACTGCGTCAGCGGCTGCGATTGCGGATCGGCGCGAAGAGTATCTTCGACTTCTACTGGTTTTGCGGCGGTTGGCCGAGGCTGTCCGACGATCGTCAGCGGCGCGGCTACCGCCGTGCCGGCGACCTTGCCCACAGTCTGCACCGTACCGCCTACGACGGCGGCAACGCCTTCGCCGAGCGTGATGTTGGAATCCGTCAGGGTCTGGCCCGTCATCAACCGCTGGCCGATGAGCTGCACGATTTCGGGGCTTTCGGCAAACTTGCCGTGATTGAGTTTGTCGCCGGTGTCGACCTTGGTCAGATCGATCGCGGTAATGCCGGCTTCTTCCAGCCGGCTGCGATAGGGCTCCTTGGATGGATCGATGGCACCGAGCCGGGAGACTTTTCCGGTGATGAAGCTCGAAACTGCCAGAGCCCGATCATCCTGCGAGACGAAGATCGTGAATTTCGGACGGGGCGTGCCCATTTCCACGAACTGCTTGGCGAAGACCTGTATGTCGATATCGGGGGAGGCAAGAATGACATCGCGGATCTTGGTGTTCACATGCCCGTCACGGATGCCCATCTGGCGCAGGGATTCCATGGCAAGCCAGGTTCCCATCGAATGGGCAAGAATGGTGATATCCTTGACGCTTGGATCCTGGGCGAGGATTCGCAGCGCCTGTTCGAGTGCCGTGCGCGAATAGTTCGTGCTTTCCTTGTCGTATTCATAGGCCGTCAGCTTCGCACGTGAAGGCCAGGTGAAAAGGACCGGCGTTGCCTTCATGCCGCTGTCGTGAACGATCTGGGCCAGACGGAAGACGGAGTCTTCATAGGTATTGTTGAAGCCGTGTATGAAAACGAGTGCGTGGCCGTCGACCAGATGCTGCTGGAACCAGGCGCGTCCTTCAGCCCGCGTCTCGAGCTGCTCGACCCGCGTGACCGCGAAATCTGTCGCCGGGTTCGGCGGCAGCTTTTCGGGCCACTGTACGGTGCCGGCCGCACGCTTCGGCGGAATGGAAATTGCAATATCCGTCAGGTAGGGTTTCGGACTGCGCTCTCCATTGAAAAGCGTCGCAGGATTTGCGGAAGGCTGACGGGTGGTCGCCACCAGCATTTCGACCTGTGAGGTTTTCGGAGTATTGGCCGTGAGGACGACAGGGGTCATCACCCCGGTCGGATGGCCGCAGCCTGCCAGCACGGAAAGTGCGGCGAGGAGAATGCGTCGCAGCATGATCACTTCCTGGTTCAACAGTCCGGCACTCTAGGCCGCGGCAAATCGCGGATGGAAGTAAGTTACCGTAAATGCGGGTGTTAATACGAGTCTTTATAGCAGCCTCGACAGCGACGAGGTGAAGGGGCGCGAATTCAACGGGAGGCCTGCGCTTCACCCACGATGACTGCGCCTCCCTGCGCCGGGGTGGCTGCTTTTTCCTGTGAGGGCAAGGTCTGCTGCTGCACCTCGCTATCGGAGGCGCTGCGCCAGAATTGCCAGCCTTCGCCCTGTATAAGACCGCTGTCGGTGAGATCCTTCCAGTGGCTGAAGGTGCCAGTACCAGTATAGACGAAATTGCGAGCGTCTTCGGGGGAGGAATACATCGTGTATTCGGCAGTATGCTCCGAGCGGTTGGCGGGATCGGCGACCTTGTTGAGGAAGCTCGACAGAAACTTGAAGTGCAGGAGGGCGCTGGTGATACCAACGGCGCCGCGCATTTCACCAAGGTTCAGTGCGAGCGGCCAGACCTGGTGCGAGGATTTGAGATAGAGGCGCTCGCCGGATACGTAGATCAGCGGGATCTTGTTGAGCGCAGGGCCATCCCAGATGCGGCCGCGAAAATAGACGCGACCTCGGACCCCGCCCTTGATCCAGATGGTGCGACTATTCCTGTCGAAATGCGATTCATAGCCTGAGCGGTCGAAGAGGCTGCAGACTTCGAGCGGATTGCGGCCGGGCTCGCAGATGTTTTCGCTGACGGGATTGCGGCTGTACATGTCAATCATGACCGAGCGCAGCGAGCGGGCGCCAACGGATTCCATGTAGGCGGTCAACTGGCTGATCGAACGCGTATCGCAATGCGGATAGACGAGAAACTCGTCCGCATCGACATAGAGAACCCATTTCTCCTGGCAGTGACGGTTCATGACAGCGTTGATCCAGTCATTGCCAAAGCGCGCAGCCTTGTAGGAACCGTTGGCTGACAGCAGCGAAACATCCTCCATGCCGGACAGGAGCTCGACCGTGCCGTCGCTTGAGCCGTTGTCGATACAGATGAAATGCTCGACACCGAGATCGCGATAATATTGCAGGAAGAACTCCATCCGGTGTCCTTCGTCGCGGATCACGCAGATCAGCACGTGGCGTGCCTGCTTCAGGCTGTCGCGAAGGCCGGCATAGCCGATCTGGCCGGCCTTCAGCGAACGGCGCAGACGGGCCTTGGCGTAGTGTGAGATGCTGGTCGTCAAAGCACTCATTTCTGCTCCTGAACACTCGCGCCGGCTCTGATGACCAGCTCTGCCTGCAGGGATCGGGCCAATTTTTCGTCAGACGACATAGTCGCCGGCGAGCAGCGTCTGCACGCGTGGATTGGGCATCTCATTCTGCAGGGCATGTCTCACGCGCTCGCGCATCGAACGATATTTGTAGACCATCTTGCGATCGAAGCTGATGCCCCGGTAGAGCGCGTTGTAGGCCGGGTGCGTTTTGCGCAGGTCGATGTAGACTTGGCTTTCGGTGTCGCTCCACGGGAAGAAGGTGCCGTGCCAGGGTTTCGGATGCGCCATGTAGTGGACGATGGCAAGCGAGGACATGTCCACCAGATGCAGGAATTGCTTGGGGAAGTTCCAGCGGTTCGACACCAGGATGAGCGAGGAGCCGCAGACATAGTTCAGCGCGCCCTGATCATGCTTGCCATCGCAAGCCTCCGGGTTCGTGGCAAAGAGCTGCAGTGCTTCCGGTCCGATCCAGCCGTCGCGGTGGAATTTCAAAACGCCGGCATTGAAATAATTGCTGTCCTTGCCGTTTTGCAGCAGGCCATGAATCGACGTGTAATCGCGGGCTGCGAAGAATTTTCCGGGAGGAGCGAACGCATTTTCGAGATCGGCAAGGCTGCTGACGATCTGCGTGTCGCCGTCCAGATAGATGATCTGAGTATAGTTGTCAGGCAGGATCTGTGCGAGCACGAGCTTGGCCATGGTGCTGACGCTGATACGGCCCATGAAATGCGAACCGTCGAGCTTGCCGAGAGATTCGTGCAGCGCTTCCGTCGCGTCCATCAACGTGACGCCGCTGAGCGCCAGTAGGCTTTTCAGCTCTTCGAAATTGTCGAGGTGTTCCGACATGAGAACACAGACATCCGTCTCGGGATTTGCAAACTTCCGCGCCTGCAGTGCCGAAAGAATAGTGGGGAAAGAATATTCGACATCCGTAACGTAGGCCACGCACTGATTACTCATGGTACAATCCTTCTCGCAGTTCTTCGTCTCGAAGTGCCTTTATTCAAATCCGTCAAAAATTTACCGTTGTTGAGGTGCTGTCTCCCACTTGTCGCAAGCGGGAAATTTTTCATCCGATCGCGAGCCAATCGTGCCCCTTCGGCAGTTTGATCACGATGGATTGTGGGAAAATTAACCATTGCTATCGCTCCACTACCAAAAGCTGGGTGTTGTGGATCTGGTCCTGTAATGTGAAAACCGGCGCAGGGCTCGGTGGGACGATAGAAAGGAATAAGGCATCGCAATGCTGAACGGCACAATCATTGTGATACTGATTTCGCTCGCAGCCGGAGCAGCCATTCGCGCCTGGGCCTTCGCGATTTTCGCGATTATTGTAGCTCTTGGTTTCGGCATCGTAGCCCATCAAAACACGTCGCTGCTTGAAGCCGCGCTTTATGGTCTCGGTATCCTCCTGCTCATGCAGGTCTGCTATGTGACGGGGGTCTTTGCGACCGGCTTCTGGCGCCGCAGCCGCAAGTCGTCCAAGGAAAGCGCCATCACCGATCAGGCGCCTGTGCCGAGCGAGCGGCAAGGCTGACATAACCGACATTTTTTCCACCCCGCGCATCATCGCGACGAAAATACCGGCGTACTCATCAGAGATGCCGGTGTCCTCTGCAGGCGGGCCATACGGTTTGTCAGCGGGTAGGGCGCGGTCAGGCAACCGCTTGCAAGTCCAGCCGTGATGCTGAAAAGCAGGCCGAGATCGGTGCTGCTTCCGGAGATCGTTGCCGAGGCGATCTGTGCGACGGAGGCGAAAACCGCCGCCATACCGATCGCCCGGTTTTCACGGTTCACCAGTTTGCTGCGAGCCGCAGCCTTCAGCAGGCTATAGAGGAAGAGCAGGAAGAGAGCGGTGCCGGTAAGGCCCACATTCGACAGAAGGGCTGCGGCGAAGCTCGATGCCCGCACCGTACCGAGCCCGGCTCCGAAGGTCGCCGTTTCGATGAAGGAGATCAGCGCCAGCGTGTTCCAGGCGGTTCGTTCTTCGCCGGATTGGGATTCGAGCTTGTTGGCAACTGTTGCATTCGCCAGGTCGCCAATGGCGTTCCAGGCACTCGGGATCAGCGCCACGGCCATGATCAGACAGGGCACCATAAGCAGCATGATCAAAAGGAAGGTTGCATAGGGACGAGTCGCCTGGCCGCTCAGAAGGCGCCTCAGGCTGAACAGCACTGCAACGACGATCATGAAGAGACCGGCGGCATAGGCGGTCGTCGAGGTGCAGAGGATGACGGTGAGGCCGACCGATATCGTCGCAAAGCCGGTGAAACGGCTCGGAAAGCGCTCAAGCCACAGGATGAGTGTGAAAGAGAAGAAGACCAAGGCTGCTGCACCGTAGGCGCTAGCCTCCGGGAAGGAGCCGACGATGCGCTTGAAGCCGCCGATCACCTCGGCCGTGTGCATCGTGTAGTTGGCGTTTCGAATGAAATCGAGCAGGTCGGGCTGGCCGATCGTGAAGGTCGCAATATCGACGAGGGCGAAACCCAGGCAGATGAGCGCCGTAACGATGAGCTGGCGGGCAATGAAACGTCCATGTCCAAGCCGGGCAAAACCACAGACAATGGCGAAGCATATGAGATCGCCGAGCAGGTAGACGGACTGCGTGAGATTGGAGGAACCCGGCGCCAGCGGCGATGCCATGATCGACATCAAGCCGGAACTGCTGCGTGCGGATGAATACACCAACGTCGCGCCGGCGAAAATACGCGGCAGGAAGAAGGCCGATACCGCAGAAAACAGGACATAGGCAGCAAACCAGAAGCCGGGGCCGGGATAGGCGAGACTTGTCAGCGCCGCCTGTTTCTGGCGCGGACGCAGCAGCACACCGATCGTCACGAACAGCAGCAGGAGATGGCTCGGCTGAATGCTGCTGCCGCCGAGTGCGGGAAGCTGGAAGGCTGCGGCCGCGCCGAGCAGCGTGGAGATGCAGAGCGCCGTGATCGCAAAGCGGAATCCATAATAGACGAGCGCCAGGCCAAGCAGGAAGACGAGGAAGCCGATCGGTTCAATTGTCATGCAGAAACCTCCGAGCCGGGTCGAAGACTTTCCATAGATGCGGACATGAACTCAATTCCGACGCTAACAGGCATATTCCTACCGTGGTCTCCTAGTTCGATCCCGTCTGCGGTACCCATTCCGGACGGGGCGCATCGCTTCGGGCTACATTGGGAACGAGGGCGCCGGCCGGCTGCTGAGGCTGCGACGCCGCAGAGGAGGCATCCGCGGCTGCCTCGACGCCGATCTCGATGATGTCGTGCGGCAACAGGGCCGTGTTCTCGTCTGCGACGATATTGCTGTAGCTGCCATCCTCGTTGCGACGGACGATCTTGAAGTTCTTCTTCGTCGTTCCGAGCAAGGTCGATTCCGCGCCCATGCGGGCGAGTTCCGCACTGTATCCGGCCTGGTCGCCGAGCAATTGCGCCACCTGCATGTCGATCCCTGCCTTGTTGATGGCGAGGCTGATCGTGTTCAGCTCCTGCTGATTTTCGGCATTACGCTTGTTGATGACATCAGCCTTTTCGCGCTGGCTCTCGTTCAGGCCCTGACGGGATTTTGTGAGTGCTATCTCCAGATCCAGCAGTTCGCTCTGAGTTTCTGCCAGGCTCCGATCGACGGAAAATTGGCGGGTATTGCTGGTTAAGCCCTTGCTGACGAGGCTGTTGACGTTGTTTAGCTCCTGCTGTGCGAGATCGATCTGCCGCTTCTGGGAGACAACCTTGGCTTCGAGAGACTGGATTTCCTGGGTGTAGAGACGGCTCAGATCATCAGCCGCCTCGACCTTGCTGTTGGTCTCGACAGCTCTCAGGCGCATCAGGTTCAGTTCCTCTGCCTTGAGCTTGCCGATGTCGGGCACACCGCCGATCTCCGAGGGAATGTCGAAATCGGGCTGACCGGCAATCTCGGCCCGCAGGCGCGCAGCGCGCATCAGGAGATCGCGGCGGTTCAAGACGGCTGTGCGATAGTCGCCGGCTGCCTGAATGCGGTCCCTGTCATAGTAGCTGCTCTCGTCACGCGCCCGCATATAGCCGCCGGCAATGCTGACGGCTTTCATGACAGTCATGTTGGCCTCGAAGGGATAGCGTCCCGGCCGCTCGATGCTGCCGTTGACGAAGATCGGCGCATGCTGGTCGATCTCGACAGCGATGAAAGGCCTTCCGGGAAGGTCGGCCTTTTCAGCCAACGCGTCAGAAATGGTCTCCGACAATTGCTCGGTCGTCTGGCCGGATGCCCTGATCTGACCTGCGATCGGGATCGACAGATTGCCGGCATCATCGACGTTGTAGGTTCCGTCGAGAGCTTCCCAGCTCGCATATTTGGAGTCGGTGGAACGCCATTCCACGACTCGAAGTTTTATCTTGTCCTCGGGAACGAGCGTGTAGTTGTCGGCATGGGCGGCAGTCCATCCCAGCAGGCAGGTGAAGACGGCGGCAAGGCCAGCGAGCGTAAGACGATCAGGGAAAGACATAAGCCTCATGGCGTCTGTTACCTCCGTTTTGCCGCGATGGATGGCGAAGACATCTCGCGATTTGAGGACTGGCTGAGTTCGAGGATGCGCATAGGTGATGCGCGTCCCATCAGAAGGTCGGACAAAGCCAGGAAATTGCCGTTCAGTCGGCCACGACGGTCAACTGCGCGATCATTGAGAAGGGTGCCGCGGGCGTTGGCCAGGATATTGCGGCCGATCTGCGCCAGAGCACGGGTCAGGGACATCGTGCCCTTACGCAGCAGATGCACGGGATTTGCGACTTGCGAATAGCCGAGCCTCTTGCCGGGCTGGCGTCCGGACTTGACGCCGAGATGTACGCCGCAAGCGCCCGAAATACGCACCGACCGTCCGTAGCGCGCTATAGACCGGCTGAAGTCGACATCCTCCAGCCAGCCATAGAGCGGCAATTCTTCATCGAAAGCGAGCCCGTGACTTAGAATTGGCGCCAGCCGAACCGCCATGTTGCATCCGTAGGCGTTATAGACTTCCGTCACCTGCTCGTCTCTTTCGCTTGCGGTCTTGATGACATGCATGGCTTCGGACTGGGTCAGCCCCTTGCCGAGAATGCCGTCAGCCAGGACGTCGCCGGTCGCAATGACCACATCCGGGTTGTCGGCGAAGACCGCCGCCATGCGTGGAATGTAGCCAGGAGCCGGAATGAAGTCGTCGTCGAGGAAGATCAGCACATCCATGTCCGCACCGGCGGCTTCGATGATCCGGTTGCGCTGGCAGGTCAGGCCACGGGGGCCGGCCATCAATTCCACGCCCTTTCGATTGGCAAGTCCGGCAGCGTCATCCAGGTTGGGGACGCAGACGATGATGCGCTCCGGGTGAGGCTGAAGACCCTCAATATAGGTTACCGTCTCCAGAAGCGTCGCAGGCCGGCCGGCCGAGGCAATGCCGACGGCGACCTTCAGCTTTGCTGCTTGTGGGGTCGGAGCCATCATATCTGAACACTCGATGGTGTGTTGTTGACGATCGCACCGAGGATTTCGGCACCGACATTGCGCATGCTGTCGATGACGCGAACCGTCTCGTCAATCGACGTGCGGCCGTAAGAGGTTACAACGAGAACACCGTCCAACTCCGGAGCGAGCGCGTTTGCGTCCGGCGACGAGGTGAAGGCGGAGATATCGACAAAAATGGCGTCGAATTCCTTTTTCAGATCGTTGAAGTTGAGCTGGGTGCGACGCGAGCTCAGACGGACGGCGGGCGTCACGGCACGGACCTTGCCGAGAGGCAGGAATTTCAATGTCGGCGTCAGCGACAGGGTGGCGGTGCGGATCGCCTCGACATTGTCGAGCACGTCGATCAGGCCAGCCGAACTGTTCGGCGCAATGGACTTGCTCAGAGAAGACTTTGTCGCCGCGGCATCGATCAGCAGGGTGCGCGAACCGGATATTGCCGAGAGCACGGCGAGCTCGCAGGCGATGGTGGATGCGCCGCCGCCCGGATTGACGGCCACGATACCAATTACCACGCGCCGTCTGCGGCGGAAGCCGGTGACAGTCGCCCCAAGCTCGGCCATTCCGGGGATCATCGGATAGGCGACGGTGCCGCTGTCGTTGGACGTAGACAGCGCCGCCGCGCGGCTCGTCCTCTTTGCGCGTCCGAGAGGTGTAACGAAAGGCAGGCCCGTCGCATGCGAGAGCTGCTGGGTGCGCATGATGCGCCGGTCGCTGACATGGCGGATCATGGCGAGGCCGAGGCCGGAACCGGCGCCAACCACCAGCGCGAAGGCAAGGATCAGCGAATTGTTCGGCTGCGCCTTGGAGAGTGGCGAGGTCGCCCGCGAAACGATGGTCGCGTCGGAAACCGGATAGGAGATCCGCTGCTTGGCCTCGGTATACTGCGTCAGGGTGTTTTCGAAGAGGGTGCGCCGGGCGTCGGTGGCGCTCTGCAATTCGGCGAGCTTGAACTGGTCGCGCGGATTGGCCTTGAAGGTTGCGAGCGCGCTCGCGGCATCGGCGAGCCCACGCTGCTGCTCGTTGACGAACTGCTCTAGCCATTCACTGTATTGCTGGGCCGCAGCGGCCTTCATCTGCACATTCTTGCGGATATATTGCTGGGCAACCGCATCGGCGATCTCGACCGCTTTTTGCGGGCTGGATGCGGATGCGGATATTTCGAGGATTGTCGACTGACCGATGCGGCGCATGGCAACTATGTTGCGCAGACGAGCAATCGCCCGGTCGATTCCCGCCTCTTCCTGGTTTGCACTGGCAGGCTGGGCATTGCCCGAGGTCGCATCTCCCTGTGCAGTCCGGGGCTGAGCGGCGTCGAGATTGCCGGTCAGCCAGTCCTTGACCTTATCCTGCAGAGAAAGGGTCTGATTGGAGAAGGCCGGATCGTTGGCAAGGTTCAGCGCGCTGGCGGCCCCGCCAAGGACATCGCTCGACTTTGCTATTTCAAGCTGTGCATCGATGAAGGCGTCTTCGGCGAAGGCTCTTTGGGCGTCTGAACCGTTCACCTGCGGGAAGACCATCAGCTGGGTACTGGCCACATAGGTCGGTTTGGCGATGAAGAGATAGGCGGCAGCGAGGGCAAGGAAGACCACGGTGGTAAATACAATCCACGGCCAACGCATCCTGACGAAAAAGGACATGTCCCGCAGTGTCAACGACGAACTACTGCTGGCGGTGGCCGGCAAGGATATCGGGGCGACGCTACTGAAGACGTGATTTGAGTTCATAGTGTCCTGATCCAAAGGGCAAGAGTATCTTCTTCATTGATATCCAGCTGGTGCGCGCGGCCCTGTCGGGCCACACGGCGTCCCGGCTGGATCAGTAGCAGCCGCGCTGCGAGAACAGGGCAGGAACGGTTTTCGCGATGATGATGAAATCGCGTGCGAGCGACCAATGACGGACATATTGGACATCGAGCGCGACACGGTGTTCATAGCTCACATCGTTGCGGCCGCTGGTCTGCCATTGTCCCGTCAGGCCAGGTCTAGCGGCCATATAGCTCGTGACATGCTCGCCGTAGCGGGCGAGTTCTTCTGCCGTCACCGGCCGCGGGCCCACGATACTCATTTCGCCCCGCAAGATATTGATGAGCTGCGGAAGCTCATCGATGCTGGACTTCCTCAGGATTTCGCCGACAGCGGTGATGCGCGGATCGTTCTTTAGCTTCCGTGTCGTTTCCCACTCGGCCCGCGCTGACGGGTTGGCGCGCAGCAGTTCGGCGAGCCTTTCGGCGGCGTCGGTCTTCATGGTGCGGAACTTGAGACAGCCAAAGGCGGCGCCCCCATATCCGATACGCGTATGCGAATAGAAGACTGGCCCCTGGTCACTCAACTTTACGATGAGTGCCGCGATGAGCATCAGAGGCGACAGCAAAACCAGAGCAGCGGCTGCCAATACGATATCAACTGCCCGCTTGGATGCTTTGCCGACCACATGAGGCCGCGATACTCTGCGAGGATTGTTATTCGGCCCGGACTGGTCAACGTTCGGCCAGGATTCACGAACTTCAATACTCTGTGCTTCCCAAGTCATCGACCGACTCCAAAAGTTTAGAACCTCGTGAAGTTTGGTGCAGCGCAATGTGCTTGTCTGTGACCGCGGTCATAATGATTAGCAAATTATTTATGCTAATACTGTAATGCTACAGAGTTCTCTACGAATTCGGCGGCAGGGGATTTCTACACCCTAATTTATTCGAAAATTTAACTTATATGACGTCTTGCGCGCACGGCTTGAATAGATGAAGCCGGGCGTTGTAGCTATTTTTGGGCAATTTTAATCCCAATAGCCCCAAAAATGGGCAGGTTGGCGTAGTACTCCCCCTGAATTCGACGGATACTAGAAAAAATATAATCTACATAACTGGTGGTATTGTCACTATTATTTGAGATGCTCTTGTCATCTTCGATTGTTATTTGACTCTCAAGTTAGGACAATATAAATGATGCAGTGCAGCATCAGCTACGACCAATCTGTTTTGTTGGGGAGTTATGCGCATGGACGGAGCTACACAAACGAGAGACTATAGAGTCGCTATGGGCAAAGCGGCTATTAGCGTTGTTCCGGATACATCTCTGAACAATCGCATCTCAAGTGACGACGACTTCCCGTTCTGCCGCGCGACTGTACGCAACTTCCGTCGCGGCGAACTTATTGCTGGCGCTGGAGTCTTTGTGGACATGTTCGCTCGCGTGCAGCGCGGGCTGGTCAGTGCCAGTACGATGTTGCCGGATGGCAGGGAGTTCATCGTCGAGATCATTCCGAGGGGAGGTCTGATCGGCGAACTCGAAGTATTACGCAAGCAAATGCTGAATTTGGAGTATAGAGCCAGTTCGGATTGCGAGCTATACTTCTTCGAAGGTCGGTTGCTGCGCGAAAGGTATGCCACTGATCCGCAGTTTCAGGAGAAGGTTTTCTCGAGAACGCTTGCGCGTGTTTCCGAGCTTGAGCGCCGCATCATTTCGAACGCCGGATCCAGCCTGCAGTCGCGGCTGGCGGCGATGTTGCTGCGGTTATCTTCGGTCTACGGAAAGGACACGCCAGCCAACCGAGACGTGCTGATAATTTCGCAGAACGATCTGGCGGCGACGCTTCCGGCTTCTCGTGAAAAAGTCAACCAGTGCTTGCGGCGCCTGCGTGAATGCAAGGTGATCGACGGAGCCCAGGGCAGGATCCGTATCCTCAACCGCAAGGCGCTGGAAGCCTATGCCGACGGTGCAGCGTTGGCCAAATGATGCACTTCGTCACGATCCAGCTGCCGTCCGCAGCCGGATCGCGACCACTTCACCCCTCATGGACGGCCTAGGGGCCTAGCCGTCAAAAGCATCCATTGTGTCTGTCGTCGGAGAGCTTCTATGAACGACATCGGCCAACTGCGTCCTGATGAGAATGGGCCTGCCGTTTCGACCTTGCGGTGGCCGGCTTCCGGACGCTACGCGAAAATATGGAGAGACGGCATCGCAGCCCGCCCGGCGCTCGACCACGTGGTCGTCATCGACGACTATTCGACGGCGAGGGGTGGGGCGACTGCACTTGCTGTACTCTCAGCGAAGCTGTTCCGCGGACTGGGCCTTGCCGTCACCTACATCTGCGGTGATGACGGCGCCAGTGAAGAGCTTGCGTCTCTCGACGTTTCTATCGTCAAGCTCAATAGTCGCGACCTCTTGAGCGCCAACCGAGTGAAGGCCTTCGCGACCGGCATTCACAATCCTGCCGCCGGCAGGATGATTTCCGCTTGGGTGCGTGCCAATGATACGCCGAGGACGGCCTATCATGTCCACGGCTGGCATCAGATCCTGTCGCCGGCCGTCTTCGACGCGCTTGCGCCCGTTGCCGGCCGATGCGTCGTTCACGCACATGACTTTTTCACCGGTTGCCCGAACGGGGCGTTTTTTGATTATCAGGCGCAAGAGATCTGCCAGCGGCGTCCGCTTGGAGCGAGTTGTATTGCCACATCCTGCGACAAGCGCAGCTATGCGCAGAAACTGTGGCGGACGGCCCGCGGTGCCAATCTCTTCCGTGCCCTGAGAAGCCGTCCCGCCTTCGGCAGAATCATCCTGCTCCATGAAAAGATGGCCGAGTTCCTTGAGGGCTCCGGTTACCAGCCGGAACGGCTCATCACCATCCGCAATCCGATCGCGCCGCTGACGGCAGAGCGTGTTGCAGCCGAGGACAATGACGAGTTCGTCTTCATTGGCCGGCTGGATGAGGAAAAGGGTATCGAAGACGCGCTTGCCGCTGCGCGCAGAGCCGGAGCAAGGCTTTGTGTGATCGGCGATGGGCCACTGATGCCTGATGTCGTGGCGGCCGGCGATCATGTCCGGGCCATGGGCTGGCAGTCGCATGCCGAGATCGGTCGTATCATCCGCACGGCAAGTGCGCTCGTGATGCCGTCCCGCTATCCGGAGCCGTTCGGCCTCGTGGCAATCGAGGCGGCACGCAGCGGCCTTCCCGTCATCATGACCAAGGGCGCCTTCCTTGCCGAGGAGATGGAGAGGGCTGGAATGGCGATCTCCTGCAATACGATGGACGAGGAGGCCTTTGCCGCAACGCTTGCGGCCTTCCGGCACATGCCGAAGGAGGATGTTCGCCTCATGAGCGAGCGCGCCTTCCGGCTGTCGCCCAATCTGGCAACAACGCACGAAGAATGGCGCGATGCCCTTCTCGCACAATACCGCAGTCTGATTCCGACACATGTAGTGCCCGAGCCGAAGGGCGAGGCAATTGTACAAGGAGCGTTCAGGTGACTGTCAAAGCAGCAAGCTCTCTCCCCGAAACAATGGCATTCCGTGGCGATGCGCCCGTCGTGGCAAGAAGCCGGCCCGTCGAAGCCGGCGGCAGGGCCGATGCGAAACCGCTTCGCGTCGCGATCGTCCACTATTGGCTGGTATCGATGCGCGGCGGCGAGAAGGTGGTCGAAGAACTGTGCCGCATGTTCCCGCAGGCGGACATATTCACGCTGGTGTACAATCCCGAACGCACCAGTGATTTCCTGAACAGCCGCAACATCCATACGTCCTTCCTGCAGAAGATTCCGCGTTCGACGCGTCATTACACGAAGATGCTGCCGCTCATGCCGTTTGCGCTCGAGCACTTCGACCTTCAGGACTATGATCTTGTCATTTCAAGCGAATCCGGTCCCGCCAAGGGTATCATCACGCGGGCGGATGCGCTTCACATCTGCTACTGCCATTCGCCGATGCGCTATATCTGGGACCAGTTTCACCTGTACCGGCGCGGCGTTTCCTGGATCGGCAAGGCAATGATGTCGCTCACGGCTCCGGTGCTGCGTGCCTGGGATGTGACGACCGCCGCGCGCGTCGATACGTTTGTTGCGAATTCCAGCTATGTCGCCGGCCGTATCCGCCGCTTCTACGACCGCGATGCCGTCGTCATCTATCCGCCGGTTGCGACCGACGATTTCGTCATCGGGCAGGGCAAAGGCGAGTTCTATCTCTATGCGGGCCAGCTCACTGCCTACAAGCGGCCGGATATTGCCGTGAAGGCCTGCACCGAAATGGGCCGCAACCTGATCGTGATCGGGGAGGGCGAGCAGGAAGCCTATCTGAGATCGATCGCTGGGCCGACGGTGCAGTTTCTCGGTCATCAGCCATTCTCGGCTCTGCGTGATCATCTGTCGCGCTGCCGTGCACTGCTTTTCCCCGGCATCGAAGACTTCGGCATTCTGCCGGTGGAGGCAATGGCGTCCGGCCGGCCGGTTCTGGCCTTTGACGCCGGCGGCGCACGCGAGACCGTCTGCGCGCCGCATGTCGGTTTCCGCTTTGCCGAGCAAAGCGTGGAAGCGCTGATGGAAACGATAGCGGCGTTCGAAGCGGTCGAGGATGCGCTCGATCCGGCGGCGATCCATAACCACGCCCTGAAATTCTCCGCAGCGGTTTTCCGCGACCGCCTCGGCTCGCTTATCGACGAGCAACTCGTCAGGCATGGCTATCAGGCCGCAAGTCCCGTCAGGAAGAAAGTAAGCTGACACGCACAACCGGCCAAAGGGCCGGCAAAACCCCGGAGCGGCGGTACTGCGGCGCTCCCAGAAGAGGTTCGTTGTAGATGGCCAAGGAATAAATCGTGTCAAGCGTATCGCATAGAACGGCGACAGCAAGCATATGGACGATAAGCGGAAAATTCCTGGCACGACTGCTCGACTTCGTGAGCCTGCTTGTGCTTGCGAGACTTCTGAGCCCGGCGGATTTCGGGATCGTCGCCATCGCTACGTCGGTGCTCGTCATCGTCGAGGCGATCCTCGATCTTCCGCTCACCCAGGCGCTGGTACGCATTCCCTCGCCATCCGAGCGGATGTTTGCAACAGCCTTTACGTTGAGCCTCATGAGAGGAACGGCGATCAGCCTGTTGATGATCGTCGTCGCCTGGCCGATGGCTCTCTTCTACAATGATCCGCGGCTTTTTCCGCTGGTCGCCGTGATTTCGATAGCACCTGCGATGCGCAGCGTGATCAGCCCGCGCATGGTGCTCTTCATGCAGCGCTTCGACTTCCGGCGCGAATTCGCCCTCGATCTCCTTGCCAAGGGGTCGACGCTGATCTTCAGCGTCGGTGTCGTGCTTGCGACCGACAGTTACTGGGGACTGGCGATTGGCGCCGTTGCCGGGCCGACGGCGTCTACCATCGTCTCCTATATTTTTGCGCCGATGCGACCGAGGCTCAGTCTTTCGGAATGGAAGCATTTCCAGGACATGGTTGGCTGGAATACGGTTTCTCAGGTTCTCAACTCGCTCAACTGGCAGATGGACCGGTTGATGCTGCCGCGCTTTACGAGCCTTTCCACCTATGGCGCCTTCAGCGTTGCCGACAACCTTGCCGGTATCCCCTATCAGACGTTCGTCGGCCCGCTAATGCGTCCGCTGATGGCTGCCTTTTCCAATGTCGGCGACCGGGGTCAGCAGATCACCGCCTATTTGAAGGCCACAAATGCGATCATGGTCGTGGCGGCGCCTATCCTGCTCGTGATCATTCTTCTGGCCGAGCCGATCGTGCGTATCGTCGTTGGCGAGAAATGGATCGTTGCAGCGCCGATCCTGCAGTGGCTTTGCATCGTCAGCCTGATTGGCCTGCCGACCACTATCATGCCTTCGCTCGTCATGGTTCTCGACAAGACCCGCTATGTGGCGCTGCGGATGTTTGCCGAATTCGCAGTGAGAGCGCCGGTTACGGTGGTCGGTGTCGTGATGTTCGGGCTTGAAGGCGCCCTGGCGGCACGCGTCATCGCCGCCGTCGTCGCTTATCTCGTCTGCCTTGTCATCATGCAGCGGCTGATCGGCGTCTCGATCGGCGCGCAGCTTTACGCGTTCGTCCGTCCGCTTGTCGCCTGCGTGCCGATGGTCGGCTTTCTGCTTTTGGTCCAGCCAGTTCTCGTAGCCATACCGCTCGGCTTGGAACTCGTCGTCGTCGTCGGTTTCTGCAGCATTGGCGCACTGGCGCTCTTCTGGGTTTTCTCGCTGCTCCTGTGGCAGGCCGTCGGAAAGCCAGACGGGCTCGAAGCTATTATCGTCAGAAAGATCGTACCCTGGCGAAACGGAGTCGTCGTTTCATGATCGGCTCGCAAAACCCCGCAACGGGCTCGAAATCTCCGGGAGGGAGAACAATGCGTCACTCGAAATTTGCCGGAAGATTTGCACTTCTGATCATCATCGGCCTTTTCGGTCCGCCGGGCCCCCGGCCCAGCGAAGCGGAAGAACCGCTCAATCTCGACGATTTCCAGCTAACCTTCGCCGAAGACTTCAGCACGCTTGACGTTTCGGCCTGGGGCGAGAAGGGATCGCGGTGGATTGCCCACACCCCATGGAATGGTGATTTCGGCGATGCACAGTTTACCGACCCGATGGACGGTTTCCCTTTTACGGTCAATGACGGCATCCTGCGCATCGAGGCCCGGAAGGACGCGGATGGCAAGTGGCGTTCCGGCCTGCTAGCCTCGACCAATCCGAAGGGTGAGGGCTTTTCGCAGACGTTCGGTTATTTTGAAGCACGCATGAAGCTACCGCCCGGCAAGGGCGTCTGGCCGGCTTTCTGGCTGATCGGCCTCGACCGGTCCAAATTTACCTCTGAAATCGACGTGATCGAATATTATGGTCGCGCGCCCGGCGAGTTCAGCATGGGTTATCATGTCTGGCGACCAAGCAACCAGCACACGACGGACGGTCATCTGACAAATGTGCCTGAAGGCTCGCTCAGCAGCGACTACCATACGTTTGGCGTCGATATTGGTCCGCAGAAATCGACCTTCTATCTGGATCGTCAACCGTTGTGGAGCTTCGATACGCCGCCGGAATTCCATATGCCGTTCTACCCGCTGGTCAATCTTGCGCTCGGATCGGGCTGGCCGATCGATGAAACGCCAAACCCATCCTATCTGCTGGTCGATTATATCCATGTCTATCAGCGCAAGAACCTGATTTCGGCCAAAAACGATTAGGGCCCGATGGCGGTCTGCGAGCGCTTGAGCGCGTCGAGTACGATGCCCGTCAGCCGACGCGACGGGGAACTGCGCGGCCAGAGCATTCCGACCTCTCGCGGTGGAAAGGGTACGGGCAGTTCGAGAACGGCGAGGTTGAGGCCTTCCGGCCAGGGCCTTGCCCAGTCCGGCACCAGCGAGACGCCGAGCCCGTTGGCGACCATGACTGAGATTGCTTCGAGGGAATCGAGTTCCAGACGTTCAGCCGGCTTCAAACCCTGTCTTTGAAGATATTCGTCGGCAAGGCGGCCGCCCCAGTTGTTCCGGTCGTAGCGGATGAAGGGGCGGGTCTTCAGGAGTTCGTGCGGGTTCTTGCCCTGGCAATCGGCGGGGGCCACGAGAACCAGACGTTCGGCCCGCAGTAGCTCCCATTCCAATGTTTTCGGTATCGAAAAAGGTGGTTTTACAATGATTGCCGCGTCGATATCCCGATCTATCAGCCGCTGGTAGAGATCGGTCGACGGGCCCGGCAACAGGAAGACCTCGACAAGCGGCATGCTGGCGAAGACGTCGTGCAGGGCTGATGGCAGCAGTCCGGTCAGCGCGGTGGTGATGGCGCCGAGGCGAAGCTCGCCAGAGGGCAGGTCGGCATTGGCGAGGCTGCGCAGATCTCGCACCTCGGCAAGGATCCTGCGGCTCTTTTCGATAATGGCGTGACCGGTATCGGTCGGGCGGACACGGCGGCCGACGCGGGTCAGCAGCGGCACGCCGACATCGTCTTCCAGTGCCTGCATGCGTTGGGCCACCGCGGCAGGCGTAATGCCGAGGCGGCGGGAGGCCTCGGCCAGTGACCCAAGCTCGGCAACCAGTAGAAATGTATCGAGAAACCGCGTCTCCATAAGGATAGATTTTCTATCTTCTGAAACCAGAAAAAGCGAGATTTTTCTTCTTTTCCCGATCGCCATAATGTGGGCCAAACGGGAGTATTTGCCTTGGATATGCAATTGAACGGAAAGACCGCTTTGGTGTTCGGCGCGGGTGGCGGACTGGGTGGGGCGATTGCCCGCTCGTTGGCTTCAGAGGGTGTTCGCGTTGCCGTCGCCGATATTGACGAAGGTGCCGCAACGAAGACGGCGGAAGGCATTGTTTCTGCCGGAGGAAAGGCGCTGGCGATCGGCTGGGATATTGCCGATCTCTCCGTCATCGAGGCGAGGTTGGCCGTGATCGCCGATACGTTTGGAAGCGTCGATATTCTCGTCAACAATACGGGTGGACCGCCACCGACACCTGCTTCCGGTCAATCGGCGGAAACCTGGTCGAAATATTTCGACATGATGGTGCGCTCGGTGATTGCCGTGACGGATGCCGTGCTGCCCGGCATGAAAGAGCGCGGCTGGGGCCGCGTCATTACCTCCACCTCGTCAGGCGTCGTGGCGCCGATTCCCAATCTCGGTATTTCCAACAGCTTGCGCCTGGCGTTGGTCGGATGGTCGAAGACGCTTGCACGCGAAATCGGACGTGACGGCGTCACCGCCAATATCGTGCTGCCAGGGCGTATTGCGACCGGCCGTATCACTTTCCTCGATGAGCAGAAGGCCAAGCGTGAGAACCGGCCGGTCGAAGAGGTGACGGCGGAAAGCACGGCCGCTATCCCTGTCGGACGCTATGGGCGGCCAGAGGAATATGGCGACACGGTTGCTTTTCTGGCGAGCCCGCGCGCATCCTACATTACCGGCTCCGTCATCCGCATCGACGGCGGCCTCATCCAGAGCATATGAGGTGCTGACAATGTCTCTCGATCCGGCTGCCATAGAAACTCTGAAGGGCATCTCCACGGCGACGCTGACAACCGTGCTTCTGAAAAAGGGGCTCAGAAACGTCTGGATGCGCGGCACCAAGCCGCTACGGCCCGGCCAGGAGCGGGTCGTCGGTCCGGCCTTCACGCTGCGTTTCGTACCGGCGCGTGAGGATCTGGCGACGCCTGAAAGCTGGGCTTCACCGATTTCTACAAGAGCGGCAATCGAAGACATGCCCGAGGGATGCATTGCCGTGGTCGATGCCATGGGCGTGCAGGATGCCGGCATTTTCGGCGATATCCTTTGCGCCCGGATGATGAAGCGCAAGGTCGCGGCCCTGGTGACCGATGGCGTCGTGCGCGATCTCGAAGGCGTACTTGCGAGCGGATTGCCGGTCTGGTGCGACGGCATGGCGGCACCGCCTTCCGTCGCCGGGCTGACCTTCGTCGGCTGGCAGCAGCCGATCGCTTGCGGCGGTGTTGCGGTTTTCCCCGGCGATATCGTCGTTACAGACAAGGACGGCGCCGTGCTTATCCCGGCAGCTCTGCTGGATGCGGTGCTTGCCGAAGCGCCGGAGCAGGAGCGTATGGAAGGCTGGATCATGACCGAAATCGACCGGGGCGTACCGCTGCCCGGTCTCTATCCCATGAATGCTGAAACGAAGGCACGCTATAAGGCGTGGAAGGATGCACAATGAGCTTCGGGACTGACGCCAAGGGCGTCTACGCTATCGCAACCACGCCATTCCTGCCGGATGGGAGTCTCGATACGCCGTCAATCGACCGGCTGACCGATTTTTATCAGGACAGCGGCGTTACAGGCATGACTATCCTCGGGATCATGGGTGAAGCGCCGAAACTGGAGCCCGCCGAATCGCGGGCAATCATCCGTCAGGTCGTCGGCCGTTCAAGGGTGCCGGTCATTGTCGGTGTTTCCGCGCCCGGTTTTGCGGCGATGCGTTCGCTCGCCCGCGATGCGATGGACATGGGTGCTGCGGGTGTCATGATCGCGCCGACCCCGGCGCTCCGCACCGACGAGCAGATCATCCAGTATTTCGCGCAAGCCGTCGAGGCCGTCGGCACGGACGTTCCGTGGGTGTTGCAAGACTATCCGCTGACGCTGACGGTCGTCATGTCCTCGGGCGTCGTTGCCAAGATCATATCCGACCATCCGTCCTGCCTCATGCTCAAACACGAGGACTGGCCGGGCCTGGAAAAAATCTCGAAACTGCGTGCCATGCAGAAGGCCGGCGATCTCCGTCCCTTCTCGATCCTCTGCGGCAATGGCGGCATGTTCCTCGATTTCGAACCGGAACGCGGTGCGGATGGTGCCATGACCGGCTATGGCTTCCCCGACATGCTGGTGGAACTCGTCAATCTGTTTGCCGCCGGCAAACGTGATGAGGCGCATGATCTATTCGACGCTCACTTGCCGCTGATCCGCTACGAGCAGCAGCTCGGCGTCGGCCTTGCCGTTCGCAAGCATGTCCTGATGCGTCGGGGTGTCATCACCTCCGATGCGCAGCGCAAGCCCGGGAGTTCGCTCAGCACCACCGCGCGGTCCGAGGTCGACTATCTGCTGCGCCGGCTTGCGCGGCATGATCCCCGCGCGCCAGTTTGACGAAAACTCCCCGCTGCAAAGCGGGGAGCCCCTCAATGCTCTGCATTGAGGACACGCAATGGCTTTCCGTCGATCCAGCCTGCGATATCCTCCACCGCGTCCCCATAGAAAATGCGATAGGTTTCTTCCGTCACATAGCCGAGATGCGGGGTTGCCACGACATTGGCGAGCCGCCGAAAGGCGTGATTTGCGGGCAGCGGCTCCGCGTCGAAAACATCAAGGCCGGCGCCGCCGAGATGGCCGCTTTCCAGTGCTGCTATCAGTGATTGCTCGTCGACAAGCGGCCCTCGGGATGTGTTGAGTAGGATGGCGCCCGGCTTCATCAGACTGAGCTCGCGCTTGCCGATGATGCCTGTCGTTTCCGCATTCAGGGTCAGATGCAACGAGGCGATATCGGCGGCGCGCAGCAATTCGTCGAGGGTAGCGGCATAGCCGATGCCGAGTTCGGCGCTCTTCTGCGGCGTGTTGGAGCGCGACCAGCCGATAACGTTCATGCCGAAAGCGCGGCCGTAAGCAGCTACCTGCCGGCCGAGCTTGCCAAGACCGGCGACGCCGAGCGTCAGGCCCCTGAGGTCGCGCCCGACCGATAGTTGCCATGGGTCCTTTGCTGCGCGGAAATTGGCGACTTCCGAGGGGATATGGCGAACCATCGCCATCAGCAGCGCCCAAGTGAGTTCCGCGGCTGAACCGACGAAGCCGCCTGTACCGGCAACGGTGATGCCGAGACGGGCGGCAGCGGCCATGTCGATCGAGGCGTTGGCCATGCCGGTCGTGATCAGCAGTTTGAGCTTCGGCAGGCGGCCAAGGCGTTCGGCATCAAAGACGGTGCGCTCCCGCATGGCGACGATGATCTCGTAGTCCGCGAGCCGGGCAACGAGGGCGTCTGTGTCTGCGACACCGTCGTTGAAACAGTCGATCTCGACCTTCGCCTCGATGCTGCTCCAGTTGGCCATGGACAGGGCGACGCGCTGGTAATCATCGAGAATGGCGCAGCGTAAAAGCATTCGAAGAACTCCATGAAACATCGTTACTGGCTGTCCGGCCAGAGAACCATTACCGCATATTCCGAGAATATGGGGGCCGCTCGCGCAATCGTGAAAGACGTCTGGGCTAGATGAGTTCTGCCGAATGCTTTCTGAGCAGAGAAAGAAATTCCGCCTGTAGAGCAGTCGGCAGCCAATGGCGGCGTAACGTGACGCCGACGGGACGGCGGGAACCGGGCAGCGGATGATCCATCGTAGCGAGGAAGCCTGCCTCCAGCTCATAACGGATCTGGTGGCGTGAGAGCAGGGCGAGGTGATCGGATTTCAGGAGCACGCCCCTGATGGCATTGAGCGAGCCGGTCTCGACGCTCTGGCGGGCGGGTTTGTCCTTCGGGAAGGTTGCTGCCATTGCGTTGAAGGTTTCGCGCGAAGGCGTATCGCGACGGGCGACGACCCAAGGGTAGTCAGCGAGATCGTCAGGGGTGATCCCCCGATGCCGCGTCAAGGGATGGTCGGCGCGCCCGACGATGCTGAGTTCGAAATCGAAGAGCGCTTCCTGATGCAGGGTTTTCGAGACGAGGTTTTTGCGCAGCGCACCGACAAGGATATCGACGCGACCTCGCTCGAGATCGTCTATCAGCACCTCGTAGCTGCCCTCCACGATTTCGAAGCGTGCGAGCGGATGGCGGTTGGCAAGGTGCGCGATTAGGTCAGGCACCAGGAAGGTTCGGGTCAGCGGCAGGGTACCGATCGAAATACGGCCGGCATAGTGATTGTGGGCCTCCTGGAGTTCGTCGCGCAGGCTTTCGAATTCAGCTAGCGCCAGGCTGAACCAGCGAGCAGCTGAAAGTCCTGCAACCGTCAAGCGGACGTTGCGGCCGAAATTTTCGAAGAGGGAAATGCCGATAACGGCTTCGGCCTCGCGCGCCGCGCGCTGCACGGCCGGCTCCGATTGTTCCATCGTGCGAGCTGCGGCGCTGAAGCTGCCGTGCTCGGCAAAGGAAGTGATGGCGTGCAGGTGCGGCCATGTCAGACGCGCCTCGGTGATGTCGCTTGCCGCTTTCGCGGTCGATATGCATGCCTGGCGGATGAGGTCGCAGAGGCGGCGGAACCGCGGCAGGACGATCTTTCCTTCCACCGTCAGTGCCATGGTATCGCGTTCGATCAGGGTCGCGTCCAGAAGCTCTTCCAACCGCCGCAGGGCCTGAGACGCCGCCGGCTGGGTGATGCCGAGGGCGGTCGCGGCCGCTGTCAGCGAGCTGGTCTCTGCGCAAGCAGTGAAGAGCCTGATGTGGCGGAGGTTCGGATGGATCGGCTTCGACATGGCTCTTCCTGAACGCCCGCAGCCGGGCCGCATCAGGGCAGCGCGATAGGTGTTTCGACGGAACGGTGTTTGTTCATCCAGTCAGCCGCCACCTGGATACCGCCGAGTGGGAAGATGTGCAGTTGACTGATAAGGCTTTCAGGCCTTCTTGCCTTGTAATCGGCAAAGGCGGCGACAAGATCGGTCGGTTCATAGGGGAGCAGCAGCTTGCTCATGTCCATGGCGCGCTTCTGCAGCACCTTCATGGAGGGGCCGATGCCGCAGGAGATGGCGTATTTGATCAGCGTCTGCAGCCTGGCAGGACCGGCAATGCCGACATGGATGGGCATGGTGACGCCCGCTGCCTGGATGCGTTCGGCCCAGTCGATGACAGGCTGAGGATCGAAGGCGAATTGAGTGGTGATAGCAAGCCTGGCGGCGGTTTGGGAGGCGAGATCCTGTTTCCAGCGCAGTGCCCGATCGGCCATCGCAGTCGATCCGTTCGGATCGACATCGCGGCTGCCTTCCGGATGGCCGGCAAAATGCAGATGAGTGAAGCCGTGATGGTCGAAAAGCCCGGTCTCGACCAATTGCATGGAGCTGTGAAAATCGCCGACAGGCGTGGCCCTGCCGCCACCGAGCAGCAGAGCCTGGCGAACATCGGCTTCGCCGCGATATCGTTCCAGCCAGTCCGCCAATGTGCTGACATCAGGAATGCTGCGCGCCGGCAGATGCGGCATGACCGGAAAGCCCTGTCGGTTCAGCCGTCTTGCTGTCGCCACCATATCCTCGATCGGGGTGCCGTCGAGGTGAGCGATATAGACGCGAGTCCCGGCCGGCAGGAGTTCGCGAAAATCGTCAACCTTGGCGGCCGTGCGTGGCATGACCTCGATCGACCAACCCTCGATCATGTCTGCGAATTCCGGCTCCGGAGTACGCTCCCTGGATTTGCCGGTAAAATTCAACAAAGCCATTCCATCGCTCCCTTTCGGCGTCCTCCACGCCTTTCAAAATGTATACATAATGAATTCTATTTCAATCACTGTGAGTCGATTTGATATGAAAACACGATAAATTCGTCACGACCTCAGTCAGAAAGTATGCATTCTCCGGAATGGAATCGCGCCTGTCAGATTAGCTCCGTATCGATCTGTAACCTCAGCTTATGACCCGTCAGCAGAACGAAATTGCCCGCCGCTGCCAACCTTCCTAGTGTCTTCAACGACAGGTGAGCGTGGAGGCATCCGCCTGCGAGGAGGGTTGTCATGAGATTTTTGAAAGCCGGCGAAGCCGTCGCTTGGGGTTTTGGCCCATGACCGAGCCTTGCTACGATGTCGCCCATCTCGGGCATGTTGAGCTCTACAGCGACCGTTTCGACGAAAGCCTCGATTTCTTCACGCGGGTCTACGGGTTGACGCCGAGCCTGATCGAAGACGGCGTCGCCTATCTGCGCGCTTTCGACGATTACGAATTCCATACGCTGAAGCTCGTGCGCCATCACACAACGGGTGTCGGTCATGTCGGCTATCGCGCCTCGTCTCCGGAAGCCCTGGAGCGGCGAGTGAAAGTGGTCGAGGAGATGGGCTGCGGCATCGGCTGGGTGGAGGGCGATGCCGGGCATGGCCGCGCCTATCGCTTCACCGATCCGGACGGTCATGTTTTCGAGCTCTACTACGACACGCATGTCTACGAGGCCCCTGAAGGGGAGCGTCCGGCGCTGAAGAATATTGCCCAGCGCTATCATGGGCGTGGCGCCAGCCCACGCCGGCTCGACCATCTGAACCTGCTTGCAAGCGATGTCAGGGCGATCCGTGATTTCATGACCAGGGCGCTCGGCAGCCGGGTGACGGAGCAGATCCAGCTCGACAATGGACGGCTTGGCGGCTGCTGGTTCACTGTCAACAACAAGACCTATGATATCGCCTATTCCGAGGACCATACCGGGGCGAGGGGGCGGTTTCACCACGTTACCTACGCCGTCGATCAGCGCGAGGACATTCTGCGCGCGGCAGATATCTTCCTCGAAAACGGCGTCCATATCGAAACCGGACCGCACAAGCATGCAATCCAGGGCACCTTCTTCCTCTATGTCTGGGAGCCGGCGGGCAATCGCGTCGAACTCGCCAATGCCGGGGCGCGGCTGATCCTGAGGCCCGACTGGCCGACCGTCACCTGGACGGAGACCGAGCGCAAGAAGGGCCAGGCCTGGGGCCTGAAGACGATCGAGACATTTCACACGCATGGCACGCCCCCCGTGGCGAGGAAGGACTAGTTCATGGCGAAGACGGCCTTGGTCATCAGCGCGCATTCGGCGGATTTCGTCTGGCGATGCGGCGGTGCTATCGCGCTGCATCAGGAGAAGGGCTACGAGGTTACCGTTCTCTGCCTGTCCTATGGCGAACGTGGCGAGAGCGCCAAGCTCTGGAAGCATGCGGGGATGACCCTGGAGAAGGTGAAGGCGGCTCGGCGTGTCGAGGCCGAGAATGCCGCCAAGGCGCTTGGCGTGCACGACATCCAGTTCTTCGATCTCGGCGACTATCCGCTGGTCGTCGATCAGGAGGCAAAGTTTCGCTTGGTCGATGTGATCCGTGCCGTGCAGCCGGAATTCATGCTCAGCCATTCCAAGTGGGATCCCTACAATACCGACCATATGTACGCGACGCAGGTGGCGCTCGAGGCGCGCATGATCGCGCAGGCCTGGGGCCATAATCCCGGCGAGAAGGTCCTCGGCGCCCCGCAGCTCTATCTCTTCGAGCCACATCAGACCGAGCAGATGGAATGGAAACCCGACGTCTTCCTCGATATTTCGCCGGTCTGGGAGAAGAAATGGGCGGCGATCCAGTGCATGGAGGGGCAGGAGCACCTCTGGCACTATTACAAGAATGTCGCCGAAAACCGCGGCAACCATTTCATGCGCAATTCCGGCGGCCAGTCGGGCGGTCGCAAGGCGACGCACGCGGAAGGCTTCCAGTCTGTCTTTCCGCGAACGGTGGATGAGCTCTAATGGGTGTCGTCGTTCAAAACATTCAGCGGGCGGAACAATCCGTCATCGATCGCCTCGCTGCCTGCGGCGTGGCGACGGTTCACGAGGCGCAGGGCCGCAAGGGCCTGCTCGCAAGCTACATGCGACCGATCTATCCGGGCGCGAGGATTGCCGCGAGCGCGGTGACCATTTCTGCTCCACCGGGCGACAACTGGATGCTGCATGTTGCGATCGAGCAGATCAGAGCGGGCGATCTCCTGCTACTTGCGCCGACCAGCCCCTGCGAGGACGGCTATTTCGGCGATCTCCTGGCGACCTCGGCCATGGCGCGAGGCTGCCGCGGGCTCATCATCGACGCCGGGGTGCGTGATGTCGCGGATCTCAAGGCGATGAATTTTCCGGTCTGGTCGAAGGCGATCTTTGCGCAGGGCACCGTCAAGGAGACGCTGGGCTCGGTCAATGTACCTGTCGTCTGTGCCGGAGCGCTCGTCAATCCGGGCGATGTGATCGTCGCCGACGATGACGGCGTCTGCGTGGTGCGGCGGGAGGAGGCGGCCGACATTGCCGACAAGGCGGAACAGCGGCTCGCGGCGGAAGAGGAGAAGCGCCGGCGGCTGGCCGCAGGCGAGCTCGGGCTCGATATCTACAGGATGCGCGAACGGCTGGCGGAGAAGGGGTTGAAATATGTCTAGGCCCAGCGCTGGGGAAGGCGTGCGCTGCATGTGGATGCGCGGCGGAACCTCCAAGGGCGGCTATTTCCTCGCGGAAGATCTGCCTGAGGATCGTGACGGATTTCTGCTGCGGGTCATGGGCTCGCCCGATCCGCGGCAGATCGACGGCATGGGCGGAGCCGATCCGCTGACCTCAAAGATCGCGGTCGTCAAGCGATCCGAGCGGCCCGGCGTCGATATCGACTATCTCTTCCTGCAGGTCTTTATCGATGAACCCATCGTCACTGATGCGCAGAACTGCGGCAACATCCTTGCCGGTGTCGGCCCCTTTGCCATCGAGCGCGGTCTGATCGAGGCCGAAGACGGGCAGACCGAAGTGCGTATCTTCATGGAAAACACCGGACAGATCGCCACCGCGAAGATTGCCACGCCGGATCGGCGGGTGACCTATGCGGGGGATGCGCGCATCGATGGCGTGCCAGGCACGGCCGCGGCGGTGCCGATCACCTTTGCGGATACGGCGGGTTCGAGCTGCGGAGCCCTGTTGCCCACCGGCCGTGTCGTTGACGTTATCGAGGGCATCGAATGCACGTTGATCGACAACGGCATGCCCTGTGTCGTCATGCTGGCCAGTGATCTCGGTATCGACGGGACAGAAACGCCTGGCGTGCTCGAAGCCAATGGAGACCTCAAATCGAAGCTGGAGGCGATCCGGCTACGGGCGGGGCCGATGATGAATCTTGGTGATGTCGCGAAGAAATCGGTGCCGAAGATGACGATGGTGTCGCCGGCAAAGGCCGGGGGCGCGATCTCGACGCGCACCTTCATTCCGCATCGCTGCCATGATGCGATCGGCGTGCTCGGTGCCGTCAGCCTTGCGACAGCCTGCCTTCTGCCGGAAGGGCCGGCGGCGCAACTGGCGGTCGTGCCTGATGGCGACGAGAAACTGATCTCGGTCGAGCATCCGACCGGAGAAATGAGCGTGATCGCGACGGTCAGGAGCGGCGCCGTGACCAATGCTGCAGTGTTGCGCACCGCCCGCAAGCTTTTCGACGGATTTGTCTTTGCGTGATTGCGGCAGCGTCTCGTCGCGGCGTGGTCCTTCGCAAAATAGGAGACTGAGATGAGGATCGGGTTTCTGGGCTATGGCGAAGCAGCAAGAGCGCTTCATGAGGGGGTGAGCCGGCCGGGTCTGAGTTTCATCGCTTATGATATCCTGCTCGCGTCAGGGGGCGAAGCTATACGCGAGGCGATGCGCGCCCGTGGCGCCGAGATTTCCGAGGGCATCGCGGGACTTTCGGAAGCGGATTGGGTGTTCAGCGCTGTGACCGCCGACCAGAGCCTGCTTGCCGTCGAACCGCTCCTGCCACATCTGCGGCAGGGGCAGGTGATGATTGATATCAATTCCGTTTCACCAGGCCGAAAGCGGGAGACGGCAGCCGCTGTGGAAGCCGCAGGCTGCGACTATCTCGACATGGCTGTCATGGCGCCGGTCCATCCTCGCAAACACCAGACGCCCGTTTTGCTTGCCGGTGCTCCTACTGAGAGGTTGCTGCCGGAGCTTTTGGCCCTAGGGTTTTCTGCCGAGATTGCAGGCCCGGCAGCTGGTGCTGCGACAGCAATCAAGATGGTGCGCTCGCTATTCGTCAAGGGATTGGAGGCGATCACAGTCGAGGCCTTGCTCGCGGCGAAGGCGTCAGGTTGCTACGAAGAAATCCTTTCATCTCTTTCCGGTTCTTTCCCTGGCCTCAACTGGCCGCAATTTGCCGAATATCAGATGGAGCGCACGACGCGACATGGGCGCCGGCGGGCGGCAGAGATGCGCGAAAGCGCTGCGACGCTCGATGCGCTTGGGCTTCGTGGCGAGTTGGCGATGGAGATTGCCGAGGTGCAGGAACGCATGGGAGCGTGCGGTCTCGGGCAGACTGGCGGGCTGGAAGAAACTGTCGGACGTGTGCTGGAATTGCGGCGGAAGCCCCAGAAGGGGTGAGCAATCGGTTCGGGACCGCATAGCGCGGATGAGGGGGCCTTAGCGCACAAGCGACCGTCACTCTCGTTTCGATCGTTCCCTACCTTGCTTTGCCAGCCCCCTCATCTGCCCCTCTCCGGGGCACCCCCTCCCGCTGGTGCGGAACTCGAATTCTATGTCCTTGGTGTCATCGGATCGCTGATGCGCCCGGCCTGGAATGTCGCCGGCAATGGCGTAAATTCGATCTTTGCCACAATGCCTGCCTTGTTGAAGGGGTCGCCTTCAGCAAAGGCTTTTGCTTCGGCAAGGCCTGCCGTCTCCAGTATGCCGAAATTGCCGATAGAAGCTCCATTGTCATCGTGCAAGGCAGAGCCGATCAGCACCACCGCGAGGCCTTCGCCACCGGATTGGACCCAGGCGCGATGGGCCGCGCGCTGCAGGTCGCGGGCGGTATCCTGCCCTTGATGATGCAGGCAGCGCATGAGGAAAAAGACCGGCATCAGGCGGCGTTTTCCAGCACGACCATGCCGGCGCCGGTCATGGAGGCCGGCGCGTGATAGTGTTTGTGGATGAGATTGACCTGCTCGTTCATGGCGGCGCGCATGACCAGCCACATGATGAGTTCGGCGCCTTCGGAACCGAATTGCTCGACGTAATCCTCGCGGCTCATGGCGCGGTAAGGTTCCGGGTTGGCGGCGATACCGTCAAGCCAGGCGCGGTCGGCCGCCTGGTTTATGAAGCCGGCACGCGCGCCCTGCAGCTGATGCGACAGGCCGCCGGTGCCGAGGATGACAACACGCTCATCGCCGGGCCAGCTTTCGATTGCCTCGCGCAGCACCTTGCCCATCTCCCAGCAGCGCTGCGGTGTGGGGATCGGATACTGGATGGTGTTCACCCAGATCGGCAGAACCTTGACCGGCCAGCGCTCCGGCCGGCCGAAGAACAGTTCCATGGGCACCTGCAGGCCGTGATCGACCTCGATCTCGCGGCAGACCAGCGGATCGAAATGGCGCTCGACCAGCCTGTCGACAAAATGCCAGGAGAAATCGGCGGCACCGTCGAAGGCGGGAATGGGGCGTGGCCCCCAGCCTTCGTCGACCGGCTGATAGGTTTCCGCTACGCCCACTGCGAAAGTCGGCACGCGGTCGAGGAAGAAGCTGTTGCCGTGGTCGTTGAAGATCACGACGGCGACATCGGGCTTTGCCTCACGCATCCATTGCTTGCCGGCTTCGTAGCCATCGAAGAAGGGCTTCCAGTCCGGCGTGTCGCGCAGACCCTTGTCCAGCGCGGCGCCGATCGATGGGACGTGGCTCGTCCCAAGGCCACCGATGATCCTAGCCATGTCTTTTCTTTCCCAGCCTTTCGTAGAGAAAATCCTCATGCGACATGCCGGCCTGGGCGGCGCCGATCTGAGTGATCGGCGTCGGGTCGACAGCGGCGATCTTCAGGATGAAGAACAGGTTGCCGCCCAGGCGGACCATCTCGTGCCAGTCGCGGCTTTTGACGGCGGCCATTTCGTCGTTGTTCAGGCCGAAGCGGATGAGATAGGCATCCTCATCCGCCTTGAAGGCATCGCGGTTTTCCGCCTGGCCGAGCGCCATCGCCATCTTGTTGAGCCGGTAGCCGCGGATCGAGCCGGCGCGGTCGAAAAGCGGCGTATCGGGAATCGTCCCGCTATTCTCAGGCATAAATTCCTCCAAATCTGCGCGTCAGCCAGCTGGTGATTGCGGACGTCACCTCGGTCGGGCGCTCCACGGGGCCGAAATGGCCAGCATCTTCGATGATGACGAGTTCCGCATCGGGTGCTGCTTCGGCGATTTCCTGATGCTGGGTAATCGGGCTCCAGCCATCCTGACGAGCAGCAATAAGCAGGATGGGACAGCCGAGTTCGGCCATATAGGTGCTGGCGTTCGGCCGATTGATAAGTGCTCGAATCTGCCGCTCATGGACATCAGCGCCGGCCCGTAACACCATGGTGCGCAGATGGTCGATCAAGCCGGCATCTGACAGTCGGCCAGGGTGGAGCATGGGCGGCAGCCATTGATCCGCCAGTTCATCCATGCTGCGATGACCAAGATCGATCATTTGCTGGCGTTTGATTTCCTCGCCATCGCGCTTCGGATGGTGGCCGGTATTGGCAAGGACCAGTCCGCGAATGCGATCCGGTGCGATACGAGCCATTTCCATGGCGACGCGTCCGCCCATGGAATGGCCGACCGCAATCAAATCGCCTTCAGTGGCGGCGAGAACGTTTTCTGCCATGCCCGATATCGAGGAAGCACGCGAAACATCAGCCGCGTGCACGGGCATGCGGTGCCCGACGGCATCGGCAAGCGGCGCCCAGACAATGCTGTCGGACACGAGCCCCGGAATGAGCGCGAGCGTTGCCATCGATTTTCCTCCCGCAAATCAGACATCATAAATGTATACATCGTGTCAAGGGATGGGAGTGGATCGACTTTCATAAACGCCAATTTGGCGAAGAGACTTTGGTTTGATGCATACAATTATGTGTTAGGATGCCGGCTCAGGGTGGGGTTTTGTATGCGTTTCGGCTGCTATATACATTTAGCCGGGATTGGAGGCGCCGATGAAGCAGAGTGAAGCCGCAACACATGGCCGTCGCGCCGTTATCGAGTTGCGGGAAAAGATTTTGAGCGGCGAGTTGCAGGGCGGCACGCGCCTCTTCGAAGTGCCGCTGGCGGAGGCGCTCGATATTTCACGCACTCCCGTGCGGGAGGCCATGTCGCGGCTGACGGAGGAGGGGCTGCTCGATCGCCTGCCAAATGGCGGCTTTGTCGTCCGCCGCTTCGGTTTTGCCGATGTGGTCGATTCGATAGAAGTGCGCGGAGTCATGGAGGGCATGGCGGCGAGGCTCGCTGCGGAACGCGGCGCCGCACCCGATGCGCTCGAAGATATCAGGCAGACGGTGTTGAAGCTCGACGCCTGTTTCGGCGAGCAGCTCGACGATGTCGATTTCGATGCCTATTCCGACCTGAACGAAAAATTCCACCATCAGCTTGCAGCACTTGCCGGCAGCGAGATCATCAGGCGTGAAGTGGAGCGGGCAAGTTCGCTGCCCTTTGCCTCGCCCTCGGCGTTCCTGCCTGACAAGGCTGATATCACCGCCTTCCGCCGATCGCTGCGCTCCGCGCAGGACCAGCACAAGGCGCTCGTCAGTGCGATCGAAGCGCGCGAAGGCAGTCGCGCGGAAGCGATCGCCAGGGAGCATGCCCGCACGGCGCGACGCAATCTTGAATACATTCTGGCGGAAGACCCTACACTGATCGAACAGATCAGGGGACTCGCGCTGATTCATCGGTAATTTCAGATAATTCCTGGTTCTGAAGGGCGGCCTGTGGCCGCCTTTTTTCATTTTCGGAGCATTGGCCTGGGTGTTGTCGGGAGAAAATAGGCTTGCAATCTGATCGCATTGGGCATTTCATGTATACATTATCGCATGCCAATGGGAGGACATCAGGTGGCGAGATCGAACCTATCCGAAGTTTTGAAGTCGGCTGGCAATACGGTGGAGTTGCTGCGCAATTCCAAGGTCGGCATGTATGTATACCCGGTCGTGGCGGCCGAGTTCTCCAACTGGCGTTCGGAGCAGGCCGCATGGCGCAACTCCGCCGTCCTCTTCGATCAGTCGCACCATATGGACGAATTGACCGTCGAAGGCCCTGACGCGGAGAAGTTCCTCGCCTATCACGGCGTCAACTCCTTCTCGAATTTCGATACGAACCGCGCCAAGCATTTCGTACCGGTCACGCCGGCCGGTCATGTGATCGGCGACCAGATCATCTTCCGCGAACGCGAGGACAAGTTCATCCTGGTCGGCCGCTCGCCGACCTCCAACTGGCTGATGTTCTGCGCTGCATACGGCAAGTGGAATGTGCGCCTGAAATATGATCCGCGCTCGCCCTCGCGCCCGGAAGGCGAACGGGTGTTGCGTACGCATTATCGCTATCAGATCCAGGGACCGGATGCCCCAAAGATCTTCGAGAAGATGAACGGCGGACCGATCCCCGACATCAAGTTCTTTCATGTCGACAAGATCAAGGTCGGCTCGAAGACTGTGAATGCGCTGCGTCACGGTATGTCCGGTGCGCCGGGCCTGGAAATCTGGGGTCCCTACGAGGACAAGGCCTATATCCACTCGGTCATCCTGGAATCGGCAAAGGCGGCGGGCGTCGATCTCGTACGCTGCGGCAGCCGCGCCTATTCCACCAATACGCTGGAATCCGGCTGGATCCCGTCTCCACTGCCCGGCATCTATACAGGTGACGGCATGCTGGCTGCCTATCGCGACTGGCTCGGCGCCGACAGCTACGAGGCAACTGGCGCCATCGGCGGAAGCTTCGTTACCGGCAATATCGAGGACTATTACGTCAATCCGTTCGAGCTCGGCTACGACTTCTACATCGGCTGGAAGAAGGACGATTTCATCGGCAAGTCGGCACTCGAAAAAATGAAGGGCCAGACGAGCCGCAAGAAGGTGACCTTCGAGTGGAATGCCGAAGATGTCGTCAACGTCATCGCCTCGGCATTCCGTCCGGGTGAGGATCATTTCAAGTGGATCGATTTCCCTCAACCGAATTATGCCTCGACCAGCGCCGACAAGATCATGCGCGACGGCAAGATGGTCGGCATGTCGATGTTCAATGGCTACAGCTACAACGAGCGTTGCATGCTCTCGCTCGGCATCGTCGATGCCGATGTTGAGGTTGGCGATGTGCTGACCCTCGTGTGGGGCGAACCCGACGGTGGCTCAGGCAAGACCTCGGTCGAACCGCACAAGCAGGCGGAAATCCGCGTGCGTGTTTCGCCCACTCCCTATTCCCGTGAAGCTCGCGAGAATTACGCCGAAAGCTGGCGTAGCAAGAAGAGCTGAACTCCGACACCACCATCCACGGTGTTAACGACGGCGCCCGGGAGGGCGCCGTTTTTCATGGATTCGTCCTCGCGCATTGCCTCTAGCGGACCACGCATGGCAGCTGTTAGAACAGCCACTCTTCCCGATCGGCGATCACTCCGATGTCACAAAGACAACGCAGATATGCCTCCTGAAAATCGAATCGAACAAGGATGACAGCAGTGGCACAGGCCCAGCCGCATGAGCGAATTCAGTACATCGTCGAGGGCGGCCATCGCCTTGCCGGCGAGATCCAGCCGAGCGGCAACAAGAATGCCGCCTTGCCGATCATTGCCGCTTCGCTGCTGACCGACAAGCTCGTGTATCTGACCAATGTGCCGCGTATCCGCGACGTCGAAGCGCTGGTCGAGCTGATCCAGTCCGTCGGCGCCAAGGCGCGCTGGCTCGGCCGCAACGAACTCGAGATCGAGGCGAGCGATCTCAAGCCGGCCGATCTCGATCCGGCGTTGTGCGCCCGCATTCGCGCGTCCATCCTGCTTGCCGGCCCGATGCTGGCTCGTTGCGGCGAGATCACTTTGCCGCCGCCGGGTGGCGATGTCATCGGCCGCCGCCGCGTCGACACGCATTTCCTGGCACTTGAACAGCTCGGTGCCGAGATCAGCGTCAACGGTTCTTATAGTTTTCGCGCAAGGCACCTGCGCGGTGCGGATGTCTTCCTTGACGAACCGTCGGTCACTGCCACGGAAAATGCTCTCTGCGCGGCTGTGGCCGCCGAAGGCAAGACGATCCTGCGCAATTGCGCCTCCGAGCCGCATGTCCAGGATCTCGCCCATTTCCTCATCGCAATGGGTGCCAAGATCGAAGGTATCGGCACCAATACGATGATCATTCATGGCGGCCAGCCTCTCGGCGGTGCCTCACACCGCATCGGCCCTGACCATAACGAGATTGGCTCGCTGATCGGCCTTGCTGCCGTCACCGGTTCCGAGATCGTCATCCGACGGGCGGGTGTTGAGCATCTGCGCTCGACGCTGATGACCTTCGAGCGTCTCGGTATCCGCTGCCGCATCGAGGGCGACGATCTTGTCGTACCGGCGGGTCAGGAAATGAAGATCCAGCCGGATTTCGGCGGGCATATTCCGAAGATCGAGGATCAGCCCTGGCCGGCTTTCCCGGCCGACACGATGTCGATTGCCATCGTCACCGCCTCGCAGTGCGATGGCGTGGTGCTGATGTTCGAGAAGATGTTCGAAAGCCGGATGTTCTTCGTCGACAAGCTGATTACCATGGGTGCGCGCATCGTGCTTTGCGATCCGCACCGCGCGATCGTCGCCGGCCCCTCCAAGCTGCGCGCCGCGCAGGTGGAAAGCCCCGACATTCGCGCCGGCATGGCGATGCTGATTGCTGCCATGTGCGCCGAGGGAACGAGCGTCATCAACAATGCCCAGCAGATCGAGCGGGGATATGAGCGGATCGAGGAGCGGCTCAACGCGCTCGGCGCGCGCATTACCCGCGTGCCGCCGCGCGAGGCATAAATCTAGACGCTGAGATGCGCTTCGAGGATTTCCGGTGAGGCGAGAAGTGCTTCGGATGTGTCGCGGTAGGTCACCGCGCCACGTTCGAGCACGATGACCTCATCGGTCAGCGGCAATACTTTGCGCGCCTTCTGCTCGACGATGATTGCCGACATGCCTTCGCCGGTGACGATGCGGCGAAGCGCTGCCAGCAGCTCGTCGACGATGATCGGCGCGAGGCCCTCGAGCGGTTCATCGAGCAGCAGCACCTTCGGATTCAGCATCAGGGCGCGGGCGATGGCGAGCATCTGCTGCTCGCCTCCTGACAATTGGTTGCCGAGGTTGCGGCGGCGTTCCTGCAGGCGCGGGAACATCTGGTAGATGCGGGCGACATTCCAGGCACCGGGCCGCGCGCTCGCCGTCAGGTTTTCCTCCACCGTCAGCGAACGGAAGATATTGCGCTCCTGCGGCACCCAGCCGATGCCGAGGGGAGCACGCTTTTCCGCGCGCAGCCGGGTGATATCGCGCTGCTGCAGGTGGATTGAGCCGGCTTGATGGGTGGTGACGCCGATGATGGTGTTGAGCAGGGTCGTCTTGCCGGCGCCGTTGCGGCCGAGCAAGGCCAGCGAGCGGCCTTCCTCCAGCGTAAAATCGACCTTGGCAAGCACATGGGCTTCACCATAACCGGCGATGAGGCGTTCGACCCGAAGCAGTTCGGCCATCAGGCATCCTCCCCGAGATAGATGGCTTTGACCTGCGGGTCCTTGGAGATTTCGGCAACGGTACCCTCGGCAAAGAGAGCACCGGCAGCGAGCACCGAGATACGGTCCGCGAAGGAGAAGACGAGATCCATGTCGTGTTCAATCAGCACGACCGTAACGTTGGCGGGCAGTTCGCGGACGATGCCGAGAACCTCATGGCGCTCTTCTTCAGGAACGCCGGCGGCCGGCTCGTCGAGCAGCAGCACTTTCGGCTGCATCGCGATCGCAAGGGCGATCTCCAGCAGGCGCTGCTTGCCGTAGGGCAGGAGCGTCGTCGGCATGCCCATGACATCGACAAGGCGGAAGCGCTCCAGCAAGGCGGCTGCTTCATCGGCAACTTCGCGGTCTGCTGAAAGCGGCCGCCAGGCGAAGCGACCATGGCCCTTGCGCTCGCTGATCGCCAGCATGACGGAATCGAGCGGCGTGAAATCACCGAAGAGCTGGTTGATCTGGAAGGTGCGGGACAGGCCCTTGCCGACGCGGCGATAGGAGGAAACGCCGGTGATATCCTCGCCGGCAAGCAGGATCTCGCCGCTGTTCGGCGTCAGAACGCCAGTCAGTAGGTTGATGATCGTGGTCTTGCCAGCGCCGTTCGGGCCTATCAGGGCGTGGCGTGCGCCATGGCGGATTTGCAGCGAGACATCATTGGTGGCGACGAAGCCACCGAAGCGTTTGACGAGATGGCGTGTTTCGAGGGCAATGGTCATTTGCTCTCCTCCGCAATGGTATGCTGCATGTTTGCCTGTTGTCGGTGGCGCGCAGCACCGGGCAACAAGGTCTGCCAGCGGGTCAGACGCTCGCGGCCAACCAGAACGATGATGATCAGGACGAGACCGATCCAGAACATCCAATATTGCGGCGTGATGACCGACAGCCAGTTGCGCAGGATGGAGAAGATGACGGCGCCGAAGACGCCGCCATAGAGATAACCGACGCCGCCGATGACAAGCACCAGCAGCACCTCTGCGGAACGATGGAAAGCGAGCACGTCGGGCGAGACGAAGCTGGTCGTCTGCGTCAGCAGCGCGCCCGCGATGCCGGCATAGGCAGCCGAGATCGTATAGACCGCGACGATGCGGCGGGTGGGCGAGATGCCGAGCATGGAGGCTCGGCGCTGGTTGCGCTTGATCGCCTTGAGAGACAGGCCAAAGGGCGAGTTGACGATACGCCGTGCAATGTAGGTCAGAACGACAAGCACAATCAGGCAGTAGATGTATCCGGTGCGGCCCCAGAGATCGAATTCGAAATAGCCCAGGATAGGGTTCAGCATCACGCCGCTCAGGCCGTCGGCGCCGCCGGTGAGCCAGGCGGCCTGATTGACGAGTTCGGCGAGTAGCATGGCGACGCCGAAAGTTGTCATGAGGCGGGTAAGGTCGGAGCCGCGCAGCACGAGGAAGCTTGTCAGCAAGCCGAAGAGGCCGCTGACGAGGGCGGCGGCCACCAGGCCAATGACGGGCTCGCCTGAGACATAGATCGCAAACAGACCGGCGGCATAAGCGCCGAGGCCGAAGAAGGCGGTATGGCCGAGCGAGACGATGCCGGCATAACCGAGGATGAGATCCAGAGAGACGGCGAAGAGCGCAAGAATGGCGATCTCCGTCAGGATCAGCATCTGCGACGGCAGCGTGAAGATCGCGGCGATGGCGACCAGCCAGAGAGCGAATTCCCAGATCTGCCAGCGGCCGGCGCGCTTCAGGAGTTCCATGGCCTTGCTGGAGGCGTTGCTGTGTTCGCCGCTCATCGGCCGCCCTCCCGGGAGAAGAGGCCATGGGGCCTGACGATCAGCACGAGGATCATCACGGCGTAGATGATGAAGGCGCCAAGCTCCGGCACGTAATACTTGCCGGCGACATCGGCAATGCCGAGCAGCAACGCGGCAATGAAGGGACCTGTTATCGACGAGGTGCCGCCGACAGTGACAACGATCATGAAATAGATCAGGTATTTCAGCGGAAAGTTCGGGTCGAGACCCAGCAGTTCGGTGCCGAGCGCACCGCCGAGGCCGGCAAGGCCGGAGCCCAGCGCGAAGGTCAGCGCGAAGATGACGGAGACATTGATGCCCATGCCACGTGCGACACGTCCGTCATCGACAGCGGCGCGAAGCTGGCTGCCGAAGCGGGTGCGGGTGAGCGCCAATTGCAGGGCGACGGTCAGAAGCGCGCAGATGACGATGATGAAGAGCCGATAACGGCCGATATCGATGCCCAGAAAGCCGAAGCGGCCGCTGAGTTCGGGTGGCAGGTTGATCAGTTGCTGCTGGCCGCCCATAAAATAATCGATGGCCGATATCGCCATGAAGACGAGGCCGATCGAAAACAGCACCTGATCAAGATGGGAAGCCGAATAGAGGCGCCGGTACAGCAACCGTTCCAGCACGACGCCAACGAGTGCGGTGACGATGAAGGCGGCAGGCAGGCACCAATAAAAGGAAATGCCATAGCGGTTCATCATGATGACGGTGACGTAGCCGCCAGCCATGGCAAAGGCGCCATGCGCCAGATTGACGAAATTCATCAGACCTAGCGTGATCGACAATCCGCAGGCGAGAACAAAGAGAAGCATGCCATAGGCGATGCCGTCGAACAGGATTGTCAGCATGAGACCTCACTGCATCCAGGCGGCGGAATTGCTTCCGCCGCCTGTTCCCTGGGCTTACTTGGCAGCCGTATTCGGATCGTGGATCTTCGGATAGGTCGCGAACTCGACATTGTAGAGTTCGCCGTTCTTCTCCTTGACCTCGCGCATGTAGATATCCTGCACGATGTCGCGTGTATCAGGATCGATGGTGATGGGCCCGCGCGGGCTGACGAATTCCATACCCTTCATGGCATCGACGAGTTTGGTGCCATCCGTGTCACCGCCGGTCTTTTCGAGTGCAGCATAAGCGACATGCATGGCATCATAGCCGCCGACCGACATGAAGTTCGGGCGCATGTTCTTGTTGGCTTTGCGCACTTCGGCGACGAAAGCTTTGTTTTCCGGGCTGTCGTGATCGGTCGAATAGAAATGACCGGTGATGACGCCCTTGGCGGCCGGTCCCATGCCATTCAGGAGATCGTCATCGGTGACGTCGCCGGTGGCGATCAGCTTGATGCCGGCGTCGGCAAGACCGCGATCGACGAACTGCTTCATGAAGATTGCGCCGACACCTGATGGCACGAAGACGAAGAGGGCATCCGGCTTGGCGTCGCGTACACGCTGAAGGAAGGGTGCAAAATCGGGGTTCTGCAGGGGAACGCGGAGTGCTTCGACAACCGTGCCACCTTCTTTCTTGAACTGGTCGGTAAAGCCCTTCTCGATGTCGATGCCCGGACCGTAATCGGTCACCAGCGTGACGACCCGCTTGAGGTTGTTCTGGACTGCCCAGGTGGCGACTGGAACGGCGGATTGTGGACCGCCCATCGAGGTGCGCACGAAATAGGGCGACTGTTTCATGATCGCCGAGGTCGTGGCCGAGGTGATGATCGCCGGAACCTTTGCCTGGTTCAGAACCGGGGCGACACCCATGGCAAGCGGCGTCAGGCCGAAGCCGACAAGCATCTTGACGCCGTCATTGACGACGAGTTCCTGGGCGATGCGGCGGGTCTGGTCGGCCGTGCCCGCGTCGTCACGCAGCACCAGCTCGATCTTCTTGCCTGCAACCGTGTCGCCATTGATTGCCATGTATGCGCGAGCGCCGGCCTCGACCTGACGGCCGGTTGAGGCAAAAGGACCTGTCATCGGCAGGATCACGCCGATCTTCACCGTTTCCTGCGCAAATGCAGGCATCCCAGCAATCGTGGCGAGCGCCGCGCCTGCTATCAATAGTCTTCTTGAAAACGAAATCATGTATACTCCTCCCATTGTTGCGCATCATATCTCTCTCCCGGAGATATGCCGCGACCTGAACGTTTTTCTTCTCTCCTCCAGAGGAAAACGCCATTGTCGCGAAAATTGCTCAGCGACATCAATGTATACATAAAACTTGACTTGGTACAAGCTGCTGCTACCTGGCAGGCTGATCACCAAAGGCCCGGCGGACGGTCTTTTGCGCTTGCCAGTTTTGTGTTTTGTCAAAGCAAATTTTCGATCGTCGCAACTCTGTCATATAGCTATGGCGAGAACGTGCTTTATCGAGCGAATTGAACAGGGAGCGTGCCATGATCGAAAACACTCAGCTCGACCGTATCAAGAACGAAATCGCCGACAGCTTCGACGAGGAGCTGGAAATGCAGATGGAGGAGGACCGGCTCGACGAGCTGGTCGCCGAGGGCATGTCCGGCGAAGCGGAACAGACGCTCGAGCGCAAACTCTATTTCCGCGAGCTCTTCCGCCTGCAGCATGAGCTGGTTCGTCTTCAGGACTGGGTCCAGTACAAGAAGTTGAAGGTGGTCGTGCTTTTCGAGGGCCGCGATTCCGCCGGCAAGGGCGGTGCAATCAAGCGCGTGACCCAACGCCTCAATCCGCGCGTCTGCCGCGTCGTGGCGCTGCCGGCGCCGACCGAACGCGAGCGGAACCAGTGGTATTTCCAGCGCTACACGCCGCATCTGCCGTCGGCGGGCGAGATGGTGCTCTTTGATCGCAGCTGGTACAACCGTGCCGGCGTCGAGCGGGTCATGGGCTTCTGCACGAAGGACGAGCTGGAAGAGTTCTTCCGCTCCGTGCCGGAATTCGAGCGCATGCTGGTCCGCTCCGGCATCATCCTCATCAAGTACTGGTTCTCGATCACCGATGAGGAGCAGGAGTTCCGCTTCAACATGCGCATCCACGATCCGCTGAAGCAGTGGAAGCTCTCACCGATGGACCTGCAGAGCCGCGTCCATTGGGAGGAATATACCAAGGCCAAGGAAGAAATGCTCGCCCGCACCCATATTGAGGAAGCGCCGTGGTGGGTCGTTCAGGCCGTCGACAAGAAACGCGCGCGCCTCAATTGCATCGCCCATCTGCTCGGCCAGATCCCGTATGAGGACGTTCCGAAGGAAGGGATCGTGCTGCCGGATCGCGTGCGTCACGATGACTACCACCGCACCCCGGTTCCGCCGGAAATGTATGTTCCCGAAGTCTACTGATTGAAATGGCTGCGGCCGGTTTCCGGCAGCAGCGTCTTTTCAGCATGTCGCGCAAAACCGATTCACGCGTTGCGCGACATGCCTCAATGCGCCGATTGCTGCTTGGCGCGGGCGACGATCTGGGTCGGATTGACGAATTGCAGCGCGATGATGAGCCAGAAGAGCGTCGTCACCATATAGATCACCGCCATCGCATCGATTGATTGGCTGGCTCGTACGCCGGATGCGAAGACCGCATAATAGAGAGAGACGACAAGCGTCTGGGTCTGCGGTCCGGCGATGAGGAAGGTCAGCTCGAACATCGCGAGCGTGCGCACCAGCACGAGCAGAAGTGCTGCCAGCATGCCGGGCAGCAGGAGCGGCAGCAGAATGCGGATAAAGAGGCTGGTGGTGCCGGCACCGAAGACACGGGCGGCGGCCTCGATGCGTGGATCGATCTGCTCGATGAACGGGATCATGACGAGCACGACGAAGGGGAAAGACGGCACGAGGTTGATCAGCACGACGCCCCAGAAGGTGCCGCCGAGCCCGAGCTGGTAGAGCACTGTTGCCAGCGGAATGCCGTAGGTCAGCGGTGGGATCAGCAGCGGCAGCAGGAAGAGCAGAATGATGGCGCGCTTGCCCGGGAAATCGCGCCGCGCCAGAGCATAGGCTGTCAATACGCCCAGAATGCCCGAGATGATGACGACGACAAAGGCCATCTCGAAGGTAACGATGACGACGCTGGATAGCTGGAATTCGCTCCAGGCGCTGAAATACCAACGATCCGTCCAGCCGCGCGGCAGCCATGTGCCGAGCCAGCGTGTGGCGAAAGAGTTGACGATCACGGCCGCGATGACCGCAAGCAGGTTGAGGACAAAGAGGGTCGCGAGCGCCCAGACGGCGATGCGCCAGATCTTCGAGGTAAGGCCCTGGTCACGGATCATGGCTTAGCCTTTCGTGCCGCCGGCCGGGCCGCGGTAGAAGAAGGAACGCGCACCGAGGACGGCGACGACAACAATGAGCTCGACGCCACCCATGATAATGGCGATCGCCGTGCCGTAGGAATGATCATATTGCTCGAAGGCGGCTTGATAGGCTGCAATCGAGATGACGCGCGTCGGACCAGCCGGCGCGCCGAGCAGGACGGCGGACGGGAAGACGGCAAAAGCCTGCACGAAGGAAAGGCAGAAAGTCACGGCGAGACCGGGCACCAGGAGCGGCAGGAACACGCGCGTAAAGCGCTGCCGCGCATTGGCGCCGAGCGTGGCGGCAGCCTGCTCGATCGCCGGGTCGATGCCGGTGATATAGGACAACGTCAGCAGGAAGGCGAAGGGGAAGCCGGTAATCAGCAGCGAGGCGAAAACACCCCAGTAATTGTTGGTGAGCTTGACCGGTGAATCCAGGATGCCGAACAGGATGAGCGTCTCGTTGAACCAGCCGCGCGGGCCGAGAAAAGTCAGCAGACCATCGGCGACGAAGACAGTACCGAGCGTAATCGGCAGTACGAGGATCGTCGTCAGTAGCCGCTGTCGCCGCATCAGTCGGACGCGAAACGCAACCGGGACTGCGAAGGCCAGGTTGACGATCGTGACCGGCAAGGCAAGCCACATCGTATTGGCGATCGTGCCGTACTGGAACTGGTCCGAGAAGAATTTCGCGTAATTTTCGTACCAGACGCCGCCATCCTTCGGCATCAGGGAATCCGCAACGCCGTAGACAAAGGGGTAGATGAAGAGGGCGATCATGAAGATCAGGCCTGGCAGCACCAGCAATGTCGTGCCGTCAAGGCCCTGAGCGGCAAGCCGCGTCTTCAGTGAGGGACCGCCATTCATGCTGGCGCCCCTTTGAAGACCAGCGAACGGCCCGCGACGGGCTGCAGAGTGGTGGCAGAGCCGCGCGGCAACGCATCATCGGAGCGGAAATACAGCTCCGATCCGTCCGCCGAACGAGCCATACCGAAGAAGGCGCGCCCGCGATATTCGGTGTTCGCGACAATGACGGGAATGCCGCTGTCGTCGGTGGTCGCAACGAGATCTTCAGGACGCACGGAGAGCACTGCGGCATCGCCGACCTTCAATGTGTCGCGCATCGTGCCGGTCAGCCGCGCACCCGCGGCCTCGATTTCGGCCTCGCTGCCGGAGATGGAGACGACGCGCCCGGGAATGCGGGTGCGGAAGCCCATGAAATCGGCGACGTTGAGATTGACCGGGCGCTGGTAGAGATCCTGAGGCGTGCCGATCTGCTGGATATGACCCTGGCTCATGACAACGATGCGGTCGGCAAGCGACAGGGCTTCGTCCTGGTCATGCGTGACATAGATGGTCGTCGAGCCGATCTGGTCGTGGATACCGCGGATTTCGGCGCGCATTTCCAGCCGCAGCTTGGCGTCGAGGTTGGAGAGCGGCTCGTCCATCAATACGATCGGCGGGCGGATGACGATTGCGCGGGCAATCGCCACGCGCTGCTGCTGGCCGCCGGAGAGCTGGCCGGGCAGCTTGTCCGCTTGACTTTCGAGGCGCACGAGCGCCAGCGCATCGATGATGCGCTTGTCGGCTTCCGCGCCGCTGATGCCCTGCATGGCAAGGCCGAAACCGACATTCTTGCGCACGCTCATGTGCGGGAAAAGGGCGTAACTTTGAAAGACCATGCCGAAGCCGCGCTTTTCCGGCTCCAGTTGGTCGATGCGATTGCCGCCGAGGCGGATTTCGCCGCCGGACAGGCCAAGCAGGCCGGCAATGCAGTTCAGCGCGGTGGATTTTCCGCAGCCGGAGGGGCCGAGAAGTGCGATGAATTCGCCGGGTTCGATCGTGAGGTCGATGCCATCAAGGGCGTTATAGGCGCCGAAAGATCGCCTGATGCCATCGAGCTCAAGGCGCGCATTCTTCCGCGATGACGCTGTTGCTGCGTTCTGAACCGGCAAAGTCAATGCAATCTCCATTTATCGGCAACCATGGCCGTTAGAAATCCGGCGCCGAGATACCCGGCGCCGGCTCATTTCAATCACCGATAATCAGCCCTTCTTGGCGCCGATCTTCTCGTCCCAGATGCGGAAAGCCTGGACGAGCTGCTTGGGCTCGAGCGGCACTTCCAGCGGGCTGCCGGCGATCCAGTCGGCATATTCCGGCCGGCCGAATTCCTTGATGGTTTCCTGGCTTTCTGCAGGCGCCATCTCGAGCGTGACATCCTTTACCGCCGGGCCTGGATAGAAGTAGCCTGCATCGTAGGCGATTGCTTGCTGTTGCGGCTGATAGATGAAGTTCAGGACGTCGAGCAGAACGCCAACCTTCTCGTCGGAAACGCCTTTCGGGATCGCCGCATAGTGAGCGTCGGTGACCCAATGGAAGCCTTCGAGCTTGCCGACCTTGGCTTCCTCGGGAACGATGCCGAGCGCGCGTGGGTTGATGTCCCAGCCGGTGGTGGTTGCGACGATGTCACGCGTGCCTTCGCCGAGTTCTTTGAAGACCACTGCGGTGCCGGTCGGGTAATATTCGATGTTTTCGCCGAGAGCGGCGAGATATTCCCAGGTCTTGGCCCAGCCGTTGACCGGATCGCGCGGATTGCTGTCGCCGAGAAGATAGGGCAGGCCCATCAGCAGCGTGCGGCCTGGGCCGGAATTTGCGGGGCGCGCATAGAGGAACTTGTTCTTGTTCTGCTTCGTCCAGTCGAGCAGCTCCTGCGCCGTCTTCGGCGGGGTCGCCACCTTGTCCGGCATATATTCGATCAGCGGGCCGGACGGGTAGTAGGTGATGACGACGCCCTGGTCCTTGGCGAGTGCCTGCATCTTGAAAGCCTGCGGCAGCAGGATGCTTTCAAGATTGGGAAGGGCGGATTTCTTGGCGGACAGGTCGACCCACAGACCCTGGTCGACACCGGCCGAAAGCGCGTCCGTGCCCGTTAGCACGAGGTCGATATCGACCTTGCCGGCAGCCTGCTGGGCCTGGATCTTGGCCGGCAGTTCCGGAGCGGGGGCCTTGGTGAAGGAAAAGCTGGCGACGAATTCAGGCTTGGCCTTGGCGTAGTTCTCGAACATGCCCTGCGTCAGCGCCAGGTTGCCCGCGACGTCGACGATGGTGATGGTGACCGGCTTTGCCGGCGCCTTGGCCTGTGCGAAAGCGCGAAGCGGCAACATTCCGGCCGCGGCGACGCCGGCAGCTCCGCCGACGAAGGTTCTGCGTGTAATCTTCATTCTATCCTCCTCCTTTGCGGCGGTGCCGGCCTTTGCCCCGAGCCCGCCCGTTTGCATCGCAATGCACGTCCAATGCTTCGATGCGCCGGCTTTCCGGCAGCATCAAATGCTCGCAGCTCGAAGCTTTTCCTCCGGGTGCAATGCCATGTCGCCGTTCTCCTCCGCGGCATATCTTGGCAACAGGGTTCAATTGATATACTAGTATGCACGAAAGTGTCAACGTCCCGAGACCATGCATGCGGCAAGCTTCCGACCCTGAAATCCTTGCCTTCCCGGCGCCCCACGACGCGGGCGGAAAGATCCGCCGCGTGACGACGGCCGTCGCAATCCACGAGCGGTTGCATGCCGATATCGTCTCTCTGAGGATCCCGCCCGGTACCGTGCTGCAGGAAAAGCGGATCGCAGAGGATTTCGGTGTGAGCCGAACGCCGGTGCGCGAGGCGCTGCTGAGACTGTCCGAGGGTGGACTCGTCGATATCTATCCGCAATCGGGCACGGTGGTTTCGCGAGTGCCGGTCTCGGCCATTCCGGAAGCGGTCGTCGTGCGCAAGGCGCTTGAAGGGACGACGGTCGAGATAGCCGCTGGCATTGCGACGGGGGCCGATATTGCGCGGCTGGATGCGATCATCGCCCGCCAGAAGACGCATGCCGCACTCGGCAACGCTTCGAGCTTTCACGAAGAAGACGAGGCCTTCCACGAGGCGATCGCACAGATTGCCGGCTATCCCGGCATCTGGACCATTCTGAAGACGGTGAAGGTGCAGATCGACCGGGCACGACGGCTGACGCTGCCGGTGCTCGGGCGCATGGACAATGTCGTGCGCGAACATATGGTGATCCGCGACGCCATTGCTGCCCATGATATCGGGGCGGCGCGAGAAGCCATGATTCATCACCTAAGCGCCGTTATACCTGACGTCGCGGAGCTGCGCTCGCAGTTCCCCGACTATTTCTGCTGACGGCGGAACGACAAAACGCAGATACAAAAGGAGAGAAAGACGAGATGCGGCAAGGTTGGAGATGGTTCGGGCCGGAGGCGCCGGTCACGCTGGACGAGGTGCGCCAGACGGGTGCGACGAACATCGTTTCGTCGCTGCATCAGGTGCCGATCGGCCGTGCCTGGACAGAGGCGGAAGTACGCGAGCGCCAGGCGCTGATCGAAACCACGCCGGCCGGACGTTCGCAGCTGACCTGGAGCGTCGTTGAAAGCATTCCGATCCCCGATGCCGTCAAGCGCAAGGGTGGTCAGGCAAAGGCGGAGATCGAGGCCTGGATTGCCAGCCTCGAGGCAGTGGCCGCCTGCGGCATCCCGATCGTCTGCTACAATTTCATGCCGGTCGTTGACTGGACGCGCACCGACCTCGATTACGTGACGCCGACCGGCGCCACCGCCATGCGCTTCGATCATGAGCGTTTTGCCGCCTTCGAGCTTTTCGTGCTGGAGCGTCCAGGTGCTGCCGAAGAATATTCTGAAGAAGACAAGACACGGGCCAAGGCTGTCTATGAAAGCATGACGGAAGCGGAGATCGCCGAAGTCACCCGTATCATCACCTCGGCTCTGCCCGGATCGACAACCGAACCGCTGACCATTCCGGCTTTCCGTGAGAAGCTTGTTGCCTATCAGGGTATCGACGCGAAGAAGCTCCGCCAGCATCTCATCGAATTCCTCGAGGCCGTGGTGCCGGTTGCGGAAGCGCGCGGCGTCAAGCTGACGCTGCATCCCGACGACCCGCCGCGCTCGCTCTTTGGTCTGCCGCGCATTGCTTCGACGGCAGAGGATTATGCAGCACTTTTCGATGCCGTCCCGGCGGCCGCCAACGGCATGTGCTATTGCACCGGCAGCCTCGGCGTGCGCGCCGGCAACGACCTGCCGGCGATTGCTCGCCGTTTCGCCTCGCGTATCTACTTCGCGCATCTTCGGGCCACGACCCGCGAGGGCGATGGTCGCACCTTCCATGAAAGCGCGCATCTTGAAGGCGACGTGAACATGGTTTCCGTGCTGAAGGAACTGGTGGCTGAGGACCGCCGCCGCAGCGCCGACCAGTCGATCGTCTTCCGCTCGGATCACGGCCACCGCATGCTTGACGACTTGCAGAAGAATGTCACACCCGGCTACCCGGCAATCGGCCGTCTTCGCGGCCTTGCAGAGTTGCGCGGCATTCTGCACGCACTCGACGCACCGCCGACCTGATTTTCTGTTTGCAAGCAGTTCCAGCTAAACCGATTTTGCTGGAATTGCTTAGCTCCGGCTCGCCGCCGAAAGCCGCCTCAGCGCTTCGACGGCCCGATCGGCGTCGCCGGCCGGCACGAAAATGTGGTCGTGGTAATAGCCCGCGACCACGTTGGCGCTGATGCCGACCTCCTTCAAGGCCTGGGAGAAGGCGGCTGTCAGGCCTACGGCTTCAAGTGAGGAATGCACTTTCAGCGTGATCTGCCGCAGCGGCGCGCTTGCCTGCAGGCCGGCCTCGGTCGCCCTATCCTGCGGCAGGATGAGTGTCAGGCCTTCCTTTTCATGAAACAGGGCAAGCGGGCGAAGATGGAGATAGTCTTCCAGCCGCGAGGCCGGCACGGCGCAATAGACGAATTCGCCTGCCACCAATTCCGGCTCCATCGTCGCGAGAAGGACTGAGAGGTCGGTAATGCCTGTCATGCCGTTTTCCCTGATGTCCCTTACTGTGAAAAGATGTTCTCCAGCACCGAAAGACCGGTGACATGGTTGGATCGGATGAGCGCAGCTGCGAGTGTCGGATCGCGATCCTCATAGGCACGGCACAGTCGTTCGTGATCCTCGTAGGATTTCTGCAGGCGGCCGGGCTGGGATAGACTGATACGGCGCAAGCGAAGTGTTCTCAAAAGCAGGGAATCGACGATCTTCTTGACCGTGCGATTACCTGCGAGTTCGGTGTTGCGTTCGTGAAAGTCGATATTTGCCCAGAAATAGGCGTTCACGTCGCCGGCCTTGCTCGCGGTTTCCATGAGCCGCATGATTGGCCGGAGGGTGCGGATATCGTCCAGCGACACGTCTCGCGCAATATCGCCTGCGATCAGTTCCAGGAGATTGGCGCGGACGCGGTAGATATCGCGAATTTCCTTGATCGAAAGGCTGGCAACGCGCGGGCGACGGCGCGGCGGGATTTCGACGAGCCCTTCCTTTTCCAGAAGCATCAATGCTTCGCGGATCGGCGTCCGGCTCGTCTTGTAGCGCCGCGCAAGCTCGACGGAGTTGAGGTCATCGCCCGGTTTGCGAATGTCCTCGATGATCTCGGCTGCTACTTCGCGTGCGATAGTGGAAACGAGTGATGGCCTGTCATGCTGTTCAGTGACCAGACGCGCGGCAACCGCTTCGGCGCGCTGACGCGAGTCTGTATACCGCGGATCGCCCGCGGCGTGGACTATATCGGCTGACGTGTATTCGGCGGACAAGAGAACTCCTAGGAAATGTCCCTCCCACCAAGAGCTTAGCATGCTCTGTCGACAACGAAAACTATAAGGCAAGTAATTGCCTTGCATGCGCAGGTTGAGGCGGTTCACACCCGGTTTGGCGGAATCTGGCCCCTTTCCCTGATGCCGATCTCCGCTGATATGCGGCGGCAGATATCTCGTCGGCGGTCGCGCAGTGTTGCTTGAGGCGGCCTCAATCCAGGAGCGTCTTAGAGCCCGGAGGCCTTCAGATGAGACGGAAACGATAGGCTCTCACGACGGCCTGCATGCGGTTGACGGCATCGAGCTTGCGCATCGCCGTCTTCAGGTAACCGTTCACCGTATGGGCGGAAATATGAAGGATGATGGCGATCTCCTCGCTGCTCTTGCCGGAGGCTGACCAGCGCAGGCATTCGATCTCGCGAACGGTCAGGCGCTCGTAATCGGCGAGCGGCGGCTCGGTCGCCAGGCTGAAGCTGTCCAGCGACTTCAATACGGCAAAGACCATGCGCGCGCATTCCTGCTCGTCGGGCGGGCTGCGCAGGCCAGAGAACATGATGACGTAGTGCCTGAGAATAGCGTCATGCAGTGTAAAGCTGATGGTGTTGTGAAGGCCGAGATCCTCGAAGTTGCGGGCGAGTTTTTCCGAGTTGCTTGCGTTGCCGGGCTGGGCGAACATGCCCGTGCCGGAATAGATCGGCATGATGGTCTTCTTCAGATCCTCGATCAGCTGGCTGCGCCAAAAGAGATCGGAAGCGTCGTAGCGGTCGATCAGCTCCTGTGGCCAGTTGCCGGCAATGATATTGGTACGAAAGCCGAGCTTGTCAGCCTGCGGAAAGCTGGCAGCCAGAAAGAAGCGGAAGCCATGTGCCTGCATGACATGCTGGAGGGCAGCGGAGAAACTTCTCGTGGGATCGGCATGGACTGTGGCGCTGGCTGCGTCCCCTGGTAAGGAGAACTTTGCCCTATTCTTGAGGATCATGGATCGTCTGCCGGCAAATGCACTGACCGGCCGGGAGGGAGCCGGTCAGCGCCAGGAGGAGGGGGATCAGAAAGGCGTCCGGTTGATTTCTTCCGGGCGACGGTACGCGGCAATGCGGACTGGCTGGTATTCGTAGATCGGGTTTTCCGGTTCCAGGCGCAGAAGCGCGCAGTGGAACTTGTAATTCACACCGGTCACGATGTTCGAAAATATCACATCCATGAGGATATTCCTTCCGACGCTGATAAATATTGGGCGCTTGAGCTTTATCATGGCGTTCACCTCGTTTCTTCTGTCCGCCTTACCGGATCCAACGAGGTTAACTATAGTCTTTATTGCTTCCATCCTGAATTATACATAGGTGTATAATTTGATTTGATCTTTTGGCGGAAACAATACTCCCCTGCTGAGCCTTACGGCTTCAAAGCCATTTCAAGATAGTTGATGAGAGAATCGAATTCGACCGGCTTGCCCAGAAAGGCCAGCGCACCGCCTTCCATGGCGGCTGTGCGGGTTCTTTCGTCGCGGTAGGATGTCATGAAGATCATCGGCGGCTTTTCAGGTTCGCCGTTGAGGATTGCCTGCAGTTCGATCCCGCTCAGTCCGGGCATCTTGACGTCGACCAGCATGCAGTCGATGGCCGCCCTGTCATTAAAGGCCAGAAACTCTTCCGCCGAGCAGAAAAGCTTGCTCTGGTAGCCGCAGGACTGGATCAGATCGTCAAGCGCCTCCCGGATAGCCTGGTCGTCATCAACGACAGCGATTGTGGATGTATGTGACACGAGATTGCTAGCCTTGCTTATTCTTACATTACGTTAGGCTATATTAAGAGATCGAGGCCGTGTCGCGGTACCATACAAGGGTCTAGGTTCCGCTATCTGCCTTCCAGCATTTCGGCCTTGCGCACCAGATCGGCCACCGATCGAACCTGCATCTTGCGCATGACGTTGCCGCGATGGAGTTTCACTGTAATCTCGCTGATGCCGAGATCGTAGGCGATCTGCTTGTTCATCAGACCCTTGACGACGGCGGCCATGACTTCCCGCTCGCGGGGTGTCAGCGTATCGACAAGTGAGGCGACCGCATCGCTTGCCGCCATTTCCCGCCGGCGGCCCATATCCTTCTCGATCGCGATGCCGACCGCATCGAGAATATCCTGGTCTCGGAAGGGCTTGGTGAGAAAGTCGACAGCACCGGCCTTCATGGCGCGCACGCTCATCGGAATATCGCCGAAGCCGGTCATGAAGACGATCGGCATCCTGCTGCCGATTCGCTCCAGATGAAGCTGGAAATCCAGTCCGCTGAGACCTGGCAGGCGTATGTCGAGGAGAATGCAGCCCGGCCGGCGCAGGTCGGCGGTATCGAGGAAGGCGGTCGTTGTCGCGAAGGAGACGGCGTCCATCTGGATCGACCGGAAGAGGTCGACAAGCGACTCGCGAATGGATTCGTCATCATCGACGACATAGACAATCGGCGATGCCGATTGAGAGGTTGCCTTCGATGCGGCGCTAGTGTTGGTCATGGTCGTCCTCAATCGGTATGATCATTTCGAAGATGGCGCCCCCCTCAGGATGATTGCCGGCAATCAACTGGCCGCCTCTTGCTTCCAGCGTACTGCGGCAGATGGAGAGCCCCATGCCCATTCCAGAGGGCTTGGTCGTGAAGAAGGGTGTGAAGAGCTTCGCCATGGCCTCCTCGCTGATGCCGGGGCCGAAATCCCTGACGGAGAGGCTGACGAATATATCATCCTTCCTGCCGAGCGAGACCAGAATCTTGCGCCGGTCGATTGCCGTTTCTCGCATGGCCTGGACTGCATTGGTGACGAGGTTGATGAGGACCTGCTGCAATTCGATGCGGATCGCCTTCACCGTGAGCGGCGTTTCGGCTGGGCTCACATCGAACTCGACCATGTCGCGCTGGAAGTCGTGCTCCATCAGGGCGCGTGTTTCCTCGATCAGCGTCTCGAGATCGACCTGTTCGGGCGTGCGATCGCCCTGCGTCAGCATGGAGCGGGTATTGTGGATGATTTCGCTCGCGCGCTGACTGTCGCGAATGATGCGCTCGGCCGAACGGCGCACGGCGGCGAGATCCGGCGGCTCGCGGTTCAGCCATCTGAGCAGCGTCTGGGCGTTGACGACGATGGCGCCAAGCGGCTGATTGAGTTCGTGAGCGAGCGAGGCGGACAGTGTGCCGACGGTCGCGGCGCGTGAAGCGCGGGCAAGCTCATCCTGAGCCTCGCGAAGGGCCTTCTGCATCATTTCCCGCTGGGTGATATCCACCATGCCCACCACCACGCGATTGAAGGCGGAGGGATCTTCCGGAAAACTCATGCTCATTATGACAAGCCTGCTTTCGCCATTCTCCGTGATCAGATTGCCCTTGCCCTCGAAATGACGTTCGCCACAGAAGATCGCATCCATCAGGTCCAAAAAGGTATCGTCATCGGGCGCGATGTAACGGCGCATCGTGCGCGAGTGCAGGCCGTCGGTCATATGGCCCAGCAGCTCCATTGCCGCGTCGTTTGCGGCGATGGTGCGAATAAGGCCTGTGCAGGCAACGATGACGCCTGGATTTGTTCGATAATAGTCTTTGAGATCGCTCACACCTTCCGCCTTCAAAGACATCAGGAAGGATCGCACTGCAGAATAATCGCGCTCCCAGAGTGCAATACGGCTGTGCTCGAAGATGTAGCGATAGCGGGTTTCGCTGTCACGAAGATGCAAGTTGGCTTCGATGAGGCCGACGCGCGCGGTTTCGTTTCTGAGGATTAGGGCACAGGTGATTGTAATGGCGGCGAGGGAAACAGCCAACCGTAGTTGGGCGGGGACATTCTCCTCAAAGCCATGCGAATAGAAATAGGCGAAAAGCGTAAGGATGATGGAGACGATTGCAAGGAGGGTGGTGCCGATCCTCGTCAGAATTTCGGCCGCTAGCAGCAGCACGATAACATAGAGAACGGCGATGGCGCTTTCGATCTCGGTGAAGGCATCGACATAGAACACGGCGACAGCCAGCGCCAGTGCGATCAGGCCGAGCGCGATCTCATGCGAGACTGTTCCCCGCCGGTTGATCAGTTTCAATGTAATTGATGATACCATACCCGCTCGCCGTTGGTTTCGGTCTACTATCCATACAGTCTAGTGCGCGGTTACCTTAATGACGTGTTTATCGGCGCAAAACTATACCAAAGTGTTGGAAGCATGGGCCAAATTGTCTGCGCGTGTCAAAAAGAAAGACCGTCCCGGGCGGCGGGACGGTCTATGGCGGATGGGAGTATCCGCGGGGCTTCGGCGGAGGGGGACGCCTGCCCTGGAGGTGGCAAGGGGCGGTGCCACCGGGTTAGCTTGGAACCGTGAATGGTCAGGTCGGTTCCGAGCTACGAGTAGAAGGTAGATCCAAGAGCTCTGAGACATAACTATACTTAGGTTTTGGTCCGGCCATACAAAGCGGCAGGTCGGTTTGCTCGGGCGAACGGTTTTGAAACCTTTCCGGACGACTTCCGCAATCGCAATAGGTGGCAAGTAGAACCGATGAAATTCCCCGGACACGATCAAGACTTTATGGCGTGCGGAGGCGCCACTGCATGCTTGTCATATTGCCAGCGGAATAATCCTGAGACACAGTCAGCCGGAATACTCCATCTGAACGAGGGTACCGATGAAGGCAGCAGGAATGGTGCGGGCAGTCGTGGGGATTATAGCCCTTGTCGTTCTTGGTGTTCTCTTGTGGTTTGCGACGCGACCGCCGCCGCTGGTGGTACAGGGCGAGGTATCCGCTAACCGCGTCGATATCAGCCCGCGGGTTGCCGGCCGCATTCTCAAGCTCAATGCCGATGTCGGCGACAATGTCGAAAAGGGCACCATTATCGCCGAGCTGGAAAGCCCGCAACTAACGGCGACGCTGCATTTGGCCGAAGCGGCAGTCGGCGTTTCAGAGGCTGATCTCACCCGGGTCAACAGCACGCGCCCCGAAACCATCGATGCGGCCAATGCCGAGCTTGCAGCGGCAAGTGCCGATGTCACGCTTTATCAGGAAGAGTCTGCTCGTCAGGCCCGGTTGATCACGACGGGCGCCTCCTCGCAGGCGCAGGTTGAGCAGACTGCCCGCAATCTGGAGGCCGCGATCCGCAAGCAGGAATCTGCCGCCGCCAATGCACGGCTTGCGATAGCCGGTTCCAGCAAGGAAGAGAAAGCGCTTGCCGCCGCTCAGGTGGAGCAAGCGCGCGCGTCCCTCAATCAGCGGCAGGTCGATGTTTCGGAGCTGGTCATCCATGCGCCGATATCAGGCCAGGTGACGACGCGCGTCGCCGAGCTTGGCGAAAATTTCAGTGCCGGTTCGCCTCTGTTTTCGATCATCGACCTGCAGAACCCCTGGTTCACATTCAATCTTCGCGAGGACCTGCTGAAGGGCCTCAAGGTGGGGGATGGCTTCGATGTCACCGTTCCGGCGCTCGGCAGTGGCTCGATTCCGGTCAAGGTAACGATGATCAACGCGCAGGGGCAATATGCGACATGGCGTGCGACACGCGCGACCGGGGATTTCGACCTGCGCACCTTCGAGGTGCGCGCCGTTCCGGCCAATGCCCTCGAAGGGCTGCGGCCGGGCATGAGCGTCATCGCTTCCTGGCCGCCGGCGGGGCGTTGAGATGAAGCCGCCCGGCGGGCTTCGCCCCGGCTTCCTCCTGGTGTTCCGGCGGGAGTTCTACTGGTTCTATCGCCGGCCGTTTCTGCTTTTCCTGACGACGCTGCTCCCGCTGCTGCTGATGGGGGTGCTTGCCATCGTTTTCAGCGCGGGGCTGGCGACACGGCTGCCGATCGCCGTGCTCGACCTCGACGGCAGCGATCTTTCCAGAACGATCATCCGGGCCGTCGACGCGACGCCTGATACCGCTGTCGCCGTCAATGTCAGCGATCTCACGGAAGGCCGTTCGCTCATCCTGTCCGGCAGGGTTCACGGACTGCTGATGCTGCCACTCAATCTGGAGCGCGATGTTTTTGCCGGTCGGCGTCCAGAGGTGGTGTTCTTTTACAATACGCAGACGCTGACAACCGGGAATCTTACGCTCAGGGGCGTCAGTGCCGCCGTGCCGACCGTGGCCGCGGGCATCCGCCTGGCGCTGCGCACGGCACAGGGCCAGCCGGTCGAGATCGCGCAAGCCGATCTTTCTCCGATCCCCGTGCAGGTCAATCCGCTCTTCAATCCGACGCTCAACTACGCGCATTTTCTGCTGGCAGCGTTGATGCCCGCCTTGCTGCAGGTGGTGATCGTTACCACCATGGCCTACACGGTCGGCATGGATGCGGAAACAATGCACCGCCTTGTCATCCTGCGGCGGCTCGGCGGCGGTCTCTGGCCGGCGATGGCCGGCAAGATACTGCCCTACACGCTGATCTTCCTCGTGGTCCTTGGCCTGTCCGACGCCATTCTCTTCGGCCTGCTCGACATGCCGCTCCGGGGCGAGCGCTGGATCCTCGTCGTTGCCGGGCTGCTCTTCATCCTCGCAAACCAGTTCATCGGCGTGCTGCTGGCGCTCTTCCTGCGGCCGGTCGCAAGCGCCATCAGCGTCGGCACCCTGATCTTCGCACCGTCCTTCGGCTATATGGGCATCGGCTTTCCACGTCTGGCAATGAACGGCTTTTCCTATTGGTGGGGCGAACTCATTCCCGGCACCTGGTATCTGATGGCGAGGATCGATCAGACGATCCGTGGCACGCCCGTCGACTTGTCGCTGAAGCCGCTGATGGTGCTCGGCATATTCGTCCTGACGCTGGCAATCGTGACGGCGCTGCGGCTTGAAGTGTTCCGCATCCGCCGGCAGCGACGGGCGGCGCGGAGATTGAGGGAGGTCACGCCATGAGGGCCTTGCTGGCGATCTTCCGCATCGAGCTGATCCGCATCCTGACCCTGCGCCCGGCGCTCGCGGTACTGGTCTTCGGACCGCTGATCTATGCCCTCTACTATCCGCAGCCCTATGCCAATGAGGCGCTACGCGACGTGCCGATCGCCGTCGTCGATCTCGACGATACGACGAGCAGCCGTGAACTGGTGCGCCGTATCGATGCGTCGAGCGATGTCGCGGTGGCTGCAACGCTGCCGGATCAGGTCAGTGCAGAGCGGGCGGTGCAAGGACGCCAGCTCTACGGCATTCTGGTCATCCCGCAATATTTCGAACGTGATCTCTTGCATGGACGACAGTCGCCAGTGGCACTTTATGGAGATGCCAGCTATTTCCTGATCTATCAGCGCATTGCCGGCGCGGTCGTTGCCGTTGCGAGGACCATGGGTGCCGAAATCGAGACGGCGCGGCTGATTGCGGCCAATATCGACCCGGTGCTGGCGGCAGCTGCCCCCGATCCCATGCCGTTGACGGCGGTCGCGCTCTTCAATCCGCAGGGCGGCTATGCCACCTATATCCTGCCCGCGGCCTTTGTTCTGATCCTGCAGCAGACACTGCTGATCGGCGTTGGCCTGCTTGGGACGATCGGCAATGATGCCGCGGCGCGCAACCCGGCTGCTTCGGCGGCTGGCCCGCTTGCCCGTGTCGGCGGCAGGTTGCTTGCCTATCTCGTCATCGAGGCGATCGTGCTGCCCTTCTATCTGATCGTGCTGCCTTACCTATACGGCATTCCCCGCCTGGGCGGGTTGCTGACGATCTTTGCTTTCTGTCTGCCCTTCGTCCTGGCAGTCGCCGCGCTCGGCATGGTGATTGCGACCTTGTTCCGCAGGCCGCTCGCGGTTCAGCTCGTATGTGCCACGCTAGGGCTGCCTTTCATGTTCCTTGCCGGTTTTTCATGGCCGAGCGAAGCCATACCCGAGCCGCTGCGAACGCTGACCGTTCTTCTGCCGAGCACCAGCGCCATCAATGGCATCGTCGAGGTGTCGCAGCTTGGCGCTCCGCTTCAGGCAGTCCGGGGGCCTTTCCTCACGCTGTGGATACTTGCTGCAGTTTACGGGCTTCTCGCGGTGCTGCTGAACATCAGATCCGCCAGGGAAAAGCCTGCGGCACAAGCTCCTGCGGCCGGTTGATGGCACCGTATCTCATTTTGAGATAGCCGCATCGAATAAACCTATTTGTCACAATAGTGTCGCCACTGCATAGTCTTAGAAGGGAGAAACACTTTTAGGACATTGCTGTGGAATATGTGCGCTTTGGCCAGACCGGCCTGAAGGTTTCGTCGCTTTGCCTTGGTACCATGGGTATCGGGACATCCAAGTGGAAGGGTTGGGTGCTCGACGAGGAGAAGTCCGTACCGATCCTGAAGAAGGCGCTCGATGTCGGCATCAATTTCTTCGACATGGCGGACTGGTATTCGATCGGTGTCAACGAACAGGTCGTTGCCCGCACGCTGCTGTCGCTGACGGATCGCGAAAAGCTGGTGCTCGCCACCAAGGCCTTCTACCCGATGAGCGACGATCCGAACGACAAGGGCCTGTCGCGCAAGCATCTGATGGCGTCGATCGATAAGTCGCTGAAGCAGATGGGTACCGACTATGTCGACCTCTATGTCATCCACGCCTTCGATCCGGAAACGCCTGTTGAAGAGACGATGTGTGCGCTGCATGACATCGTGAAGTCGGGCAAGGCACGCTATATCGGCGCTTCCACCATGTATTCCTGGCAGTTCGCCAAGATGAACCATATCGCCGACAAGAACGGTTGGACGCGGTTCGTCAACATGCAATGCCAGTATTCGCTGCTCTACCGCGAGGAAGAGCGTGAAATGATGCCTTACTGCCAAGACGAGGGCATTGCGGTCACGACCTTCTCGCCGCTCGCCCGCGGTTATCTCGCCGGTGGCGGTTCGGCGCCGCGTATCGCCCATGACCTCTATCTCGACTGGTTCGGCGACGAGATCGACCAGGAGATCGCCAAGCGCGTCAACGAGCTTGCTGCCAAGCGCGGCAAGACGGCAAGCCAGATCGCTCAGGCCTGGGTCATTGGCTCCGGCAACAGCACTGTTCCGATCGTCGGCACGGAAAGCCCGGAGCACGTCACTGCCGCCATCGAGGCTGCGGCGATCGAGCTGACGGGCGAAGAGCGCGCCTTCCTGGAAGAGCCCTACCGCCCGCGCGACATGATCAACGACTATAATCCGATCCGTCGTCCGCGCGCGCTTTCAAAGGCGTGATGGGCGAAGACATACTGGGTTCGACTCGCATCGCTATTGGAGATTTCAATGCTTTACATCGGTGAAGGCTTCGAGGGTTCAGGCCCGAATGCTGCTCATATCAATCTCTATCTCGGCCCGAAGAACGGTCCGATTTCCGGCGCGCTCGCTGGTGCGGCAGCAAGCCCCGGTCCCGGCCATCTGCCGTTCCAGGCGGTCTTGAAACCGAACCTGCCGGCAAAGCCGGTGACGCTCTTCATCGCCAAGGCGGTGATGGAGTCAGGCTCTTCGCATGAATTGATGACGTGGGGGCCGGCCCAGGCTGGTGTCGCCGCCGGTATTACTGCGGCACTGCTCGACGGCTCGCTGCCGGCAGAAGCCGAGGACGACTGGGTCGCGATTGCAGCCGTATGGGTCAATCCATCGGCAAACGACGCAGAAGAGGTATATCATAACAACAAGGCTGCGACGCATCTTGCCGCCAAGCGCGCACTGATGAAAGGTTGGCCGTCGCGTGCCGAGCTTGCCGAAGGCGTAGCAACGGTCGGCAATCCGTTCTTTACGCCTAAGGTCGCCTGACATGAAACTCATCGAAGACAATGCGCTGATCGGCGGAGGCTGGGGAGGTGCTGTTGATAGCAAGCGCTTCGTCGTGCTCAATCCTGCCGACGGCAGCGAGCTTGCGACGGTGCCGGATTGCGGCGCTGCGGAAGCCCAGCAGGCGGTCGATGCGGCCGCCAGGGCTTTCAAGACCTGGCGCAAGACGCTAGCCTCGGAGCGCTCCGCCGTGCTGCGCCGCTGGGCGGAGCTGATGCTCGCCAATCAGGAAGACCTCGCGCGGCTCCTGACGGCCGAGCAGGGCAAGCCGCTCGCCGAAGCGCGCGGTGAAGTCGCCTATGCTGCCGGGTTCCTCACCTGGTTTGCCGAGGAAGGCCGCCGCTCGCATGGCGGCGTCGTGCCCTCGCACAAGGCCGATGCGCGCATTGTCGTGATGAAGGAGCCGGTTGGCGTCGTGGCTGCGGTCACGCCGTGGAATTTCCCGTTGGCGATGATCACCCGCAAGGTCGGTCCGGCGCTCGCTGCTGGCTGCACCATCATCATCAAGCCGGCCGAGGATACGCCGCTTTCGGCGCTGGCGCTTGCACGTCTCGGCGAAAAGGCCGGCGTTCCCGCCGGCGTCGTCAGCGTGGTAACGACGAAGTCGCCGGCCGATGTCGTCGGCGTCTGGATGAAGAGCCCGGTCGTGCGCAAGTTCTCGTTCACGGGATCGACTGCAACCGGCAAGCTGCTCATGAGACAGAGTGCCGATACGGTGAAGCGTATCAGCCTCGAACTCGGTGGCAACGCGCCGCTGATCGTGTTCGACGATGCCGATATCGATCAGGCCGTGCGCGGCACGATCGCCTCGAAATTCCGCAATACCGGACAGACCTGCGTCTGCGCCAACCGCATCCTCGTCGAGGACGGCATCTATGACCGCTATGCCGAGGCGCTTGCCAAGGCGGTTGCGGCGATGAAGGTGGCGCCCGGCGTCGAGGATGGCGCTTTGCAGGGGCCGCTCATCAATGCGCCGGCGCTGACGAAGGTCGAGCGGCATGTGAGTGATGCCGTCGAAAAGGGCGCCAAGGTGCTGACCGGCGGCAAGCGGCACGAGCGCGGCGGCCTGTTCTATGCACCGACGGTGTTGACCGGCATGACGACCGAGATGGCGCTTGCGACCGAAGAGACCTTCGGTCCCGTCGCCGGCCTCTTCCGCTTCAAGGGCGAAGAAGAGGCAATCGCGCTTGCCAACGATACCGAGACTGGCCTTTCGGCCTATTTCTTCACGCAGAATCTCGGCCGCGCCTGGCGTGTTGCCGAAGCGCTGGAAGCGGGCATGGTTGGCATCAACGAAGGCGTGATCTCGACGGAAGTCGCGCCATTCGGTGGCGTCAAACAATCCGGCCTCGGTCGCGAAGGTGCTGCCGAAGGGCTCGATGAATATCTGGAAAGCAAATACGTCTTGTTCGGCGGGCTTGCGGGATAATGACGGAGGATCGCTCTCCACAGATGAAGAAGGATCCGGCGGTCGATCGCCGCCGGTTGCCGTTGAATGCGCTCAGGGCCTTCGAGGCTGTGGCGCATCATGGCAGCTTCACGGCGGCAGCCGCTGCGCTCAACATTTCGCAGAGCGCGCTTTCTCGGCATGTCATCGGTCTGGAAGAGAGCATCGGGCGCAAGCTTTTCGAACGAGGGCACAAGGCGACGACGCTGACGGATGCCGGGCGCTCGCTTGCCGCCGGCATCGGCAAGGGCTTCGACCGTATCGAACAGGCACTGAAGGAGGTCTGTGCGCCGGATGAGCAGCGCCAGCGCAAGCTGCGCATCAACCTGCCGCCGAGCTTTGCGATGAAGCTCACCGTGCCGCTGCTGACGGATTTCCGACGCAGCTTTCCTGAGGTGCTTCTGGAGGTTTCAACACCTTACGGGGTGCCGGACAGCGAATTCGATGTGGCGGTCGTCTATGCACGTCCGGCCGTCGATGAATGGATCACCGACCTGCTCTGGGAGGAGCGGCCGACGATCCTGTGCCATCCCGATCTGGTGCGGGGAGGGATTTCGGATCTGGCAAGTTTCATAGCCGCAAACGAGATCATCCACGTCAAGATCGTTGACATGGAGCCCTACCTTACCTGGCAGCGCTTCCTCGTGCAGAACGGTCTTGCCGGGGTTGCCGTGGCGCGGGGCGTGACATTCGACAGCGCCAGTCTCGGGGTCCAATACGCATTGTCGGGGCAGGGACTGGTGCTCGCCGATCCGGCGCTGTTTCGGGAGGAAATAGAAAGCGGCCGCTTGGTTGCGCCGGTTACCGCACACTATTACGAAGGCTTCGGCTATTACCTGAAGACCGATGCGGAAGGGCTGGTGGATCCTCTGATTGCAGGATTTCGATCCTGGATCATCAGCCGCTTCAGCAATCGTATGGTGAACGACGGTGAAAAGCCCGCCCTGCGCATCGTGTCTGGCACAGAGGGTGTCTGATAGCGACCATACTGCCAATCAAGGAGGAGGCAGATCATGACTGAATTGAAAACCAACAGCGGCAAGCCGCTGCATCCCTCGGTGCCGGAACTGTGTGAACAGGTTCGCGCCGGCAAGATCGACCGCCGCGGCTTCCTGCGTGCCGTCGCCTGGCTCGGTGTGACGGCGGCCTCCGCCAGCGCCTTCCTTGGTGACAGCAAGCCGGCACTCGCCGAGGAAACGCCGATGGATGGCGGCACGCTGCGTTTCGGCTGCCAGATCCAGGAGCTGACCGATCCGATGATGACGAGCTGGATCGAGGCCTCGAACCTCTATCGCAACAGCCTGGAATTCCTCACTTTCGTCGATGCCGACAATGTCACGCATCCCTATCTGGCCAAGAGCTGGACGCCGTCTGCCGATCTCAAGACCTGGGATTTCGAGCTCGACGAGCGCGCCAAATGGTCGAACGGCGATGCCTTCACGCCTGAGGACGTAATCTTCAACATTCAGCGCTGGATCGCGCCTGATTCGCAGTCTTCCAACAAGACCGCCTTCTCGGCCGTCGAGAAGGTCGAAAAGACCGGCGATCATGCGGTCCGCATCACACTGTCGCGCGCGGTCTCCTCGCTGCCCGAACAGCTCTATTCCTACACCTGCCCGATGCTGCATCGCGACTTCGTCAAGGGCGGCGCCAACTGGCCGGCCAATCCAATTGGTACCGGCCCCTTCAAGCTGGACGCTTACGAAGTCGGCCGTCAGGCTGTCTTTTCCAAGCGTGCCGATTACTGGGGCACGCCCGCTCATCTTGACGGCATCCAGTACATCGACCTCGGCACCGATATCACCACGCATCTCGCAGCCCTTTCGAGCGGCCAGATCGATATCATCTACCGCGCGACGATCGCCGAATACGATCTCATGAAGTCGCTGCCGAACATCCAGATCCTGACGGGCAAGGCAGCGCATACGCTCGTCATGCGTATGCAGTCCGACCAGAAGCCGTTCGACGATGTTCGCGTCCGCAAGGCCGTGCAGCTTGCCGCCGACAACAAGCAGATGCTCGACGTCGCCTATCGCGGCGAAGGCGAAGTCGGCGCCAATTTCCACGTCTCGCCGGTTCAGCCTGATTACTTCGCGCTGCCGGCGGTCGCCCGCGATGTCGAGAAGGCCAAGGCCCTGCTTGCAGAAGCCGGCCACAAGGATGGCCTGGATATCGAGCTGACGCTTGGTAACACGCAGGGTACCTGGGAACAGGATACCGCGCAGGTGCTGCAGCAGAACCTGGCAGAGGCCGGCATCCGGCTGAAGCTTAACGTCCTGCCGGCCTCGCAATACTGGCCGATCTGGGACAAGGTTCCCTTCGGTCTCACCTACTGGGCGCACCGTCCGCTTGGCGCGATGACGCTCGATCTGGCCTACCGCTCGGGCGGCGCCTGGAACGAGAGCCATTTCGCTAGCAAGGAATTCGACGCTGCGCTCGACAAGGCTCTTGCCGTCGTTGATCCGGCCAAGCGCCCCGAAGCCATGAAGGATGTCCAGCAGATCCTGCAGGATTCCGGCGTCATCGTTCAGCCCTACTGGCCGAACCGCTTCAGCGCCGCAGCCACCACCGTCCGCGGCTACGTGCTCCATCCGGCGGATTACTTCCGCATGGATGGCGTCTGGCTCGCCAAGGCTTGATCTTCGGCAGGGGCCGCCAGGAAGGCGGCCCCGACCCGGCAAAGAGGTGGTTCGTGACCGTTTTACTTTTCATTCTCCGTAAACTGGCAAGCGCTCTCGCGGTGATGTTCACCGTATCGCTGCTCGTTTACCTGGCGCTGGAGGTCAATGTCGGCGACGTCGCCGTCAAGGTCCTCGGCCAGTTCTCGACACCGGCCCAGCGCGCGCAGTGGCTGACGGCCAATGGTTACGACGATCCCTTCATCATCCGTTACGGCCGCTGGCTCTGGTCCTTCGTGACCGGCGACTGGGGCATGTCCACCTATTATCGTGCGCCGGTTTCCCAACTGATCCCCGACCGCCTTGCGGCTTCGGGCATCCTTGCGGGCGGAGCGCTGCTCATCATCGTTCCGGTCGGCCTGTTCGCGGGCATCATCGCCGGCATGCGTCCGGGTTCGGTTCTCGACCGCGTCATTTCGTTTATCTCGATCGCCACGACCTCGATCCCGGATTTCGCATCCGCCGTCTTCTTCTCGGCCGTCTTCGTGTTCTGGCTGCACTGGCTGCCCGGCGCCAGCACCATGCTGACCGGTTTTTCGCTACAGCAGATCATCCTGCCGGTTCTGGTGCTCGGCTTCTATTCCACCGGCTATCTGGCGCGTGTCACTCGCGCCTCGATGATCGAAGTCATGGGCACGCATTATGTTCGTACGGCGCGGCTGAAGGGTGCGAGCACCGCGCGCATTGTCTGGCGTCATGCACTGCGCAATGCGCTGATCACGCCGGTTACCGTGATCATGCTGCAGTTTCCCTGGCTCTTGTCCGGCGTCATCGTCGTGGAGGTCTTCTATGCCTACAAGGGCTTTGGCACGCTGCTCTATGACGCCGCGCTCAACAGCGACATCCGCCTCGTCGAGGCCTGCGCGATGGTGAGCGTCGTGGTCGTCGTTGCCACACAGATCCTCTCGGACCTCGCCTATGGCTGGCTCAATCCACGCGTCTCGCTGCTTGATGCGGCCAAGGGACGGAAGTGAGGGCGCCATGCGGAAAGCTGTAAAACCCTATCTTTCCAACCCGGTCGTCGTGATCGGCGGTTTCCTGACGATCGGCTGGCTGCTGGTGGCGATCTTCGCGCCGTTGCTTGCGCCCTACGATCCGATCCGCACGCTGCTGCCACTCGCAAAGCCTGGTATGGCCGATAAATCCGGTAACATCTTCTGGCTCGGTACAGACAAGCTCGGCCGCGATATTCTCTCACGTCTGATCTATGGCGCGCGCACGGTGGTGATCTTCTCGACGCTTGCGACGCTGACGGCCTACGTGGTCGGTGTAGCACTCGGGCTTGTCGCCGGGTACTGGCGCGGCTGGGGCGATGCGGTTTTGTCCTACATCGCCAATGTGGTGCTCTCTTTCCCGGTGCTGGTGCTCTATATCGTCATCATCGTCGTGGTCGGTTCTTCGCCTTTCAACATCGTGCTCGCCGTTACCTTCGGCAGCGCACCGGCGATCTTCCGCATCGTGCGCGGCATCACCATCGATGTCGCAAGCCGCGATTACGTGGCTGCGGCGGTGACGCAGGGCGAAAGCACCTGGCGCATCATGCTCTTCGATATTCTGCCCAATGCCAGCGGGCCGCTCGCTGTCGATTTCTGCCTGCGCCTTGGCTACACGGCGATCACCATCGGCACGCTCGGCTTCCTCGGCCTCGGCCTGCCGCCACCGACACCGGATTGGGGCACGATGGTGAATGAAGGCCGCGCCATGGCGATCGCTTTCCCGCATCTCGTGATTTTTCCATGCCTTGCGATCTCGTCGCTGATGCTGGGCTTGAGCCTGCTGGCGGACGGACTGCGGGAAGTCTCGGAAGCACAGGGGAGGCGCGCATGAGCAGCAACGAAAACCAGCCGATCCTTCGGGTCGAAAATCTGAGCGTCGCCCTGCCGAAGGGAGCCGACCGGCCCTACGCCGTGAAAGCTGCGAGCTTCGATCTGAAGCCGCGGGAAATCCTCTGTATCGTCGGAGAGTCCGGTTCGGGCAAGTCGGTCCTGTCGAGCGCTCTGATGGGCGCAGTCGCGGAAGGGCTGAAGGTTGCCGGCGGTAAGGTCATGCTCGGTGATACCGATCTCGTCGGTCTCTCCGAAAGGGCGTTCCGCGCTATCCGAGGCAGCGATATCGCCATGATCTTCCAGGAGCCGATTGCTTCGCTCAATCCGGCGATGACGGTCTCGGCGCAGATCGAAGAGGTCTTCGAACTGCATTCGGATTTCGATGCCGCCGAGCGCAGGAGACGTGCCCGGGCGCTGGTCGAATCCATGCATCTGCCGAACCCTGACCGTATCCTGCAGGCCTATCCGCACGAACTTTCCGGCGGCCAGTGCCAGCGCGTCGTCATCGCCATGGCGCTTGCCATGAACCCGCGCGTGCTGATTGCCGACGAGCCGACGACGGCGCTCGACGTGACGACGCAGGCGCAGGTGCTGAAGCTGGTGCGCGAACTGCGTGACCTGCATGACCACGGCATCGTCTTCATCACCCATGATTTCGGTGTGGTGGCCGATATTGCCGATCGCGTGGCGGTGATGCGCCATGGCGAGATCGTCGAGATCGGTGAGGCGAAGCAAGTGCTGACGGCCCCGAACCATCTCTATACGAAGGAGCTTATCGCAGCGGTTCCGAGCCTGACGCCACATGATCGTCCTGCCGCGCCGACAACCGCGGAGCCGGTGCTTGCAGTTCGTGATCTGCAGCATTCCTACGGCAGCGTTCAGGTTCTGAAGCACGTGGAGCTCACATTGCCGCCGGGCCGGGTTCTCTCCATCGTCGGTGAATCCGGTTGCGGAAAGTCCACGCTTGCCAAGGCCATGATCCGTCTGATCGAACCGAAAAGCGGCCGGGTAGAAGTGGCGGGTGCCGATCTTCTCGGTCTTTCGCCGGCACCGCTGCGGGCTCGCCGCCGGTCGATCCAGATGATTTTCCAGGATCCGTTCGGCTCGCTCAATCCGCGCCGGCGCGTCGGGCCGATGATCGCCCGTTCGGCCATGCTTGCCGGTGTCGAGGCCGGTGAAGCACGTCGGCGCGCGGAGGAGTTGCTCGATCTCGTTGGCCTGCAGAAGAGCGCCTATTGGCGCAAGCCATCTGCATTTTCCGGCGGTCAGCGGCAGCGTATCGGCATTGCCCGGGCGCTTGCCATGCGGCCGGATGTGCTGATCGCCGACGAGAGCGTTTCGGCGCTCGACGTGTCGGTACAGGCGCAGGTTCTGAAATTGCTTCGCGAACTGCAGGAGAAGCTGCAGCTCGCAATCGTCTTCATCACCCACGACCTGCGTGTCGCTGCCCAGATCAGCGATGAGATCGTGGTGATGCAGAAGGGTGAAATCGTCGAGCGCGGTAGCGCGGCCCAGGTGCTGCAGGCGCCGACGCACCCCTATACGAGAACACTTCTCGAAGCGGCGCCGGGCCGCAGCACGTTCTAGCTGCCGCCGTCCGGGCGTCGGCACCCTGTTTCGTTTCAACGCATGGCCGGCAGAGGCCGGCATGCGCGTGGTTGTCTATTGTCCTGAGGATGCCTTCATGACGGAATATCGCAATTTCATCGCCGGAGAATTCCGGTCTTCCGGCACGCTGGTGCCGGTGCTCAATCCGGCAACTGAAGCCCAATTCGCTAAGGTGCCGTCGGCGACTGCCGAAGAGGCTATCGAGGCCGTCGAAGCTGCCGCAAAGGCACAAAAGGAATGGCGGGCGCTGCCCGCCATCGCGCGGGGCGACGCATTGCGCAAGCTCGCCGCGGTTATCGAGAAGCGGGCGGAAAAGATCGGTGCCGCGCTGGCGCGGGAGTCCGGCAAGAGCCTTGCGGATGCGACGGGTGAGGCCATCTACGGCGCCGAGTTGATGCGCTATCACTCCGAATGGGCGCGGCGTATCGAGGGTGAAATCATCCCGAGCGACAATGCCAATGAGACGTTGCTCCTGAAACGCGAAGCGATCGGCGTCGTCGCCTGCCTGATCCCCTTCAATTTCCCGATCTATACGCTGGTGCGCAAGATCGCGCCGGCGCTGATCGCCGGCAATGCCGTCGTCGTGCGCCCGAGCAATTCGACGCCGACGTCGGCGTTCGAGATCGCCGAAGCCGTCGCCGAAGCAGGCTTGCCGGCCGGGCTCGTCAATATTCTCACCATGTCGCATGATGTTGCGGCGACGCTCTGCACGCATCCGAAGGTCGGGATGATCACTTTGACCGGTAGCTTGCAGGCGGGCCGTGTCGTGCTCGAATATTGCAAGGCGAATATCGCCAAGCCGTCGCTGGAGCTCGGTGGCAAGACGCCCGTCATCATCGAGCCGGATGCCGATCTCGATGCGGTCGCCGCACAGCTCGTTGCTGCCAAGACCAATCATTGCGGCCAGCTCTGCACCGCGCCGGAACGCGTCTATGTGCATCGTTCCATTCATGACGCGCTGCTTGCCAAGCTGACGGCAGCCTTTGCCGCGCGCGCTTTCGGCGATCGCTCGGTTGATGCGTCCCGTGTCGGGCCGCTTGCAACGAAGTCCGCGCAGACGAATGTGCACAAGGCTGTCCTGAAGGCGGTCGAGCAGGGCGCGCTAATCGAGGCCGGCGGTCTTTTGCCGGAAGGCTCGGGCTTCTTCTATCCGCCGACGCTGCTCTCCAATTGCCGCCAGGACATGGAGATCATTGCCGAGGAAATCTTCGGGCCGGTTCTGCCCGTCGTTGCTTACGATACGACCGAGGAGGCGCTGGCGCTTGCCAATGACCATCAGTTCGGTCTGAGCTCGGTGCTCTTCACAAACGATCACCGTACGATCATGCGCTTTTCCGATGCGATCGAGGCCGGCGAATTCTACGTCAACCGTTTCCCGGCCGACCCCTATCAGGGCTATCACGCCGGCTGGAAGCGCTCCGGCCTCGGCGGCGACGATGGCAAACACGGCATGCTCGAATTCACCCAGACGCGCCTCGTCATACTCAAGCACTGAGGAACATGGCCATGCAGATCGCATCGCTTTCCACCCACGTCGTCGCAGTCCCGCCGCCGCATATTGGCGGCATGTACTGGATCTTCGTGCGGCTGACGACGGCAGACGGTATCGAGGGCGTCGGGGAAATCTACTCGACGGCCTTCCATCCGCAGGCGCTCGTGCCGCTGATCGAGGATGTCTTCCAGCGCTACCTGCTCGGCCACGACCCGCATGATGTCGAGCGCTTCTGGCGGCTTGCCTATTCGAGCGGCTTCACGCAGCGGCCTGATCCGACGATGATGGGTATCGTCTCTGGCCTGGAGATCGCCTGCTGGGACATTATCGGCAAGGCGGCCGGCAAGCCGGTGCACAAGCTGATCGGCGGGCGCGTGCATGAGAAGCTGCGCGCCTATACCTATCTCTACCCGAAGAACGCGGCCGGCGAATACGACTATAACGATCCGGACCTTGCCGCCGAATGCGCGGTGAAGATGGTCGAGATGGGCTTTACCGCCGTAAAGTTCGACCCGGCCGGTCCTTATACCGCCTATTCCGGCCATCAGGTGTCGCTAGGCGTGATGGATCGCTGCGAGGAGTTCTGCGCCAAGATCCGCGCTGCCGTCGGCAGCAGTGCGGACCTGCTCTTCGGCACGCATGGCCAGATGGTGCCGTCCTCGGCAATCCGGCTGGCGCAGCGGCTGGAGAAATATGATCCGCTCTGGTTCGAGGAACCGGTGCCTCCGGGTCAGGAAGAGGCGATGGCGGAAGTTGCCCGCAAGACCTCGATCCCGATTTCGACCGGCGAGCGACTGACGACCAAATACGAGTTCCAGCGCGTGCTGGAAACCGGTGCTGCCTCGATCCTGCAAATGAACGTGGCGCGTGCCGGCGGCATTCTGGAATCCAAGAAGATCGCTGGCATGGCGGAGGCGCATTTTGCGCAGATCGCACCGCATCTCTACAACGGCCCCATCGGCGCTGCGGCCAGCATCCAGCTTGCCGCGTCCTCGCCGAATTTCCTGATCCATGAGGCGATCGTCGATTTCTCGGGCTTCTACGCCGAGATACTGAAGACGCCGCTGCGCTTCGGGGACGGCTACTTGATCCCGTCAGACGAACCGGGGCTGGGCGTGGAACTCAATCTCGATGTCGTCGCCAAACACTCGCCTTACGAAGGGCAGCGACTGCATCTGCAAATGGATGACAAGCCCGCCGACGTGAAGGCCTTTGCCCCGGCCCGCGGCTGAGAACGAAGATGACGACATACGATTACATCATCGTCGGCGCCGGCTCGGCCGGCTGCATTCTGGCCGCACGCCTCAGCGAGAGCGGCAGGCACAATGTGCTGCTGATCGAAGCCGGCGGCAACGACAGCTCGCCGTGGTTCCGCATTCCCGTCGGCTATGCGCGCTCCTATTACGATCCGAAGGTCAACTGGATGTATTGGAGCGAACCGGAAGCGGCCCTAAACGGCCGCCGGATCTACGCGCCGCGCGGCAAGGTGCAGGGCGGTTCGGGCTCGATCAATGCGATGATCTTCGTGCGCGGTGCGGCTGACGATTTTGACGACTGGAAGGCAGCGGGCAATCTCGGCTGGGGTTATGATGATGTGCTGCCCTTCTTCCGCAAGCTGGAAACCCATGCGGGTGGTGAGAGCAAATATCATGGTGGCGGCGGGCCGATCCATGTGACGCCGATGCGCGGCCAGTCGCATGCGATCACCGACCGCTTTCTGGAGGCCTGCGCTGAATTGCAGCTGCCGCTGAATGCGGATTTCAACGGCGAGAGCATCGAGGGCGCCGGCATCTACGATATCAACACGCGCAATGGCGTTCGCTCTTCCTCGTCGCTTGCCTATCTGCGGCCCGCTCTTGGGCGGCCTAATCTGGCGATCCTGCGCGACAGCCGTGTCCGCCGGGTGATCGTCGATGCGGAGGCGCGCGCGACCGGTGTCGAGGTGATCGGCCCTGGTGGTATCACCAGCTATACGGCGCGCCAGGAGGTCATCCTCTCGGCCGGCGCGGTCGATACGCCGAAGCTCCTGCAGCTTTCCGGCATCGGTGATGGCGCGCATCTGCAATCCCTTGGCATTCCGCTCATCCGGCATCTGCCGGCGGTCGGCAAGAACCTGCAGGATCATCTCTGCGCCAGTTTCTACTATCGCTCCACCGTGCCGACGCTGAACGACGAGCTAGGCACCATCTTCGGGCAAGCGCGGCAGGCACTGCGCTACATCCTGACCCGGCGTGGACCGCTGGCGCTCAGCGTCAATCAGGCCGGGGCCTTCCTGCGCGGCAGCCCGGAGGAAGAGCGGCCGAATATCCAGCTCTATTTCAATCCGCTCTCCTATCGCATTCCGACCGATCCGAAGGCGGGACTGAAGCCTGAGCCCTATTCGGGCTTTCTGCTGGCCTTCAACTCGTGCCGGCCGACGAGCCGCGGCAGTGTCAGTATCGTCTCGCCTGAATTGACAGATGCGCCGCAGATCCGGCCGAATTATCTCGGAACCGTCCATGACGAGGAAGAGGTGATCCAGGGCAGCCGGCTGGTGCGGCGGATCATGGAAGCGCCGGCGCTGCGGGCGATTACTGAAATGGAGATGCCGCCTTCGGTAGAGGCGCGCACGGACGAGGAATTGCTCACCTATTTCCGCGGCAATTCCGGCTCGATCTACCATCTCTGCGGATCGGCAGCGATGGGGCCGGACGCCTCGTCGTCCGTGGTCGATGCATCGCTCAAGGTGCACGGCATTAACGGGCTCAGGATCGTCGATGCTTCGGTCTTCCCGAATATCACGGCTGGCAATATCAATGCGCCGACGATGATGGTGGCGGAGAGGGGCGCAGCGATGATCCTCGCCGCTGCCTGAAAACGGATCTCAGTGTCTGTGGATCGGGTCGATCCACGGCACGTTCTCCGGCTTTTCGACCGGCTCGATATCAAGGTTGACGACGACGGGTTCCTGGCCCGAACGCACGAGCACGCATTCCAGCGTCTCGTCGCGGCTGGCATTGATTTCCTGATGCGGCACGAAGGGCGGCACGTAGATGAAATCGCCGGGGCCGGCTTCGGCAGTGAGTTCGAGGTTTTCGCCCCAGCGCATGCGGGCCTTGCCCTTCACCACATAGATGATGCTTTCGAGGTCGCCGTGATGATGGGCGCCGGTCTTGGCATTGGCATGGATCGTCACCGTGCCGGCCCAGATCTTCTCGGCGCCGGCGCGTGCATTGTTGATGGCGGTTGCGCGGTTCATGCCCGGCGTTTGCGCCGTATTCGGATCGAGCGCATTGCCGGGAATGACCTTCACGCCATGTTCGCGCCAGTCGATATGCTTGTGCTCGTGATCGTCGCTCATGCCGCTCCTCCTGCTTTCAGAGCAATCTAGGCAAGGCAGGACCGGCGGCCAAGGGCTGCCGGTCCTTTATCCATCATTCGCGGATCAGCACGTGATTGGCTTTCAGCCAGAAGGGCGGCAGATAAAGCGGCGTATCCGAAAGCGGCAAGATGTTTTCTTTCAGGGCAACGCCGAGCTTGTCGGCCATGAAGGCGCGGCGCGCGGCGATGCGGGCATGCATTTCCGGATAGCGGCTGCGGATGGCGTCACGCAGATCCGCATTGGCAAAGGCAATCGCATCTTCCGAGTTCAGCGCCCAGCCGGCCGGCATGGGCACGGGGATGACATCGACCTGGAAGGGCATGCCGGAGCGCAGGCGCTCGGTGGAGCCGGGGCGAACCGGCGAATGCAGCCACTCCTCGTGGCTGCCGAGGTGGCCCGGGTTGAGGGCGGAGTTCAGGCCGGCGGATTTCAGCTTTTCGGTGACGGCAGTGAAGAGGTCGCCGCCGGTCGTGGCGATATCGGCGGTTTCGTACCAGGTGATCAGTGCCTCGAAATAGGCCTTGGCGGGCTTGAGGAAGGCCTCGTCATGATCGGTCAGCAGGCCGGCGCGCGAGGAGAGGGCGCCCCAGTAGCCGAGCGCAGTTGTGACGCCATCGCCCTTCTTCATGCGCCGCGCCGTCGGGCTGCGCAGGCCGACGATGTTTTCGCCCTTGCTGACGGAGGCGAACATGGTGTGGACGTTCAGCGGATCGCCTTCATAACCAAGCCGTCCGAGCGCTTCGAACTCGCTGTCGCCTTCACGAACGCCCGAGACGACGCGCCAGAGCGCGCGTGAGCAACGGGCCGAGGCCCATTCAAAAGCGGCGAGCTGATCGACATCGACGACAGAGCGCAGGCCGTTTTCCGGATGCATCAGGACGGTGGTCGCGTCGGTGACGCTGCCGGCGAGACGGCGCAGCACTGAGACGATGAAGTCCGGAACGAAAAAGCAGTTTGCGTGGTCTTCGTCCTCTTCCACCGAAAGGTATTTCCAGCCGACGAGCCCGATACTCTGGTCCTTGCCAATACCGGCGTCTTTCAGGCGATCGACAAGGCGCGGGTTCTGGCTGCGGTCCTGGCCCATCAGACTGAAGCTTTGCGCCCGCAGTACTTCGATGCCGGGCAGCCCGGCGAGAACCGTATAGCTTTCGGATTCATTGCCGGTGATGACGACACGCTTGCCCTTGGGGCCGAGCAGCAGAAGCGCTTCCTCGAAGCGTGGTTCGAAACCGGAGAGGAACATGATGTTGCCGAAGTGCTCGCGGTCTGCGTAGACGACGAGCCAGTCGGTGCCGGCGGCTTTCAGCGCGGCATCCGCGCGGGCGGCATAGGTCTTGGCCGGGATCTGTGGCTGATCGGCGGTTACAGGTCCGAAATCTGGCAGGGTGACGGGTGCGAGGTTGATTGCCATGCGGTTCCTCCATTCAGGCTGGCATCGAGACGAAAAAGGGCTGTGGCACCGGTTTCAGTGCCATGAAAGTGGATGATTGCAAGTTTCCGATAGCGAAGATGCACGACTGTGCGCTATCACGCCATGACAGGTTGGAAAGTGCTCGAATATGACACAGAACAATGGCCGCGATGCCGCTCCGACGATTGCCGATGTTGCAAAGCTGGCCGGGGTGTCGCGAGCGGTCGCCAGCCGGGCGCTCTCCAACGAGCCGCGACCGGTTTCGGCGGACAAGCGTGAGAGAGTGGTCGAGGCGGCCGCCCGGCTCGGCTACAAGCCGAACCTCTTGGCGCAGAGCCTGACGACCAAGACGGTCAACCTCATCGCGGTCGTCGTCAACCACATCCATGATCTTTCGGACCTCGATCTCTTCGACCGGCTGCTCGACCAGATCCAGTCGATCGGCAAGCAGGTCATCATGATCCGCATCGGCTCGGTCGCCCGCGTCGAGGAGTTCCTGCGCAACGGCGTTGCCTATCATGTCGATGCGGCACTGGTCTTTTCGGATTTTGCAGACGCGCCGACTGTCAGGCGCATGTTCCGCTCCGATCTCGTCGTCATGCTGAACGGTCTGCATGACGATCTCTCGCCCGTCGTCATGCCGGACGAGGGCAGCGGCATTGCCGAAGCCGTCGCCGATGCGGCGAAGAAGGGCGTGAAGCGGGCGGGTCTCGTCACCGGCCGTTCGTCCTCGCCGATGGAACAGGCGCGTATCGGCTTTTACAGACAGGCCTTCACGAAGAATGGCATAGAACTGGTGCGCACAGTGCAAGGCGACTATTCCTATGAGAGCGGGCATGCGGCGGCAAAGGAACTGGCTGGCGCTGATTGTCCGGATGCGATCTTCTGCACGTCAGATGCGATGGCCATGGGCATTCTCGATGTCTGCCGCGCCGATTTTCCCGGCAACCGGCCGACACGTTTCCGCCTCTATGGTTTCGACAATCTCTCGCTCACCGATTTCGACGCCTATCCGATTTCCTCGATCGGTTACGACAAGAGTGTCTATGTCGAGCACATCGTGGATTTCATCGCAAATCCCGGCGATTTTCACGCCGGCCAGCCACCGGTCATCGTGCCAACGACCTATTTTCCGCGCCTGACCGCCTGATAGAAATGACCTCCTGACAGCAAACAGGCCGCCCGAAGGCGGCCTGTGAGGATCATCCTACCACTGCGGGTTCAGAGCCGGCGGGTTGGCTTCTGCGCCCCACCACTTCTTGTAATTGGCGTCATAAGCGCCCGACTGGATGTAGTCGGAAACGAACATGTCGAGCCAGCGGACGAATTCCGGATCGCCCTTGGCGACAGCCATGCCGATCGGGTCGTTGGAATAGAGGCCGGCGAGCGTAACCAGCGTCGGGTTCTTGGTGGCGAGATAGTCGAGCAGCGAGGAATCTTCGATCGCAGCATCGACGCGCTTCTGCTGAAGCTGCAGTACGCCATCGGGAGCGAACTGGTCGACATAGACGAGCTGCGCATCCGGAACGGCGGACTTGAGGAATGTCTCGCCCGTCGTACCACGGCCGACGACGACCTTCTTGCCCGAGAGATCCTTCAGTTCCTTGATGCCGGCGTCCTTCTGGACGATGACGCGCAGGCCGGCGCGGTTATAGGGGATCGAGAAGTCGACGACCTTGGCGCGCTCGAGCGTGGCAGAGGTATTGGCGATCGCCACGTCGATCTGGCCGGAAACCAGCATGGAGATGCGCGCATCGCCCGAGACGTCGGTGAATTCGACCGGTACGCCGAGCTTTTCGGCCAGACGGTTGGCGACATCGACGTCGTAACCGACGGGGTTGTTCTGCGCGTCGCGGAAACCGATCGGCTCGCCGCCAAGCGATACGCCGATGCGGACGACGCCGCGTGAGCGGATGTCGTCGAGCATGCCGGCAAAGGACGGAAGCGCAGAGCCGGCAACGACGGCCAGCGCGGCAATGGCTGTGAGAATGCGTTTCATGGTTCCATTTCCCTCTTCTTGATTATGCCTGTTTCGCGGCCCGAAGTTCCGGTTCGGGCATCGAGTCCTCCCAGAGCCAGTAGCGGATTTCGCCCTCGCATCTGAAATTCACGACCTCATGGTTGCCCTTGGCATCGACGGCATGGATAACCACGCCGGCCAGGAAACCGGAGGATAGTTCGTTGAGTTCCTCGACAGCCAGCTTGACGGCGTCGGAAAGCGAATAGCCGAATTTGAGCGCCAGCACGACGGTGCGCGCAGTCGAGCAGCGCATGGTCATCTCACCGGTATGGGTGCACGCAGCCGCGCCATAACGGCTGTCGGCATAGAAGCCGGCGCCGGGGATCGGACTGTCGCCAAGGCGGCCGGGATATTTCCAGGCCCAGCCGGACGTGGAGGTCGCGGCGTGGATGCCGCGTGTGGAGTCGGCGGACAGGAAGACGGTCGTGTCGCGTACACGCTCCGGGTCGGTGATGGTGCGGCTGAGCGGCGCCAGAGGGATATCGGGGAATTTCGCCAGCTCTTCCGGCGACAGTTCCTTTTCCAGGCGCTCCCACCAGACGCGCTTGCTGTCTTCAAAGAGCACGTCATCTTCGGAGAAACCGATTTCACTGGCGAAGCGTCGGGCGCCATCGCCGGTCAACATGACATGCGGCAGCCGCTTCATGACTTCATGGGCGAGGCGGGCGACCGGCAGCGTGTTCGGCACGGCGCCGACGGTGCCGACATCGCGGGTATTGCCGTCCATGACGGCGCCGTCGAGTTCCATATTGCCGAGCATGTTCGGCCAGCCGCCGTAACCGACGCTGCGAACCCGGACTTCGCTTTCCACCTTGCTGATGCCGGCGACCATGGCGTCGAGGCTGATAGCGCCTTCGCGCAGCATCTGCACCGTCGTCGGGAAACCGGGCCAGGCTTCTTTATTGGCCAAGAGCAGCATGAATACCTCTAATCTTTACGCATTTTGGACAGGAACTGGGCGATGCGCGGGTTGGTCATGCCGCCCTCGGCGGCGAAGAAATCCGCAGTCGGCAGATCGACGAGCAGCTTGCCCTTATCGAGGAAGACGATGCGGTTGGAAATCTGCCGCGCGAATTCGATCTCGTGGGTGACGAAGAGCATGGTTGTGCCTTCGGCTGCGAGCTTGGCGAGGATAGCCAGCACCTCGGCCGTCATTTCCGGGTCAAGCGCGCTGGTGACTTCATCAAGCAACAGGTAACGCGGCTGCATGGCGAGTGCCCGGCAGATGCCGACGCGCTGGCGCTGGCCACCGGAAAGCTGGGCCGGATAGGCATCGGCGCGATCTCCGAGGCCGACGGATTGCAGCAGGGCACGGGCGGTGGCTTCGGCTTCGGCACGCGGCTTTTTCAGCACTTCGACTGGAGCCAGCGTCACGTTTCCGAGCACGGTCATGTGCGGATAGAGATTGAAGAGCTGGAAAACGGTGGCTGAGCGCTTGCGGGCTTCGGCCAATTCCTTCGGCTTGCCGACGTCGAAATCATCGACCGTGATGCTGCCGCCGTTCAACTTTTCCAGGCCGTTGATGCAACGGATCAGCGTCGATTTGCCGGAGCCGGAGGAGCCGAGAATGGACACGACCTCGCCGGGATTGATGGTGAGGTTGACGCCATCGAGAACGGTTGTAGGACCAAAGGCCTTTTTGACGTTTTCTACTTTGAGCATATTAAAGCCCTCTCCAGGCGGCATGCGCCCTGAGGCGGTTTTCGAAGCGGGCGCCGAGCCATGCGAGCAACTTGGCGCAGAGGTAATAGAGCAGCCCGACCACCGTCCAGACGATGAAGGGTTTCAGCGTGCGCAGGTTCAGGATGTTGCCGATCTTGGTGAGATCGACGACGCCAATGACCGAGATCAGCGAGGTGACCTGCAGCTGGTTGACGAGAAGGGCGGTCAGCGGGCCGATGGCGAAGGCCATGGCCTGGGGAGCCACGACATGGCGCAGCACCTGCCAGCGGGTGAGGCCGAAGACGCGAGCAGCCTCGATCTGGTCGCGGCCGATGGATTCGATGGCCGAGACCGCGATGACATAGACGAAGGCGGCCGAATTCGCAGACAGCGTGATCATCGCTGCCGTCGTCGGCGTGATGCGGATATGCAGGAGACCAGGCAGGCCGAAGAAGACGAGGAAGAGTTGCACCAGAACGGGCGAGTTCTTCAGGAGTTCTGCAATGAAAGTGATGACCGGGGTCAGCACCGGCACGCGGTAGAAGCGGCAGACCGCCCATGATGTGCCGATCAGGAGACCGATGAGGGACGTCGAGAGAAACAGACCGAGGCTGACGCCGAGGCCCTGTAGGAGCAGCCAGATATCGAAGGGGGTGAAATCGGAAAAACGCATCAGGCTACAGCCTCCATCATGTCGCGGTTCAGGCGGCGGTGGAGGAGGGCGATTCCGAGCGAGACGAGATAGGTCAGCAAGGCATAGACGACGAGCAGCACGACATACACCTCGAAGGGCCTGTAAGTCTGCGAGACGACGATCTGCGCCGAGCCGGTCAGCTCGTTCAGCGTGATCGTCGAGAGGATCGACGATGTCAAGATCATGTTGATCAGCACGGAGCCGAGCGGGCGAACGGAGGTTCTGAGCGCGATCGGCAGCACGATCTTGGTGAAGGTTACCCGGCGCGAAAGGCCGCTGACTTCAGCGGCTTCGATAATGCCGGGATCGATTGCCAGGATGCCGGCGCGGATCACGTCGGACGCATAGGCGCCGCCGGCAATCGATAGTGCCACGACACCCGTGGTGAAGGCATCGATATAGATGCCGATCTCGGGCAGGCCGTAATAGAAGAAGAACAGCTGCACGATGAAGGGCACGTTGCGGAAGATATCGACGTAGACGAAGGAGATCCTGCGCAGAAGAGCGGAGGAAGACGTGCGCGCAATGGCGACGAAAGCGCCCATGATGACGCTGCCGATCAGCGCCAGAGCACAGGCTTCGGCCGTCAGTAGCGCGCCTTGCGCGAGAAAGCCCAGATGGGGCAAGAGGATCGAAAGGTCGAACCGCACGATCACTCCCTATGTACGATTGAAACCGGTTTCATCGTGTCGTTTGTGCGCGCTGATGTCAAGAACGCCCGATACGAAATGCTGATATATCTGTGGCGAAAAGTTCGTTTTTGCCGGTAACGTTCCGCGGAATAATTTTCGTCAAAAGGCGAGAAAGCTGGATGAATATGGACTGCACAATATCTCGCCATCCCGTTAGCCTTTATCGCACAAAGAAAGAGCAATCCGCATGAGCCAGCTTCCTCACATCGATTACGACACCGCTTCCGAGAAGATTCGCGTAGCGCATGACGAGGAGGTGCGGGTTCGCGGCAACATGACCAATATGAAGCGGACACTGCTGCATTCGCCGGAAGCGCACCGCATCTATGCCGAATGGTTCACGCTCCGGGCTGAGCTCGATCCCGCCATCAGCGATCGCGAGATCTGGATCTTCTCGCATTCGATTTCCAAGGCGCTGAAGTCGGATATCGCCGTCACCTTCTTTCGTCGTGCGCTGATCAAGAACGGATTCAACCCGGATGCTCTGGAACTCAGCGAGAGCGAATTGCTGCTTAAACGTTTTGGCACAGCAATTGTCGCCGATTCCAAGGCTATTCCTGCCGATATCTGGGCGAACCTGAAGGCACGCTACGACACCAAGGTTCTCGTCGATCTTGTTGCCTTTGCCGGGATCATGATCGCCACTGCCGTCTACATCAACGTTGTCGAGGTCGATTTCGATCCCGAGCTTGAGGCCTTTGCCGAAGGCGCTAACTGATTTTTTCATCACCCAAGGGGAGTTTTCCATGTCCATCATTTCCAGCCGCGCCAAGCTGCTCGGCACCGTATTCAGCCTGGCGCTCGCTTTCAGCGCGCCGGTTGTTCACGCCGAGACGCCGCCTGATGTGCTCGTCGTCGCTCAGTCGATCGACGATGCTGTCAGTTTCGACCCGGCCGAAGGTTTCGAACTCACGACCGTCCAGTCCTTCAACAACATCTATCAGCGTCTCGTACAGTCCAACCGCGATGACGGCACGAAGATCGAGGCAGGACTTGCCGCTTCCTGGGAAGCAGGTAGCGATGGCAAGAGCCTGACCTTTGCGCTCGCCGACGCCAAGTTCGCCTCCGGCAATCCGGTTCGCCCCGAAGACGTGATCTTCTCGCTGACGCGCGCCGTGAAGCTCAACAAGTCGCCGGCCTTCATCCTCAACGAACTCGGCTGGAAGGCCGACAATGTCGATGCCGCGATCACCAAGGTTGACGACAAGCATGTCAAGCTCACCTGGACGGCGGATGTCGGCTCCGGCTTCGCGCTCTCGATCCTGACGGCACCGATTGCCTCCATCGTCGATGAGCAGACGGTTTCGCCGCAGGCCAAGGACAATGACTTCGGCAACGGCTGGCTGAAGACCAACTCGGCCGGCAGCGGCGCTTATACGATCGCCACCTACACGCCGCATGAGGCGCTGGTGCTGCAGGCCAATGCCAATTCCTCCGACAAGCCGACGCTCGAAAGCGTCATCATCCGCAACGTGCCTGACGTCGGTGCTCGCCGCCTGCTCGTCGAGCAGGGCGATGCCGATATTGCCCGCGGCCTGTCTGCCGACCAGATCGAGGCGCTGAAGGACAAGAGCGGCATCAAGGTGCTCTCCGTCCCCTCGGCCCGCCAAGACTATATCCTGCTGAACAGCAAGGCGAACCCGACGCTAGGCAACCCGGCTTTCTGGGAAGCGGCGCGTTATCTCGTCGATTATGACGGCATTACCAAGAACCTGCTGCGCGGTCAGAGCAGCGTTCACCAGGCCTTCCTGCCAAACGGCTTCCCCGGCGCACTCAGCGACACGCCCTTCAAGCTTGATGTCGAGAAGGCCAAGAAGATCCTTGCCGATGGCGGCATCAAGACGCCGTTCAAGGTCGAATTCATCGTCTTCAACGACCAGCCGTTCCTGTCGATCGCCCAGTCGCTGCAGTCCACCTTCGCCCAGGCCGGTATTACGCTTGATATCCAGCCGGGTGTTGCGAGCGACATCTATGCTCGCGGCCGCGCCGGCAAGTTCGAGATGACGCTGCGCTACTGGATCCCGGATTATTTCGACGCCCACTCCAACGCCAGCGCCTTTGCAATCAACAAGGACAACTCGGCCAATACCGTTGCCAAGCAGGCCGGCTGGGTGATCCCGGAACTGACCGACGAGACGCTTGCAGCCGTCAAGGAGCAGGATGCCGCCAAGCGCGCCGCGCTCTATCAGGATCTGCAGAAGAAGATCCAGGCAAGCTCGCCCTTCGTTTTCATGCTTCAAGGCAATGACCAGGTCGTGCTAAGCGACAAGGTGAAGAACTATGCCCAGGGTCTCAACGCAGACCAGGTTTACTACGACAAGGTAGCGAAATAAGTGCCGCAAACGGCAACGACTGACAATGCCGACATGACCAACTCCCGTCAGCGCAACAGCTGGCGGGAGTTGTCGTTCGTCTGGCCGCTTTCGAAGTGGCTGTGGTCCTTTGCGCTGACGCTTTTCGGGCTGGCGCTGGTGACCTTTGCGATGACCAGGTTGTCGCCGATCGATCCGGCGCTGCAGCTTGTCGGCGACCATGCCAGCCAGTCCACCTATGCGCAAGCGCGTCGGGAGCTTGGGCTGGATCAGCCACTGCCGGTGCAATTTTTCCGCTATGTCGAGACGGCACTATCCGGCAATTTCGGGCAGTCGATCTCGACCGGCCAGCCGGTGGCGAAGGATATTGCCCGCACCTTCCCGGCGACGATCGAACTTGCGACAGCGGCGATCATCCTTGGTGCCGGCGTAGGACTGGCGCTTGGTATAACCGCTGCCATGCGGCAGGGGACGTGGGTTGACGGGCTTGCTCGTTTCGTCTCGCTTTTCGGATACTCCGTGCCGATCTTCTGGCTCGGCCTGCTGATGCTGCTCCTGTTTTACGCGCGGCTACACTGGGCGCCGGGGCCGGGCAGGGCCGATGTCGTCTTCCAATATACGGTCAAATCGGTCACCGGCTTTGCCCTTGTTGATACGTGGATATCGGGCAAGGCGGGCGCCTTTCGCGATGCACTGGCGCATTTGGCGCTGCCGGCGATCGTGCTTGCCTTCCACGCGCTTGCTGCGATTTCGCGGCTGACGCGCGCTGCTATCCTCACCGAGCTTGGCCAGGAATATGTGACGACCGCGCGGGCCAAGGGCGCAAGTCTCCGCCGCATTGTCTTCGTCCATATCCTGCCGAATGTCTCCGGCACGTTGTTGACCGTCATCGCCCTTTCCTACGCCAGCCTGCTGGAGGGTGCCGTGCTGACAGAGACCGTCTTTGCCTGGCCAGGCATCGGCCGCTATCTGACGACCGCGATGTTTGCCGGCGACATGCCGGCGATCCTCGGGGCGACGCTTGTGGTCGGCGCCTCCTTTGTGCTTCTCAACGCGCTGACCGATCTCGGGGTAGCGCGGTTGGAATCAGGGAAGAAGCGATGAGTGCAATCGTCCAGGCGCCATCAGGCGGTCCATCTTTCCTGCGGCGCGCGCTGCGTTCGCCTTCCGCAGCGACTGGCGGCGCGGTGGTGCTCTTCATTCTGGCGCTAGCGTTGCTGGCGCCGCTGATTGCGCCCTACGATCCGAACCTGCAGGAGACAGCCAATCGCCTGATGCCGCCTGATGCCGCGCACTGGTTCGGTACAGACGGTTTTGGTCGGGATATTCTGTCACGCATCATCTACGGTGCGCGGCCGACATTGTTGCTGGTGCTGGCCGTCGTGCTGCTGATGGCGCCACTCGGCATTCTCGTTGGCATCCTCTCGGGCTTTTTCGGTGGTATCACCGAGCGCGTGCTGATGCGGATCACCGATATCGTCATGTCCTTTCCACGACTGCTGCTCGCCTTCGCCTTCGTTGCCATCATGGGGCCAGGGCTGATCAATGGTGCGCTGGCGCTGGCGTTGACGAGCTGGCCCGCCTATGCGCGCCAGGCCCGCGTTGAGACTGCGGCGCTCAGACGCAGCGATTATCTGGCGGCGGCCGAAATGGTTGGTATCCGCGGCGTGCGGCTGCTCTGGGGGCATATCTTGCCGCTGGTGCTGCCTTCGGCGATCATTCGTCTGGCACTCGATCTCTCGGGTATCATTCTTGCTGCCGCCGGCCTTGGTTTCCTCGGTCTAGGTGTGCGTCCGCCAACAGCGGAATGGGGCTCGATGGTCTCGGAAGGCACGCAGGTGATCTTCGATCAATGGTGGGTGGCGGCCGTGCCTGGCTTTGCCATCCTGATCACCTCCTTCGCGTTCAACCTGCTGGCCGATGGTCTGCGCGATATTCTGGATCCGCGCCATGACTGAGCCGCTGCTTTCCGTCGAGGATCTGTCGATCGCCTTTCCATCGGAGGCGGGGCCGGTGCTCGTCGTCGATGGCATTTCGTTCTCGGTGGGTCGCGAGGTCGTGGCACTGGTCGGTGAGTCCGGCTCCGGCAAATCGATGACTGGCAGGGCGATCATGGGGTTATTGCCGCGCCGGGCGGAGGTCAGGGCAAAGCGTCTCGCCTTCGATGGGCACGAGCTGACGACATTGGCCCCATCCAGCTGGAACAGGCTGCGCGGCAGCGGGCTCGGGCTGATCCTGCAGGATCCGAAATATTCGTTGAATCCGGCCCATAAGGTTGGCCGACAGGTGGAAGAAGCGTTGCTTCTGCACACGAAGCTTTCTGCTGTCGAACGGCGCGAACGGGCGCTCGATATGCTTGATAAAGTCGGTCTGCCCGATCCGCAGCGTGTCTATTCGAGCTATCCGGCTGCCCTCTCGGGCGGCATGGGGCAGCGTGTGATGATCGCCGCCATGCTGATCAACCGGCCGAAACTCTTGATCGCCGACGAGCCGACTTCGGCACTCGATCGCGGTCTGCAGGACCAGATCCTGACGCTGCTACGGTCGCTGACCGAAGAGCTCGGCATGGGGCTGCTGCTGATCAGCCACGACCTGCAGCAGGTCTCGCGTTATGCCGATCGGGTCATGGTCATGCGGCACGGGAAGATCGAGGAGCAGATGGCGTCTGCGGATCTTGCCAATGCCAGATCGGATTATACGCGGGCGCTCTGGGCGGCGCGGCCTTCGGCTGCGACCTACGGGACACGGCTGCCGGTCTACGGAGGCGAGGCATGAACGCGCTTTCCGTTTCCGATCTTTCCGTCACCTTTCACGCTGGCGGCAAGGGTTTTACTGCTGTGCGAGGCATCAGTTTCGACGTCGCGCCGGGCGAGACATTCGGGCTGATCGGGCCGTCTGGCTGCGGCAAGACGACGGCGCTCCGTGCCGTTGCCGGGCTGAACACCCATTGGCAGGGCTCCATTAGGGTTTTCGACGAGGCGCTGCAGCCGGGTCAGAAGATTACCGGGGCGTTGCGATCCAACATCCAGATGGTGTTTCAGGATCCCTATTCCTCGCTGCATCCGCGCCATCGCGTCTCACGCATTCTCGGGGAGCCGCTAGCGTTGCGGGGTGCGCGCAATGTCGAGGATGAGGTGCGTATCGCGCTCGATCAGGTCGGCCTGCCGGCTGCTGCTGCCGGACGTTATCCGCACCAGCTTTCCGGCGGGCAGCGGCAGCGTGTAGCAATCGCCCGTGCGCTGCTCCTGAAGCCGAAGCTGCTGCTGCTCGATGAGCCGACCTCGGCGCTCGATGTCTCGGTGCAGGCCGAGATCCTGAACCTGCTGAACGACCTGAAGGCCTCGCATGGCATGACATTCGTGCTCGTCAGCCACGATCCCGGCGTCGTCGCGCATATGTGCGACCGGGCCGTGCTGATGCAGGCCGGTCGCATCGAGAGCGAACTCGACCGAGCCGCGCTTTCTGAAGGCGGCTGGGTCGAGCAGCTTGCCGTCCGCTAGTAGAGCATCCGGTTTTCTTCGAAATACCAGATGCTCTATCTCTTTGTTTTGGCGCAATTCCAGGCGCAAAACCGCAGCACAGTTTTGCTGGAATTGCTTAGCTGATCGGCAGGATCAGGACATCACGGGCCGGCACTTCGATACGCTCGGCATCATAGGCATGGTTGACAGGCCAAGCCGGCTTGCCGCCCGACAGTTTTCCAGCTGCGAGCGTGACCGTTGTCGTCTGGACTTTGCGTGTCGGATTGACCAGCCAGAGGAAGCTTCCATTTTCGCCCTTGTGGATGCGGGCGAAGAGCGCGTCGTTGGACAGGCTCGCATGACGCGTCCTGCCGCTCCATTTCACCAGTTCGGCGAAGAACGCGGCATTGGCCTTGCCGTTGGTGCGGTAGAAGGCGACGGAGGGATTGGTGCCGATCAGCAGGGTGCGACCCTTGCCGAAGCGGTTTTCGACGACGGCAAGACGGCCGCCATCGAAAGCGCCGCGCCCGGTGCCGTCGGTCAGGCGGTAGGACTGCAGCAGACCGCCGCCATCAACGGCCATATCATCGAACTTGAAGTGGATGCGATCGCCGATATCGGGCATGAATTCCACTTCCTCCTCGCGCGCACCGAAGACTTCGTCGAGCCCCATATTCGGCTGCACCTGGCCGACATGGCCGCGGTCACCGAAATAGCCGGGGCAGGCTTCTGATATCAGTGTGCCGCCCTTTTCCACCCAGGCTTTCAGGCGGGCTGCCTGCTCGACGGTGAACATGATCGGGTAGGGGAAGTAGAGGAAATCGTAGGCGTCGATATCGTCGATATGGACCCAATCCGGCTGCAGGCCCTGTCCGAGGAAGGCGCGGTAGGCGCCCCACATGGCTTCGGGATAGGGCTTTTCCTTGCGGTCGTAGTTCAGAAGGTAATCCCATTCCTGCGTTTCGGGGACGACGAGGATACCGACCTCGCCACGAACGGGCTTTGCGTCCCAGAGCGTCTTCTGAGCCGGGTCATTCGCCCATTTCGCCATGGCGCTCTGCATGTCGGAGCGCGGCGTGCGGCTGCCGTCCATGCCATAGGCACCGAAAGCACCGAAGAGCGGGCCGTCGAGCAGCGGGCGCCAGCGCAGGTTCAAGACGCCGCGAGCGCCGCCGGCAAAGGAGGTCATGCTCCAGATGCGGATATCCTCGGGCTCGGCGACGCGACCGTCTTCCTTGTCGCGGCCGATCACCTGCGGCTGCAGCCAGAGCGGACCGCCCTGGCGCTCTGCGTGCCAGAACGGTTTGCCGCGGGCGGCGGCACGATTGATATCGACGCCGTACCAGGTCTTCCACGGTTCTGTGCCCTTACGCGCCTGAATCCAGGTGAAGCCGTAGATTTCCACCTTGGAGGCGGCGAGCCAGTCGTCGCAGCCATTGGCGGCCATGTTCGGGATCGCGCCTGATATGCCGTGCGCGGCAATGACATTCTTCTGATCGACGGCGCGGATCGTATCAATGCGCCACTGCATCTGGCCATAGAAGTTGTCGCGCTTGAACTGCAGCCAGTCGATACATTCCGGGTAGGGAGCCATGTGAACCGGTGGCTCGACATCGTCCCATTCTGCATAGCTGTAGCGATGCCATGCCTTGGCCAGCACTTTCAGGCTGCCATATTTCTTTTCCAGCCATTTGCGGAAGGCGGCCTTGGCATAGCTACTGTAATCGACATCGGCGGAATAGTTGACCTCGTTCCAGACGTCATAGCCATAGATCGCCGGATGGTCCTTGTAACGCGTGGCAAGTGCCGTCAGGAACTTGCCGGCTGCTTCCTTCACTTCCGGGCAATTCAGCGTCAACGCGCCGGCGCCGCCGCCATTGTTGGAAAAGCCGCCGGTCGCTGCCGAAACGCCCATGTAAGAACCGAGCTTGGTGCCGTCGGCATTGACCTGGAGGGCATCGGCATATTTGCGCACCGCCCAGTCCGGTACGGCATGGATGAGTTCGGCAATGACCGTCTTGATGCCGTTCTTGGCGGCGAGATCGAGCTGGCGGTCATATTCTTCCCAGTCGTAGACGCCGGGAGCCACTTCGATCGCACTCCACATGAACCAGTGGCGGAAGATGTTCAGGCCATCTTCGCCTGCCGTCGTGTAGTCGCGTTCCCAATCGTCGCGGGGCGGATTGGACTTGCGAAAATAGACGGCGCCGAAAGGGAATTGGATATCGTTTCTAAGCATTGTCCTGTCCTTCTCTATCGATTTCCGGACATGGCTTCGCCGTCCGGAGAAAAGGCTCCGGCAGGAGGCAATCGAAGATGTCGTCCGGGTGTTCTAGGTGGTCCTGATCTAGCGCGGTCCTCCGGCGAGGAGCTCGAGCGTGCGGATAAGGGCGGAATGGTCACGTTCGCCGTCGCCATTGGCAACAGCGGCATTCATGAGCTGCTGGGTGGCCGCCGTGTTCGGCAGTGACAGATCAAGCGCGCGGGCGGCATCGACGGCGAGCGTCATGTCCTTGCGGTGCAGGCGGATGCGGAAACCGGGATCGAAGGTTTCCTTGACCATGCGCTCGCCATGGACTTCGAGAATGCGGGAGGCGGCAAAACCGCCCATGAGCGCGGCGCGTACCTTGGCCGGATCGGCGCCGGCACGCTTGGCAAAGAGCAGGGCTTCGGAGACGGCTTCTATGGTGAGACCGACGATGATCTGGTTGGCGACCTTCGCTGTCTGGCCGTCGCCGACGCCGCCAACCAAGGTGATGTTCTTGCCCATCTTCTCGAAGAGCGGCTTGGCACGCTCGAAAGCCGCTTCTTTGCCGCCGATCATGATCGTCAGCGAGGCGGCCTTGGCGCCGACCTCGCCGCCGGAGACGGGTGCATCGAGATAATCGCAGTCAAACGCTTCGATGCGTTTGGCAAAGCTCTTGGTGGCGACAGGCGAGATCGAGCTCATGTCGATGACGAGCTTGCCGGCAGACAAGCCGGAGGCAACACCGTTTTCGCCGAAAAGTACGGCTTCGACGTCAGGTGTATCCGGCAGCATCAGGATGATGATGTCGGAGGCTTCAGCAACAGCCTTTGCGCTATGGGCAGCCTTGCCGCCCTTGGTGACGAGGTGCTGCGAGGCTTCCTTCACGCGGCTCAGATGCAGCGTATGGCCGGCATCGATCAGGTGTTCCGCCATCGGGCGGCCCATGACGCCCAGTCCGATAAAACCGATATTCATGTTACGCGCTCACTTCCGATAGGGTTTCATCCAGCCAAGGCCTTCGCTGGTGCCGGTCTTCGGTTTGTATTCGCAGCCGACCCAGCCGTCGTAGCCGAGGCGGTCGAGTTCGGAGAGGATGAAGCCGTAGTTGATCTCGCCCGTGCCGGGTTCGTTGCGGCCGGGATTGTCGGCGATCTGCACATGGGCAATCCTGTCCTTCAGCCGGATGAAGGTCGGGATCAGGTCGCCTTGCATGATCTGCATGTGGTAGAAATCATACTGGATGTAGAGATTGTCGGAGCCGACCTTTTCGAGGATGCGCTCGGCATGATCTGTGTTCGACAGGAAGAAGCCGGGAATATCTCGCAGATTGATTGGCTCGATCAGCAGCTTCACGCCGGCGTCGGCCGCGCGCTCGGCGGCATATTTCAGGTTCTCGACCAGCACTTTTTCCAGCGTTTCAAGATCGGCGCCCTTTGGCACGAGGCCGGAGATGACGTTGACCTGAGGGCAGGCGAGCGCCTTGGCGTAATCGAGCGCCAGCGAGATGCCGCTCCGGAACTCCTCAATGCGATCCGGCAGGCAGGCGATACCGCGCTCGCCGCCGGCCCAATCTCCCGAGGGTACGTTGAAGAGCGCCTGCCTCAGGCCGTTTGCCTGGAGCGCATCGGCGACCTTTTCCTTCGGTTCCGCATAGGGGCCGAGATATTCGAGCGCGCCGAAGCCGTCCTTTGTGGCGGCGGCGAAACGATCGAGGAAGGCAAGATCCTGATAGAGGAAGGAAAGATTGGCGGAAAATTTCGGCACGGGAACATCCTCAGGCATTGGCGGGAGCGACGAACCGATGCCGGTGCAGCATGCGCTTGTCGCGTGGGTCGGGATTGGGAACGGCTGAAATGAGGCTCTTCGTATAGGCTTCCTGCGGTGCGGTGCAGATTTGCTCGGCTTCGCCGAGTTCGACGATCTTGCCGCGATGCATGACGGCGACGCGGTCGCAGAAATAGCGTACCACGGAAATATCGTGGGAGATGAAGATGAAGCTCAGGTTCAGCCGCTGGCGGATATCGAGCAGCAGATCGAGGATCTGGCTGCGGATCGAGACGTCGAGTGCCGAGGTCGCCTCATCGGCGATGATGATGCGGGGATCGAGGGCAAGGGCGCGGGCAATGCCGATGCGCTGGCGCTGGCCGCCCGAGAAGGCATGCGGGTAACGCTCCATGCCCATCGGATCGAGGCCGACGAGGCGCATCAGTTCGGCCACGCGATCTTCCAGCGCCTTGCCCTTGGCTAGGCCGTTGACGATCAAGGGATCGGCGATCACCTCCTTGACGGTCATGCGCGGGTTCAGTGAGGCGAAGGGATCCTGGAAAACGAGACGGACTTCGCGATGGAAGTTGCGCAGTTCCTTCTTGCCGAGCTTGGTGACATTGGTCTCGCCGCCATCTTTGCCACGGTAGAGAACCGTGCCGGTTGTCGGTTCGACGGTGCGCAGGATCAGGCGGCCGAGCGTCGTCTTGCCGGAACCGCTTTCGCCGACGATGCCGAGATTTTCACCGGGGTAGAGGTCGAAATTGGCGTCGTCGACGGCACGCAGCGTGTTGGCGTTCCCATGCCAGCCGAAGGTCTTGCTGAGATTGCGCACCGAGAGGATCGGCTGCGGTGCTTGTGAAGAGATGGCGATGGCCGGCAATCTGCCTTCGACATGATGTGTCAGCTTCACTGTCGAGGCCAGCAGCTGGCGTGTATAGGGATGGGTGGCTGCATGATAGATCGCATCGACGGGGCCACGCTCGACGATGTGGCCGAAGCGCATGACGGCGACATCATCCGCCACCTCCGCCACCACGCCCATGTCGTGGGTGATAAGCAGCATCGCCATGCCACGATCGACCTGCAGGCGCTTGATAAGGTCGAGGATTTCGGCCTGCGTCGTCACGTCCAGCGCAGTGGTCGGCTCGTCGGCGATCAGGATATCGGGATTGCCGGCAAGCGCCATGGCGATCATGGCGCGCTGGCGCATGCCACCGGAAAATTCGAACGTGTAGCGGTCGGCCATTTTGTCGGGATTGGGGATTTCCACCTGCCGCAGCAGCTCGACCATGCGGGCGCGGGCCGCCTTCTTGTCGAGGTTGCTGTGCAGGCGGATCGCCTCGACGATCTGCGAGCCGATCGTGTGGACAGGCGAGAGCGAGCTCATCGGCTCCTGGAAGATGAGGCCGATGCGCCGGCCGCGGATTTCCCGCATGGCGCGGCTGCCGGGCTGAAGGGTCGCGATATCGGTAATCTCGCTACCGTTGCGCAGCAGGATACGGCCGCCGACGATCGTGCCGGGCTTGTCGACAATCTGCAGCAGCGAGCGGGCGGTGACACTCTTGCCGGAGCCGCTTTCGCCGACGAGGCAGAGCGTCTGGCCGCGCTTTAGCTGGAAGCTCACATCCTCGACGGCGTGCAGGATATGCGTGCGCAGCCGGAAATCGATCGAGAGGTTTTCAACCGAGAGAACGACGTCATCGGGAAGATCGGTCATGGCTTCCTCCTCAATTGTCATAGGGATCGGCTGCATCGCGCAGGCCATCGCCGAAGAAGTTGAAGGACAGGACGGCAATGACGACCGCCAGCGACGGCCAGATCAGCAGCCAGGGCGCGGTCGCGACCGTGCGGATGTTCTGGGCGTCCTGCAGCAGCACGCCCCAGCTTACGACCGGTGGCTTAAGGCCAATGCCGAGGAAGGAGAGCGAGGTTTCGGCAACGATCATCGTCGGCACCGCGAGTGTGACGACGGCGAGGATGTGGCTCGTCAGCGAGGGCAGGATATGGCGGAAGATCAGCCGTGCCTCGCTCGATCCGTCGAGCTTTGCGGCGGTGACGAAATCCTCGCTGCGCAGCGCCAGGAAACGGCCGCGCACCTCGCGGGCAAGGCTGGTCCAGCCAAGCAGCGAGACGATAATGGTGATGACGAAATAGACGTTGACCGGAGACCATGTGAGCGGGATCGCCGCCGCAAGGCCGAGCCACAGCGGTATAGTCGGCATGGCGCTGACGACTTCGATGACGCGCTGGATCAGCGTATCCACCCAGCCGCCATAGAAGCCGGAGATGGAGCCGAGCACGACACCGAGCACCAGTGACATGGCGACGCCGACGAGGCCAATCGACATGGAAATGCGGGTGCCGTAGATCAGCCGGGTCAGAACGTCTCGGCCCAGGCGATCGGCACCGAGCAGGTACATCGGGTCATTGGGGTTGATCGGGCCGAAGAAATGCGTGGTCATCGGGATCAAGCCCCAGAGCTGATAGGCCGGGCCTTTGACGAAGAAGCCGACCGGCACGACCTTGGTATCGTCAACGACAAAGGTGCGCCTCAAGGCCACCTTGTCGATCTCCACCTTGTAGCCCTTCACATGGAAATTGAATTCCGAGCTGCCATCCGGCTTGGTCACGAAGAAGCTCAGGCTCTGTGGCGGTGCGTAGGTATATTGCGGCTTCGAGGTCGCGGGCAAAGAGGGCGCCAGGAATTCGGCAAACAGGCCGATCAGATAAAGCAGCAGGATGATTACGCCGGCGACCATCGCCACTTTCTGGCGGATCAGTTTACCGGCAATCAGTCGCCAGGGACCGACAGCGGCAGTCGAGACGGTCTTGCCCTGTTTCAGCGGGCTGATCGAGGGGCCGTCGGCGACGACATGCAGGGGGCCGGTTTGGGTTCCGAATGTTTCGTGCGTCATCGGCGCCTCCTCAATTGAACCGGATGCGCGGATCGAGCAGCGCAAGCAGCAGGTCCGACAGGAGCATGCCGACGAGGGTGAGCGCCGAGAGCAGCAGGATGAAGCTGCCGGCAAGATACATGTCCTGCGAGACCAGCGCGCGGAAGAGTAGGGGACCTGCGGTCGGCAGGTTCAGGACGATGGCGGTGATGGTGACGCCGGAGACGAGATGCGGCAGCACCCAGCCGATCGCCGAGACGAAGGGGTTCAGCGCAATGCGCACCGGATATTTCATGATCACCTTGTATTCCGGCAGGCCCTTGGCGCGGGCGGTGATGACATAGGGCTTGTGCAGCTCGTCCGTCAGATTGGCGCGCAGGATGCGAATGAGGGCGGCCGTGCCCGAGGCGCCGATGATGATGATCGGAATCCAGAGATGGGCGAGGAAGTCGCCGATCTTGGCGAGGCTCCACGGCGCCTCGGCATATTCGGGTGAATTGAGACCGCCGACGCTCTGCCCGAGATAGCGGTAGGCGACATACATCAGTGTCAGCGCCAGGATGAAGTTTGGTACTGCGAGACCGATGAAGCCGAAGAAGGTGAAGACGTGGTCGCTGATCGAATGGCGGCGCACAGCCGAGTAGATGCCGATTGGCAGGGCGACGATCCAGACGAAGAGGAGGCTCAGCAGTGAGATGACCAACGTCGAGCCCATGCGCGCCCAGATGAGGCCGGAGACGGGCTGGTTCCATTCGAAGGACCAGCCGAAATCGCCGCGGCTGATGATGCCCCAAATCCATTTGAGATACTGGATATAGAAGGGGTCGTCGAAGCCGTAGATTTCTTTCAGCCGCTCGATCTGCGCAGGATCGACAGCCTGGCCGCTGTCGCTCATCGTGGCGATCATCGAGGTCAGGTAGTCACCCGGCGGCAGCTGAATGATCAGGAACGAGATCAGCGACATGCCGATCAGCGTCGGGATCATGTAGAGCACGCGCTTGAAAATATAGCCAAGCATCGGAATGTTTCTCCTCCCGTTGAGAGCGCCTGGTCAGGCGCTTCCTTCGGATCTCCATCCGCTTTCGGCCCCTTCAGGCCGAAAGCGCTCCTCCCTGCTTCAGCACCTCATTTCCAGGTGAGGTGCAGCACCTCCAGCCGTTCGATGCCGGGCACCTCCACCTGTGCACGGCCGTCCTTGACGCTGAAGTTTGCGGCGCGGTCGGTAACAACAAGCCATGCTTTGGCTACCGATTTGCCCGGAGGAATTTCCACCGAAACCGTCTGCGCCGCCAGAGGGTAATTTTCGCGTATCGGCCCCTTCATCATCATCGGGTTTGTGAGGTTGAAGAGGCTGAGCGCGACGCCTTCAGCATTTTCGCGCAACGCCATGTCGAGGACGCCGGGGCCTTCGACGGTGACGCGCGGCGTCTTGCCAAGTGCCCAGTGGACTGCATTAGCAATCAGCTTTCCGTGGTCGACAGCAAAGACTTCCCAGAAGATCTCGCCGATATTCCAGGGGATATAGACGGTGCGACCGCCCTTGCCGGTTTCGCGGGCGATGACACCGGCGCCTTCCGGGGCCTTGCGCGGATAGACTTCCTCCATCGGCAGATCCGGGAAGTCGGGCACATAGAGGAAGGGTGTCGTCGCGTTGCCGATGGGATCGGCATGGATCAGGCGCGTGCCACCCATGATGCGCTCGGCACCGTCATAGCCTTGATTGACCGGATGATCGCCCGAGAGCGCCACGTAGGTGTTCTTGACGATGCCGCGTGGGCCGGAGACGAACTTGGCGCCGAGCACGTCTGAGAGGCCGAATTCGCTGCGTTTCTTGCCGAATTCGTCGCGCAGCGAGGTTTCGTAGGACGCGATGACGCTACCGCCGCGCTCGACATAGGCGCGGATCGCCGCGTTCTGCACATCTGAAAGGCAGGAGGCGTTGGCGAGGATGATCAGCTTGAAGCGGTCGAGGTTTTCCTTGGTCAGAACCTGATCCGAGAGAAGCTCGAAGGGCAGGCGGGCTTCGACGAGCGCATGGTAGAAGCCAAGATCATGCTTCTCAGCGTTGTGGCGCTCTTCCGGCGCCCAGTGGCGGAGCGTCGTCGAGGGGTCGATGACGGCGATTTCGGCCGTCGGATGCATGCTTTCAAGGACCGGCTCGACGGCAGCCTGCAGCGCGAAAGCATCGGCGACCGGTTCGACCCAGCGCTTGTCGGGCACGACGCCGTTGAATTTGGTGAACCAGGCATAGAGGCCGTGGGCCGTGCCGTCATTGATCCAGAGCTGCATTTCCTCGCCAGAGGTGACGGCATCCTTCCAGCGATATTCCTCTTCCGGTCCGATCGAAGTGATGAGCACGACCGGACGATCCGGGAAAGTGGCGCGGATGCGCTTGCCGTTGCGGCCGGCCGACCAGCCGAGTTCCAGACCCTTGCGGCCCTGATGGTCGACGACGAGGAAGGGGCAGTGTTTGGCGATGACCGAAAGGTCGAATTCCATCAGCGAAGCGCCGCCCATGTTCGGGATGAAGCTCGCATGAGGGCGGATCGCTTTGACTGCATCGTCCCACTGCGCGATCATGTCCGTCAGAACCCGACGGCGCCACTGTACCCAGGCCTGCCAGGCCGGGTCGTCGGCATCCGGCTTCTTCGGCAGCGCGTGGCCGAACATATCCTTGAAGCGGCGCGCGCTGTCTTCGCTGTAATCGACGCCGTGACCCTGCCAGCGATTGGCGAAGACGGCGTCGATATCGTATTTGCGGACGATCTCCTTGACCACTTCAGGCATGAAGACGGTGTTGTAATCGCCATAGGCGTTCGTGACCCAGACATCCGGATAGGCCCAGTGGCGTCGCGGTGTGCCGTCGGCATTGATCATCACCCATTCGGGATGCGCCTTGGCGGCATCGTCGTGAATGGCGTGCGGATCGACGCGGGCCATGACATGCATGTCGAGCTTGCGGGCGGCATCGACGAGCGCGCCGAAGATGTCCTTATCACCCAGATATTTGCTCACGTAGTGATAGGGCACTTCGCTCGGATAATAGGCGATGTAGCCGCCGGCGCTGAGGCAGACCGCGTTGGATTTCGTGCGCTTGAAGACATCGACCCAGAAGGCCGGATCGTATTTCTCTGGATCGTCTTCGACGAAAGTGAGCTGGGTCCAGCGCGTTGCGGTCTTGAACCAGTCTGGTGTGCGCAGCGTGTCTGTATTCTGTCTTCTGGCGTCGAGCATCGTCTTCATCCAATCATTGGCAAAAGAGGGACCAAGGCGCCAGCCGGTGAGGCCGGCGCCTGGAAAACATCATTGCTGTCGCAGGCCATCAGACCTTGTAGAACTGCTCTGGCATGGTGGGAGCAGGGGTCGGCCAGCCGAAGGAGTTCGGCATGGTCTTCGTGATGTTCTTCATGTTGTTCTTGACGACGCCGTAGCCATCCGGTGGCTGGGAAATGCCGAAGACATAGAAGTTCTCCGCAGCACCCTGCAGGATCTGTTTCATGATCTCCTGCTGGCCGGCAGGATCGGAGGTTGCCTTCAGCTTGTCGTAGAGCTCAAGCTGCTTCTTCGTTTCCTCCGGTGGCTCTTCAGCATTGGCGTTGTTGCGGTCGAGATACCAGAGCTGCCAGGCTGGAGCATACATGGCGTTCGAATCCGTCGGTACGTAGTAGCGCGGATCGAGCATGGCAGCGACGCCGCCATTGGCGCCGAACTGGTGAGCCGTGGCATCGAAATCGCGGCCCTGACGGACGCGGGTTTCCCAGAGCGAGCGGTCCATGGTGCGCATCTGCGCATCGATGCCGACGGCCTGGAACATCGGAATGACCAGCTGGAAGAGATCGAGGAAGACGGCGCGCGCCTGGTCGATCTCGAAGATCACCGTCAGGCGGCGGCCCTTTTCATCGAGACGGAAGTTCTGGTCGTCGCGCTTCGGGATCAACGTGTCGAGCATGGCATTCGCCTTGTCGACATCGTAGCTCGTGAACTGAGTGGCAAGCTGCTCGTTGTAGAGCGGATCGCCCTGCTTGATGGACGGCTGGGCAGGAGCGCCCTGGCCAACGAGCACGGCGTCGATCAGCGACTGGCGATCGAGTGCCATCGAGAGGGCCGCGCGAAAGTCCTTGTTGCGGAAGAGCTTTCGCTTGGTCTCGTCATTGTGGTTCAGGTTGAAAATGAAGTTCATCACATTGGCTTCGGTCGAAGTCAGCGTGTAGAAATCATACTTGCCCTGCTCGCGCGCATCGTAGAGCACCGACTTGTTGTTCGGTGTCGCGATATACTGGTCCATCAGGTCGACTTCACCCTGCATGGCCTTCAGCAGCAGCACCTGCGGATCGGCGACCATCTGGTAGACGATGCGATCCATATAGGGGAGCTGGTTACCCTCCGTATCCACCTTCCAATAGAAGGGGTTGCGTTCGGCAACAGCGCGTTCGGTATTTTCGCCCGGCGCGGTCGTGAACATCCAGGCATGCAGGCAGGGCTTCTTCGAGGAATTCAGGAAGAAGGCGTTGTCGTCCTGGAAGCCGGAGGCGGACTGGAAGGCGGCGATCCAGCTTTCGAAACCGCGTTCCTTGGCAAGCTCATCGGCCTTCGGATTATAATCGATATGGAACTGCTCGAGGTAATGTTTGGGGCAACGGGTCGTATGGTCGCTGTTCGCCCAAGCAACCTGCAACGGGAACATACCGTTAGGCTTTGCGAAGATAACTTTAAACGTCTGTTCGTCAACGATTTCGAGTTTCGCCGGCTTGCCTGCCGTTTTCCAATGGCCTTGGCCGTTCACGGCGACGCGTTTGTCGGTCAGGATCGTATCGTACCAGAACTTCACGTCGGCGGTGGTATAGGGCTGGCCGTCCGACCACTTCATACCCTTGCGCAGGCGGATAGTATATTCGGTGGAATCCGCATTGCCATCGAAGGCTTCAGCGACGTTCAGCGTCACGCCGGACCAGTCAGGGGTATAGCGCAGCAGCGGCTCATAGGCCTGATAGCGGAACAGCATAGACAGCGAACCGCCGCCGACGAGCGCCATATTCCAGTCGCCGCCGTATTTGCCGACGCTTTCGACCGGCTTGATAACGAGCGGATTTTCCGGCAGTCGGTCCTTCAGAGCCGGCAACGCGCCGCTTGAAACTTTCTCCTTCAGAATATCCGCTTCCCTGAAGTCCGCGGCGAAAACCGGCAGGGCCGGCAGGATCAGAACGGCCGAAGTCCCGGCCAGAAACGCACGACGTTTCAGCTTGATCATAGGGTTCTCCTCCAAAAATCCTCAGCCCTTATCGTTATTTTTGCTCTCGGGCTTGGATAACGGAAAGAATACATTTGGATATTGTTAGGTAAAGCGTTATGTTTTGTTAGTGCAAGAATTTGCAATTTTGGCAGAGAACGTGTAGCGAAGCGCTCCGAGCGCCAGGTGACTATCGAGGTGGAGAGTGGGAAGCAGAGGGCGGGTTACCTTACAGACGATCGCGCGGGAGGTCGGTCTCTCGAAATATGCGGTTTCGCGTTCGCTTGCCGGCAAGAGCGGCGTCAGCGAGGAAACACGCATGCTGATCCGCGCGACGGCAGAGCGGCTGGGTTACACGCGTCCTGCGGGCCAATCCCAGACGAACGATATCGCTGTCGTTTTCCACGACCTCGATGCAGTCAACAGCGAACTCTACATGCAGATCCAGAATGGCGTGCAGCGTGAGGCACACAGGCTGGGCATGGCGCTCCGCGTCCGTTGGACACATAGCCCCGATCAGCTTGAGGAATTGGCGCGTTCCTGCGCCGGGCTGCTGCTTGTCGGCCCGCATGACCGGGAGGCAATCGCCGCAGCAACCGCAATCGGGGTGCCGATCGTGCGTTTCGGTTGGGTTGATCCGTTGGAGCAGGCTGACCAGATCACCGGTACGGACCATGAGGCGGGCCAGGCGGTGCTTCAATATCTGATCGGGCTTGGCCACCGGTCGATCTGCTATGTCAACGGCACGCCCGGTTTCCGGGGTCGGCGCGAGCGCTTCTATGGGGCGCGAGAGATTGCCGAACGCTGCGAGGATGTTTCGCTGCATGTGTTGCGGTTCGACGAGCAAGTCGGCTTCGGTGAAGCTTTCCGCGACCTCAAGGCAAAGGGCATTCACCCGACGGCCTTCTTCTGTGCCCATGACGGGCTGGCGCTGACGGTGGTTTCCGAGCTGCTGGGCCAGGGCTACCGCATTCCCGATGACGTCTCGGTCGTCGGCTTTGGCGATTTCTCGCCGGCTACGCAGATTTCGCCGCCATTGACGACGGTGAAAATGGAAGGACAGGAGGGTGGAGCTGTCGGTCTCCGGCTGCTTCTCGAGCGGATCGAAAATCCGCGCCTGCCCGGCATGCCGGCCCGCCGGGTGATGATCGCTTCGCGGATCGTCGAGCGCCGTTCAGCCGGTCCGTGCAAGGTCGCGGTAGCGACCGATCCAGAAAAGCCGCAATCGGAAATCGCTCGGAACAACGCGCTCGTTAAGTGATGGGGCCGTGCTGCCGGGTGGTGGCAGAAGCTGAGCGTCAGCCCAGCGTCGCAATGGCCGCCTTCACCGCATCGGCACCCGGTGCTATCGGCTTGTATTCCAGGCCGATAGCGCCGGTATAGCCATTGGCGAAGATCCAGTTGAGGCGGTGAGCGAGATCGATCGTGCCGGTACCAGGTTCGTTGCGGCCCGGGTGATCGGCCACATGGACGTGAAACACGCGGTCCATGCGGCCAACCAGAACATCTTCCGTGCGTTCGTCCATGACGGCGGAATGATAGATATCATAGACGATGCCGATTTCCGGACGGGCGACATCATCGACGATGTCCAGGCCCTCGCGGGTGGAATCGAGGAAATAACCGATATGGTCGATGCGGATGTTGAGCGGCTCGACTCCGAGGCGCACGCCGCTGCCGTCAAGAATATCGGCACCGGCCCGCAGAGTTTCCGTCAGCGCCTTGCGTTGTTCGTCCCGCGTGAAACCCGCGAGGTCGTCGCCCGCCTGTGCGATCAGCACCGGCGCGCCGAGGCGCTTTGCAACGGCGACAGAATCGGCAAGACCCTTCAGCCAAATCTCGCGATTTGAGGCATTGGTCAGAGCGATCATCGGCTCGGCCACGAGGCTCGTTACCTTGAGACCGGTTTCCTTCACCGCGGCTTCGATCGCGCCGAGGTCCTTATCGGTCCACCGCCAGAACTCGATGGCCTTTAGGCCCGCGGCATGGGCACGGCGGATCCGGTCCGCGAAAACGTCGCCTTCCTCGGCAAACAGCCATTCGATGCAAGCTGAATAAAGTCGCATGAAAACTCCTCCACTATCGCTGCAGGCATGCGACAGATCCCGGCCTGCGACAAGAGGGATCGGCTCCCGGTGCAGATGATTTTTCGCCACGGCTTGACGGGCAGAGCCAATGCCGGAAGAGTTGGCGAATTGGCCGGACCGCCGGCCGGATTGGGAGGATTTCATGGATCTCGGATTGAAGGGTAAGACCGCTGTCATCACCGGCGGCTCGGTCGGCATCGGGCTTGCGATCGCCGAAGGGCTGGCAGCAGAAGGCGCCAACCTCATCTTGTCTGCGCGTGGACGCGAGCGGCTGGATACAGAGGCGGTGCGCATCGCCGAAAAATACGGCGTCAGCGCCATTGCGGTCGAAAGCGATGTTGCGACCGTAGAAGGTACGGAGGCAATCATTGCTGCAGCTGCCGAGCGCGGCGGCGCGGACATTCTGATCAACAATGCCGGCACCGGCTCCAACGAGACGGTTATGGAAGCGCCCGATGAAAAATGGCAGGCCTATTTTGATCTGCATGTAATGGCAGCCGTGCGTCTCGCCCGTGGGATCGCCCCACAAATGAAGAGGCGCGGCGGCGGCGTGATCCTTCACAACGCCTCCATCTGCGCCGTGCAGCCGCTCTGGTACGAGCCGATCTACAACGTCACCAAGGCGGCGTTGATGATGTTTTCCAAGACGCTCTCGACGGAACTCGTGAAGGATAAGATTCGCGTCAACTGCGTCAATGCCGGCCTTATTCTGACGCCCGACTGGATCAAGACCGCCAAGCAGCTGACGGCTGAGACGGGCGGCGACTGGGAGGGATATTTGCAGAGCGTGGCGGATGAACATGCCTCGTCCAAGCGGTTCGGCACGCCGGAGGAGCTTGCAAATTTCTTCGTCTTCCTCTGCTCCGACCGGTCGAGCTACAGCATCGGCTCTACCTATTTCGTCGATGGCGGTATGCTGAAGACGGTATAGTTCGTGTTTACGGTCCCGCTTAGGCGTGTCCAGGGCGGGGCCGGCTCATCAATCTTGGTAGGTGCCGAGAGACTTGAAGGCGCGGTTTTACGGCAACATAGATAGTCGAAATAACCTATAAAAACGGGTTATTTTGTTGTCTCTTCATGGTTTTGACTCTATTTCCCTGTTATTACGCAAGCATAATGCCGCAAAGTGCAGGGCGATCGAGATGTTGACGAAAAAGGGAAAATACGGATTGAAGGCGCTGGTTGATCTGGCGCGGCTGGCGCCGGGCGAGACCGCCTTTATCAATGACATCGCTTCGCGCAACAACATCCCGAAGAAATTCCTTGATACGATCCTCCTGGAATTGCGCAATGTCGGTATCCTTCGATCGAAGAAGGGACCGGGTGGTGGTTATTCGCTTTCGCGGCCAGCCTCTGAGATCCGCATTGGTCATGTCATCCGCACGCTGGACGGGCCACTTGCGCCGATCCGCTGCGCAAGCCGAACAGCTTATGAGGCCTGCGACGACTGTTCTGATCCCGAGACCTGTCAGGTGCGGCGTTCGATGACCGAAGTGCGGGACGCGATCGCTGCCATTCTCGACAATATGACGCTCGAACAGTTCGTCCTTGGCGGTGGTGTCGAAACGGTCGAGGAAAAGCTTCCGGTTTCCGCCGCAAGCTGATCCGCACTCCTCTCATCTTCACGCAATTCCGGATGCAAAAGCGCGTCACGGTTTGCCGGAATTGCGTCAGCTCTCTCTCATTTTCAGAACATATGCGCCCGCCGTGTTGAGCAGCGGCTCGCGCTGAATCGTCATGTCGTGGATGCGAGCGTTACGCCAGTGGCAGTCGAGGTTGAGCGCTATACTGCCGGTCGCACCACAGGCCAGTTCGAAAAGGGCATTCGCGGTGTCCAACGCCGCCTCGGTCGCGCCCAGGCAGGCGGAGGAGGCAGAGAAATAGGCGTCCGCCATGGCGGGCTCGGCGGGACTTACCTGGGCCATATCCAGTTTGCGGCCGGCCCGTTCCAACGCGCCGGTCGCTGTTTCGATACGAACACCGCGCTCGCCGATTTTGCCGAAGAGGGCAGAGGGGTCCTTCGCCATGACGAGCAGGTCGGCAAAAGCCGCACGGGCGATGCCGAGGCTGACGGCTGCTTGCAGGAGAAGGCCCAAGGAACTTTCCGTCGTGTGACTGCCGGATGGGGCCGGGCTAACGGTATCGGCATTCACATGCAGCTTGCCGGCAATCATCGTTGCTGTGCCATTGGTGCGCAGTCCGAACGCATCCCAGTCGTCGACGGTTTGCAACTCATCGCTGTCGCGCTGCAGATGCAGCGTCACCCGGCGGCCTGCGGGATCGATCGCTGCTGCGGCGATCCAGTCGGAGAAAAGGATGGCGGTTGCCTGCTCCGATCTGCCCGTCAGGCGAAAGCCGGAGCCCTCGGCAACGAGGCCTGCCTGATCGGCAAAACGGGTTGCGGCAAAACGGTCGCCGTCGAGCGCGCGGTTGAAGAGGGCGGTCTTCAGTTCTTCGGAGGGCTGGTTGCGCAGCCCTTCCAGCACGCGGAAGTGAGATGCCAGCACACTACCGATCGAGGCATCGCTCTCGGCGATGATGGCGACGATCTCGGCGAGCAAAGCGTTGGAAATATCGAGCCCTGTATATTCGGGCGGAACGGTGATTGCAGTGAGGCCGGATTGCGAGAGCGCGTCGAGTTCGGCGTTCGGCATGAGGCGGTTGATATCGCGCTCGTTGGCCCGCTGGCGGAAGACGACCGCAAGCTGGCGTGCCGCGGAAACAGCTTCTTCCTCGGTCTCGATACGGTGCGCGGGAGGGCGCACATTGTCATGCAGTTGCGATACGGTGCCCATCTGCCACTCTTTCCCAAAGCTAAAAAAGTGCGTGATTGCATCGGCTTGCGTAAGGCCGGTTTTTTCACAAAAGCGCTGCTGGTTGAATTTTCTTACCAGCTTGATCGCCTTGCCGTATGCTCTAGTTATGGTTAAGGGACGGCGAACTGATCAGGAATGATGATGAGTGATTCTCTTGCACGAAGCCGCGAGGGTTCGAAGGCTGGTCGTCAGCCGCGCCCGCGCGTGAGCATGGATATAGCAGAGATCCCGACCTATGCCATCGGCGACGTGCATGGTCGCCTCGACCTGCTGCAGAAAGCGGAAGAGGCGATCGTACGTGATGCAGAACATCTGCCGGGCAAGAAGCTCATCGTCATGCTCGGCGATTATATCGATCGCGGTCCGCAATCGGCACATGTCATCAGCCATCTCATGGACCCGGCGCCGGAAGGATTCGAGCGCATTTGCCTTGCCGGCAACCACGAGATCGTCATGCTCGACTATATCGACGGCTGGGCGTCCTACGACGACTGGATGACCATGGGTGCGGCTGAGCTTCTACGCTCCTACGGCCTCGATCCCGATCACCTGCCGCTCGTCTTCCGCTCCGGCGCGCAACTTGACGCCTTCATTCGCCAGTCGCTGCCGCATACGCATATCGATTTCATCCGCACCCTGCCGATCATGCTCGATACGCCCAATGTCGCCTTCGTACATGCGGGCATCGACCCGCGGGTATCGCTCGAAGAACAGGCCGATGACGACATGGCCTTCATCCGCCAGCGTTTCCTGGAAAGCTCGCTGCCATTGCCGAAACTCATCGTGCATGGTCACACGCCCAGCGACCAGCCGGACGTGCAGCCGATGCGGCTCAACCTCGATACCCGTGCCTTCCGGAGCGGCAGGCTCTCCGTAGCCCGTTTCTGGCAGGGACAGGTTTACCTGTTTTCCACCTGAAACTAGCTCAGGCAGCATTCTCCTCAGCATCGACGTGAGCCGGCGCTTCTGCCGGCTTTTTGCGCCAGCGGCGCAGCACGACGTAGAAGACCGGCGTCAGGAACAGGCCGAAGATCGTCACGCCCAACATGCCCGAGAACACGGCCGTGCCGAGCGACTGGCGCATTTCAGCACCGGGGCCGGTGGCGATGGCAAGCGGCAGGACGCCAAAGATGAAGGCGAAGGCCGTCATCAGGATCGGGCGCAGGCGAAGATGGCTTGCCTCGATTGCGGCATCGACGACGCTTTTCCCCTCTTCTTCTGCCTGCCTTGCAAACTCGACGATCAGAATGGCGTTCTTGGCCGCAAGGCCGATCAGGACGATCAGACCGATCTGGGTGAGGACGTTGTTGTCCATTCCCCTCAGCCAGACGCCGATCAACGCGGCGAGCACTGCCAGCGGAACAATGAGGATGATCGCCAGAGGCAGGACCCAGCTTTCATATTGCGCGGCAAGCGCAAGGAAGACGAAAATGACAGACAGGGCGAAGATGTAGATCGCGGTATTGCCGGTGTGGGTTTCCTGATAGGCTAGCTCGGTCCATTCGAAGGTCGTCCCCGGCGGCAGGATCTGCGCAGCCAGACCCTCCATCTTCTTGATGGCGTCGCCCGTTGATGTACCGGGTGTCGGATTGCCCTGGAGCGGCACCGAGACATACATGTTGTAGCGCTGGACGAGTGCCGGACCGCTGGAATCCTGGATATCCATCAGGGTACCAAGCGGAACCAGCGCGCCGGTTGCCGAGCGAACCTTCAGGGCGAGAATATCGTCCCTGTCCATGCGGTATTGCCGGTCGGCCTGGGCGCGAACCTGGTAGACGCGTCCGAACGCGTTGAAATCGTTCACATAGGCAGTGCCGAGGTTGATGGAGAGAGCGTTGAAGATATTGGGGATCGGCACATTCAGGAACCGTGCCTTGTCGCGGTCGATCGCCAGGAAATATTGCGGGCTTGCGTCCGAGAATGTCGTGAAGACGCCAGTCAGGCCGGGTGTGGTTGCAGCCGCACCCATCATCTGACGGGCCAGACCAAGGACGCGCGTCATGTCCGCGTTTTCAAGATCCGAGATCTGCATCTTGAAGCCGCCGGAATTGCCGACGCCGCGCACGGATGGCGGCGGGATGGCAATGATGAAGGCTTCCTGGATGCTCTGCAGCTTGCCGTACAGTTCGCCAATGATCTTGTTGGCGGTCTCGCCGCCCTCTTCACGTTCAGCAAAAGATTTGAAGGGGACGAAGACGACGCCGGAATTCGAAGCGTTCGTGAAGGTCGCCCCGCTGAAGCCGGCAAATTGCACGGCATTGCCGACACCGGGCACCGTGCGGGCGATATCGCCCACCTGCTTGACGACGGCGTCGGTACGCGCCAGCGAGGCGCCGTCCGGAAGCTGGATGACGACGATTGCGTAACCCTGGTCCATGGTCGGGATGAAGCCCGATGGAACCTTCTGTCCCATATACCATGTCGCTCCGAGCAGGCCGGCGAAGACAACAAGCGAAGCTGTCAATCCTACCCAACTGCTGACGAGGTGCCGGACGATCCAGGAATATCCGGAACTCATTCGATCGAATCCGCGATTGAAGCCATTCGCAAGCCCGCTTCCCAACTGCGAGAAGATGTTCTTGCGCTTGGTCTCGTGATTGTGGGTTTTCAGCAATATGCCTGCCAGTGCGGGCGAAAGCGTCAGCGAATTCAATGCGGAAATCGCCGTCGTGACTGAAATCGTCACCGCGAACTGTTTGTAGAACTGTCCGGAAATACCCGGAATGAAGGCCGTTGGCACGAATACGGCGATCAGCACCAGCGAGATGGCGACCACGGCGGTCCCGACTTCGTCCATCGTGACGTGCGCCGCCTGTTTCGGGGTCATGCCGCGCGCCAGGTTTCGCTCGACATTTTCCACTACCACGATCGCGTCGTCGACGACGATACCGATTGCCAGGACGAGGCCGAACAGCGTCAGCATATTGAGAGAGAAGCCGAAGGCGAGCAGGACGGCGAAGGTGCCGATCAGCGACACGGGAATGGCGATGATCGGAATGAGGGCGGTTCGCCAGGATTGCAGGAAGACGAGAACGACGATCGCCACGAGGATCGCAGCCTCGGCGATGGTCCTGTAGACCTCATTGATCGAATCCGAGATGAATTCGGTCGTATCGTAGACGATCCGATATTCCAGGCCCTGCGGGAAGTTCTGCGACAGATCCTTCATGATGCCCTGGATCTGATGGGCCGTATCCAGCGCATTGGTTCCCGGCCGGGCGAAGATGCCGAGGGCGACGGCCGGGTCATTGTTGAGATAACTGTTGGTGACGTAATCCTGTGCGCCGAGTTCAATGCGGGCGACGTCCTGCAGCGACACGAGCCGGCCGCTGGCCGTCGATTTCACGATGACGTACCGGAACTGGCGTACATCCGAGAAACGTCCGTCCGTTCGCACCGTATATTCGAACGCATTCTTGCCGGTCACCGGCGGAGCGCCGATCTTGCCGCCCGATACCTGGACGTTCTGGTCTCTCAATGCGGCGACGACATCATCGGATGTCATTCCGTAGGCGGAGAGCTTTTCCGGATCCAGCCAGATTCGCATCGAATACTGGCGCTCACCGAAGAGCTGCACGTCACCGACACCATCAAGGCGTACAAGAACGTCGCGTATGCGATTGCGGGCGTAATTCGAGACGTAGAGCTGGTCATAACGATGCGACGGCGACAGGAGGTGCACGACCATCATCAGGTCAGGCGAGCTCTTGTCGGTGGTCACGCCAAGACGCTGAACTTCCTCGGGAAGTCGGGGCAGGGCGATGGAAACGCGGTTCTGCACAAGAACCTGGACCTTGTCGAGATCGGTGCCGAGCTTGAAGGTGATCGTCAGCGACATGGCGCCATCGGCACTGGAATAGGAAGACATGTAGAGCATGTCTTCGACGCCGTTGATCTGCTGTTCAAGCGGGGTCGAAACCGTATCGGCAATCGTCTGCGGGTCGGCGCCCGGATAGGAGGTGCGCACGACGATGGTGGGCGGTGCAATCTCCGGATACTGGGAGACCGGCAATTGCGTGTAGGCAATGCTGCCGACAACAAGCAGAACAATGGAGATGACGGCCGCAAAGATCGGCCGGTCTACGAAGAAATGGGCAAATCTCATTGGCCGCTCTCCGCGCCGGCTGTTTCCGGCGGAGCATCCGTCCGCTGCTTGGGCAATTCGGTCATCTGAGGTGTTACCTTCGCACCCGGTCGGGCGCGTATCAGGCCGTTGACGATGATCGTCTCGGTGCCGTCGAGGCCTTCACGAATGACACGGTAACCGTAGAGCCGCGGACCGGGCCTCACGGACTTGGTCGAAACGGTGCCATCGGCGCCGACGACGTAGACGACGCGCTCGTTCTGGTCAGAGCCGATTGCCTCGTCAGGGACGAGAATGGCCTGGTAGGTGTTGGAGGCTTCAACCTGAATGCGGCCGAAGAGGCCGGGCTGAAGAACGAGATCGGGATTGGGGAAGCGGGCACGCAGACGAATGGTGCCGCTCTCGTTGTCGATCCGGTTCTCGGCGAAATCGAGTTTCCCCTGGAACGGTTTTGCATTGGGATCCGAGATCGTCACGGTGACATCCAGTCCGCCGCCGCCCTGCTGGAGATCCTTGCCGAGCTTGCGTGCCGTATCTGCGAAGTTGAGCAGGCGGCGCTCGTCGACATCGAAATAGAAATCGATCGGGTCGAGAGAAACAATCGTCGTGAGCACTGTCTGGTCGGTCTGCACGAGATTGCCGGCAGAGATCAGGCGTCGGTCGATGCGGCCGCTGAGGGGGGCGGCGATCTCGGTATATTCCATGTCGAGCGCAGCACGATCGGCTGCAGCCTGCGCGCCGCGGACATTGGCCTGCGCCGAATCGAACTCACGGCGGCGATCGTCCAGTGTCTGGGCCGATTGGCTGCCGCTCGAAGCCAGCGACTGGGCGCGCTTATATTGTGCGTCGGCAAAGACCAGAGCCGATTTCGACGCTTCAAGTGCGGCATTGGCCTGATTGAGTGCGGTGACGAACGGCCTCTGATCGATGACGAAGAGCCGGTCGCCCTTTTTCACCAGAGCGCCGTCGGTGAAGTCGACTTCCTGCAGGTAGCCGCCGACGCGCGAGCGGACCGAGACCTCGTCGACCGGTTCAAAACGGCCGATGAACTCGTCATTGTCGACCACATCGCGCACCACGGGCTTGGCAACGGTGACGGGCGGGGGGGCAGCCGCTTGCTGCGCTTCAGCGATAAGCGGCAGGAGGGCCGCAAAGCAGCCGAGCGCCAGTGTCTGTCGAAACGAATAAGCCATTCCGGTCCCCCTTGCGGGCGGCCGAATGCAGCCGCCTGAACCTATGCCTGAAAATTGCTGTTCATGTCTGCCGGGACGAAAGCATGAGCCTTCGTCCTAAGTCCGAATTCTACTCATGCGTGGCTGCCGGGAAGATGACAGGTGCAAGCCAGCACCTCGAAATCAACCGGAAGGAGAAAATCCTGATCTCCGTAACCCTATGAAGACAGACTATAAACGGGAGAATCCAAAAATTGCAAACGCCAATTGTTCGCATTGATTTGGCGTTCCGCAAACCCCTGCATTTCTGCGGATGTGTCGCGTTATCACATTTGCGCGAGGCGTTTCGACGCCAGCTTGGGTCTCTCAAAACCAGATCGGAAGGCTCGCCGAACGGTGGGCTGCGGCATTTTGGCCGCAGCTGCGGAATCTTGAGGCCGCATGCTTGTGCATTGCACATGCTCAATATATCTACCATTATCATAAGGATGCTTATTACTAGCCGGCGAAGGTAAATGACCAACAATCCAACACTCGGTTTTCTTCTGCACGACGTCGCCCGCCTGCTGCGCAAGCGGTTCGAGCAGCGCGCAAAGGACCTTGGGCTGACGCGGTCTCAGTGGCAGACGCTGGCCTATCTCGCCAACAATGAGGGCATCCATCAGAGCGGGCTTGCCGAAATCCTCGAAATCGAGCCGATCACGCTGGTCCGCATCCTGGACAAGCTCGCCGAGCGCGGCCTGATCGAGCGCCGCCAGCACCCGACCGACCGGCGCATCTGGCTGCTTTACATGCGCGAGGCAGCCCATCCGATTCTCGCCGAAATGCGTGAGATCGGCGACGTGACCCGCGGCGAAGCGCTGGAAAGCATCGCGCCGGAACAGCGCGAGCAGCTTTTCCATATCCTATCCGTAATGAAGACGAACCTGGTGCAGGCGTGCCGGTCCCCGGTCGCCGAGAATGAGACGAATCATGGCTGATCAATCCTCCTTGCGCGTCGTGTCCGACGCCAATGCCAAAACACCTGTCGAAGAAATTACCCAACAACCGGAAACGGTAGCTGAGGCGCCTTCATCCAATTCAGCGCCTGCGGCTGTCGCGGTGGCTGCGCCTGGCGGCAATAAGGTCCGCCGCCGGCGCAGCTTCACCCGTCCCGTTCTCTTTGCCCTGCTGCCCGTGGCGCTCGTCGTCGGCGGCTACTATTACGTCAATGGCGGTCAGATCATGTCGACCGACAATGCCTATATCCAGGCGGACATGGTGGGCATTACCACCGACGTTTCGGGCATCGTCGACAAGATCAACGTGCACGAGAACGAGCAGGTCAAGGCAGGGCAGGTGCTCTTCAGCCTGCAGTCGGATTCCTTCAAGATCGCGCTCGATGGCGCCAAGGCGCAGCTCGGCGCACAGCGCAACCAGATCATGAATATGCAGGCCAGCTACCGGCAGTCGCTGACCGAAATCACCCAGGCCGAAGCCGATCTGCCCTATTATCAGGACCAGTTCGACCGGCAGCAGAACCTCGTCAACAACGGCAGCGCCACGCAGTCGGCCTATGACGAAGCCAAGCACAATCTTGAGGTCGCGCAGCAGAAGGTTTCCGTCGCCAAGGCGGAAGCCGCAACGACACTCGCCCAGCTCGGCGGCAATGCCGATCAACCGGTCGAGGAGAACCCGCTTTACCTGCAGGCCAAATCGCAGGTCGACAACGACCAGCGCGAACTCGACCACAGCATCGTCAAGGCACCGTTCGACGGTATCGTGACCAATGTGAACGCATTGCAGGTCGGTTCCTACCTGCAGGCTTCGCAGCAGGCCTTCTCACTGGTTTCGACCACCCATCTGTGGATCTCCGCCAGCCCGAAGGAAACCGAACTCACCTATGTCAAGCCGGGCCAGACGGCCGACATCTATGTCGATACCTATCCGGGCGTCGTTTGGAAGGGCAAGGTCGAGAGCATCAGCCCGGCTTCCGGCTCATCCTTCTCGCTGCTGCCGGCACAGAACACTACCGGCAACTGGGTGAAGGTCGTGCAGCGCATTCCGATGCGCGTCAGCATCGATGAGACCGAAGGCAAGCCGCCGCTTCGCGTCGGCATGAGCACAGTCGTCGATGTCGATACCGGTCATGCACGCGGCCTTCCCGATTTCATCAGCAACCTTCTGGGCCAGGCCAAGAGCCACGAGTAACGGCCATGAGCAATGCTCCTGCATCACCGGCAACCCCCGTTGCCAATCGCGGCGCGATCACGGCCTGCGTCATTCTGGCCGTCATCATGCAGGCGCTGGATACGACGATCGCCAACGTGGCGCTGCCCTATATCCAGGGCAGCGTTTCGGCTTCCGCCGACCAGATCAACTGGGTTCTGACCTCCTACATCGTCGCGGCCGCCATCATGACGCCGCCGTCCGGCTTCCTTGCCGCCAAGTTCGGCCGCAAGCGCGTGCTGCTGACGGCGATCGTCGGCTTCGTCGTCGCCTCCATCCTGTGCGGTCTGGCGCAGTCGCTGCAGCAAATCGTTGCCTTCCGCCTGCTGCAAGGCCTGTTCGGCGCCTCGCTCGTTCCCCTTTCCCAGGGCATCCTCCTCGACATCTATTCCGTCGAGGAGCGCGGCTCGGCCATGGCCCTATTCGGCGTCTCGGTCATGGTCGGGCCGGTTCTGGGGCCTGTCATCGGCGGCTGGCTGACCGACAATATCAGCTGGCGCTGGGTCTTCTACATCAACATCCCAATCGGCGCTCTTGCCTTTGCCGGCATCGTCATCTTCGTTTCGGAGACGAAGAGGGATGCGCTCGCCAAGCTTGACTGGTTCGGCTTCGGGATGATGAGCCTGTTCATTGCCGCGCTGCAGCTCTTCCTTGATCGCGGCGAGCAGCTTGACTGGTTCTCTTCTGGCGAAATCGTCGTCGAAGCGATCGTCTGCGCTGCTGCCTTCTATCTGCTTCTGGTGCACACGCTGACGGCGGAGAAATCCTTCGTCAATCCGCGGCTGTTCCTCGACCAGAATTTCACCGTCAGCATGATCTTCATCTTCGTGATCGGCATCACCTATCTCGCCTCGCTGGCGCTGATGACGCCCTATCTGCAGACGCTGATGGGGTATCCGGTCATCACGGCTGGCATCGTCATGGGGCCACGCGGCCTTGGGACGATGCTCTGCATGTTCATCGTCGGCCGGCTGATCGGCAAGGTGGATACGCGCTGGCTGCTTTTGCTCGGCCTCGGTCTGACGGCCTGGGCAATGTACGACATGACTGGCTGGACGCCTGACGTTTCGCAATGGACGATCGTTTCGGTCGGCTTCATCCAGGGCGCCGGCCTCGGCTTCCTGTTCGTGCCGCTGACGACGATCGCCTTTGCCACGCTGCCGGCGCAGATGCGCGGCGACGGGACCGGCCTCTACAACCTGTCGCGTAACATCGGCTCCTCTGTCGGAATCTCGATCGTCTCGGCCCTCATCGTCGAGAATACGCAGAGCAATCACGAGTCGATTGCAGCCTACGTGACGCCGTTCAATCATGCATTCAATGCGACGGCTGCCCAGAGCCTCAGTCCGCTGACGGCAGTCGGCCGTGCCGCCCTCAACGACCTCATCACACTACAGTCGACCATCATCGCCTATATTGATGACTTCAAGCTCTTGATGCTGATGTCGCTGGCCGTCATGCCGCTGGTGCTGCTTTTGAGGAAGCCGAAGGCGCCGCCGGCCATGGACCATAGTGCCGTCATGGAATGACGTTGCAGCCTCCGCGTCAGCGGAACGGTTTGCTCAGGAATCGCGATCCCTGAATGCCGAAGCGCCACGGTGCTTCGGCATTTTTCGTAATGCCGATCCGCTTGCCCGAGACGATCGGAACAGGCGCGGATGGCGAGATCGCATAGGGCGGCTGGTCGAGCATCCGGTCGTTGATGGCGATATCGATGCCGAGCGCCTGGCAGAGTTTTCCCGGACCGCTGCAGAACTGCGTGAGCACATCTGTGCCGCGCCTTTCCGCCATGGTCGCCAGTCCGGTTTCCGGCTCCAAGGCACGGATCAGCGCTGCCGAGCCCGGCGTGCAGACGAAGTTCAGGCACCAGTACATGCCATAGATGCGGTAGATATAGACATTGCCGGGACGGCCATACATGGCGCCATTGCGCTTGGTCGGTCCCCGAAAACTGTGAGACGCCTCGTCGTCCGGGTAATAAGCTTCGGTTTCGGTGATCCGTCCGCCCGCGTCATTGACCATGAGGTGGCAGCCGAGCAGATCGCGGGCGACCTCGATCGCATCGCGTTCGAAGAACTGGCGCAGGCTCTCCCCGGCAAGGGGGCCGGCGCCGATCGCGCCATTGATCGTCTCGATGCTCATGGAGACCGGCGATACCATCCCCTTCGATGATCCGCCAGCCGGAACGTCCAGGCCCTCACGGCATCGGCAATAGATGCCGATGCAGATCTAGTGGCCGGTATTCGGATCGCGCATGGGAATGGAGGAAACGGTGACGGAAACCGGGTCGCTTGCCGGGAAGGAATCCTCCAGGCCTTCGTTCAGCTCTTCCTCCAGCAGGGCTGGATCCTTGCTGCGGGCGCTATCCCCGTGAACGGGCTCTAAAGCCAAGGTCATCAGTGCCCTGGCTTTGGCGATGGCATTGTCGTGGGTAAGATCGGGCGCTTCGCGCAGTGTCACCGCAATCCTGTCTTCCCCTTCGCCGCCGAATTCGACGATGAAGCCTTCGTCAGCCTGGTAGACGATGATATCGCTGAGTGCCATATCTCTTTCTCCGAAGATGCTAATATGAGTGAACCGCGTTTTCGGCGGTTTGTCGAGCAAAGACCTTCACCAGCCAGTCGATGAAAACACGCACGCGCGGCGAAAGCTGGCGGTTTCGCGGGTAGAGCAACGAGACAGGCGTCTGCGTCGGCAGAAAATTGGCGAGCACCTGAACGAGCGTGCCGGCGGCCAGATCCTGTTCGGCGTGGTAGCGCGGGATCTGGATCATGCCGAGGCCCATGCGGGCAGCGGAAATATAGCTCTCGGCGGCATTGACGGTGACGGTCGCGGGAATGGTGATGTTGCGCACGCCGCCATCCACGATGAATTCCAGCGGCAGCGGGCCGGCGCTGCCCGTGGCGCGGAAGCCGACCATGCGGTGTGTATCCAGCCTCTCCGGGTGGTCAGGCTTGCCGAAAGCGGCGATATAGGAGGGAGAGGCCAGTGTGATCTCGTCCAGCATGGCGACGCGCCGGGCGACCATGTCGCTATCCTGCGGTACGCCAACGCGCAATACGCAGTCGATGCCTTCGCGCACCAGGTCCACCAGCCGGTCGCCTTCGCTCATGTAGAATTCGATATCGGGATAGGTCTCCAGAAACGACGGCAGGCTCGGCAATACGAAATGGCGGGCCAGCGTGCCGTGCACGTCGACCCGCAGCAGGCCTTTCGGCTTGGCGCCGGCAAAGGCGCCTTCAGCCTCCTCGATATCGGCAAGGATCGACAGACAACGCTGGTAGTAGGCTTCGCCATCGAGCGTCGGGCTGACATGACGGGTGGTGCGCTGAAGCAGGCGCACGCCGAGGCGCGCCTCAAGTTGCTTGACCGCGTCCGTCACGGTCGAGCGCGGGAGGCCGGTATCTTCTGCGGCAAGCGTGAAGCTGCGGCGCTCCACGACGCGGGAAAAGACCCGCATGGCATCGAATCTGTCCATCGAATTTGTTCGCATTTCCCGGATAGTGATGCCGAATAATGGCTGATTATCCGCAAGATATAAAGGGGCATCTTCTTCTCATCGAAAGGGCGCTGCGGCGCCGAAGCAAAGGAGAAGAAAATGTCTGCCAATCAAAACAAGGTCGCTCTCGTTACCGGCGCTTCTCGCGGCATCGGTGCTTCGATTGCCGAACGTCTCGCCAAGGACGGCTTTACCGTCGTCATCAACTATGCCGGCAACGCTGCCCTTGCTGAAGACCTGGCCCAGAAAATCGAGAAGGCCGGCGGCAGGGCGCTGACGGCACAGGGCGATGTCGCCGATGCCGAGGCTGTGCGCCGCATGTTCGACGCGGCAGAGACCGCCTTCGGCGGTGTCGACGTCCTCGTCAACAATGCCGGCATCATGCTGCTGTCGCGCCTTGCCGATGTCGATGATGCCAGCTTCGACCGCCAGATCAGCGTCAACCTCAAGGGCACGTTCAATACGCTGCGCGAGGCTGCCAAGCGCCTGCGTGACGATGGCCGGGTCATCAACTTCTCGAGCTCGGTCGTCGGCCTGAAGCCGGAAACCTATAGCGTCTATGCCGCAACGAAGGCTGCCGTCGAGACGATGGGCGCCATCCTCTCCAAGGAGATGCGCGGCCGCCAGATCACCGTCAACACGGTCGCTCCCGGCCCGACGGGCACTGATCTCTTCCTCAATGGCAAGTCCGATGAGCTGATCGATCGCCTTGCAAAGGCAAACCCGCTCGAACGCCTCGGCACGCCTGAGGATATCGCCGGTGTGGTTGCCTTCCTCGCCGGCCCTGACGGCGCCTGGATCAACGGTCAGGTGCTGCGTGCCAATGGCGGCATGGTCTGACGCAGATTTCGTGGCGGCAAGAGCGCCGCCACACTCCTCCCTCGCATTCTTTCAATCAACCCCATTCGAACAGCCAACCCACTCGAATAGAAGGAACAGGATCATGAGCAAGCAAGTCATCGTCATCACCGGTGCTTCCAGCGGCTTCGGCGCTCTTACCGCCCGCGCGCTCGCCAAGGCCGGCCACACCGTCTATGCCTCGATGCGCGAAACAGAAGGCCGTAACCGGCCGCAGGTCGAGGCCGTCGAAGCCTTCTCGAAAGAGAACAGTGTCGATCTCAAGGCTGTCGAACTGGATGTCGCGTCCGATGCTTCCGTCGAAGCAGGCATTGCCAAGGTGATTTCCGCTGAGGGGCACATCGATACGATCATCCACAATGCCGGTCATATGTCCTTCGGTCCGGCCGAGGCCTTCACGCCTGAGCAATATGCCGAGCTTTTTGACATCAACGTGCTGTCGACCCAGCGTGTGAACCGCGCTGTGCTGCCGCACCTGCGCAACCGGGGCAGGGGTCTCGTCGTCTGGGTTTCCTCCTCGTCCACTCGTGGCGGCACACCTCCATACCTTGCTCCCTATTTCGCCGCCAAAGCCGCCATGGACTCGCTTGCCGTCTCCTATGCCAGTGAACTGACCCGCTGGGGCATCGAAACGGCAATCATCGTTCCCGGTGCCTTCACCAAGGGCACGAACCACTTCGCCCATTCCGGTTCGCCCGCCGATACGGCTCGAGCTGCAGAATATAATGACGGTCCCTATAAGGGCGTGCCGGACCAGGCGCTGAAGGGCCTGGCCTCGCTTGAACCTGCCGACGCGGATGCTGCTTCCGTTGCGACCGCGATCGTCGATGTGGTGAATATGCCCTTCGGCAAGCGCCCGTTCCGCACCCATATCGATCCGTCGGAAGACGGTGCGGAAATTGTCAACGGCGTTGCCGACCGCGTGCGTGCCGAGCTCTTCCGCCGCATCGGCATCGAGGATCTGCTGAAGCCCGTTGTCAACAGATAACTGCCTGTCGCAAAGTTGTGAACGGCCTCTTTGGTGCTGCCTCTTACTATCCGGCTAAGCGCACCTATATCAGATTGGACGGAGGAAGACGGCAAATCGTCGCCGGCCTCCCGACCTCCACTCCAGGGCCTGCCGCGCCTTTCCTGCGGTGCGACAGGCCTTCAGTTTCAGACATCAGATTAAGGCCCGTGACGGTTATCCCTCCCATCACGGGCCGTTTTCTTTTGTGGCGGCGTTTGTCAGCGAGCGTTGAGCTTGGCGTCCGCCAGCAGCTTCACCAGCCAATCGACGAAGACACGGACCTTGTTGCTGAGATGCCGGTTCGGGGGATAGACGACGTAGAGCGGCAGCGACTCGCGCGTCCATTCCGTCAGGGTCTGCACCAGCTCTCCCTTCGCCAGCGGCTCACGCGCCATGAAGATCGGGATCTGGGCGAGACCGAGGCCGGCGAGTGCTGCGGTCATGTAGGTGCGGCTGTCGTTGACGGAGACGATATAGCGCGGATTGACCTCGATGGTCTCATTGCCCTTGCGGAATTCGAAAGGCACCGTGCGATTGTTCTGAGCGCGGAAGTAATTGACCGAATAGTGTTCCGTTTCAAGCTCTTCCGGCCGCTGCGGCAGGCCGAATTTCTCCACATAGAGCGGTGCGGCGCAGGTGATCATTTCGATTTCCGAGACGCGCCTGGCGATCAGCGACTGATCGGCCGGCGTGCCGGCGCGCAACGCGCAGTCAACGTTTTCGGCGAGATAGTCGACGGTGCGGTCGCCGACGCCGAGGTCGATGCGGATATCGGGATAACGCTCGTAGAAATCACAGAGCGCGGGCACCAGGATGGAATCGGCAAAGGCGCCGGCCATCTCGACGCGCAGTCTGCCCGTCGGCAGGCTCTGTGAGTTTGAGAGACTGCCGTCCAGCTCCTCGAGCTCGGAAATGATCTGCGCAGCGCGTTCGTAATAAAGCGCGCCGTCCGTCGTCACCATGACGCGGCGGGTGGTGCGGTTGAGGAGCTTGGTACGCAGGTGCGCCTCCAGCCCCTGAATGAGATTGGTCACCGTCGCCTTGGGCATGGCGAGCATGTCGGCGGCGCGGGTGAAATTGCCCGTCTCCACCACGCGGATGAAGACGCGCATTGCCGAGAGCTGATCCATCGGTTCAATTCCGCAGTTTGCGTTGCAACATTGTTCAGGATTCGGAATAGTGTTATCGCGATATCGCTTCTTATTCCCCGATTTGAATAACAATATCTTTTTGGTGCAAAATGCAAGAGACAGGCGTTGTCTGTCGAGGTGTGGCAGGCAGCAAGAGATAGTGACGATGGTGCCCGAGATCAAAGACATGGTGTTGGAAAAGGTGGCCGCTGGCCCCGTTTCTGCGCGCGTCTACATGGGCGCCGACTTCGGCAAGGGGCCGCCAATCGTGCTTTATCTGCACGGCGGGGCGTTTCTCGACAAGGACCCGAATGCCGATCGCCCGATTGCAAGCAGCCTCGCACAAGCCGGCGCGATCGTCGTTTCTGCCGATTACAGTACGCTTTCGGGCAATGTTTTTCCGAAGGCGCTCGAAGTTTCTTTCTCGATCTTTTCCTATCTCGCACTCAAGAAAGCCGGTCTCGGCGACCGTAAGTCGCTGCTTTTCGTTGCCGGCGAAGAGGCGGGTGGTAACGTAGCTGCCGGTGTTGCGCTGAAGGCGCGTGACCAGATGCCGGATGCGCTCGACGGCCAGATCCTGCTTTCTCCTCTTCTCGATCCCTTCATGGGGACCTCCTCCATTCGCAAGGCGGACAAGATCGGCATGCGCCAGCGCTGGACGGAAGGCTGGAGCCATTACCTGAGCGGCGGCGGCTGCCATCCCTATGCTGCGCCCTGCCTGTGCTCACGGATATCAGGTGTTGCGCCAGCTCTGATTTTTACGGCGGAGGATGATCCGCTGCACGACGAGACTATCGGTTACGCCGCTCGCCTGAAGAAGGCAGGCGTTGCCGTGCGCCAGCATGTTCTCCCCGCCGGGACAGGTTGGCCATCCATTTACGGCGGAAAATCTGAGGGGACTTCCACGTGGCAGGGCAACGTCAGCCGCCACTTTGGAGATTTTCTTCAGGACGTGAGCGTTCAGCCACAATTGCATTGAAAACGAACTGATTTTTACGGCCGTTCGGCCGCAAGGAGAGTACCAATGACGTCCAGAAGTAAACGCTGGGCCCTGGTGGGCGCCGGTCTGGGTGTTGCTGCGTCCATTTCGGCCGCTGCCATCTTTTTCGAACTGCCGATGAGCGCAACCGCCACGGCCGCCTCTGAACCTGCGCAGCCTCCCGCTGTGCCGGTGACGGTTGCTGTCGTCGCCAGCCGCGACGTGACGAACTGGGAGAATTTCTCCGGTCGTCTCGAGGCTATCGACCGCGTGCAGATTCGCCCCCGTGTCGGAGGCGCCATCCAGTCCGTGCATTTCCGTGAAGGTGCCTTGGTCAAACAGGGCGATCTGCTGTTTGCCATCGACCCGGCTCCCTATCAGGCGGCCGTTTCCCAGGCGCAAGGCCAGGTCGCTTCGGCGGAAGCCAAGGTCAGCCTGGCGCAGACGGAACTCGACCGCGGCCGCCGTCTTTCGGACAACCGGACGATCTCGCAGAGCGATCTCGACCAGCGCCAGAGCACGCTGGCTGAAGCCCAGGCGAGCCTGCGTTCGGCACAGGCAGCCCTTCAGTCAGCGCAGCTGGATCTCGACTACACGCAGGTCAAGGCGCCGGTTTCCGGCCGTATCGGCAAGATCGAGGTGACGGTCGGCAACATTGTTGCGGCCGGTTCAGCCTCGCCCGAGCTGACGACGCTCGTCTCGGTCGAACCGATCTATGCGAGCTTCAATGCAAGCGAAGAGATGGTCACCAAGGCTCTTTCGGAGCTTCCGGCAACCGACGCGGCGCTGCCTGCCGTAGAGCAGATCCCGGTCGAAATCGGCACGCTCGCCGATGAAGGAACGCCGATCAAGGGCAAGCTGCAACTCGTCGATAATGAGGTGGACGCGGCCAGCGGGACGATTGCAGTGCGGGCTGTCTTCGACAATCCGGGCGGCAAGCTGATCCCCGGCCAGTTCGTGCGGGTGCGCATGGGCCAGCCGAAGGCTGAAAACAAGATCGTCATCAGTGATCGTGCCATCGGCACCGACCAGGACAAGAAGTTCGTCTTCGTCGTCGACGACCAGAACAAGGTCAACTACCGGCAGATTCAGCTCGGCTCGCTGTTCGATGGTCAGCGCGTGATCGAAGGCGGCTTGAATGTCGGCGACAAGATTGTCGTCAACGGACTGCAGCGCATCCGTCCGGGCGCCGTCGTAGCGCCCCAGATGGAAGAGAAGGTCGCGACCGCTCAGTAAGATCTGAGCCTCCTTCCCTCGGGGAGGCGGCCGTTTCCCTAGATAACATGACCTGCCGGTGTGCCTTCAAGCCACCGGCGAGGGACTTTGCATCCATGTTCACCCCGGAGAGGGCGTCAAAATGAACATATCCAGATTCTTTATCGACCGTCCGGTCTTTGCCGGTGTTCTTTCGGTCCTCATCGTGGTCGCCGGACTTATCGGCCTTCGGGCGCTGCCGATCTCCGAATATCCCGAGGTCGTGCCGCCGTCGATCGTCGTGCATGCCACCTATCCCGGCGCAAACCCGTCCGTTATTGCCGAAACGGTGGCCACACCGCTCGAAGAACAGATCAATGGCGTCGAGGGCATGCTCTACATGTCCAGCCAGGCAACGTCTGACGGCGCCTTGAACGTCACGGTCACCTTCAAGCTCGGCACCGATGCGGACAAGGCACAGCAGCTCGTGCAGAACCGCGTATCGCAGGCCGAACCGCGCCTGCCTGCGGAAGTTCGTGCGCTCGGCATCACCACGGTCAAGAGCTCGCCTGACTTCATCATGGTCGTCAACCTCGTCTCCGATGGGGACAGCCATGACATCACCTATCTGCGCAATTACGCGACACTGAACGTCAAGGACCGTCTGGCCCGCATCGCCGGTGTCGGCCAGGTGCAGGTTTTCGGCGCTGGCGACTATTCGATGCGCGTGTGGATCGATCCGCAGAAGGCTGCCGAGCACAATCTTGCCGCAAGCGACATCAGCAATGCGATCAGCTCGCAGAACGTCCAGGCCGCTGCCGGCATCATCGGCGCTTCGCCGAGCCAGAAGGGCGTCGACCTGCAGCTCAATGTGAATGCTCAAGGTCGCCTGCGCACGCCTGAGGAATTCGGCAATATCATCGTCAAGACAGGCGCCAATGGCGAGATCACCCGTCTGCGCGATGTTGCCCGCATCGAACTTGGTGCTGCCGACTATACGCTGCGCTCGCTGCTCGACGGCAAGCCTGCTGTGGCTGTTGCCGTTCTCCAGGCCCCGGGTTCGAATGCGATCGAGATCGCAGATAATGTTCGCGCCACCATGGACGAACTGCAGCTCGCCATGCCGACAGGCGTGAAGTACGAGATCGTCTACGATACGACGAAGTTCGTGCGCGCCTCGATCGAGAAGGTTATCGACACGCTGCTCGAAGCCATCGCGCTCGTCGTTCTCGTCGTCATCCTCTTCCTGCAGACATGGCGTGCCTCGATCATTCCGCTGATTGCCGTTCCGGTATCGATCATCGGTACATTCGCGGTCATGTACATGTTCGGCTTCTCGATCAACGCGCTCAGCCTCTTCGGCCTGGTGCTGGCGATCGGTATCGTCGTCGACGACGCGATCGTGGTCGTCGAAAACGTCGAGCGCAACATCGAGGCCGGGCTCAGTCCGCGTCAGGCGACCTACAAGGCCATGAAGGAAGTATCCGGTCCGATCATCGCGATCGCGCTGGTGCTTGTCGCGGTGTTCGTGCCGCTCGCCTTCATCTCCGGTCTGTCGGGTCAGTTCTATCGCCAGTTCGCGCTGACGATCGCAATCTCGACTGTCATCTCCGCCTTCAACTCGCTGACGCTGTCTCCGGCTCTGGCTGCTCTTCTCCTGAAGGGTCACCATGCGCCGAAGGACTGGCTGACGCGTTTCATGGACGCGATCTTCGGCTGGTTCTTCCGTGGCTTCAACCGCGCCTTCGGCGCCGGTTCGAATGCCTATGGCAAGGGTGTCGGCGGTCTTGTGTCGCGCAAGAGCATCGTCATGGTGATCTATCTTGCGCTGGTCGGTGCTACCTACAGCATCTTCAATACGGTTCCCGGCGGCTTCGTACCGTCGCAGGACAAGCAGTATCTGATCGGCTTTGCCCAGTTGCCGGATGCCGCAAGTCTCGACCGTACGGAAGACGTCATCAAGCGCATGACGGACATCGCCTTGAAACAGCCGGGCGTCGCCAACGCCATCGCCTTCCCGGGACTGTCGATCAACGGTTTCACCAACTCTTCGAATGCCGGCATCGTATTCGTGACGCTGAAGGATTTCGATGAGCGCAAGACGCCTGACCTCTCGGGCGGGGCGATCGCCATGGCTCTGAACCAGAAGTTCGGCGCCATCCAGGATGCCTTCATCGCCATGTTCCCGCCGCCGCCGGTCAACGGCCTCGGCACGACGGGCGGTTTCAAGCTGCAGATCGAGGATCGTGCGGGTCTGGGCAACCAGGCGCTCGACGAAGCAACCAAGGCAGTTCTTGCCAAGGCCTATCAGACGCCTGAACTTGCCGGCCTGTTCTCCAGCTTCCAGATCAACGTGCCGCAGCTCTATGCTGACCTCGACCGCGCCAAGGCCGAACAGCTCGGAGTCTCCGTCACCGATGTCTTCCAGACGCTGCAGATCTATCTCGGCTCGCTCTATGTGAACGACTTCAATGCCTTCGGCCGCACCTACAGCGTCCGTGTGCAGGCCGATGCCAAGTTCCGCGCTCAGCCGGAAGATATCGGCCAGTTGAAGGTTCGCTCGGCATCAGGCCAGATGATCCCGCTTGCAGCCCTGCTGAAGGTGGATGCAAGTACCGGTCCTGAGCGTGCGAACCGTTACAACGGCTTCCTCGCTGCCGATATCAACGGCGGTCCGGCTCCGGGCTTCTCTTCCGGCCAGGCCCAGGCGGCAATCGAGAAGATCCTGCACGAGACCCTGCCTGCGGGTATCGACTTCGAGTGGACGGACCTGACCTACCAGCAGATCCTTGCCGGTAACTCCAGCGTCGTCGTCTTCCCGTTGGCGTTGCTGCTCGTCTTCCTTGTGCTGGCCGCCCAGTATGAAAGCCTGACGCTGCCGCTTGCGATCATCATGATCGTGCCGATGGGTGTTCTCGCCGCCTTGACCGGCGTCTGGCTCACCGGTGGAGACAACAACATCTTCACGCAGATCGGCCTCGTCGTCCTTGTCGGTCTATCGGCCAAGAACGCGATCCTGATCGTGGAATTTGCCCGCGAACTGGAGTTTGAAGGCAGGACGCCGCGTGAAGCCGCAATCGAGGCCAGCCGCTTGCGTCTGCGCCCGATCCTGATGACCTCCATGGCCTTCATCATGGGTGTCGTGCCGCTCGTCACCTCGACGGGCGCCGGTGCCGAGATGCGCGCGGCCATGGGTGTCGCGGTCTTCTCGGGCATGATCGGCGTGACCTTCTTCGGCATCTTCATGACGCCGGTATTCTACGTCCTCCTGCGCCGGATGACGGGCAACCGTCCTCTCGTCCAGCACAACGACAATCATCCGCAGGATGAGGAAGACCACATCCGGGTCGCTGCGGAATAATCTCTCCTTTGTCGGGTAAATCGGGCGGGGACCTTGGTCCTCGCCCGTTTCGTTTTGAGGGATGCGACAAAAATGCGTTACGTTCATCAAAACGGTTGCATGCTGAGGTGAGGGGGGTATCAAGGGCAGGCAACAGTTCGGGAAGGCTGGGTGACACACGCATCGGAAGACAGTGGAAAGCGGAAGATCGCTTTCCTCGGTACGGGGCTTATGGGTGCGCCGATGGTACGGCGGCTGCTTGGCGCCGGTTTTTCCGTCACCGTCTGGAACCGTGATCGTACCAAGGCCGGGGCGCTCTCCGGCGACGGCGCCGTGATCGCGTCCACCCCCTCGCAGGCTGCTGCTACAGCCGACATCGTCATCTGCATGCTGACCAACGCCCAGGCCGTCGGACAGGTGTTGTTCGACATGGGCGCCGTCGATGTTATGCGACCAGGCGCCGTTATCATCGACATGAGTTCCATCGCCCCGTCATTTGCACGCGAGCATGCCGAGAAGCTGGCCGAACGCGGAATCGGCCATATCGACGCCCCGGTCTCCGGCGGTGTGGTCGGCGCTTCGGCCGGAACACTTGCCATCATGGCGGGAGGGGATGCGTCCGTCATCGCCGAACTCACCGATATCTTCGCGCCGATGGGACGTGTCACCCATGTCGGGCCAGCTGGCGCCGGGCAGCTTGCCAAGCTCGCCAATCAGCAGATCGGTGCCGTTGCGGAGGCGATGATGCTGATCGAGGCGGGCGGAGGTTCGCCGGCCGCCTTCCGGGACGCCGTGCGCGGAGGCTTTGCAGACAGCCGCATTCTGGACATCCACGGCAAACGCATGATTGACCGGCAGTTCGCACCAGGAGGCTCTTCCGCCAACCAGTTGAAGGACCTCGATGCCGTCATGGCGACGGCAAAGGCGTTGTCTCTGACATTGCCGTTGACGGAAGCGGTTCACGCCGAGTTCACCGAATTTGTTGCCAAAGGCAACGGCGAGATGGATCACAGCGCCTTGCTGCTCCATCTCGAAGACAGGAATGCCTCACAGGGAGGAAAGAAATGACAGACAGAAAGACCGAAAAGCGCCGCCTGCGTTCACAGGACTGGTTCGATAATCCCGATCATATCGACATGACGGCGCTCTATCTGGAGCGCTTCATGAATTACGGGGTGACGCCGGAAGAGCTGCGGTCCGGCAAGCCGATCATCGGCATTGCCCAGAGCGGCAGCGATCTGACACCGTGCAATCGCGTCCATATCGAGCTGGCAAAGCGCGTGCGCGATGGCATCCGCGATGCAGGCGGCATTCCGATCGAATTTCCGACGCACCCGATCTTCGAGAACTGCAAGCGGCCGACGGCAGCACTTGATCGCAATCTCGCCTATCTTGGCCTTGTCGAAATTCTTTACGGCTATCCGCTCGACGGCGTCGTGCTGACGACAGGCTGTGACAAGACCACGCCTTCTGCGATCATGGCGGCTTCAACGGTCGATATTCCGGCGATCGTTCTCTCGGGCGGACCGATGCTCGACGGCTGGCACGAAGGAAAACTCGCAGGCTCGGGCATGGCCATCTGGCAGTCGCGCCGCAAGCTCGCAGCAGGCGAGATCGACGAAGAGGAATTCCTGCAGACGGCGCTCGATTCGGCTCCCTCCGTCGGGCATTGCAACACGATGGGCACGGCCTCGACCATGAATGCGCTGGCCGAGGCGCTTGGCCTGTCGCTGACAGGCTGCGGCAATATTCCGGCTGCCTATCGCGAGCGCGGCCAGATGGCATATCGCACCGGCCGCCGTGCGGTCGAGATCGTGTTCGAAGACCTGAAGCCGTCGGATATCCTGACACGCGAAGCCTTCCTCAACGCCATCAAGACCAATTCGGCGATCGGCGGCTCGACGAACGCCCAGCCCCATCTTGCCGCCATGGCAAAGCATGCAGGTGTGGAGCTGTATCCCGAGGATTGGCAGGTGCATGGGTTCGACATTCCGCTATTGGCGAATGTGCAGCCTGCGGGCGCCTATCTCGGCGAGAAATTCCACCGTGCCGGCGGCACGCCTGCCGTCATGTGGGAATTGCTGCAGGCCGGCAAGCTCGACGGCGACTGTCGCACGGTCACCGGTAAGACCATGGCGGACAACCTGAAGGGCCGTGAATCGCGCGATCGCGACGTCATCAGGTCCTATGACGAGCCTCTGAAGGAGCGTGCGGGCTTCCTCGTACTCAAGGGCAATCTCTTCGATTTCGCCATCATGAAGATGAGCGTCGTGTCAGAGGATTTCCGCAAGCGTTACCTGCAGGAGCCCGGCCGCGAAGGCGTGTTCGAAGGCAAGGCGGTCGTCTTCGACGGTTCTGAGGACTATCACAAGCGCATCAACGATCCGGAACTCGGCATCGACGAGAACACGATCCTCGCCATCCGCGGCGCCGGTCCACTCGGCTGGCCGGGTTCTGCCGAGGTGGTCAATATGCAGCCGCCGGATCATATCCTCAAACGCGGCATCAAGAGCTTGCCGACGATCGGCGACGGGCGCCAATCCGGCACTTCGGACAGCCCTTCGATTCTCAATGCCTCGCCGGAGAGTGCGGCGGGTGGCGGGCTTGCATGGCTGAGGACCGGCGACATCATTCGCATTGATTTCAATCAGGGGCGTTGCGATATGCTGGTCGACGAGGCTGAAATCGAGCGGCGCAAGGGCGATGGAATTCCGCCGGTGCCGGCTGATGCAACGCCATGGCAGCGCATTTACCGCAATACGGTGACGCAACTTTCTGATGGTGCGGTCATCGAAGGCGCGGCTGACTTCCGGCAGATTGCCAAGAATCCACCGCGGCACAATCACTGATTGAGCGGGGGTTCCGGGCAAAACAATATTGGTCGAAAAGAAGGCAGTCGTAACGAACAGTTCACCTAGTAACTAGTTCGGTACTTACGAAAAGGCTTCATTAATGGGGGCTTGGGACTATATTATAAGTTTGTGCAGGCTTCGAAGGCTGAAACCAATTGCCCGAGAATAAACCAACGCGATCAGAGCGAGAGTTCCAGGATCTTCTTCGGCGACTGGAGCTGGCGCTTGATGCTTCGCAAATTGGTGTGTGGGAACACAGCATCAACAAGGATGCTATTCTCTGGGATGCACAGATGCATCGTCTCTACGGCACCGGTCAGACAGATCGAGAAGCGCCGACCCTTATCTGGGCGAACGCCATACATCCTGACGACAGGGAACGGGCCGAGCGGGATTTCGAAAAAGCGATTGCTACTCGCGGTGCCTACAATTCTCAGTTTCGTATCATTCTGCCGAGTGGCGAGATCAGGCACATCAGATCGCGTGCACATTTCTACGTCGATGAGGAAGGCATGCCATCCTTCATCGGTGCCGAATGGGACGTAACGGCCGACGTTCTGCTCAATGCCGAACTCGGCAAGCAGAAGATGGTGGCCGAAGCGCGAGCGCTGGCGCTCGAGGAAAGCAATGCCCGCATCGAGCACGTCGCCGATCATGACTACCTGACGGGAATGCCGAACCGACGGCTGCTGGACAAGCGACTTGCCGAATTGCCCGGTGACAAGAGCATATCCACGCTTGCCGTCCTGCATCTTGATCTCGACCAGTTCAAACAGATCAATGACAGCCACGGCCACACGGCGGGTGACGCAGTGTTGCGATCGGCATCGCTCAGAATTGCTGCCGCCATTCCCGGCAACGGCATGGCTGCGCGCGTCGGCGGAGACGAATTCGTTATTGTCCTGATGAATTTCGCAGGGCTAGAGGAGCTCACGGCGATAGTCGAGGATGTGCAGCGGCGGTTGCGGAAGAAAATTCGCTTCGGGAAGGAAATGCTGCAGTCCGGTGCATCGATCGGCGTGTCGTGGAGCAGCGACAGGCGGGCGCGCAACCTGCTTGCCGAGTCCGATCTGGCGCTCTACCAGGCAAAAAAGCTCGGTCGCAATCGCATCGAATTCTTCAGCCGGCAGCTTCAGGACGACCTGCGCGGCAAGCGCCGCCTTGCTGAGGGGCTTGCCCAAGCCCTGGAAAAGGGAGAGGTCATTCCTTACTATCAGGTCCAGCTCGATGCGCGCACCCGCGAGATCACCGGGCTGGAGGCGCTGGCGCGCTGGGATCATCCGGAAAAGGGCGTGCTTGCGCCGGGCGTCTTCCTGCGCATTGCGGACGAGTACGGGCTTTCGGCTGATATCGATGCCGCGGTCCTGCAGCGCGCGCTTGAAGATCGCGCCGCCTGGCAGGCCATGAGCTACCATGTGCCGCGCATCGCGGTGAACATCTCACCCGGACGTCTTGCCGATCCTGCCCTGCTGGAGAAGCTGCGCCGGCTGGCCATTCCGCCCGGCGCCATTGTCTTCGAACTGGTGGAGACGATCTTCCTTGACGATTGCGATGAGAAATTCCTCGCCAATATCGACCTCATCAAGGAGATGGGTATCGATATCGAGATCGATGACTTCGGCTCCGGCCATGCCTCGCTCATCGGTCTCGTGCGGCTGAAGCCGAAGCGGCTGAAGATCGATCGCCAGCTCGTGACCGATGTGGTGGAATCGGCCGAGCAGAGGCGGGTGATCGGATCGATCGTCGAGATCGCCAAGGCTCTCGATGTGGAAGTGATTGCCGAAGGCGTGGAGACCGAGGCCCATGCCGTAACGCTGTCATGGCTCGGCTGCGACAGTTTGCAGGGTTTTGCGCTCGGCTACCCTTCCAGCGCCGCCGATACGGGGCGCCTTCTTGCGTCAACCGGCCACGACGGCAAATCGCGAAGCGTGGCCCGCTGAAATCGGGCTCTGAAACTCAGTCGATGAATGCAAGATAAGGCCGATTTCGGTTCGAACGGTCCGGTTGGCGGGCTCTTCAGTTTGCTTCCGGGGACGCCGACACGGCACGCCTTGGGTGCGTGCCGTATTTTTCAGGTGGTGCGGAAGCGGCCCCGGATCTGGCTCATGTAGAAGTCGCCAGGAGAAGCTGCTGCTGTCAGTCCGACGACGATGCCTTCGGGGACATCTTCGTAATGGCGGCGTTGGCCGTTGGTCAGGTAGAGCGTGAGGTGTCGAGTCTCGCGCTTGTAATCGATTGCCTCAATGAGTTTGGACTGCAGTCTAGTTTCCATGCGGTACTCCCCGATGTATTTCGCGCGAGAGAGGTGGCTGCTGGATCCGACGAGCGGTTCAAGACAGCGTCAAAGCTAATCTCTGGTCGATTCAAGTCAAGGATCGAAAGAGCTGAGCCGCACCTATTTTGAGTTAAATGCGTCTGAAGTTTGACGCGCCAAATTAGGGCGCGATCGCTATGAAAATGAAGCACGCCCCACAACGGAACAATCATCCGCCAACGCGCGTTCAAAAACGTTCCATCCAGCTTCAACCATGGTGATTTCGTTGCGGGTGATTGCAGAGCTGCTCATTCTTTTCGGCCGTGTCTGCGGTGTGCTCGCGGCCGTTGTCGGCGCAATGGCTTTCTCCTCCCATCTGGTTGCTTCTCCTGTCGATGCGACGCCGCGGATGGATGCGGAAAGTGGAGCGATCTGGACTTCCGTGCCGGTTCATATCGACCCGAGCCATCAGCCCTATGAACGCGAGCCCGATCGCTATCCATTCAAGTTTTCTGCCGGTCCGTCCCTGAAGGTCATCGACAATGCAACCTTCTCCTTGAAGGGCGATACTTTCGTCATTGCCGGCGTCACGCGGGTCGCTCCGCGGGCGCTATGTGCAGATCTGCAGGGTCGACGCCTTGCCTGCGGCCAGAACGCGGCGGGCCTGCTGCGGACTGCCTTGCGCCGCAGCTTCATCGAATGCAGCCGCAAGGCGCTGGCGTTGAAACTGTTCATGGTGAGTTGCCGACGGGACGGCCAGGATCTCGCCGGTCTGCTCAATGACACGCCCCGGTCGCACCTCGTTGCCAGCGTAAGGTGATTACGCGCGTCGCCAGAAAATGAGTTCCGGCACCTGCCATGAGGGATCGGGCGCGGGCAGCCAGGTCTTGGGGGAGAAGTAATCCTTCGTGCGGCGCTGTTGGGGGGAGGTCTCCTGAAGCAGGAGCGTGAAGTTGAAGGCGCCTGGCCGCGAAAATTCCTGGGTGAAGTTGATGAGCGCGCCGAAGCCTTCCTCCTTCACATCCTTGAGATTGCGGATTGCCGCCAGCGTATCATGAAAATCGAGCCAGGCCGGCTGCGTCAGCATGGTTTCGAAGATGCGCATCGTTCCCGCATCGAGCTGCCCGTCGCTGTTGGTCGCCGGGCCGACCAGTTTCACGCGCATGCTCGATATCGCACCGTTGCCGTTGCCCCGAACGACAAGAAAAAGCGAGCTGACGATGTGATCCTTATCTTTCTTGAAAATCTGTTCGTGGGAGCATTCGAACGTATCGGAATTGAAAGCTGTTTCCTTCCATTCGCTGGTTTCGATACCGGCCGAGCGCAGCGCTTCGCACATGGCCGGGCCGGAAATCCGCCAGGTGCGCAGGAAAACACTCGCAAGTGCCGGCTGTGGCAGATCGAACATGCGCGGTGCGATCTTGATGCTGACCGGTTCGGTACGGCGGAAGACCTTGGGCGGCGGGGGAGGCGGAGGTGGCGCGGGCGGGAAAAGCTCTATGCCGAAGGAGTGGGCCAGCGACTTCAGGTGCCGCATGTTGTTCGACAGCAGCACCGTTGCGCCAACAATGGAAAGGGATAGAACAATCAGCAGCCACATGACGGCGCGGCCCTTTTTCGGCTGCGGCGCCAGTTTCATGTTCTGATCGGACGATGGCATCGTCAGTTCGCGAGACCTCGGACAATGGAAGTCATCATTTATAAGGCTCGCGCTGATGTGGCAATCGATCTCGACCGGAGCGTGACACAATCGATTGAAGCCCGCTCCGGTGATGCGATCGAATCCTGTCAGGCCGCGATACGGCGATACCGCGTTCTGATCCGGTCAATATAATACTGGCCCGGCGAAGGCGCCTTCACCATCGTGCTCACGTCGGCGGCCGGCACGCCTTCGAAGAGACGCTCTTCGCCGTTGCGGAAGCAGATGCGCAGTCGCCCGTCTTCCTGGCTGAAATAGACGTTCTGGATAATCCTGGATTTGACTGGAACTTCGTGCATCGTTTTTGCCCCTGTTTCGTTTTGAGGCACCTTAAAAGTAAGGATGCGAAGATACCGTCAAGGCGTATGGTAAAGATTGTTTCCTGCCCGAACAGGCACAGTCTAAAAAGTCGCGTTTCAATAAAATTGTACGGATCTGCTTAAAAAGCCTGCAAATACTGGCATGTAGAGTGATCCTCATGAAAGCGGCCGGGCATGGACAGATGCGACCGGCGCTGCGGCCAGGCAGAAATTGCCGGCCGGCTGGAAACGGGGACTTGAGATGAGCAGACTTCTTCTTGCCGCAACGCTCGCAATCACGATATCGGCTGCAGGCCAGCCGGCTTTCGCCTTTGGCCCGGGCGGTTTCGGCCGTGATCTGATGTACACTTCGGCCATCGGCCACCTGCCGGAGGAGCCGTTGACGACGAGTGCCGGTTTCGTCCGCCCGAACATGCCTTTTGCCCTGAGCGCTCCGGCACAGGTCGAAGGCGAGGGCTATCAGCTCAAGGCCTATTCGCAGCAGCTGACCATCGTCGTCGGCTTCGTTTTCGACAGCGTTCTCAGCCACGCTGCCCAGACCATCGGCACTGCCGAAGCGCTGGGTCCGTTTCTGCGCTAAGGCCTGAAAACCGGATCCTGGCGTCATTTGGTCTGCACCCGCCGGAAGGATCCTGCGGGTGTAGTAATTTTCTTGAGATTGCAATTACATTGTTTCATGGTAAGGCGAGATCGAAGTTCTTTTGCATTGCATTTCAAAACGACGACACGCATCGTTCAAGCCGTGAACGTGAGTTCATCATGACCGGTCTGAGCGCAGGGACAATCGACTTGACGGTTGCTTGGCGCATGACTGAATGGACTTGCGGGTTTCAATCTGGGAAGGTTGCATGAATTCGGAATTTGCCGTTCGTTCCATGCGGCCCGGCGAACTGGAGCTTGCGCTGGAATGGGCACGTCAGGAGGGCTGGAATCCCGGCCTCGACGATGCGATCGCATTCCACGAGGCTGATCCCTCCGGATTTTTCGTGGGCGCCATCGGTGAGGTGCCGGTCGGCTCCATCTCGGTCGTCAAATATGGCGACAATTTCGCCTTCCTCGGTCTCTACATCGTGCATCCCGATTTCCGCGGCCGGGGCTTCGGCAAGGCGATCTGGAACGCCGGCATCGCTTCGGCCGAAGACCGTACGATTGGCCTCGATGGCGTTGCGGCCCAGCAGGCAGCTTATCGCAAGGCCGGTTTCGAGGTCGCCTACAACACGATTCGTTATGGCGGCGTGCCGACATCGGTGCCGGATTCGTCGCTCGTCGCGCAGCCGGTACCGGATGCACGGCTCGAAGGCCTGCTACGCTACGACAGCGGCATTTTCCCGCAGCCCCGTGCGGCTTTCCTTGCCGCCTGGTGCACGGCGCGAAAGGGACGCGGCTCGGTCGTCGTGCGCAAGAGCGGCAAGATCCGCGGTTACGGCACGATCCGCCGCTGTTACGAGGGCTACAAGATCGGTCCGCTTTTTGCCAATGATACGGATAGCGCCGCCGCCCTTCTGGCAGGCCTCATTCCCCAGGCACATGGTGCGTCGATCTATATCGATATACCCGCCGTCAATTCCGAGGCGATTGCGCTTGCCGAAAGCGTAGGGCTCGAACCCGTCATGGAAACCGCGCGCATGTATCGCGGCCCGGCGCCGGGAATCCAGCTGAAGAATGTCTATGGTGTGACGACGCTGGAGCTCGGTTAGTCGACCGGCGAAGCCGGTACGGTGGGCGCGGCCGTTTTCGGGCGGCCCTTTTCGGCGATGGCGATGCCGCCGAGCGTCAGTACCAGCGCAATCATGTGGAAAAGCTGCAGCATTTCGCCGAGCAGGGCGACGGAGAGCAGCGTGCCGAAAACCGGGACCAGATTGATGAACAGGCCGGCGCGATTGGCGCCTATTTCCTCGACACCCCTGATATAAAGTATCTGCGCGAGCAGCGAGGCGAAGATTGCCGTGTAGACGGCGATCGCCCAGCCCTCACCGTCAGGCCACTGGACGGTGCCGCGCGAAGTCTCCCACAAAAGGAGAGGCAATGCGGTCAGCGCTGCGCCGAGAGCCGGGACCGCCATCAGTGTGCGCCAGTCAACGACAGGCTTCCATCTCAGGAAAATCGTATAGACGGCATAGGCGGCGACGGCGATCAGCATCAAGCCATCGCCGCGGTTCAGACTAAGCTGCAGCAGAGTTTCGAGATTGCCATGTGCTGCCGTCAGCGCCACGCCGATAAGCGTCATGCCGAAGCCAACAACCTGTGCCAGCGAAACGCCGGTGCGGAAAAAGACGAAATTCAACAGGAAGATCAGCATGGGAATGCCGGCCTGCTCGATCGCAACGTTGATTGCCGTCGTGTACTGCACGGCCGAATAGAGCATGGCATTGAAGGTCGTGTAGCCGATCACGCCGTAGAAGAAGAGGAGAGGCAGGTTCTTGCGCACCACCGGCCAGTCCTTCCGCAACTGCGGCAGTGAAATGGCGGCGATCAGCACGACAGCAAGGAACCAGCGCAGGAAGGTCAGCATCATCGGACTGACGTGGCCAAGCGCCAGCTTGCCCGCGACCGCATTGCCGCCCCAGCAGAGAGTTGCAATGACGAGGCAGATATAGGCTGTTGCTTGCAAGGGTGCTCTTTCCGTCTTTGTCGTCGCTGGCGGGCTTTTGTGAGCGGGCTTAGCCTGCCGGCGGCTGATTTGTCACGTAAAAAGCCGAATCTGCGGTGATAACAGGGTCGCTTTCCCAAAAACAAAGCTTTATAGATGCGCGGGTTTGAGCAGGTGTGCGGTTCTCCGCCGGTAACAGGAAGAGTTTGATGACGAACGTAGTCGTGGTCGGTTCGCAGTGGGGTGACGAAGGCAAGGGCAAGATTGTCGATTGGCTTTCGGAACGTGCTGACATCGTTGTGCGCTATCAGGGCGGACATAATGCCGGACATACGCTCGTAATCGACGGCACGAGCTACAAGCTCTCGCTGCTGCCCTCCGGCGTCGTGCGCCCCGGCAAGATGGCCGTCATCGGCAATGGTGTCGTCGTCGATCCGCATGCCCTGATCGCCGAGATCGGCCGGCTGGAAGCGCAGGGGGTAAAGGTTACGCCCGAGAACCTGCGCATCGCCGACAATGCCACCCTCATCCTTTCCCTGCACCGCGAGCTCGATGCCTATCGCGAAGATGCCGCCTCCAACAGCGGCACCAAGATCGGCACGACCCGCCGCGGCATCGGCCCGGCCTATGAAGACAAGGTCGGCCGCCGCGCCATCCGCGTCATGGATCTTGCGGACCTCGAAGCCTTGCCTGGCAAGGTCGATCGCATTCTGACGCACCACAACGCACTTCGCCGTGGTCTCGGCGTTGCCGAGGTCAGCCATCAGACGATCATGGACGAACTGACCTCGATCGCCGACCGCGTGCTGCCTTTCCGGGATACGGTCTGGCTGTTCCTCGACAAAGAGCGCCGCAAGGGTGCCCGTATCCTCTTCGAAGGGGCGCAAGGCAGCCTGCTCGATATCGATCACGGCACCTATCCCTTCGTGACATCGTCGAACACGGTGGCCGGTCAGGCCGCTGCCGGCTCAGGCATGGGACCGGGTTCGCTCGGCTATATCCTCGGCATCACCAAGGCCTATACGACGCGCGTCGGCGAAGGCCCGTTCCCGACCGAATTGACGGACGAGATCGGTCAGTTCCTCGGCGAGAAGGGCCATGAATTCGGCACGGTGACGGGCCGCAAGCGCCGTTGCGGCTGGTTCGACGCTGCACTCGTGCGCCAGTCGGTCGCCACCAACGGCATCAGCGGCATCGCACTCACCAAGCTCGACGTGCTCGATGGCCTTGATGAACTGAAGATATGCGTCGGCTACATGCTCGACGGCGAACAGATCGACCATCTTCCGGCAAGCCAGGCGGCTCAGGCTCGTGTCGAGCCAATCTACGTCACGCTGGAAGGCTGGAAGGAATCGACGGTCGGCGCTCGCAGCTGGGCGGATCTGCCGGCGCAGGCGATCAAGTATGTTCGCCAGGTCGAAGAGCTTATCGGTGCGCCGGTCGCGCTTCTTTCCACCAGCCCCGAGCGCGACGACACCATACTTGTGACCGATCCGTTTGAGGATTAATGTCGCGGGTCACTTAAGGCGACCGTTCGGGAGTATGCCGGACTTCTTGAGAAAGTACTGATGGCGGATTTTATTGCAGTTATTCGGCGGGCGGTCGACGGCCTGTCTGAAAATACCCCCGAGATGCGGGTGAAGGTCTACGAGCGTGCGCGCGGCGCGGTGCAGCGGCAGCTCGAGAACATGAAGCCGCGTCCGCCGGAAGCCATGCTGCAGCGCCAGCTTGAAAAGCTCGAGGCCGCAATCCGCGAAGTCGAGGGTGAACATTCAGAAGCGGGGCCGATCGACGAACCGATTGCAGCCGCTCCGGAACCCGAAATCCACGAAGAGCCTGCGCCAGAGCATGAGCCTGTCGCAGAGGCAGCTCCCGCTGCCGAGGCACCTGTCTACGAGAGCGATGAGCCGCAGGGCGTAGAAGATACCGCCAGCGAGCAGCCTGCCGAGCCGGAAGAGGTCGTTCAGGCGGCCGCTCCCGCCGAGGAGGTGGTGCCCGAGCATGCTGAATGGCATCCGCCTCATGAGGAAGAAGCGCCTGCAGAAGAATGGCGTGCCCCGGAGCAGGCAGAGATTCATGCCGAGCCCGAGAGCCGTCATGAGCCGGCGGAAGAATATTATCCAGCGGAAGGCCGGCCTGAAGAGGTCGCTGCCGAGCCGGTGGCCGAAACCACCCATGAGGTTGAAGAGGAGCTTCAGCGCGAGGACGATCATCAGCCGGCTTCGCGTGGCCTAGACCGTGCGTCCAATCGGCTCGTTGAGCCGATGGCCGATTTCGAGCCGCAATCGCAGGCGCAAACCAGCGACTTCATCGAGCACGCGCGCGAAGAACCGGTTGCAGTGGATGCAGCAGCGCATTTCGATCGCATGTGGTCCGAGCCGGCTGCCGACACGCCCGCACCTTTGCCGCAGGAGGCCGAGACCGAATGGGCGCGCGAAGAGCTCCATTCCTATGCCGAGACCACGCCTGCCGTTCCCGCCGATGCTTCGGCACGCGCTTTCGATGAAATCTCGACGCTCGGAAATGGTGGTTCGCCGGCCGTCATGCCGGCAGCCAAGGAAAACTTCTCCTGGGAAGCTGCCGCTTTCGACGACCTGCCGCCGATCGAGGCAGGCACGGACAAGAAGACACCAGCTTCCGCGCATTTCGACGACGTCGATATCTTTGCGGAAGTGCATGCCGGCAATGGTTCCGCTTCTGCAGCTCCCGCACCGGCCGCGACGCCGAGCGAAGACTGGCGCGAGGCGCGTGCGCTGCGTGGCTACGACCGCCGCAATGCTGCCGCCGATGACGATGACAGCAATCCGCCGATGGATCTGGACCGGATCGTCGCTTCCAAGCTGCAGGGCAAGAGCTTCCGCATGGAGCCCAAGCGCCGCCGCTTCGGCATCGGCACGATCCTGGCCATCCTTGTGACGCTGGGCATCCTTGGCGGCGGCGCTTATGCCGGCTGGATGAACCGCCAGGCGGTGATGGAAATGGTCGACGGTCTCGTCAGTTCCGCACCGTCACAGGCGGCGCGCGATGATACGGCAACGCCGGCGACGACACCTCCGGCGCAGCAAAACAGCGCGCCGGCCACGACCCAGTCGCCAGATCACAGTGCTACAACACCGCCAGCGCGACCCAACCAGGAGGTTGCCTCGCTGGACGGTTCGGCTGCCAATAGCAAGTTCACCCAGCGGCTGCTCGCCGATGGTACCGAAGTCGATAACGGTCCGGCAGCAGTACCGGGAACGCCGACGGCGGAAGGCAAGTCGGTTGCCGAGCAGAACGTCGCCGCAGCCGATACCAGCTCGCCGAGCGTCCAGTCCGATGCTGCGCCGGCGGAAAACCTGACGCCGAATGGTCCTGCAGCCGCACCTGCTGCGCAGAACACGCCGATCGGCGCTACGGAAAAGATGTTCCTCTATGAGGAGCGCATCGGTGAAAGTTCGCCGACGGCGATCCAGGGGTCGGTCGTCTGGACCGTGCAGCATGAAGCAGGACAGGATGGCCGCCAGGAAGCGACCGTGCAGGGCAACGTCACCGTGCCGGAGCGCAATCTTTCGGCGCTGGTGACCTTCAAGCGCAATTCCGACCCGTCGCTGCCCGCAAGCCATCTTGTCGAGATCGTCTTCTCCGTTCCGCCGAATTTCGAAGGCGGCAGCATCGACAGCGTTCAGCGCATCTCGATGAAGCGTACGGAGCAGGATCGCGGCGATCCGTTGATCGCAGTGCCGGCCAAGATCACCGATGATTTCCACATGATCGCGCTGAATGACTATCCGGATGCGCGCAAGGCCAACCTGGACCTGCTTGCCACACGTGACTGGATCGACATTCCGATCACCTATCGCAACGGCCGCCGTGCGCTTTTGACCATGCAGAAGGGCGCCACAGGCGGAGATGCGTTCAACACGGCAATCAAGGAATGGACGGCGCTCGGAGACCTCTCGACAAGCCAGTAAGGCCAATCGCCCCGAACCTCGGAAATCACGCAAAATAAAAGGCGGGCCGCAAGGACCCGCCTTTCTGATTTCGAATGACGAACCAGCTTATGCGGTGGCTTCGACCACACGCACTGCCTTGGCACGCTCCAGCGCTTCCTTGCGGACCGCATCCTGCACCTTTTCAAAGGCACGGACTTCGATCTGGCGGACGCGCTCGCGGCTGATGTCGAACTCGGCCGAAAGGTCTTCCAGCGTCACCGGATCTTCGGCGAGGCGGCGGGCCTCGAAGATGCGGCGTTCGCGGTCGTTCAGCACGCTCATGGCCTTCGACAGCATGCGGCGACGGGTATCGAGCTCATCCTGCTCGATCAGCACGTCCTCCTGGCTGTCGTGGTCGTCCACGAGCCAATCCTGCCACTGGCCGCTATCACCTTCGGAGGCCTTGATGGGAGCGTTCAGCGATGCGTCGCCAGAAAGGCGGCGGTTCATCGAAACGACCTCTTCCTCGGAGACGTTCAGCTTTGTCGCGATCTCGGTCACATGCTCCGGCTTCAGGTCGCCGTCATCGATGGCCTGGATACGGCCCTTCAGCCGGCGCAGGTTGAAGAACAGACGCTTCTGGTTCGCTGTCGTACCCATCTTCACCAGAGACCATGAGCGCAGGATATATTCCTGGATCGAGGCCTTGATCCACCACATTGCATAGGTGGCAAGACGGAAACCACGTTCCGGATCGAACTTCTTGACGGCCTGCATGAGGCCGACGTTACCTTCGGACACGACTTCACCGATCGGCAGGCCGTAGCCGCGATAGCCCATGGCGATCTTCGCAACAAGGCGAAGGTGGCTGGTGACGAGCCTGTGTGCTGCATCGCGATCGCCGTGTTCTGAGTAACGCTTGGCGAGCATGTACTCTTCCTGCGGCTCCAGCATCGGGAATTTACGGATTTCGTCGAGGTAACGATTGAGACCGGCTTCGCCGGCGGTAATGGACGGCAAGTTATTTCGGGCCATGATGCACCCTCCTTGTATGGATTCCGGTTCCCGATGGAACGCGCCCTCGCGCTAAAGGCAAACCGGGACATGCGGCTCTCTCCAAGCCCGCAATAAGTCTATGTACAGATAAGTATGGCGAAACAGGGATTCAAGGTCGCCCCGGCGTTCACGAGGGCGTTATCCGGGCTCGGCCAGAGTTAGCCGGAGGCATTGATTTTATTGGCTGCTGCCGCATTTTTCCGGTGGCGTCGGCACTCTTGCGCCGGGCGCTTTCATGAGGGGAACCAGATGGTCAGACCAGCCTTTGCCGCCATACTGCTGCTTTCGCTTTCCGCTGCTCTTACATCCTGCGGCAACACTGCAAGGGGACTTGCACAGGACGGGCGCGACACTAGCCACGCCCTCGATAATGCCACGCATCGGGTTCTGGGCGCCGGCTCCAAAAAGTAACAGCGACTATCGCTCATCCGCGCAAGGCGTCAGCGAGCTCCACCATGTCATCCGGCAGGGGTACTTCGAAATGCATCACCTTGCCGGTGCGCGGATGCTCGAATTGCAGCATGTAGGCATGCAGCGCCTGGCGGTCGAACGCCTTGACGATCTTGCGGGCCTCGTCGGGCAGAAGATTGGCCTTGGTCCTGAAGCCGGCGCCGTAGACGGCATCGCCCAGCAACGGATGGCCGATGTGTGCCATGTGGACGCGGATCTGGTGCGTGCGGCCGGTTTCCAGGTGGCATTCGACGAGGGAGGCAAGCGCGCTCGCATCCGGGCTTTCATGAAAGCGCTCAAGGACTTCGTAATGGGTGATCGCCTCGTCGGCGCTCTCGTTTTCGGGGCGCTTGACGGCGCGGCGGGTGCGATCGCCGGTGGCACGGCCGAGCGGCGCGTCGATCGTTCCCGAGAGCGAGCGCGGACGCCCCCAGACGATCGCCTGATAGGCGCGTTCCAGCGGCATGGTGCGGCCGTGATCGGCAAACTGCAGCGAAAGATGGCGATGTGCCATATCGTTCTTGGCGACGACCATGACGCCGGTCGTATCCTTGTCGAGGCGGTGAACGATGCCGGGGCGCCGCACGCCGCCGATGCCTGAGAGGGTGTCGCCGCAATGGTGGATCAGCGCGTTGACGAGCGTGCCTGTCCAGTTGCCCGGGCCGGGATGGACGACGAGGCCGGCCGGCTTGGAAATGACGATCACGTCTTCATCCTCATAGAGGATATCGAGCGGGATATTCTCGCCCTTTGGCGCCGGATCTTCGGGCTCCGGCAAGGTGATCTCGTAGCTGTCGCCGGCCCGCACCTTTCGTTGCGGATCGGTAACCGGTGCGCCCTTCAAAAGAACCTGGCCATCCTTGATCAGCGCCTTGATGCGGCTGCGGGAAAACTCCTCGCCGACCTGTGCTGTCAGCCAGGCGTCCAGGCGGCCTTCGGCGGTCTCGTCAGCGGTCAGGACTTTTCTATTGTCATCTGCTTGTTTAAAGGGGTCGCTCAAGACGCTTCTTCTCCGACGTATTTTTAGAACGGGACGCCATAGATGACGAAATTCGAGCCAGCTGACGATGAGCAGGAAGAAAAGCCCCTTGACCCGGCTATGGAAAATGTCCGGCGCAAGATGGTTCGCCTGCAGATCGTCTCGGGCGCCATCATGTTCGTGAGCCTTATGGCGGTCTTCGGTGCCGTTGTCTACAAGGTGACGCGCACGGAGCCATCCCAGGCCACAGCATCGACGAACTCTTCGGGCGTGCCTTCGGACGCGCCGGTGTCGGTAACGGCTTCGCTGCCGCTTGGCTTCAAGATCGAGCAGACGTCGCTTTCGGGCGGGCAGATCCTGTTTTACGGCACTGATGTCAACGGCAAGCGCAAGGCGCTGGTCTTCGACATCAAGGCGAGCCGCATCGTGGCCGACATCACGCTGTCGGGCAACTGAGGCCGGTATGGCCGCGATACCGCACACGATCGAAAGTCCCGAGGATCCGCGGACTGCGGAATTTCGCGATATTCGCGAACGCGACCTGACTGGCCGGCAGAACCGCTTCATCGCCGAAGGCACGGTCGTGCTGCGCATGCTTGCCGAAGCGCATGCGGCGGGCAGGGGATTTTCGGCCGAGAAGATCCTGCTGCTGCGCAATCGGCTCGACGGAGTGTCCGAGATTCTCGAACGCTTTCCCGATGACGTGCCGGTCTATGTGGCGGATGGCGACGTTCTTGATGGTATCGTCGGCTTCAACATGCATCGCGGCGTGCTCGCCCTTGGCCACCGGGAGCAGGCAGCGGAAAGTGTCCTTCTCGACGCGCTGCCTGGTCGGGCGCTTGTCCTCGTCGGCTGCGGCATCTCCAACCACGACAATGCCGGCTCGATGTTTCGCAATGCCGCTGCATTCAAAGCGGATGCGATCCTGTTTGATGAGACCTGCTGCGATCCGCTCTACCGCAAGGCGTTGCGCGTTTCGGTCGGCTCGGTCCTCAGCACGCCCTATCACCGCGGCGGTAATGCGCTTGATCTTCTCTCAAGCCTCGCCGGGCGCGGTTTTGCAATCTGGACGCTGTCGCCACGCGGCGAGACGGATATCCGGCAGGTACCGGCGTCCGATCGCATGGCGCTCGTCGTCGGCACCGAGGGTGAGGGACTGCCGGAGGCCGTGCTTTCCCGTTTCCGCAGTGCGCGCATTCCGCAATCTGAAGGGCTGGACAGTCTCAACGTGGCGACAGCAACCGGCATTGGTCTCTTTGCCATATCTTCGGCTATGGCCCGAATCTGACGGGGTCAGCGCTGCGGATCGGCGATGATCGCAGCTGCACGGTCAGCGAGATTCACGCGGTCGTTCGCTCCCTTCTTCTCTCCGCTGTCAGGCAGGAGGGAGAGGATCGGAGAGGACGGACCTTCGTTGAGCGCCGTAAGCGCCACCATGCTGGCGGCGATCGAGGTGATTTCCTCGCGAAGCGCACCATCGCGACTGGTATTGTTTCTTGCCTTCTGCAGGTGATCGGCCAGTGCCGCGCTGCGCCTGCGGACATTGTCGCTCATCTGCGCTGTGATAGATGTGAGATCGAGTTCCGAGGTTTCGGCTTCGCTGCTCCCTTCGGCGGGAAGATCGGCAACAGCGTTGGCAAGACCGGCATCGCGCAGCAGCTTGGTGACCTTGCGCAGCTCGGCATTGGCCGCCTTCAGCTGGTCCTTCAACTTGGCGATTTCCTGCTGCCGGCGGCCGAGCAGGGCTTCTTTGTCCGCGGCGGAGGCGGTTTCTCGGGCGGCCTTGTCCTCGAGGCGAATGACCATGTGCTGCTGCTGGCTGAGCTTCTGCTCGGCATCCTTGGCGCGCTTCTGCAGAACGGTCACGTCCTTGCGCATCGTATCGCGTTCGTCGCGCATGGCATTGGCGCGAAACTTCAGGTTCTCAGCTTCAGTCTCGCGGGCGGCAAGGTCGATCTTCAGACTGTCGGCCTGTTCCGCAAGCTTGGAAAGCCGCGCACGCAGCGTCTCCAGCTCGCTATCCTTGTTGGAGCCAGCCTGTTCGGCAATATGCAGGCTCGTCTTCAGCTGGCTGATATAGTTTTCGTCCTTGCGAAGATGGGAACGCTGCTCGGCGGCCTCCACCTGCATTTCGCCGATCTGCGCGCGTGCCTCGTTTACTTCGGAGGCCAGCCTGCCGGCATCGACGGCGAGCGCGTCATGGCGCAGCTGCAGGGAGAGCGACTTCTCGCGTTCGCGCTGCAGATCCTGCGCAGTGCGGGCATTTTCAGCGGCGTAGAGCGCGCGCACCATGTCCTTCTGCGCCCGCACTTCCTGCGGGCTCAACGGCATCGTGGCCTTGAGGCGGTTCTCGGTGTACCAGACGATGCGGCGATGGACAGCAGGCGAGACCAGAAAGACGAGGAAGGCCGCGGTCAGGAAACCCAATCCGAACAAAAGAGCATATTCGATCACGGCGCGGCCATCGCTTCGAAGGTTGATACAGTCCGTTGATTAAGCACGCAGGGGGCACATCGGCAAGGCTGCGGGCGCCGGCAGGACCATATTCCCAGGAATATTAGCGCTGATCTGAGCTTTTCAGAAGGGGTTCCACGTCGGGTTCGGGGTGACCTTCAGGTAGCCGACATTGATGCCGAGACGGGCGCCGACACCGGTGCGGATCGGTACGACCAGAACATTGTTGTTCTTGAGAAGCGTCATGCCGAAGCCGGCGATGACATAGGCCGAGCCGCTGACGCCGCCGAAGCGGGCATAGATGGAATCGATGGACGGCAGGTCGTAGACCAGCATCATGACGCGCGAGCCCTGGCCGCCGTAGTCAAGACCGAGAGACGGACCCTGCCAGTAGAGCGGGTGTTCGCCTGCATTCTTGGTGTTGAGCTGGCCTTCGCCGTAGGTCAGGCCGGCGATGAAGGCGCCGCCGCCTTCCTGGCCGAGAATATAGCCGTTCGGCAGGCCATATTTCTGGAAGGCGCTTTCAACGACCTTGGCAAGGCCGCCGCTGGTCTCGCCGAAGAAGGAATGACCGGCATCGACGATTTCCTGCACTGTATACTGGCCGTTGCTCTGCTGCGCTGCGGCCTGCCCTGTAATCATCATCGACGAGATCACGATTGCGGTCAGCAACTTGCAGAAGCCGATAAATCTTCCGAGAAATTGGAGGCGCATGATGTCATCCATTCGTCATTGTCAGGAGTATTAGCATTTGATGCATTTTGCGCCGATCGTCTTAACAATCGGTTTACCAAATATGGTGTCATTATGGCGGTGAGTACGGTCGCAAACTTCGCGCAATTTTGATCAGGCACACTACCGGGTGGAATGACACTGCCGCCCTCAGGAGACGATGATGTCCAAGAACCCCAATCTCACTCTGTCCGGTCCGGACCTGGCAGCACTTCTGTGCAGCCGCGTGTGCCATGACGTGATCTCACCAGTCGGCGCCATCAACAACGGCCTGGAGCTTCTGGACGAAGGCGGAGCAGATTCGGATGCGATGGATCTCATCCGCACCAGCGCACTGAATGCCTCGGTCCGTCTCAAATTCGCACGCCTTGCCTTTGGTGCTTCCGGTTCCGTCGGCGCCTCGATCGATACCGGTGAGGCCGAACGTGCGGCCAAGGATTTCGCTGTGGCCGAAAAGAAGACCGAAGTGACCTGGAGCGGTCCGCGCGCGATCGTCGCCAAGAACAGGGTCAAACTCCTTCTGAACCTTTTCCTCGTCGCATATTCTTCCATACCGCGCGGCGGCAATCTGGATATCACTCTGGAAAATCCCGAATTCGATGCAAGCTTCAAGCTCGTCGCCAAGGGCAAGCTGATGCGCATGCCGCCGAAGTTCATCGAAATCGCTACCGGCACTGTCGAAGAAGCGATCGATGCGCATTCGATCCAGCCCTACTATACCGTACTTCTGGCTGAAGAATGCGGCATGGTTCTGGGTCACGAAGTCAGCGCCGAAGAGATCATCTTCACTGCCAAGATCGCTGCAGCGTAGTTTACCAATTGCTGATCGAAGCAACGGCGGTAACGATTCCTTAGCCTGATCAACCTATCCTCGAAGGTCAGGAAGGCCCTCGATGGAGACAGCGCGAGGGATAAGGAGCCGCCATGCAGAGATTCATGATCACCGACAGTTCGGACATCGTTCGCAAGGTCGGCAAGCGAATCCTTTCCGAACTCGATTTCCTGGTCAGCGAAGCGTCGAACGCCGAGGAGGCGCTGCAACGCTGCCAGGCCGAGCTTCCCGAATATCTGATCGTTGATTCAGGTATGGAAGGGGCGCTCGAACTCATCGCCGCCATCCGCGCCCTGGACGGCGGCAAAGAGGTGAAGATCTACTATTGCGTCATCGAGGCCGACCTGAAGAAGCTGATGGCCGGCAAGCGGGCAGGGGCAACCGACTTCCTGCTGAAGCCATTCGACCGCAAGATCCTCACCGCCGTGTTCGGAAATCGCGCAATCGCCGCCTGAGCAGGTCGCGCAAATCGTTAACGCAAGCCGTCCCTCCGGGCGGCTTTTTCATTTCGGGATAGAGCACCAAAACAAAAATCCCGCCACAAGGGCGGGATTTTTAGGGATAAGCGGATTTGGCGGATCAGGCGGTTTCGGCGTATTCGGCACCATCGGGCTCGCGCAGCACATAGCCGCGACCCCAGACGGTTTCGATGTAGTTGGCGCCGCCGGCGGCATTTGCAAGCTTCTTGCGCAGCTTGCAGATGAAGACGTCGATGATCTTCAGTTCGGGCTCGTCCATACCGCCATAAAGGTGGTTCAGGAACATTTCCTTGGTGAGCGTGGTACCCTTGCGGAGCGAGAGAAGCTCCAGCATCTGGTATTCCTTGCCCGTCAGGTGAACGCGCTGGCCGCCGACTTCGACGGTTTTTGCATCGAGGTTGACGATCAGTTCGCCGGTCATGATAACCGACTGTGCATGGCCCTTGGAGCGGCGGACGATCGCATGGATGCGAGCGACGAGCTCATCCTTGTGGAAGGGCTTGGTCATGTAGTCGTCGGCACCGAAGCCGAGACCGCGAACCTTGTCTTCGATACCGGCCATGCCCGAGAGGATCAGGATCGGAGTCTTGACCTTCGACAGACGGAGAGTGCGCAGCACTTCGTATCCGGACATGTCGGGAAGGTTCAGATCGAGAAGGATGATATCGTAGTCATACAACTTGCCCAGATCCACGCCTTCTTCGCCGAGATCTGTCGTATAAACATTAAAACTCTCAGATTTGAGCATCAGTTCGATGCTCTGCGCCGTAGCGCTATCATCCTCGATGAGTAGTACCCGCATAATTATCCCCTTTACCGCCGCCGAAAGGTGGCATGGCCCCCTACGCGATACCGAATAAGCTACGTGATTTGGAAGCTGCCACGAAATGGTTAACAAATTCTAATTCACTCTGGCAAGGAGTATCGAATTTATTAAATAATTTTTCCATTTCTCTGTTTTCCAATGGGAATCTCGAAACTCAGTTCTCAACTTTGACATTAAGAAATCGAGTTAAGTGATTCATCCGACTCGCTAATGAAAAGGTTCGGTTTTCCTGTCCTGGTGTTTACCGAGCCTTAAATCATCTCACCTATCATTAACGATGCCCGTAAACGAAAGGTTACCAGCGGTAGGTTTTTGTTAATATCGCAGGAAATTTTTCGGCAAACCGTGTCAAAGCGGCGCGCAAGGGCGGTTTCAAGTTGAGCCGGGGTCTCGCATCACGGGAGTAATGCGTATGAAGTCGCGAGAGAGCCTCGTTCGCCTGAAAGAGTTTCAGGTTAACGAAAAGCGTCGTCAGCTGCAGCAGTTGCAGATGATGATGTCCGAGTTTGAACGGATGACGAAGGATCTGGAAAGCCAGATCGTCGTCGAGGAAAAGAAGTCCGGTATTTCCGACCCGAATCACTTTGCATATCCGACCTTCGCCAAGGCCGCACGTCAGCGCGCCGACAATCTTCAGGTCTCGATCAAGGAACTGAAGGTTCAGGAGGAGGCGCTGGAACTGGCGCTTGAGGAAATGCAGGCGGAATATGCCAGGGCAACGGCGCTCGAAGAGCGCGACGGCGCAGTTCGCGCCCGGGCCTGACGAATATTGCAGGCGCCGGTACCGGCGCCCTGGGGGATAACCACAGAAGCCATGCATGACGGGCGAAGTGTCCGTCATGCATGGCTTTTGGTGTTTCTGTCGTGTGAGGTGGCCTCTTCAGTTTACCACGTCGTTCCATTCCGGATGGCGCTGCGCCTGTGATTTGAAGAAGGGGCAGAGCGGAATGATCTTCCAGCCGCCCTGGCGGGCTGCCTCGACCGCGTGGAGGGCGAGTGCCTGGCCGACGCCTTTGCCACGCAAAGCGTCCGGCACGCCGGTATGATCGATGATGATGAGTTTCGGCGATGTCCGGGAATAAGTCATTTCCGCTTCATGGCCTTCCAGCACCGCAACGTAGCGGCCGCCGGAGGTGTTTTCCTCAATCCTGATATCCATTCTGTGTCTCCTGACGAATTGTGTGGTCGGGAACGTGACATGACGGCATCGGCATGCCAAGCCGTGGCGGCAGGAGACAGTGTGTTCAAAAGGGGAGGCGGGAATTGAACAGGCTTTTGGTGATTCGGCCGGTTCTATTGGTGACGGCGCCGTTTCTTCTGGCGCTCGGTCTCGTGCTTCCGCTCATCCGTTTCGAGAAGCTCTGGTTCTTCGACGAGACACCATCACTTCTGCAAATCGTGGCTTCGCTCTGGAATGGCGGCGACGTTGCGCTTGCAGCGCTGGTGGGGCTCGTCTCGATCGTATTGCCGGTTTTGAAAATGATCGGGATCGCGGCTGAATTGACGGCTGCCGGCAGCACCGGCAGCTTGTTTTATCGCAACGTCGTGCCGCATCTGTCCAAGTGGTCCATGATGGATGTGCTGCTCGTTGCGATCGTGATTGCGGCGGCGAAGACGACAGGACTTGCGAATGCGTTCACGCAGCCCGGCCTCTGGTGTTACGCGGCCTCGGCAATGATTTCGGGCCTTCTTCATTCCCTCAAGGGAAATGCGTCCGGCCCGAAATGATCAAATCGAAGGGAGTGGGGTCAGTGGCGGTACTGCTGGATGCGCGTGGTGCGCAGGCCGGCAAGGCCGTGGCTGTTGATGGAGGACTGCCAGGAAAGGAATTCTTCGACAGTGAGCGTGTAACGCTCGCAGGCTTCTTCCAAGCTCAACAGGCCACCGCGCACAGCCGCGACAACCTCTGCCTTCCGGCGGATGACCCAGCGCCGCGTATTGGGCGGCGGAAGATCCGCAATCGTCAGGGGGCTGCCATCGGGGCCGATGACATATTTTACTCGGGGACGTATCATTTCGGTCATTGGACTCTCTACACAACGCAAGACCACGGGTGCCACTCTAACTTGCCACATTTAAAAATTGCCTAAACGCATCGTAAGACTTTGATAACAACTTTAGACGCGCGTCCGAGGCTGATTTGCCGGCTCCTGCCGTTGCGTCAGTTTGACCCGGCTGCATGGGAGCCATGCGGAATAAATGTTACATATTATTTTCCGGACAATTTATAAGCGCTGCAACATAAGCATGAGCGCAAAGACTTCGTCTCCGTTCTTCTCGCAGTATCATTGAAGATTGCCGTTTGAATGCTTCGTATCCTTCGGATGCGGGGCAATCGCGTCTTTCGTGATCGTCCGGCGCGTCCAACCCGCGGCCGGCTGCGAGACCGAGCCGAAGCCAGGCCCGTGAAGGAACAAGAGAATGAAGAGACGTGAACGCGCAGTCCGCGACTGCGCCGATGATGCTGCATTTTCGCCTTTTGGAGCCCGTTCTGCGGGCGTTTCCGCCGTCGACGGCGCAAACCGCCTAGACGAGCTGGCGAAGGCTGCGGGGTTCGAGTTCTACCTGTTTTCCGTATTCCCGCGTGGGGACAGGACGGCCTTTCTCGAAAACAAGCTGATCAGCAACTGGCCTCAGAGCCTCGTCAACTTTTACGAGGAGGCGGACCTCTTCTATTGCAGCAAGCTGGTCGCTGTCCTGAAACAAACCATCATGCCTGTCTTCTGTGAGGAAGGCCCTTTTGGTGGCAATGCAGCGAACCAGGAAAATCGCCGTCTGAACACGATGTTTCAGATGCACGGGCTGAAGCATACCTTTGCCTTCGCACTGCACGACGCTGACCTGAAACAATACATTTTTGCTTTTTCAGGCGCGCAGGCGATGCCCTCTCGCGAAGAAACAATGGCGCTGCTTTATGGCTGCATGGAGCTTCTGGACACGCTACCAAGCGACGAGAAGCCGGAGGACCAGCCATCGGAAAGCCTGACCCGGCGGGAGATCGAATGTCTGCGCTGGTCGGCTGCCGGCAAGAGCAGCGATGAGATCGCGATCATTCTCGATCTCTCGTCTCATACGGTGGTGGGATATCTGAAGAGCGCGATGCGCAAGCTGGATTCGGTCAACCGGATGCAGGCCGTTGCCCGGGCATTTCGGTATCGGCTGCTGTAACAGCCGATACCCTTCTTTTCCAATCAGAAGCCTTTGCCGCCATTCAGTTCGGAAATCAGCGTTCCGAAGATGATGCGGATGTCCATCAATACCGAGAAGTTCTCGACATAGTGGAGGTCGCTGGCGATGCGGGCGCGCGCCTTGGCCGGGCGGTCCGTCGGGCCGCGCAGGCCGCGCATCTGCGCCAGGCCGGTAATGCCCGGACGCATGGCATGGCGGTGATGATATTCCGGAACCAGCTCTTCATAGAGCATGCCGCCGGCACGCATGCCGATTGCATGGCAGCGCGGTCCAACAACGGACATGTCACCCTTCAGCACGTTGAGAAGCTGCGGAAGCTCATCAATGTTAGAGCGACGCAGGAATGCGCCGACGCGGGTGACACGAGGGTCATTCTTGACCGTCTGTGCAACGCCGCTGACATCCTGCATGTCCGTGCGCATGGAACGGAACTTGTAGACCTTGATGGCCCGGCAGTTCTTGCCCCAGCGCGTCTGCTTGAAGAGGACTGGACCGGGGCTGTCCATCTTGATCAGGGCTGCGACGGCGAGAAGCAGTGGAGCAAGCACGACGAGCGCGCTGATCGAGGCAAAAATATCGAAGGCGCGCTTCATCAAGAACTGCACGGAGGCAGGTGGCGGAACGATGCTGTCGAGTGCGGTAACTGGGAACCTCGCGTTGCCCTGTCGAACAGGCGTAACGCGAAAGCTCTCTTCAGAAATACTCTTGTTAAGGTCCATGACGCTCAAGGATCTACCCTTTGTATTTTGAAGCTTTCGGCGGTGTGATTAGATGGCTTGGTTAGCGCCACATTAAGGCGCCAGAATGTTAGGCGACGTTTAACCCTACTACATCCTAAATTTGCGACATTTGTTTAACCGAGTCCAGAGAAATTTCGCATCGCAGCAAACTTCGCAGTTGCGTTAAGTTTATGCAAAATCAGGAGTTTTATTTTTCAACCGGGATTTTTATTAGGAATCTTAGGTGTTTGACCGGATTCGGGACGGCAGACGACGGTTGCAATGGTTGAGGGCTACACCGTACCAAAACGCTCCATTGCCCACGGCGCCTGAGAGATGATGGTCCGGCCGGGATCGAATTTGCCGTCCAGCGTGAGGGGATAAGAGCGGGAAAAGTTATCGGCGGCGCTATTCTGTAATTAAGATATTCATTCCATAATTGCGTCTGTGTGTGCCAAGATGTTACCGAAGTCACATCACGGCGGCGGCGTCAATTGTGGCGAGAACGTGGCAAGAAAACATGCCATCGGAAAACCGAAGGGCGCACCCCTCGAATCAAGGGAACGACCGATTTCGGAACGTACCCAGGGATTTTTCGGCCGGAGACATCGAAGAACCGATCGCCGATGACGGCAACGATATTTCCGCAAAAAAGTTGGAAGACATCGACTTTCTATGGTCACTGTGCCTGTGCGAGTGCAGGTTTCGTACCGCCCCAAGAGACGAAATGGGGATTTGCGAAGTCGAAATCGGCAGCCGCACCGGTTTTGCCGTAGAGGAGCGGTTGGCCGTCCATAGTGACAGTCGATCCGCCGGCTGCGCGCAGCACCGCATCGCCAGCCGCTGTATCCCACTCCATGGTGCGGGTGAACCGCGGGTAGACATCGGCCTTGCCTTCAGCCAGCAGACAGAATTTCAGGGACGAGCCGATGTTGGTGCATTTGGAGATGGCATGCCTGGCCAGGAAAAGGCCAGTCTCGGGACTATCGTGGCGAAAGCTTGCAAGAGCCATGCTCTCTGCCGGCTGCTTGCGCACCTTGATAAGGCTCCGCTCCGTTACTGCAAAATTTTCGTCGATTGCCAGTTTTTCCGCGCTTCCGCGTTCGCCGGAAAAAGCGATGCCCAGCGCCGGGGCGTAGACGATACCGGCGACCGGAATGCCATTTTCCACATAGGCAATATTGACGGTAAACTCCCGGCGCTTATCCAGGAATTCGCGGGTGCCATCGAGAGGGTCGACGAGAAAGAACGACTTTCCGGCGATGTCGGGCACCTTGCCGGCAGCCACTGATTCTTCGGCGATGACAGGGGTCTCGGGGAAATCGCGTTGCAGATGCGCCAGTATGATGCGCTCGGCCTCCTGGTCGGCGATCGTCACCGGACTTTCGTCGGCCTTCATTTCCACCGGGCAGCCGTCGCAGAAGACCTCTATGATGGCCTTGCCGGCTTCGAGTGCCGCCCGTTCGAATGTCTTCAGCATATTCCTGCCGTTCGCCCGTAAATCCGTCTTGAGACTACTGCGCTATATATAGTCTATCGGAGGTGTTGCCGCACCCCTTGCCGGAATCCCGTAACATTAACACAGGCCCGCAGGATTTGCATGAAGCCGTCAGCGGCAATGGTCGGTGAAATGGCATTTGCAATTAACAGCATCTTCGAGTTTGAAATTTCGTCAACTTCCTTACTTGTGGAACAGTTTACGCGCGACGCGAGCGTTTCTGGCTTGGTTCAGTGCACAAAGATTAATTGACAAAGCCGGATCTGGCTAAAAAATTGCCAAACGATGCCGCTTTTGTGTGGATTTTGGTTTGAATTGCGCCATTTACCGCTGTTTGCCCAAGATTCTGGCGCAGTAAATCCTTTTTGTCTTCACATTTCCAACGAAACCGCTATGCAATGCGAGCTAGAGGCTCATGTGAAAGCATGAGCGATAAAACCAATAAGAGATGCAACTTAAATTTGGTTCGCATCCAGGGGAAATGACATATGGAGTATTTCGTCCAGCAGCTCTTCAATGGGCTGACTCTCGGATCCATCTATGGCCTTGTGGCTATTGGCTATACGATGGTTTACGGCATTATCGGCATGATCAACTTCGCCCATGGCGATATTTTCATGCTTGGTGGTTTCGCTGCTCTTATCGTCTTTCTCGTTCTCACATCCATCTTTGCAGGTCTTCCGGTAGCCGTGCTGCTATTGGCGATGCTTGTGGTCGCGATGCTGATGACGAGTTTGTGGAACTGGACGATCGAGCGCGTCGCCTATCGCCCGCTGCGCGGTTCATTCCGCCTGGCGCCGCTAATTACCGCGATCGGCATGTCGATCACGCTGTCCAACTTCATCCAGGTGACGCAGGGTCCGCGCAACAAGCCGATCCCGCCGCTCGTCGGCACGGTTTATAATGTTGGTGGTCTCTCGATCTCGCTGAAGCAGATCATCATCATTGTCGTGACCGTCGTCCTGCTTGCTGCCTTCTGGTATCTCGTCAACAAGACGGCACTCGGACGTGCTCAGCGCGCCACCGAACAGGACCGCAAGATGGCCGCCCTTCTGGGCGTCAATGTTGACCAGACCATCTCCATCACCTTCATCATGGGTGCGGCACTCGCGGCCGTCGCCGGCACGATGTATCTGATGTACTATGGTGTCGCATCGTTCAACGATGGCTTCATCCCGGGCGTCAAGGCCTTCACTGCAGCCGTTCTCGGCGGCATCGGCTCACTGCCGGGTGCTGTTCTCGGCGGGCTGATGATCGGCCTCATCGAATCCCTGTGGTCGGCCTATTTCACCATCGCGTACAAGGATGTCGCTACCTTCGCCATTCTTGCATTCGTGCTGATCTTCAAGCCGACGGGCATTCTCGGCCGGCCGGAAGTCGAGAAGGTATAAGTCATGGCAAACATCGACACTTCCGCTGGCAAGTCCGACGCCGGGCTTGTCCAGAAGGGGCTTAGGGAAGCCTTCTTCTCCGGCCTCATCGCACTTGGCCTGTTCGTTCTCTATGTCGGTCTCGGCACGCAGCAGAACATCAACAACGAGCTGATTATCGTTCAGCGTTGGGGACTGCTGGCCATTTTCGTGCTGGTCGCCGCCATCGGCCGTTTCATCGTGGTTGTTTTCGTCAGGCCGCATCTTGATCAGCGCAAGCTTTTGAAGGCGCGTCATGGCGATCTGGAGATCTCGACGGAAAAAGGCTTCTTCCGGACGCATTTCCTGAAGTTCGCCCTGCTTTTCCTGGTGGTTTATCCGCTGCTGACAGCCTATTTCCTCGGTCCGCAGGGCGCGCTGAAATGGGTGGACAATTTCGGCATCCAGATCCTGATCTACGTGATGCTCGCCTGGGGTCTGAATATCGTCGTTGGTCTCGCCGGTCTGCTCGACCTCGGCTATGTCGCCTTCTACGCAGTCGGCGCCTATTCCTATGCGCTGCTGTCGGCCCATTTCGGCTTTTCCTTCTGGGTGCTGCTGCCGCTCGCCGGTATTTTTGCCGCTCTCTGGGGTGTCATTCTCGGCTTCCCCGTGCTGCGCCTGCGCGGCGACTATCTGGCGATCGTCACGCTCGCCTTCGGTGAAATCATTCGTCTCGTCATCATCAACTGGACGGAAGTCACCAAGGGCACCTTCGGTATCTCCGGCATCGCCAAGGCTTCGGTCTTCGGCATCTGGAGCTTCGATGTCGGCAAGGCGAACAATTTCGCCAAGGTCTTCGGCCTGCCGTCGTCTTCGGCCTATTACAAGATCTTCCTGTTCTACGTCATCCTGGCTCTCTGCATGCTGACCGCCTATGTGACGATCCGGCTGCGCCGCATGCCGATCGGCCGTGCGTGGGAAGCGCTTCGCGAAGATGAAATCGCCTGCCGTTCGCTCGGTATCAACACGGTGACGACGAAGCTGACCGCTTTCGCCACCGGCGCGATGTTCGGCGGGTTCGCCGGTTCCTTCTTCGCCGCCCGTCAGGGCTTCGTCTCGCCGGAATCCTTCGTGTTCCTGGAATCGGCCGTCATTCTCGCCATCGTCGTCCTTGGCGGCATGGGCTCGCTGACGGGCATCGCTATCGCCGCTGTCGTCATGGTCGGCGGTACGGAAGTGCTGCGCGAAATGGACTTCCTCAAGATGGTCTTCGGACCGGATTTCACCCCGGAACTCTACCGCATGCTGCTCTTCGGCCTTGCGATGGTCATCGTCATGCTGTTCAAGCCGCGCGGTTTCGTCGGCTCGCGTGAGCCGACCGCCTTCCTCAAGGAGCGCAAAGCGGTCTCCGGAAGCTTTACCAAGGAGGGCCATGGTTGATGAGCCCTGTCGAGAACACGATGTCGAATGACACTTTGCTCAAGGTCGAGCACCTGTCGATGAAGTTCGGCGGCCTGATGGCCATCAACGACTTCTCCTTCGAGGCCAAGCGCGGTGAAATCACCGCGCTGATCGGCCCGAACGGTGCGGGCAAGACGACCGTTTTCAACTGCATCACTGGTTTCTACAAGCCGACGATGGGCATGATTACGCTGACGCAGAACAGCGGCAAGCAGTACCTTCTCGAGCGCCTGCCGGACTTCCGTATCACCAAGGAAGCCAAGGTTGCCCGTACCTTCCAGAACATCCGCCTGTTCTCGGGCCTCACCGTTCTGGAAAACCTGCTGGTCGCCCAGCATAACAAACTGATGAAGGCTTCGGGCTTCACGGTGCTTGGTCTGCTCGGTATCGGTCCCTACAAGCGCGAAGCGGCTGCTGCCATCGAGCTTGCGCGCCACTGGCTGGAGAAGGCCGACCTTATCGACCGCGCCGACGATCCGGCCGGCGACCTGCCTTACGGCGCCCAGCGTCGTCTGGAAATCGCTCGTGCCATGTGCACCGGTCCGGAGCTGCTTTGCCTCGACGAGCCGGCTGCCGGTCTCAATCCGCGTGAATCGGCAGCGCTCAATGCCTTGCTGAAAGGCATTCGCACCGAAACGGGGACCTCTATCCTGCTCATCGAGCACGACATGTCGGTGGTCATGGAAATTTCCGACCACGTCATCGTTCTGGAATACGGCCAGAAGATTTCCGACGGAAGCCCCGACCACGTGAAGAACGACCCGAGGGTTATTGCAGCCTATCTTGGTGTCGAGGATGAAGAAGTCGAAGAGGTCATTGCGACCGTAGAAGGGGGCGCAATCTGATGGCGGCCGGTGAACAGCTTCTCAAGGTTCAGGGCGTCGAGACCTATTACGGCAATATTCGCGCGCTCGCCGGCATCGATGTCGAGGTGAAGAAGGGCGAAATCGTCAGCCTGATCGGCGCCAACGGCGCCGGCAAGTCGACGCTGATGATGACGATCTGCGGGAGCCCGCAGGCCCGTACCGGCTCGATCGTCTTCGACGGCCAGGATATCACCAAGCTGCCCACGCATGAGATCGCGCGGTTGCGTATCGCGCAGTCGCCCGAAGGACGACGCATCTTTCCGCGAATGACCGTGCTGGAAAATCTCCAGATGGGCGCCGGCCTCGATAATCTCAAATACTTCCATGAGGATGTAGAAAAGATTTTCGTTATGTTCCCGCGTCTTAAGGAACGTCAGTCGCAGCGTGGCGGCACGCTTTCGGGTGGCGAACAGCAGATGCTTTCGATCGGCCGCGCGCTGATGGCGCGCCCGAAGCTGCTGCTGCTCGACGAACCGTCGCTCGGCCTCGCTCCGCTGATCGTGAAGGGCATCTTCGAAGCCATCAAGATGCTGAACGAGAAGGAGGGGCTGACCGTCTTCCTCGTGGAGCAGAACGCATTCGCAGCGCTCAAGCTGTCGCACCGGGCCTATGTGCTGGTCAACGGCAAGGTAACGATGAGCGGCAGCGGCAAGGAACTGCTTGCGAATCCCGAGGTGCGTGCTGCCTATCTCGAAGGCGGGCGGCATTGATCGCGGCAGAAGGGAGAGTTTGATTATGCAGGGACTTTTCTTCGAAAGCGACAACGGCGTGAAGCTCGTCATCCGAGCGCTCGTTGTGCTCATCGGTTTCTGGACGGCGTGGCGCGCCGGCAGGGCGGTTGCGGACGGCTGGAACAACTACTCCTTGGTTGTCGTCTACACCTTCCTGCTCGCCTGGGCGATGCAGTTCCTGCATCATGCGCTGTTTGACGGCCCGATGCTCAGCGCCCTCTTCTACATCATCGATTTCGTAACTCTGCTGGTCTTCTCGACAGCCGGGTTCCGCTATCGCCGTACCAATCAAATGGTCAACAACTATTACTGGCTGTACGAAAAAACTTCCGCGTTTTCGTGGAAGGAGAAACATTGACAGCCCGTTGAAACTAGGCATGAATTGCCTTCAGAGCGGAACAGCTTTCCCGGCGCAGTCAAAGGTGGGGTTTGCGTCGGGCCTTGGAAGAACCCGCCCAAAAATTGGGAGTAACAATATGAAGAAGTCTCTCTTGTCAGCGGTGGCACTGACGGCGATCGTCGCGTTCGGCGGCGTCGCACGAGCTGACATCGTGATCGGCGTTGGCGGCCCGCTGACGGGTCCAAACGCTGCGTTCGGCGCACAGCTTCAGAAGGGTGCCGAGCAGGCAGCCGCCGACATCAACGCTGCTGGCGGCATCAACGGCGAGCAGATCAAGATCGAGCTCGGCGACGACGTTTCCGACCCGAAGCAGGGCATCTCCGTCGCGAACAAGTTCGTTGCTGACGGCGTGAAGTTCGTTATCGGCCACTTCAACTCGGGCGTTTCCATCCCGGCTTCCGAAGTCTACGCCGAAAACGGCATCCTCGAAATCACCCCGGCTGCTACGAACCCGGTTTTCACCGAGCGTGGCCTGTGGAACACCTTCCGCACCTGCGGCCGTGACGACCAGCAGGGCGCCATTGCCGGCAAGTATCTGGCCGACCACTTCAAGGACGCCAAGATCGCCGTCATTCACGACAAGACACCTTACGGCCAGGGTCTCGCTGACGAAACCAAGAAGGCTCTGAATGCCGCTGGCGTCACCGAAGCCATGTACGAAGGCGTCAACGTCGGCGACAAGGACTTCTCGGCTCTCATCGCAAAGATGAAGGAAGCCGGCGTTTCGATCATCTACTGGGGCGGCCTGCACACCGAAGCCGGTCTCATCATCCGCCAGTCGGCCGACCAGGGCCTGAAGGCAGCGCTCGTTTCGGGTGACGGTATCGTCTCGAACGAACTCGCCTCCATCGCTGGTGACGCCGTTGCCGGTACGCTGAACACCTTCGGCCCGGATCCGACTGTCAACCCGGCCAACAAGGACCTCGTAGCGAAGTTCAAGGCCGCCGGCTTCAACCCGGAAGCTTACACGCTCTATTCCTACGCTGCCCTGCAGACGATCGCTGCTGCTGCCAAGGCTGCCGGTTCTACCGACGCTGAAGCCGTTGCCGCGGCCATGAAGGAAAAGGGTCCGTTCCCGACCGTTCTCGGCGAGATCTCTTTCGACGAAAAGGGCGACCCGAAGCTTCCGGGCTACGTCATGTACGAATGGAAGAAGGGCGACGACGGCAAGTACAGCTACTTCCAGAAGGCCGACTGATTTCAGTCTCTGGCAGATATGTCTTTCATGGAAGCCCGGTCATCGATCGGGCTTCTTTCGTTTGGCCTGCACAGTTCAAGATCGCAGTCTTTACGGGTTTGTGGGCCATTCCATTCCTGGCCTTCATGGCCTAAGCCAAAGGTAAAGGATGGAGGACCCAGATTCATGCCAAAACCCCGCATTCTCGTCACCCGGCGCTGGCCCGCCTCGGTAGAGGCCGTGCTCTCAGAGCGTTTCGATGTCTCGCTCAACAGGGATGATGTGCCGCTCGGCGAAAGCGAGCTACGCCAGGCGCTGGCGGACCATGACGCGGTGCTGCCGACCGTTTCCGACAAGCTGCCGGAAGCGGTGTTTGCCGGCGATATCCGTACGAAGATCCTCGGTAATTTCGGGGTGGGTTTCAATCACATCGATATTGCCACCGCAAAGGCCAAAGGCATTGCGGTGACGAATACGCCTGGGGTACTGACCGATTGCACTGCCGATATCGCCATGCTGCTTCTGCTTTCCGTGGCCCGTCGCGGCGGCGAGGGCGAGCGGCAGGTGCGTGCCGCCGAATGGAAGGGCTGGTGCCCGACGCATATGATCGGCACGAAGGTGACCGGCAAGACTGTGGGTATTATCGGCTTCGGGCGAATAGGCAAGGCTTTCGCGCAGCGCTGCCATTTTGGCTTCGGCATGGACATCGTGTTCTATAACCGTTCCCAGGTCGACCCGGGGGAGGCGGCACGTTACGGCGCGCGTCAGCTTGGTTCGGTGGAAGAGGTGCTCGCGGCTTCCGATTTCGTTTCGCTCCATTGCCCTGGAGGAGCGGAGAACCGGCATCTGATGAATGCAGAGCGGTTTGCAGCAATGAAGCGGGGCGCTTTCCTCATCAATACGGCGCGAGGCGATGTCGTCGATGAGACGGCGCTGACAGCGGCGCTTGCGAACGGCACGATCCGCGGCGCCGGGCTCGATGTCTACGAGGCGGAACCGCAAGTGCCGGAAGCGCTGCGACGGATGGAGAATGTCGTTCTGCTGCCGCATCTCGGCAGCGCGACGGAAGAGACGCGCACGGCGATGGGAATGAAGGTCGTGGAGAATGTGACGGCGTTTTTCGAAGGCCGCGAGGCGCCGGACCGGGTCGTCTGAGGGCGCTGCCTGCTATTTCTCACATCTCATGCAGCACATGCGCCGCCTTGACGGCGGCGGATGCCCTGTTTTCGACCCCGAGCTTCACATAGATCTGTTCGAGGTGCTTGTTCACCGTGCGCGCAGAGAGACCGAGGATTTCGCCGATATCGCGGTTGGCCTTGCCCTTGGCGATCCACATCAGCACCTCGGATTCGCGCTGTGTCAGCGCAAAATGCTGGCGCAGTACTTCGTCGTCGTTGCGCTGATTGGCGGCGGTCAAGCGGAAGAGATATTCGTCCGGGCCGATGGCGCCAAGGAAGGCGAGCTGCAGGGCAGCCTGGCCGGCATGGGCGATGGAAATCAGGGCATCGCGCGCGACTGCGGCGCGTTCCTTCATCCAGTTGCCGATCGTGCGGGAGACGACTTCCATACCGTCGTCGCTCCCCATCGCGGCGTTGACGAGGCGGGTTGCCTGCGGCGTCGACCAATGGATCGCGCCGTTGCCTTTCACAGCCAGCAAATGGCGGCCAGCGGCATCGAGGGCGACGCGGGCGCTTTGCGCCGAGCGGGCATTGCGCAGGTGAACGCGGATGCGGGCGCGCAGCTCGTCGATGTTGATGGGCTTCGACAGGTAATCGACGCCACCGGATTCCAGCGCATGGACCACATGCTCGGTTTCTGTCAGGCCGGTCATGAAGATGACGGGCACCTGGGCGACGGCGGCATTGGCCTTCAGCCTGCGGCAGGTCTCAAAACCATCCATCGCCGGCATGACAGCATCGAGCAGGATGAGATCGGGCGTGATGCGCTCGACGATACTGAGAGCCGCCGGGCCCGATGTGGCGATCAGGACGGAAAAACCAGACTGCTCCAGCGCATCCGTGAGGAAACCAAGCGCTTCTGGCGAATCGTCGACCAGCAGAACGATATCGCGCGGAAGCTCAGCCAACGGTTTCACCCTTTTCTTCGAACTTGTGCAGGAAATCCAGGAAGCCGGCGAGATCGAAGGCGCCGACATAGGAACGGAGTTCCTCGGTGAATGGCTGATTTGCCTCTACCTTGGCAAGGTCTGCGAGCTTGGCTTCTATGCCCCTGATGTAGCCTATTTCGCCGAGGCGCAGCAGTTCCTGCACATGTGCAGCACCGGGGCTCCTGAGCGGCAAGCTGGTTGCTGCCGGCACCAGTGTCTGATCGTCGGCATAGAGCCATTTCAGGCCGAGATGCAGGGCAAGCTTGTCGCGCAGTTGTTTGAGATCGACCGGCTTGCCGATCGAATCATTGTGGCTGTCGTCGCTGTCGCTGTGAGCGGCGGCATCGCCGATATTGGCTGAGAGCATCACAATCGGTGCAGTGCGCCCCGTTTCTCGCAGCCGGGAAACGAGCTGCCAGCCGTTCATGCCGGGCATGGAAATGTCGACGAGGAAGAGATCCGGCTCGATGCCTTCGACCAGCGTCAGGCAATCGGGGCCGCTTGCGGCCGTCAGCACGATGAATTCGAGCGGGACCAGAATTTCGCGCATCATCTCGCGATGATCCTCGTTGTCATCGACGACGACGATGGTGCGACGCGGGCCATCATAGCTGACGATCTTCTTCTCCTGCGGCGGGGCAGCGGGGCGCATGACCGCCGACAGCATGAGGCGGACACGGAAGGTCGACCCCTTGTCTTTTTCGCTCGCCACGGAGATTTCACCGCCGAGCGTGTTGGTCAGAAGTCTCGTGATGGTGAGGCCAAGCCCGAGGCCGGGCATCGGGCGCACGCTCTCCGCCTCGCCGCGCTGGAAGGGCTCGTAGATGCGCGTCAGATCCTTCTCGGCAATGCCGCGGCCTGTGTCGGAGACGGTGAATGTGGCGACCTGGCTGCGATAGCCGACATCGAAGGTGACGCTGCCTTCATCGGTGAATTTGATGGCGTTCGAAAGCAGGTTGACGAGGATCTGGCGAAGCCGCTTCTCGTCGGTACGCACGAATTGCGGCAGTGCCTGAGAGCGGTTGTGGATGAAGGTGAGGCCCTTTGCCTGCGCCTGTGGGCGGAACATATCAATGATCTGATCGAGGAAGTCCTGGATGTTGATCTCGTTCGAATACACCTGCAGGCGGCCGGCCTCGATCTTAGAAATATCCAGAAGGCCATCGATCAGGCCGGAGAGATGTTCGGCGCTGCGGCGGATGACCTTGATAGAAGACTGGCGCGGCGGCGGGATCGTCTCGTCGCGCTCGAGGATCTGCGCGTAGCCGAGAACGGCATTCAACGGTGTGCGCAATTCGTGGCTGAGGCCCACGACGTAGCGGCTCTTGGCGCGGTTGGCGGCCTCGGCCGTTTCCTTGGCAGTCTGCAGCGCGGCGTCGGTCTTCTTGTGGGCGGCGATCTCCTTGAGGAGCAGCGTGTTCTGGCGGGAGGATTCCTCCTCGGCAACGACGCGGCTGTCATGGGCAAGCACATAGAACCAGCAGGCGATGCCTGCGATAACAGAGAAGACGAAGAAGACGATCAGGATCGTACGGTTGACGACTTCGGCTGTCTCCGGCGAGGCGGAACTCACTTGATGGGCAATCATCGCAAGGATCGCCCCGACGGCCGTCAGCGCCAATGCCACAGCGATGCCGTAGCGGCCGAGCCGGGTCGTCAGTTTCTGGACGATGGTTTCCGGCAGCAGGGTCTTTGCGACGGCGCCGACCTGCGCGTTGAAGCGGGCGTTCGGCTTGCACATGTCGTGGCAACGGCTGTCGAGCGAGCAGCACAGCGAGCAGATCGGCGCGGCATAGGCCGGGCACCAGGCCATGTCCTCGGGCTCGAACGGATGTTCGCAGACAGAGCAGGTGATGGTTGTCAGGTTCTTCCAGGCATGGCGCGGCTTGCGGGCGAGATAGAATTTGCCCTTCGTTATAAAGGCGATGGCAGGTGAGGCGATCAGTGCGATCACCAGCGTTATGTAGGGGGCAAGCGAGGCGGCGACCGACCCGAAAACCCCGAAATGGGCAATCAGAGCGACGCCTGCCGACAGTGTCATGGCGCCGAGGCCGACCGGGTTGATGTCGTAGAGGTGGGCGCGCTTGAATTCGATGCCGGGAGGGGCGAGACCGAGCGGCTTGTTGATGAAGAGGTCGGCCGAGATCGTGCAAAGCCAGGCCATGGCGATGATCGAGAAGATGCCGAGCGTCTCCTCGAGCAGCCGGTAGATGCCGAGTTCCATCAGCAGCAGCGCGATCGCCACGTTGAAGACCAGCCAGATGACGCGGCCGGGATGGCTGTGGGTCAGGCGCGAGAAGAAGTTCGACCAGGCAAGCGACCCGGCATAGGCATTCATCACATTGATCTTCAGCTGTGAGACCACGACGAAAGCGGCCATCAGCAGCAGGGCAGCATTGTGCCAGGGGATCATGTAGCCGAAGGCGGTCAGATACATCTGCGCCGGATCGGCGGCGCGATCGACCGGTACGCCTGACGTGAAGGTCAGCACGACAAGGAATGAGCCGGCGAGCAGTTTGGGCGCGCCGATGATGACCCAGCCGGGACCAGCGAGGAAGATGGCGAGGCGATGGCGCCATTTGCGCTGCGGGTCGGGCGGCAGGAAGCGCAGGAAGTCCGCCTGTTCGCCAATCTGCGACATGAGCGCCAGGATGACGGCGGATGCCGCGCCGAATTCGACGAGGTTGAAATCTGCTGTCGTGCCGGGCGGGCCAGAGGCGTGACGAATGCCGGCAAAGGCACGCCAGACATCGAATTGCTGCCAGTCCATCAGGGCGATGAAGATGAAGGGCAGGATATTCAGGACGATCCAGAAGGGCTGGGTCATCAGCTGGAACTTGCTGATGAGGCGTACGCCGTGCGTAACGAGCGGGATCACCATGACGGCGCTGATGATGTAGCCGATCCACAAGGGTATGCCGAGCGTCAGCTCCAGCGCGCCGGACATGATCGAGGCCTCTATGGCAAAGAGCATGAAGGTGAAGCTGGCATAGATCAGCGAGGTGATGGTCGAGCCGATATAGCCGAAGCCGGCGCCGCGGGTCAAAAGGTCGATGTCGACGCCGTGGCGGATGGCGTAACGGCTGATCGGCAGGCCGATCGCCAGCATCGCGATGGAGGCGACGATAATGGCGAAGAAGGCATTGGTGGTGCCGTAAGAGAGCGTGATGGCGCCGCCGATCGCCTCCAGCGCCAGGAAGGAGATGGCGCCGATCGCCGTCTGGGAGATGCGCTGGGAGGAGAAACGGCGGGCGCTCTTGGCGGTGAAGCGCAGCGCGTAGTCTTCAAGCGTCTGGTTGGCGACCCAGCGATTATATTCGCGGCGCACAGGAATGATGCGTTGGCGCGCTGCCATACGGCTCCTTCAGGCTTTCGTTCCCCTTGTGACGCTTTCGTAACACGGATCATTCCGGGGCTTAAGAGTGCGATGCAGCGCAAAGCTGCACATTTCGCCCCGTCGACTACGTCAATCGACGTATACGGTTTTGCGGTGCAGCACCCGATAGTTCTTTAAGCAACAGTTAATCACCGTTTCCGGCCTGTTGCGGAACAAGAGAGGGGAGTTCAACCAGATGAATCTCAGATCCACAATTACGGGCGCAGCGCTCGGCGCGGTCATGGCCGCATCGGCTGCCTTCCATGGCGCAGTTGCTGCAGACGATACGATCAAGGTCGGCGTTCTTCACTCGCTTTCCGGCACGATGGCGATTTCCGAAACGACGCTGAAAGACGCCATGCTGATGCTCATCGACGAGCAGAACAAGAAGGGCGGCCTTCTCGGCAAGAAGCTTGAAGCCGTTGTCGTCGACCCGGCTTCCGACTGGCCGCTCTTTGCCGAAAAGGCGCGCGAGCTGATTGAAAAGGACAAGGTTGCGGCCGTTTTCGGTTGCTGGACCTCCTCTTCGCGCAAGTCGGTCCTGCCGGTTTTCGAAGAGCTGAATTCGCTGCTCTTCTATCCCGTCCAGTATGAGGGTGAAGAATCCTCGCGCAACATCTTCTACACGGGTGCTGCTCCGAACCAGCAGGCGATCCCGGCGGTCGACTACCTGATGAACACCGAAGGCGTGAAGCGCTTCGTGCTCGAAGGCACCGACTACGTCTATCCGCGCACGACCAACAAGATCCTGGAAGCCTATCTCGAATCCAAGGGCATTCCGAAGGAAGACATCCTGATCAACTACACGCCGTTCGGCTTCTCCGATTGGCAGACGGAAGTTTCCAAGATCAAGGAATTCGGCGCTGCCGGCAAGAAGACCGCCGTCGTCTCCACCATCAACGGCGACGCCAACGTTCCCTTCTACAAGGAACTCGGCAACCAGGGCGTCAAGGCTACCGACATCCCTGTCGTCGCCTTCTCGGTCGGCGAAGAAGAGCTTGCCGGTCTCGACACCAAGCCGCTCGTCGGCCATCTCGCTGCCTGGAACTACTTCGAATCGGTCGATACGCCGATCAACAAGAAGTTCATCAAGGAATGGCACGCCTATACGAAGAACGACAAGCGCGTGACCAACGACCCGATGGAAGCTGCCTATATCGGCTTCAACGCCTGGGTTAAGGCCGTCGAAGCTGCCGGCACGACCGATACGGATGCAGTTCTCGACCATATCATCGGTGTCTCCGTTCCGAACCTCTCCGGCGGTACCGCGACTGTCATGCCGAACCACCACATCACCAAGCCGGTGCTGATCGGTGAAATCCAGGCGAACGGCCAGTTTGAAATCGTCCAGCAGACCCCCGAGGTCGTCGGCGACGAATGGTCCGACTTCCTGCCGGACTCCAAGGACCTGATCTCCGATTGGCGCAAGCCGATGAACTGCGGCAACTTCAACGTTGCCACCGGCAAGTGCGGCGGCAAGGGTTCCTGAGTTAACCCGTCCGGCATGAGCCACAAGACTTCCGTCCGGACTTCAAATCCGGGCGGAAGCTTCGTCCCAGCGGTTGCCATGATAATTTAGGCGGGAAAGCCGATGTATCGCGCCATCAAGATCTTTCTTTTGACTGTTTGCCTGACACTGACAGGACTGACGGCTGGTCTGAAGGCCCAGGATGATGTCCACGCTCTTGTCGATGCGCTTGGCGTTGGCGGCTTTCCTGAGCGTGAAGCGGCCATCAAGGCGCTCGTCGCTTCCAAGGATGCACATGTCAGCCAGATATTGCAGCAACTGAGCGACGGCCTGCTCTATGTGAATTCCGACGAGGGCGGTCCTGTGCTCGTTCAGGGCGGCACGGATGATGAGCCGACCTATTCCGATCCACTCACCGGCGAAGCCGTTGCCGACATCGATCCCGATACGATGTCGAAGGTGAAGATCAACAATTCGCTGCGCACGCTCATCGGCACGATGACGAGCCAGATGACGCTGCTGAGCCCCGATCGCGGCGCCCGCCTCGCGGCTGCCCAGGGGCTTTTGAAGGATGCCGATCCGGCCAATCTCGACCTCTTGAATTCCGCTTTGGCTGGTGAAAAGGACGCCGAGATCAAGAGCACGATGGAAGCAGCCCGCGCCGTCATGGTGCTGAAGAGCGATATGAGCGCCGATGAAAAGCGACAGGCGATCGATACGGTTGCCGCGCGCGGCGGCCGTGATGCGCTGATTATCCTGACCACCGCGCTGGCGACGGCTCCCGATGATCTCAAGCCTGCCATTCAGGCGCATATCAGCATCATCAACCGCAGCCTGGCTCTCTGGAATATTGTCCAGAACGTCTGGTACGGCCTGTCGCTCGGTTCGGTGCTGCTGCTTGCGGCCATCGGCCTTGCCATCACCTTCGGCGTCATGGGCGTCATCAACATGGCGCATGGCGAGATGGTGATGATCGGCGCCTACACGACCTATGTCGTGCAGGAATATATCACTGCGAACTTTCCCGGCATGGCCGATTATTCGCTGGCCTTTGCCGTGCCTGCCGCATTCATCTTCACGGGTTTCGTCGGCCTCATCATCGAGCGCGTCGTCATCCGCTACCTCTATGGCCGGCCGCTGGAGACGCTGCTTGCCACCTGGGGCGTCTCGCTGATCCTGCAGCAGGCAGTGCGCACGGTGTTCGGCCCGACCAACCGCGAAGTACGCAATCCGAGCTGGATGTCGGGCGCTTTCGAATTCGGCGGATTATCGATCACCTGGAATCGTCTCTGGATCATCGTCTTTTCCATGGCTGTCTTCGTGGCGCTGCTGATGCTGCTTAAGCGCTCCGCCTTCGGCCTGCAGATGCGTGCCGTCACCCAGAACCGGCGCATGGCCTCATCCATGGGTATCCGCACCGGCTGGGTCGATGCCTTCACCTTCGCGCTCGGTTCCGGCATTGCCGGCATGGCGGGTGTCGCGCTCTCGCAGATCGACAACGTCTCGCCGAACCTCGGCCAGAGCTACATCATCGACAGTTTTATGGTCGTGGTCTTCGGCGGTGTCGGCAATCTCTGGGGCACGCTGGTCGGCGCTCTGTCGCTCGGTGTCGTCAACAAATTCCTCGAGCCCTTTGCCGGCGCCGTGCTCGGCAAGATCCTGGTGCTCGTCCTCATCATTCTTTTCATCCAGAAGCGTCCCCGCGGGCTCTTCGCACTCAAAGGAAGGGCGGTGGAAGCATGATTACGGCCTTCCTTCTCCGGTCTCTCGATCGCCGGATTTCCATTGCCATCGCCATCCTGCTGGTGGTCGCAGTTCTCGTGCCGGTGCTCAACCTGGCGACGTCGGCGGACAATCCGCTGCATGTGCCGACCTACATCATGGCCCTGTTCGGCAAGTACCTGACCTATGCGCTGCTGGCGCTGGCGCTCGATCTTGTCTGGGGCTTTTGCGGCATTCTCTCGCTCGGCCATGGCGCGTTCTTCGCGCTCGGCGGTTATGCGATGGGCATGTATCTGATGCGGCAGATCGGCCCGCGCGGCGTCTATGGAGATCCGATCTTGCCGGACTTCATGGTCTTCCTGAACTGGAAGGAACTGCCCTGGTTCTGGCATGGTTTCGACCAGTTCTGGTTTGCGGCACTAATGGTGCTCGTTGTGCCCGGCCTGCTTGCCTTCGTCTTTGGCTGGTTCGCCTTCCGCAGCAGGGTCAACGGCGTCTATCTGTCGATCATCACGCAGGCCATGACCTATGCACTGCTGCTCGCCTTCTTCCGCAATGATATGGGCTTCGGTGGCAATAACGGTATGACCGATTTCAAGGAAATCCTCGGCTTCAATGTGCAGGCGGATAGCACGCGTGCTACGCTCTTTGCGGCGACCGCGATCTTCCTTGCCCTCTCGCTGATGATTGCCTCGGCGATCGTGCGCTCGAAATTCGGCAAGGTGCTGGTCGGCGTGCGTGATGCGGAAAGCCGCACCCGCTTCCTCGGGTATCGCGTCGAGCATTTCAAGCTCTTCACCTTCGTCGTCTCGGCGATGATGGCAGGCATTGCCGGCGCGCTCTATGTGCCGCAGGTCGGCATCATCAATCCCGGCGAATTCGCGCCAGCCAACTCCATCGAAGTCGTCATCTGGACGGCTGTCGGCGGGCGGGCGACATTGATCGGGCCGATCATCGGCGCCATCCTCGTCAACGGCGGCAAGACGATCTTCACCGGCCTCTTCCCCGATTACTGGCTTTTTGCGCTCGGCGGCCTCTTCGTGCTTGTCACGCTGTTCCTGCCGAAGGGCATCGTCGGCACGATCGCCCAGTATCTCGGAAAGCGGAAGCCGGTCTCGAACGGCGTGACGCCTGTTGCCGCCGAGGAGGGCGTCGAAGCAAAAATCCAGGCTGCGGAGTAGACCATGATCCCCGACGTCAAACCCAACAGCGTGCTCTATCTCAACGGTGTCTCGGTCTCCTTCGACGGGTTCAAGGCGCTCAACTCGCTCTCCATCGTCATCGAACCCGGCGAACTCCGGGCGATCATCGGCCCGAACGGCGCCGGCAAGACGACGATGATGGACATCATCACGGGCAAGACCCGGCCGGATGAGGGTGAGGTCTTCTTCAACGGCACGATCGATCTCACCAAGAAGGACGAGGCCGATATCGCCCAGCTTGGCATCGGCCGGAAATTCCAGAAGCCGACGGTCTTCGAAAGCCATACGGTCTGGGACAATCTGGAACTGGCGCTCAACCGCCGGCGCACGGTGTTTTCGACGCTCTTCTATCGCCTGTCCGGTGAAGACAAGAATCGTATCGATGAGATCCTGGAAACGGTGCGCCTGACGCATCGCCGAGATGAGCTTGCGGCCAACCTGTCGCATGGTCAGAAGCAGTGGCTGGAGATCGGCATGCTCTTAGCCCAGGAGCCGAAGCTTCTGCTAGTCGATGAGCCTGTGGCTGGCATGACCGATGCCGAGACGGCGGAAACGGCAATCCTGCTCAAGGATATCGCCAAGACGCGGTCTGTCGTCGTCGTGGAGCACGATATGGGCTTCATTCGCGATCTCGGTGTGAAGGTGACCTGTCTTGCGGAAGGCTCGGTGCTGGCCGAGGGATCGATCGACTTCGTCAGCAACGATCCGAAGGTGATCGAGAACTATCTTGGTCGCTAAAAATGCAACTTCTAGGCTTGAACCTGACAGGAGAAGGCGCTCTAAAACGAGCGGTTTTTACGGTGGGGTTTCATAATGGCTTTTCTCGGAATTCTTGTCATGGCGATCGGCGGCGCGGCCGTCTGGTATTGGCGTTTTAAAATGATGCGTGAGGCTGGAAGCGAGATCATCGATTCCGTCGAGCGCATGCGGGGTGCATATAAGCGCGGCAAGTTCCGCAAGCAGGCGGCGGTGGCACCGCTGGCTTCGATTGCCGATCCGGCGATTGCGGCAGTGGCCTTCTTCTTCTGCCTCGCCAAGGAAAAGCCGATGTATTTCGACGCGGCGAAGGATGTCGTGCGGGATCGAATGCGAGGTATCATCCGGCCGGGCGACATGGAAGAGGTGCTGGTTTTCGGCGAATGGGCGTCCAAGAACGCCATCAGCCCCGAAGACCCGATCCGCCGCTTCCGCGACCTGTGGCTGCAGGCGCTCGACATGCAGGAGCGTCAGCAACTCATCGGCATTGCCGAGGACGTGGCCGCCGTCGGTGGCGAGAAAACGAAAGAACAGGAAAACGCCTTGCAGGTGCTGAGGCGTACGCTGATGAACTGATGGGGAATGGGTGAACGGATGCTGACAGTCGAAAACGCAAATCTTCATTATGGCGCGGCCCAGGCGTTGCGCGGCATCTCGATCAAGGCCGAGATGGGCAAGATCACCTGTGTGCTCGGGCGCAATGGCGTGGGCAAGAGTTCGCTGTTGCGCGCCGTCACCGGCCAGCATCCGATATCGGCGGGAACCATTACCTTCAACGATGCGAAGCTGAACGGCCTGCCGCCCTTTGCCCGTGCCAAGCAGGGCATCGGCTATGTGCCGCAGGGGCGTGAAATCTTCCCGCTGCTGACGGTGAAGGAAAACCTCGAAACCGGCTTTGCTCCGCTTGGCCGCCGCGACCGCAACATCCCCGACGATATCTTCAGTCTCTTCCCGGTGCTGAAGTCGATGTTGTCGCGTCGCGGCGGCGATCTCTCGGGCGGGCAACAGCAGCAGCTGGCGATCGGACGTGCCATGGTCACGCGGCCGAAGATCCTGGTGCTCGACGAGCCGACCGAGGGCATCCAGCCATCGATCATCAAGGATATCGGCCGGGCGATCCGTTATCTCCGCGATTCCACCGGCATGGCGATCCTGCTCGTCGAGCAGTATCTCGACTTCTGCCGTGAGCTTGCCGACTACGTGTACATCATGGACCGCGGCGAGATCGTGCATGAGGGCCTTGCCGAAACTCTGGATACGCCGGAAGCGCGCCGCCATCTGACCGTATGACCTCTCTGGCGATCGCGCTGGCAGATGCCGCATTTTGCGGCAGATGCCTTGCGCGTCATCCTTATGGCCCGTGGGGGCATGGGCTTTCGGAAAGCGGCACGGGACTTGCTTTGTTGCAGTCAACAGAGACATTCAACGCAAGTTGCCAGACAGGATGGCTTCTGCACGGGGGTGGCATGACAGGTGCGGCGGCGGGCATCACGAGACCGCAGAGAGCGGAAGGACGCGGGCATCTCGCTGCCAAGGTGCAGGGCGGGCGTACGCGGATTCAGGAACTCTATCAGGAAGGTGCGGCAAAGATCCGCCTGCCGGATACGTTCGATGCCTCGATGGAGGCCGTCATCATCAATACGGCCGGCGGGCTGACCGGCGGCGACCGGATGAACTGGAGCATATCGGCTGGAGCGGGTACGCGCATCGATGTGACGACGCAAGCCTGCGAGAAGATCTACAAGGCATCGGCCGGAACGGCAGAGGTGACGACGCAGATCGCGGTCGGACCGGGCGCCCGCGTCGACTGGTTGCCGCAGGAGACCATTCTTTTCGATCGTGCATCGCTGTTTCGCCGGCTGGATGTCGATCTCGATGACAGCGCGGAGTTCCTTGCTGTCGAAGCCATCCTGCTTGGCCGCACCGCCATGGGCGAAACGATGGAGACGGGGCTGTTTCGCGACCGCTGGCGCATCCGCCGCTCGGGTCAGCTTGTTCATGCCGAGGAACTGCGCCTTTCTGATGCGGTGGCGCTGCTTGCGGCAGAGCAGGCGGTGCTCGGCGGGCAGGTGGCCTTTGCGACGGTGCTTTACGCAGGGCCGATGTCCGAACCCTATCTCGCCAAGGTGCGGCCGCTGCTGGACGGGCATATGGGCGGAGCGAGTGCCTGGAGCGACAAGATCGTCGTGCGCCTTGCGGCAGCCGATGGTTTTGCGCTGAGAAAAATCCTGATCCCGGTCATTTCCGCCTTGCGCAACGGAGCGCCTGTGCCGAAAGTCTGGAATCTGTAAGTTCAACAAGCGGGTAGACGATGAACCTCACTCCGAGAGAAAAAGACAAGCTGTTGATTTCCATGGCCGCCATGGTGGCGCGCAAGCGGCTGGAGCGCGGCGTCAAGCTGAACCATCCGGAAGCCATCGCCCTCATTAGCGACTTCGTCGTCGAAGGCGCACGAGATGGCCGCCCGGTCGCCGAACTGATGGAGGCCGGAGCCCATGTGATCACCCGCGACCAGGTAATGGAAGGCATTGCGGAGATGATCCACGACGTGCAGGTCGAGGCGACTTTCCCCGACGGCACGAAGCTGGTGACCGTTCACGAGCCGATCCGCTGAGGAGTAAGCCATGCTGGAGCTTCGACCCAATTGCGAATGCTGCGACAAGGATCTGCCGCCCGACAGTGCCGAAGCGATGATCTGCACGTTCGAGTGCACGTTCTGTGCGGATTGCGTTGACAATGTCCTCAAGGGCGTATGCCCGAATTGCGGCGGCAACCTCGTAGCCAGACCGATCCGGCCTGCGGCGAAGCTCCTGAATAATCCGGCATCCACGAAGCGTGTTCTGAAGGCCGAGGGCTGCGCGCCCAAGGTGGCTTAAGGAGAGACAGATGATCCCTGGCGAAATCATTGCTGCAAGCGGCGAGATCGAGCTCAATGCCGGCGCACCGACCGTGACGCTTGAGGTCTCCAATACCGGCGATCGTCCCGTACAGGTCGGCAGCCACTATCATTTTGCCGAGACCAATGCCGGTCTGTCCTTCGATCGCGACAAGGCCCATGGCATGCGGCTCGACATTCCCGCCGGCACGGCCGTGCGCTTCGAGCCGGGCCAGACCCGTTCGGTGACGCTCATACCGGTCTCCGGCAAGCGTGAAGTCTATGGCTTCCGCCAGCTGGTCATGGGCCGGCTTTGATCAAAAAGAAAATGACAGGAGGAAATACATGCGCTTGAAGATCGGGTTCATCGGTGCGGCGCTGATGCTGCTGGCCGCAGGTGGCGCCCATGCCGAGGACGTGGATTGCGACAATGCGCAGACACAGTCCGATATGACCAGTTGCGCGCAGGCGCGCTATGACGAGGCCGACAAGGGGCTCAACGCCCAGTACAAGCTGACGCGCGCCGCCATGGTGGCGATCGACAAGGATCTCGACGATGACATGAAGGGTGCCGAGCAGGCGTTGCTCAAGGCACAGCGTGCCTGGATCAACTATCGCGACGCGCAATGCGAGAATTACGGCTTCCAGGCCCGCGGCGGCACGATGGAGCCGATGCTGGTGGCGGGCTGCCTGGCCGACCTCACGGATGCCAGGACCAAGGAGCTCAAGGAGCTTGCCGAAGGGATGGGCCAGTAAGGTGGGCAGGGCAATCATGATCGTGGGCAATGGCGACGTGGGAGAAGGCGGGGCAGAGGTCATCGATGCCGCCGACTTCGTCATCCGCTTCAACGAGTGCCGTTCCTATGGCAGCGGCGGCACGCGCACCGATGCGATTGCGGTGTGCAATACCGGTCGGCCCGCCAAGGCGATGCTCGCTTCGGAAAGCTGGCGCATCCATCCGGCCACACTCGAAGCCGCGGAAATCTGGAGCGTGCGCGATCCCGAAAAATTTGCAGCCATGCGCGGGCCGCTTGCCGTCTCGCATCCCGAGCTCGATGATTTCTGCGATGACTACACAAGCCAATTCAACGACTTCTGCGTGCAAGCTGGCAAGCTGCATCGGGTCGTTGACATCAAGATTCATGAAAGCATCGATCAGGCGCTTTCTGCCTTCTCGCCAGCACCTTATGTCGTGCCGAGCAGCGGCATGATCGTGATCGGCGACGTGCTCGACAGATTTCCCGACGATAATGTGACACTTGCCGGCTTCGGCCATGTGGGCTGGGAGTGGCATCCCTTTGCCGCAGAAAAGCAGCTCGTCGATTCCTATGTTGCGGCCGGCCGCCTGACGCGGCTTGCCGGAAAGCCGCTCGCCTCTTCCTCCCAAGGAGCCTGATAGATGCCATACAAGATCTCCCGCGCGGCTTATGCCGGCATGTTCGGTCCGACCACCGGCGACAAGGTCCGCCTTGCCGATACGGAGCTATTCATCGAGATCGAAAACGACTTCACCACCTATGGTGAAGAGGTGAAGTTCGGCGGCGGGAAGGTTATCCGTGACGGCATGGGCCAGAGCCAGGTGACGCGGGCAGGCGGGGCTGTCGACACCGTCATCACCAACGCCGTCATTATCGACCATACCGGCATCTACAAGGCCGATATCGGGCTGAGGGATGGTCGCATTGCCGCGATCGGCAAGGCTGGCAATCCGGATATGCAGCCTGGTGTCAACATCATCGTCGGCCCGGGTACGGAAGCGATCGCCGGCGAGGGCAAGATCCTCACCGCTGGCGGCATGGACAGCCATATCCATTTCATTGCTCCGCAGCAGATCGAGGAAGCGCTGATGAGCGGGCTCACCTGTATGCTCGGCGGCGGCACCGGACCGGCGCACGGCACGCTTGCAACCACCTGCACGCCCGGCCCTTGGCATATCGCCCGCATGATCGAGGCGGCCGATGCTTTCCCGATGAACCTTGCCTTTGCAGGCAAGGGCAATGCCTCGCTGCCCGGCGCATTGCAGGAAATGGTGCTCGCCGGTGCGACCTCGCTGAAGCTGCATGAGGATTGGGGCACGACACCCGGCGCCATTGACTGCTGCCTCTCGGTTGCCGACGAGTATGACGTGCAGGTGATGATCCATACGGATACGCTGAACGAAAGCGGCTTCGTCGAAGATACGATCGGTGCCATCAAGGGCCGTACCATCCATGCCTTCCATACGGAGGGTGCGGGTGGCGGTCATGCGCCCGACATCATCAAGATCTGCGGCCAGCCGAACGTCATTCCCTCGTCCACCAACCCGACGCGGCCCTATACGGTCAATACGATTGCCGAGCATCTGGACATGCTGATGGTCTGCCATCACCTGTCACCATCGATCCCGGAGGATATCGCCTTTGCCGAAAGCCGTATCCGCAAGGAGACGATCGCGGCGGAAGACATCCTGCACGATATCGGCGCCTTCTCGATCATTTCCTCCGACAGCCAGGCCATGGGCCGAGTTGGCGAAGTGCTGATCCGCACCTGGCAAACGGCAGACAAGATGAAGCGCCAGCGCGGCCGTCTGAAAGAAGAAAAGGGCGATAACGACAATTTCCGTGTTCGCCGTTACGTCGCCAAATACACGATCAATCCGGCGATTGCGCACGGCCTGTCGCATGAGATCGGCTCGATCGAGGTCGGCAAGCGCGCCGACCTCGTCCTCTGGAATCCGGCCTTCTTCGGCGTGAAGCCGGATATGGTGCTGCTTGGAGGCTCCATTGCGGCAGCCCCCATGGGCGATCCGAATGCCTCGATCCCAACGCCGCAGCCGGTGCATTACCGCCCGATGTTTGCTTCTTTCGGCAAGAGCCTGACGAATTCTTCCGTCACCTTCGTCTCCCAGGCTTCGCTCGATGCCGGGCTCAAGGGTCGCCTCGGCGTCGCCAAGAATCTGGTTGCCGTAAAGAACACACGCGGCGGCATCTCCAAGGCGTCGATGGTCCACAACGACCTCACCCCCGATATCGAGGTCGATCCGGAAACCTACGAAGTACGGGCGAACGGCGAGCTGCTGACCTGCGAACCGGCGACAGTGTTGCCGATGGCGCAGCGTTATTTCCTGTTCTGAGTTTCTTTCATGATCGGTGTGAAGCTGGCAGTGCGATGGCTGATACGCGCAGTCGCGCTGCTTTTGTTATTGATGGCCGGCGGCACCTTCATTCCAAGACCGTTGCTCGTGGCAGCCGAAGCATCTTCGGCGGCAGTGCCTTCAAAGCGTATTCTGCTGCTTTCCGGGCCGATCCACACGGATATAGCGATCCCGCTCGATGATCGGCTTCGGGCTTCCTTTTTATTCCTCGAAGATGCCGGCATTCCGGTCAGCGATCCCGCCGCACAATGGCTGGTCTTCGGGTGGGGCGGGCGCTCGTTCTATCTGGAAACGCCGACCTGGGCCGATCTGAAGCCGATGCCGGTGTTTCGCGCCCTGACGATCGACAACTCGGTGATGCATGTCGATGTTGCTGGAGGTATTTCCGAAACCCATCCAGCCGTGACAGTTCTCGATGTCGATGGCGAACGGTTCGAGAAGCTGCTCGGCTTCATCAATGACAGTTTCATCCGGGAAAACGGAGCTGTCGTGTCGGTCGGCGACAGGGGATATGGCGATTACGACAGGTTCTTCGAGGCGAGGGGCTATTTCAATGCGCTATTTGGTTGCAATACATGGACTGCCGCTGCGCTACGGACAGGCGGCCTGCGAACGGGTTTCTGGAACCCGTTGCCGCAGACGCTGGTGCTTTCGCTTAGCCTCTATAATTGAAGTATAGAGGACCTCCTGCAACCTGGCGCCGCTGACGGCGCGGCGTTATTTTTCGTTTTAACCCTTGTGTTTTCGACGCACTGTCCCCCGTTGTTACCCTTAAAGTGAATTCTGAGCATCATTCCCCGACTAGTTGTGAAAATCAGTGGATAGACTGTGGTTTTTAAACCATAGGTCATTCTGAAACAGGCGCCGATTATGCTTCGTAAAATCCCTTTGAAATCAAGTTTTTAGATGTATTTCCCATAGCGGTCAGGCCTGTGCCGAAAAGTTGCACTTCCTGCTAGAAAAAACAGAACGGTTGAATCCCCCGAAATCACTCAAATTTTAGCGATTGAATTAAGACCTCCGCAGCAACTGCGACCCTATCAATGGCCTGAAGACGCTGGGCAGGAAGGCCGATTCTCATGGAAAACTGGATATCGCTTCAGGCTGAGCTAGGCAGTTTCGAGCATCGCAAAACCGTTTATACTTTTGCGCTGAAGATGAGTTTTCTGGCAGTAATACTGTCCGGCTTCATCATCGTGATCACGCTGCCGCCGCTCAACTTCATGGGTGTGCTGCCGATTACCCTCGGGCATGCCATGATCTTTGCCATCATCCTCTCCTGGCTGATCGGCGGAATGGTGTCCGGCGTGCTGTCGCTCGTGGCGGGCTTTGCCATCCATGACCTGACTGTCTCCCGTGCCAAATTCGAAAAGCTCAGCCGCACCGACACGCTCTCCGGGCTCCTGAACCGGCGTGCTTTCACCGATGCCCTGGAGAGGGTGGAGGGAGACGCTTGCCTCGCCATTTTCGACGTCGACCGTTTCAAGGCGATCAACGACCGTTTCGGCCATGGCTGCGGTGATGCCGTCATTACGGCCGTCTCAGCCATGCTTTCTGCGGCTTTCGATGGCGCTTCGGTCGTGGCGCGGCTCGGCGGGGAGGAATTCGGAGTCGTCGTTCAGGGCGGGACGCCGGAGGAGCGGGTAGCGCGCATCGAAGGGGTGAGGGCGCAGATTGCAGCGCAGCCCATTCCGGCGGATGGGCACGACGTCACCATCACGATATCAGGCGGCATTGCCGATCTCCATGAGGGGCGCGACAAAGAGGCGGTCTATGCCTCCGCCGACAAGGCGCTCTATCTCGCCAAGGCACTCGGCCGCAATCGTGTCGTCCACGAGAGGGAAGGGCTGAATCACGCCTGGCACGGGCTCGTCGAAAATGGCCTCGGCGTTCAGGGTATTGCGCCTGACGAGGCGGGCCTGCTGCAGGCGTCGGGAATCTAGAGCTGCCAGTTACGAAACGTGCATTGGTGCTTGCATCGCGAAGGGCTATTTTGCATGGTCTAGGTCCCAGTTTAACGGATATCTCATGCAGCGCGTTACATCTTATCTGCCCGCCGGCACCCCTTCTTCCCACCCGACCTCACAGGTCAAGCTGCCGCACGATCTGCGGCACCTGCGCCGCAAGCTCCTGCATCTGGAGAACGGCGAGATGGTGATGCTCGATCTCAAGGAGCCGGTGCTTTTTGCCAATGGTGACATGCTGGTGCGCGAGGATGGTGAACTGATCGAAATCCTTGCCGCAAACGAAAAGCTGTTCGAGGTGCGCGGCCGCGACCGCGCGCATCTGATCGAACTTGCCTGGCATCTCGGCAACCGTCATCTCTCTGCGCAGATCGAGGAGGATCGCATCGTGATCCTGCGCGATCATGTCATCCGCACCATGCTGCAGGGGTTGGGCGCGATGGTGCTCGACATCGAAGAGCCCTTCCAGCCGGCGCGTGGCGCCTATCATTCCCATGGCGGACATTCGCACGGTCACGATCATCACGATCACGATCACGGCCATGACCATGGTCACGATCACCACGACCACGAGCACCACGGCCATGATCATGATCACCATGACCATCACGACCATGATCATCATGGCCATGGGCATGACCACGGCCACCACAATCATAAACACGATTGACGCTTGATGGCCGAGGATCGTGAGCTGCAGGCCTTGTTGCGCCTGACGGCATGGCTTTCGCCGGCTTTTCCCGTTGGTTCATTCGCCTATTCCGGCGGGCTGGAGCGGGCCGTGGCGGATGGGCTGGTGCGCGATGCCGACATGTTGCGGCGCTGGCTGCAGACGCTGACCGGCAACGGCTCCGTCTGGAACGACGCCGTGCTTTTTGCCGGGAGCCATCGGGGTTACCGCGATGGCGATCGTCTTACTGAGCTCGCCGGGCTTGCTGCAGCGCTTGCCGGTTCGCGCGAGCGGCATCAGGAGACGATGCTGCTTGGCGAAGCCTTTCTGACGGCTGCACAGGCCTGGCCTGACGACGTCTTCAGCCGATTGCCGAAGAGGGTCGCCTATCCGGTGGCTGTCGGTGCGGTGACGGGCGCGCATGGGATAGCGCTCGAACAAGCGCTCGCAGCTTTTCTTCATGCCTATCTTTCCCAGGCGGTATCTGCCGGCATCCGGCTTGGTGTCGCGGGACAGAAGGATGGCGTTGCCATTCTCGCCGGGCTTGAAGCGCATGTGATGGATATTGCCGCGCGCGCTGCCCGCTCCAGCCTCGACGATCTGGGTTCGGCAACTGTCCAGGCCGACATTGCCGGGCTTCGCCACGAGACGCAGCAGACCCGGTTGTTCCGCTCCTGAGCAGGGAGATCATCCGTGCATCTGCGTCATTTGACGGTGGCGGGAAATTGGCGCTTCGCTATCATCCGACTTCGATTGGAGTAAGACACATGAAATCAAGAAACGGACCCCTGCGGGTCGGCATCGGCGGACCGGTGGGCTCGGGCAAGACGGCGCTGACGGAAAAGCTCTGCAAGGCGATGCGCGACGATTATTCGGTCGCCGTCGTGACGAACGACATCTACACGACCGAGGATGCCGAAGCACTGGTGCGCATGCAGGCGCTGCCATCAGACCGGATCGTCGGTGTTGAGACCGGCGGCTGCCCGCATACGGCCATCCGCGAGGATGCGACGATCAACCTGCAGGCCATTGCCAACCTCAACGAGCGCATTCCCGATCTCGACGTCGTCTTCATCGAATCCGGCGGCGACAATCTGGCGGCGACTTTCTCGCCTGATCTCGCCGATATCACCATCTATGTGATTTCCGTCTGCCAGGGTGAGGAAATTCCGCGCAAGGGCGGGCCGGGCATTACCCGATCGGATCTTCTCGTCATCAACAAGAAGGATCTGGCGCCTTATGTCGGGGCTGACCTCGAAGTGATGGACCGCGATGCCACGCGCATGCGCGCGACGCGTCCGTTCGTCTTCTCCGACATGAAGCGCGGTGATGGCATCAGTTCGATTGTCGACTTTCTGCGCGTGCAGGGCGGTCTTTAAGGGCTAGATACGCCTGAGCGTGTTGACGTCACTGATGGCGATGACGCGGCCGCGCACGGTCACGCCTGCGGATTTGAGCGTCGAAAAGGCGCGCGAGAGCGCCTCGGGGGCGAGCCCCAGCTTTCGGGCGAGCAGGTTCTTCGGGAATGGCAGCCGTAGCGAAGCCGCTGCGGCGCTCTCCTCCACGCAATGAGAGAGAATGTAATGCGCGACGCGTTGCGGTGCAGTCTGCATGCGGTCGTTGGCCAGGCATTCCATAGTTGCCAGCAGATGCAGCGACAGGCTGTGCATGATCGCGGTGCCGATCTGCGGGTATTCCGCCAAAAGAGCGCGCACCTTGCCGATGTGGAAGCGGGCAAGCACCGTGTTGTCCATCGACTGGGCTCCGTAACGATAGGTGCCGCCGGCCTGGATCAGGCATTCGGCGAAGCTGTCGCCTGGCTCGCAGATACGGATATCTGCTTCCCTGCCTTCGCCGTTGAGGCGAAAGAGCCGGACGTAGCCCTCCAGCACGCTGTAGAAATAAACGCCGGGTTCGCCTTCCTGGAAGAGAATGTCGTGTGAAGCCGAAGAGATTACCGTGGAGCAGGCACGCAAGGCCTCGGCCTCAGCACCATTCAGCTCCGCAAAAATTCCAGCCCTTGAGAGCAGCGCCCGCTCGCGGCTGCCTGGCATCAGCATCCTGTTCATGTTCCGACCTCCGGCAGCGATCTACGCCACCAATTTTCCCCTGATGATGCCAGAATAGGGGAAGCAAGGCGCGAGGAAATTGATTTTGATCAAACGCCGGCGTTGCGCACCTCTATCGAGGTCTGTGATCGGTTGGAATGGTGAAGGACCAGGCGTTTGGGTGTTTGCGGCCGCTCATCAACCGGCGCATGAACGGCAGGAAGACAAACAAACGTTTACCGTGCTCGGTTTCTTCAGCGGGCTTGTTGTCGCGCGGGTTGCCCCAGCGATCCTCATAGAGATCCTTGAAAAGCGAACTGACCGGAATCATCGCTTCATTCTCCTAGTTGTTGAATCGATTCAAGTTCCGTATAGAGTTCTTGAACCGATTCAATCTTGTTCCTCGGCCGCCGTTCTGTCAAGTTCATTTTGAACCGATACAATCTTTTGCTAGAGTGGTTCGGATTTTAGGTGCCAGCAAGGAGCAGCTTTGGGCAAAGGGCATGTGAGACTGGCTGATGTCGCCAAGGCAGCAGGCGTATCGCAGGGCACGGCATCGAATGTTTTCAGCCGTCCGGACGTGGTGCGGGAGGAAGTACGCGAGCGGGTGCTCAAGGTCGCCCGGGAGCTCGGTTACAGCGGGCCTGACGTCAAGGGCAGGCTGCTGAGGGCAGGGCGGGTGAACGCGATCGGTGTCGCCGCCGTTGAGCCGCTCACCTATTTTTTCGATGACCCCTGGGCGCGTTCACTGATGACCGCGATCGGTGAAGTCTGTGATTCCAGCGGCACTGGGATCGCTGTCGTCTCGGCGATGAACGAGGAGCGGCTTGCCTGGAACATCAACAGCGCGCTCGTCGACGGCTTCATTCTGCTTTGCGTGGAAGGCGGAGAGAGGCTCGTGGAACTCACCCGTCAGCGCCAGCTGCCGTTCATCGCGCTGGCGCTCGGCATCGAGGATGAGACGATCCCGGCAATCGGCATCGACAATGTGGCGGGTGGAGCGGCGGCTGCACGGCATCTGCTGGAGCTCGGGCACCGTGACATCGCGATCCTGTCGATCGGCGATGTCGATGGCCTTGTCGGCCCGGTGGCGCCTGAGCGTGTCGATCCCGAGATGGAGGCGACCCCGCGTGACCGCATGCATGGCTACTGGCAGGCGCTGGCCGAATACGGCATTCCTCGCGAAGCCGTTCCGATCCAGGGGACGCTGCATGACAGGCCAAGCACCATCATGGCCATGGAGACCCTGTTCTCTTCTGCCAGTCCGCCGACGGCCATTCTGGCAATGTCGGACAAGGTTGCGCTGTTTGCCATGCAGTGGCTCGCCGAGCGCGGGCTGAAAGTGCCGGAAGCCGTATCCATCATCGGCTTCGACGGTGTGCCGGAAGCCGCAACCTCGCTTCCGCGCCTGACCACCGTCGCCCAGCCCTTTGCCGAAATCGCCCGCCGCTCGGTGACTGCGATCCTCGAAAATGCGTTGCCTGAGAACCACGAGGCGCTCAATCTCGAGCTTGTCGTAAGAGACAGCACGGCGCCGCCGAGAGCGCACTGATTCGGAAATAGAAAAGGCCGGGTCGATGCCCGGCCTTTCGCGTTATGATTTCTGTCCTATTCAGCCGCGAAGGGTGGCAGGCGCAGCACGTTGGTGTCGTTGCCCGTCTTGCGCTTGCTTTCCGGTCTTTCGATCGCGGTCAGGCGCTCCTCCAGCGAGTCGATGTCGCTGCGGCTCTCGCGCGCGGCGCGAGTGAGGTCTTCGCTCGACATCGGCAGGTCCTCCTTGTCTTTCTTGCCGACCAGGCGACCGAAAATCCAGCCGAGGAGGCGGGAAAGATCGTCCATGATCAGGAAGAAGGAGGGCACGACGACAAGCGAGAGCACCGTCGAAACGATGATGCCGCCGATCACCGCGATCGCCATCGGTGCGCGGAAGGAGCCGCCTTCGCCAACGCCAAGCGCGGAAGGCAGCATGCCTGCCGACATGGCGATCGAGGTCATGATGATCGGGCGGGCGCGCTTGCGGCCGGCTTCGACCATGGCCTCGACACGAGCCATGCCCTGGTGGCGCATCTCGATCGCGAAATCGACGAGCAGGATGGCGTTCTTGGTGACGATACCCATCAGCATCAGGATGCCGATCATGACCGGCATGGACAGCGGGTTGCTGGTGACGATCAGGCCCGCGGCCACACCGCCGATTGCGAGTGGCAGCGAGAACAGGATGGTGAAGGGCTGGATGATATCCTTAAAGAGCAGGATCAGCACCGTCAGCACCAGGAGGAGGCCCATCAGCATGGCGTTGACGAAGCTCTGCTGCATCTCCGTCTGCACCTTGGTGTCGCCGCTTTCAGCAAGGTGCACGGTGGCGGGAAGCTTGGCGTCGTTGACGATCTGGCGGAAGCGGGCCGAAGCCGTGTCGAGCGCCACGCCCTGCGGCAGGTCCGAGCCGATCGAGACGACGCGGTAACGGTTGTTGCGCTTGATGGAGCTCACACCTTCCGAATAGTCGATATTGGCGACGGTCGCGAGCGGCACTGTGCCGCCACTGGCCGTCTGGATCTTCAATGCCCGGATGGCGGCGAGATCGCGGCGCATGTCGAGTGATGCCTGAACCCGGATCGGAATCTGGCGATCGTCGAGCGAGATCTTGGCAAGGGCCGCATCGACGTCGCCGATTGTGGCGACGCGGATCGTCTCGGAGATCTGTTGCGGCGTGATGCCGAGGCGAGCGGCCTCGTCCTTGCGCGGACGGACCTGCAGTTCCGGACGGGGAAGGGCGCCATCGGCGCTGACATTGGCCAGCAGCGGATCGGCGCGCAGCTTGGATTCCAGAATGCCGACCGCGTTATTCAGGTCCTCCTCGTTCTTGGAAAGGAAGTTGAACGAGAGGTCGCGTTCGCCGCGGTCGTTGAGCTTCAGGATATGGACGTCGGGAATGTCGCGCAGCTTGGCGAAGACTTCCTTTTCGATATCCCATTGCGGACGCTCGCGGCCGTGGACCTCCACTTTCGGCAGCATCGGGCCGATGACGGGGAGATGGCCGAGCACGTCATTGACCACCTTCTTGACCAGCGATTGGTCGAGCTTGTCGAGTGCGAGCGTGATGGTCGCTCGGCGCAGTTCGAGTTCGCCCTTCGGCGACGCGCCGCCGAGGACGAAGACGCTGTCGACGCCGTTGATGTCCTTGACCCGGTCATAGATCGCATCCGTCGTCTTCTCCGTGTCGTCAAGCCGTGCGTTGGGCGGCAGCTCGACCGAGAGAACGATGCGCGAGGCATCTTCCGGCGGCAGGAAGCTGCCGGGCACCTGCATGAGCAACATGACGGAACCGACCAGAAAGCCGATCGCCACAAGCAACGTCGCATAACGCGTGTACCAGTGGCCGGTCGTGCCGCGTATGAGGCGCGTGTATCCACGCATCAGCAGACCGTCATTGTCGTGATGGTCTTCCATGCCGTCTTCGGCACGCATCAGATAGGCGGCCATCATCGGAGTGATGAGGCGCGCGACCATCAGCGAGAAGAAGACGGAGAAAGCGACGGTCAGGCCGAACTGTATGAAGTATTGACCCGGAATGCCCGGCATGAAGGAAACGGGCACGAAGACGGCGATGATCGTGAAGGTGGTGGCGATGACGGCAAGGCCGATTTCGTCCGCCGCTTCGATCGCCGCCCGATAGGGCGTCTTGCCCATCTTGATATGGCGGGCGATGTTTTCGATTTCCACGATCGCGTCGTCGACGAGAATACCTGTCGCGAGCGTCAGAGCCAGGAAGCTGACGAGGTTCAGCGAGAAGCCCATCATGTCCATGACCCAGAAGGTCGGGATCGCAGAGAGCGGCAGCGCGATGGCTGAAATCAGGGTGGCGCGCCAGTTCCTGAGGAACAGAAGGACGACGATGACGGCGAGCAGCGCGCCTTCGAGCAGCGTATGAATGGCGGCTTCATAGTTGCCGTACGTGAAATAAACCGAATCGTCGATCATCTCGATCTTCACATTCGGGTTTTCGCTCCGCACCTTGTCGAGGCTCTGCGCCACGGTTTCGGCGACGCTGACTTCGCTGGCGCCCTTCGAGCGGAAGACGCCGAAGGTGACGACAGGCGTATCGTTGAAGCGCGAGAAGGATTTCGGCTCCTCGTATGTGTCCTTGATGACGCCGAGATCGGACAGCTTGACGAAACGGCCGCTCGGCAGCGCAATCGTCGTGTCTGCAAGCTCGGCGACATTGCGGGCGTCGCCGAGAACGCGGATCGCCTGCTCGCTGCCTGCCACCTGGCCGCGGCCGGAGCCGAGATCGACGTTGGTGCCGCGCAGTTGCTGGTTCACGCTTGCAGCGGTGATGCCATGGGCATCGAGCTTGCCGGGTGTGAGTTCGATGCGCACTTCGCGCTCGGCGCCGCCATAACGATCGACGCGGCCGATGCCGGCCTGGCCCTGCAGCGCACGTTTGATCGTATCGTCGACGAACCAGGAGAGTTCTTCGAGCGACATATCAGGCGAGGAAACGGCGAAGGTCTGGATTGCCTGGCCCTCGACATCGACCTTCGTGACGATCGGCGTCTCGGCCGTTGCCGGCAGATCGCTGCGAATGCGGTCGATCGCGTCCTTGACGTCCTGTACAGCCTGTTCCGTCGGCACTTCCATCCGGAACATGACGTTAGTCTGCGAGCTGCCGTCGGTCACCGTCGACTGGATTTCGTCGATACCGGTGATCGAGGCGATCGCGTCTTCGATCTCCTTCGTCACCTGCATTTCGAGTTCCGCCGGCGAAGCACCGCTCTGCGTCACGCTGATCGAAACGAGCGGTACGTCGATGTTCGGGAAGCGCGTGATCGGCAGCTTGTTGAAGGACTGCATGCCGATGAATATCAACAGGCAGAAGGCCAGAAGCGGTGCGATCGGATTTCGAATGGACCAGGCTGAAAAATTCATCGGATGGTCTCTTTAGTTGGAAGCCGAAGGCTGTTCGCGCACCGGAGTGATATGGTCGCCGTCGCGGACATAGGCGCCCGCCTTGGCCACGACCTCGTCGCCGGTCTTCAATCCACTTGTGATTTCGACATAGGCTCCATCCTGGATGCCGGTCTCGATCTTGGCGAATTTCACCACGCCATTCTCGACCCTGCGGGCGGAGGAGCCTTCGCTGCCGGTGAGAACCGCCGTCAGCGGAAGGGACACGCCTTCGGTCTCGCGGACGATGATCTCGGCGCTGCCATACATGCCGGAACGCGCCTTGCTGTCATCGTCGATGGAGATATGGACGAGGCCGAGGCGGGTGACCGGATCGACGGTCGGCGACACCAGGCGCACTGCGCCGGAAAGCTTCTCGCGGCTGCCGGAAAGCGAGATCGTCGCCTTCTGGCCGGCCATGATCCTGACGATGTCACTCTCGGCGACTTCGGCGACAAGCTCGATATCGCCGCCGCGGATAAGCGTGAATAGCGGATCGCCGTTGCCGGCGGCAATGGCGCCGACCTTGGCGTTCTTTGCCGAGACCGTGCCGGCGACCGGCGTCTTCACGTCGGTTCGGGCGAGCTTCAGATCCGCATCGGCAATCTGGCTGTCGAAGACCTTGAGGTCGGCTTCGGCGACTTCGATCGCCTGCTCGGCGGAAGCGACGCGCGCGTTGGCGGCGGCGGCGGTCGCATCGGCCTGTTCGACCTGGGCGGTCGAAACCGTGCCCTTCTTGCCCATTTCCTGGGCGCGAGCCTGCTGCTGCCTTGCCTGTTCGGCATTGGCCTGCGCCTCGATGAGCTGGGCGCGCAGCTGAGCGAGGCTTGCCTCGCCCTTGGCTTTCGTCGCCATCATCTGGCTCTTGGTCAGGACCAGAGCGTCATCGTTCAGCGTCGCCAGTGTGCTGTCGGCCTGAACCTTGTCGCCGACATCAGCCTTCAGACTGCGAATGGAGAGGCCTTCCACCTGCGGCTGGATATAGACTTCCTCGACGGGCTTGACCGTTCCGGTACCGATGACACGGTCGACGAGGGTGCGGTTCGCCGCTGTGGTGACGACGATTGCAGGCAGGTTCTGGGAGGCCTGGGCCTGCGTGGCCTGGGGTTCCTCGGCAAATACAGCCGGGGCCGCAAAAGTAGCGGCAATCAGAGCCGAGGCCGCAAAAGCGGCGATGGGAAAAGTGGAGGCGCGTAGTAATGCGTGCGGCTTGAGTGCCATGCGTCGTCGTCCAATCTCTTGACGGGATCGGCCGAACTCGCGCGTTCTCAAAGAGGCTCGCGGTCGGGCGAATGCCGTCTTCCAAATCTCAGAGGTATTTACCCGCATCCCGTTCGCCGGAACTTATGGTCCCAATCCGGCAAATCCGGCTAGTACGTGGTATTGATTTGCTCCACGTGCAAGCCCGGCAGAAAATAATTCCCCATGAGATACCATTAATTACCATTGCGATGCCCATCAATCACCTAAGGGTTATGTGAACATGACGATGATTGATCGGCCCGCACAAGGTTTGACGTTTGACGCCTGACAAATGCGACAGTTGCAAGGCGATTTTTTCCATCGAGTGCAAAAAACAGAAACGCGCGGGAGATTCTCCCGCGCGCGTTGCATTTCGGCATCGATATGCTGCTACTTGGCGGCAGCGTCCGTGATGTCGTGGGTCCAGGCGCCCGACGGCTCCTTGTTGACGATTTTCTGGTCGAGCAGGGCCTTGGCCGTGCGGTCATAGAGCGTGGTGTCGAGCTTGCCGGTACCATCCCCGATCAGCTTGGCGACTTCGCCCATCATCCGCTTCTGGTGGTTTTCGTCCTGGCCGCCGGCGTCGACGACGATCCCGGCTGCATCGTCAGGATTTTCCATCGCGTATTTCCAGCCCTTCATGGAAGCGCGGACGAACTTGACCATCTTTTCCTTGAAGGCCGGATCCTTCAGCTTGTCTTCCATTGCATAAAGGCCGTCCTCAAGAAGGTCATTGCCCATGGCGGTATAGTTGAAGACCACAAGGTCTTCCGGCTTGAGGCCGGCATCGATTGCCTGCCAGTATTCGTTATAGGTCATGACGGAGATGCAATCGGCCTGCTTCTGCAGCAGCGGCTGCACGTCGAAGCTCTGCTTCAGCACGGTCACGCCGTCAGCACCGCCATCGGTCTTGAGGCCCAGCTTGTTCATCCAGGCGAAGAAGGGATATTCGTTGCCGAAGAACCAGACGCCGAGCGTGTGGCCCTTGAAGTCGGCTTCGGTCTTGATCGGACCATCCTTGCGGCAGATCATTTCCATGCCGGATTTCTGATAGGGCTGGGCGATATTGACGAGCGGAACGCCCTTTTCGCGGGCAACCAGCGCGCCGCCCATCCAGTCGACGATCACATCGGCGCCGCCGCCGGCAATCACCTGTTCCGGCGCGATGTCGGGGCCGCCCGGCTTGATATCGACGTCGAGGCCTTCTTCTTCGTAATAGCCCTTGTCCTTTGCGACGTAATAACCGGCGAACTGCGACTGGGTGACCCATTTCAGCTGCAGCGTCACCTTGTCGGCGGCCATCGCGTGGGCCGCGGCAAGCGACATCGCGCTCGCCATCATTGCAACCATCAACTTTTTCATTTTCTTTTTTCCCTCTGAAGTTATGCCCAAGCCGCTATGCGAGGCCGGGGCGCGCCTAACCACCACGGATAGACGGATGCCAGAACGTCACCGCCCTCTCGGCAAGGGCGACGACACCATAGAAGATCGAGCCTGCAAGCGCCGCGACGGCGATCTCGGCCCAGACCATGTCGACATTCATGCGGCCCATCTCGGTGGAGATGCGAAAGCCCATGCCGACGATCGGCGTCCCGAAGAATTCCGCAACGATGGCACCAATCATCGCCAGCGTCGAGTTGATCTTCAGTGCGTTGAAAATGAAGGGCATTGCGGCGGGAAGCCGGAGCTTCAGCAGCGTCTGCCAATAGTTGGATGCGTAGGTGCGCATCAGGTCGCGCTCCATGTTGCCGGAGGCGGCGAGGCCGGCGACCGTGTTCACCAGCATGGGGAAGAAGGTCATGATGATGACGACGGCGGCCTTTGACTGCCAGTCGAAGCCGAACCACATGACCATGATGGGTGCGACGCCGATGATCGGCAGCGCGGACACCATATTGCCGATCGGCAGCAGGCCGCGACGCAGGAAAGCGAAGCGGTCAGCGAGGATGGCAACCACGAAGCCGCTCGTGCAGCCGATGACGTATCCGATGAGGACCGCTTTGAAGATCGTCTGCCTGATATCTTCGCCAAGGGTTGGCAGCGAGCCTGATATGCGCGCCCAGATCGCGCCTGGCGGCGGCAGGATGACGAAGGGAATGCCGAGGCCGCGCGTGGCCGCTTCCCAGATGATGAGGATCCAGGCGCCGAAAATGGCGGGAATCAGCAGGCGCAACAACCATTTGCCGACAGGCGTTGGCGGCTGGAGTTCGGACAGTTCCGTGACGCAGCGCGAGGCAAGCAGCCAGCCTGCGGCAAGCAGCAGGAAGAAGGAGAGGGTGGCAAAGCGCTCGTTGCCCGAGAGCGTGTTGAGCAACAGCCAGGCTGCGCCATGGGCGCCGATGAAGAGGACCGTGGCGGTGAGCGCTCTGGATATGGGCGCGAAGGAAACCAGCGCCGCGGCGACGACGAACAGGGTGATCAGCGCGGTCGTCATGGATGATGGAGGCTCGGAGGCTCCGGCCGCATAGACAGGCAGCGTGAACATGGCCGCTATGGCGCAGAGGAGGGCGACCAGGCCCTGCCAGGAAAGCGTCATCTGTTTCATGCCGGTCTCCCGCCCATGGCGCGATCGACGATCTTCGCAACGAGGCCGACGATCGTGACGAGGATCGCTGCGAGGACCGAACCCGCGACCAGTGCCGCCCATATGTCGATAGTCTGGCTGTAATAGGAGCCGGCAAGCAATTTCGAGCCGATGCCGGCAACAGCGCCGGTCGGTAGTTCGCCGACGATGGTACCGACCAGGCTTGCCGCAATTGCCACCTTCATCGACGTGAAGAGGAAGGGAATGGAGGCGGGCACGCGCAGCTTCCAGAAGGTTTGTGCGGCGGTGGCATTATACGTGCGCATCAAATCCAGATGCATGACCTCGGGCGACCGCAAGCCCTTCACCATGCCGACGGCGACCGGGAAGAAGGAGAGATAGGTCGATATCAGCGCTTTGGGGATCAGGCCGGTGATGTTGATCGAGCCGAGAACGACGATGATCATGGGCGCAACCGCCAGGATGGGCACGGTCTGCGAGGCAATGATCCAGGGCATCAGGCTGCGGTCCAGCGCCTTGATGTGGATGATGGCAACGGCAATGACGATACCGAGCAGCGTGCCGAAGGCAAAGCCGAGTGCGGTGGACGAGAGGGTGACGCCTGCGTGATAGACGAGGCTGCGATTGCTCGAGAGCTTTCTGAGGAAGGTGTTTTCGAACACATTCTGCGCCACCTGATGCGGCGCCGGCAGGACGGGTTTCGGCTGGGAGAGCGTCTTGCCGACAAATTCCATCGTGGTCGAGGTGATGCTGTTGCGCGTATCCATGTCGCGCTGAAACGGCGTGTTCAGGATGACGGCTGCGACATACCAGATCGCGACCAGCACCAGCAGGATTGTGAGGACGGGGACGATCTTGTCCTTGAAGGTGTCGGGTTTCATGCGGCGTCCCTCCACTTGGGGAGGTTGAGGTTGCCCTGCCCTGTTCCGTCGGCAACCGAACGCAAAGCCTTACTGCTCATAACTATGCCCCGCCCTCAGCCCTTCGCGCACACGATGGGCGATTTCCAGGAATTCCGGGGTTTCACGGATATCGAGCGGACGCTCGCTTGGCAGGGTCGAGTCGATCACGTCCGTCACGCGGCCGGGGCGGGGCGACATGACCACGATCTTGGTGGAGAGATAGACCGCCTCCGGAATGGAATGGGTGACGAAGCAGATCGTCTTGTTGGTGCGCGCCCACAGTTTCAGAAGGGCTGCGTTCAGGTGGTCGCGGACGATTTCGTCCAGCGCCCCGAAGGGCTCATCCATCAGCAACAGATCTGCATCGAAGGCAAGCGCGCGGGCGATCGAGGCGCGCTGCTGCATACCGCCCGAGAGTTGCCAGGGGAATTTCTTGTTGAAGCCTGAGAGTTCGACGAGATCGAGCGCATCGGCAATGCGCTTCTTCCGGTCGGACCTCGAATAGCCCATGATCTCCAGAGGCAGGGCGATGTTCTTTTCGATCGTGCGCCAGGGATATAGCGCCGGCGCCTGGAAGACGTAGCCATAGGCGCGCGCCTTGCGCGCCTCTTCCGGCGTCATGCTGTTGATGGCGATCTCGCCCGATGTGGTTCGTTCGAGATCGGCGATGACGCGCAGGAAGGTCGTCTTGCCGCAGCCGGAGGGACCGATGAAGGAGACGAATTCGCCCTTGCGGATATCGAGATTGACATTGCTCAGCGCATGCACCGGCCCGTCATTCGTCTGGTAGGTGAGACAGAGATCCTTGGCGGATACGACGGAGGGTGCTTGCATCAATAAACCAGTCTTGTTTTCGCCGCGCCTGCGCGGTTTTCCATGATATGATCGCCGCCGGCCTTTCCGGCAGCACAGTCCTTGGAGGATGAGGATGGACGCAAAATCAAAGCCCACCTGCCATATTGTTCGTCCCAACCACACCTATGACGGCAAGCAGGGGCTCAGCTATTTCGAGGGTATTGCGGCCGAAACCGTGGGCGCGAAGGGCATCTGCATGCATCTTCTGACGATCCCGCCCGGCGTGCGCGCCAAGGCGCATCTGCATGAGGCGCATGAAACGGCGATCTACATGCTCTCCGGCGAGGCCCATACCTGGTACGGCGACAAGCTTGAAAACCATGTGATCGTGCGCGCCGGCGAGCTTTTTTATATTCCGGCCGGCGTGCCGCATCTTCCGGCAAACCTCAGCAGTACGCCGTGCACGGCGATCATTGCGCGCACCGATCCGAACGAGCAGGAGAGTGTCGTCCTGCTGCCCGAGCTCGATCAACTGGTGCCTGCGTGAGGCTATTTGCATAGCGGCAGCGGCCCCCACTTGATATTGGCATCCGAGGCAAGACCGATCGTATAGCCTTTCGGGCCAGACGTGATCCTGGCGGTATCGTCGGAGCTGCTTTCTTCGCCTTCTGCCTGGCAGGCAACGGTTGCGGAGAAGTTCTTGCCCTCGGTCTTCAAGATCTTCTTGACCTCGCAATAGGACGCAGCCGTGGTGATGGCCTCCGATGTCAGCAGGAAGAAGTTGTCGGAGCCGGTGCTTTCGCCGGTCTTGGCATAGGCGCAGCCATCCTTGTTGCCGTAACTGCCCTTGATGGGCAGCGTATCGGCATTTGCCGCAGTGGAAAGAGCGGCCAGGCAGACGATTGTCAAAAGCAGATGGCCGCGCATCAATATCATACCCCGCTTGCCGGGATGCCCGTACGCTCGACCTTGCGCGGAGCCGTGATCTCCTTCCAGGTCGACAGCGCCTTGCTGACGGCGGTAACCGGCTCGCGCTTGACGAATTCACCGTGGCCCGAGCGCGTCTTGATGGTGTCTTCCTCGATCGCCACGACGCCGCGTGTCAGCGTGTAACGCGGCAGGCCGGTGACTTCCTTGCCCTCGAAGACGTTGTAATCGATCGCCGATTGCTGGCGCTTCGACGAAATGGTTTTGGAGCGCTTCGGATCCCAGACAACCAGATCGGCATCGGCGCCGACGAGGATGGCGCCCTTCTTCGGGTAAATGTTGAGGATCTTGGCGATGTTGGTCGAGGTGACGGCGACGAATTCATTCATCGTCAGACGGCCGGTATTGACGCCATAGGTCCAAAGCATCGGCATGCGGTCTTCGAGGCCGCCGGTGCCGTTCGGGATCTTGGTGAAATCACCGACGCCGAAGCGCTTCTGCGCCGTGGTGAAGGCGCAGTGATCAGTCGCCACAACCTGTAGCGAGCCGGAGGCGAGGCCCGCCCAGAGGCTATCCTGATGCTGCTTGTTGCGGAAGGGCGGGGACATGACGCGGCGGGCGGCATGATCCCAGTCCTTGTCGAAATATTCGGTCTCGTCGAGCGTCAGGTGCTGGATCAGCGGCTCGCCATAGGCGCGAATGCCCTTCTGGCGGGCACGGCGGATCGCTTCATGCGCCTGTTCGCAGGAGGTGTGGACGATATAGACGGGGCAGCCGGCCATGTCGGCGATCATGATGGCGCGGTTGGTGGCTTCGCCCTCGACTTCGGCAGGGCGCGAATAGGCATGCGCCTCCGGGCCATTATTGCCTTCCGAGAGCAGCTTGGCCGACAGCGAGGCGACGACATCGCCGTTCTCGGCATGGACGAGCGGCAGGGCGCCAAGCTCGGCGCAGCGCTGGAAGGAGGCGAACATCTCGTCGTCGTTCACCATCAGCGCGCCCTTGTAGGCCATGAAGTGCTTGAAGGTGTTGATGCCCTTGTCCTCAACGATCGTCTTCATCTCGTTGAAGACCTGCTCGCCCCACCATGTGATCGCCATGTGGAAGGAATAGTCGCAATTGGCGCGGGTGGACTTGTTGTCCCACATGGTCAGCGCTTCGAGCAGCGACTGGCCGGGCGAGGGAAGGGCGAAGTCGACGACCATGGTCGTGCCGCCGGAAAGGGCCGCCCGCGTGCCGCTCTCGAAATCGTCGGAGGAATAGGTGCCCATGAAGGGCATTTCGAGATGGGTATGCGGGTCGATGCCGCCGGGCATGATGAAACAGCCTGTGGCATCAAGCACTTCGTTGCCGGAAAGGTTCGGTCCGATCTCGACGATCTTGCCGCCGTCGATCTTCACATCCGCCTTATAGGTGAGGTCGGCCGTGACGATGGTGCCGTTCTTGATGACTGTGGTCATGATCGTTCCCTATTCATTATCGTTGTTCGGCTGGCGAATAAAAATCCGGCAGTTTGGCGCTGAATTCGAGACGGCCCTCTATTGCAGCCAGGATCGTTTCGAGGACCGAGCGTCGCTCGCGCAAGACTTCCTGATTCCAGAAGCGCAGGACCGAATAGCCATTAGCGTTGAGCCATTCGGTTCTGCGTTTATCGGCAACACTTTCGGCATGCTGGAAGCCGTCGATCTCAACGATCAGCCGCTCTTCGCGACAGAGGAAGTCGACGATGAAGGGGCCGACGGGAACTTGCCGTACGAATTTGTAGCCGTTCAGGCGGCGGGCGCGCAGGTCACTCCAGAGGCGATATTCTTCCTCGGTTTCGGTTTGTCGCAGGTTTCTTGCTTGCGCGGTCTTGGCGGGGCGGTGTTTGCGGACGTCTTGTTTGATAGTTTTTGTCGCGCTTGGAGCCCCCTCATCCGCCCTTCGGGCCCCTTCTCCCCGAGGGGAGAAGGGGGAGGCGGCGACGTTCATCGTCCCCTTCTCCCCAGCGGGGAGAAGGTGGCCCGAAGGGTCGGATGAGGGGGCCCCAGGCGCGGTGCTATCCATCACACAACAATCTCCGCCGTCTCTACCACAGCATGGAACAGCACATCGGCGCCAGCCGTTGCCCATTCCTTGGAAATCTCCTCAGCCTCGTTATGCGAGAGACCACCCACACACGGGCACATGACCATCGTCGCAGGCGCCACCTTGGCGGCCCAGCAGGCGTCGTGGCCGGCGCCGGAGATGATGTTCATGTGGGAGTAGCCGAGGCGGTCCGCGGCGGAGCGGACCGAGGTGACGAGCTTTTCGTCGAAGGTGACCGGCTCGAAATGGCCGATCGCCTCGATGGAACAGCCGACACCCAGCGCATCGCAGATCTTGGGCGCTTCGGCCTCGATCTTTGCCCGCATGCGGTCGAGCTTGGCCTTGTCGGGCGAGCGGATATCGACGGTGAAGACCACCTTGCCCGGCAGCACATTGCGGGAGTTCGGTGAGAAGAAGACCTGGCCGACACCGCCGACGGCGCCAGGCTGTTCGCCCATTGCGACACCCTGCACCATTTCCAGGATGCGCGACATGGCAAGGCCGGCATTGACGCGCATGTTCATCGGCGTCGAACCGGTATGGGCTTCCTTGCCGGTCAGCGTGAATTCCAGCCACCACAGGCCCTGACAGTGGGTGACGACGCCGATCTGCTTGTCTTCGGCTTCGAGGATCGGGCCCTGCTCGATGTGATATTCGAAATAGGCGTGCATCTTGCGGGCGCCGACTTCCTCGTCACCGACCCAGCCGATGCGTTTCAGTTCGTCGCCGAAGAGATTTCCTTCGGGATCCTTGCGGTTATAGGCGAAATCCAGGCTGTGCGCGCCGGCAAAGACGCCGGAGGCCAGCATGGCAGGCGCAAAGCGCGCACCTTCCTCATTGGTCCAGTTGGTAACGACGATGGGGTGCTTCGTCTTGATGCCGAGATCGTTCATTGTCCTGACGATTTCAAGCGCGCCGAGCACACCGAGGACACCGTCATATTTGCCGCCGGTCGGCTGCGTATCGAGATGCGAGCCGACATAAACGGGGAGAGCGTTCGGATCGGTGCCGGAGCGGGTCGCAAACATCGTGCCCATCTTGTCGACACCAAGCGTCATGCCAGCGTCTTCGCACCACTTGCGGAAGAGGCTACGGCCCTCCGCGTCCGAATCCGTCAGCGTCTGGCGGTTGTTGCCGCCGGCAATTCCCGGGCCAATTTTCGCCATGTCCATGAGACTGTCCCAGAGACGGTCCCCGTTGACGCGCATGTTTTCGCCTGGCGCTGCCACCATGATTGAAAGTCCTCACCTGTTTTGCGGCAGTCATGCAAAGTACATGCCCGCCATGTTCCCGTGGTCAAATCCAGCTGCTGCTTTTTGTTCTGTTCAGCGCCGGAAAATCGCCAGTTGCCTTTGTTTTTTATCTGGCAGATAATTTGACCGATTGGTAAACATTACAACTTCCATCGCCGCGCTCAAGACGAAAATCACGAAAAACAGCTAGAAAATACCGGCAAAAAATACGGGCAGTTGCCTTTTAAAGCGGCAGGAGGGCCGTTCTTCGAATCTTGAGCGAAGAAGTTGAATTTCAAGGGGAAAAGAGCGGATGGCCATACCGAGAGCGGCGAAGACACTTCGGCGGACACGGATCCAGGAAGAAAAGGAAGAGCAAATCCTGGAAGCGGCGCTCGATGTGTTTTCGGTCAGCGGCTTTCGTGGCTCGACGATAGACCAGATCGCCGAAGTGGCCGGCATGTCGAAGCCGAACCTGCTCTACTATTTCCGCACCAAGGAGGCCATGCACCGGGCGCTGATCGACCGGGTGCTCTTCAACTGGCTGGAGCCGCTCAGGGCCTTCGATGCGGAAGGCAATCCGGAATCGGAGATCCGCAGCTATATCCGTCGCAAGCTTGAAATGGCGCGCGATTTCCCCAGGGAAAGCCGGCTCTTCGCCAACGAGATGCTGCAGGGTGCGCCGCATGTTCTCGATATGCTGAAAGGGCCGCTGAAAGAGCTGGTCGACGAAAAGGCGGCGGTCATCCGCACCTGGACCAAAAGTGGCAAGATCGCCCGTTGCGACCCCTATCACCTCATCTTCTCGATCTGGTCGACGACGCAACACTATGCTGATTTCGATGTGCAGGTTCGCGCCGTGCTCGGCGAAGCGCATTCCGGCGACGGGCGCTTCGAGGATGCGGCGCGTTTCCTGGAGCAGCTTTTCATAAGCGGGTTGCGGCCGGACTGAGCTGCCGATCGGCCGTCTAACGGTACGCTTTGTTCGAATTTCTTCAGAGCTTGGCCGGAAGCGAAATGCGGACAAGAATGTCCGTCACTCCCTCGATCGTGTAGGGCTTCTGCAGGATCGGCGCATCCGAATGGCTGTGGGCCTGCGCTATACCCTCGCCGTAACCTGTCGCGAAGACGAAGGGCACGTTGTTGGCGGCCAGCCGGTCGGCAATCGCGAAACTGGTTTCGTCACCGAGATTGACATCGAGAAGTGCCAGATCGAAGGACTGGCCGGCGAGGAATTCCATCGCATCGGCAACGCTTGGCGCCGTTGCGACTTCCGCGCCCAAGCGGCGCAGAATGTCTTCGCCATCCATGGCGATGATGAGGTTATTCTCGACCAGCAGCACATTGAGACCAGCGAGCGGTTCCTTGTCTGAAGCAACGACCTTGCCTGCTGCGGTTTCGACCGGCGCAGCAGCGGGGTGTTGGTTTGTCGAGCTGACTGTTTCGACATACCTCGCCGGGATCGAGAAATCGGCTTCCAGCCCTTCCTTGATGTAGCGGATCTCAGCCTTGCCGCCGAGATCGTAGGGGATGGAGCGGCGAATGATCGTCGAGCCGAAGCCCTGCCGCTTGGGCTCGGTGACCGGAGGGCCATTCTTTTCCCGCCAGCCGATATGGAGATTGCCTTCTTCATCCCTCAGCCAGCCGAGATCGACAAAGCCGGACCCGGACAGGCTTCCATATTTGGCGCTGTTGGTAACCAGTTCGTGGAAGACAAGCGCCGTCGTCGAGAAGGCCTGGGGCTCCAGCAGCACGTCTTCGCCGGTCATCCTGATACGCTCGGCGTTCTTGCCGAGATAGGCGGCGGCTTCGGCCAGCAGCAGCTGCCGCAGCGAAGCCGGCGCCCAGTGGTCGCGGGTGATCTGGTCGTGGGCTCTGGAGAGCGACTGGACGCGGCCTTCGAGCTGCCGGACGTAATCCGGCAGGCTGATGGCCGATGATTGCGATTGTCGGATCAGACCGCCGATGAGGCCCAGAATATTGCGGACACGATGGTTCAGCTCGGCGATCAGCAGTTCCTGCCGCTCGTTGGCGAGCTGGCGCGCCATGCTCGCTTCGTCCGTCAGGCGCAGAACCACCTCGATCAGGGTCACGCGGATCGTTTCTGCCACGCGACGCTCGGCTTCGGTGAAGGGCAGGGAGCGGCCGCGTACCAGCTCGGACCAGGCCTCGAAACTCTTGCGCGGGGTAAGCCGCGGACCGTTCGGGCCATATTCCACTGGCTTGTGCGGATCGCCGGCCCAGCGGACGGTGCGCACGATCTCCTGACGAAACAGCACGACATAGTCGCGCGGCGAACGGGAGATCGGAATGGCGAGCATGCCCGCCACGGCATCATCGATTTCGATATCGGGATAGGTCTCCGCAAGCCGGTCCACCGCATAGACCCGGCCGGCAGCATTGCGATTGAGGTGGCGGATGAGAGCGGCAAAGCTCTTCTCGTCCGGACCGAGGCCGGCAATCGCCAGCCGTCCATTGATCCAGACGCCGATACCGTCAGCGGGAATGGCGTCTGCCAGGGCATCGATCAGCCAGGTCGGATCGTCGAGCAGGCTTGCATTGTCGGCAACGGATGTCAGGAGCCGGTCGGCGATGCGACGTGCCTTGGTCTCGTAGTCAAGCGCCAGGCGCCGCTCGCGGCTTTCGAGGCGGGATGCGAACATCTGGCCGAAGAGTTCGGCAGTGGAGCGGCTTTCGGCCGAAGGCAGGCGTTCGCTGTAATGGTGGCAGGCAAACAGGCCCCAGAGCTTGCCATCGACGACGATGGAGATCGAGAGTGAGGCGCCGACGCCCATATTGGCGAGATATTCGATATGGATGGGCGACACCGAACGCAGCACGGACATGGAGAGATCGAGCGGCCGGCCATGTTCATCGAGTTCGGGCAGGATCGGCACCGGTGTCGCGTTGATGTCGGCAATGATGCGGAACAGATTGCGCAGATAGAGCGCGCGCGCCTGCACAGGAATATCCGAGGCAGGATAGTGCAGGCCGAGGAACGAGCCGATGCCCGGCCGGGCAGCCTCCGCCACGACCTCACCGGAACCGCTGTCATCAAACCGGTAGACCATGACACGGTCGAAACCGGTAAGGGCCCGGGCCTGCCGTGCGCCTTCGCGAAAGAAGGCTTCCAGCGTTTCCGTTTGGTCAAGACGCGACATCATGCTGCGGATGGAGAGCGACGGGGCGCTGGATTGGCCTTCGTTGCAGCGTTCGCCTTCGATGATGACCTGGCCGTGGCTCACATGCACTGCGACGTCGAAACGCTGAGGGTCTGATGTCAGGGCAATGCCGAAAATGCGTTCGACGGTGTCGGGGCCGCGCAGGGTTGCGAGCTTGTTGCGGAGGGCGTGGAGAGCTTCGGGCACAATGATCGACGACACGGGCCGGCCCGCGGCTTCGCTGTGAGTTATGCCCAGGAATTCGGCGAGATTTGCCGAGGCCCGAGTGACGATCCAGTCGGAGGATACCGCAAGCAGAAAACCGAAGGGCTGGACGGAACCGAGTTGATGGATCGGCTCGCGGTCGCAATTGGTCAGATCGACAGGTCCGGTCGCATTGCTCATCAAACAGCTTCCAGTTCGAGTTGCGCAGCCTTCAGAAAGAGATCGAAAACGCCGCGCGCAGCCGCAACCGCGGCTGCCATATCGTCAATGCCGCTGGTATCAAGACGTTCCATAAACGCGCGCATCGAACCCTTCGAACCGTGCGGGCTGAGGTAGCTGCTCGGCAGGTTATCAGGCACGGCCTTTGCCAGCATGGCGCCGCCAAGCTTCGATCCCTCCAGCACATAGACCGCGCCCCAGAGTGCAGCCTCGCCGCGTAGATCGGGCTTGGCAAGAAGCGGAGGCGGAGGCTCCTGGAGTTCGGCCATGTCGGCAAGAAGAAGGTGCGCGCGCCGTCGCTCCGGCCAATCCGGCAGCAGTTGCTCGATACCGGCCTGCTCCAGGGCGGCTTCGACGGACGGAACCACGCGGGCATGGGCGCGCAAGAAGGTTTTATAGGTCCTGATATCGGAGAGGCTGAAATTGCCGAAGAGGGCGTCCACCCCGGCATGGCAATCTGCTGTTTGTGCACGAAGGGCACTGCGAAGTGACATGCTGACCGTGTTCCAAGTAATGTCGCATAGTATGCCGGCCGGATAGGGTCGGCGAAACTAGCGATATACGGCAGCCTCTGCTTATTTCCAGAGAAACCTATAGAAAAACATGGATTTCGGCGCGCTTGGCAATCCGATTTATCCGGATCTGTCTGCCAGCCGGTTGTCTATGGTGTCATCCGTCACCGGCACGAGAAGCATGTCCGGTGACGGATGAAATTATCCTTCGCCGCGGGGATCCCGGATCAGGCGGCGGCGCTTGCCTCGCCTTCAAAGGCGAGCCCTTCATCGGCCCAGCCGGTCAGCCCGCCGATCATCAGCTTGACGGAGAGGCCGAGACGGGAGAGGCGCAGGGCGGCCTTGTCGGCGCCGTTGCAATGCGGACCGGCGCAATAGACCACGAAGAGCGTATCGGAGGGCCATTCCGACATGCGGTGCGCGGTCATCTTGCCATGCGGCAGATTGAGGGCGCCCGGCACATGCGACTGCGCAAAGAGTGCGGGCGAGCGCACATCGAGCAGCACGAAATCGACCTTGCCCGAGGCGAAGGCGGCGTTCACGTCGGAGCAATCGGTCTCGAAGGCGAGCTTGCCGGCGAAATGATCGGCGGCGGCTTCGGGAGAAGCGGCAGGGATATCGGAGACGGGGCTTGGCATAGGTCTTGTCCTTTCCTGGTTGCTGTTGCAGCCGATCATTGCCGATGCTACGGATTGGCGAAATTGGCCATCGTGACTGACAGCGTAAAGATCATGCCAAAATCGGATCTCCATCGAACGCAGGGACCACGTGTCGTGGCGCTCGCCTATGACGGGCTCTGCACCTTCGAATTCGGTATTGCCTACGAGGTTTTCGGCCTGTCGCGGCCGGAGATGGGGGAGGGCTGGTATCGCTTCTCCGTCGCCGGCATCGAGCCGGGTCCGCTGCGCGCTGCCGGCGGGCTGACGGTTGCTGTCGATCAAGGGCTAGAACTGCTCGAAGAGGCAGATCTCATCATCGCGCCGGGATGGCGGGCGATCGATGCGCCGGTGCCGGAGCCCCTGACATCAGCCTTGCGGGCAGCGCACGAGCGGGGCGCACGTGTCATGTCGCTCTGCTCGGGTGTCGCCGTGCTCGCGGCTTCCGGCCTGCTGGCCGGACGGCGCGCGACGACGCACTGGCGCTATGTCGCCTCGATTGCCGAGCGCTACCCCGACATCGCTCTCGATGCCGATGTGCTGTATATGGACGAGGGCAGCATCCTGACGGCGGCCGGCAGTGCGGCGGGCATCGATCTCTGCCTGCATGTGGTGCGCGGCGATTTCGGCCCCGATGCCGCCAATAGCGTGGCGCGACGGCTCGTCGTGCCGCCGCATCGCGAAGGGGGGCAGGCGCAGTTCATCGCCACTCCGGTGCCGGAAGAGCGTGAGGGCATTCGTCTGGGGCCGCTGATCGAGTGGATGCGCGAGCGGTTGTCCGAAGACCAGCCCATCAGCCTGCTTGCCGACAAGGCCGGGATGAGCATGCGCACCTTTCAGCGCCGCTTCGAGGCGGCGACGGGCGACAGTGTCGGCGAATGGCTGCTGAAGGAGCGGTTGCGGCATGCCCGCGATCTCCTGGAGAAGGAGCTTGCGGTGTCGCTCGACGATATTGCGCTTGCCAGCGGCTTCGGCACACTCGCGACCATGCGCCACCATTTCCGCCGGCGGCTTGGCACCAGCCCGAGCACTTATCGAAAGTCGTTCGGCAATTAATACGTCCCAGGCTTGCATTTGTTTTTTGCTTCGCTTAAAGGGGCGGCATCATTTGTTTCTGGAAAGGGAGCGCACGATGACAAAAATCTCAGCACGCCCCGAGAGGGTTTCGGCGTAACTCAGCCTCTGGGCTGACGCATGCCGGTTGACCATCGCCGTCTGCGCGATGAAAGACCATTCATATCCAGAGTTCATTATCATGGGCAATTCCATCGGGGGCGGAAGCTCCCCGACGACGCAGGCCAATGCGCCTGCGCTCATCCATCATTTCTTTTCCGGCCGCACCTGGATCGAAGGCGCGGCGCTAGATCAACTTGGCGAAATGTCCCGTCTTCCGGGCGTTTCGCAGATCGCTGCCTTTCCGGATTTGCATCCCGGCAAATATGGCGCAACCGGTGTCGCATTGGCGTCCGACCGGCTGCTTCCGCTGCTTATCGGCAATGATATTGGCTGCGGCATGTCGCTTTTCCAGCTCGATCTGCCGCTGCGCAAACTGAAGATCGATAAGGCGGCGGAACGGCTTCGCCAGCTTGAGGCTGAGGAGATCGGCGATGCCGCTGTCTTGCTGGAGGAGGTGCGCCTGCCAGCCTCCCTGGCGCCGGATGCACTCGGTACGATTGGCGGCGGCAACCATTTTTGCGAGCTGCAGGCCATCGATACGCTTGGCGATGGCGGTGCTTCCGCTGCTCTGGATGGTCAGGCTCTCTACCTGCTTGTCCATTCCGGCTCGCGTTCCCTCGGTGCTGCAGTCTTTTCCGAGGCTATCAGCGCTCATCCCGATCTTGCGGCCGGGCTCGTGCCGGGTTCACAAGATGCTGTCACGTGGCTTGCAAGTCATGACCAGTGCGTTGTCTGGGCATCGCTGAACCGTCGACTGATCGCAGCACGGGCAGCCGCCGCATTGCGTGCGGATCTGCGCCTCGTCGCCGATGTGCCGCACAATCTCGTCCGGTCTTCCGGACGTGATTTCGTGCATTACAAGGGGGCCGCGGCGGTCACGCCGGGGGAACTCGCGCCTATCGCCGGATCGCGTGCGAGCCTCAGCTATGTGGTTTGCCCGACAGCGGATGTATCCCGTTCGCTTGGCGGCATATCGCATGGGGCCGGTCGCAAATATGACCGGGCCAGCATGCATGGGCGGACAGGCCGTAACAGGTCCGAGCGTGAGCAGCTGCTACGCAATGTCTGGGGCGGCATCGCCATTTGCGATGACCGGGCTCTCGTCGTCGAAGAGGCGGCGTCCGCCTACAAGGATGCGGGGCAGGTGGTTGCCGATCTCGAAAACGAAAAGCTGGTGAGCGTCGCTGCCAGCTTCCGGCCGCTCGTCACCTTTAAAAAGGCGGTGGACGAAGCCAAGGTCGAGCAGCGTCGCCGCAAGCCGGAGTACCGTCGGGAAGGAGGGCGTAGCCGTGAGCGCTATTGATCTCCTGATCACGTCGGGCAACGGTCCGGTCGAGTGCCGGATCGCCGTCTCCGCGCTTCTGCGCATCCTTGAAGACGAGGCGAAACAGCAAGGGTGCGTCGTCCATGTCAACCTCGGGCCGATGCCGGATCATCATGGTGCGAAGTCGGCGATCGTCACTATCGAGGGCGAAGCGGCGGAGCGGATTGCAACAGGCTATTGCGGTACGATCCGCTTCACCTTCAAGAGTGTGGTCCGCCCCGGCCACAAGCGGCAAAACTGGTATGTGGCCGTGCGGCGCATCGATCTTCCGGCTGAAGGTGTTGCGGTGACGATCGATCCTGCCGACCTGCAGTTCGAGACGTTGCGGGCAGGCGGGCCCGGCGGGCAGCACCAGAATACGACCGACAGCGCTGTTCGCGCCTTGCATCGCCCGAGCGGTCTCGTTGTGACGGCCCGGGACGAGCGCTCGCAGCATCGCAACAAGGCGCTGGCAATCCGGCGCCTGCAGGCAATGCTGCAGGATATCGAAGCGGAAAAGCAGGAGGCGGCGAAAGCCGGGCGCTTCATTGCCAACCGCACGATCGAGCGTGGCAATGAGGTCAAGGCCTTCAAGCTTTGACAGCAGGCAATACGCCTAGGTCTTAAAAGCAATCGACGCCCTCCAGGAGGGCGTCGATCTTATATACATTGAGCGGATGGTTATTCCGCGGCCTGGCGGGCCATCGGGTTGTTCGGGTGCGTCGTCCAGTTGGCGTAGTTCGGATCGACTAGCTTGCCGGTGCGCTTGTCGAGGGCGCCTGCCGGAAGCTCTTCCATGGTGATGCAGTTTTCGACCGGGCAGACGCTGACGCAGAGATTGCAGCCGACGCATTCCTCGTCCATCACCTCGAAATGGCGGACGCCATCGACGAAGTTGGTGATCGCCTGGTGCGAGGTGTCCTCGCAGGCGATGTAGCAGCGGCCGCACTGGATGCAGGCGTCCTGGTCGATCTTCGCCTTGGCGATGTAGTTGAGGTTCAAATACTGCCAGTCGGTGACGTTCTGGACGGCGCGGCCGGTGATGTCGTCGAGGGTCTTGTGGCCCTTTTCATCCATCCAGTCCGAGAGGCCCGTGATCATTTCCTGCACGATCTTGAAGCCGTAGGTCATGGCAGCCGTGCAGACCTGAACGTTGCCGGCGCCGAGCACCAGGAATTCGGCCGCGTCGCGCCAGGTGGTGATGCCGCCGATGCCCGAGATCGGAAGGCCGTAGGTTTCCGGATCGCGGGCGATCTCGGCGACCATGTTGAGCGCGATCGGCTTGACGGCAGGGCCGCAATAGCCGCCGTGGCTGCCCTTGCCACCGACGGTCGGGTTGGGGGCGAAGTTGTCGAGATCGACCGAGACGATCGAGTTGATCGTATTGATCAGCGAGACGGCATCCGTGCCGCCGGCCTTGGCGGCGCGGGCAGGGCGGCGGATATCGGTGATGTTGGGCGTCAGCTTGGTGATGACGGGCATGCGCGTGTATTGCTTGCACCAGCGCACGACCATTTCGATATATTCAGGCACCTGACCGACGGCCGAGCCCATGCCGCGCTCGGACATGCCGTGCGGACAGCCGAAGTTAAGCTCGATGCCGTCTGCACCGGTTTCCTCGACCAGCGGCAGGATCGCCTTCCAGGCCTGTTCCTCACAGGGAACCATGATCGATGCGATCAAGGCGCGATCCGGCCAGTTCATCTTCACCTGCTTCATTTCGCGCAGGTTGGTCTGCAGGTCGCGGTCGGTGATGAGCTCGATATTGTTCAGGCCGAGCAGGCGGCGGTCGGCACCCCAGATCGCGCCGTAGCGCGGGCCGTTGACGTTGACAACAGGCGGGCCTTCCTCGCCCAGCGTCTTCCAGACGACGCCGCCCCAGCCGGCCTTGAAGGCACGCTCGACATTGTAGGCCTTGTCGGTCGGCGGTGCGGAGGCGAGCCAGAACGGGTTCGGAGACTTGATGCCGACGAAATTATTGCGGAGATCAGCCATTGTTCATTCTCCCCTTCAGGCGACAGCAACAGCCGGAGCGGCTGCGGCAGTCAGGGTGCGGTGAATGGATTCGGCCGCGTCGCGGCCGTGGGCGACGGCAGATACGGTGAGGTCTTCGCCACCGAACACGCAGTCGCCGCCGGCCCAGACACCTTCGAGCGATGTGCGGCCTTCCGGGTCAACGGCGATACGGCCGGATTCCATGCGCAGCGCGCCGAGGCTGGAGGCTTCGAAGGTCTGGCCGATGGCTTTCAGGATATGGTCTGCGGTGATGACGCCGGTCTCGCCGGTGCCGGTGAGGCGGCCATCAATGAGAGCAGTATATTCCACCTCGATCGCGGCCACCTTGCCATCCTGCGAGAGGATGGATTTCGGCGCCAGCCAGTGGCGAATGATGACGCCCTTGGAAGTGGCGAGATCCTGCTCGAATTCCGAGGCATTCATATGTTCCTTGCCGCGGCGGTAGCAGATGGTCACCTCTTCCGCGCCAAGCAGCTTTGCCTGCACGGCGGCGTCGATCGCCGTCATGCCGCCGCCAAGGACGACGACGCGGCGGCCGATGGCGATGTCGCCCTTGTTCCCGGCCTGACGAAGCTCAGCGATGAAATCGACAGCGTCATCGACGCCGGGCAGGGTTTCGTTATCGACGCGCAATGCGTTGACGCCGGCAAGGCCGAGGCCGAGGAAGACGGCATCGTACTGGCTCTGCAGGTCGGCGAGCGAGACGTCGCGGCCGAGCTGCTGATCATGTTTCACCTCGATGCCGCCGATCGACAGGACGTAATCGACTTCCTTCTGGGCGAAGTCGTCGACTGTCTTGTAGGTGGCGATGCCATATTCGTTGAGGCCGCCGGATTTCGGCTTGGCATCATAGATGACGACATCATTGCCCTTGACGGCAAGGCGATGGGCGGCGGCGAGACCGGCAGGGCCGGCGCCGACGACGGCGATCTTCTTGCCGGTCGGTTCCGCACGCCGGTAGAACTGCTTGTCGGCCGTCATCGCCGCATCCGTTGCATAACGCTGCAGGCGGCCGATCTCGACGGGACGCTCTTCGGCGGTGTTGCGCACGCAGGCCTGCTCGCAGAGCTCTTCGGTGGGACAGACGCGGGCGCACATGCCGCCAAGGATATTCTGGTCGAAGATGGTCTTCGCAGAGCCGATCGGATTGCCGGTCGAGATCTGGCGGATGAAGAGCGGAATGTCGATGGAGGTGGGACAGGCCGTCATGCACGGCGCGTCATAGCAGAAATAACAGCGGTCGGCGGCAACCAGCGCTTCGTGATTGTCGAGGCGCGGATGAAGATCGGAAAAATTAGCCTCGTACTCGGCGGACGAAAGCCGGCCGGCACGAATCCCAGTTTCCAGGCGTTCCATTGAAGTTCCCTCTTTATTGGTAACGACTAGTGAGGGAATCGTAACTCAGGTTCAAAAATTTATCAAACGGTAAAATTTTGGCAATTTTCTTTCGTCTGTTCAGTTTAAGTAATTGAATTTGTTTGCTGTGCTATTTCTTTAGGCATGCTTTGAATTCCGATTGGATGGATATGAGCAGCAACCCAAATCGGCCATCCGAGAAAAAATTGACGAAAGCCCAATTTTTTTCCAATCGGAGGGAACCAAAGTTAACGAGCGTAGTTAATGCGATATCCGAATGATGACCGCATCGACCCAACATGCGCGCCCCCAACCCATCATTCGGACGAACTCACGGTCCCCTCCCGGTGAGTGGAGACAGCCGGTGCGCCGCCCTCGCACCGGCTGTTTCTCCGTTTGGCTCAGGCAATTCCAGCAGAAACGTGCGGTTCGAGTCCGGAACCGCGTAAAATCACGGAATCTCAGGTGCGCTTCAGGATTTCGAATTCCGTTTCCGGAACCGTCAGATGATATTCGATGCGGCCCGGTACAAGCGCCAATTCGGCCTTGCCATTGACGGAAGAGGGCACGACGCGCTCCAGCACTGTACGGCCGAAGCTGTTTTCGCTGAATTCGTGGACGTCGCCACTGTTTGGAAGCACTTCCACCCAGGCGAGTTCGATTGCCTGGCGGCCGGCGATCTCAGCCTCCCGGCAGTTCAGGGTGATCGAGGTCGCCCCGCTGGCGATTGCGCCATAGGAGGCGGAATTGACGATCAATTCATGCAGGGCCAGTCCGAGATGGACCGCGGCATTCGGCGTCAGATGCGCGTTGATGCCGAATATCGGCAGGGAGCCCGATGTTTCCGGCCAATAGGGGGCGAACTGTTTTTCGGCAAGTTCGAACAGAAAGGCGCCGCGCCAACTGGAATCGGTAATCAGATCCTGAGAGTTCGAGAGCGATTGAAGACGCCCGCGGAATTTCATCAGGAAAGAATCGAGAGAAATGGTATTGCGGGCGGTCTGCGTGGCAATGCCCTGGATGATGGCAAGCAGGTTCTTGGAGCGGTGGGAAAGCTCGCGAAGCAGCGATTTCAGCACCTTTTCGCGATGCCGGCTTTCGGTAATCTCCGAGATGACGGAGAGCAGACCGTAATTGCCGCGCCCGCCGGTGCGCTGAACGTTGAGTTCGAACGTCCTGACTTCGCCGTCGATTGCAACATCTACCTCGGCATTGCTGGAGGCGCCGGTTTCAAGCACCGTCCGCTTTATCGCGGCAAGCGATTTTCCATGTGCTTCGCCAAACAGCGAGCCGTCATCGCCGCCGGCGACGAAACGGGTCTGGAAATAGGGGAGAAGATTTTCGGCGTATATGATGGCAAGGCTGGCATCCTGATAGAGAATCGAGATAGCCGCGCTGGCGAGCGCGCGCTCCATTATTGCCGCCTTGCCTTCAGTGGTGAAAGGCGTTCCGGACAATGGTCCAGTCGTATTCACTCGGCCGCCTCTCCTCGGTCCCTTCGAACAAACGGAGGGATGTTGCTCTCCCGACAAACCTGCCGGTCATTCTAAAAGCAAGCGCTGCAAAAACCGTTAAAGCCGCCAATACGCTCCGGCAGAGCCGGAACGCATCGTTGCCGGAATAGTTCCGGTATGGCCAAGATTCATGTTTCAGGCCGCCACGCGGGTCGTTTCGTTGAAGAAAAGAGCCTGGCTGATCAGCGCTTTGACCATGTCGGGATTGAAGGGTTTGGTCACGAGGAAGGTGGGTTCCGGTCGCTCCCCGGTCAGCAATCTCTCGGGGAAGGCGGTAATGAAGATCACGGGCACGCTCGAGGTCTTCAGGATATCGTTGACGGCATCGATGCCGGAGCTGCCGTCGGCAAGCTGGATATCGGCGAGCACCATGCTCGGCTTGGTCCTGTTATAGAGTGCGACGGCCTCGGTATGGGTGCGGGCGATGCCGGTAACGCGGTGACCGAGGCTTTCGACCATCTGCTCGATATCCATGGCGATGAGCGGTTCATCCTCGATGATCATGATATCGGTCGCGACCTGACGCGAGATTTCATGCGAGGCCTTGTCGAGCAGCTGCATCGTTTCCTCTTCGGTGATTTCGAGAATGTCTGCGATCTCGGAGACGCGGAAATTCTCGACAGAGGCGAGCAGGAAAGCCTGGCGGGCAAGCGGCGAAACCTTCGAGAGGTTCAGCGTCGCGCGCTGTTCCCAGGCATAGGGTGAGGAAGGCTCGGGAATCTCGACCGCAGTGGAACCAAACAATTGCGTGAAGAGTTTGTAGAGTGCGACGCGGTCATTCGCGGTATCCGGGAATATGGAGAGATCGGCGATGATCGCTTCCAGAACGGCGGCGACATAAGCATCGCCAGAAGTCTGAGTGCCGGTGAGAGCGCGGGAATAGCGACGCAGATAAGGAAGGTGCGGCGCAATTCGAGTGGATAGTGTCATTAAAAACTCCCGTCTACAGGCAGGTAAATGGCTGCAATGACCAGAAAACGCGGCCTCCATAAAAAAGTTCCTGAGGTGAGGAACTATTTTTGCGGCGTTGCATTATCCTAGCCGACAAATGAAGGGCGTCACGTTTTGACCCATGTGAACGGAATGGATCTACGACATCAAGGGTTTGAAATAACCTGCTTGATCGATCGCTTATCCGTTCCATTTACCTTTTACAGCGACTTTGCCTTTCAACCCAAGACAACAGGCAAGAAGTGATCAGTTGATGACGACACAAAAGACAGAAGCACCGGACGAGCGCCAGTTGGAGCTGCGGGCGAGCGACCTATTGGACCCGAACAACCAGATCGGCGTCAGGTTGCGGTCGCTTTATGCTGCCGCGCAGGAGGAGACCATTCCCGACCGTTTCCTCGACCTGCTGGAAAAGCTTGATCAGGCCGAAATGATGGCTTCCGCAAAGATGGCCGAATAGGAATACCCGCATGGAAAAAGCGCAACCGAGCTTCAAGCGCGAACTCCTGGCGGCCCTGCCAAGCCTTCGTGCGTTTGCCATATCACTGATCGGCCGGCATGACCGCGCCGACGACCTCGTTCAGGACACCATCATGAAAGCCTGGGCCAAGCAGGATCATTTCGAGATGGGCACCAACATGAAGGCCTGGCTCTTCACGATCCTGCGCAACGAGCTTTACAGCCAGATGCGCAAGAGCGGCCGCGAGGTGCAGGACAGCGATGGCCTGTTTACCGAATCCATGGCGACGCACCCTTCCCAATATGGCGCACTCGACCTGCAGGACTTCAAGAAGGCGCTGGACCAGCTGCCGCCGGACCAGCGCGAAGCGATCATCCTCGTCGGCGCATCGGGCTTCTCCTATGAGGAAGCGGCGGAAATCTGTGGCTGTGCCGTCGGCACCATCAAGAGCCGCGTGAACCGCGCGCGCCAGCGGTTGCAGGATCTCCTGCAGATATCAGGCGAGGCGGACTTCGGCCCCGACGCTACATCGGCGCCACTTACCTCGAAGGCTTTTGCCTTCTGATCGACGCCTTTCCTGGGAGGAAGGATGGCCGGCTGCCCTGCGGGGCGCCGGCTTTTTTGTTGGACCGATAGCGCGATTGCCTCAATCAACGACAGAGAAAAAGCGCAGCGCATCTTTGCGCGCGCTGCGCTTCTTGCGGCAATCGAAGAATGAGGAGGATGCGGATTAGTCGTCGCGCTTCGAACCCACCAGATTGGCAGCCACGAGAGCAGCCACGATGCCCGCGGTCAGGAGCGGTTGGGTGCGAACGAAGCCGAGGCCAACGGTTGCCAGAGATTCAAGTGCTGCGCGGCGTTCCCGGGCGCGGCGGGCTTCCTGATGGTTCATGATCGTCATGATCACGAAAACGATGATCGCGATCAGTAGAGCGCAGGCCGCCAGGAAGAGGGATGCGCCGATGGCGCCGTAGATGCCTGCCAGCCAGATGGCTCCGGCGGTGACGGCAAGCGCGTAGGCAGTCAGCAGAAAAAGCAACGCAACGGCGATGAAGATGCCGTTGCGCTTGGTGCGTTCCACCGTGCGGTGAACGCTGTTGCCGACGAGCAGGCTCAGGATCGGGAAGAGCATCGAGCCTCCTAGCGGCGCGCGAGCATGGCGACGAGCAGGCCAAAGGCGGCAGCGGCACCGACAGTTGCGAGCGGATGACGACGCACGGTGTTTCGCACTTCGCCGGCGCCGCGCAGGTAGCGCTGCTGCAATTCGTTCAGCAGATCCTCGCTGCGGCCGAGGATGTCTTCATAGCTTGCGGATGCCTGAGAACGCAGCTTCTCACCCTGATGGCGGGAGGTCTTGCCGAGAACTTGGGTGAGCTCTGCGAGCTCTTCGCGCAGGGCTGCGATCTGGTCTTCGACGCTGGTTTCGAGATTGTGAAGAGCGCCGTTGCGGCGGCTGCGGCTGGACTGGAAGAAGGAGTAGGCCATGACTGTCTCCATTGCTGGGCGCGATCAGCGCCGCCCGGTTTCACGCGGGGTCAGCACCATCAATGGCACGGAAGAGAGCGCCCGGCTTTGACCCAAATCATTGCGGACAACGCATTCAGGCTGGAAAGGTTCCTGAGTTGGCCAGCGCGCTATGGGCCAGGATGAAAGGCGTGCCGTCGCCAGGCACCGTGTTAACGCGCAGCGGGCAGCCGAACACCGTCTCCAACGTTTTGTCTGTCAGTACGTCGCGGACGCTGCCTTCAGCGGCCAGCTGGCCGGATTTCATCAGCACGATCCGGTCGGCGAAGAGAGCCGTCAGATTGAGATCATGCATGACGGCAATCACCCCGCCGCCGCGCTCACAGAAATCGCGCGCGAGCGTCATGATGGTCAGCTGGTGGCTGATGTCGAGGCTGGAGACCGGCTCATCCAGCAGCAGCCAGCAGGGTCTGCCATCGACGACCGGCTCGGAGATCTGGCAAAGCACGCGGGCGAGCTGCACACGCTGTTGCTCGCCGCCGGAGAGTTCCTGGTAGAAGCGGCCTTCGAAGCCGGTGAGATCGACGGCGGCCAGCGCTTTTGCGGCAGTCTCATCGGCCTGATCGGCATGGAGGTTGAGGCCGGAGGTCAGGCCCATGCGGACGATCTCGCGAACGGTGAAGGGAAAGGAGATGGCGTTCGCCTGCGGCAGGACCCCGCGGATGGAGGCAAGTTGCCACGGCCTCAATGTGCGCACCTCTTCGCCGTTCAGAGATACGGAGCCCTCATAGGCAAGCTCGCCGGAAACGGCCTTCATCGTGGTTGTCTTGCCGGAGCCGTTCGGTCCGGCAATGGCGGTCAGTTCGCCGGCCTTTGCGGTGAAGGCGACATCGCGGACGATGGTCTTGCCGGAAAGGCGCACGCTGGCGCCGGAAACTTCGATCATCGGTGCACACTCACAGGGCAAGGCGCGAGCGCTGCCGTAACAGGATCCAGAGGAAGAAGGGACCGCCAACGGCCGCCGTGATGATGCCGATCGGCATTTCGGCGGGTGCGACGATGGTGCGGGCGAGAACATCGGCGAATATCAGCAGCGAACCGCCGAGAAGCGCGGAGGCCGGCAGCAGGAAGCGATGGTCCGGGCCGATCACCATGCGCAGGATATGCGGAACGACGATGCCGACGAAGCCGATGCCGCCGCTGACGGCAACGGAGGCGCCGGTTGCGGCGGCAACGGTGACGATGGCGATATTCTTCAACCGCTGGACCGGCACGCCCATATGGAAGGCAGCCGCTTCGCCGAGCGTGATGGCGTTCAGGCCACGGGCCATGAAGGGCAGGGCGATGAAGGAGAGGAGGATGATCGGACCGGCCGCCGCGATCTTGATCCAGGTCGCGCCGGCAAGCGAGCCCATGCCCCAGAAGGTCAAGTCGCGCAGCTGCTGGTCGTTGGCCATATAGATGAGCACGCCCGTCAACGCGCCGGTCAGAGCGCCGAGCGCGATTCCGGCAAGCAGCATGGTAGCGACTGAGGTCTGGCCGTTGCTGGTGGCGACCCGGTAAAGCAGCAGCGTGGTGATCAGGCCGCCGCCGAAGGCTGCGAGCGGCAGGGCGTAGATGCCGAGTGCGAGGTAGAGGGGGGCGGCGACCGTGCCGCCGAGAACGATCATCACGACCGCGCCGAAGCCAGCGCCCGAGGAGACGCCGACAAGGCCGGGATCGGCGAGCGGATTACGAAACAGGCCCTGCATGACCGCGCCCGAGACGGCGAGCGATCCGCCGATCAGGAAGCCGAGGATGGCGCGGGGCAGGCGAATGTCGAAGATGATGATCCGGTCACGGGCGCTGAGCGCCGTTTCGTTGCCTGCCATGTTTCTGACGACGTCGAGAATGGAGGCGTCGGACGCTCCCGTCGTGACAGAGAAGAGCAGGGCGAAAACGGAAGCCAGGACGAGGAAGGCGATCGCCAGCAGGGCAAGCTCGGTTCTGTCGCCCGCCTGCCGGTTTCTGCTGAAGACCGGCAAAGAGGATCGCCTGTTTTCCATCATGGCTTCCGGTACGGCCATCATCAGCCCCCGTAGATTGCCGCGTTGAGTTCGCGAACTGCACTTGCCGTGCGCGGACCGAAGCCGAGGAGATGCAGGCCATCCATGCGGATGATCGCCTTCTTCTCGCCGGCCGGTGTCAGCGCGATCGACGGCTGGGCAAGCAGGTCGTCGTTTTTCGTGCCGGCGCCATCACCGCGGTTCATCATCAGGATCACATCAGGCCTGGCGCTGATGATCGCCTCGTCGGTCAGCGGCTTGTAACCCGGGAATTCACTGATCGCATTGACGGCGCCGGCAAGCTTGATGACGCCATCGGCAGCCGTGCCTGTGCCTGACGCCATGATGCGGCCGTTCTGGGCGCTCAAGATGAAGAGCACGCGCTTGCGCTCGCCCTCGGGGCGCTTTTCGGCATCGGTGACGGCGGCATCGAGATCGGCGCCGACCTTTTCCTCAAGGGCTTTCGCCTTGTCTGGCACGTTTAGCAGCGTGCCGACACGATCGATCTTGGCGATGATGCCGTCGCGCGTATAGGCATTCGGAACGGTCTCGAAGGGCACGCTGGCATTCTTCAGAACGTTCAGCGCTTCCTGCGGGCCGGAGCCCTCGACGGCGATGATCGCCGTCGGGTTCATGGCAAGAATGCCTTCCGGCGAGAGCGCGCGCATGTAGCCGACATCGGGCAGCTTCAGCGCCGCTTCCGGATACAGGCTCGTCGTGTCGCGGGCGATCAGCCTGTTCTCCTCGCCGAGCGCGTAGATTATCTCGGTGACGTCACCGCCGACCGAAACGAGCCGCGACGTATCGAGCTTCTTGTCCTCCGCGTGGGCGGGGCGCACAAAGGCATCGCCGACCGGTGCCATCGGAACCAGCGGGATCATGACAGCCGCAGTCAAAGCCAGTTCCCAAAGACGGAGCCGGCGCAGGTTGTTTCGGATTTTCATCGCTTTGATCCTTATGCGGCGACGCTTGCGGCCCGCGGCAGGTTTTCCATGATCTCGCGCCATTCGCTGCGCTCGTCGGAACCTTCCTTCCGCTTGCCGAAGAACTGGATGATCATGTTGCCGTCGGCATCATAGGCTTCGAGCGAGGTGACGTGGCCGTCCTTGGTCGGCTTGCGTACGGCCCAGGTCTCGGCAATGTGGTCCTGGCGCAAATGCAGATGGAAGGTTTCGTCGAGCACGTTGATCCACGGACCCATCGGCTGGACATTGAAGATCGGGCCGGAATGGATCTGCACGATGCCGTTATTGGCAACGAAGCACATGATCGGCAGGCCTGCCTTGACGGAGGCATGCATCATCTCTCCCGTCGCCGTATTGTCGAGCTTCCAGGCATAGTCGTCGCCGACGGAGCGCACCGCGGCCCGGCGGCCGATCTTCAGGCGCTTCAGCATGCCGAAGAATTCATGCGTATCGGTCATCTTGCTCCAGTTGTCGCGCAGTTCTTCCTGGGTGACATTGCCGTCTTCGTCGGAGGCAAAGGAGGCTTCGGCCTCGACGAATTCCTGGTTCTGGTCGTTGAGCTTCAGTTCGGCGACGATGCGATGATAGGCTTCGACATCGGATGCCGGGCGCAGGTGGATCTTGTGGACGGCATTGCCTGTCTTATCGAAATACTGAAGGCTGAGGCGTGTTGTGTCGCCATCCTTCTTGGTGACGGCAAAGGCGTGGACCCAGCGGCTCGGGAAGACGCGCAGATCGATATTCTCGCCGAGCACGATGGCGTTGTGCTCGCCGATCTTGATGTTTTCGTAGACGCCGATCTTTTCGTGCACGGCGCTTTCGTTGCGCGACAGTGCCATGACCTCGCCGAGATCGGCAACGCGCTCCAGGAGTTTCGCGGCACTGGCATCGATGCGCACGGCACTGATGCCGACTTCGGCGGCGACGAGGGCGGCCTCGGAAATCTTGAGCTGCGCGGCAATGTCGCGCTCGCGCATCTTCGGATTTTCAGCGCGGAACGCGCGGATTTCTGATGGTGCCGGTCTGGTCTGCTCGGTCATGTTCTACCCTGCTATGAGCTTACTTGTTGAGAATGAGTTTGCCCTGACGGGTGATCTTCAGGCGATAGATCACGCCGTCGTGCCTGATCATGATCTCGTTGGTGCCGGCAAAAAGATCGCCGCTTTCGAGAACACGGATCTCGGCCACTGCTGGCTCGTTGCGCAGCTGTGCGAGCTTAAAATTATCTGGCTTTTCAACCATCATTTCGGTCGGCTTTTCCCGTGATTGCGGGGGTGAAGGCCCCGTTCCGGCTACATTTATCTTGACTCTCATACTCATAGTTTTTTAAAGACGCAATAATAGAAGACAAAAGCAGTCAAGTTTTTGGCCGCGCTGTTTTGAAGCCGCCTGATGGCGGTCAATTTGGTCTTTGGAGAGGCGATAATGAAGGGTCGGTTTGCCGCTTTTGCGGCTGGTGTGCTGTTTTCGGTTTCGGGCGCGGCGCAGGCCTTTGCGCAGGATGCAGCGGCTTCCAAGCTCGATGTCGAGCTCAACGCGCTGACGCCCTCGCAGAAGGGCTGCATGATGACCTTCGTTGCCGAGAACAATCTGGCGACGCCGATCAACAAGGTCTCCTTCGAACTTGCCTTCTTCAACGACAAGAATGCCGTCGACCGTATCACGGTGCTCGATTTCCGTGACCTGCCGCAGGGCAAGAAGCGCGTGCGCCAGTTCGATATGCCGAACGTAAAGTGCGAGACGGTCACGCGTGTGCTGATCAACGACACGCCCGTCTGTGACGGGCCGGCGGCCGGCGAATGCATGAAGGGTCTCGTGACCCGCTCGCAGATTTCAGTTCCTTTCGAAGGCTAAGACCAGGTCGAAGGCCAAGACCGGGCCGGGAGGAAACCCGGTGCGCATGTTTCAGGTTGTCCGAGGCGTCAAATGGCAATTTCAGCGAAATCCAGATCGAGACACGTGCTCATCGAGGAGGAGGGCGCTGACGAGGGCCTGAACGACAACAATCCCGGCATGCATCCCGGCCACGAGCTGGCCGATCTGCGCAACGCGCAGCGCCAGCCGGCCGGAGAACAGGTCATCCATTATGCGCGGTTTGCGCAGATCTCCTCCTTCCCCGATCATCCGGAAGCCGCTCCCGCCGCTCCGGTGACACCATTGCCGATGGATGCGGCGGTGGAGAAGCAGGAGGACGAGAAGGCGCCGGTGCGGCGGCGGCTGACACTGACCTGCATCTGCTCGCTGATCTTTCACGCGGCATTGGCGACTGCGCTGATCGTTGCCTTTCCGAAAGCGCCTGAAGAGGCGATCGAAGAAGCCGGCCAGGCGATGAGCGTTGTCATGTACGGCGATTCCGATGTTGACCAGGCGGCAGCTGGCGAGACGGAAACGACCGTGCAGCAGGAAATTATTCCAGAGGCTGTCCAGCCCGACACGATCCAGCCGATGCAGACAGCGGAGGCGCAGCCGGAGACCGTGCAGCCGACCGAGGTCTCGCCTGTGACGACGAGCGAGGTTTCGCCCGTCGAGATGCAGGAGGCGATCCAACAGGCGCCAGCGCCGGAAGTGACGCGGGTCTCGCCGGAAAATGCCGCGGCTGTCGAGCCCGAAATCCTGGTATCCGAAGTGCCGGCGGAGGAGTCCGTCGCGCAGCCGATGTCCACGATCGTTCCGGAACAGCAGCAGGTGCCGGTCGATGCGGTTTCGCCTGAGATACAGCCCTCCGAAGTACAGCCGACCGAGACACAGCCGACAGCGGTGCAACCCACTCAGGTCCGGCCGACCGAGGTGCAGCCTGCCGAGACCCAGCCCGAGGCTGCGCAGACCCTGCAAGAGGTGAAACCTTTCGAAACGGCTGAAGTCCAGCCGGAGCCGGAACAGCCCGAGGAGGTTGTCACGCCGACCCCGAAGCCGAAGGTGACGGCAGAGGAAAAGCCGAAGCCGGTTGAGAAGAAGCGTCCGCCGCAGAAGGCTGCCGGCAGGAATGGCGAGCAGCAGCAGAATTCGCAGCGCGGCGTTGCCGACGGCGATCCTTCGGCCCAGTCGGACCGCAATTCGCAAGCCGCCAGCAACAATAATGGGGTCGGCACCGCTGAGCGCGCCAATTACGGCGGCAAGGTTCGCGCCCGCATTCGCCGCGCGCTTCGCGAGCCTCGCGGCGTCGATGGGACGGCCGGCGTGACATTGACCATCGGCGGCGGCGGCAATCTTGTCTCCGCCGTCATCTACAGGAGTTCCGGCGTTCCTGAGATTGATCAGGCCGCTACCGATGCCGTGCGGCGCGCATCGCCGTTCAGCCCGCCGCCGGGTGGGCAACCCGTGAGTTTCAAGCAGGAAATTCAGGTCGGTAGGAATTAAATATGATAAAAATAATCAACTTTATACTTTACTCTAAAAATCAAGTTTAATAAGGTCCCGGTCGCACACGCAGGAATCGTGTGACGATCAACGAGCGAACGGGTGGTAAATGGCTCGAAAGGCGAAGAAGGGGGCGAACCGGGAGATCCGCGTTCAGGCCGATCAGGAGGCACAACAGTCCTCCTCGGGGCGCTCCAAGCTGGATGGCCGCAGTTTCCTCTATGTCGGCGGCCGCGATTGCCAGGTGGCGCATCTTCGCCAGATCGCCAGCAGCTTCGGCGCAGAGCTGATCCACCACGATGGCGGCCTTCGCGAAGCCGTTTCGCGTATCGACACATTGCTTCCTTCCGTGGACTGCGTGTTCTGCCCGATCGACTGTATCAGCCACGATGCGTGCCTGCGTGTGAAGACCGGCTGCAAGAAATTCAGCAAGGCCTTCATTCCGCTGCGCAACGGCAGCAAGTCCAGCCTGGAACGTGCGCTGCAGACGATGAACGAACGAGACAGTTCCCGATGAATGGACATTTTTTCGATGAATAGTGGGCACCCCGACGGGTTTACGATGATCGGCCTGCACAAGCTCGCCGCTCACGGTGGTGACGGCCTTGTGCCGGAGCTCTACGAAGTTTTCCTTGAGAATGCCGCCCGCCAGCGCAGCTATCCCAATGTCGTGCTGTTTCCCGCCTGGGAAGCGCGCATGCCCGGCGAAGCGTCTGTAAAGCCCATTGGCGTGGATGCGGCCGACGGCAATAATATCGTCGCCTTTCCGTCCTATTCCGGACGTGCGACCCAGAAAAAGGCGTGAGGAGCTTTTGATGTATATCGCGATGAACCGTTTCAAGGTGGCCGCCGGTGCAGAGGGCGATTTCGAGAGTGTCTGGCGCAATCGTGATTCCAGCCTGTCGCAGGTTCCGGGTTTCGTCGAATTCCGCCTGCTGCGCGGCAAGACCAATGCGGAGGAGAGCTATACGCTGTTTTCCTCGCACACGCTCTGGCGCAGCGAAGAGGATTTTCTGAACTGGACGAAGTCGGAGAATTTCCGCGCCGCCCACCGCAATGCCGGCGACAACAAGGGCCTGTACAAGGGGCCGCCGGTGTTCGAAGGCTTCAACGTTGTGGATGGCATATGAGCGGCGATCCCGATCGCATCGAGGTGATGCCGGTTCTGCCGTCGCTCGACATTGCCGAGACGCTTGCCTTTTATCGGGATCAACTCGGCTTCATCAAAATCGTCTACGAGGCGAGTGACTATCTGATCGTCAGACGCGGTGAGATGGAACTGCATTTCTGGCTGACCGATGATCGAAGCCTGCCGGAAAAGACATCCGTCTATCTGCGTGGCGGCGGGATTGGCGCGCTTCATAGGGAATACAGTGCGAAGGGTATCGAGCGCCTGTCGGATATGGCGGTGCGGCCCTGGAACATGGAGGAATTCTATATCCATGATCCGCACGGCAATCTTTTGCGCTTCGGGCGAATACCGCAGGCGAGCAGCTAGCATCTCCCCGGCGGGGAGAAGGGGAAGGCAAAATTCTACGCCCGCACCCGCCAAAATGCGCTCGCTGAGACGGCCAGCCATCCCAGCATCATCGCCCAGCCACCTGTCGGGGCCGCATAGGGGAACATGCCGGAGCCGGTGAAACGCAGCGTCATGAGGTCACCCGCAAACAGCACTGTTCCCACAATCATCAGCAAACCGGCGAGCCAGGCGGTTCTAATCTTGGCGGCGCCAATTGCCAGCGCCAGCAGGGCCGGGGCGTGGGCCAGGCACATGGCGGAGGCCGAGGCGGCGAGATGTGCATCGCCGCCGCCATGGGCGGCAAGGGCGGCGAGCGCCACGCCCGCAAGGCCGAACAGGCCGGCAAAGAGATAGAGCACCGGCTCCAGGCGCGCGTTCAGGCTCATGGCTATTCCTTGTTTTGCATGTGATGGGCGAGGCGCTCGACCGGTGCCCAGATGAGGTCTCGCAATGCCTGGCTGGCGATCGTTTCATCCATGGCCTGGCGGAAGCAGAGCAGCCATTCGTCGCGTTCGACGGGTCCGATTTCGGCGATGAAATGGCGACTGCGCAGGCGGGGGTGGCCGCGCTTGTCGGTATAGAGCGGCGGGCCACCGAGATAGCCGGTCATATATTCGTAGAATTTCTCTTCGCTGCCTTCAAGGCTTGGCGGATGCACGGCGCGCACGTGCCTGGCCTCCGGCAGCGTATCCATCAGTTCGTAGAAGCGATGCGTCAAGGCGCGGACAACAGGATCACCGCCGATCGCGTCGTATAGTGTGGTGACGTTCGTAGTGGTCTTCTCTTCCGGCACAAAACCATCCCTTAAATACCCGTCCCGGCGCTGCACGCCCCCTGCGCCGCTCCGGGCTTTATAGCATCCGAACGCCGTTTCCGGCTTATCGGCCCACCGCTTAGATGCACCCGATCAAAAAGGATCGCAACTGTCATCAAAACGCCGCGTCATTTCGCGCATAATCCCTTGCAGGGCAGGAGATTCGGCAGATTCTTCTTGACAAAACCGTCCGGACGGTATCTTTGTAAATCCATGTCAAACGCTCATCATCGCAAGAAACAACCCGTGCTCGTGCGCCAGCAGTTGCTGGAGGTCGCCGCACGTCTTGCCGGTGAGCAGGGCATGAGCGCTGTTACGCTCGATGCGGTCTCGGCTGCATCAGGCGTCAGCAAGGGCGGATTGCTGCATCACTTCCCGACGAAGAACGCGCTGCTGGACGCCCTGTTCGAAAGCCTGCTGGAGAGGTTCGACGCCGATATAGACGAGCTGATGCGCGCCGATCCGCTGCCGCAGGGCCGTTTCTCTCGCGCCTATCTGCAGGCGGTATCCGGGCTGAAGGATCGTCCCGACGATTCTAGGAGCTGGACGCAGGTGACGATCGCGCTGCTTGCCGAGCCCCGGCTGCGCCTGCGATGGCGCCAGTGGGTGGCGGCGAGAGCCGAGGAATATATCGGTACCGACTCGGCGCTCGACACGCTGATCGTGCGTTTTGCCGCCGACGGTCTGTGGTTCGCGGATACGTTGGAAAGCCATGATATCAGTGGCGCTCTGAGGCGAGAGCTGATCGCCCGCCTCATCGAGCTGACCCACAAGTAGATTGAGAAGGAATACCGTCATGAACCCGGCTGCCGTCTATGGGCTGCTCGTTGCAGCCATCGTGCTTGAAGTTATCGGCACGACCGCCCTCCAGCTCTCCCAGCAGTTCACCCGCCTCGGTCCGACCGCGCTTGTCGTTGCCTGCTATGGGGCTGCCTTCTACTGCCTGTCGCTGACGCTGAAGCACATTCCCGTCGGGATCGTCTATGCGATCTGGAGCGCTTTGGGAATCGTCTTGATTTCGTCGGTCGGGTTCGTGTTTTTCAAGCAGCGGCTCGATACGCCCGCCATTATCGGCCTCGGCCTGATCGTAACAGGCGTGGTCGTCGTCAACCTGTTCTCCAAGACCGTTTCTCATTGATGTGAAAAGGGGTTTTTCCCGCCGCAGGGAAGGGAAAAATCCTCTTTGTCAAAATACCGACAAAGGTCTATGTCTTCCTCTGACGCGGAGGAGGGACTGCTTTGGCTGGCCATCTTCCCAAAGCGCTTTGAATCCCGCCTTCCTGTTTGCCAAAAATCCAAAGGTTCTAGAGGAGCATAGTCATGGCCATTCGCACCGTCGTATGGGGAGAGAACATCCATGAGACAACCAATGAGATCGTCCGGGGCATCTACCCTGAAGGCATGCACACGACCATCGCCAAGGCGCTGAACACGGATCCGGCGATTTCGGCGACGACGGCGACACTCCAGGAGCCCGAGCATGGTCTCACCGAAGCCCGGCTTGCCGAAACCGATGTCCTGACCTGGTGGGGTCACAAGGATCATGGTGCTGTGTCCGACGTCGTCGTGGAGCGCGTCGCCAAGCGGGTCTGGGAAGGCATGGGCCTCCTGGTGCTGCATTCCGGCCATTTCTCGAAGATCTTCAAGCGGCTGATGGGCACTCCCTGCGCACTCAAGTGGCGTGAGGCGGGTGAACGTGAGCGGCTGTGGACGATCAACCAGCGCCATCCGATCGCAGCCGGTATCGGCGAGCATTTCGAACTGGAAAACGAGGAAATGTATGGCGAGCAGTTTTCCGTTCCGGAGCCGCTGGAGACAGTGTTCATCTCCTGGTTCCAGGGTGGCGAAGTCTTCCGCTCGGGCCTGACCTGGCGGCGTGGTGCCGGCAACATCTTCTATTTCCGTCCTGGCCACGAAACCTACCCGACCTATCACGATGCAACCGTGCAGAAGGTGCTGATCAACGGCGTGAAGTGGGCCTATAACCCCGAGGGTGCATTGAAGAGCATCACCGATGCTCCAAATGTGCCGGTAGAAAAAGCACTGGAGCCGATCGTCGAACGCGGCCCGAGACTGCATCAGGCCGGCGAAGCCGGTTACCGCTGAGGAGCATCCATGCGACTACTCGTTCTTGGTACGGGCGTGATGGCGAAGAACCAGCTCGCCCACTTTATGAATATCGACGGCGTGACCGTAGTCGGTGCCGTCGATACGGATTCAGACCGTCTGGCCGCCTTTGCCGACAAGTTCAACATCGAGAAGCGGTTTCTGACGCTCGACGAGGCGATCGCCTGGGGCGAGTTCGACGCGGCGACCAACATCACGCCTGACCGGATCCACCATCCGACCACCATGGCGTTGATTGCTGCCGGCAAGCATGTGCTGTGCGAGAAGCCACTGGCGGAGAACTATCCGAAGGCGCTGGAGATGACGGAAGCGGCCGAGACCGCGGGCGTGATCAACATGGTCAATCTCACCTATCGCAACGTTGCTCCCCTGCAGCGTGCACGCGAGATGGTGCTATCGGGCGAGCTCGGCACGATCAAGCATGTGGAGGCGTCCTACCTGCAAAGCTGGCTGGTATCACGCGCCTGGGGCGACTGGCGCACGGAATCGACCTGGCTCTGGCGTTTGTCGACGGGTCACGGTTCGAATGGCGTGCTCGGTGATGTCGGTATCCATATCCTGGATTTTGCCGCCTATGGCGCGGCGACCGACATCGATCACGTCTTTGCGCGGTTGAAGACCTTCAACAAGGCGCCGGGCGGGCAGATCGGCGAATACATGCTCGATGCCAATGACAGTTTCACCATGTCGGTCGATTTCGCCAATGGCGCCCTCGGCGTCATCCATGCCAGCCGCTGGGCGACCGGTCATCTGAACGAGCTGAAGCTGCGCATCTATGGCGAAAAAGGCAGCCTGGAAGTCATCCACCGCCCAAGCGGTTCCGAGCTGCATGGCTGCCTCGGCGACGATGTCGAAACGGCGACCTGGAAGCCGGTCGACGTGCCGCCGGTTCCAACCAATTACCAGCGCTTTGCCGAGGCTGTGGCAACAGGCGTGCAGCTCGATCCGAACTTCCGTCATGCGGCGAACCTGCAGAAGGTGCTCGACCTTGCGATGGTAACCGAGCGCGAACGCCGCGAGCTTAAAGTCTGATATTTTCCCTTGCAGATTGAACACCGACGCGCTCGCAGCGCGGCGGTGTCATGCGGCAATTGATCGCTAAAACCTGTACTTAAGTGTACTTGAGCGACGCCCAGCACTAGCCATATTTACTCGATGGCCAACGCGGAAACCGTCCTAACGGCTCCTGCGGAAGGCCATGTCATACCCAAAGCATTTCCGTTTTTCTTCAAAAATACGGAAGCGCGCTTTTCTTCGTTATGACGCAATTCCGGATGCAAAGCCGCTGTGCATTTTTGCTGGAATTGCTCTAGTCGGCAACGGAAAACACATGACTGACATTATCGCCAATACATCCCTTCCCGCAAAAACCGCCCCCGAGACACAAGACTTTGCCACTGCCGGGATCTCTCCCATGGACCGGCCGAGCGCTATCACGCGCTTCTTCATGGGCATCGTCGCATGGGCCGAGGGCCTGAATTTCAAATATGCCAAACTCGGCAATCCGCCGGTTTACGACAATGCCGCCTTTCCCTGGGCGAAGGAGGTCGAGAAGGCCTGGCCGCAGATCCGCGCCGAACTCGACCGCGTGCTGGTGCGCCAGAGCGAGCTGCCGAGCTTCCAGGAAATCTCCACCGACGTGCAGACCATCTCCAAGGACAATCGCTGGAAAACCTTCTTTCTCGTCGGTTTCGGAGTGAAGTCCGAGCAGAACATCCAGGCCTGCCCGGAAACCTGGAAGGCGGTGCAGAAGATCCCCGGCCTGAAGACTGCGATGTTTTCGATCTTCGAACCCGGCAAACACCTGCCGGCGCATCGCGGCCCCTATAATGGCGTGCTGCGCCTGCATCTCGGCATGATCGTGCCAGAGCCGGCCGACAAGCTTGCCATCCGCGTCAAGGACCAGATTTGCCACTGGCAGGAAGGCAAGGCGCTGATCTTCGACGATGCCTATGAGCATGAAGCGTGGAACCACACGGACAAGACGCGCGTCGTTCTCTTCATCGATTTCGTCAAGCCGCTGAAATTCCCGGCCCGGCTGATCAACTGGACCTTGCTCAATCTTGCGATTTTCACGCCGTTCATCCGCGAAGGGCTCGATAATCACAAGGAATGGGAAAAGAAGTTCTACGCGCAGGCGGAAGCGCTGCGCAATCGCGGTTAGGACAAGACCTCCCGCCTTTTCGATCTCGTACACCTGCTTAAGGCCCTGCAAATGCGGGGCCTTTTTCTTTTGTTCGCTGACCGGAATTGCGCGGGCGTTGCGCGTGGAAACTTCGGTGAACGCATCGTTCACGTCGGGGATATTGACGACGCTTCAAATCGCGGATAAAGTTTATCCATGATTGGAGACGGCATATGAAACTCAGCGGCGGCGTAGAGCAGGCAATTCATTGCGTGACTTTCCTCTCCGGATTGTCGGAGGAGGGGGTGCTGTCGGCGGCGGCACTTGCGGAGCTTCACGGGGTTTCCCCAAGCTATCTGCTGAAGCATCTGCAGGCATTGTCGGGCGCCGGGCTGCTCGTGACGACGCCGGGGCCGAAGGGCGGATACAGGCTGGCGAGGGCGAAAGAGGAGATCACTCTCCTTGACGTCGTGCTGGCGGTGGAAGGTCCCGCACCGGCCTTCCGTTGTGCCGAGATCCGCCAGCGCGGACCCAATCCTCTGCCGGGGCGGTACTTCACCAAGCCCTGCCAGATCAATGCCGCGATGCTGAAGGCGGAGAAGGCGTATCGCGCCGAGCTCGCCAAAGTGACCATCGCAGACATCGCGGCTGATGTCATGGCAGACGACGACGGCGGCATCGCCGCCCGCGGCTGCGCTTTCCTTGAACTCAACGAAAGAAAGACGGGCAATCGGGCCTCGTCATAGGAGAAGCTACAATGAGCACGTCCAAGAAGGTCGTCGTTATCGGCGGCACGGGCCTCGTCGGCTCCAGGGCAGTTACCATTCTTCGCAATGCCGGGCACGACGTCGTCGTCGCCAGCTCCAGAAACGGGATCAACGCCTTTACCGGCGAGGGGCTTGAAGCCGCCCTTTCGGGGGCAGATGCCGTCATCGACGTCTCCAACATCGTTTCCTATGACGAGCCGGTCATTCGCAATTTCTTTGCCACCTCCACCCGCAACCTGACCGCAGCCGAGAAATCGGCCAGCGTTCGCCACCATGTCGTCCTGTCCATCGTGGGCACCAGCGACCTCTCAGGCAATCCCTATGTGAGCGGCAAGCAGGCGCAGGAAGATGCGGTGCAGGCCTCCGGCCAGGACTATACGATCGTTCGCGCCACGCAGTTCCACGAGTTCATGGAGACGCTGGCCGAGGCCTATTCCGCTGACGGCGCGGTAAATGTCCCCGATATCCAGTTCCAGCCGATCGCGGCCGATGATGTCGCGGCGGCATTGGTGAGCGTTGCGCTTAGCAAGCCGCATAATGGCATCGTCGACCTTGCCGGCCCGGACCGCGCCGGCTTTGGCGAACTTATGCGGACATACCTGGCCGCAAAGGGCGACAGCCGCAGCGTCGGCGTCGATGCAGCCCTTGGCTATTTCGGGGCGCCGGTCACGGCCACCTCGCTCGTTCCGACGGGCGCCTTCATGCAGGGGCAGACGGCGCTTGCGGATTGGCTCCGCCAACAGAATCATGCTTCGCAAGTGGAGAAAGCATAATGAAAACGATCCTTTATGCCGTGATGGCACTCGTCCTGCCGGTCACCGTCGCCTCGGCGCACGACCTCACCAAGGGTGAACTCGTCTACGAGTCGAAGGGCGCGAAAGTGACGGAGGTTTACGCGCACGCGCTTCCGGATGTTCCGGGCAAGAGCGTGAAAGGTGTCCTGGTCGAGTACGAGCCCGGCGGCTACAGCTCGGCGCATACCCATGCCAAATCGGCTCTTATCTATGCGACCGTTCTCGAAGGCGCCATTTTGAGTGGGGTGAATGGTGGCGAGGTGAAGACCTTCACCAAGGGAATGAACTTCACGGAACTTCCCGGTGACCGGCACGATGTCAGCGCCAATGCCAGCAAGACGAAACCGGCAAAGCTGCTCGCCGTGTTTGTGGTCGATACCGCTGATGCGGCTCTGACGACGCCGCGCAAGCCCTGACACTTCTGAAAGCCGCACATGAAAGAGGCCCCGCCGAAAAGCGGGGCCTTTTGCGTTTATTCGATCACCTGAACCACGCGGTGGGTCTGCGGCTCGACGATCACATGGCGATCGTTGATGACGGTATAGGCATAGCGCGGATTATCCGGCACCGGGATCACCTGGACATCTGATGGCAGCGGCTTGCCGACGACGATCGGCTGCTGCACCACCACTGCCGACGGCGGGGCCGGCTGCTGCTGGACGTAGGTTACGACTTCGCGCGGCGGCGGATCGACGACGGCACCGGCTACACCACCTGCCACGCCGCCAATTGCAGCGCCCACGGGGCCGCCGACAATGGCGCCGGTAATTGCGCCGCCGGCTGCACCCGTCACGGCTCCGTCGGCCATCGCATTGGTGGCGAGCGACGAAAGCGCCAGCGCGCCGGAAACGAGAATGATCTTATACATTTTGATACTCCTTCGATCGAGAGCATTTGCGTTTTTCAGGGAAAGACGGAAATGCTCTATCTCATTGCTTCTTCAGCAATTCCCGGCAGATGAGCGCCGTGGGAATTGCCTTGGTTTGCGCTGAGGAAACGAGCCGTATCAGTCGTTGTTCCTGATCGCAGGAGTCACGGATTGGCCGTGTGGGTTATAGTGCGTGAGATGGGCTATTCCAGCCTGCGGCGGAACAGCCAGGCGGCGGCGCCGAGGGTTGCGGTGGCGATCAGGGCCAGCGGAATCGTCTGGTTCAGCACTTCCTTCGCGGGGAGATCCTTGAGGAAGACACCTTTGACGATGATGAGGAAATAACGCAGTGGATTGATTGTCGTCACCGGCTGCAGCCATGCCGGCATGTTCTCGATCGGCGTTGCAAAACCCGACAGCAGCATGGCGGGCACCATGAACAGGAAGGCGCCGAGGATCGCCTGCTGCTGCGTCATCGAGAGCGCCGAGATGAAGAGGCCGAGGCCGGCGACCGAACCCAGATAGAAGATCGAGCTGCCATAGAGCAGCAAGAGCGATCCCCTGAGCGGCACGCCGAAGATGAAGAGCGCCGCCAGGATATAGAGCGTCATGTGGAAGAGGCCGATCATCATTGGCGGAATGAGCTTGCCGACCAGGATTTCATGGACGCGCAGCGGCGAGACCATCAGCTGATCGAAGGTGCCGAGTTCCCTCTCGCGGGCAATCGACAGCGCGGTGACGATGAGACCGATGAGGAGCGCGATGCTGGCGATCAGGTTCGGCACCATGAACCATTGATAGGTGAGGTTGGCATTGAACCAGTTGCGCGGCACGGTCGCCACCGTTTTGGCCATGGCGCGCTGGCCTGCCGGCGTCTCGGCCGAGAGCGTCATGCCGATCTGGGTGAGATAGCCGGAAACGATCTGCGAGGCGTTGGAGCGGCGGCCGTCGAGGATGATCTGAAGATCGGCCGGAATGCCCGCCTCGATATTGCGGGAGAAATCGGGGCCGATCTCGATTGCGGCAATGACCGACTGGCCATCGATGGCTTCGCGGATATCGGTCTGATTGTCTGCTGTGTCGATGCGGCGGAAGGTCGGCGATCCGTGGATGCGCTCTATCAGTTCCTGCCCCCAATGGCCGCTGTCGCGGTTCAGCACCATGACATCCACATTGCGCACCTCGAGCGTCGCCGCATAGGAAAAGACGAGAAGCTGCATGACGGGCGGCACGATGAGCACGAAGCGACCCTTGGGATCACGCAGTACGGCCAGCAGTTCCTTGATGATGAGGGCTTTCAGCCGGGTCCACCACATCTCAGCCGATCCTCTTTCTGGTGCTGCGGGCAGCCAGCAGGAACATGATGCCGCCGATCGTGAGCATCACGGCGATCGCGCGGGCAAACATCGGCCAGATATCGCCGGCGAGAAAGACTGTCTGCAGGCTGGGGATGAGATAGCGCGCTGGCACGATGATGGTGATCCACTGGATGATTTCAGGCATGGAATTGATCTCGAAGAGAAAGCCCGAGAGCAGGAAGGCCGGCAGGAAGGCGGAGATCAGCGCAAGCTGTGAAGCGAGGAACTGGTTCTTGGTCGCCGTCGAAATCAACAGGCCCTGGCCGAGCGCCGGGATGAGAAAGGCGGCAGAGAGCGCATAGAGCGCGATGACGGAACCGCGAAACGGCACGCCGAACAGGAAGACGGCGAGCAGCACGCAGAGCGTCATGGAGGCAAGGCCGAGCAGGAAATAGGGGAGGATCTTGCCAGCGAGCAGTTCGGCCGATGTCACCGGCGTCGCCATCATCGCTTCCATCGTGCCGCGCTCCCATTCGCGGGCGACGACCAGCGAGGTCAAGAGCGTGCCGACCAGCGTCATGACGATGGCGATCGAGCCGGGGACGAGGAAGTTGCGGCTCGTCAGCTCGGGATTGAACCAGAAACGCTGCTCGATGGAGATGGGCGGACCGGCGGCGACCGTTTCGGACTGGCGCTGGCGCTCCCAGTTGGCGACCGCGCCCTGCACATAGTTCTGGACGAAATTGGCGGTGTTGGGATCGGAGCCGTCGACGAGGACCTGGATCTGCGGGTGATTGCCGGCGGCGTAGTCCGTGGCGAAATCGGCGGGAATGACGACGATGCCCCGCACATTGCCGAGCACGAGATCGTCTTCGAACATGCGCCGGTCGCGGCCAACGGTGACGGAGAAGTAGCGCGAGGCCTGGAAGCTTGCCGCGAGATCCTGCGTCAGCGGCGTCGCCTGCTCCAGGACGAGGCCGATGCGGGTGCGGGTCGTATCGAGCGACACGCCGTAGCCGAAGAGGAAGAGCAGGATCAGCGGCAGCACGAAGGCGATGAGAATGGTGCTGGGGTCGCGGATCGCCTGATAGCTCTCCTTGCGGACGAGGGCGATGAAGCGGCGGCTGCGGGAGGAAGCGCTCATGCGGCTTTCTCCTTTTCCTGCCCCTTTTCGGAGTCCTGAACGAGGGCGATAAAGGCATCCTCCATCGTAGGGTCCGGCTGTTCCTCGGTGGCGACCCGCGCCTTCAACTCGTCGGGTGAGCCGAGTGCGATCGAGCGGCCGCGATAGATCAGCGAGATGCGGTCGCAATATTCGGCCTCGTCCATGAAATGCGTCGTCACCAGCACGGTGACGCCCTTTTCGACGAGGGCGTTGATATGGGTCCAGAATTCGCGCCGGGTGATCGGATCGACGCCGGAGGTCGGTTCGTCCAGGAACAGGGCGCGGGGCTCGTGCATGACGGCACAGGCAAGCGCCAGGCGCTGTTTCAGGCCGAGTGGCAGGTCCTTGGCCGAATAGCGCCCGTGGCGGCCGAAATCGAAGATTTCGGTCATCAGCTCGATGCGCTCGCGGCGTCGGCTGCCGGAGAGGCCATAGACGCCGGCGAAGAATTCGAGGTTCTGCATGACGGTGAGATCGCCGTAGAGCGAGAATTTCTGCGCCATGTAGCCAAGCTGGTTGCGCGCCTCGGCGGCATCCTTGCGCAGGTCGAAACCGGCGACCCGGCCTTCGCCTCCGGATGGTTTCAGCAGGCCGCAGAGCATCTTGAAGGTGGTGGATTTGCCGGCACCATTCGGCCCGAGCAGGCCGAAGATCTCGCCGCGGCCGATATCGAAGGTGATATTGTCGGCGGCGGTGAAATCGCCGAAGCGCTTGGTCAGGCCATGGGCTTCGATGACGGGGCGGTCGCCGGTCTCGCTCGGCGAGCCCTGTGCCTCCGCAAGCTTGGAGCGCCCGCCGGGGCCGCCGCCAAGCATATCGATGAAGGCATCCTCGAAGCGGGGAGGGGTGGGTGTCAGCTTTGCCCCGCCGGTTTTGCCGATATCAGGCGTCTCATCCTTCGATGTCACGAGGCGGATGGCATCGCCCTGGATGACGCCGTCGATCACGCCTTTCGTCTGCAGCAGTTCGGCGAGGACCTGGCGCCTGCGGCCGCTGACGCCAGAGACCTTGAAGACACGGTCTTCCACGCGGCCGGTCAGATCGTGCGGCTTGCCGGAAAAGAGCAGCTTTCCCTGGTTGAGCAGCAGGACATGATCGCAGGCCTCGGCCTCATCCAGATAGGCCGTGGACCAGAGCACGCCGATGCCTTCCTGCGTCAGGTTTTCGACCATCTTCCAGAGGTCGCGCCGCGAGATCGGGTCGACGCCGACGCCCGGCTCATCGAGCAGCAGCAGGCGCGGCTTTTTCAGGAGCGCGCAGGCAAGGCCGAGCTTCTGCTTCATGCCGCCCGAGAGCTTGCCGGCGAGCCGGGTCGTGAAACGCTTCAGGTCGGTGAAGGTCAGAAGCTCGTCGAAGGCGGCGGCGCGCTCGGCCTTCGGCAGGCCGCGCAGATCGGCATAGAGATCGAGGTTTTCCTGGACCGAGAGATCTTCATAGAGGCCGAAGCGCTGCGGCATGTAGCCGATCGAGGCCTGGATGGCCGCCGGGTTCCGGGCTGTGTCGAAGCCCAGCACCTCGACAGTGCCGCTATCGGGCAGCATGAGGCCGGTCATCAACCGGATCAGCGTCGTCTTGCCGGCGCCGTCGGGGCCGACGAGGCCGGTGATGGCGCCGCCCCTGACCTCGCCGGAGACGGCGTCGAGAGCCGGCGGGGCATCGCCGAAGCGCCTGGTGACATCGGCAAGCCGGACCAGCGCTTCATCTGCCTTGGAGGGAACCGGGCTCATCGCGCTGCCAGCGAGGGAAAGTGCACGGTGACCGGCATGCCCTGGCGCAGATCCGGGCCGGGCTTGTCGATGACGATGCGCAGGCGATAGACGAGATCGGTGCGCAGTTCCGGCGTCTCGACCGATTTCGGCGTGAACTCGGCGACCGGCGAAATGAAGCCGATCGTGCCGTCATATGGCTTGTCGGCTTGCGTATCCGAGGTCACCTGGACCTTCATGCCGGGATGCAGGCGGCCGAGATCGCCTTCCGCCACATAGCTGCGCACCCAGACCGGCTGCGTCAGCGACAGGACATAGACGCTGTCGGCGGGCGCGACGATGGCGCCGGGTTCGCGCACGCGGGACAGAATGACGCCGTCATTCGGGGCGCGCAGTTCCGTATCGGCAAGCGAGATGCGGGCGGAGACCAGAGCGGATTGCGCTGCCTTCAACTGGGCGTCGGCTGCATCGATGTCTTCCACGCGGCTGCCTTCCTGCAGCAGCTTCAGCGCTTCGTTGGCGGAATCGGAGCGGGCCGCGGCCATAGCGCGATTGGCGGTTGCCAGATCAAGGTTCGCTTCCGAGATATTGCCCTGCGGGCGAAGCTGCCGGGCGCGTTCATAGGTCAGATTGGCATTGTGCAGCGCCGCGACGCTTTCGTCATAGGCAGCGCGGGCCTGGGCGATTTCCGTCTGGCGCGGGCCGGCCTTCAGCTTGTCGAGCGTGGCCTGCAGGGCGGCGACATTGGCCTCTGCGGACGTAACGGCAGCCTCGTAAGGTGTCGCGTCGAGCTTGCCGAGCACCTGGCCGCTGCTGATCGTATCGCCTTCATCGACGGCGAGCGAGGCCAGCCGTCCATTGACGCGGAAGCCGAGGGAAACCTGGCGGATATCGACATTGCCGTAGAGCGCGAATTCCTTTGATCGTTCCGGCAGCCAGCCGAACTTCTGCGGCAGGCCGTACCACCAGGCGGCACCGCAGGCGGCTACGAGAATAACGATGACAAGGGGGACGATCCGTTTCATGGGGTATTTCCTTTCGCCGGCTCCAAAAGGCCGACAAGTTCTGCGGCAAGTTTGCGCAGGCTCTGGAGTTGTTCTGATCCGACCGATTGCCATTCCATCTGGGCGAGGACGGCGGCGTGGGCGAGGCGGAAGATCATGATGTTGCCGACAAAGGCCAGCGTGCGCAGGCGCACATGCTCGGAAGCCGGATCCTCCCGCAGAATGGTGCCGATCAGCCGTCGCGCCATCTCGATCATCGGACCCATCAGGCCCTTGTAGATGCGGGTGAAAGCCTCCGTCGGCTCCATCTGTTCGCGTGTGATGAAACGCGCCCAGGGCTCCGATTCCTTGCTGACGAAGATGCCGATCATGGTCTCGGTGAGCTGTGTCAGGAAATGGCGGGCATCGTCTGCCGTCAGCGTCTGCCCGGCGGCATCGAGCGCCATGATATGCGCGACGATCTGCTGGCGCAGGGCGCCGACATGACGCTCGATGCGCGACACCAGATATTCCGCCGTCGCGATATAGAGCCCTTCCTTGCCGCCGAAATAATAGGGAATGGCCTGCAGGTTCACACCCGCCGCCTCGCTCAGCTGCCGTGTCGAGGTGCCGTCGAAGCCATGGCGGCCGAAGACGTCGAGTGCTGCGGCAAGCAGCTTTTCCCGGGTGATTTCGGCGCGGTTCGGTTGGTTTTGTTCATCGCTCATGACTGACTTATAACTCCAACGCACATTTCAGTCAATCGAATGAATGTTTATCTTGTCGCGTCCGCGCTCCCTATGAATGAGCGTTGCGGGGGCCAACCGTCAGTATATTTACGTCTACTGCCGGTACATTTACCGTTTCGTACTTCCGTAAAGGCTAATATTCTGGCTGAATGGGAGGATGAGAAACCTGCCCGTCATGCCGAGCACTGCGAGACATGCCTGGAGAGCGCTCCTTGCGAGCGCGGCTCTTGCTCTTCCCGTGACCATGGCTTGCGCTGACGACATTGCGCCGGGAAAAGGCAATCGCATTCAGAACGAGGTGGTCAAACCATCTCCTCATGATGGACAGCTGACGGCCCCGCGGCTAAGCGCGAACTGGTGGCTGCGGATCAGGCGCGAGGCACCGCAGGCCGATCAGTCTGAGGGTTCGAAGCAGGTTTTTGCGCGCAGCACCGACCAGCGATGATCCCGGGCATTGCAGCCTTAGCTGAAGCGCTGCATGTCCGGCCGCAGGCACGAAGGATGCCCTAACTCCCGGAGCCTAGGCGTCGGGCTTTCCGAAAGCCGATTCCGGTTTACGAGCCGGTGCCGCAATGCTGGTTTCCGGCCGATGGGGGTTCGGATCCCTCTTGCGGCGCTGAGCCCGACCGATCAGGCGCAGGGCCATCGCAGAGGGCAAGATTCTCGCAATGAAGGCGGCGAGCTTCGAAGAGATGCCGGGAACGACGAGGCGGCGGCCGGACTTGAAACCCTGCCATGCCTCATGGGCCACATAGTCGGCATCGAGCTTGGGCAGCACCTTGAAGAGGGCAGCCCGGTCGGCGCCGGATTTTTCCAGAAAGTCGGTCGAGACAGGGCCGGGGGCGACGCAGGTGACCGTCACACCGAAGCGGCGGACCTCCTCATGCAGGGCGGTCGAGAAGGCGCGCACGAAATTCTTGCTGGCGTAGTAGAAGGCCATGTAGGGGCCGGGCGCGAAACCGGCGACGGAGCCGAGATTGATGACGCCGCCGCTGCGCCGCGCCACCATGCCCGGCAGGAAGCGCAGGGTCATGTCGGCGAGCGCGCGGATGTTGACGTCGATGATGCCGAGCTGCTCATCGACGGGCAGGGAGGTTGCCGCGCCGCGCAGGCCATAGCCGGCGCTGTTGACCAGGACGCCGCAGGCCAGGCCTTTTGCGGCAAGAAAAGCCTCAAGGCGCGACGATGCATCCTGAGAGGCAAGGTCGAGTTCGATCGTCAAGGCTTCTCCGCCGGCCCCGATGATTTCGGCGGCGGCGGCCCCGAGGTCCTCGGGGGAGCGCGCCACCAGAACCACGATATTGCCATCGCGCGCGGCAACCCGGGCAATGGCCCGCCCGATGCCCCGGGATGCGCCGAGGACCACGACAGCCAGGCGGAGTTCGGCGCTGACGCTCATGGTGCCCTTCCCGCAATCGATATGCCGGCAGGCTTTCCCGCCTGCTTGAGCCCCCTGACCTCGTCGACGACATCGCCGTTCAGGATCCTTTCGAACCGTTCCAGCGCGCGGGCAATGCTGGCGCCGTCCATGACCCGGTGGTCGTAGTGGATGCGGACCGTCACCGTCCCATCCGCGTCGATCGGCCCGTAGTTCAGGAGCGTGGTGAGCGGCGTCAGGGGGTTTAGGGATTCGGCGCCGAGGCCGGAATAGACCGACAGCTGGAAGGTGCCGAAATAGCGCGCCCGCTTTCGCCCCAGGTTGAGCCCGAGCCACATCAGCGACCAGCGGAGAAAGGCCGGCGCGCGGGCAAGCTTGAGCGAGCGGCGAAATTCCTTGATCTCGGCAATCGGGCGCGAGCGCGCTTCCTGGATCAGTTTTTCCAGTTCCGGGATGGGGCGCTGTTCGGGACTCTTGATCGTGCTCAGGAGAACGATCCGCTCGCCCTCGTGCTCGCGCTCATGGGCGACCGAGGCAACGCTTTCGGGATATTCATAGAGCTGGTGCTTCGGAAACTTGATATAGGCGCGCCGCAGGTCCGGGGTCTCCTTCGACAGGAGCGCATATCCCTTCAGAAACAGCACGGTCCATGACGGGCGCGGGTCGCAGGCGCTCCTGGCGTCGACCAGCGCGCGCAAGTTCATCTGCCGCTGCACGGTGACGCGCGGTATGCCGATCGAAAACCGCATGAGATCTCCGACAAGCCGCCTTGCAGCCGAAAGCCTGACTGTCCGTCCCCTCATCCTTGTCCTCCCCCTAGATCACTTCCGTTTTCCCTCGAAACACGCAAATGATCCATCTCTTTGTTTTCATGCAATTCCGGACGCAAAGCGCTGCACAGTTTTGCCGGAATTGCCCTAGTAGAGATAAGGAATGATCCGTTTCGTCCTGTCCATATAGGCGCGGTATTCAGGACCAAAAACGTCGAGCATCATACGCTCTTCCTTGTCCACGCGCAGGAAGAAAAGCACGGCAAAGCCGACGAGGCCGGCAAGGCCCGCCACCCAGTTCGACAGCAGGAAGGCCTGCGCCAGCCCCATTAGCATGAAGGACGTGTACATGGGGTGGCGCACCAGTGCGTAGGGCCCTGACGATATCAGTTCGTGCTTCTGGCGGATTTCCAGCGTTATGGACCAGTTTCGGCCCAGTTGCTTGTGCGTTCGCCGAAAGACCCACATGGCGAGCGCGAATGTGATTGCCCCGACTACGACCGCCCAGATATGGGCAGGATAGTCGGCACCTCTCGGGATGCCTGTCGCGACGTAGAAGGCCGGCACGATCGCAAGCCCGGCAAGGGCCGTCGCGAGCGCGATCTTCTCTGCCGCGCTCCGCTGGCTGCTCACGATGGGCACGCGCTTGCCGCGGCGCTCAAATGGGTAGCGGATGACGTACCATGCGATAATTCCGAGGACCCAGACGATCTCGCCAATGGTGTGAACTGACAAGCTCAAATCGGCACCAGAACCTTTCCACGATCCGCTTCTTTCCGGGATCGCTCTGCTTTTCTATCAACCCGTATTCATCTCCCGCAGATTTGTAATGAATTGCTGCGGGCGAAGCCAGATGCCTGGCGTCTTATAGCCCATATGTTTGGCGATATCGGCTACGAAAGCGTTGCAATTATAGACGGTCGCTTCCCAGAGACGGCTGCGCGCCTGGAGTTTCCGAATATAGGCGACCGTGTCGTTATATTCGGCATCCGTCAGCATCACGCGCCAGCTCGCCGAGCGGTATTGCTCTTCGAGATCGCCGTCCGTTTCGCCTGTCGTGGCGGGGACGGGGATGAAGTGGCCCAACACATAGGGCGCGGCATCTGGCGAAGCCGGGGCAAGTCCCGCAACCTCGGGACTGATCATTCTTCCGTTCCTGTCGGCACTGCCGAAGACGACATAAGTGTGACCGTAGGTCAGCGCGTAACGCGAGCGGAATTCGATGAAGCGCCGCCCCGCCTGGGCTTGAGCCGCGGCCGGTTTCCCAAGGTCACGGGCATCGGATGTATAATGTGGCTGGGGGGCTTTGTCTTCTGACTGACACGATGATACCACAACCGCCAAAATGGCGACCACGCACAAGCGGCTTCTTTCAAGCGCCATCAACACGCTCCATGTGCAGGCTCCTGCGAATGCGGGCCTGATGCCGGCTGATGCGCCGTTCCTGCGTCCTGAATGGCAGGCGGGATCAATCCTGGCCGTTTTGGGATGTTAGAGAGAGAGGAAGGGCCTACCGAGCCCTTCCCAAGCGTTATGCGAATTTTACTTGTAGACGGCTGTTGCTGGCGGTGGAGCTTTCCCCTTGCCTTTACCAATCGACCCGCAGGCACTCAGATTGGCCACCGCAAGCGTTGCGAGGATCAAGAATAAAATTCTGCTCATTAAGTCCTCTCCTCATCCTGGTGCAGGCTTGAAAGTCTGCACCTCATAGTTTGACGATAATCGGCACCTTGGACAGTGCGGCAGTGATGCAATGTGCAACGAATCTACATTAGCAGATACTTACCGGTGTGGCCAACCCTGCAATTTCACATGGTAAACGCCATTGAAGCATGCCGTGATCGTTGTGGCTTGCCTGCCACACTTCCGGCTGTCGATTTCGCGATCTCGGTATCGCGAAACCGTGGCCCGGTCTTGCGCGACATGGTTCAAATGACGAGTACGCGCGTACCGATGCGGGTGCGGGAGTAGAGGTCGACGATATTGGCATTGGTCAGGCGGATGCAGCCGTTGGATACCGCCTGGCCGATCGACCAGGGAGCATTGGTTCCGTGCAATCGGAAGAGCGTGTCCTGGCCGCCCTGGTAGAGGTAAAGCGCGGCAGCCCCCAGCGGGTTGTCCGGACCACCCGGCACGCCCTCGGCATATTGGGCAAGCCGCGGCTTGCGGGCGATCATGTCGTCGGTCGGCTTCCAGGAGGGCCATTCCGCCTTGCGGCCGATCGTGGCTTCGCCCTTGAAGCTCAAGCCTTCCTCGCCGACGGCAACGCCGTAGCGCGTGGCAAAGCCGCCGTTCTCGACGAAGTAGAGATAGCGTGCACGCGTATCGACGACGATGGTGCCGGGCGGCTCGCCTCCGTCATAAGCCACTTCCTGCCGCCGATAGCGTGGATCGGCATCCGGATCCCTTCCTAAAACCCGATAGCCCAGCGGCGGGCCATCCGATGTCGTACTGCATCCATGAAGCATCAGAGCCAGGCTACCCAAGACCAGACCCCGGCGTGTCACAACTGCCCTTTCGTTCATTTCCACTTACCCTCAGTCAGCTTCGATGTTTTCCGTTCAGTGGCGGGCTCGTTTCCGGCCCATTCGCTTCTGTGGAATTGCTTATCTGGCAGGCGGACAAGCTGCGCAACTTGCAATAGTATGCATTTCGACCATGCACGAATCTCCTTGCTTCGGCCACTCGTTTTGCAAGAATATTAGAATACCTAGATGGAAGGAAGCGATGAAACTTTGCTTGGAAGGAAAAGTCGCAGTTGTGACAGGGGCGGGCTCCGGTATCGGTGCGGCCGTTTCCCGGCAGCTCGCACTTGAGGGGGCCGAGGTCGTCATTGCCGATATCAATGAGGAGGCTGCGCACCGGACCGTGGCGGCAATCTGCGCTGATGGCGGCCGGGCGCGGGCATTCGTTGTCGATGTGACCGATTTCGAGGGCGTGCAGCGCCTTGTCGATTTTGCCGTCGAGACATGTGGCGGCCTTCATCTCGCGGTCAACAATGCCGGGATCGATGGTGTCAGGGCGGCCGTTGGGAACTATCCGCTCGATGACTGGCACAAGCTGATGAACGTCAATCTGAACAGCGTTTTCTACTGCATGAAATGCCAGATCGGCGTGATGCTGAGATCGGGCGGGGGCGCAATCGTCAACATGTCCTCGGCGCTCGGCGCTGTCGGCTTGCCGACCGCAGCAGCCTATACGGCGGCCAAGCACGGGGTTGTCGGTCTGACAAAGGCCGCCGCGATCGAATATGCGAGGTTCGGCATCCGGATAAACGCTGTCGGCCCCGGCTGGATCGATACGCCGCTGCTGTCAGAGCATCTGGACATAGCGAGCACGCGCCGGATGGCATCCCTTCAGCCCATGGGCCGGCGCGGGACGCCTGACGAGATCGCCAACCTCGTCTGCTTCCTGCTTTCCGAACAGGCGAGCTTCATCACCGGCGCGCACTACCTGGCGGACGGCGCCTATACTGCGCATTAGGCGCAGCGGCGCCAGCGCCTGCCCGGCCTATGCCACGGCCATGATGACATGCGCCTGGATCCTGGCGGCTACCGCGCCGCTGCCGTGTTTGCCGGCAATTGCGGAGGCGGCGCGATCGGTCGCAGCCTGTAGCTTTCCGGGTTCTCTCGCCTCGATTTCGTTGCGAAGAACGGTCCCCTGGCAATAGGCAACGGCAGGAAGACGCGGGGAAGGCGCCCGGCTCTGCTCGGTCGTCGTCTCGATCGCCACGCTTTGAAAACCCGCTGCCTCGAGATCGCGCCGGATCACGGCCTTGTCGTGATAGCCGTGCGGCGTGCGCGCGAGAAAACGCGGCGGATCGTCCGGAAACATCTCCGCCAAAGCATTGGTGACATCATTCGCAAAGTCGTTTTCCTCGATGCGGTCCCAGACATTGAAGAGGAAATGGCCTCCGGGCTTCAGGACCCGTCTTGCCTCGCGATAGGCGGCTATACGGTCGGGAAAGAACATCGCCCCGAACTGACAGCAGACGAGATCGAAGCCTGCGTTTTCAAATGGCAGCGCCAGAGCATCCGCCTGGCGCCATTCGATACGGCGGCCGGAAGCCTGCTGCGAAGCGGCATAGTCGAGCATCGGCTGGCTGAGGTCGGTTGCGATATAGCCTGCGCCCGGGGACAGTTTTGCGGCGAGGACGCGGGTGAGAGCACCGGTGCCCGCGGCGATTTCCAGGACGGCATTCGGCGACAGGGCCGCTGCTCTTCGGGCAAGGTCTGCTGCGAAGGGCTCGAAAATCAGCGGCACCATATAGCGGTCGTAGTTTTCCGGGATCGAGCCGGCGAAGATCTTGTCCGTTTCCAGCATCGCTGCATCCACCATCGGTCTGATGGCCTGCGAGACTAGCATGGATTTGCTTGTTTCGGGCGGTTTTCTAGAGAGCAGCGAGCCCGGCTTCAGCCGGCCCTCCGGCATTTCGACAGGATATCGTCGACGACTGCGGCGAGCGGCCGAGTGGCGTCGATGGTAGTCGCATTCGCCGGAATGTCTTCCCGCGTCGCATGCAGGTGCAGGACAAGGTCCCGCTCGGCCGGCCTTCCGCCAAACTCGTCTTCGGGCCTGCCTGCAAGCCGGTTCTCCAACGTCTCTCGGTCGATCTCGAGAACGAAGACGGCGTCGAACAGATCGATGAAGTGATGGGAGTTCCTCGAGCCGCCGCAGAAGAAGGAGACCGGGTGGCTTTTATCGGCGGCGAGCGATCGGACCTTGCCGACATGCCATAGGTGCTGCCTGTGCACGAAGGCGACATCCTCCTGCTCGTGCCGGAACCCGATCAGCGGCTCGCCCGTGCAGGGATCGCCGCGATAGGCCAGCTCACGGTCGCCATGAATGACGTGGTAGCCGCGCTGCTGCAGTTCGGTCGCAACCGTGGTCTTGCCGGTGCCGGACACGCCTTCGATGAGATAGTTCCTGACGCCCATTTCGCTCCCGTTCGGTGAACCGCACGCCTTGGCGCGCTGCTGGCTCATGGCGCAGAATTATAGTGGATTCCCGACGCTTCAATGCCGCCGCTGCTCAAAGGCGGTCAGTGCAGGACGGCGATCGCGGTAACGCCAGCCTCTTCTGCAGCGCGAATGATCGCGGCTCTGAGCTGCTCGGGATCAGCGGTGCCCTTGACGACATCGAGGCAGAGCTTGATGGCCAGAAGAAACTCCTCTCCGTCATCGCAGGGGAATTCCCTTATGAGCGCATTGGCGGCCCCCATCGCCGTCCTGATGGAAAACACCCTGTCCGGATCCTTGAACATCAGGATCACAGGCGCGAATTCGATCGGGGTGTCCCATTCCATTACACAATACTCCAGATGGGATAGTGTAATTTTAACGGAGCAAGAGGCGTGCCAAGGCACGCGACGGTTTACGGGCGGGCATTTATCCAGAGGGGATGTCGGTTCCGGTCCGTTGCTCAGCGACCGTCGTCACCCAGCATGTAATCCGCCAGCCTGTAGCAGTGGCTCGCCTGATAGGCGTTCCGGCCGCGGTTCATGTGCGTCAGGTTGAACGCCCGGATCGCCTGCAGCGCACGGGGCGTGGCGAGAAATTTGCCGATCGAGGAGATGCTACGGACCTTGACGCCGAAAATGTCCTGGCCTCTGGGAAAGAAATAGCTGACGTCTTCAGGCATCACCACACAGGACCCGAGGAAATCCTCGTCCACCTGGCCGTGATCGAGCGAGTGGTCGGTGGTGAAATCGGAAAGATGCACCAGGAAGAGCGCGCGGATGTCCCCACCATCGGCATAGAGCGAGAAGAGCTCCATCCAGCTCGCATTGACACGAATGAGGGCCTTACCTGGTGTCGACGGCAGACAGGAAACAGACCAATAGTGCCGCTCCGTCCGGCGCGAGATCGGGATGCAGTCGCTCCCGTAGCGCCTGAGAATGTCGAGAACCGCCTGTGCCTGCGGCCGGCGCAGCAGCTTCTCGAACTTCGCGACGTATTTGAGACGCAATTCCAGGGATTCCGGACGCTCGTCGGCGTCGGCCGGGATCGTCCCACCCTGCATCCAATCGCGCTGCTGATCGAGATCGAGCAACCCGCGCAGACCGGCGGCGTTTTGGCGGCGCACCGCGCTCACGTCATCTACCATGAAAGCAATCCCAGGCTCCGCTTCTGAACGGCTCCTCGCCTTGTCGCGGCGATAGAGCTTTACGAATGTTTTCCGCTCACCGCATATATCCATCATTTGTTGCGGAGAACTACGGCCCCGATGCCGAGACATTTGTCGGGCCTGCCGCTCAAGCGAAGCCTCAGGCAGCCGGAAGTGGGTATGGAGCCACTCTATCTCTTTGTTTTTACGCAATTCCGGACGCAAAACCGCTATGCACTTTTGCTGGAATTGCTCTGACCAGACAGGTTTCGAAAACCGTGATCGACAGGCCGGTTTCCCGAACCCAGCGGTGGATCTGCTCTCAACGGTATTCAGCAGCGACTAATAGCCACCGTAATTGCCGCGAACGGGACCAATACCCAGTGGCGTTGCGTAGGTCGTGTTGTCGCCGCCGGTGCCGGTGGTCGCGCACCCTGAAAGGGTCAGAAGCGCGATCGCTACCGCGGCCAAAAGGTATCTTGCAGACATGACATTGTCCCCCTTATCAGTCACCGCGCAGGCCTTCAGGGCCAGAGCACGAATATTCCCCAAACCACCGCCACAAGCAACTGTGGCGAGTACCTATTCGACGCAATTGCCTCAACGATATCGGAGGCTTGCAACAAGCCGGTTCACTCTCGGCCCGATGGGCCTCTGCGGAAGGCGCAGAACGAATTCATTTCCAAGCCGAGGCCCGCCCGGTGGCGGCACTGAAACCGTTGACGACGGCGTTTACCGCCTGACAATCGTTTCTGATCCTGCCCTCTCGGGCGCCCTTGGCGGGCGGACCGCTTTCGCTGTCGCGGCCCGGGCTGCGTCGATGCGGTTGAGGATGGATGGGCGCAAGCACAACTGGACACCTTCCGGCCGGGTCGCCCGCAGGAGGGTATAATACAGTAATATACCTCCAGTATCCCGTCGCCTGATGCATAATTCTTCGTCCCGATCTTCGTGGATCGGGAATGGGAGGCGATTTGTTCAATCAAGATCTTCTACGGGAGTCCGCACAGCAAGGATGCTCGCGTCTATGATCATGTCTTGCTTGCGCCCCATCTGAAACCGAGGCCTTCCGAAGGGATTCGGAGGCTGCTCAGAGGAGTCAGGCAATGGTCAGATTGAAACTTTTGTTTACCGCTCTGTTGGCCACGATGTTTCTTGCAACTCTGCCGGATTTGTCGTGGGGCACAGAACAGGCCCAGCAACGGCGCGCCGGGCGTGACGTCAGACAGGATACGCGGCAAGGCGCACGTGACACGAAACAGGCGTGTCGCGCGTCGAACGAAAAGAGCAATGCCGGGTGCCGACAGGACAAGCGACAGACCAAGCAAGGCGGCCGCCAGACAGCTCGTGATCTCAAATACTGATTTATAGCCGCTTCTGGTTCGAAGGCGTGAACGCTCGCGCTTGAGGGGCAGCCGTGCCGCGTTGCGACCGTGTGCCCCACTTTCCCGACCGCCGATCGCCTTCGGCCCGGAGCGACCCTCGAACAGGCCGCGACATTCGCCATTCGGAAGATCTGGGATTCGTCCAGATGGCGGATAGCCGAGGTCTGGGTGGTTCGACGTCTCACGATGCTTAATCCGGAGTGGCCACAGACAGAGATGAATGGGGAGTCGCCGCGGCCTGGCTGGGTAAGCAGGCCGGCAACGGCGCCTATAGATTTGCAAACATTGCACACCTTGATTCGATGCTATCAGCGTTTCATCGAAATCGAGCGGTGTATAACTGTGTATAAATGTATGTATTGCTGCAGATTCGTAATCTAATTCGGAAAATAAGGCACTGCTCCGATGAATATATAAGCATTATCTCAAATAATATGTTATGGTTTGCTGCCGTAAAACTCATCGTGATCTGGTATCGTCTATCTTGATTGGTTGGTATCGATGGTTTTTCGGAAAATACTTAGCAAAGCGCAACCAGTTGCTCCGATTCAGGAGCGCTTTTTTGGGAGAGGACGATGAAACACCATCTTTCAATTGCACTCGCATTTGCAGGTATCGGCTTGGCTTGCCAAGCACTGGCCGCCGAAGCGGATGCGTCGAAGCTCACTTGTAAAGAGGTCGGCGCAATGGCGCCTGCAAAATCGATTGCCGTTGCCATGTGGGTGAACGGCTACGTTCACGGCAAGGCGGGCAATCCGACAGTCGACAGTGACAAGGCGCACGCGAACGCGGAAAAGGTCGCCGCCTATTGCAAGAGCAATCCAGCCAGCACCGTGGCGGATGCGCTGGAGGCCCTGGCAAAGACGTAACTTCGGCAATGAACCCCAATTTGAGTGGTCATTAAGCCAAGACGGCGACACCCCGCGCCGAAAGCACCTGATGCCCGCGGAAACGGCACAGGCGAAAAACAGATGGCGACCACTTGAGGTCAGACCGCCGGCTTGTCCCGTAGCCGGCGATCTGATTTCCGGGTGGCAGACGGTGTTGAAGCTCCACTCCTGCACAATGGGCAAAGGGAAATGGGGCCGAAATGTCGGCGGACGAGCGGCCTGATATCGATCATTGCGCGCCACCGCGATCCCTTCTTTCCCGGTCTCATTTCTATTTCCCGAGTGTTTCCAAATAGGTCTGGCGAGGTTGGAAAGACTCCAGACAGGGAAACGGTCAATGGCAAAGAGGATCATCCGCCGTCCGAGGGTTCAGAGCAGGACGGGCTTGCGGCGGATGCGGCTTCGCCTTCTCCCCGCCGGGGAGACGAGGACGCCGACATTCGCCACGGAAACCTCATGCCACATATGACTGCATTCACGCCGCCGCGCGGCTGGCTCGCCATGCTCAAGACGAATGACAAGGGCAATCCCCTTCCTGGCCTCACGCTCAATTGGACCGCGATGCTGGAGCACCACCCCGAAGCGCGAGGAATGCTCGCGCTGGATGAATTCAGCGACCGGACGATGCTGCTTGCCCGCCCGCCGTCCGATCCGCTTGGACTTGTGAACTCGGCAGCGTGCCCTAATTTTCAGCAGCATACCCTGAGTTGAAGACGTACGGAACTTTTCGGCCGATGCACATGCCATTGTTCTAACTGAATTTTTCAAATCACAGAGGGGCTTCCATCATGTCGGACAAGTCGCAGAACGGCATCGATCGCCGTGATTTCATGATTGCATCACTGGCAACGGTCGGCGCGTCGGCTGCTCTCGCCGTCAGCGCGGATGCCGCTGACGCAGAGGAGGCAGCGAAACCCGCTGCCAATCCGGCCTCGGGAACGGTCTATACCGGCGATGTCATCGAGGGGAAAAAGGTCGTCAGCGCGCTCGACGTTGACGATCTGGAGCCGGGGCAGAAGCATCTCCTGTATTTTCGGGGTGCGCAGATGCCCACGGGGCAGTACTGGTATGTGTCCGTCACCGTCGCCAAGGGGGCAAGGCCCGGCAAGCGCGGCATCCTGACCAGCGGTGTGCACGGCGACGAAATGAGCAACATTCACACGGTCCAAACCGTGATGAACCAGCTCGATCCGGCACAGATGTCGGGCACGGTCATGGCGGTCACCGATGTGGCGCGCCCGGCCCTTGAAAGCATGCAGCGCAGGTGGCCCAATCAGGGCAGGGGCGTCGATCTGGTCGACATGAACCGGGAATGGCCGGGGAACGAGAACGGTCTCACCGCGCCCAGCCGGCATGCCGGGCTGCTGTTCAACCGGCTGCTGCGGCCGAACGCCGACTTCGCGATCGACTTTCACACCGGAACGACCGGGTTCGAAGTCACCGCATTCAATATCGGCGGCATGGATGTGCCCGAGGTCAAGGCCATGTTGGAGCTCTATCCCGTCGGCCAGATCTTCGACAACCATGTCTATCCCGGTGTCCTGCACAACGCCTTCATGGAGGTGGGTATCCCTTCGTTTACGCCGGAGATCGGTGCTGCCCGCGTTCTGGACCTCGAGATGATCGCGCTCTTCGTGGAAGGCACGATGAACGTCCTCAAGCATTACGGCATCGTTGCCGGGCCGATGGGCCGGACAGGCAAGGACGTGACTGTCTTCGTCGGCAACAGCGCCTTCCCGATCCTGGCAACCCAGGGCGGGATCGTCGAGCATCTGGTCAAGCTCAACGACAAGGTCGAACCGGGACAGAAGGTGGCCATCCAGCGCAACAGCTTCGGCGAGGTGGTCGCGGAATATACAAGCGGCGTGGCCGGGGAGATAACGGGCCAGCGCAGCGACGCAATGTCCGAGCCCGGCAACCCCCTGGTCTTCATCCTCTTCCACAAGGCGGCGCTGGAGGGCGCTGAGGCCTATCCCGAGTAATCTGCTGTTTCCGCCTTTCGTTTAGAATCGGCGCGTAGGAGACCGATTTCCTAGGCGAGACCGCGGAACTGCGCCGGCGCATAACATCGGCGATGCGCATGTCAAATGTCGTCAAGACCTGATGAACGAGAGCAGGTCGGGGTTGAGGACATCCGCATGTGTGGTCAGCATGCCATGGGGGTAGCCCGGATAGGTCTTCAGCGACCCGTTCTTGAGCAGGTTGACCGCACGCGGCACGGAGCTTGCGAAGGGGACGACCTGATCGGCCTCGCCATGCATCACCAGCACCGGCACGGTGATCTTCTTGAGGTCTTCGGTATAATCTTCCAGCCAGGAGGCGACAGTCGCGTGGTGAGCGAGAGCACCACCGCCCATGCCCTGGCGCCACCAGTTCGCAATGATCGCCTCCGAAGGCTTGGCGCCATCGAGGTTGTAGCCGTAGAACGGGTTCTCGGGGACGAAACGGTAGAATTCCGACCGGTTGCCCAGCACGCCCGCGCGGATCGCTTCGAACCACTCCGGCGGCTGACCGGACGGGTTTTCCTCGCTCCGGTACATGTTCGGCGTCAGGGAAGCGACCAGTACTGCCTTCGCGACGCGCTCCTGGTGGCGGGCGACATAGCGAGCGACCTCACCGCCGCCTGTGGAGTGGCCGATATGGATCGCGTCGCGCAGGTTGAGGTGCTCGGTCAGGGCCGCGAGGTCGGCAACCCAGTGGTCCATGTCGTTGCCGGTGCCGGGCTGGTCGGACCGGCCGTGACCGCGCCGGTCGTGGGCGATCACCCGGTAGCCGTGGCCAAGAAAAAAGGTCATCTGGGCGTCCCAGTCGTCCGCCGACAGCGGCCAGCCGTGGCTGAAAACGATCGGCTGGCCCGAGCCCCAGTCCTTGTAGAAGATGTTTACGCCGTCCGTGGTCGTGATTGTAGGCATCGTGTCGCTCCATCTGCCCTGTTGAACATTCGTTTTGGGATACAGTTGATTGCGAAATACCTCCGGTGAGGCGTGTTCGATCATATCCGAAAATTGCGACGTTAGTTAAATTCCCTCTTTATCAAGGACAAATACCTTGTACGTTCGAGCTATGCCTCAAAGGTATAGCGAGGACCCCATGGAACTCAGGCATTTGCGCTATTTTGTTGCCGTTGCGGAGGAGGGAAGCCTACTGACCGCAGCAGAGCGGCGGCTTCACACGTCCCAGCCCTCGCTCAGCAGGCAAATTCGCGATCTGGAAACCGAAGTCGGTGTCAAACTGTTGGAACGGCAGTCGCGCGGCGTGACGCTCACCGCAGCCGGTAAAGTGTTTCTTGATCACGCGCGGCTGGCGTTACTGCAAGTCGAGGCGGCTGCGGAAGGGGCCCGGCGGGCAGAGCGGCCGGAAAAGCAGTCGTTCACTATCGGCTTTCTGGCAGGGCAAGAGGTCGTGTGGCTACCCCATGCATTGCGCATTATTCGTGAGGAAGCGCCGGAGGTTGAAATCATATTGTCCAGCCAGTCTTCCCCGGACCTGGCTCTGGCACTGATGCGAGGCAAGCTGGACGTCGCTTTCCTTCGCCCCGAGACGCAGAGTGTTGGTGTGTCCTTCAAGTTTCTAGCCAAGGAGCCACTGATCGCCGTGCTGCCGGCGGACCATCGCTTGACGTCGCGCAAAAAGATCCTGCCGCAGGACCTTGCCCGCGAAACTTACGTCAGCTCGGCTAGAATTTCTCCCGTACTGCAATCCGTGATCCAGGATTACGCGTCGAACGTCGGGATCACCCTCAAGGCAGAGTACGAAGGCGAAGGCCTGCCATCAGCAATGTCGCTCGTCGTGTCGACGGGTGGAATAACGCTTATTCCGCTTTATGCGCAAAATATGCTTACACCGAATGTCGTTGCCAGAGCACTTGAGGGTGTGCCTCCGACAATTGATCTCACCTTAGGATACAACGATTCAAATTCCTCGCCTTTGCTCCGCCGATTTTTGTCTCGCTCTGATGAACTAGTCGCCAACGTTCAAAATCAGAGCATCATCCGCTATGCTGAAGTTCCATAGCAGGGAGCGCCTTTACAAAGACTAGCGGGGTCTCGTTGCGGCAGCTATGAAGAGTAACGTCGCGGCGTTCACATCCTCGCCCCCTGCAACCATAATCCATGTGGGGCGAACGAGCCTGCCGTTTCCGCCATCTCTCGAACCTCCCCATCATCACTCGAAGGCTCTTGCTACCCGATTTGCCTCGCGCCGCTTCTTGACTGTGCGGTAGATCTCTCGAACGAGATAGGCCGCCAGAATGATCATTTGCTGCAAAAAAACAGCGCCGACGACCAGGAATTGGATCACTTCCTCGGGATTGGTGGAAAAGCTGCATACCACTCCACCGTCCTTCAACAGGGAATGAGCGCGGATCGCCAAGGCTGCAGAGCGTTCGGTGCGCTGAGGATCCTTCGTTGTTCGTTATCGCTCCGCCTTTTCCTTAGCGTCCGCAAGGATATCGCCGCCCGCCTTACTCGCTGACCGGCCGGCGCGGATTGCGATTGCCGTCACGGCCACCGCGGCGCGGCGGGCTGCTCGGGGTATTGCGCGCCGGAACACGAACAGCAGAACGGCGGCCAAGAGGACGGCGCCAATAGAGAGCCCGCCAGTAATCATCTCTTGGTTATGGGCTTCGATGCGATACTTATGGAGAAGCTTCGCGTCCTCAACTGACAGTTGGCAATCCGTTATGGCCTGGACGTCCTGCCGATCGATATCGCTTAGGTTTATGCCCTCTTTGGGGAAGCAGGTATAACTTGGCGGGCGGCTGTGATCGAAAGGCACGGGCAAAGTCTCCTGTTTTTCTGTTTCTGTGGCGGGGATGGCAGGTAGGCTGGGGGAGGCGATGCGATCTACTAATTCCCCTTTTGTTCCAGGTTGTCCAGTGCGACCCGTGCAATCCTGCGTCAAGCGTGGGAATAAATGCGGGAAGAGACTGGAACTCGTCTTCCGTTAAATCAGCTTTTGCAATGGTATTTTGAAGCGGTGGCGCACCCGACAGGATTCGAACCTGTGACCTTTGGAATCGGAATCCAACACTCTATCCAGCTGAGCTACGGGTGCATGCCTGACGATGTGACTCGTCGTCCGATGACGTGGTTCTTAGCCTAGCTTTGGCTCTGCTTCAATCGCGAAGTTCGCGGAATTTCGGCTCGTTGCTGTTATCCGGGATTTTCAAGGCGATGGGGCGTCGCTAAAAGCTTCCTCTGATGGTTAGGTTTTCATCGGGGATGAGATGGGCGAAGCGGTTTTCGATCTGGCGCGGCGGGCGCGGTTTGCGGGGCTTTCCGGGAATTTTTCGCTGGGGCATGAGATCCTGGATGGAGCCGTGGCGCAGGCCGACGAGGATGCCGGGGCGCGGGCGTGGATAGCGATCGAGCGGGGGCGACTTTTCAACAGTGCCGGGGAGCCGGCGCGGGCGCTGCCGTTCTTTAGCGAGGCATGGGAACTAGCGCAGCGGGCAGGGGACCATGATCTGGCTGTCGATGCGGCGCATATGCTGGCGATCGCGTCCGATGTCGAGGCGGCAGAACGGTGGGTGGCGGTGGCGCTCGATTATATCGAGGCGCAACGCGCAAGCCCGCATTGGCGGGGCATGCTGCATCACAATCTCGGCTGGACCTATTTCGAGGCGGGGCGCTTCGAGGATGCGCTTGGCGCCTTCCGGCGGGATGAGGCGATCCGGGAGACCTCCGGCAACGCACAGACGCTGAAGGTGGCGCGGTATGCGGTCGTGCGTACGCTCCGGGCATTGTCGCGGGTGGATGAGGCGATTGCGCTTGGGGAGAGGGTCGTGGCGCTTGCGGATGCGGCCAATGATGCGGCGCCCTATGTCTATGAAGAGTTGGCCGAGTGTTATGCGGTGAAGGACGAGATGGCGGAAGCGCAGCGCTTTGCGGCGCGGGCGCAAGCGATCCTCTCGGAGAATGCGTCCTTCGTGCGGGATGAGCCTGTCAGGCTGGCGCGGCTTGCGGCTCTTGCTGCGGGTGCTGCGGCTGCGGACTGATGCCGCAAATGGAAACTCCGCCGGGCCTTTCGGGCGGCGGAGTTTCCTTGCTGGATGCTGCTTGTATCAGACCTGCATGGCGCCGGGGCCGGGGATGGCCTTCGGCGGCACCTTGCCGAGGATGATCATGCCGAGCACCTCGTCCTTGGTGACATCCTCGGTGCGGGCGTGGCCGACGACCTGGCCGTTTTTCATCACGGAGACACGGTCGGCGAGGTCGAAGACGTCGTGGATGTCGTGGCTGATGAGGAAGATGCCTATGCCTTCCTTTTTCAGCTGCTTGATGAGTTCGCCCACCTGGGCCGTTTCCTGCGGACCAAGGGCTGCCGTCGGCTCGTCCATGATCAGGATGCGGGCGTTGAACAGGATGGCGCGGGCAATGGCGACGGACTGGCGCTGGCCGCCTGACAGGGCCTTGACCGGCTCCTTGAAGCGCTTGAAGTTGGGGTTCAGGCGGCCCATCACCTCGCGGGCGGAATGTTCCATCGCAACATCGTCGAGCGTGCCCCAGCGGGTCTTCAACTCGCGGCCGAGATAGAGGTTGGCGGCGGCGTCGACATTATCGGCGACGGCGAGCGTCTGGTAGATCGTCTCGATGCCGAACTTCTTGGCATCGCGCGGATTGCGGATGTCGGCCGGTTCGCCATTGATCAGGATCTCGCCGCTATCGCGCTTGTAGGCGCCGGAGAGGATCTTGATCAGGGTCGACTTGCCGGCGCCGTTATGGCCGAGAAGGGCCACGACTTCACCGGGGTAAAGATCGACGGAGGCATTGTCGACGGCGTGGATACCACCGAAGGAGATCGAGATGTTCTTCAGTTCGACAAGGGGAGTGCGTTGTTCAGCCATGGTTCGTACTCCTCTTACTTCGCACGGGAGCGATAGACAGTGTCGAGCCAGACGGCAATGACGAGCACCGCGCCGACGACGACGTTCTGGATGGGCGTGTCGACATTGGCGAGACCCATGCCCGACTGCAGAGACTGCATGACGAGCGCGCCGAGCATGGCGCCGGCGATCGTGCCGGTGCCGCCTGCCAGAGACGTGCCGCCGATAACGGCTGCTGCGATCGTATAGAGTTCGTAGGTCGTGCCCTGCGAGTTGGCGGCGGCGTTGAGGCGCGCCGTGGAGATCGCGGCGGCGACGGCTGCGAGGAAGCCCATCAGCGCGAAGATGCGCACGGTGACCCAGCGGGTCTTGATACCGGCGAGCTCGGCTGCTTCCGGGTTGCCGCCGATCGCGAAGACATAGCGGCCGAAGCGGAGACGCGTGGCGATGAAGGTCATGACGATGCCGACGAGGATGGCGATCAGCACCGGCACGGCAATGCCGTAGGGGATCATCAGCCCGCCTTCCGGCATGGTGATGTTATTGGCCTCGGCATAGCGCTTGGCGATCGCCGGCGGCCAGTAATAGATCGTGGATACCCAGATCGCGCAGAGCACCATGGCACAGCCGAGGATGCCGAGGACATATTCTGCCCAGAGCGGGCGGCGCGGGAAGTTGAAGCGCCGGCGCTGGTGGCGCGAGCCGATGATCGAGACGACGATCAGCACGCAGGCAGCCGCACCGATGATCCAGCTCCAGGTGGCGCCGATCGCGCCTTCGGCACCGCCGCCCATGATGCGGAAGGTGGTGTCGAGGGGAGCGACCGTCTGGCCGCTCGTGACATACCAGGCAAGGCCGCGCCAGGCGAGGAAGCCGCCGAGCGTGACGATGAAGGACGGCACGCCGAGGAAGGCGATGATGACGCCCTGGAGCAGGCCGATGGCCGAGCCGACGAGGAGGCCGGCGATGAGCGTGATCACCCAGGTGAAGGAATTGTCGAAGCCGAGATATTGCGGCAGGAATTTCGCCTGGACCACGCCCATGATCATGGCGACGAAGCCAAGGATCGAGCCGATCGACAGGTCGATGTTTCTGGTGACGATGACCAGCACCATGCCGGTCGCGAGAACCGCGATTTCGGTGGTCTGGACAGAGAGGTTCCAGAGGTTTCGGGGCGTGAGGAACAGGCCGCCGGTATAGAAGTGGAAGCCGACCCAGATGACCAGCAATGCGCCGATCATGCCGAGAAGGCGGGTGTCTATTTCCGTTGCCCGCAGGAAGCGCGTGAAGGGGCCTTCAACTGCCGTGCGCGGGCCGGACGAGGTCGATTGGGTGATGTCTGCCATGGGTTTGCCGTTTCCCCCATTTGTTTGGGCGCAGGCCTGCTCCTGATGGGAATAGCTGGCCGATGACCGCCCTGTTCTTGTTGTGACCACCGGGACGCTTCCGAAAATAGCCGATCACAACGGCACTATTCTGGCAGGGAATCAAAGCATCCGCGATGTGCGCGAGAACGGAGAAGCCCCATCGAGCGGGCTTCATCCGCATCCGGCGCCGCAGCGGAGGGCCGCTGCGGCGCCGGTATTTCAGATCGTCAGGCGAGGATTAGTCGCAAGCCTTGACGGAGCCGGCCTTGACGCCCTGGCAGGCTTCAGCCTTGGAGATCCAGCCGGCGTCGATGACGACGTTCAGGTTGTCCTTGGTGATGGCAAGCGGGGTCAGGAAGATCGACTGCATCTTCACCTTCTTCGGGCCGCCTTCGAAGGTCTGCACGCCTGCAACCTTGTCGAGGGCAGTGCCGCCGGCGAGATCGAGAGCGATTTCAGCAGCGCGCTTGCCGAGTTCACGGCTGTCCTTCCAGACCGAAACCGTCTGCGTGCCGAGAGCGATGCGGTTCAGAGCAGCCTTGTCGGCGTCCTGGCCGGAAACCGGAACGGAGCCGGCGAGGCCCTGTGCGTCGAGAGCGGCGACGGCGCCACCGGCCGTACCGTCGTTGGAAGCAACAACCGCGTCAACCTTGTTGTTGTTGGCGGTCAGGAACTGCTCCATGTTGCGCTGGGCGTTCTGCGGCAGCCAGCCGTCGGTATAGGCTTCGCCGACATTCTTGATCTTGCCGGCGTCGATCGCAGCCTTCAGGACTTCCTGCTGACCTGCGAAGAGGAAGTCAGCGTTCGGGTCGGAGGACGAGCCCTTGATGAAGACGTAGTTACCTTCCGGCTTGACCTTGAAGACTTCCTGAGCCTGCAGGCGGCCGACTTCCTTGTTGTCGAAGGTGATGTAGAAGGCAGACGGGTTTTCGATCAGGCGGTCGTAACCGACGACCGGGATACCTTCGCTGGCGGCCTTTTCAACAGCCGGGCCGATTGCGTCGGAGTCCTGAGCGAGAATGATGAGGGCGTTTGCGCCCTGGGAGATCAGCGACTCGACGTCGGTGAGCTGCTTTGCAGCCGAAGACTGTGCGTCAGCGGAAATGTACTTTGCGCCCTTGGCTTCCAGAGCCTTCTTGATTGCTGCTTCGTCCGTCTTCCAACGCTCTTCCTGGAAGTTCGACCAGGAAACGCCAACGACGAGGTCGGCAGCCATGGCAGCCGACTGCAGCGAAACGAGGATGGCAGCGCCTGCCATCAGCTTATAAATAGACTTCATAATGTCCTCCCGAGTGAATTGCAGCCGGCCCAGCCATTGCTCCTCCGGCCACCGCGAAAGCCTGTCCAGAAAGGTTCGGATTTTTTTCTCGACAGTCGAGAAATTTAGTGTCAGAGATTTTTTCAACTGTCAACACCGCACTACCGGCTTAATTTCCTTTGACGAAAGTGGCCGGAGATGCTGTGGCAATGAGGGGCGGAACGAACGGGGAAGAGGGCGGCGATAGATGCTGACCAAGTCGAGCACGGAGCTCGTACGGCAGAGAAACAGCGTGCTCGTGCTCGCCACTCTCCGCCGCCACGGGGCGCTTGCTCATACTGAAATATCCGATTTCACGCGGCTGTCGTCCGCGACCGTTTCTGCGATCACGGCCGATCTCGAAAAGGCGCAGGTGATCGAAAAATCCGAGCAGCAGGCGGCCAGCGGGCGAGGGCGCCCGCGCGTGCTTTTGCGCCAGCGGCGCGACTGCGGCTATCTCATCGTCGTCATCATCTCCTCGGATGCCGTGCAATATTCGCTGGTCGATTATTCGGGCAAGCTGATCGATCGTTTCAGCGAAGACAGGTCGCATGATCCCGCAGGCGCGGGCCGGTTCGTGAACGGGGTGCGGCAGGGGCTCGAGCGCATCCTGTCACGCTCGCGCATCGAGCGGGACAAGGTGCTGCTCATCTCGATCAGCAGCAAGGGGCTGGTCAATTCCTCCGAGCCGGTTCTCGTCTGGTCGCCGATCTTCGGCAGCGACCAGATCGATTTCGAACTGGCGCTCAAGCCGGAGTGGAAGGCGAAGGTCATTCTCGACAACGAGACGCTGCTGGTCGCCGCGGCGCTGGGCGCGCATGAGGAGAATGTGAAGGGCGGCGATTTCCGCTCGCTGGCGGCCCTTTCGCTCGGCCACAGCATCGGGCTCGGCATTATCAGGCGAACCAGCTATGGCGGGCATGACGTCTCGGCGCCCAATTTCGGGCACATGCTGCATATGGCCAATGGCGGGCTTTGCCGCTGCGGCACGCGCGGCTGCATCGAGGCCTATGCCGGTTTCTACGCCATCCTGCGTACCGCCTTCGAAGTGCCGCTGGATACGATCCCAGCAAAGTTCGTGCCGCTTGCCGAGCTCGACAAGATCGCAGCCAGGGCGCGGCAGGGCCACCGTATTTCGGGCTTTGCGTTCCGGCAGGCGGGGCTTGCCCTCGGAAACGGCCTGTCGCGCATGCTGAGCCTGACCGAGCGCATGCCGATTGCAATCACCGGGCCCGGCACGCGCTATTACGATCTGCTGCGGCAGGGGATCGAGGAGGGGCTCGGCCAATCCCATGTGGTGCGCATGGAGGGCATGCCGGACCTCAGGGTCGTCGCCGACGAACAGATTCTCGTCTTCGAAGGGCATCTGAATCGCGCACTGGCCGTCATCGATGAGGATATCGTCGTGGCGGGTGTGCAGGGCGGAGATTAGTCGCTCCCCCCTTCGCCCCATCGGGGAGAAGGTGCCCGAAGGGCGGATGAGGGGGCCTAACCGCCGACAGGTATTTCTTTAAGCATCCGTTATAATACCGTTTAGGCCTTAGAGCACGCCGCTAGGTTGGACCAGCCCGCCTTTATGCTCGCGGCCCCCTCATCCGACCCTTCGGGCCACCTTCTCCCCGATGGGGCGAAGGGGCAGGCACCGTGGCAATCCCCTTTTCCTTGTGGGGAGGGGGCTTTGAGCCAAACGCTTCAAACGAGAAATGGCCGGGCGGGTGCCCGGCCATTTCTCATGATGGCGACCGTCGGGAGAGGGCGGTCAGCCGATCTTTATGAGCTTGCCTTCCTTGACGGACTGGACGGCGGCATCCGCGAGCGCGAGAGCGGCCAGGCCGTCGGCGCCCGACGGCGAGATCTTCGAGCCCTTCTCGATCGCGGAGATGAAGCTTGCGATCTCGTTGGCATAGGCTTCAGTGTAGCGGGTCATGAAGAAATCGTGCAGCGGCGGGCGCGTATAGCCTTCGCCATTTGCGACTTCGATCGAGACCGGGCGCTGGTTCTCGGCCGAGACGACGCCCTTGGAACCGTGCGCCTCGATGCGCTGGTCGTAGCCATAGGTGGCGCGGCGCGAGTTGGAGATGATGGCCTGCTTGCCCGAGGCGGTCTGCAGGATGACGGAGACGCTGTCATAGTCGCCGGCTTCGCCGATCGCCTTGTCGACGAGGACTGCAGCGGTTGCCATGACCGAGACCGGCTCTTCGCCGAGCAGGAAGCGGGCCATGTCGAAATCGTGGATCGTCATGTCACGGAAGATGCCGCCCGAACGCTTGATGTAATCGACCGGCGGGGCGCCCGGATCGCGCGAGGTGATCGTCACCATCTCGACATCGCCGATCTTGCCGTCGTCGATGACCTTGCGCACGGCCATGAAATGCGGGTCGAAGCGGCGATTGAAGCCGACCATCAGCTTGGCGCCGGTTTCTTCCACGACCTTGATGCAGGCCTTGACGCGGGCAACATCGAGATCGATGGGCTTTTCGCAGAAGATCGCCTTGCCGGCACGGGCGAAGCGCTCGATCAGGTCGGCATGGGTATCGGTCGGCGTGCAGATGACGACGGCGTCAATATCCTTGGCGGCTTCGATCGCTTCGATCGTGCGCACTTCGCAGCCATAGGCGGAAGCAATTGCTTCGGCAGCCTGCGGGAAGGCGTCGGCGACGGCTACGAGCTTTGCATTGGCATCGCCGCTGACGGCCTTTGCATGGACCTTGCCGATGCGGCCGGCGCCGAGAAGACCAAATCTCACTGTCATTTACTGCCTCCCTATATTCGGAACAAATAAACCGAATTGATATAAGTTTGGAATTTTCATTCCATTTTCCATTCGCCGCGTCAAGCCCGCGGCTCTTTCACATTTGTGAATTCCATCCTAAAGACAAGTGATGTCATCACAGCAGTGAGGCGCGTTATCACAACAATGAGACAAAGATGCAGCTGATCGATCCCAACCACCCGACCTATCGACACCTTTGGGTTCGTATCCTTATCGTGGTGGTCTGCTTCGGATGGGCGATCTTCGAATTCATCGGCGGCGACCCCTTCTGGGGCGTGCTCGCGGGCGGCGCCGGCGCCTATTCCTTCTATATGCTGATCTGGACCTTCGATCCGAAACCGCCGGAGACGGCGGCAGTGGTCACTTCCGATGATGAGGAAGAGGCAGACAAGCCGGCAACGGAAGAAGAGAAGAAGGGCGAATAAGAAAAGCGCGGCGCGATCTTTCCGATGCGCGCCACGCTTTTCTTTCTTCTATGCATGTCGTCTGGCAAGACCGCTGCGCGGTTTGCGCGACTGAGCTCTCCGGGTTCGAGATGCGCCCCGGCGAGCAAGCGGGCTGCAGATCAGAGCGACAGTTCCCTGGCCTGCCCGTCGATCTTCCTGCAGGCATCCCCGAACGGGTCGCGCGCCGGCACCAGGGGCGAAACGCCAAGGAGGAGGAGCGCTTTCAGGTGCTTCCAGCCACCTTCCTCGCCCAGCACCGGGGCATAGGATGTCATCACGCCGGGCCTTTCGCCATAGAGGCGCTTGAACTCGGCGAAATTGGAGAAGGCCTCGTGGTTGTTGTCCACGAGATGGAAGCTCTCGGCCGCCGCACCTTCGGCCAGGATGGCCTCATGCGTATCGAGCAGAACGGCATAATATTCGAGCGGCATGTCGTCGGCCGGAGTGACCGGTGCAATGGTCGTGCCGTTGACGAGATCCTTCACGCGGATCAGGACGCCGTTCAGAAACAGCGCATGGCCGGATGACAGGTAGAGATCGGAGTGCGGGGTGCGGCCGTCCAGCGCATGGCGGCGAATGCGGATCGGCACGACGGCTTCCTGCCAGCGTGCGCCGTTCTTCCTGAAGGCCTGGCGGCCGACCCACCTGATCGGACGAGTGCTTCCGTCCGGAAGGGCAACGCGGTCGCCGACACGCAGATCCTCGACAGGCGTCTCACCGCAATCCGTGAGGATCCCGGTTCCTCGCAGGAAGCACTGCGGACCGCCGCCGCCACCGCCTCCGCCAGAACCACCGCTCCCCCCGGAGCCACCGTGCCCGCCGGAACCGCCGTGTCCACCCGAGCCACCGTGCCCCCAACGGCGTCCCAATGCACTCGCAGGAGATGTGGAAATTGCCGTGGCCAATGCCGCCACGCCCGCGAGCCGAACACCGGCGGCAGCAGCGACACCTAGAAAATGTCTGCGCGCAGTATTGTGCGGCAGAAGTTTTGGATCTTCCGTGGATGACATGGCGATCTCCTTTGAAAACAATCACATCGAACCATGTTACAATAGGTTGCATTGCATACAACTTCGCCTAATAGCGCGAGGGTTAATGAAAAAGGAGTAGGGCGTAGTATGGCGGACCTGTAGAAGTTATGCCGTCACACGCACCAAAAGCTGATGAGGTATATGCAATTGCCGCGCGAAAAAATGACGACACAGCACACTACCTAGCTGCGCCGCCCGGGCCATCGGGCGAAGCAGCTTGAAGACCCATCGAAAACGCGTCGAAAGCTCCAGTCTTTCAAACGCTGGAATCTATCATATCCTCCGGTCGGAGGGGGAAGTTTCAGCTGCGCGGCAGACGGCGCGTCGCCTCGTCGATCAGCAGGTTGGCGATCATCATGCGCCTGTTGGCATTGTCGCGGAACGGCTGGGCTACGCTGTCGGGATGATTGGCCTTGGCGAAGGTGCGTCGCTTCTCATTGAGTATCTGCAGCGTGTCGGCGGCGGAAATCGCAAGTTCGGCGGCGATCTGTTCCGGGGCAATGCGGCCCAGATGCGCAGGCATGACCGGTTCGGGTTCGGGCGCCGGCGGCTCTGCGATCGCGGGTTCGGCGCCGAGATTGTCGAAATAGGCCTCGCCGACCCTTTGCGAAGCGGCCGAGACACCCTCCATTACATCGAAGGCGAGGCCGGTCGAGAAGCCGGAGACGCGATGGACGGCCGGTTCCTGCGCATCGCCGGAGGCTTGGTCTTCCGCCTTCAGCCGTTCGAGAACGGATTGGAATATCGATTGTCCGAACAGCATGCGCCTTCCTTTTCGAGCGGCGCATTAGACGGCGCCAAGTTGGCGCAGGGCTGGATTCGGGGCAGGATCACAGGATCTCTCCGGAGCCGGCGGCGGTAGGAGACAGATGTGGATGAGAAAATGAGGGCGTGGATGGCAGGTTGGAAGCGGACAGTGCAATGGACCGACTGGAACGGAGACGGACTTGAGACCCTTTCCATCGCCCACAATGACGAGGACGTGCTTGCGGAAGGTATCGTGAGCGGGCATTTCGAAGCCGGCAAATACGATCTGAACTACCGGCTGACGATAGATCCGCAGTGGCGGGTACGCGACGTCAGGGTTCAGATCGTCAACGGTCCGCGACTGCATATTCTGTCCGACGGCCGCGGTCGCTGGGTCAGCGAGGATGGCGCGGAGCTTTCCGATCTGGCCGGATGCCTGGATGTCGATATTGCAGCGACTCCATTCACCAATACCCTGCCAATTCGACGGCTAGGGCAAAAAACCGGTGTCGCCGAGAAGATCAGCGTTGCCTATGTTTCCCTGCCGAACCTGATCGTCGAACCTGTCCAGCAGCGATATACCAAACTTGCCGGGAACCGCTTTCTCTATGAAGGCCTGTCAACCGGCTTTGCCGCCGAGCTTGAGGTCGATGGCGACAGCATCGTGCTGGACTATCCTGGCGTCTATAGAAGGTTGTCGTAACGATCGCAGTCTGGGGCTCGGCGCTAGCCCTCGGCTTGCCGGATGCTTTCTTCCAGGATGAGGTCGTAGAGGAGCCGGGCACTTGGGGGCAGGGCGCGTTCGCGGACGGTGATCAGGCTGTAGGGCTTGACGTTGATCTCGAAGTCGATCGGCAGGATGCGCACGTCCGAGGCGTTCGAACTCTGCGAGGCGAGAAATTGGGCGACATCGACGGCGACGGGGGCAATGGCATCCGTCTCGCAGATGATCGCGCAGGTCAGCAGCAGCGAAGAGGTGTTGACGATGTTTTCCGGAAGCCGAACAGCGCGTGACAGGAAGATATCCTCTATCGTGCGCCGCAGCAGCGTGCCCGGCGGCTGGAACACCCAGTCGTAATCCTTGATTTCGGCCAGGCTGCTTGGGCCCTTCTTCTTCTTCAATAGGGGATGGCGGCTGCGGACGATGAGGCAGGCTTTCTCGACGCCGATCTCGCGGACTTCGAAAAGGCGCGGGTTCAGATCGTCGGGGATGCGGCTGATGATGAAGTCGTGGCGGGCGGCGAGAAGTTCGCGCGCCAGGACATTGCTGGTTTCGACCTGGATGTTGACCTCGATGCCGGGAAAGGTTTTGCGTACCGTGTTGATGGCGGGAACGACGAGGCTCATGGCGGGTGCGGTGACCGCGCCGATGAAGACCGATCCGCCCTTGCCGCTCTTCAATTCGCCGATCTCGCGGCTTGCCTCACGAAGCTCCAGAAGGATCTTGCGCGCACGTCTCGCGAGCGCTTCCCCGAAGGTCGTCAGCACCACGCCACGGGCGACTCGCTCATAGAGTGGAGTCTTCACGATCGACTCCATATCGGACAGCATTCGGGAGGCCGCCGGCTGCGATATGTTGAGTACTTCCGCGGCAGCCGAAATCTGCCCGCTATCTTCGATTGCGACAATCATACGCAGGTGATTCAGCTTAAGTCCCGCTCGTAGAAAGCCGTCATCGCCAAAATTGTCGCTATGAATGTCGACATGTTCCAATGAAAAGAGCTCGGAGATAATCGTCATGGTTGCAGCCTCCCCACTGCGTTCCATCAAAAGTAATACTTTTTAACGATATACCAAAATTGTTATGCACATTACCAGTTATTCTATTTGACAGTTATAGGAATCCATACCAGTTTGCCGCCGTGTGCTGGTTGGCACTCAACACGTGTGAGATCGTGGAGGAGACCTACTTCGTTTCTCACCATCTGAAGTAACTATCCAATACGGAACCTGCCACAGTTTCGGGGCGGGCGATTTTTCGTCCGTGAATCTTTAACAAGGGAGAGAGAAATGAAATCCATTATCTCATTGATGGCTGCGGCCGCCTTCGGCGTCGCATCGTTCGTTATGCCTGCTCTGGCGGCAGACAAGGGCCTGGTTGGCATCGCAATGCCGACGAAGTCCTCCGCTCGCTGGATCGACGACGGCAACAACATCGTCAAGCAGCTCCAGGAAGCCGGCTACCAGACCGACCTGCAGTATGCTGACGACGATATTCCGAACCAGCTTTCGCAGATCGAAAACATGGTCACGAAGGGCGCCAAGGTTCTCGTCATCGCTTCGATCGACGGCACGACCCTTTCGGACGTTCTCCAGAAGGCCCATGACGCCGGCATCAAGGTCATCGCTTATGACCGCCTGATCCGCGACTCTGCCAACGTTGACTACTACGCCACGTTCGACAACTTCCAGGTTGGCGTTCTTCAGGCTGGTACGATCGTCGACAAGCTCGGCCTCAAGGACGGCAAGGGCCCGTTCAACATCGAACTCTTCGGCGGTTCGCCGGACGACAACAACGCCTTCTTCTTCTATGACGGCGCAATGTCTGTCCTGCAGCCCTACATCGACTCCGGCAAGCTCGTCGTGAAGTCCGGCCAGACCGGCATGGACAAGGTCGGCACGCTGCGTTGGGATCCGGCAACGGCCCAGGCCCGCATGGACAACCTGCTCTCGGCTAACTACACCGACGCCAAGGTTGACGCTGTCCTGTCTCCGTACGACGGTCTGTCGATCGGCATCATCTCGTCGCTGAAGGGCGTCGGCTACGGTTCGGCTGACCAGCCGTTGCCGGTCGTCTCCGGCCAGGACTCGGAAATCCCGTCGATCAAGTCGATCATCGCTGGCGAACAGTATTCGTCGATCTTCAAGGACACCCGCGACCTCGCAAAGGTCACCGTTCAGATGGTTGACGCCGTCATGTCCGGCAAGGAGCCTGAAGTCAACGACACGAAGACCTACGACAACGGCGTCAAGGTCGTTCCGTCCTACCTGCTGAAGCCGGTTACCGTGACCAAGGAGAACTACAAGACGGTTCTCGTTGACAGCGGTTACTACAAGGAAGATCAGCTGAAGTAATTATGAATGGCCGGAACCCGCGTGATTGCGGGTTCCGGTCTTCGATTCTATGATCGCCGGGCCAGTTTCGGTCGCGGCGTTGGGTTTTTAGTCATGGACAATACAATCCTCGAAATGCGGAACATCACCAAGACGTTCCCGGGCGTGAAGGCGCTCGAGAATGTGAACCTCAGGGTTCGCCAGGGTGAGATCCACGCATTGGTGGGCGAAAACGGGGCCGGCAAGTCGACCCTGATGAAAGTGCTCTCCGGCGTCTATCCGGCAGGAAGCTATGAAGGCGAGATCGTCTATGAGGGCGATGTTCGCAATTTCAAAGTCCTGAAGGATTCGGAAGAAATCGGCATCGTCATCATCCATCAGGAACTGGCGCTCGTGCCGCTCCTGTCGATCGGCGAAAACATCTTCCTCGGCAATGAAAACGCCAAGAAGGGCGTCATCAGCTGGGAAGACACATTCAATCGCACCAAGCAGCTTCTGGCGAAGGTAGGCCTTCGCGAATCTCCGAATACGCTCGTGACCGACATCGGCGTCGGCAAGCAGCAGCTCGTCGAGATCGCCAAGGCGCTGTCGAAGAGCGTCAAGCTGCTCATCCTCGACGAGCCGACGGCATCGCTGAACGAAAGCGATTCAGACGCGCTCCTCAACCTGCTGATGGAATTCCGCAGGCAGGGTATCACCTCGATCATCATTTCCCACAAGCTGAACGAGATCCGCAAGGTCGCCGACCAGATCACGGTCCTGCGCGACGGTATGACCGTCAAGACGCTCGACTGTCACAAGGACGAGATCAGCGAAGACATCATCATCAAGAATATGGTGGGCCGCGACCTCGCCGACCGTTATCCGCCGCGCTCCGTGCCGGTGGGCGAGACCATCTTCGAGGTGAAGAACTGGAACGCCTTCCACCAGCAGCATCGCGACCGCCAGGTCCTGCACGACATCAACGTCAATGTCCGCAAGGGCGAGGTCGTTGGCATCGCCGGCCTCATGGGTGCTGGCCGCACCGAATTCGCCATGAGCGTGTTCGGCAAGTCCTATGGCCACAAGATCACCGGCGACGTTTTCGTTGACGGCAAGAAGGTCGATACGTCGACGGTGCGCAAGGCGATCGACGCCGGTCTCGCCTATGTGACGGAAGACCGCAAACATCTCGGCCTCGTGCTGAACGACAACATCCTGCACAACACCACGCTCGCCAATCTGCTCGGCATTTCGAAGAACACCGTCATCGACGACATCAAGGAGATGAAAGTCGCGACGGACTATCGCTCGAAGCTGCGCATACGGTCATCGGGCATCTTCCAGGAAACGGTCAACCTGTCGGGCGGCAACCAGCAAAAGGTCGTGCTGTCGAAGTGGCTGTTCTCCGATCCCGATGTTTTGATCCTGGACGAGCCCACACGTGGTATCGACGTTGGCGCAAAATACGAAATCTATACTATCATCAACCAGCTTGCCGCCGATGGAAAGGGCGTTCTGATGATCTCGTCAGAAATGCCTGAACTGCTTGGCACATGTGACCGCATCTACGTGATGAACGAAGGACGCATCGTCGCCGAACTGCCGAAAGGAGAAGCAAGCCAGGAAACCATCATGCGCGCTATCATGCGCTCAGGGGAGAAGAAACAATGACTCCTGTCAACCCGACATCCACAGAGGAAAGCAACGTCGTTTCGATTGCCGACTATATCCGCGGCAACATCCGCGAATATGGCATGCTGATCGCACTCGTCGCGATCATGATATTCTTCCAGTTCTACACTGGCGGTATCCTGTTCAAGCCGGTCAATCTGACGAACCTCGTGCTGCAGAACTCCTTCATCATCATCATGGCCCTCGGCATGCTGCTGGTGATCGTTGCTGGGCATATCGACCTGTCGGTCGGCTCCATCGTTGCCTTCGTCGGCGCGCTGGCGGCCATCTTCACCGTTTCCTGGGGCATGAATTTCTGGCTGGCGGGTCTGCTCTGCCTGATCATCGGCGGCTTCATCGGTGCGGCACAGGGCTATTTCATCGCCTATCACCGCATCCCGTCCTTCATCGTGACGCTTGCCGGCATGCTGGTTTTCCGCGGCCTGACGCTCACCGTTCTCGGTGGCAAGAACATCGGCCCGTTCCCGAAGGAATTCCAGGTCATCAGCACCGGCTTCCTGCCGGGCGACATGATCGACATCTTCGGTATTCCGACCCAGCTCACCTCGCTGATCCTGACCGTCATCATGCCGGTCATCCTCTTCTACCTCGCCTGGCGCCGCCGCAAGGTCAATGAGAGCCACGGCATCGACGTCGAGCCGATGGGCTTCTTCATCGGCCAGAATGTCCTCATTTCGCTCGCCATCGTCTGGCTCGGCTGGCTGCTGTCGACCTACAAGGGTCTGCCGAACGTTCTGATCGTCATGCTGGTCCTGATCGCGGCGTACAGCTTCGTCACCCGCCGCACGACGATCGGTCGCCGCATCTACGCCATGGGTGGCAATGAAAAGGCGACCAAGCTTTCCGGTATCAACACCGAGCGCCTGAGCTTTTTCACCTTCGTAAACATGGGTGTGCTTGCGGGTCTCGCCGGCATGATCGTTGCGCTGCGCCTGAACTCGGCAACGCCGAAGGCCGGTGTCGGTTTCGAACTTGACGTCATTGCGGCCTGCTTCATCGGCGGCGCGTCGGCTTCGGGCGGCGTCGGCAAGATCACCGGTGCGGTTATCGGCGCATTCATCATGGGCGTCATGAACAACGGCATGTCGATCGTCGGTCTCGGCATCGACTTCCAGCAGATGGTCAAGGGCGCCGTGCTTCTCGCTGCCGTCTTCTTCGACGTCTACAACAAGAACAAGGGCTGAGGCCTAACTCAGCCTGCGCATTCGCAGTCGTATGAAAACGAATTCCGGCTCCTCGGGGAGCCGGAGCGGCGTAGCTTTGCCGTCGCCGAACGAAAAGGATCAGGACCGTGCTTATTTCGCAGATCAAAGGCTCCAACGGAGAGATCATCGTCGCCGCGCGCGAACCGGGTGCCGCCGCCAAGGCCGTCAAGGGTGCTACGAGCGTCTACGCTCTGGCGATGGAAGCCGCAGATGGCGGCAAGTCGCTCGTCTCCGTTATCGAGGCGCATGGATATGGCGACGCCGTCGATCTTGAAAAGGCTTACGCCGAAGGCCGTTTCCTGCCGCCGATCACGCATCCGGATGCAGCACACCTGCATCTGACCGGCACGGGCCTGACGCATCTGGGTTCGGCCGCAACGCGCGATTCCATGCACAAGAAGACCACGGAAGCGGCAGAGGAAACGCTGACCGACTCCATGAAGATGTTCAGGATGGGTCTCGAAGGCGGAAAGCCGGCGGCTGGCCAGAAGGGCGTGCAGCCCGAATGGTTCTACAAGGGCAACGGCTACGGCGCTGCAGCTCCGGGCGCTCCGCTCGTCTCGCCGTCCTTCGCGCTCGACGGCGGCGAAGAGCCTGAAATGGCCGGCATCTACGTGATCGCCAAGGACGGCACGCCGTTCCGTATCGGCTTTGCGCTGTCGAACGAGTTTTCCGATCACGTCACCGAGCGGATCAACTATCTCTTCCTCGCCCATTCCAAGCTGCGCCCCGCAAGCTTCGGTCCGGAAATCCGTATCGGCGTAGCCCCCGAGGATATCCGCGGAACGTCGCGCATCAAGCGCGGCGACAAGGTCATCTTCGAAAAGCCGTTCCTGTCGGGCGAAGCGAACATGTCGCACACTTTCGCCAATCTGGAATATCACCATTTCAAATATGGCCTCTTCCGCGTGCCGGGTGATGTGCATGTACATATGTTCGGTACGGCGACGCTTTCCTTTGCCGACGGCATCAAGGCGGAAGAGGGCGATGTCTTTGAAATTGAGGTGGCCGAATTCGGCCTGCCGCTGCGCAATCCGCTGAAGGTTGCCGCTGAAGAAGAGATCGCCGTCAAGCAGCTCTGATTTCAACTGTGATCTCAAGGGGCCGGCCGCCACGAAAGCCGCCGGTCATTTGACATAGAGGAGGCTCCAAGGCCATGACCGTCCATCAGAATCTCATTGCCGGCGAATGGACCGGCACGAATGCCGCCGAGAATATCAACCCGTCCGACACGAACGAAGTCGTCGGTCTCTACGCTCAGGCGAGCGCCGAGGATGCGAAGGCTGCCATCGCTGCCGCGAAGGCTGCCTTTCCGGCCTGGTCGCGTTCCGGCATCTGGGAGCGCCACGTCATCCTGAAGAAGGCCGGCGACGAGATTATGGCGCGCAAGGACGAGCTTGGCGCGCTTCTCGCCCGCGAGGAAGGCAAGACGCTTCCCGAAGCGATCGGCGAAACGATCCGCGCATCGCAAATCTTCGAATTCTTCGCTGGCGAAGCGCTGCGCCTTGCCGGCGAGGTCGTTCCCTCGGTGCGCCCGAACATTGGCGTCGAGATCACCCGCGAGCCGCTCGGTGTCATCGGCATCATCACGCCCTGGAATTTTCCGATCGCCATTCCGGCCTGGAAGATCGCGCCGGCGCTCTGCTACGGCAACACCGTCGTCTTCAAGCCGGCCGATCTGGTTCCCGGCTGTTCGTGGGCGATTGCCGATATCCTGCATCGTGCAGGCCTGCCGAAGGGCGTTCTGAACCTCGTCATGGGCAAGGGCTCGGTCGTTGGCCAGGCCATGCTCGACAGCCCTGACATTGCCGGCATCACCTTTACCGGTTCGACCGGCACTGGCAGGCGCGTCGCGAGCTCTTCCATCGAGCATAACCGCAAGTTCCAGCTGGAAATGGGCGGCAAGAACCCGATGGTCGTGCTCGACGATGCGGATCTCACCGTTGCCGTCGAGGCTGCCGCCAATTCCGGCTTCTTCTCCACGGGCCAGCGCTGCACCGCTTCGTCGCGCCTGATCGTCACCGAAGGCATCCACGACAAGTTCGTCGCCGCGCTCACCGAAAAGCTGAAGACCGTCGTCGTCGACAATGCCATGAAGCCCGGCACCCATATCGGCCCCGTCGTCGATGCCCGCCAGCTTCAGACCGATACCGACTACATCAAGATCGGCAAGGAAGAGGGCGCCAAGCTCGCCTTCGGCGGCGAGCTCATCTCGCGCGACACACCCGGCTTCTACCTTCAGCCGACGCTCTTTACCGAAGCGACGAACCAGATGCGCATCTCGCGCGAAGAGATCTTCGGGCCTGTCGTTTCCGTCATTCGCGTGAAGGATTACGAAGAGGCACTCGCGACCGCCAACGACACGCCGTTCGGCCTGTCTGCCGGCATTGCCACGACCAGCCTCAAGCATGCGACGCATTTCAAGCGCAACTCCGAGGTCGGCATGGTGATGGTGAACCTGCCGACCGCCGGCGTCGACTTCCACGTTCCCTTCGGCGGCCGCAAGGGCTCGTCCTACGGCCCGCGCGAGCAGGGCAAGTACGCCGCCGAATTCTACACAACCGTCAAAACCGCCTATACGCTGGCCTAAGACAAAGCGCGATAACCCTGATCGTACGAGGCGGTCAGGGGATATCCTGAGGGACAGAAATTATGAAGAAGAAAGCAGAATGGCCGCGCAAGTTGCGCTCGCAGGAATGGTATGGCGGCACGAGCCGCGACGTGATCTACCACCGCGGCTGGCTGAAAAACCAGGGTTACCCGCACGACCTGTTCGACGGCCGCCCGGTCATCGGCATCCTCAATACCTGGTCGGACATGACGCCGTGCAACGGCCACCTGCGCGAGCTCGCCGAAAAGGTGAAGGCCGGTGTCTGGGAAGCCGGTGGTTTCCCGCTTGAAGTGCCCGTTTTCTCGGCCTCTGAAAACACCTTCCGTCCGACCGCAATGATGTATCGCAACCTCGCGGCGCTCGCCGTCGAAGAAGCGATCCGTGGCCAGCCGATGGATGGCTGCGTGCTGCTCGTCGGCTGCGACAAGACCACGCCGTCGCTCTTGATGGGGGCTGCCTCCGTCGACCTGCCGTCGATCGTCGTTACCGGCGGTCCGATGCTGAACGGCTATTTCCGCGGCGAGCGCGTCGGTTCGGGCACGCATCTGTGGAAGTTCTCCGAAATGGTAAAGGCCGGCGAGATGACGCAGGCCGAATTCCTCGAGGCTGAAGCTTCGATGAGCCGTTCGTCGGGCACGTGCAACACGATGGGTACCGCTTCCACGATGGCATCCATGGCCGAAGCGCTCGGCATGGCACTGTCAGGCAATGCCGCAATCCCGGGCGTCGATTCCCGCCGCAAGGTGATGGCGCAGCTGACCGGCCGCCGTATCGTGCAGATGGTCAAGGACGACCTGAAGCCTTCCGACATCATGACGAAGCAGGCCTTCGAAAACGCCATCCGCACCAATGCGGCCATCGGCGGATCGACCAATGCCGTCATCCACCTGCTCGCCATGGCCGGCCGTGTCGGCGTCGATCTGACGCTCGACGACTGGGACCGCTGTGGTCGCGACGTGCCGACGATCGTCAACCTGATGCCGTCGGGCAAGTACCTGATGGAAGAGTTCTTCTATGCCGGCGGCCTGCCCGTCGTGCTGAAGCGCCTCGGCGAAGCCGGCCTCCTGCACAAGGATGCAGTGACGGTTTCGGGCGAGACCGTCTGGGACGAAGTCAAGGATGTCGTCAACTGGAACGAAGACGTCATCCTGCCGGCTGAAAAGGCATTGACGCAATCCGGCGGCATCGTCGTGGTGCGCGGCAATCTGGCGCCGAAGGGCGCTGTTCTGAAGCCGTCTGCCGCTTCGCCGCATCTGATGGTGCACAAGGGCAGGGCGGTCGTCTTCGAAGACATCGACGACTACAAGGCCAAGATCAACGACGACAATCTCGATATCGACGAGAACTGCGTCATGGTCATGAAGAACTGTGGTCCGAAGGGCTATCCGGGCATGGCCGAAGTCGGCAACATGGGTCTGCCGCCCAAGGTGCTCAAGAAGGGCATCACCGACATGGTGCGCATTTCCGACGCCCGCATGTCCGGTACGGCCTACGGCACCGTCGTTCTGCATACGTCGCCGGAAGCTGCCGTCGGCGGCCCGCTCGCCGTCGTCCGCAACGGCGACATGATCGAGCTCGATGTGCCGAACCGCCGCCTGCATCTCGACATTTCCGAAGAGGAACTGGCGAAGCGTCTGGCCGAATGGCAGCCGAACCATGACCTGCCGACCTCGGGTTACGCTTTCCTGCATCAGCAGCATGTCGAAGGTGCCGATACCGGCGCCGACCTCGACTTCCTGAAGGGATGTCGCGGAAGTGCAGTCGGCAAGGATAGCCACTAACAGGCCGGTCCTCCAGACATACGCCGATGGAAAGGCGGGGTGAGAACCCCGCCCATCGTGAAATACTTCTGTCGCGAAATTCCGCCCTTCGTGGTGGTTCGCGACAGAAATTTGCGGGAAGGTCAGGGCCGACGGTTTCGTCTTGAAGGTTCCGAGCTCCCGCAAAGAAGACGGAACGCGGAAAATGCGAACCGTCATTGTGGCTGCGGATCGCACCCCCCGATCTGATCATCGATAATCGTCAGCCACGGCCATCGCTGCACGTACTGTGCGCATTTATCCAGAAACAGGCCACGCTGAGGATTGGCAGGGTTCAGGCGCAGGATGCCGTTCCACATGTCATCCAGGCCGTCAGGCGCATAGAGGCTGCCGTCGTGAAGGCGGATGCCGACCCTTGTGCAAAGGGTAAGATAACGGTCGATGCCATCCTCGGCCTTTTGTAGCTTTGGGTATTCGGCTCCAAACTTGTCCTTGTACCAGAGATGGACCCGAGCCTGGTTTCTGACCTCCACCTTGACGGGCAGATCGTCGACCGCCTTCTGTACGTTGCGAATAACGAGGTCTTCGGCCTCCCATGACAGGTCGGCGTCATCGAAGTAGAAGACGTCGTAGTCCTTTATCCCGTACTGCGGATCATAACCCGATTTCAGGTTCCAGACCATCTGCACGAGGCAGCCGGCAGTCAGAATGGCCTCGGGAACCCCCAGGGTGCGCAACCGGTTCAACAATTCGGCGTTTATCGGGTTGCGGCGGACAGACTCCATGAATTGCTGCTCGCTAAGCGACATAGCCTCTCCCTCGTCTATAGTTTCGCCAAACCAATTATCCCGAAAATGTCACCTGTGTTGGCTGAAACGCCGGGCGGAGCGAATTCTAGATTTGATCCAGAGAAGGTCTGAATGCCGATGCTGCCTCGTGAACCAGAGCAGATGATCTTTGGCCCGTTCGCATCAGGTGATCAGCGACGAGCTGGAAACCCATCGAATATCCCAGCTGGCCAGGGAAATCGGCAGTGCCGAAGAACCAGGCCTCATGGTCATAGCTGCGGCTGTCCCACTCGCCAGCCGCATGCGTCACATATTTGCGGATCTGATCCCTCGGCAGTCTTTCCCAGGGCTCAAGCGGGCCACCATAGATCTCCTGCGCAAAATGCCCCGCCAGGCCTTCAGAGACCAATGCTTCTCCCAGTGAATTTCCGTATCCGGGTCCATCCCATCGGGCGGCGTGATGCAGCTCATGCACAAACATCCGCTCCAGGGATGCGTCAGCGTTTGCAGCAAGAACCGGGTTGGCGGGGTCGACCGTGACATAGATCAAGCCGGGCTCCGGCGCATATCCAACATGACCTTTTTCAGGAAGTACGCGGGCTCCGGCTTTCACCACGACATCGACGGGCTCTATGCGCAGTAAAGCGCTCCCCTTATCGAATGCGTCGGACAGCCGGTCGTCCAGCCAATCACGCAGGTCCGAGAGCGCGCCGCGTGCATCGAGAAAATGAAGCTTCATGCGAGACATGACTGCACCATAGGCTCATACGGAGGATTTCGGCAATTGGCTGCCGGTACCGGATCGCCGACCTGCGGGGAAAGCGTCGCGGAACCCGATCGGATGTCAACCGCTGGAGCGCAGGCGGTCTTCTTCCATCTCAAACTGATCGAAGAGCAGACGGATTTCCGGCCATTTGCGGCGGAAAGCCGCCACGCAAGCCGGATCGAAATGCGTGCCGCTGCAGGCGATGATTTCCCGGAAGGCTTCGTCGATCGGCCATGCCCGCTTGTAGGGGCGCTCGGAGCAGAGTGCATCGAAGACGTCGGCAACGGCGACTATGCGGGCCTCGATCGGTATCTCTTCGCCCGCAAGGCCCTGCGGGTAGCCGGTGCCGTCCCATTTTTCGTGATGCCCGCCGATGATGGCGGTAGCAACGCGCGAAAGCTCGGCGGAACTGTTGCGCAGGATCGAAACGCCGATCGGCACATGCTCGCGCATCTTTTCGATCTCATCCGGCTCCAACTTGCCTGGCTTCTGCAGGATGGCGTCGGGAATGCCGATCTTGCCGATATCGTGCAGGGGGGCAGCGAGATAGATGTTGCGGCGCTGGATACGGTCCATGCCGAGGCCTTCGGCAATCAGTTCGGCAATGTTGGCGACACGCTCGATGTGATCGCCGGTATTGCCGTCACGCGAGGCCATGGCCTGCGCCAGGCACCAGACGATCTCCTGCTCGCGGATATCGGCCCGGTCGGTGGCGCGGCGGAAGGCCTGATCAAGCGAACGGGCACGATCAACGAGGGCAAGCTGGGCGCTGCGCAGGGCGAGAAGGTTCAGGATGCGGGCCTCGAGCTCCAGCGGATCGAAGGGTTTTGCGAGGAAGTCCGTGGCGCCGGCCTCCAGCGCTTCCAGCCGCACGGCGCGTTCCGTCTGCGAGGTGATCATCACGATGGGCACGGTCTCATAGCCGCGCTGGCTGCGCAGGCGGCGGATTACGGCGACGCCGTTGAGTTCGGGCATCATATAGTCGACCAGGACAAGATCGAATTCGACGCGCGTCGTGCGCTCGAGTGCTTCCAGCGGATTGGTGAAGCTTTCGATCGCGCAGCCGGCAAAGCGGCGGACGGCGGTTTCAAGGGCAAGCAGACTGGATTTGCTGTCGTCGATAAGAAGAAGAGACATAAAACGACCTACTGAAATCTCAAAACTGGCCGGCGCGCTTTGCGCCGGTGCCCACAAATGCGAGCTCATAGCGCACAGCTTCTGCCTGCGGTTTTAACATCGGGTTAGTTTGAAGTAGAGAATTGGTTGCAACAGCAATTGTTGCGTGTTTGAACGCGCATAATCGCCATGGCAACTTCGCCTGCTTTTGTCAGCTCTGGCTTTGGCTCTGCATCTGGTCGCCGTTTTCGACCTTTACCGTGACCGAGAGCTTCTCGCCCGGGGTGCCGATGCGCATGCCCGATACGGGCGCGGCATCGCGGTAGCAGAGGCCGGAGGCTATGCGGACATAGCGGTCATCCGGGCAGATCTTGTTGGCAGGGTCGAAGCCGACCCAACCGAGGCCGGGAATATGCGCCTCGCCCCAGGCATGAGTGGCGGCCTGATCGACCTTCTCTTCCATCATCAGATAGCCGGAGACATAACGCGCCGGGATCTCCAGTGCGCGGGCGGAGGCAACGAAAATATGGGCATGGTCCTGGCAGACGCCGCTCTTCTTCTCCAGTGCCTGTTCGGCCGTGGTCTCCGTACCGCTGGTGCCGGGCTTGTATTCCACCGCCTCGTGGATTGCCGCCATCAGCGCATGCATGCGGGCAAGATCGTTCTCACCTGTCACGCCCTTGATCAATTCCTTCACCAGCTTGCCGCTCTTCGTCAGCGGCGTCTCGCGCAGGAAGAGCCAGAGTGGGCAGAAGCCGGTATGGGGGCCGGTGACGCCGTTGCGGTCTTCGGTCTCGATCTCGCCTTCGGCGACGATGCGCGTGACCTGCTGTTCGCCTTCCAGCGAGACGAGGTTCACGTGATTGCCGAACTGGTCGTCATACTCGACTTCCGGCTTGGCGCCCTCGACATGCAGCGACCAGTTGAGCACGGTCTGACCGACGGCATTCGGCGGTGTCAGGCGCAGCCGCTGCAGCGAAAACTGCGCCGGTTCGTCGTAGCGGTATTCGGTGAGGTGGCTGATCTTCAGTCTCATTATCTGACCCGCTTAAACATAGAACCGGTAGCCATCGGAGATTTCGTTGCCGAGCTTGTTGTTGCGCGAGACGAAATCTTCGAGAAACTCATGCAAGCCCTGATCCATGACATCCTTGATCTTCAGGGTCTGCAGCGTGGCGCGAATGGCATCCGCCGTATCGTGCGCTGCAAGCCGCTCGCCGTAGTCCTTGGCGATATAGCCGAGGTTGCTGACGATCTTCTCATAGCAATAGGCGAGCGAACGCGGCATCTGACCGTTCAGGATCAGGAAGTCGGCGATGTTCATGGCCCGGTATTCGCCGTCATACGCCCAGCTGTAGGAGCGGTGGGCAGAGACCGAACGCAGGATCGACTCCCACTGAACGTTGTCGACCGAAGAACCGACCTGCGAGATCGACGGCAGCAGGACGTAATATTTCACGTCGAGGATGCGGCTCGTATTGTCCGCGCGCTCGATGAAGGTGCCGATGCGGGCGAAATTATAGAGTTCGTTGCGCAGCATCGAACCATGGAAGGCGCCGCGGATGAGGCCGGCGCGATGCTTGATGACATCGATGACCTCGGGCAGTTCCGCCGGCTTCAGCTTTTTCGACAGAAGCTCCTTGAGATCGATCCAGCATTCGTTGGTTGCTTCCCAGGTTTCGCGCGTCAGCGCGGTGCGCACCATGCGGGCGTTGTTGCGGCCGAAATCGATGCAGGACATGACGCTCGACGCGTTCTGGCGGTCGCGCAACATGTAGTCGATGACATCAGGACCGGTCAGCTTCGAATGGCTCTCGTCATAGAGTTCGCGCACGCCGGCGCTTTGCAGCACGCCGTCCCAATTGTCATCACCGGCGTCGCTCCGCGTCAGTGACATGCGCAGGCCGGCATCGACAAGGCGAGCGATATTTTCGGCGCGCTCGATATACCGGAACATCCAGTAGAGCCCGTTTGCAGTTCTTCCGAGCATCAGTCCTCCAATACCCAGGTGTCTTTGGTGCCGCCGCCCTGGCTGGAATTGACCACCAGCGAGCCTTGCTTCAGCGCCACGCGGGTAAGCCCGCCTGGAATGATCTGCACCTTGTCGGAAACCAGCACGTAAGGGCGCAGGTCGACATGGCGGGGTGCGATACCCTTGTTGACGAGGATCGGAACGGTGGACAGCGAAAGCGTCGGCTGGGCGATGTAATTGCTCGGCTTGGCCTTCAGCTTCTCGGCGAAATCGGCGCGTTCCTTCTTGGAAGCGGTCGGGCCGACAAGCATGCCGTAGCCGCCGGAGCCATGCACTTCCTTGACCACCAGTTCCTCCAGATGCTCCAGCACATATTTCAGGCTGCCGGCTTCCGAACAGCGCCAGGTCGGCACGTTCTCGAGGATCGGCTTGCGGCCGGTATAGAACTCGACGATCTCGGGCATGTAGGAATAGATCGCCTTGTCATCTGAAATGCCGGTGCCGGGCGCATTGGCGATGGTGATATTGCCGGAGCGGTAGACATCCATGATGCCGGGAATGCCGAGGGCCGATTCCGGGCGGAAGGTGAGGGGATCGAGGAAGTCGTCGTCGACCCGGCGATAGAGCACGTCGATCGCCTCGTAGCCGCGCGTCGTGCGCATCTTCACCTTGCCGTCGATGACGCGCAGATCCGAGCCTTCGACCAGCTCGACACCCATCGTGTCAGCGAGGAAGGAATGCTCGTAGTAAGCGGAGTTGTAAATGCCGGGGGTCAAAACGGCGACGCGCGGCTTGCCCTTGCAGCCGGGAGGGGCGAGCGAAGCGAGGCTCTGGCGCAGCAGATAGGGATAATCCTCGACGCGCTGCACCTTGTTCTCATGAAAGAGCTCCGGGAACATCTGCATCATGGTTTCCCGGTTTTCCAGCATGTAGCTGACGCCGGAGGGTGTGCGGGCATTATCCTCCAGCACGTAGAACTGGTCTTCGCCGGTTCGTACGATATCGGTGCCGACGATATGGGTGTAGACGCCGCCCGGCGGCCGGAAGCCGATCATCTCGGGCAGGAATGCAACGTTCTTCTCGATCAGTTCGCGCGGAATGCGGCCGGCGCGGATGATTTCCTGCTTGTGGTAGATATCGTCGAGGAAGGCGTTCAGCGCGATCACCCGCTGCTCGATGCCCTGGGCGAGCTTGCGCCATTCGCGGGCCGAGATGATGCGCGGGATGATATCGAAGGGGATGAGTTTTTCGGAACTGTCGGCGTGACCGTAAACCGCGAAGGTGATGCCGGTTTTGCGGAAGATGTTTTCAGCGTCGCGGGACTTTGAAATCAGGTGTGCCCGGTCTTGGCTGTTGTACCACTCAAAGTATTTGTCATATGGCGCTCGGGGACTTTCGTCTCCGGTGATCATTTCATCAAATGCCAAAGGTGTGGCTCCCCTTTTTTGTTCATTTGAATACAACGCAATAGGCAATGCAAGAACCATGCACAGTTCGCATGGAAGATTCATAAAATCTTCTGCAATGCAAAAACGGGTCAAAAACTGGGCATTTATCGGCAGTTGGTGCGAGGTGTGCTTTTGGCAATCCTGACTTGGCGCACAAAAGATGGGCAGGTGATCATTTCATGCCCGGGCTACGGACCAAACTCTGCCCGCGCCTGTGACCGAGGCGGTCAAAAGAAAAGGGCCGGATCACTCCGGCCCTTCCTGATATCATTGGCTTAAGCGCGTTCGCGGCGCGGGCCACCACCATTGCGGCCCTTGCGGCGGAGACCGCCATTGCCGTCACGGCGCTGTTCGCCCTGCGGCTGCTGGTCGCCGTGGTTGCGCGGCGGGCGGCCATGGACGTGCTGCTTGTTGCCCCGGTGATGGCCGGTCGCTTCCGTCTGGGCCGGACGCTGCTGCTGATTGCGGGCCGGGCGGAAATCCGAGGTCGAGGCCAGATCGTTGTCCGGGCCGAGATCCGGTGCCTGCTCGTTGCGGCGCTGGCCACGGAAGTCCTGGTTGCGGTTGTTGCGCTGGGGGCGAGCGCGACGTTCTTCACCGCCACGCGCTTCCGAAACATCGCCTTCGTGGCGCGGACGGCGGTCGCCATGGCCGGCTGGACGGCCGCTGCCATTGCGGGTTTCGCTGCGGCCGCCTTCACGGCGTTCGCCACGCTGTCCACCTTCACCACGGCCTTCACCGCGACCGCCCTGGCCACGCTGCTGGCCTTGGCCGCCACGACCGCGATTGTTGCTGCGGGGTGCAGCACGCAGGTCAGCCGGCGGTTCGCCGCTGGCAACGGTGATGTCGATGCCCATCAGCTTTTCGATGTCGCGCAGCAGGCGGGCTTCATCCGGAGCGCAGAAGGCAATGGCGATGCCGTCGCGGCCGGCGCGGGCCGTACGGCCGATGCGATGCACGTAGGCGTCAGGCACTTCCGGCAGGTCGTAGTTGAAGACGTGGCTGACGGCCGGGATATCGATGCCGCGAGCGGCGACGTCGGTGGCGATCAGTGTCTTGATGGCGCCGTCGCGGAAGCCCTTGAGGGCGCGTTCGCGCTGGCCCTGGCTCTTGTTGCCGTGGATGGAGGCGACCGAGTAGCCGACCTGCTCCAGATGCTTGGCGAGCTTTTCGGCACCGTGCTTGGTGCGCAGGAAGACGATGGAGCGGCCATCGGGGTTTTCGGTCAGCGTCTTCTTGAGCAGGACGGTCTTGTCGTTCTTGCCGGGGACGAAGTGCACATACTGCTCGACCTTGTCGGCAGCCTTGCCAGGAGGCGTCACTTCAACCTTGACGGGATCGGTCAGGTAATCGCCGGCGAGATCGGCAATCGCCTTCGGCATGGTGGCCGAGAAGAGCATGGTCTGGCGGCGCTTCGGCACCATCTTGGCGATCTTGCGCAGGTCATGCACGAAGCCGAGGTCGAGCATCTGGTCGGCTTCATCGAGCACGAGGTAGCGCACGGCCGTCAGCGTGATGGCGTTGCGGTTGCAGAGGTCGAGCAGGCGGCCGGGCGTGGCGACGAGAATGTCGGTGCCCTTCTCGAGCTGCAGCTGCTGCTTGTTGATGGAGACGCCGCCGACGACGACATTGATGCGCAGCGGCGACTTGCGGATGAATTTCCGGAGGTTGTCGGCGATCTGGTTAACCAGTTCGCGGGTCGGCGCCAGGATGAGCGTGCGGACGGAGCGGTTGTCGGGACGCTTTTCTTCCTTGAGCAGGCGCTCGATGAGCGGCAGGCCGAAGGCAGCGGTCTTGCCGGTGCCGGTCTGGGCAAGGCCGATCAGGTCGCGGCCCTGGATGAGAAGGGGGATAGCCTGTTCCTGAATGGGCGTCGGCGTTTCGATGCCGAGCTGAAACAGGGTGGCGACGACCGGCTTGGAGACACCGAGCGATTCAAAATTGGTCAAGTCATAACCTTTTAGGGCGCGCCAAACATAAACGCCGGATCGCGACATTGCGGTCCGGTGTCAATCTGGCGTCAAGAACCCCGCGTGAAATGGGAACTTGTAAGTTGGAAAAAGCTTCCTGCGCGTCTTGCCGCTCTTGGGTCGCGGCATCATCAGAATGCGCTCTATCCTTCTTCAGCATCTGTTGCAGTGGCACGCTCACGCGGCGGCCGGAAGGTGAAAGCTGCGGTGCATGTGGTCTATTTCCCGCCGGAAGTCAAGAGCATGCGCCGCCATTCGGTGCCTCAGGGCATGGAGAGGACGAAATGACCCGAGGCCGTTTTGGCACCATTGATGAGAATGACGATGCGATGTTGGCCGGGATAATAGCGCCGCGTGGTGATTGGCCGCATGGCGTGTCGGCGCTGCAGGGCATGGTCTTGGCCTGCGGCCAGCGTGACCGTTTTCCATTTGAAGACCTTCGGCGACAGCGAGCCATCGGCCTTCACGTGGTGGATGGCATAGTCGATCATCAGCGATTGCGCGATATCGCCGGCATTGCGCAGGCGGATTTCGAAATCCACGCCTTCTCCGAAAAGCACCGATGGATTTGGCAGCCGCAATTCGCATTCCAGAGCGGCAGCCGCGCCGAAGCCGAAATTGGCAAGCGCCTGAGCATGGCCCTTCTTCAGCAGCGTGCGTGAGGCGTGTTTCAGTAGCCAGCGGCGCTCGGCCGAGGCGCCCTCGATATGTTCGGCGATAAAAGCCGCGACGAGATCGGGATGATCCTTGGCGATGTCGTTCAGGCTGTTTGCGACGGAGCGGCGGACATAATCTTCGGGATCGTCCATCAGCGCGGAAAGGATCGGGATTATCGGCGAGGGGTCCTTGATCAATTGCGGCAGGCGCATCGCCCAGGGCAGGCGCGGGCGGGTACCCTCGCTCGCGAGCCTGCGGACATGGTGGTTGGCGTCGTCGACCCAGCGGATGATCGTCGCCAGCGCGCGATACTGGTCCTGATGGATGAACGGACGGATGCCGAACTCCGCCGTGAAATGCGGCGTCAGCGCTTTGAGGAGATCAAGCGCGATATCGAAATGCCCAAGGCCGCGCGCGGCGATGAACTGGTTGACGGGCAGGAGCATCCAGCCTGTCAGCCCGGCCTTGCCGGCGGCCGGCAGGCTTGCGCCGAGAATGGCTGCCGCCTCGGGGAAGCTTTCGGGCAGGGTCGCAAACAGCGCGTCGCGGATCAGTGTGGCGCGCTCCATGAGCTCCAGCGATTCGATGCCATCCGTTGCGAGTGCGGTGAAGCGGTCGCGGTCGAAGGAGGGCGCATTTGCCGAGATGATGTCCGCCATCGCGCGTACGAGCGCTGGATGCAGAAGGTTCTTCAGTGGTTCGGGCATCGGCGCAATCTCCCCTCGGGTCATGCGATGCATGGCCCGATGAAGGCGAGAGGTCAAGCGATGCCTGGAAAGCCCTCAGCGCCTGCAGATTTCGATGCGATAGGGCTGGCCCCAGCGATTATGGCGCCATTCCGGATGGCAGTAGCGCGGGCCGTAATAGGCGGGGTAGGCAGGATAATAAGCATAGGGGCGGGGATAGTAGGCGTAAGGTGCCGGATAGGCCGGACCGGAGGCGATTGCTCCACCCACGAGACCGCCGACGACACCACCGGCAACACCGCCCCAGAAGGCATCGCCGGAGTGAGCGCTTGCGGTGTCGGCCGTCGCCAGCGAGGCGCCTGCAAATGTCAGTGCAACCAGGCCCGCCGCCATTGTCTTATGAAGAACGGACATGTCGAATCCCTTTCGTGGTAGGCTCGTCATTGAAGCCATTGCCAGAATCTTCTGCGATCGCGGCGCGCTGATGGTTGCGCGAGCCGTGCCGGGATTAAATTTTCTCCATGCTCGGCCGTCGTCGGATCGCGCGTTCGCCATGCCCGGCCGGGTTTCCCCGTGAATCTTCAAGCCATTTCAGTTTCGTGCAAGCCTTTGTTGTCAGTCTGATTCATCAACTTCATGAGCCGGCTTGGAATTTTTGCCAGTGGAATTTTATGGTTAACAGCTTGTTAAAAGCCTTGGCGTTATAGTTGTTGTGGGGGATATTTCGTTCATTGCGGGAGTGAAGATTTTTTGAACTTTACCGGGGAACTCTTGGAACTGGCCTGCCGCCGGATCGCTGATCTGGATACCCCGGCCTATGTCAAAAACAGCGAACTCCGCTATGTCGCCGTCAACGAGGCCTATGCCCGCTACTTCGGCCGAGAGATTTCCGATTTCATCGGGCGGCGCAGCCGCGAATTGTTCGATCGACCGGAAGAAGAGGAGCGTGAGGATCGCGAACGTCGCGCGCTTGTGTTCGGTACGGAAGAGAGCGCCATCGCCTTCGATGCCGCCGGCCTCAGCCATGAGCGCGTGCTGATCGAGAGTTTTTCGCCCTCGCAGGACCGGGCTTACGTGCTCGGCATCTTCGATATACGCGAACCGCGCCGCGCCATTCCCGAGGTCGCCGATACGATGGCGACCGATCTTGGCCATATCCGCGAAGCGCTCGAAAATCTCGATCACCCGATCGGCATCTTTGCCAAAGACGGCCGTCCTCTGGTCGTCAATGCCGCCTACCGCGGCGGCAGCAGGTATGCGCCTGACGGCAGCAGGTATGCGCCTGAGGGCAGCAGGTTTGCGCCCGAGGGCGCCACGGCCCTGCCGGCAGGCGAGGCCTCCTGGCACGAAAGCGTGCGCGAGCGCGACCTCTTGCGCACCATCATGGAGGATCTTCCGGTCGCTGCTTTCGTGCGCGACGAAGGCCACCGTCTGGTCTATGCCAACCAGTATTACGAAACCTTCACCGGTCATGCCCGTTCCAGGGCACTGGGCCTGACCGAGCACGACATGTTCGGATCGGAAGCGGGTGAGGCGATCTATCGGGAAAACCTCCTCGCGCTCGAAAACGGCGTGCTGATCGAGGTCGAGAGCTATCTGCCGAATACGGACGGCGAAATCTTCCAGGTGATCTCCCGCGTCAACCGGGTCGTCACGCCTGACGGCAAGCGTTATGTCGTCGGTTCCTTCTCCGATATCACGCCGCTGAAAGCGCGTGAGAAGGAACTGATAGACGCGCGCCAGCAAGAGGAAATCCTGCATCAGGAAATCGAGAGCATCCTGCGCTCGCTTCCGGTCGGCGTGCTGATCCTCGACAATGATCACACCATTCTCTACGTCAACGACGAGTTCTACAGCATCTGGGAACTGCCGCTCGACGACCGTTTCGACGGGCGGCCGTTCATCGATGTCGTCAAGCGCAATTACGAGCTCGGCCGCTACGGCGATACGCAGACGCCGGACGAAATCTATTCGTTCCGCAAGGGGCTTTTCGAAGATGAAAACCCCGAGCCGATCCAGCTCGATTGGGCTGCCGGCAAGTCCGTCATCTTCGACTCCAGGCGCATTTCCTCAAACCGCATCCTGCTGACCTATTCCGATATTTCCGCCGTCCGCGAGCGCGAGCAGGAAATCCACGAGGCGCGCGCCGCACTAGAAAGCCTCGGCGAGATGATGCGTGACGCGACGCATGCCATGTCGCAGGGGCTCGCGATCGTCCGGGACGGCGTGATCAAGCTTTCCAATGACGGGCTTGCCGAAGTGCTGCGCATTCCGGCCGAGCTGACCGAGGCGGGCAGGGAATGGATCGACCTTTTCCAGTTCTGTGCCAATCGTGGCGATTTCCACGACAATGCAGTCGAAACACTCGAGGAGTGGCGTGCCAATATCGCCGCGCGTCAGCCGATCTCGACCGTCTTCCATGTCGACGGCGAGCGCTGGGTGAATATGGAAGCCACCATCAGCGAACGGCAGCATTGGGTGGCGCTGTTTACCGACGTGACCGAACTCAAGCAGCGCGAAGAGGATCTGACTGAGCTTCTGTCGCGCGCCGAGGCTGCCGACCGCGCCAAGTCCGAGTTCCTCGCCAACATGAGCCATGAGATCCGCACCCCGATGAACGGTGTGCTCGGCATGGCGGAACTGCTCGCCAAGACCAATCTCGATACCCGCCAGAAGACCTTTGTCGATATCATCGTCAAATCGGGCAATGCGCTCTTGACGATCATCAACGACATCCTCGATTTTTCGAAGATCGATGCGGGCCAGATGAAGCTGCGCAAGGCCGCCTTCGATCTCGTCGAGGCCGTCGAGGACGTGGCGACGCTGCTGTCTTCGCCTGCGGCGGAAAAGGATATCGAGCTTCTGGTGCGGGCAGCACCGGATCTGCCGGCTGCCGTCATCGGCGACGCCGGCCGCTTCCGCCAGATCGTCACCAATCTCGTCGGCAATGCGGTGAAATTCACCGAGCGCGGCCACGTCTTCGTCGATATCGGTTTCGAGGCTTCCGGCGGCGACGAGATCATGACCAGCATCCGCATCGAGGATACCGGCATCGGCATTCCGCCCGAGAAGGTGGAGTCCGTCTTCGACAAGTTCTCTCAGGTCGATTCCTCATCGACCCGGCGGCATGAAGGCACGGGCCTCGGTCTTGCGATCACGGCGGGTCTCGTCGACCTCTTCGGCGGCTATATCAATGTCGAAAGCGAATGGGGCAGGGGTTCGGTCTTCACCGTCAGGCTGCCCTTTGCGGTCGCTGCCGCCCGGATCGACCCGAAGCCGCTGCCGATCAATGTGCAGGGTGCGCGTATCCTCGTCATCGATGACAACGAGGTCAATCGCCGTATCCTGACCGAACAGCTGGGCCTCTGGGGCTTCGACGGCGTTGCCGCGGAAGGCGGCGCCACCGGTTTTGCCATTCTGGAGGCTGCTGCCGATCTCGGCATCAAGGTCGATGCCGTCGTGCTCGACTATCATATGCCCGACCTGAACGGCGCCGAGGTCGCCCGCCGTCTTCGCGCTGACAGCCGTTTCGCGGAGCTGCCGATCATCTTCCTGACCTCGATGGATATTTCGGGCACCGAGAAGGAGTTTGCGGCGCTGAACGGCCATGCGCATCTGATGAAACCGGCGCGCGCCAACTTGCTGCGCAATACGGTCGTCGAGGTGGTGCGGGCAAGCCGTGTCAAACAGGCTTCCGAGGCCGAGATCACGCGGCTGCAGAAAGAGGCGGAGGTACCGCCGCCGGCACCTGCGCCTGTTCCGCAAAAACGGGCTGCCGAATTCGTCGACGTGCTCGTGGCCGAAGACAACGAGGTCAACCAGATCGTCTTCACGCAGATCCTGCAAGGTACCGGGCTTTCCTTCCTCGTCGTCAATAATGGCGAAGAGGCCGTGGAGGCATGGGAGCGGCATACGCCACGCCTGATCATGATGGATGTCTCAATGCCCGTCATGAACGGCCATCAGGCAACCATGCTGATCCGCGAGAAGGAGCAGGGGCAGGGCCATCGCGTGCCTGTTATCGGTGTCACGGCGCATGCGCTGGAAAGCGACAGGGAACTCTGCCTCGATGCCGGCATGGACGACTACATGTCGAAGCCGATCAGCCCGGAACTCCTGGAAGACAAGATCCGCCAATGGCTTGGCGGCGAATTGAAGCCCGGCCGTTCCGGTTATTGAGGCTTTGTGCCGCAGAGCATTTCCCGCTTTCCTGCGAACCCTTGGCGCCGTTCGACAGTGAATCCGGCCGCCGCGAGGTTGCGGCGCACGAAGCCCGCTGCGGCATAAGTCGCAAAGCTTCCGCCCGGAACGGTCTTTTCGCAGACGAGGCGCATCAACTCTGCCGACCACATGTCGCCGTTGCGCGACGGAGCGAAGCCATCGAGATACCAGGCATCGAATTCGGCGGCAGCCCGAGAAACGCCGTCGAAGGCCTGGCCGCAGACGACGCTGAGCTTCGTCTGCTCGTCCAGGGCGAGTGAGACAATGCCTTCGGGACTGTCCGGCCAGAGGGCGGCCAGCGCCTGGCGCTCGGCATCGATCTCGGGCCAGTGGGCAAGCGCTCGGTCGATTTCCTCGCGGCGCATCGGATAGAGCTCGAAGGACACGAAATGCAGAAGCTGTCCGGGCAGGCGGTGAAGTTTCCATTGGCGCCAGGTTTCCGAGACATTCAGCCCCGTGCCGAAGCCGAGTTCGCCGATGAGAAAGGCCGAGCGGTCGCTCCACCGTTCGGGCAGGCTGTTTCCCGAGAGGAAGACGTGGCCGCATTCCAGCCGCCCGTCGGTCTGACAATAAAAGTGGTCGCCAAAGGCGGTCGAATAGGGCATATCGCCGTCGCGCCATTCGAGAGGCTGCGGCTTGCCCGCGCCGATCTGATCCGGATTGATGTCTGTCATGGAAAAAGCGGATAGTCCTGCCCCGGCCTCGGGTCAATCATCGATCGACGTCATCATCATCGGCGGCGGCATCATGGGCCTGTGGGCGGCCGTGCATGCCGAGCGCCGCGGCGTGAAAACGCTGCTTGTCGATGCCGGGCGTCTCGGCGGCGGGGCAAGCGGCGGGCTGCTCGGCGCACTGATGCCGCACATGCCGGACCGCTGGTCGGAAAAGAAACAGTTCCAGTTCGATGCGCTGGTGTCGTTGGAAGCCGACATTGCCGATATCGAAGCTTCGACCGGGCTTTCGGCCGGATACCGGCGCTCTGGCCGGTTGATCCCGCTGCCGAAGCCACATTTGCGCAAGATCGCGCTCGGCCATTCCGAAGATGCAAAGGCGCACTGGAGAGCGGGAGAGCGGTGCTTTCACTGGCATGTGCTCGATCGGCCACCGGCTGACGGCTGGATCGATCCGGCTGCAGGCGAAAGCGGTTTCGTGCATGACACGCTCGCAGCCCGCGTCGCACCGCGTTCGCTGGTCGCGGCACTGGCGGCGTTTCTGCGCACGGCACTGCATGTTCGCATACTCGAAAATGCCGAGATAACGTCACTTGACCCGGTACGGGGAACGGTATCCATAGGCGGCAAAAGTCTCGCCTTCGGCCGCGCCATCCTTGCTGCCGGATATCGGTCCTTTCCGTTACTCGAGTCGCTAACATCGGGGTTGCAGAAACCTCTCGGGCAGGCCGTCAAAGGACAGGCGGCACTGCTTGCCGCTGATGTCGACCCCGGCTTGCCCACGATCTTTCGCGACGGGCTCTATGTCGTTGCCCATGAGGGTGGGCATGTGGCTGTCGGCAGCACCAGCGAGAACAGCTTTGCTGATCCCTTTTCCACCGACGAGCAGCTCGATGCGCTGATCGAAGCCGCCCGCGACATGGTTCCCGGCTTGCGCAATGCGCCCGTTATCGAGCGCTGGGCCGGATTGCGCCCCAAGGCGATCGACCGGGATCCGATGGTCGGCGCGCATCCGGAGAATCATAATCTCATCGCCCTGACCGGCGGTTTCAAGGTCAGTTTCGGGCTCGCACATCGGCTGGCGGAAGCGGCGATATGCATTGCAAGCGATGTAAATACAGAATTTTTATTGCCGGAAAGCTTTGCAATTTCAAACCACATCGCGGTCTCTTCACGTTAAACGTGAATTAGAAGGCGCTCCGCTTCGTTATTCTGTCATGCAAATCACCTATCTGCTTGCGCATCGATGGCGCGGGAATTGGTCCGCGCCTACTTCAGTCAGATGGAGGAAATCGCATGCGCTATGCCATTTGCTTCACGCCATCAGCGAGCGATCCGCTCTCGCATGTGGCGGCCAGTTGGCTTGGCCGCAACGTATTTTCAGGCGAGATGGTCGAACCGCCGGCAATCCGCGGGCTTGGCATCCACGAGATCGCCTTTCATACGGCGGTGCCGCGTCGCTATGGATTCCACGGCGTGCTGAAAGCCCCTTTCCACCTTTCGTCCGAGGTCTCCGAACCGCAACTCCTGCGCGACCTCATGTGCTTTTGCGGGACGTTGTCACCCTTCCAGATTCCGCGTCTGGAAGTAGCGCGCCTTGGCACTTTCTACAGCCTGTCACCGATCCGCCCCTGCGATCAGGTTCACTTTCTTTCCTCGGCGATCGTTCAGGAGTTCGACCGTTTTCGTGCGCCGCTCTCCGAGGCGGATATCGAGCGGAGCGATCCTGACGGACTTTCGGCGGCGCAATTTGCCAACCTGCATCGCTGGGGCAACCCCTATGTGATGGACGAGTTCCGTTTCCATATGCCGGTTACCGGCCCGGTGAACGCGGTCGATATGCCGCGCATCGAGCAGGCGCTACGGGCGATGTTCGATCCGGTTCTTGCCGAGCCGGTAACGGTCTCGAATGTCGCGCTGATGATCGAGGAAGGGGCCGGCGGCCCGTTCCGGGTACACTCGCTGCATCCGATGGGCAAGGTGAGCGCGCGCAAGATCGCTTGAGTTACACGCGACAAGTCGAAGGCCAAATACGCACTTTTACGCCTCGACATTCCGGTCACGGATGCTACCGTTTCACCTGTCTTTTCAAAAGGTGATTTGATGGTATCCGAGACCTATCCGCGCAATCTCATCGGTTACGGGCGCAACACGCCCGACCCGAAATGGCCGGGCGAGGCACGCGTCGCAGTACAGTTCGTCATCAATTACGAAGAGGGTGGCGAGAGCTCCATCCTCGACGGCGATCCGGCTTCGGAGAACCTGCTGTCGGAAATCGTCGGCGCGCAGCCCTGGCCGAACCAGCGCAATCTCAACATGGAATCGATCTACGAATACGGCTCGCGCGCCGGCTTCTGGCGGCTCTGGCGCCTCTTCACCGATCTCAAGATGCAGGCGACCGTCTATGGCGTCACGCTCGCCATGGCCCGCAATCCGGAAGCGGTCGCCGCGATGAAGGAAGCGGGCTGGGAGATTGCCAGCCACGGCTATCGTTGGCTGGAATACAAGGATTTCCCGGAGGATCTGGAGCGCAAGCACATCCTCGAAGCCGTGCGCCTGCATACGGAACTGACGGGTGAGCGGCCCTACGGCATGTACCAGGGCAAGCCTTCGGACAATACGCTGCGGCTGGTGCAGGAGGAGGGCGGCTTCCTTTATTCGTCGGATTCTTACGCCGATGATCTGCCCTATTGGGTGAAGAGTGCCGATGAAAATCCGTTCCTCATCATTCCCTATACGCTCGAGACCAACGACATGCGGTTTGCCACGCCGCAGGGCTTCAATTCCGGCGACCAGTTCTTCACCTACCTCAAGGACGCCTTCGATACGCTCTACGAGGAAGGCAAGGAGGGCAGCCCGAAGATGATGTCGGTCGGACTGCATTGCCGCCTCGTCGGCCGGCCGGGACGCGTGGCGTCGCTCAAGCGGTTCATGGAATATGTGCTGAAGCACGACAAGGTGTGGGTCCCGCGCCGGATCGAGATTGCGCAGCACTGGCATGCGAACCACAAGCCGGAAACGATCTGATGATTTCGCGCAACGAGTTTGTGTCTCGCTTCGGTGGCGTCTTCGAGCATTCGCCCTTCATCGCCGAGCGGGCCTATGACGATGGCTTTGTCGGTGAGAAGCTGACGGTAGATCGTGTGCATACGGAGCTCGTCGCCATTTTCCGCGCGGCGAGCAGGGAAGAGCGCCTCGGTGTGTTGCGCGCTCATCCCGATCTTGCCGGACGGCTGGCGGTCGCCGGCGAGCTGACGGAAGACAGCAAGAAGGAACAGGCCGGTGCCGGCCTCGACCGGTTGAGCCCTGAAGAGCGTGCGCGTTTTACCGAGCTTAATTCCGCCTATACGCAGAAATTCGGTTTTCCCTTCATCATCGCTGTGAAGGGGCTGAACAAGGACGATATTCTTGCCGCTTTCGAAAAGCGGATCGACAATACCAGCGACGAAGAATTCGTGACTGCGGCAGCCGAGGTCGAAAAGATCGTGCTGCTGCGCCTGACATCCATGCTTCCGGAGACCTGAATGACCGATACGACCGATACCAGCCTGCCAGCTTTCGCCACGGGCGCCATCAATCTTGCCTCGGCCCGTCTCGGCGCCAAGGGTCTCTACGCCACGGACGAATTCTTCGCGCCGCTGGAGCGCATGCTGCAGGACGTGCCGGCAAGCTTCGATCCGGATCTCTACGACGATAACGGCAAGTACATGGACGGCTGGGAAAGCCGCCGCAAGCGTGTTCCCGGCCACGACTGGGCGGTCGTGAAGCTCGCGATGCCGGGCCGCATCTTCGGCTTCGATGTCGATACCAGCTATTTCACGGGCAATTATCCGCCGCATTGCTCGATCGAGGCTGCCTTTCTCGAAAGCGGCAATCCTGATGATGCGACGCAGTGGACCGAAATCCTGGCCAAGTCGCCGCTCGGCTCCAGCGCCCATCATTTCTTCGAAAATGCTGACAAGCAGAAGATCTGGACGCATCTTCGCCTGCATATCTATCCGGATGGTGGTGTGGCGCGTCTTCGCGTCTATGGCTCGGCCTATTTCGACTGGTCGAAAGTCGGCGCCGGCGAGGAAGTCGATCTCGCCTATATTTTCAACGGTGCAAAAGCGCTTGCCTGGTCGGATGCGCATTACGGCCATCCGGACAAGCTGCTCGGCCCCGGACGCGGCCTCAACATGGGCGACGGCTGGGAAACCAAGCGCCGCCGTGGTCCCGGTCACGACTGGGCGATCATTCGTCTCGGCCATGCCGGCACGATCAAGCGCGTGATCGTCGATACGGCCTTTTTCAAGGGCAATTTCCCCGATACATGCGAACTCTTCGGCGCCTATCTGCCCGATCTCGGCGATACGCTGTCTGAGGCCGATATTGCGGCTTCGGAAAACTGGAAGCCGATCCTGCCGCGCAGCAAGCTGCAGATGGACCATATCCATGAATATGGCAGCGACGCGATTGCCGATATCGGCCTGATCACGCATGTGCGTTATGCCATGCATCCGGATGGCGGCACGATGCGCCTCAGGCTCTTCGGAGTGAAGGCTTGAGTTCTTTCCTCTTTCAGTCCCGTCCCTTATATTCGCGGCATCAGGAGTGATGCCGCGATGAGGCCGTCGGAAGTGATGGAGAAGAACAGGCAGGCGATCTGCGAAGCGACCAAGCGCTTCAACGCGGCAAACCCGCGTGTGTTCGGCTCGGTTGCCCGCGGCGAGGATCGGCCGGACAGCGATCTGGATATTCTGGTGGATGCGCTGCCAGGGACAACGCTGTTCGATCTTGGCGGGCTGCTGGAAGAATTGCAGGATATTCTGGAGGTTAAGGTGGATCTGGTTACTGCGGGTGGATTGCCGGAGCGCATCAGACACCGTGTTCTGTCGGAAGCCTCCGCCATATGAGCCGCGAGCGCCTTCTTGAACATGTGGATCGCATGCAGGAGGCCGCGCAGCAGGCCTTCGACCTGACAGAGGGCATGAGCCAGGAGCAGTTTCTCCATGATATTCGTACCCAGTTGGCGGTGACGATGTCGCTGGTCCTCGTCGGCGAAGCAGCGGCGCGAATTGCGGCTGGCGACCCCGGCTTTATTCAGGATCATCAGGATATTCCGTGGACCCGGATAAAGGGCATGCGAGACCTGATCGTTCACGATTATTATCGGGCAGAATTGCCCGTCATCTGGCAGACGGCGAGGACCGAACTTCCTGCTCTGGTTTCCCAACTTGAAAATGTTCGCCACTGGCGCGTTCAGGGCGAGTAACTCCGTGTCCAAATATCTCGAAATACAGTCTCTCACAAAATCCGCCTTCGCGCCCTTCGGCGACGTGATCGAAGCCGATCCTGCGAGCATGCGCTATATCAACGGCGGCAATACCGAGCGTTTCCATGCGCTTGCAGCGCCCGAAGCCGTGGGCGAGGGTACGCGCGTCATCATCAATCTCTTTCGCGGCCAGCCGCGCAGCTTTCCTTACGAGGTCGGCATGATGGAGCGGCACCCGTTCGGTAGCCAGAGCTTCTCGCCGATATCAGGCCGACCCTTCCTCGTCGTCGTTTCCGAAGATGAAGGTGGCCGTCCGGGGCGTCCGCAGGTGTTCCTCGCGCGCGGCGACCAGGGCGTGAATTATCGGCGCAATGTCTGGCATCATCCGCTGATGGCGCTCGGCGAGCCGAGCGACTTTCTCGTTGTCGACCGTGACGGGCCGGGCAACAATCTGGAAGAATTCTTCTTCGACAGCCCCTTCATCATCAGAGAGCCCGCGCCATGACCGGACTGACCACCCATGTTCTCGACACGGCTCTCGGCAAACCGGCCCAGGGGCTGAGGATCGATCTCTTTCACATCGAGGGGGAGCTTCGCCACCTTATCAAGACGGTGGAGACCAATGCCGATGGCCGCGTCGATGGCGGGCCGATCCTGACCGGCGAGAGCTTTCGTGCCGGCACCTACGAACTGCTTTTTCATGCAGGAGATTATCTGAGGGCAAGCGGGACGCCTCTGCCGCATCCGGCCTTCCTCGATCTCGTGCCGATCCGTTTCGGCATTGCCGACATTGCGGCGCATTATCATGTGCCGCTGCTGATCTCGCCCTACGGTTATTCCACCTATCGCGGGAGCTGACATGCGCTTTGCCGCGATCGCCGATATCCATGGAAACTACCTTGCGCTTGAAGCCGTGCTGGCTGACATCGCTGCCCAGGGGATTACTGGCATCGTCAATCTCGGCGATTGTTTCAGCGGCCCGCTGGAGGCAGGCAGGGTGGCTGAGCGGTTGTTGTCTCTCTCCATTCCGACCGTGCGCGGCAACCACGACCGCTATCTGATCGAGCGGCAGCCGGAAGAAATGCATATTTCGGATGCCGCCGCCTATGTGCAGCTTGGCGCGGCGCATCTCGACTGGCTGCGATCGCTGCCGGTCGACCTGATCTACAGGGACGAGGTCTATCTCTGCCACGCGACACCTGAGGACGACAATCTCTACTGGCTGGATATGGCCGTTGCCGATGGCAGCGTGGTGCTGCGGCCGCAGGCGGAGATCGAGGCGCTGGCAGAAGGCATCAAAAGCCCGTTGATCCTCTGTGGCCACACGCATATTCCGCGCATGGCAGCACTTTCCGGCGGTCGTCTTGTGGTCAATCCCGGCAGTGTCGGCGCCCCGGCCTATGACGATGAAAAGCCTTATCCGCACAAGGTCGAGACCGGCCACGCGATGGCGAGTTACGCTGTGCTGGAAAAATTAGCCGGTGGATGGACGGCGCATTTCCGCAATATCCGCTATGACAACATGGCCATGTCGGCGCTGGCAAAGGCCAATGGCCGCCCGGAATGGGCCGTGGCACTCGCGACGGGCCGGATGCCGTAACTTACTGCCGGCCGGCAATGATCGAGGAATCGATATCCCTGATGTCGCGTTTGCCGCAGAGCGCCATGGTGATGTCCATCTCCTTGCGGATGATCTCGAGCGCCCTCGTAACGCCGTCCTTGCCCATGGCGCCGAGGCCATAGAGGAAGGGGCGGCCGATATAGGTGCCACGTGCGCCGAGTGCCACGGCCTTCAGCACATCCTGACCGGAGCGGATACCACCATCGATGTGCACTTCGACACGATCGGCGACGGCATCGACGATCTTCGGCAGCATGCTGATCGAAGAGGGGGCGCCATCGAGCTGACGGCCGCCGTGATTGGAGACGATGATAGCATCGGCGCCGGTTTCGGCGGCGTGCCTGGCATCCTCGACATCGAGGATACCCTTGATGATCAGCGGGCCGCCCCACTGTTCCTTGATCCAGGCGACATCTCTCCACGACAGCTGCGGGTCGAATTGTTCATTCGCGAAAGTCGTGATCGAGGGAAGATCGGCGAGGCCCTTGGCGTGGCCGACGATGTTGCCGAAGCTGCGGCGCTTCGTCTTCATCATCTCCATGCACCAGAAGGGGCGCGTCGCGATCTGCCATATATGTTTCGGCGTGAGTTTCGGCGGTGCCGAGAGGCCGTTGCGCAGGTCCTTGTGGCGCTGGCCGATAATCTGCAGGTCGGCGGTCAGGACCAGCGCAGAGCATTTAGCGGCCTTGGCGCGGTTGATGAGATCGAGCACGAAGCCTCTGTCGCGCATGACATAGAGCTGAAACCAGAAGGGCTTTGTCGTGACGGAGGCGACATCCTCGATGGAGCAGATGCTCATGGTCGAGAGTGTGAAGGGCACGCCGAATTCTTCCGCCGCGCGCGCCGCCAGCATCTCGCCATCGGCATGCTGCATGCCGGTCATGCCCGTCGGGGCAAGGGCCACCGGCATCGACACTTTCTGACCGATCATCGTGGTTTCAAGCGTGCGGTTGGTGATGTCGACCAGCACGCGCTGGCGCAGTTTGATATCGCGAAAATCGGCTTCGTTGGCGGCGTAGGTCGCTTCCGTCCAGGCGCCGGAATCCGCGTAGTCGAAGAACATCTTCGGAACGCGGCGCTGAGCCATTTTCTTGAGATCGGCGATGGTCAGCGGCTTGGTCATGAGCGAACTTTCACATCTGATGACGTGGTCGAATACCACGCTTCTTCAGCCTTTGGTATTTGATTTCAGAGGGTTTTGCCGTCAGGCCACCGCCCTTAGAGTCCGCTTTTCATCGCGACGCCCGCGACATAAGTTTCCGCAACGGCGCGGTCGTCACCCATGGTCTGCAGCAGGAACAGTTCCTCCGAAAGCGTCTTTACGACATCCATTTTCAGGGCCATGGCCGGTGTTGCGGCCGCGTTGAGAACGACCAGGTCGGCCTCCGTGCCCGGCTCCAGCGTGCCGATCCTGTCCGCCAGAGATAGCGCCTCGGCATTGCCGAGGGTCATGTAATAGTAGCTGTCGAGCGGGTTCAGCCGTTCGCCGAGAAGCTGCTGGATCTTGTAGGCTTCGTCCATGGTTCGGAGCATGGAATAGCTGGAACCACCGCCGATATCGGTGGCAACGCCGATGCGAACGGGCTTCTCGCGGCGGGCGAGCGCCTTCAGCGGGAAGAGGCCGGAGCCGAGGAAAAGGTTGGAGGTCGGGCAATGGACGGCGACCGCTCCGCCCTCGCTCATGGCTTCGGCCTCACGGTCCGAAAGATGGATGGCGTGGCCGAAGAGGCTCTTCGGTCCGAGCAGGCCATAACGGGCGTAGATATCGGTGTAGTCGGCCGCATCAGGATAGAGCTCGCAGGTGAACTTGATCTCGTCGTGGTTTTCCGACAGATGCGTCTGGATGTGCAGATCGGGGAACTCGCGGGCAAGCGCTGCCGTCGCCTCCATCTGCTCAGGCGTCGAGGTGATTGCGAAGCGTGGCGTGATGGCAACGTGGTTGCGGCCCCTGCCGTGCCAGTCGGCGATCACCTGCCGGGTCTCGTCGTAGCCCATCTCGGGCGTATCGAGCAGGCCTTGCGGCGCATTGCGGTCCATCATCACCTTGCCGCCGACCATGCGCATGTTTCGGCGCATGGCTTCCGCAAAAAAGGCATCGGCCGAGGTCTTGTGGACAGAGCAATAGGCGACGGCCGTCGTCGTGCCGTGACGGATCAGTTCGTCGTAGAAATGCGTGGCAATCTTCTCGGCATGGGCGCTTTCGACGAAGCGGCATTCCTCGGGGAATGTGTAGGTATTCAGCCATTCCAGAAGGTTTGCGGCATAGGAAGCGATCACCTGCATCTGGGGGAAATGCAGGTGCATGTCGATGAGGCCGGGCATGATCAGATGCGGACGGTGGTCGATTTCGGCGACCTCGGCAGGCGCCTTGGCCTTGACGTCAGCATAGGCGCCGATAGCAGCGATGATGCCATTCTCGATCAACAGACCACCGTCTGTCTCGTAGAAATAGCTCTCGCTATCGGCGAGGCTGAGCGGAGCGCGGCGGAAGGAAAGCAGGCGCCCGCGCAGGAGTGTCATGGTCATTCTTGTTTGCCTTCGACTGCGCTTTCGAACCAGGCGACGAGCAGCTTGCGCTCATCCGGTGTAATGTCGGTCACGTTCCCCGGCGGCATGGCATGGCTGCGGCCCGCCTGTATATAGATTTCGCGGGCGTGCGCAGCGATTTCTGCGTCATTTTCCAAGATTACGCCCTTCGGCGGCCGGGCGATACCTTCATAGACCGGCTCTGCCGCATGGCACATGGAACAGCGCGTGCCGATCAGCTGTTTGACGGCGGGAAAATGTGGATCGCCGGCAAATTGCTGGAAGGCGGGTGCCACGGATGCGCTCTGATCCTCGCCGGTCAGGATCTTCGGTGCAGTCGACAACCACATGATGAGGATGAAGAGCACGACGGTGACGATCCAGGTCCAGGTCGGTCGTCCCTTGCGGGCATGGGTGGTGTTGAACCAGTGGCGTATCGTGACCCCCATCAGGAACACCAGTGCGGCGATCACCCAGTTGAAGGCGGTGCCGAAGGCCAGCGGATAGTGGTTCGACAGCATGAAGAAGATGACAGGCAGCGTCAGGTAGTTGTTATGCAGCGAGCGCTGCTTGGCCATATAGCCATATTTGGCATCCGGCGTGCGGCCTGCGATCAGGTCGGCGACGACGATCTTCTGGTTGGGAATGATGATCATGAAGACGTTGGCCGACATGATCGTGGCGGTGAAGGCGCCGAGATGCAGGAAGGCGGCACGGCCGGTGAAGACCTGCGTATAGCCCCAGCCCATGAAGACCAGCACGACATAGAGCACTGCCATCAGGCCCCAGGTGTTCTTTCCGAGCGGCGACTTGCAGAGCAGGTCGTAGACGATCCAGCCGAAGCCGAGCGATGCGAGCGAGATCAGGATGGCGACCGGCTTGGAAATATCCAGCACATGGCGATCGATGAGGAAGAGGTCGGCGCCGCCGTAATAGACGATGCAGAGCATGAGGAAACCGGAGAGCCAGGTGAAATAGCTCTCATATTTGAACCAGGCCAGGTGTTCCGGCATCTCGGCCGGCGCCACCAGATATTTCTGGATGTGATAGAAGCCGCCGCCATGGACCTGCCATTCCTCTCCGTGAACTCCGGCGGGCAGATGCGGGCGTTTCACCAGGCCGAGATCGAGCGCGATGAAATAGAAGGACGATCCGATCCAGGCGATCGCGGTAACGACGTGGAACCAGCGCGCCGCAAAGGCCAGCCACTCCCAGGCTATTGCATATTCATACATTCAGTTCCCCTGTTCTTCTTCCCGACTCGTGAGATTGCGAGAAATTCAAGCGGGAGGAAAGGGGGAACTTGGGGTTTCTTGCCGCAGTGGACGTTGCAGTAAGAGCTTGCCGGGTGCGGCATATGTGCTAAGGCATCGCAACGACGCTAATAAGGAGCCGCTGAAACATGCAGATCGAAGTCCCTTGCCCGAAGTGCCGCAACACGCGCATGAAATTTCCGCGCCCGCAGCCGATCGACAGCGACATCATCACTTGCTTCAGCTGCAATTTCGAACTCGGCACCTACGGATCGATCAAGACCAAGATGGTGGCGATGCTGAACCGGGTTGCCGCTGCCGAACAGCAGCAGAAGAAACACTGATCTACGGTTTCGGCCGGTGCGGCTGAGCCGGACGAAGCAAAATCCCATACCCAGGGATCGCTGGCCAATTTCGCAAGCTTTTGCGGATGAAGGCAATCATTCCAGCGTTCTTCGGATCGGCTGAGGCTCGAACCTCTGGCTCGGCGATGCAGTCGGCAATGTCCTCCAGCAGGCGGGCATCGAATTGGCCGACAGATCGTGGTGCAGGGGCGGGCCTGCCCTGATCGAGTGACAGTATCATCAAGGGCGATAACATCGAAACCTCCCGGTGTGCCGCGCTCCTTGCGCGGTAAGAGGAGATTGCTTCGCGGGCGCGCGCAGGGTCCTTTAGCGGCCCCCTAAAAGATCCAAAAAATTCCGAAGCGTCCCTAAGCCTCCGGCAGGCCGGCGCTGCGTAGACCTTCCAGGACAAGGCCCCGGCGTTCGGGAATTTTGGTCGCCTGCCCGGCCGCGATGCTTGCCAGCGTGCTATCGGGCGCGATGCGCAACAGATGTTGCAGGAAGCGTTTGGCCTCTTCGACACGACCGAGGTTCATATTGTCGGTGATCAGGATCCAGACCGTCGGATCGAAATTCGGGTTCAACGCCAGTGAACGCGATGCCCACAGAAGCGATTGCTCATAATTGCCGCGGATCATCTCGATGTCGGCGAGGCCGCAGAAGGTGATGTGGGCGTAGGGATCAAGCGGGCTCAGGCGGTGGGCACGCGTGAGATATTGTTCCCCCCGATCAAGATTGCCGCAATGAACGTGGGCAATTCCAGCTCTTACGACAACGCTCAGGCTGTTGGGATTGAGATCGACGGCGGCCTGCATGATAGCCAGACCCCAATCATATTCACGCCCGACCTGAATGAGCGACATGCCGCAGGTGGCCATGATCGTGGCGTCGCCTTTCGCCAGTTCGATGCCCCGGCGCGCGAGCGCGACACATTTTTCTGCATCATCCGGCCCGAAGGGCGGCCAGCCCATCGTTCTGCGATGTTCGAGAGTATAGGAGGCGAGTGCCAGAATGCGGGCATTATCCGGCTCGCGTTCGAGCGCCTCGGTCAACAGAGCATGGGCTTCCGCATTCTGTCTGGAGGTTTCGGCAAGAATTTTCGGCAGGACCTGCAGGCAGATATCATAGACGGAGATGCTGCCGGGCCGTTCCCGGCGTGCGTGTTCCAGTTCGGCGCGCTGGACATGGGGCTCGATTCCTATGGCGACGGATTCGGTAATGCGGTCCTGAAACTCGAAGACGTCTTCGAGGTCGCCGTCAAAGCTTTGCGCCCAGAGCTGCATGTTGGCGGCGGCATCCACCAGCCGGGCATAGATGCGTAATCTGTTGCCGGATTTGCGCAGGCTTCCTTCCAGCACATATTTGACGCCGAGTTCTCCGGCGATCTTCCTGACGTCACCCATGCCGCGATAGACGAAGCTGGTATTGCGGGCGATGACCGCAAAGGACCTGAAGCGGCTGAGTGCGGTGATGACATCGTCAACGACGCCATCGGCAAAATATTGCTGCTCGGGGTCGCCGCTGAGGTTTTCGAAAGGCAGTATCGCGAGAGATGGGAATATCTCGTCGCCGATATCAGAGGTCGGCGTCTGGCTCCTGAAGAGGCGATAGCCCAGGCGCGGCAGCGTGACGATCCATTCCTGCCCGTCGGGTCGCTGCCCGAGCGCCTTGCGCAGATGTGCGATCTGTACGGAAAGATTGCCTTCCTCGACCATCAGTCCCGGCCAGCCCGCTTCGATCAAGGCATCCTTTCCGACCGGTCTGCCGTCCGCATCCAGCAGTGCCGTGAGCAGAGCGATTGCGCGCTGGCCGAGCGGGACTGGCTGGCCGTCCCGCCGCAGAATGCCGCTGGCGGGGTCGAGCATGAAACGGCCAAAAGCATATCGCTGGTCTTCCATGGGGATATTTATATCCGCGCAATTTGAGGTGGCAATCTGGTTGTGCATCGTGCTGCCAAGCAGACGTGTGTTTCGCGTGCCTTAAAAAACGGCCGATTTCTGCGACATTTTATCCGCCGTGAATGCGTCAATGTGGAACAGAAGGTTCCTTGAAATGTGCAGATCGAATTACAGTTGTTAAATATTGGGCCGCCGGAACGAGGTGGAAACCGCACGACACTGGCGGCGCATTCATCGACGGAGAAGATGCCCATGCGCAGCATTCTGACATGCGTGATGATTGCATATGCGTCGTTTGCGACGGCCCACGACGCCGCTACGGGTTGGAGTTACGACCCTTACTGTTGCAATGGAGATGCTCATAACGGCGATTGCCAGATGATCCCGTCCAAAACCGTGGCCATTACTCCCAATGGCTATCTTCTGACGTTAAGGCCCGGCGATCACCGGCTTGTGACGCGCGACCATGTTTTTCTGCTGCCGATGACCAAGGCGATGCATTCGGGTGACAGCGACTACCATCTCTGCCTGTTTCCGAACGAGGATACGCCGCGATGTTTCTATGCGCCCGACATGGGATACTGAGCGACGCGCATTTCTTAACGCGATGTATAGTCAGGCTTGCTCGACGTTGAATTTCTCGAGCAGCCATTTCCGGAAATTCCTGATTTTCGGAACGTTTCGCCTGTTTTCGGGATAGGCGAGCCAATAGTCGCGTCCGTCATTGCCGGTCAGTTCGAAGGGCTGGTAAAGCCTGCCGGCCGCGACATCGTCCTGGAAATGGCCGGGATTGAGCATGGCGACACCACCGCCCGCGATCGCGATGCTGGCATCGAGGATCTGGGTGCCGAATTCGCTTTTCGGATAGCGGGAGAGATCGGCATCCTTGACGCCGGCAGCCGCGAACCATTCCGTCCACCAGGAATCGCCGGCGCTGATCAGGAACAGTTTCAGGAGATCTGCGGGTTCGTGGATGCCGCCCATTTCGGCAGCGAGCTTGGGGCTCAGCATGGGGGAATAGTCGAGCTTCATCAGCCGGTGGCTGATGAGCCCCGGCCAGTCGCCGCGACCCCAGCGGATCGCTACATCTGCGGCCTCTTTCTGGAAATCGACGATGTTGCCCGAGGTGACCAGCCTGACGGCAATATTGGGGTACTGCAGTTGGAAGGAACCGATATAGCGCGACAGCCATTGCTGGGCGAAAGTCGCCGTCGAATGGATCGTCAACGTTTCCTCCGTCGTCTTGCGCATCGAGGCCATGGCTTCGATCAGGATGTTGAATGCATCCGAAACTCTCGGCGCCAGGTGTTCGCCTGCTTCGGTCAGCTCGATCTGACGCGGGCGGCGCAGGAAGAGGGGCTCACCGATATTCTCTTCCAGAAGCTTGATCTGGTAGCTGACGGCCGTCTGCGTCATGCCGAGTTCATCCCCGGCCCTGGTGAAGCTGCCGAGCCGGGCCACGGCTTCGAAGACGCGCAGCGCATTCAGCGGGAACTGCTTCGACAGTTTCATGAATAAGTGCTCTTTATGGATGCAGACGATTGTTCGATTGGAATTGCAGCATTTTTCCCGACAAACTGCAATCATCTCATCAAACCATCGAGGTGATGTCATGGATTGCCAAGCTATCGACGACAGCCGTTCTCCAGCAAGAGAGGCGCTAATCACCACCGTCATTCGCCGGCTGGCCGGCGGAATCGGCAGCCGGATACCGCGGCTGGATATGGATGCCATGCCCGATCGCATCAAGCGCGATCTCGGTTTCCTGGACGGACGCGATCCGCACTACGAGGACGATCGGTCGCGGTAGGAGGCCAGTGCGGTCAGGATCTCGGCGGCCGTCATGGCGGCGATGACGTGAGGGCGCTTGTCCTTCACTGCCGATCCGCCGATCGGCAGTGTAAGGTGATCGAGCCAGGAGCGTTCGCCGCCTGCATCACGGGAAAGCCAGTTCGCGAAGGTCGCCCGCTTGGTGGCTGAGCCGATCATGCCAGTATAGGCAAAGTCTGCGCGGGCGAGTGCTTCCCGCGCGATCAGAAAATCCAGCGCATGGTCATGGGTGAGGATGACGAGTGCCGCACCTGCAGGCATGTCCTTCACCAATGCCTCGGGCATCGGCACCAACAGGCTCTTCGTCGAGACCGGAAGATTGGCGAGTTCGTCTTTCCGGGTCTCGATGACAGTGACCGAAAGCGGCAGCGGCGCGAGTGCCGCGGCAAGCGCACGGCCGACATGGCCGGCACCGAAGACATAGACTTCCGGCAGCTGTTCGGCTTCGCTTTCCCGCTTTTTCTCCAGCTCGTTCCTGACTGCATCCGTTACAGGCCGGAAGCGCAGTTGCGTGCGGCCGCCGCAGCACTGGCCGATTTCGGGGCCGAGCGGAATATCCATGGTCTCAGTACCGCCGGTGCCGGCGAGCAGGTCGCGGGCATTGCCGATCGCCATGAATTCGAACTGGCCGCCTCCGATCGTGCCCCAGAGGCTGCTGCCCGAAACCAGCATGAAGGTGCCGGCCTCGCGCGGTGTCGAGCCCTGCGTGCCAGTTATTTCGACAAGGATCACATCGGGCTGGAGGGCCAGAAAGGCGCGGAAGTCGCTGCCGGGCACAAAACCGGAAAGGATTTCGCGCCGGGTCATGGCTACACCCTCTTCATCCTCTCGACCGCCATCAGCACGCGTTCGGGCGTTGCGGGGGCATCGAGATGGGGGCAGACGCGGTAATTTGCGACGCTGGCGACGGCCATGGAGAGCGCTTCCAGCACGGAGATCGCCAGCATGAAGGGCGGTTCGCCGACGGCCTTGGAACGGCCGATCGTGGCTTCCGCATTCTCGGACCATTCGGCGAGGCGGACGTTGAAGATCTTCGGCCGGTCGGAGGCGAGGGGGATCTTGTAGGTGGAGGGCGCGTGCGTGCGCAGGCGGCCCTTGTCGTCCCACCAGAGTTCCTCGGTCGTCAGCCAGCCCATGCCCTGGACGAAGGCGCCCTCGACCTGGCCGATATCGATTGCCGGGTTCAGCGAACGGCCGACATCGTGGAGGATATCGGTGCGGTCGATCAGATATTCGCCGGTCAGCGTGTCGATCGTGACCTCGGTGCAGGCGGCGCCATAGGCGAAATAATAGAAGGGCGTGCCGCGGCCTGCCTTGCGGTCCCAATGGATCTTCGGCGTCTTGTAGAAGCCGGCGGCCGACAGCTGAACGCGGGCGAAATAGGCCTGCTTGATGAAATCAGGGAAGGGGATTTCGATCTCGCCGACCCGCACGCGGTTCGGCAGGAAGATGACCTCCGAGACCGGCACTTCCCATTTCTCCGCTGCGAACGCGACCAGCCGTTCCCTAAGCTGGCGGGCCGCATCGTAGGCGGCCATGCCGTTCAGGTCCGAACCGGAGGAGGCGGCGGTCGCCGAGGTGTTCGGCACCTTGCCCGTCGTGGTCGCCGTGATCTTCACGCGGTCTATATCGATCTGGAAGCTGTCGGCGAGAACCTGCGCCACCTTGGTGTAGAGGCCCTGGCCCATTTCCGTGCCGCCATGGTTCAGGTGGACCGAGCCGTCCTGATAGATATGGACGAGGGCGCCGGCCTGGTTGAAGGCGGTCATGGTGAAGGAGATGCCGAACTTCACTGGCGTCAGCGCAATGCCCTTGCGGATATAGCGGTTGTCGCGATTGAAGGCCACGATGGCATTGCGCCGGGCACGGTAGTCGGCGCTGTCTTCGAGTTCCTCGACGACGCGGGCGATGATGTTGTCCTCGACCTCCTGATGATAGGGCGTGGTCGTGCGCCCCGATCCCGGCTGGCCGTAGAAATTCAGCTTGCGGACATCGAGCGGGTCCTTGCCGACGGCATAGGCGATCTCTTCGATGAAGCGCTCGGCGCCGAGCATGCCCTGCGGGCCGCCGAAACCGCGAAAGGCGGTGTTGGAGACGGTATGTGTCTTCAGCGGCTGCGAGATTAGATGCACATGCGGATAGAAATAGCTGGAATCGGCATGGAACAGCGCACGGTCGGTGACCGGGCCGGACAGGTCCGAGGAAAAGCCGCAGCGGGCGGAATAGGTGGCGTCGACCGCGTGGATCCGGCCTTCTTCATCGAAACCGAGTTCATAATCGACCCGAAAGTCGTGCCGCTTGCCGGTGGCGCTCATGTCCTCGTCACGGTCCGGGCGAAACTTGATGGCGCGCTTCAGCTTCTTGGCTGCCACTGCGGCCAACGCTGCGAATTGATTGCCCTGCGTTTCCTTGCCGCCGAAGCCACCGCCCATGCGGCGCACGTTGACGGTGACGGCGTTCGAGGGAATGTTCAGCACATGCCCGACAATATGCTGGATTTCGCTCGGATGCTGGGTCGAGGACCAGACGGCGACCTCATCGTCCTCACCGGGGATCGCCATGGCAATATGGCTCTCAAGGTAGAAATGCTCCTGGCCGCCGATGCGCATCTGGCCCTTCAGCCGGCGTGGAGCATTTTCCATTTCCGCTTTCGCTTCGCCACGCTGCAGCGTCATCGGGGTTATGACGAGCGGGCTGCCATTTTCAATGGCGCCGTCGATGTCGCTCCAATGGGGGAGATCGCGATATTCGATCTTCGCCTTGCGCGCGGCGCGGCGCGCGATCTCGCGGGTTTGCGCGATCACCGCAAAGATCGGCTGGCCGTGGAATTCGACCTTGGTTTCGGCAAGCAGCGGCTCATCGTGGCTGCCGTTCGAGCTGACGTCGTTGACGCCGGGAATGTCCTTGCCGGTGAAGACCCAGACGACGCCGGGGCAGGCCGCGACCTCGGAGAGATCCATCGAGAGGATCTCGGCATGGGCGCGGTCCGACATTCCGAGCGCGCCATGCAGGAGATCTGCGGGTTCTGGAATATCGTCGATATAATCGGCACTTCCGGTGACATGCTTATGCGCTGAATCATGGCGCAGCGAGACATGCATCTGGCCGTTGATGAGCTTGCGATCCTCGAAGGTGGACTTGTCCATTACGCCACCTCCTCGAACCGCTTCAGCTCGGCGGGCGCACCGACCGTTTCAAGGTAGAACCGCGTCAGCAGGTTCTTGGCCGTCAGCTGGCGATATTCCGCCGTGGCGCGCCAGTCCGTCAGCGGCTGGAAGTCGGCGTCAAAGGCAGGGCGTGCAGCCTCGATGGTCGCTTCGCTCCAGGGCTTGCCGATCAGCTCGGCCTCGACGCTGCGGGCGCGCTTCGGTGTTGCCGCCATGCCGCCAAAGGCAATGTGGATCTCGGTGACGCGCTCGGCTTCGTCCAGCACCAGATAGAAGGCACCGAGCACGGCGGTAATATCCTCGTCTCGGCGTTTGCTGATCTTGTAGGCGGCGAATTTAGCATCTGCGACCGGGTAGGGCACGAAGACGCTCTCGACGAATTCGCCCGGTTTCCGATCCTGTTTGCCATAGGCGATGAAGTAATCCTCGAGTGGCAGCCTGCGCACACCTTCGATCGAACGCAGCGTCAGTTGTGCGCCGAGCGCGATGAGGGGCGGCGGGCTGTCGCCGATCGGCGAGCCGTTGGCGATGTTGCCGCCGATGGTGCCCATGTTGCGCACCTGATCGCCGCCGATGCGCGTTATGAGGCGGGCAAAGGCGGGTATCTTACGGGCGATGGTCTCAAGCGCACGGGTATAGGTGACGCCGGCGCCGATGGTAATGCCGTATTCGCCTGCAATGATCGACTGAAGCTCCGTCAGATGATTGATGAAGATGACGGGATCTAGCTGACGCATCTGCTTCGTTACCCAGAGGCCGACATCGGTGGAACCGGCAACGATGGTCGCCGTCGGCTCGGCGGCCAGCACCCGCGCAAGCGCGTCGGCAGAGCGGGGCACAATGAGGCGGCCCTCTTCTGACGCAATCGAGATCGTCTCGGATGCCTGCATGGCCCAGAGACGGGCAATGATTTCGGCGCGGGTCTTTTCAAGCGGATCGAAAAGCGTGCTTGGGCGCTGCAGGCTCACCTGCTCGGCGGCCTTGACGATGGGCTCGTAGCCGGTGCAGCGACAGAGATTGCCTTGCAGCGCCTTTTCGATCTCGGCACGATCCGGCTTATCGTTGGAGAGCCAGAGCCCGTACAGGGACATGACGAAGCCAGGCGTGCAGAAGCCGCATTGGGAGCCGTGGCAATCGACCATGGCCTGCTGCACCGGATGCAGCGTGCCATCCTTTGCAGCCAGGTGCTCGATCGTCACGACGTGGGTCGCGTGCAGCGAGCCGATGAAGCGGATGCAGGCATTGACGGATTCATAGAAGAGCTTGCCATCAATGAGCCGGCCGATCAGCACGGTGCAGGCTCCGCAATCGCCTTCGGCGCAGCCTTCCTTGGTGCCTGTCAGCCGTCGCTTCAGCCGGAGAAAATCGAGAAGAGTCTCCGTCGGCCGGACGTTGCCCAAAGTAACGTCCTTGCCATTGAGGATGAAACGGATGCTGTCGTTCATGATATTCCCGGATGTTTTCTAAAATGGTTATGCCGCCGTCCAGCCCCCGTCAATCGAGATATGCGTGCCGGTCACCTGCCGGGCTTCCTCGCTTGCGAGGTAGAGTGCCAGCGCGCCGATTTCCTCGGCCTTGACGAATTCGTGCGTCGGTTGCGCCTTGAGGATGACCTCGGTCTTGACCTGCTCCTCCGTCATGCCGCGCGCCTTTGCTGTATCCGGGATCTGTTTTTCGACCAGCGGGGTCAGCACGTAACCGGGGCAGATCGCATTTACCGTCACGCCGAATTCGGCGAGTTCAAGGGCGGCCGTCTTTGTCAGGCCCAATATACCATGTTTTGCCGCTACATAGGCAGATTTGAAGGGCGAGGCGACCAGACCATGCGCCGAAGCGATGTTGATGATGCGGCCGTGTTTTTTCGCCTTCATCAGCGGGATCGCAGCACGCATCGTATGGAAAGAGCTGGACAGATTGATGGCGATGATCTGGTCCCACTTTTCGATCGGGAAATCCTCGATCTTTTCGACATGCTGGATGCCGGCATTGTTGACGAGCACATCGACCGTCCCGAAGGTCCTGGCCGCAGTTTCGATCAGATCGGCAATCTCTGATGGCTTCGTCATATCGGCTGGGTGATAGAGGGCCTTGGCTTTCGACGATGATTCAAGGCGCTCGACTATCGCTTTGATTTCATCTTCTTTTCCGAAGCCGTTGATGACGACGTTGTCGCCCCTGGCGGCAAAGGCAGTGGCAATCGCAAGGCCGATGCCGCTGGTGGAGCCGGTGACGACGACTGATCTGCTCATGCTTCTTCCTCCCTGATGATGAGATGCTGCATTGCAGCGTTAGAGCGAGGTTATGCTCAAAGGCGTCGGGCTGGCAATCGGGAAGTGGCTGAGGGACGCCGTTGCCAGTTACGCCCTTCCAAGCCGGGCGGACCTGCCCTATTGATTTGCCACGACAACGGGATAGCGCGGGAGGAATCGCATGGGTGGATATGTTCTGGCGGTCGATCAGGGAACGACCTCGACGCGGGCGATCGTCTTCGACGGCGACATGAAGATCGCCGGCATGGGCCAGAAGGAATTCACGCAGTTCTATCCGCGCTCCGGCTGGGTGGAACATGATCCCGAGGAAATCTGGGATTCGGTCGTTTCCACCGTCCATATGGCGCTGCGCGAAGCCAAGGTCACGGCGAAGGATATTGCCGCGCTCGGCATCACCAACCAGCGCGAGACCGTCGTCGTCTGGGAGCGCGAGAGCGGCAAGCCGATCCAGAATGCCATCGTCTGGCAGGACCGGCGCACGGCAAGCTATTGCGACAATCTGAAGCGGCAGGATCTGGAGCGCACCTTCACGAAGAAGACCGGGCTCATTCTCGATCCCTATTTCTCGGGCACCAAGCTTTCCTGGATGCTTGCAAACGTGAAGGGCGCGCGGGCGAGAGCAGCGCGCGGCGACTTCTGCTTCGGCACGATCGACACGTTCCTCATCTGGCGACTGACGGGCGGCAAGAGCTTCGTGACCGACGCGACCAATGCCTCGCGCACGCTGATGTTCAATATCGCCACCAACGAATGGGACGAGGATCTGCTCGACATCCTGCGCGTACCGGCCGCCATGCTACCGGAAGTGAAGGATTGCGCCGATGATTTCGGCATCGTCGATCCCGAGCTGTTTGGTGCCGCGATCCCGATCCTCGGCGTTGCCGGCGACCAGCAGGCGGCGACCATTGGTCAGGCCTGCTTCGAGCCGGGCATGCTGAAATCGACTTATGGCACCGGCTGCTTCGCGCTTCTGAATACCGGCAGCGACATGGTGCGATCGAAGAACCGGTTGCTGACGACCATCGCCTATCGCCTGGATGGCGAGACGACCTATGCACTGGAGGGCTCGATCTTCATTGCCGGCGCGGCGGTCCAATGGCTGCGCGATGGTCTCGGGATCATCGACAGGGCATCCGATACCAACGATCTGGCGGAGAAGGCCGATCCGACGCAGGAGGTTTATCTCGTGCCCGCCTTTACCGGGCTCGGCGCACCGCATTGGGATGCCAAGGCACGCGGTGCGATTTACGGCCTGACCCGCAATAGCGGCCCGGCCGAGCTTTCGAGGGCGGCGCTGGAGGCTGTCTGTTACCAGACGCGCGATCTCCTGGAGGCGATGCAAAAGGACTGGAAGAACGGCACAGACGACACGGTGCTGCGTGTCGATGGCGGCATGGTGGCTTCCGACTGGACGATGCAGCGTCTCTCCGACCTGCTGGAAGCACCGGTCGACCGCCCCGTCATCCTGGAGACGACGGCGCTGGGCGCTGCCTGGCTGGCCGGCAGCAGAGCCGGGGTGTGGCCGGACAGGGAGAAGTTTTCCGCGACCTGGAAGCGTGACCGGCGCTTCGAACCCTCGATGGACGAGAAGACCCGCGCCGTAAAGCTCAGGGGCTGGAAGAATGCGGTGAAGCGGACGTTGAGCGAGCTCTGATCGCTCAACTCACCGGGCTCATGTGTGCATATTGCTTGCGGTATTCCGCAGGCGTGACGCCGAGATGGCGCGTGAAGGCGCGGCGCAAGGTGTCGTCATCGGCAAAGCCGCATTCGCTGGCTACCTGTTTCGGCACATGGCCGCTTTCGAGCAGCCGGCGGGCGGCGGCGATGCGTGTGGATTCGACCCAGGCTGCCGGCGTCATGCCAACCTCGTCTCGGAAGAGCCGGGCGAAATGCCGCGGGCTGAGTTCCATCCGGCGGGCGAGTTCTGCGACGCTATGATCGGCAGCGGGATTGGCGGCGATCCAGCGCTGTACTTCCTGAAGGGCCGAGCGTCCGGCAGGAGCAGCTTCGCCCTTTCGGCTGAACTGCATCTGGCCACCGGAGCGCTTGAAGAACATGACGAGCTGGGCTGCAATACGCATCGCCACGTCACGGCCGAGGTCCTCTTCGACAAGGGAGAGGGCAAGATCCAGTCCTGCTGTGACGCCGGCAGCGGTTCTCAACTCTCCGTCGGCCACATGGATCGCGTCCTCCTCCACCATCACGGCGGGATAGGCCTGTCTCAACCTCTCTGCGACGGCCCAGTGCGTGGTTACGCGGCGGCCCTCGAGCAGGCCGGCGGCTGCGAGCAGGAATGCGCCGCTGCAGACCGAGCCGTAACGGCGGGCGCCGGGTCCGGCCTTGCCGAGCCATGCCAGCAGCTTTGCATCATGCTCGATTTCAGCCGCATTGGGGCAGCCTGCAACAAGCAGCGTATCGAGCGGGCCGGTCTCGTCCTCGATCGTATAGTCGGCGATCAGGCGGATGCCGGAGGAACTGCGGATATGCCCGTGCGTGGTGGCGATAACGACGGGGCGATAGACTTGCCTGCCACTCTGCAGATTGGCTTCGGCGAAAACATCGAGCGGACCGGAAACGTCCAGAAGCTGAACGCCGGGAACGGCAAGGATGGCGATGGTGCTGGGCTTCATCTGACGGCCTCATGTCCGCAGTGGAATGGTTTTGGCAGAAAATGACGGATAGCGTCGATTGCCGACATATCCAGCCGCTTTTACGCTCCTTGGCATCCACCATCAAGGAGAAAGACGATGACATTGACGATCGGCGGCATCAGCATTCCCGACAGCAAGCTGGCACGCGACATTACCGAACTTGTCAGGGACACGGAATCGCCGCTGCTCTTTCATCATTCCAGCCGGGTCTATTATTTCGGTGCGCTCTCGGGCCAACGCCGCGGCCTGAACTTTGACCCGGAACTGCTTTATGCCGGCGCCATGTTCCATGACATGGGGCTGATGCACCAGCATAGTTCGGAGCACGAGCGCTTCGAGGTCGACGGCGCCAATGCCGCTCGTGACTTCCTGAAAAGCTACGGCATCTCGCAGGCCGATATCGACACCGTCTGGACGGCAATTGCGCTGCATACGACACCCGGTATTCCGCAGCATATGCATCCGGTCGTGGCCCTGGTGACGGCAGGGGTGGAGATGGATGTGCTCGGCATCGACTATCACGGCTTCGGCGATGCCGACCGTGAGGCGGTGGTGCACGCCCATCCGCGCACGCCGCATTTCAAGGAGGATATCATCCAGACTTTCTATGACGGCATCAAGCACAAGCCGGAAACGACCTTCGGCAATGTGAAGGCGGATGTGATAGCCGACAAGGAACCGCATTTCCACAGGGGTAATTTCTGCAGCGTGATCCGCAATTCGGCCTGGGGCGGCTAAGCCCTAGGGAGCGGAGGCAGGCGGCTTGGCGACCGCCTGCCTGTTATTGTCATTTCTTCAGCCAGGGCGTTGCCGTGCTCCAGAAGATCACGTTGGCGCCGAGATAGTCCTGTGCGAAGGCAGTGAACTCTTCCTTGGTGAAGGGCTTCCTGGTCGCGGGGTTCCTGTAGGTCAGCGTCGGCTCCTGCACGGCGAGGCCGACATAGGAGAGCTTGCCCTTGTACTTGTTGAAGAAGGGGTAGGAGTTCTTCATCTGCGCCTTGCGGTTCGGTACGATGTCAGGGCCGCCGAGGCCGACATTGTTCTTCGCCGCAAAATCGAAGAGGCGGCCCATGTAATTATGGTCGTTCTCCCATTCGCAGGGCCAGAAGTTCACATATTGCACGACGAGCGACTTTTCGAAGGCCTTGCGGGCGAAGGCGAGGTTTTCCATCTCGGCCGAGAAATAGGCATCGCAGGAAAAGCCCTTCGGCTCATGCTTCGGGTCGAGATCGATGGAGGTTTCCGGCAGGTTGATGCCATAGACCTGGCCGTCGAACTTTTCGGCAAGTGCCTGCAACAGAGCCTGATAACGAGCTCGAACGGCCGGGTTCCATTGCTGGGCGACCCAGCCGGAACCGACCGGCTTGTTTTCGCCGGGATTGTCGAATTGCGGGGTCAGGCCGCCATCATATTCCGGTTCGGCCAGCATATAGTCAGGGATGTTGCGCGCCTTCGGATTGAAGAAGCGATCCTGCACCTGGATGAACATCTTCTTGTTCAGGCTTTTGGCGATGGCCAGGTCCTGCTCGATCGCCGAAAAATCATACTGACCTTTTGCCGTTTCCAGGCTCTTCCAGGCATAGACGACCTGTACGCCGCCGATATCGGGCCGGGCGAGTTTCGCCTTTGCAGCTGCGAGGTCGCCGGCGCCCATATAGAGAAAATTTTCCGGGGCGGAGGCGGCATGGGCAGCCTGCGTCGACAATACGAGAGTGGCAAGTGCTGCGAGAAGTTTCTGAGATTTGTTCACGGGGCTCTCGAATGGAAAGGTGATGGAAAGCGCCGACAGCTCTCAGGGCCAAATCAGGCAACTCAATGGCGTGGATTTCGAAGCCCCGTCACAGGCTAACTGCAGCGCCTCGATCAGATTTACTGATTTTCCTATTCGTAATTTTTTGATGCGGCCTGTCGGTCAAACGGTTACTCCTTCGTCATTCGGAAAGAGGAGTTACCGATGCTTTACGCAATCCTTTGCTACGCCAATGAGGAAACCGTTTTTGCCTGGACCGAGGAGGAAGAGGCTGCCGTCATGGGAAATCTGCACGCCGTGATCGAGCCGCTCGCCGCTGCCGGCAAGCTTGGCCCGACCGGCCGGCTGATGCCGACGACGGCCGCAGCGACCGTGCGCAAGGGCAGGGACGAGGCCTTCGTTGTCGATGGTCCGTTTGCGGAAACGAAAGAGGCACTTCTCGGCTTCTATACGGTTGATTTTGAAACGCTGGATGAGGCGATCGCCTTCTCCAAACAGCTTTCGGCGGTCAATCCGGGTTCCACCTCTTACGAAATTCGGCCGTTCTACACCTTCAGGCCGGGAGAGATCGCATCATGACAGACATTGCCTGGATCGACCTCGCGCTTGCCTCGGCCCGGCCGAAGGCTCTTGGCGCTCTGCTACGCTATTTCCGCAATCTCGATACTGCGGAAGAGGCGTTTCAGGAGGCGTGCCTGAGGGCGATCCGGACCTGGCCGGAAAAAGGGCCGCCGCGCGACCCGACGGCCTGGCTGATCTTCGTTGGTCGCAACAGCGGCATTGATGCGGTGCGCAAGCGGGCGAAAATCCAGGCGTTGCCGGATGAGGATCAGATTTCAGACAAGGAGGACGCCGAAAGCGATATTGCCGATCGGCTGGACGATTCCCATTATCGCGACGATATCCTCCGGCTGCTCTTCATCTGCTGCCATCCGGACCTGCCGGCCACCCAGCAGATCGCGCTGGCGCTGCGCATCGTTTCCGGCCTGTCGGTGACACAGATCGCGCGTGCGTTCCTCGTCTCCGAAAGCGCCATGGAGCAGCGCATCACACGGGCCAAGGCGCGTGTGGCGAAAGCCGGTGTGCCCTTCGAAACGCCGAGCCCGCAGGAGAGGGCCGAGCGGCTGGTGATCGTCAGTACGATGATCTATCTGATCTTCAATGAGGGCTACAGCCAGGCGGATCCGGAACAGGAGGCGGCTGCCTTCAGCGACGAGGCGATCCGGCTTGCGCGGCTGATGCTGCATATCTTCCCCGCCGAACCGGAACTCATGGGGCTGCTTTCCCTCATGCTCTTGCAGATTTCCCGCCGGCAGGCACGCTTCAGCGCTGAAGATGAGATCGTGCTGCTCGAGGATCAGGACCGTTCGCTCTGGAACCAGCCCCTGATCAACGAAGCCCTGGCTCTGCTCGACAAGGCGCTGCGTCATCGCAAGCCCGGCCCCTATCAGCTCCAGGCAGCAATTGCCGCCGTCCATTCCCGCGCAAAACGCGCCGCGGATACCGACTGGGTGGAAATCGACCTGCTCTACCGCGCGCTGGAGCGCGTCCAGCCTTCACCGGTCGTGACGCTCAACCGGGCGGTCGTGGTCTCAAAGCTGAATGGACCGCAGGAGGCGCTCGATCTCATCGAACCGCTGGGCGAGAAGCTCGACGGCTACTTCTATTATCACGGGCTGCGCGGCAATCTGCTCAAGCAGCTTGGCCGTATCGCGCCGGCCCGCATTGCCTTCGACCGCGCCATCGCGCTTGCCCATTCCGCAGCGGAAGCTGCCCATATCCGCCGGCAGATCGACAAGATGCAGGAAGAAGCGGCGCAGCCGGCGGCGAAATAAGCTGTACCTTCATGGGATGCCGCCCGATCCGTGGCGGGCATCGGCCTGACGCAGCCATCAACTTTGTCGAACAATCCGTTCCAGAATTTCCGTTTGCTCCGAGCCCTGCCGGACCTTATCTCAGGCGCAAGTTAAACAGGATACCGACCATGGAACTGGGCCTTTATACATTCGCAGACGTCAACCCCAATCCGTCCCGCAGCAAGGGCGTGGAAGCAGCCGAGCGGATCAAGCATCTGATCGAGGAGATCGAGCTTGCCGATCAGGTCGGGCTCGATGTCTTCGGGCTCGGCGAACATCATCGGCCTGACTATGTGGCATCGGCGCCGGTGGTGGCGCTTGCGGCTGCTGCGGCGAAGACGAAGAACATCCATCTCAGCAGCGCCGTCACGGTTCTTTCCTCCGACGATCCGGTGCGGGTGTTCCAGCAGTTTGCGACGCTGGACCTGATTTCCAACGGGCGCGCCGAGATCATGGCGGGGCGGGGTTCCTTCATCGAATCCTTCCCGCTCTTCGGCTACAATCTCGAAGATTATGACCAGCTCTTCGAAGAGAAGCTCGATCTTCTTCTGGCTCTGCGCGACAGCGAGATCATCAACTGGCAGGGCGAACTGCGCGCGCCGATCAATGGGCGCGGCGTCTATCCGCGGCCGCTGCAGGATCCGCTGCCTTTGTGGATCGCCGTCGGCGGCACGCCGCAGTCCGTGGCGCGCGCCGGCGCGCTCGGTCTGCCGGTCGCGCTTGCCATCATCGGCGGCGAATATCCGCGCTTTGCGCCGCTCTTCGACCTCTATCGGGAAGCCGCCCGCCGGGCGGGGCAGGATGCGGCGAAGCTGAAGACCAGCATCAATGTGCATGGTTTCATCGCCGATACGACCGAGGCTGCCGCCGACCAGTTTTACGGTCCGCAGGCTGAAGTGATGAACCGCATCGGCCGCGAGCGCGGCTGGGGTCCGACGAGCCGGGCGCATTTCGACATGTCGCGCGGCCCGACCGGCAATCTCTTCCTCGGCGATCCGGAACTCGTGGCCGAGAAGATCGTTGCTGCACACAAGGTTTTTCGCAACGATCGCTTCCTGCTGCAGATGGCGATCGGCCTTATGCCGCATGATCAGGTCATGCGCGGCATCGAGCTCTACGGGACAAAAGTCGCGCCGATCGTCAGAAAGGCATTGACTGAAACTTCCGAAGGCGCGAAAGCCACCGCCTGACGAAGAGCCTGTCGCTCTCGGCAAAGCCGGAACGTGTCTATGGTTATCGAGAACGACGAAGAACTTTCCAAGCTCAAAGAGATCGGCCGTATCTGCGCCAATGCCATCCAGGTCATGGCGGCAGCGATGGAACCGGGCATGACGACGCTGGAGCTCGACCAGATCGGCCGCAAGGTGCTGGAAGACGCCGGTGCGCGCTCGGCACCCGAATTCTGTTACCAGTTTCCGGGTGCGACCTGCATCAGCGTCAACGAGGAAATCGCCCACGGCATTCCCGGCCCGCGTGTCATTCGTCCAGGTGATCTCGTCAATATCGACGTTTCGGCGGAAAAGGACGGCTTCTTTGCGGATACCGGCGCCTCCTTCGCCGTGCCGCCGGTCGCATCCCGCATCGAGAGGCTATGCCGGGACGGCAGACGGGCGCTCTGGGTGGGTCTGAACCAGATCAAGGCGGGCGAGCCGCTGGCGAAGATCGGCAATGCCGTCGGTGCCTTCGCACAGAAGAACCGCTATACGCTCGTTGCCAATCTCGCGAGCCACGGCGTCGGCCGCTCGTTGCACGAGGAGCCGGCCGAACTTTCCACCTGGCCTGATCCTTCAGAACGGCGCATGATGACGGAAGGCCTCGTCTTTACCGTCGAGCCTTTTCTTTCGCTTGGCGCCACGTGGGCTGAAGGCGGCGATGATGCCTGGACGCTTTATGCCGATCCCAAGGCCCCGACAGTGCAATACGAACATACGGTCGTTGCGACCCGCAACGGACCGATCATTCTGACATTGGCGGCTTGAGGGGGATTTCCCCTCGCTGTTGGAGGTCGAGATGGCAGTTGCCTTCACCAAGGAAGAGAGTGCCGAAACCGCAGCGGAAACGCTGCTACCCGACCGCGCGATTTCGCCTCATCCAAATCTCGTGACGGAGGCCGGGCTGAAAGCTCTCGAACTGCAAATGCAGGAAGCGCGCCAGGCCTATGAGGCGGCAAGTACGATCGAGGACGTCAACGAACGGCGGCGGCAGCAAGCAAATCCTCTGCGTGACCTGCGTTATTTCGTCGAGCGCCTTCGCACGGCCCAGCCTGTTCCGGCCCCGACATCGACGGAGACGGTCGCCTTCGGAAGCACTGTCACCTTCAGCCGTGACGATGGGCGCGTCCAGACATATCGTATCGTGGGAGAGGATGAAGCCGATCCGAAAGCCGGATCGATTTCCTATGTCGCGCCGGTCGCCCGGGTTCTCACGGGCAAGGCCGTCGGCGATATCGCTGTCGTCGGCGATCAGGAACTCGAAATCATCAAGATTTCCTGACCGCCGCACGCGTTTCCGGCGTCGCGTTCAATTCACTGCTTTTGAGAGGGCCGGTCAGGCAGCCTGAGGAAGGCGAGCAATGACCTTGATTTCGAAATCAAAGCCCGCCAGCCAGTTCACGCCGACGGCCGTCCAGTTCGGATAGGGCGCTTCGCCGATTTCATTGAAGCGAATATCGGAGATCACGGGCCATTGCGCGGCAGGGTCGGTGTGGAAGGACGTGATGTCGACAACGTCGTCGAAACTGCAGCCGGCGGCCTTCAGCACGGCTTTCAGATTATCGAAGGCAAGCTGTACCTGCTTTGCGAAATCGGGTTCGGGCGAGCCGTCTTCGCGGCTGCCGACCTGGCCGGAGACGAAGAGAAGGTCACCGGAGCGGATCGCCGCTGAATAACGGTTGATCTCATAGAGAGCCTGCCGGCCGGCGGGAAAGATTGCTTCGCGTTTGGTCATTGCTTTTCTCCTGTTCAGGCAAAAGGGTGCCTTTCGCCGGGCATTTGCTCGTCGATCGCGACGAGCATTCGTGGGTATGGCCAGCCCATTCCGGAGCAATTGATATACGCTCCGTATGTGGATATAATCAGAGATACGACGCGTATGTCAATACACATACGGTCCGTATGTGTATTTTGGGAGATAGTGATGGTTGTAAAGACCCGGGCGCAGATGATGGAGGAGACGCGGGCGAAGCTCATCCAGGCGGGCCGAAAAGCCTTTGCAGTCAAGGGCTACGCGGCTGCTTCCATGGACGATCTGACCGCTGATGTAGGGCTGACACGCGGCGCGCTCTACCACAATTTTGGTGACAAGAAGGGCTTGCTGCAGGCCGTGATTGACCAGATCGACGGCGAGATGGGAGAGCGGTTGCGTATCGAGCGGGATCGCGCCGAGACGACCTGGCTCGGGTTGTTGGCGGAATATACCGCCTATATCGAAATGGCTCTGGAGCCGGAAATCCAGCGCATCATGCTGCTCGATGGGCCGGCGGTGCTCGGCGATCCCTCGCAGTGGCCCAGTCAGAATGCGTGCCTTCGAACGACAACCCAGACAATTCAGGCGCTGATCGATGAGGGCACCGTCAAGCCCGTCGATGCGGAAGCTGCCGCGCGCTTGCTCAACGGGGCGTCGCTTAGCGCTGCTCTCTGGATCGCCGCCGTGGAAGACCCGCACAGCCTTCTCGCCAAGGTCGTCGAGGCCTTTCGCGATCTTGCGAGTGGCCTGCTGAGGAACTGACACCGACGGGGCGGCGGTTCACGCCGCCAATAGTCGATATGGCCTCAATCCCGTTGCGGCTCGGTCTTGCCGCCCTGCAGGATTTCCATGGCAGCGCGCTCCAAAATTCCGGAAATCCTGGCTGCTTCGCTTGCCGACCAGGGATGGCGCATGCGCAGTGCCGAACGCAGCAATTGACGGGCGGCGCGGACACTGCCGTCGTCGCGGCCGAAGTCGTCGTCCTCCTCGTCGCGCCGGCGCCGTCCACCGCCGCCTCCCTGCTGCTGCTCCGGGTCGAACATGCGGTTGACGAAGGCCATGCCCTCGGCAATGCGCTCCAGCTTGGCAAGTGCCTGGTCGATCATGGCGCGGTTTTCTTCCACCTTCTGGCGGCCGGCATCGGTGATCTTGTAGAGCTTCTTTGTCCCGTCGTTCTCCACTTCCGCCAGTCCTGTTTCCTCCAGGTAGGTCAGCGCCGGATAGATGACGCCCGGGCTCGGGACGTAAAAGCCGCCGGAGCGCTCCTCCAGCGTCTTGATCAGTTCATAACCGTGGCTGGGACGCTCTTCCAGCAGCGCCAGCAGGATCGTCTGCAATTCGCCCGCGGAAAACCTGCGGCCCATTCCCATGCGCATGGCCTCGCCGACGAAGCCGCCTCGAAAACCTCTCATAACGAACTCCTTTGTATCAGATGTATCGCTCACTATGTCGTAAAACATATATCGTAAGATATGTCGTTCAAGGGGCGGTGCGAAAAATCTGTTCGTGAAATTGAAGAAGCCATCAGAATTACTCACTTGAGACGACCATGTTGCGGCGCGATAAAAGTGGCATGTTGGCTCCCAATAACGACCGTCCGGTCAATCTCTTCACCACAGCGCTGGCAGGCGCCGTCGCCATGGCGGCGGCCATGGGTTTCGGGCGCTTTTCCTTCACGCCGATCCTGCCGGGCATGATGGCCGGCGTGCCGCTATCGGCGGCCGATGCCGGTTTCATCGCCTCGGCCAATTTTGTCGGTTATCTCGTCGGTGCGGTTCTCGGCGCCTATGGCTGGGCGGCAGGGCGCGAGCGGCTGGTGGCGCTTCTTTCCCTCCTTGCGACTGCGATCCTGCTGGCTGCCATGGCGGCAACGGAATCTGTCCTGGTCTTTGCGGTCATCCGGTTCCTTGCAGGCGTGGCGAGCGCCTTCACTTTGGTCTTCACGTCTGCAATCGTGCTGAGCCACGGGGCTGTCGCAGGCAACGATCATGTCCAGGCCGCGCATTTCGGCGGGCCGGGGGCGGGGATTGCGATTTCTTCCGTCATGGTGCTTGCGCTCGGCTATGTCTTTGACGACGCGGCCGGCGGCTGGCGCGCGGACTGGATCGGTGGCGCGCTCTTCTGCCTCGTCAGCTTAGGTGTGGCCTGGGCCTTGCTGCCGAAGGCGCCGGTGCATACGGGCCAGGCGAAGGAACCAGCGCTTGTCTGGAACCGGCCGATGGTGCTGCTGACGCTCTCTTACGGCTCCTTCGGCTTCGGCTATGTCATCACCGCGACCTTCCTCGTCGCCATCGCCCGCATGAGCGCCTCAGGGCCGATCGTCGAATTTCTCTGCTGGTTCATTGCCGGGGTGACGGCAACGATCGCGCTGTTCATCTGGAAGCCTTTCGTGCGGCTGCTCGGACTTGGCGGCGTCTATGTCGCGGCTCTCATCATCGAAGCGATCGGCGTGCTTGCGACAGTAGCGCTGCCGCATTCGGTGGCGCCGCTCATCGGCGGCGCACTGTTCGGGGCGACCTTCCTTGCCATCACCGCCTATGGTTTGCAGATCGGCCGCCGGCTCTCGCCCGATAGCCCGCGCCGCATTCTCGCGCTGATGACAGCCGCCTTCGGTGTCGGCCAGATCATCGGGCCTGTCGTCGCCGGCTGGATCGCGCAGGTAACGGGTAATTTCGTGCTGCCGACCATTATTGCCGCGGTTGTGCTGGTTTTCTGCGCGGCTCTCGTCATGCCTGTGATGAAGAAAATCCCTTAAGTGGTTACAAGTGCGTAACAATGGCTTGAGCCCATTGCCGCTTTCTTCGAACTGCCTTAATTTCCGGGCAATCAGTGGTTCGCCACTCTTCCGTGACTCCAGTTCAGGAAAGCAAAACCTCCCGTGTTTCATTCCTTCTTTCCCCAGCCAAAGGCGTTCTTTACTTCGCTCGTAGTCTGGACGCTGGCCGCAATTTTCGGCTGGTATTTCTTCGCCGCCGGTCTCGGTGCTTCACTTGGTTTTACGGCGGTTCCCGAAGAGCAGCAGCCGATCGATCTCTCGTTCTTTCTGCTGCCGGAAAATCTCTGGTTTTACGGATACTTCCTTTTAGCGGCTCTGATCTTTTGCGGTTTCTGGCATCTGAAGGCACTCAGCCATCCGTGGAAGATGTGGTCCATCTGGGGCTCGGCGCTGATCATCTTCGTGACCTATTTTGGCGTGCAGATCACTGTCGTCATCAACAACTGGCGCCGGCCGTTCGGCGATCTGCTGCAAAATGCGCTGACGAAAAAGCCGGGTATCACCGTCGAGAATTTCTACGACCTATTTCTGATCTTCGCGCAAATCGCCTTCCTCAGCATGCTCGTGTCGATCCTGACCGACTTTTTCACCAGCCACTACATCTTCCGCTGGCGAACGGCGATGAACAATTTCTACATGGCCAATTGGGAAAAGCTTCGTCATATCGAAGGCGCATCTCAGCGCGTACAGGAAGATACGATGCGCTTTTCCCAGACATTGGAAGGGCTCGGCATCAACCTGATCAATTCAGTGATGACGCTGGTCGTCTTCCTGCCGATCATGCTGGCGCTGTCACATTACGTGACGAGCCTGCCGTTTCTCGGTGAAGTGCCGAACTCTCTCTTCTGGCTTGCCATCTTCTGGTCGGCTTTTGGTACCGTTCTGCTGGCTTTCGCGGGTATCAAGCTGCCTGGCTTGAACTTCAAGAACCAGCGCGTAGAGGCGGCCTATCGCAAAGAGTTGGTCTATGGCGAGGATCATGCCGACCGAGCACAGCCGCCGACGATGCAGGAGTTGTTCTCAAGAGTGCGAAGAAATTATTTCACGCTCTATTTTCACTATCTGTATTTCAATGTTGCCCGCTCGTTCTATCTGCAGGCCGACAATCTTTTCGTCTATTTCTTTATGGCCCCGACCATCGTTGCCGGCGCCATCACCTACGGTATCTTCCAGCAGATCGCGACGGCTTTTGGACAGGTCAGCAATTCCTTCCAGTATCTCGTAAACTCCTGGACGACGATCATCGAACTGCTGTCCATCCACAAGCGTCTCAAGGCCTTTGAGGCGGCGATCGACGACGAGCCGTTGCCGGATATCGACCAGCGCTATCTCGAGCGCGAGGCCGGTGTCGTACATGTCGACGGCTGACGCGGAATGAAAAAGGGCCACCGCTGCGGTGGCCCTTCTTTTTTATCATCTCCTCAAGAACTGTCAGTTCGGGCGCGTGCAGCCCGTATTTTTCCAGTCCATAGCCATCAGGGCTTCCACGATGTGGTCGGCCACGGCCATGTTGCCCTCCTTGATGGCGATGTCATAGGCGGCCAGGCAATGATCGAGCAGCGGTGTCGCCGCCGCAGGGGCCTCCTCGGGGAGCGGAAAGATGATTCCGCCGTAAAGAGACGGGACGCCGTTCTTGTCGCGGAAGCACCGGCCGAATGCCATGACCTGCTGGAAGACGCCGTTGGCGCGACGGACCCGGTAGCGTTGTTGCTCCGGCTCCTGTGTGAGGATCGTATCACGGATGACTTTGGCGGCGGCGGGCTGATCGTCTGGATGGATGCGGGCGACATAGGCTTCGAGCGGCAGGCCGCTTGCCGTCGCCGCGGCGTCGAGTCCGAAGATTTCGGCGACTGCTCCGTCGCCATAGAGCAGATTGGCAACGATATCCCAGGTGAAAAAGCCGGTTTCGCAGACCGGAAATTCGTCTTTGTCGGCCAGGCACTCCAGGTTTTCTATAAAGGTCATGACGTCACCTCCCCATGCTTGCAGCACGTTTGAGGCAATGTTTATCGAAGTGTGGCCGCGATGCAATCAATACGTGCGGTTGTTTTTGATATCCAGAGGTTTTAAGCGCAGAAGCTTACAACCCGGATGTCTCCTGCAGCTTGCCGCGGGCCTTGATCATCGGAATTGCGTCGGAATAGCTGACACAGGCAACATCTGATCTGTGGCAAACGTCGCTGACCAGCCTGTCGAGCGCGCGCCAGTAGGCGCCACCGTTCATTTCCACAAAGTGGAAGCCGAGCTGCAGGGGGATGCGGCTGCCTGCATATTGCTTGTCGAAGGCTTCCTTGAACGCCGCATAGGCGCGCTCTTCGAAAGCGGCGCTGTCGGCTGCATCCTCCTCGCCCTTGGAGTGACGCACGAAGAGATTGTAATCCATGCCGATGATCGGCTTCTCGCCCGGGCCCTCCGGAATGAGCGGCAAGCCGAAACGTATGATGCCGTCTTCATCAACCGGCAGGGCCGGGCCTTTGGTGACGAGGCTTGCGTCATAGGTAAAGCCGGCCTTCTTCTCGGCTGCGATCATGTCGGCGCCGCCGCCTGTCGAAAGGTAGGGGGCGCGAAAGCCGCTGATGCCGCGATCGACAAGATCCTGCCAGCCGGCCGGCTCTTGCAGGCCGACGCTTTTCCAGGCGTTCTTCAGTGTGGTCTTGAAAGTCGTATATTCGGCTGACCAGTCCGCTTCGCTCCATTGGCGGCCGTCGAAATGGCCGCAGGCGTGACTGGAAATATCATGCCCCTCGAGGTGGGCGTGCCAGATATTGCCGAGCCGCTCGCGGATTTCGTCGTCGGTCTGTGCGAAGCCGACATTGGATCTTCCGCGTTTCTGATGAGGCGCCTGGTAGGCCTGCTTCGCTTCCTGATTCATCAAAAAGGTACAGGAGAGGAAATAGGTGAAATGGGCGCCGTTCTTTGCCGCCATCTCGCGGCTCTTTTGCCAGAGCGCGTTGTCGTGTGCGCCGTCAAAGGAAATGATGACAAGCTGCTTCGGCTTGTCGGCGGCGCCAGCGACAGCAGGAAAAAACAGGGAGAGGGCGAGGGACGCAGAAAAAATGGAACGAAACATGGGCACCGCGACAATTTGCATTGCGGTTTTCCTGTTACAGAAATGCGGCGAAGCTGCGGTCTCGCTGGCATTTTTCATCTTGTGCCGGTAATTCATGGCTGACCAAGAAACGGGAAAACAAGATCACCATGGCTCTGCTCGTCCTCAGTCTTATTCTCTTCCTCGGCCTGCACCTGATCCGCGTCGTCGTGCCGGGCTTCCGGCAGGCGATGATCGACAAGGTCGGCAAGCCGGCCTGGATCGCTTTTCATGCGATCGCGAGCATCCTGACGCTGATCTTCGTGATCTATGCCTTCGGGGCGGCACGCAGAGAGCCGATCGGCATGCTCTACAATCCGCCCATGGGTATGGCGCATCTCACCGTCACCCTGATGCTGATTGCGGTAATCTGTCTCGTCGCTGGTTTCCTGCCGGCCGGTTACATCAAGACGAAGACGAAACATCCGATCGTATTGTCGGTGAAGATCTGGGCGCTGGCCCATCTCCTGTCGAATGGCGAGGCCTATTCGGTTCTGCTCTTTGCGGCATTCCTTGCCTGGGGTGTGGTGCTGCGCATTTCGCTGAAGCGGCGCCAGCGCCGCGGCGAGATAACGCTGCCGGCTTTCGTTTCGGCCAAATATGACGTCTATGCCGTCATCATCGGCGTGGTGGTCTGGGCGCTGATGATCTGGCGCGTTCACGAATGGCTGATCGGCGTTGCGCCACTGCCGATGCTTGCTTCGTGACGATTCTGCGATATCCCCCTTACAACGGCCGCAAAATGGAGTAGAAGGCCCGACAATGTGCGTTTTGCACTGTGTATGGGTATCCGCGGCCGGAGACGAGAATGGCATTCAACGACGACAGCTTCATTCGTGAAGTCAACGAGGAACTGCGTTCCGACCAGATGAAGGGCGCAGTGCGCCGGTTTGGCCGCTATATCATTGCCATTGCCGTTCTTATCGTGCTCGGAACCATCGGCAAGGTTGCCTATGAATATTGGGACAATAACGCGTCCTCCGGCGCCGGCGACCAGTTCCTGGCGGCGATGAAGCTTGCCGACGAGAACAAGACCGACGAGGCGCTTGCTGCACTCGATAAACTGGAGAAGGAAGGCCATGGCGCCTATCCGGTTCTGGCGCGTATGCGTGCCGCGACCGTCCAGGCCCAGAAGGGCGACAATGCCGGTGCCATCGCCTCGTTCCAGGAGATAGCCAAGGACAAGTCCGTTCCGGCTGCCGTGCAGGATGCCGCCAAGATGCGCGCCGGCTGGCTGCTGATCGAGAACGGCACCTACGACCAGGTTTCTGCTGCTGTCGAGGAAATGGCCGTCCCAGGCAACGCCTTCCGCCACTCGGCGCGCGAGGCGCTTGGTCTTGCCGCTTACAAGGCCGGCAACATGGCGCAGGCGCGCCAGTGGTTCCAGGCTATCGTTGACGATCCGGACAGCCCGCGCGCTGTTGGCAATCGTGCTCATATGATGCTTGATCTCATCACCGCATCCGGCAAGGCGCCCGCCGCGCAGGGTTAAGGCTTAAGGGAAAAGAATGAGTTTTACGGTCGCCATCGTCGGACGCCCGAATGTCGGCAAGTCGACGCTTTTTAACCGTCTGGTTGGGAAGAAGCTAGCGCTTGTCGATGACACGCCGGGTGTGACGCGTGACCGCCGGCCGGGTGAAGCGCGCCTTGTCGATCTGCGATTCACGATCATCGATACAGCGGGTCTGGAAGAGGCGACCGACGAAAGCCTGCAGGGCCGCATGCGCCAGCAGACCGAAGCGGCGATCGACGAAGCCGACCTTTCGCTCTTCATCGTCGATGCCAAGACGGGACTGACGCCTGTTGATACGGCTCTCGGCGAGATGCTGCGCCGACGCGGAAGGCCCGTCGTGCTCGTTGCCAACAAATCCGAAGCGCGCGGGTCCGATAGCGGTTTCTACGACGCCTTTTCGCTCGGGCTTGGCGAACCGGTGGCGATCTCAGCCGAACACGGGCAGGGCATGCTCGATCTGCGCGATGCCATCGTCGCGGCAGTCGGCGAGGATATTGCCTTTCCGCCGAAGGATGATGTCGCGGTCACCGATGTCGATCTGCCGCAGTCATCAGGCGAGGAGGACGAGGAAGACGACGAACCCGTCTACGATGACAGCAAGCCGCTGCGTGTCGCGATCGTCGGTCGCCCCAATGCCGGCAAGTCGACGCTCATCAATCGTTTCCTCGGCGAGGACCGGCTGCTGACCGGCCCGGAGGCTGGCATCACGCGTGATTCCATCTCCGTGGAGTGGGAATGGCGCGGTCGCACGATCAAGATGTTCGATACGGCAGGCATGCGCCGCAAGGCGAAGGTGATTGAAAAGCTCGAAAAGCTTTCGGTCGCCGATGCGCTGCGCGCCATTCGTTTTGCCGAGACCGTGGTTATCGTCTTCGACGCGACGATCCCCTTCGAGAAGCAGGATCTCCATATTGTCGATCTCGTGCTGCGCGAAGGACGCGCGGCCGTGCTCGCCTTCAACAAGTGGGACATGATCGAGGACCGTCAGGCGGTGCTGGCGGACCTGCGCGAAAAGACCGACCGCCTCTTGCCGCAGGCACGCGGCATCCGCGCCGTTCCGATCTCCGGCCAGACAGGCTGGGGGCTCGACAAGCTCATGCAGTCGATCATCGATACGGACCGTGTCTGGAACAAGCGCATTTCCACCGCCAAGCTCAATCGCTGGCTGGAGCAGCAGCAGGTGCAGCACCCGCCACCGGCCGTTTCCGGTCGCCGTATCAAGCTCAAATACATGACGCAGGTAAAGGCCCGTCCGCCGGCCTTCATGGTGTCCTGCACCCGCTCGGATGCTCTGCCGGAATCCTATACGCGCTACCTGATCAACGGGCTGCGTGCGGATTTCGATATGCCGAGCGTACCGATCCGGATCCATTACCGCTCGCCGGACAATCCCTTTGAGGGGAAGAAGAAGCGGACCTAGCGCGTTTTCCAGCGTTGCCGGGCAAGCCGGGATGAGCTTGCCCGAGCAGGCGTGGCGTCAGGATGCGCTCTTGTTCAGTGCTTCCCGCAGCGCGACGATCTCTGCCTGCAGTCGTGCGAGCTGGTCGGCGTTGCGGCCGCTTGCGTCGATGATGCAGCCCGGCACGGTCTCCGCCCTTTCCTTCAGCCGCTTGCCTTCCTCCGTCAGTCGCAACACGACGACGCGCTCGTCCTGCTTGCTGCGTTCGCGGTGGATGTAGCCGGCCATTTCCAGGCGCTTCAGAAGAGGAGTCAGCGTGCTCGATTCCAGGAAGAGCTTTTCGCCAAGGCCGCCGACGGTCTGGCCGTCTTCTTCCCACAGGCAGACCATCGCCAGATATTGCGGGTAGGTGAGGCCGAGCTCGTCGAGCAGAGGCTTGTAGACACGATTGAAGGCGTGGCTGGCCGTATAGACGGCAAAGCAGATGAAAGTGTCGAGTTTCAGCTGGTCTGACATGGCTCAATCTCCGAACCCGCCGATGTTATATCGTGCGATAAATAATCGTATCCGCTTTTAGTGCATGGCAGCCATGCAACAATTTATATCGTACAATAAATAATCGCGTGCGATATTAAAGGCGTGTTCAGGACGAACGCAACGAACCAAGAGGATACGACAATGTCTGGCATCAAGACCGCAGTTTCCGCAGCAGCAATCCTGGCAGCTTCCGCAGCCGGAGCGTTTGCCGATCCGGTGCTCGAACCGACAACGCAGAAATTCATCGATAGCCTGGCCGGCTCCAAGCCGATCTACACCTTCTCGCCTGCCGATGCCCGCAACATTCTCGCCGGTGCCCAGAAGGGCGAAGTGAAGAAGCTCGCAGCCCAGGAAGAAGACAAGGTTATCAAGGTTGGCCCGACCGGCAGCGTCAAGCTGCGCATCATCCGCCCGGAAGGCGCCAAGGGCATGCTGCCTGTCGTCATGTATTTCCACGGCGGCGGCTGGGTGCTGGGTGACGCCGATACGCATGACCGGCTGGTGCGCGAGATCGCCAATGGCGCACAGGCCGCCGTTGTCTTCGTCGATTATGACCGTTCGCCGGAAGCCCGTTATCCTGTTGCCATCGAACAGGCTTACGCCGCGACCAAATATGTCGCCGAGCACGCGAAGGAATTCCGCGTCGATGCCAGCCGCTTCGCCGTCGCCGGCGATAGCGTCGGCGGCAATATGACGGCTGCGGTGACGCTGCTCGCCAAGGAGCGCGGCGGACCTGCCATCGACCAGCAGGTGCTGTTCTACCCCGTCACCGACGCCAATTTCGATACCGGTTCTTACAACCAGTTCGCCAACGGCCCGTGGCTGACCAAGGAAGCGATGAAGTGGTTCTGGAATGCTTATTTGCCTGACGAGGCCAAGCGCCAGGAACCGACCGCTTCACCGCTTCAGGCCTCGCTCGAGCAGTTGAACGGCCTGCCGCCGGCGCTTGTCATCGTCGACGAAAATGACGTGCTTCGTGACGAAGGCGAGGCCTATGCCCGCAAGCTGTCCCAGGCAGGCGTAAAGGTCACATCGATCCGCTTCAATGGCACGATCCATGACTTCGTGCTCTTGAATGCAATTGCCGAAACGCCTGCTGTCCGAAGCGCAATTTCAGTGGCCAACGACACGCTGCGGGCCGCCCTTCACAAGTAAGGCTCAATCAGATGATGGAAGAGGCCCGGTGCTATCGCCGGGCTTTCTGCTTCTTGGAAGGGACTTGGTGGCATATTGCCACGCTTTCTTCCACTTTGGCGTGATGACGCCATTGGCGGCGCGGATATTGTTGATGAACTGCAGTGTGGCTGCTTCCCAGGAATATTGCATGGCAAGCTCGCGCGCCTTCTCCCGCGAGCCCGACAGAGCGGCCAGGCAGGCAGTCTGCAGGTTCTCGTTGAGCGCGCCGACAAGGCTTTCTTCGCCGATGATGTCCAGCGGGCCAGTGACGGGATAGGCCGCGACGGGGACGCCTGAGGCCAGCGCTTCCAGAATGGTGTTGCCGAACGTATCCGTCAGCGACGGGAAGACGAAGACATCGGCCTGCGCATAGGCTTTTGCCAGTTCCTCACCGAATTTTACGCCGGTAAAATGCACATTCGGATAGCGCTCTGCCAGCTCGGCGCGCGCTGGGCCGTCACCGACCACCACCTTCGAACCGGGCAGGTCGAGGTCGAGGAAAGCCGGCAGGTTCTTTTCCAGCGCCACGCGGCCGACTGTCATGAAGATCGGGCGGGCAAGGCCGAACGGTTTTTCTTCCAGCGGCATCGGATGGAACTGCGTGGCATCGATGCCACGGCTCCACGGCATGAGGTTCTTGATACCCTTTGCGGAGAGCTCGCGGGCGAGGCTCGGGGTCGCGACCATGCAGCCGGCCCCACCATTGTGAAACCAGCGCACGAAGGCGTAGAGCCAGCTTGAGGGGATGGGCAGCCGGGCCGAGACATATTCGGGAAAACGGGTGTGATAGCTGGTGGAGAAAGGCATGCGCTTGCGAAGGCACCAGCGGCGCGCCGTCAGTCCCAGCGGGCCTTCCGTCGCGATGTGAACATAGGAAGGCTTGTGCTTTTCGATCTCGCGGGCAATGCGGCTGTACCAGGCGATCGACAGGCGGATTTCGGGATAGGTGGGGCAGGGGATGCTGGCGAAACGCTCCGGCGTCACCATCGAGACTTCAACGCCCATCCTGGCGAGTTCCCGATTCGTATTCTCAATCGAGCGGACGACCCCGTTGACCTGCGGGTGCCAGGCGTCAGTCACGATCACCAGCCGCTCCGGCACGGCTCCAGCGGCTGCGGCACTAGCCCAGCTTTCGCCGCTATATGAATTTGACGGACGTTGCAGCATGCTTTTATTTCCATCAGCGTCGCTTGGTTCTGGCAACGCACCACCCCTGGCGGGGTTCCGGAATGGCGATTCCCGCTTATCTATTTTGGCGGAAGTGCATGATGGAAATATTACAGCCCTCTGCGAGTATTTACAGGGCTTTATGGCAGGAGAAACCGGCCAATTATGTCCGCGATGGATCGCCTTCGGGCGCTGTGCCTTGAAAAAGGAACGGCGCCGACGGGGAGGTCGGCGCCGCAGTAAAACTCAGGCTGCAGCCGAAGCGAAGCCGGAGGTCGGAACTTCCGAGATCGTCTTCAGAACCTGCGAGGCGATCTGATAGGGGCAGCCCTGGGAGTTCGGGCGGCGATCTTCGAGATAGCCCTTGTAGTCGTTCTTGACGAACGAGTGCGGAACGCGGATCGAGGCACCACGGTCGGCAACGCCGTAGGAGAACTTGTTCCACGGAGCCGTCTCGTGCTTGCCGGTCAGACGCTTGTCGTTGTCAGGGCCGTAAACGTTGATGTGGTCCATCAGGTTCTTGTCGAACTGGGCCATCAGCGCTTCGAAATAGGCCTTGCCGCCGACTTCGCGCATGAACTTGGTCGAGAAGTTGCAATGCATGCCCGAACCGTTCCAGTCGGTGTCGCCGAGCGGCTTGCAATGATACTCGATGTCGATGCCGTACTTTTCGGTCAGGCGCTGCAGGAGGTAGCGCGCCATCCAGATCTGGTCGGCGGCCTTCTTGGAGCCCTTGCCGAAAATCTGGAATTCCCACTGGCCCTTTGCCACTTCGGCATTGATGCCTTCGTGGTTGATGCCGGCAGCGAGGCAGAGATCGAGGTGCTCCTCAACGATTTCGCGGGCAACCGAACCAACGTTCGAATAGCCGACGCCAGTGTAGTAGGGGCCTTGCGGAGCCGGGTAGCCGGACTCGGGGAAGCCGAGCGGGCGCCCGTTTTCGTAGAAGAAATATTCCTGTTCGAAGCCGAACCAGGCATCTTCGTCGTCGAGGATGGTGGCGCGAGCGTTGGACGCATGCGGCGTGACGCCGTCCGGCATCATGACTTCGCACATCACCAGAACGCCGTTGGTGCGGGCCGGATCCGGATAGATGGCAACCGGCTTCAGCACGCAATCAGAACTGCGGCCTTCGGCCTGCATCGTCGACGAACCGTCGAAGCCCCAGAGCGGGAGCTGTTCGAGTGTCGGGAAATTGTCGAATTCCTTGACCTGAGTCTTGCCACGCAGGTTCGGTACCGGAGTGTACCCATCGAGCCAAATGTACTCGAGCTTATACTTTGTCATCGCGTCTCTCTCTGCTGCGAACTTGAGCAATCCTGAGGCAAGGGCGCAAGCGCGCGCCCTCTCGCCAGGGGATGCCTATTCTAAAGCACGTAGCGTGCCAGTTCGGACGGCTGACATAAAAAATTTACGAATCACCGTGTTGCAGTCGTTTGCGAGAGAGGTTTCCGGCCCGCGAGGCGATGAGGGTTCGCGGCTATCGTCCTTGGCAGAGGCCATTTAAGAGGCAGGAACCAGATCAAAATTCCGGCGTTGTCAGCAATGGATGAAGTTTTGACCAAATCAGCAGGGCCTTAATCAGCAAATGCCGCATCGAGCGTTTATAATTGCGACATTGCATCTATTTTGTGCAATTTGCATAAACTATGTGCATTGTGCTATTGTAGCGACCGTGAATGTTGATAGGCCGAGCTGAAGAAAGGCTATCTCATGGCAATCGATTTCCATCGCGAATCCGCGACGATCTACCAGTTTCCGATCAAGGCCGTTCAGGCCTCGAACCGCTTCGAGCGCTTTCGGATGATGGAGCGTGAGGCTGCCGGAGTGTGCGATGCGCTCGACAGCTGCTGGTATCACGATGAGGCCGTCCGCACCGACGACAAGAAGCCCAATTCCTGATCTGACGATTGATATGATTGACCGCTAAGGCGGGGGCGAGCCTGCGCGGGCCGCTTGATAAAGCGACATGCGCAGGCTTCAACCTGATGTCAAAGGCCGAGCTTTTCCTTCGGCACCAGCGCGCCGTGTTCGCTGACCACACGAGCCGCGACTTTCGCAGCGAAGCCGGCGGCTGTCGGTGCATCGCGATGTTCCAGATAATGAGCCAGGAAAGCGCCGTTGAAGCTGTCGCCGGCGCTTGTCGTGTCGACGACCTTTTCGACCTTTTCTGCCGGCACATGGGTTTTGTCGTTGGCGAAGCTCAGCGTTGCACCTTCCGCACCGTTCTTGACGACGACGTGCGAGGCGCCGAGTGCAAGATAGCGTTCAATGGTGGCGTCGATGGAGGCGTCGCCGAAATGGGCAACCTCGTCGTCGAAGCTCGGCATGACCAGCGAGGAAGCGCGGCCGCCTTCGCTGATCGTCGTGTGCATCACATCGTAGCTCGACCAGAGGCGGGGACGGATGTTTGGATCGAAGACGACAAATTTGCCGACTGCCTTTGCGCGACGGATTTCTGCAAGCAGCGTGTCGGCGTCGTCATGGGAGAGGATGGCGAGCGTAATGCCGGAGAAATAGACGACGTCAGCACTTTCCACTGCCTCACGCAGGCGATCAGGATCGGTGGCAAGGCTGCGGGCGGCGGAACTGTCGCGCCAGTAGCTGAAGGAGCGTTCGCCGTTCCTGAGATTGATCATGTAGAGGCCGGGCGTCTTGCCCTTGATGCGGCGGATGAGACCGGTGCCGACGCCGGCCTTGTCCATGAAAGCTGCCATTTCGTCGGACATCGGATCATCGCCGAGCGCGGTGAAATAGTCGACCGACCAGGCGGGCGGCAGGCAGGCGCGAGCATACCATGCGGTGTTGAAAGTGTCGCCGGCAAAGCCCTTGCGCAGCAGGCCTTCACCGGCCTGCGAGAGCTCCACCATGCATTCGCCGATCGATAGAAACCGTCCGCTCAAGCTTTCCTCCCGGATTTTTTCTGCTCTTGCGGATACGCGAAGAGGCGGGAGGAGACAAGTCAAGGAGAGTTGAAAGTCCATCGCCCCGAGGGCGGGGCGATGGAGAATATCATGTCAGGGCCGGTCCATATGATAGCAAGCGGCTGTCTGGCCGGGACGGACCAGTTCCGTCGGCGGCATTTCGGTGCGACAGACGTCGGTCGCCTTCCAGCAGCGCGGCGAGAAGACGCAGCCCTTCGGCGGGTTGAGCGGCGAGGGCGGGTCTCCCTGCAGGCGGATGCGGCTGCGCTGGCGCGCGAGCTTCGGATCCGGGATCGGGGCCGCGGAGAACAGCGCCTGCGTATAGGGGTGGGCCGGATGTTCGAAGACGGTGGCGCAATCGCCGGCTTCGACCACCTTGCCCAGATAGAGAACCAGCACGTCATCGGAGATCAGGCGCACGACCGAGAGGTCGTGGCTGATGAAGATCAGCGTGAGGCCAAACTCCTTGCGCAGCTTGCGAAGCAGCGTGATGACCTGACCCTGGATCGACACGTCGAGAGCCGATACCGGCTCGTCGCAGATGATGAGCTTCGGCTTGGTGACGACGGCGCGGGCAATGCCGATACGTTGCGCCTGTCCGCCCGAAAATTCGTGCGGATAGCGGTTGATCATCTCCGGCACCAGGCCGACGGCGGTCATGATCTCGCGCACGCGGTCGAGACGCTGGGCCTTCGAAAGCTTCGGTTCGAAGACGGTTAGCGGCTCGGCGATGATGTCGCCGACCGTCATGCGCGGGTCGAGCGAGGCAATTGGATCCTGGAAGATGATCTGCATGTCGCGGCGTGCGGCACGCATTTCCTCATCCGACAGGTCGAGCAGGTTGCGGCCTTGCCAGAGGATACGGCCCTTCTGCGACTTCAGGAGACGCAGGATCGAGCGGCCGAGCGTCGACTTGCCGCACCCGGATTCGCCGACGATGCCAAGCGTGCGGCCTTCGGCGAGATCGAAGCTGACATTGTTGACGGCCGTCAGCATCAGCGGTGGCTTGAAGAAGGATTTCGAGGGAATCTCGAACTGGGTCGTCAGGTTCTCGACCCTCAGAAGCGAGCGTTCAGCCATGGACCAGCAACTCCTCGCGGCGGGGGAAGGGATGGAAGCAGGCGGCACAGTGGTTTGCCCCCTGCTGTTGAAGCTGCGGCGGTCGGTCGATGCAATCGTCCTGAACCTGCGAGCAGCGCGGCGAGAAATTGCAGCCCTTCGGCAGGTGCTGCAGGTTCGGCGGGCGGCCGGGGATGACGACGAGGTCGTCGACATCCTGATCCGGGCGCGGGATCGACGCGTGCAGGGCTGCGGTATAGGGGTGCGCCGGGTTCTCGAAGAGTTCGTCGACCGGGGCCTCCTCGACGATACGGCCGGCATACATGACGGCCACCTTGTCGGCGAGACCGGCCACGACGCCGAGGTCGTGGGTGATCATGATCAGCGCCGTGTTCATCTCTGCCGTCAGATCATTGAAGAGATCGAGGATCTGCGCCTGGATCGTCACGTCGAGCGCTGTCGTCGGCTCGTCGGCGATCAGGAGCTTCGGCTTCGTGAGCAGCGCCATGGCAATGACGATACGCTGGCGCATGCCGCCCGAAAGCTCATGCGGATAGAGGCCGAAACGGCGCGTCGGGTCGGGGATGCCGACACGCTTCAGCATGTCGAGAGCCGCAGCCGATGCCGCCTTGGCCGTGAAGCCGCGGTGGATTTCGAGCTGTTCCGTCAGCTGTCGGGAAATCCGCAGCGACGGGTTGAGTGCCGTCATTGGATCCTGGAAGACCATGGCCATGTCCTTGCCGCGGACATGGTCGAGCTCGCGCGGTTTCAGCGCCAGCACGTCCTTGCCTTCGAGCAGGGCCTGGCCGGTGGTCCTGCCGTTCTTGGCAAGCAGGCCCATGACGCCGAGAAAGGTCTGGCTCTTGCCCGAACCGGATTCGCCGACGATGGCGATGCGCTCGCCGCGACGGACCGTCAGGTTCATGTTGGAGACCGCCTTGACCTGACCCTCCGGCGTCTCGAAGGTGATCGAATAGTCCTTCAGCTCGAGAAGGGTATCCTGCTGTTTTTCGTTTTTGTTTTCCTGGGTCATCCTATCGATCCTTCGGGTCGAATGCGTCGCGCAGCCCGTCGCCGATGAACAGCAGGCTGAGCAGCAGGGCCACAAGGAAGCTTGCCGGGAAGACCAGCAGCCAGGGCATGCTTTCCATGGCGTCGGTGCCTTCGGCAATGAGGGTGCCGAGCGAGGTCAGCGGTTCCTGCACGCCGAAGCCGAGATAGGAGAGGAAGCTCTCGGTCGCGATGATCTCAGGTACCGTCAGCGCCGCGAAGATGACGACGGGGCCGACGAGATTCGGGATGATGTGCTTGGTGATGATCTTGAAGGGTTTCTGACCGGAGGCGCGCGCGGCTTCCACGAATTCGCGGTGTTTGAGCGACAGGGTCTGGCCGCGCACGATGCGGGCCATGGTCAGCCATTCGAGCGCACCGATCGCCGCAAAGAGCAGGTAAACGTTGCGACCGAAGATCACCATCAGCAGGATGACGAAGAGGATGTAGGGAAGCGCGTACATGATGTCGACGAAGCGCATCATGATCGAGTCCAGCCTGCCGCCGATATAGCCGGAAACGGCGCCATAGAGCACGCCGATGACGACGGAGACGAGCGTGGCCGTCAGCGCGACGGCAAGCGAAACGCGCGTGCCGTAGAGCACACGGGCGAGCAGATCGCGGCCGTTCGGGTCAGTGCCGAAATAATGGCCGCTTTCGAAGGACGGAGGCGCGCGGAAGGCGGCCCAATCCGGGTCTTCATAGTTGAAGGGGATGAAGTTCGGGCCGAGGAAGGCTACGATGATGAGCAGCACCAGCACGCCGATGGAGATGACGGCCGCCTTGTTGCGCGAGAGGCGACGCAGTGCATCCTTGGTCAGCGAGCGGCCTTCCGGAGACAGGCCTTCGGCTTCCAGCAGTTCGGCTGCGAGCAGCTCCCTTTTTGCGGGATTGAGGATCATCTGTTTCTCACTTTCGGGTCCAGCCAGGCATAGGCAATGTCGACCAGAAGGTTCAGGAACACGATCAGCACCATGTAGAAGATGACCGTACCGAGAACCATGCCGTAATCGCGGTTCAGCGCTGCGTTGACGAAATAGCGGCCGATGCCGGGCAATCCGAAGATGCTTTCGACAACCAGCGAGCCGGTGAGAAGATAACTTGCCGCCGGTCCGAGATAGGACACGACGGGCATCATGGCGGGTTTGAGCGCGTGACGCATGACCGTCAGACGCGGGCCGATGCCCTTGGCCTTGGCAGTGCGGATGAAGTTCTGGTTCATCACCTCGATCATCGAGCCTCGGGTGATGCGCGAGATGCGGCCGGCATGCGGCAGCGCCAGAACGAAGATCGGCAGGACGAGATATTTGATCGAGCCATCACCCCAGCCGCCGACCGGAAACCACGCGAGATGGATGCCGAAGACGAGCTGCATGATGGGTGCGATCAGGAAGTTCGGCAGAACGACGCCCACCAGAATGAGAGCACTCAGAATATAGTCCGGTGCCTTGTTCTGATAGAGCGCCCCAAGACAGCCGACGGCGACGCCGACGATGATGGCGATCAGGAAGGCAGCCGTACCGATGGTGAAGGTGTAGGGCAGACCGATCGCGATCTGCTGGGCGACAGTGAAATCCTCGCTCGCGAAGGAGGGGCCGAGGTCGCCGTGCAGGAGATCACCAACGTAGATCAGGTACTGCTGAATGAGCGGTTTATCCAGGTTGTAATGAACCGCGAGGTTTTTCAGGATCACCGGCGGCAATGGCCTTTCGCCATCGAAGGGGCCGCCGGGGGCGAGGCGCAAAACGAAAAAGCAAGCTGTGACGGCGATCCACAGGACGGGGATCGTCGACAGCAATCGACGGAGTGCATATTTGATCATGGGCGTGGAGCGGCTCTTCCCGGGGTGACCGGGAAGAGCCTTTCATCCTTATTCCTTGATGGACAGCCAGCGCGTGCGGTGGATGTCCTGAACGTTGTCGACGAAGCCCTCGATCTTGGGCGAGACGACGTTCTTGGAGACGTAGTAGTAGATCGGAAGTGCTGCGGAATCGTCCAGCGCGAGCTGTTCGGCCTTCTTGAAGATCTCGGCGCGCTTCGTCAGATCGGTCTGAGCGTTGCCGTCCTTGATCAGCTTGTCATAGTCGGCATTCGACCAGCGACCGTAGTTCATCTGAACGCCGGTGACGAGCAGGTTCAGGAAGTTGTCCGGATCGTTGTAGTCGGCGAGCCAGCCGGCACGGCCGATCTGCACTTCACCACGCTGCAGCTGATCGTAGTGGACCTTCGTTTCAGCATTGACGAGCTCGACATTGACGCCAAGCGGCTTCCACATGGAGGCGATCGCGACGGCAATGCGCTTGTGGTTGTCGTTGGTGTTGTACTTGAGCTCGGTGGTCAGCGGGTGATCCGGGCCGAAGCCTGCTTCCTTCAGCAGCTTCTTGGCTTCTTCGACCTTGTCTTTGTAGGAAAGATCCTTCCAGGAGACATAGGCGGGCTCACCGTAGTTTGCAGTGCCCGGCGGGACCCAGGAGTAAGCCGGCAGTTCGCCGGTGCCGAGGATCTGCGGGCCGATGACTTCGCGGTTGATCGCCATGGACAGAGCCTGGCGGACGCGCTTGTCGTTGAAGGGCGGTTTGGTCGAGTTGATGACGTAGTAGTAAAGGCCGGAGAAGGGAGCGACATGCGCCTGGCCCGGCAGGTTCTTCTTCATCCACTCATACTGGTCGGTCGGGAAGTCGGTGAGAATATCGAATTCGCCGGCGCGGTAGCGCTTCAGGGCGGCTTCCTGGTCTTCAAGCACGAAGAACTTCGCGCCGTCGATCTTGATATCCTTGGCACCGTAATACTGGTCGTTCTTGACGGTCGTGACGTGCGAACCGGGGACCCATTCGGTCGGCTTGTACGGACCGTTGGTGACGATGTTGCCAATCTTGACCCAGTCCTGACCCTTGGCCTCGACGACATGCTTCGGCAGCGGATAGGCCGTGTAGTGCATCAGGGCGTTAATGAAGTATGGGGTCGGGTTCTCAAGGGTGATCTCGAGCGTCTTGTCGTCGATCGCCTTGACGCCGAGTTCGTTCAGATCGGTGATCTCGCCTTTGTTGATCTTTTCCGCGTTCTTGATGGTGAACTGCAGATAGGCGTAGTCGGCCGCGTTCTTCGGGTCGATGAGGCGCTGGAAGGCAAAGACGAAATCGCCTGCCGTTACCGGCTGGCCATCGGACCACTTGATGCCGTCACGCAGCTTGAAAGTGTAGACTTTGCCATCAGGGGAAATGGTCCAGCTTTCGGCCTGGCCGGGAACCGGGTTGTCCTTGGCGTCTTCAGTGACAAGGCCTTCGAAAATGTCGCCGGCAATACGGTTTTCCCAGTCGCCGGAGAGCTTTTGCGGATCCAGCGAGGTGGGGTCGCCACCATTATGGATATTCAGTGTGGCCGCATGGGCCGAAAATGCGAGCAATGAGCCAACCATTGCAGACGCGAGAAATTTTTTCGTGAAAAAGGACATGGAGGGTCCACCTTTCTAGGCTTTTCGCCTTTTCTTTGGTCATTTGTTCCCGGTTTGACCTGTTACGTGCAGGTCAACGGCACCTTAACGCAAAGGTTTGGCGTTGCAACCCCTAAACCAGTGGGTAGCATTCGGGTGTGGACAAGCTTATAAGCGTCTCCCTTTTGTCCGATCGCGACTAGCTGATCTTTGCTCGAGAGTGGGCCATTGAACTGTTGTTTTTTGCTTCGCCGCCATTAGTCTTGCGGGCGAAATGAAGCAGGAGACGGCGGCTCATGGCGTTGCAGACAGGCGGGAATGCGGATTGGTGGCGAGGCGCGGTGATCTATCAGGTCTATCCGCGCTCGTTTCAGGATACGAATGGTGACGGGCTCGGCGATCTCAAGGGGATAACCCGGCGCCTCTCCCATATCGCAAGCCTCGGCGTCGATGCGATCTGGCTCTCCCCCTTCTTCAAGTCGCCGATGGCCGACATGGGCTATGACGTCTCCGACTATTGCGATGTCGATCCGATTTTCGGCACGCTCGACGATTTCGACGCAATGATGTCGGAAGCCCACAGGCTCGGCATAAAAGTCATCATCGACCAGGTGATTTCCCATACGTCCGACCGGCATCCATGGTTCGTGGAAAGCCGCTCCAGCCGCACGAATGACAAGGCGGACTGGTATGTCTGGGCCGATCCCAAGCCGGACGGCACGGCGCCGAACAACTGGCTGTCGATCTTCGGCGGGCCGGGATGGGAATGGGATGGCGTGCGCCGGCAATATTACCAGCACAACTTCCTGACCTCGCAACCGGACCTGAATTTCCACAGCAAGCCGGTTCAGGATGCACTGCTGAAGACGGTAAAGTTCTGGCTCGACCGCGGCGTCGACGGTTTCCGCCTCGACACGGTGAACTATTATTTCTGCGACAAGCTGCTCCGGGACAATCCGCCGCATGTTCCGGATCCGGATCAGGCCGGTCTCGATGCGCCCGACAGCAATCCCTATGGCATGCAGAACCACCTCTATGACAAGACGCAGCCGGAAAACCTCGAATTCCTCAAGCGGTTCCGGGCCCTTCTCAATCAATACGAGGGACGCACGACGGTAGGTGAAGTGGGCGATGGGGCGCGCTCGTTGAAGACCGTTGCTGCCTACACGACCGGCGGCGACAAGCTGCATATGTGCTACACTTTCGATCTGCTCGGCCCCGAATTTACCGCCACGCATGTCCGAAGCTGCGTCGAGACCTTCCAGCGCATGGTGAAAGATGGGTGGGTCTGCTGGGCTTTCTCCAATCACGACGTCAACCGCCATGTCAGCCGCTTCGCGCTAACGGAAGAGGAGCGGCCCGTCATCGCCAAGCTGGCGATTTCGGTGTTGGCAGCGCTTCGCGGTTCGATCTGCCTCTACCAGGGCGAGGAGCTGGGCCTGCCGGAGGCAGAGCTTGCCTTCGAAGACCTGCGCGACCCCTATGGCATTCGCTTCTGGCCGGCCTTCAAGGGCCGTGACGGATGCCGTACGCCGATGCCATGGGAAGCCGGCAAGGCGCATGCCGGTTTTACCAGCGCTGAGAAGAGCTGGCTGCCGGTGCCCTATGAACAGGCGGCGCTTTCCGTGGACACCCAGGAAAATGATGACAGGTCCGTGCTGCATCATTACCGGCGTACGCTCGAATTCCGGAAGACCTATCCGGTGCTGATCGACGGCAGCATGGAATTCGTTGGCAGCAATCAGGACCTGCTCGCCTTCATCAGGCAGAAGGGAGACGAGAAACTGCTCTTCGTCTTCAACCTGACGCGTGAGGCCGCGGAGTTTCAGCTTCCTGCCGGCATGGTGCTGGGCGCTCCATTGCCCATGCCCGGGTTCAAAGCCACCGCCAGCGCCAAGACAGTGCAGCTCAAGGCGCTTGACGCCTTCTGCGCTCGTATCAGCTGATCAGCGCGAAGCGATCGACGTCCACCATCCCCTTGTCCGAGATCTTCAGATGCGGGATCACGGGCAGGGGCAGAAAGGCGACCTGCAGGAAGGGTTCCTCCAGGGTCGTGCCCAGGGCATAGGCTGCCTTGCGCAAATCATGCAGCGTGTCGCGCACGGTTTCATAGGGTTCCAGGCTCATCAGGCCGGCGACGGGGAGCGCAATCTCACCCGTGACCTTGCCGTCTTCGACGACGACGAAGCCACCCTTGATCTCGCCCAGACGATTGGCCGCAAGCGCCATGTCGTCCTCGTTGACGCCGACGACGCAGATATTGTGGCTGTCATGGCCGACCGTCGAGGCGATGGCGCCCTTCTTCAATCCGAATCCCTGAACGAAGCCGTTGGCGTGATTACCGTTCTTGCCGTGACGCTCGATGACGGCGACCTTGATGATGTCGTTGCCGAGATCGACGGTCGTCTGATTGCCTTTCGCCGGCAGGCGGTAGCGGCGATGCTCGGTGATGATCTTGCCGGGCATGACGCCGATGACGGGCGTTTCCCCTTCCGAAACAGGCACGCCGAAATGGGCTGCGTTGACGGGGCGAGCCCTGACGCTATCGAGGCCAACGGGCGACACTGGCTTGCGGGTGGCAAAGAGCGCATCGGTGACGTGACGGCCGGCCGAGAAGACCATTTCCGCCCGGCAATTCTCGAGACTGTCGATGACGACGAGATCGGCCCTCCAGCCGGGCGCGACGAGGCCACGGTCGCGCAGGCCGAAGGCGCGGGCAGCCGAGATCGAGGCGGCGCGGTAAACCGCCAGCGGTTCGACACCATGGGCGATCGCCGTGCGGATCATGTAGTCGAGATGGCCCTGCTCGGCGATATCGAGCGGATTTCGGTCATCGGTACAGAGCGCAAGATAAGGCGAGAGGCGCTCGGTGATGATGGGCATCAGGGCGTGAAGATCCTTCGAGACGGAGCCTTCGCGGACGAGGATGTGCATGCCCTTGCGGATTTTCTCCAGGGCTTCGGCCGCGCTCGTGCATTCGTGCTCGGTGCGGATGCCTGTCGAGAGATAACCGTTCAGATCATTGCCTGAGAGCAATGGCGCATGGCCGTCGATATGCGCGCCCTGGAAAGCATCGAGCTTCGCCATGCAGACGGGATCCTTATGGATCACGCCCGGGAAATTCATGAATTCGGCAAGCCCGATGACCTTGGGATGGTCGCGGTAGGGCAGGAGGCTTTCGACCGGCAGGTCGGCGCCTGATGTCTCCAGATGGGTAGCCGGCACGCAGGAGGACAGCTGGACGCGGATATCCATGATCGTTTCCAGCGCCGAAGCGAGGAAGAATTCGATGCCTTCCTTGCCGAGCACATTGGCGATCTCGTGGGGGTCGCAGATCACGGTCGTGACGCCATAGGGCAGGACGCAGCGGTCGAATTCGTGCGGCGTGACGAGAGAGGATTCGATATGCAGATGCGTATCGATGAAGCCGGGAACGACGATCTTGCCGGAAATGTCGATCTCGGTTTGGCCGCTGTAGTTGCCACAGGTTCCGACGATGCGGTCGCCGCCGATGGCAATGTCCGACTGGACGAGTTCGCCGGTTACGAGATCGAAGAAGCGTCCGCCTTTCAGCACGATGTCGGCCGGCACACGACCCACACCCTGATCAATAAGACGTTCGAGCTTGGTGGTCATGACTACCCTCGCGATGCAATCGATTCCGCGAGTTATAGCGCATCTGCTTGCGGATTCGATGCCCGCAAACGAAACCGGGCGCCATTGGCGCCCGGTCGCATGTTCCATTCGTTCCGATTACTCGGCAGCAACGATCTTGCCGCCTTCCCACTTGTAGAGCGAGAAGCTCTGCGAGGAGAGGTCACCGGTCTCGCCATAGGTGAGCTTGCCAATCGCCGTCGGGATCTGCTCGCCGCCCTTCAAGGCAGTAGCAACGGCTTCTGCATCCTCAGCACTGCCGGCCTTCTCGATGCCGGCCTTCAGGACTTCAACGGCAGCATAGGCGTTGAGGGTGAAGGCTTCGGCCGGGATCTTCTTGGCGGCGAGCGCATCAGCTGCAGCCTTGGAGTCCGGGCTCTTGGTGGCGTCGGAGGCATTGGTGAACAGCGTGCCAGCTGCCGCATCGGTGCCGATCGTCCAGAATTCCGTGTTGGAAAGGCCGTCGCCGCCGATGATCTGGGCATTGACCGAAAGGTCATGCAGCTGACGGGCAAGCAGGCCACCTTCCGGGTGGTAGCCGCCGAAATAGATGAGATCGACCTTCTCAGCCTTGACGCGGGTGGTCAGCGCGGAGAAGTCCTTGTCGCCGGGCGTGATGGAGTCGTTGATGACTTCGGTGATGCCACCAGCGTTCAGCGTTGCCTTGAAGGCGTCGGCGAGACCCTTACCGTAAGCGCCCTTGTCGTTGATGATTGCGACGCGCTTGTCCTTGAAATGTTCGAGAACGTATTTGGCGGCGACTTCGGCCTGCTGGTCGTCCCGGCCGCAGGTGCGCAGAACATTGGTCAGGCCGCGCTTGGTGAGGTCAGGCGCCGTGGCGGTCGGGGTGACCATCAGCACGCCATTTTCGGCCAGAACGTCAGAAACCGGAATGGCAACGCCCGAGGTGACCGGGCCGACGACGAAGCGGATGCCTTCGCCGACAACCTTGTTCGCCGCAGAAACGCCCTGCTTCGGCTCGCCGGCATCGTCAGCGAGTTCGAGCACGACCTTCTCGCCGAGAATGCCGCCGCTCTTGTTGATTTCATCGACGGCGGTCTGCGCGCCGTTCTTTACCTGGTCGCCATAGGCTGCCACCGGACCGGTCAGCGGCGCGATGAGGCCAATGACGATATCCGCATGCGCGAGCGGGGCAAATGCCAGCGAGGCGACCAGCGTCGCCGTCAGAGTCTTCAGGGTCATGTTCTGTCTCCTTGGGTAGGGTCGTCTTCGACCACCGGTTGCTTGTCGCGCAGGCCATTCTTTTGTCAGCGATCCCGTTAGGAGCGTGCCAAGGACGAGGAAAGCTGCACGATCAATGAGCCCCGCGGTCATATTTGGCTCGCCCGGCGCATGGCAAGATTTCTAGAAATTTCGGTGAGATTCCGCAAGATGATAACAAGATCGGGGCCGATTTCGCCAAATCTGAAAAGATTGCGCCCGATTTTTTGATTTTTCAGTCCATTTCCCGCAATTTTCGGTCTGTCCTGCCCGGCTGATCGGCAGATCACGGCACCCCTGTCAGGGCAATCTCAATCCGCAATCGTCAGAGTTGGGTTCTTCCGGCCCCATACGTTCAGTCGTGCGGACTTGTAGGGCGAAGCTGTCCTCAACAGAGCATATCGGCGGCTGAGGATAAGCCCATATCTGGTCATGGCGCCGCTGACCGCTGTTTTTGCTTTGCTGTTTTAGCGAGTTAACAATTGATTCTGAGAATCCCAGTATAACTACTATTCCCTAGTATATTGTTGCGGTGCAATAAAATATTCGATTTGTCGATTCAGACATATAGCGGGAACAGATATCTGAATGCTCAAGCGTATTGAAGCTAGGCAAGTGCGGACCGGAATGTTTATCGAGATGGTCGAGGGTGTCTGGGACCATCCTCTTCTATCCCGGCGACGGTTCTTACTGCGGCGTGAGAGCGATACGCTGAAGCTCAATGAATGTGCGGATGCAGGTGTCGTGATCAACACCACCAAGGGTATCGATGTCGGAGGTACCTCCCGCAAGATCGAGATCGACATCAAGGCGGCGCGTGAGACCATTCAGAAATCCGTGGAAGTGCTGGAAAATGTCTTCGGCCGGCTGCGGGGCGGAGATGCGATCTCCGTCGACCAGGTCGAGCCGGTAATTTCCTCTGTTTCCAAATCGATGGATGACCATCCTGCCGTCTTCATCAGCGTTACCCGGCTGAAATCCAAGGACGAAGTGACCTTTCTGCATTCCCTTTCTGTCAGTGCCCTGATGATCCTTTTCAGCCGCCACCTCGGACTGGATGAGGAAGTGGTGCAGGCGCTCGGCACGGCCGGGCTGTTGCACGATGTCGGCAAGCTCGAAATTCCGCTCGAAGTGCTCAACAAGGAGGGGCGCCTGAACGAAGACGAGATGCAACTGATCCGCGATCATCCGGAAAAGGGTCATGCGATCCTGGCGCGTCAGGAGGGCATGTCGGAAATTGTTCTCGACGTGTGCCTCAATCATCATGAACGGATCGACGGCAAGGGTTATCCGCGCAAGCTCTCCCATGGCGAAATCAGCCTTCACGCACGCCTTGCGGCGATTTGCGACGTCTATGACGCGGTCACTTCGGCGCGCCCCTACAAGTCAGCGTGGAGCGCGAAAGAGGCGCTGACCTGGATGCTGGCCAACGAAGGGCATTTCGATCGCCGGCTCGTCAAAAAGTTTGCCCTCTGCCTTTCGGTCGCCTCCGTCTCCTGAACGTATCCGTTTTGAGGGGCAGGCTGCGGATCTGATCCGCAGCCTGCGTCTTCGTCATTCACGGCTCCCTGAGGCGCGAGGATGAGGGGCCTTGTCTATTGATCCGCGAGCGCAGTTCCCAGGAAATCCGTAACCATGCCGGAAACCTGCCGGTGAATGGCTGCGCGATCGGCGCCGGCACCATCCCGGCAGACGATGCTCTCGCCGGGCGCCTCTTTCTCGATCAGTTCGGCGGCGCCAGGTTTGCATGTCTGCATGAAGCTGAAATGCAGCGATCCGGGGATCAGGCTGTAGGTAGTGGTTGCTGGCGGCAGATAGCGGGCAATATAGCCGGAGTCCTTGTTCGTGGCGGCGATGTCCGCCTTGGTTGCCGTGTCCGCATCGACGTCCGCCTGAGCACCCAGCACCATGACGGGGATGTGGATTGCCGCAAGGCTCTCCGGCGTCAGCCCGCGGCCGGGGCCGAGGTCGAGTGCCACGACGGCGCGGATTCGCGTATCGCTGAGATCGGCGGCCAGCGCCGCGCTGGAGGCTGCATCGCGCCCGCCCCCCAGTGCCTCGAATATCTTGCAATAGATCGGGCTGAATTCAGCCGCGCAATTCCTCGTTACCCTGGCCGCATCGAAGCGTCCGCCCGCCAGTTCGACGACCGTCCAGCCGCCGAGTGAATGGCCGATGGCGGCAATCCGACCGGATGCCACGCCGCCCGTCAGATCGGGATTGCCGAGCAGAGCATCGATCACGCGGCTGAGGTCGCCGGGGCGTTTCCACAGTTCGACGGCGTCGGGTTTCCGCATGTCGAATGTCGTCGTACCCGGATGATCGGGCGCGGCAACGACATAGCCTGCGTCAACGAGGTCGGCGGCAAGCCAGGCGAGGTTGCGCCAGCTGCCGCCGTAACCATGGGAGAGGACGACCAGCGGATGCGGGCCGGTCATGGGTGCGGCATCCCGGATCACGGGCTGACCGATAAAGGCCGGGGTTTCGCCGAGAAGAACCGGCGCGGCGTCGGATGCGGTTGGATACCAGATGCTGATATGAATAGGGCTATCGCTATTCTTGCCGGCCAGGGTGATTTCACGAAAACCGGTTCCAGCGTGTGCTGCAGGTGCCAGCAGCAGGGCGAGGGAGAGAAGGAAGACGAGTCTTTGCATGGGATCTCCATTGGGGTGATTTGCCCTGTCTGCAGGAAATCCGTCACACCGGAGACCGATAACGCGATCGAGGTCGCCGACATCAAAAAGAAAGGGCGAGGCCGGAGCCTCGCCCTTGAATTCATCCGGGATGATTGCGCTCAGATGTTGTTCTGCAGGATCGTGCGCAGTTTGCCGAAGAGCTCGTCGATGTGCTTCTTCTCGATGATCAGCGGCGGCGAGAGCGCGATGATGTCGCCTGTCGTGCGGATCAGCAGGCCGCTTTCATAGGCCTTGAGGAAGGCCGTGAACGCGCGCTTGGTCGGCTCGCCGGCAATCGGATCGAGCTCGATGGCGCCGATGAGACCCGTATTTCTGATGTCGATGACGTTGGGGCAATCCTTCAGCGAATGCAGCGCATCGGCCCAATAGTCGGCGAGTTCGGCTGCGCGGGTCAGCAGGCCTTCTTCCTTGTAGGTGTCGAGCGTTGCAAGGGCTGCGGCCGAAGCGATCGGGTTACCCGAATAGGTATAACCGTGGAAGAACTCGATCATGTGCTCGGGGCCATTCATGAAGGCATCGTGGATTTCCGAGGTCACGAAGACGGCGCCCATCGGGATGACGCCGTTGGTCAGGCCCTTGGCGGCGGTGATCATGTCGGGCTTCACGTCGTAATACTGGGCAGCGAAGGGGGCACCGAGGCGGCCGAAGCCGGTGATGACTTCGTCGAAGATCAGCAGGATGCCGTGCTTAGTGCAGATTTCGCGCAGTTTCTGCAGGTAGCCCTTCGGCGGAATGAGAACGCCGGTGGAGCCGGCGACCGGCTCGACGATGACGGCGGCGACCGTGGAGGCGTCATGCAGCGTGACGATGCGCTCGAGTTCGGTGGCAAGATCGCCGCCAATTTCAGGCTCGCCGCGGGTGAAATTGTTCTTGCCGGGCAGGTGGGTGTGCGGCATGTGGTCGACGCCGGTCAAAAGCGTGCCGAACATCTTGCGATTGGTGACGATGCCGCCGACGGAGATACCGCCGAAATTGACGCCGTGATAGCCGCGCTCGCGGCCGATCAGGCGGAAGCGTGAGCCATTGCCCTTCACGCGGTGATAGGCAAGCGCCACCTTGAGCGCCGTTTCCACCGATTCAGAACCGGAATTGGTGTAGAGGACGTGATCCAATCCCTCGGGGGCGATGTCGACCAAGCGGTTGGCGAGTTCAAAGGCCTTGGGGTGACCGAGCTGGAAAGCGGGGGCGTAATCGAGTTCGCCCGCCTGCTCGCGGATCGCTTCGGTGATCTTCGGGCGGCAGTGTCCGGCATTCACGCACCAGAGGCCAGCCGTACCATCCAGAACCTGACGTCCGTCATGGGTCTGGTAGTACATATCCTTCGCACTCACGAAGAGGCGCGGTTCCTTCTTGAACTGGCGGTTTGCGGTAAAGGGCATCCAAAAGGCGCGAAGGTCGTTTGGCGTTGCATTCAGGCGGTTGGACATGCTGTTCTCCTGGCCGTTGGGGAGGCCATCCCGTTCAAGGCTTGGCGCCGTTTATTTTTACTGCCCGGTCAAATTATCAGCGCCGGGCAAGGCGTCAAGCCGAAGAAGCGCCGCCAAATGCCGTTCCCGAGACGCTTGAAGCGTCATCAATCCTTCGCCGGGTATTGCTACAGAAATCGATGGCCGCAATGGCCAAGGGCATTTCATTCATTTCCTTGAAATTCAACCGTTTTTACCGGAGGTAGTCATGACGGACCGCCAGAAAACCAGGCCGCGCCCCAATCCGCGGCGTGCATTTGCGCCGAGCTACGGCACCATTCTCGAAGAAGGCGTTCGTCGCCGTACCATTCTGAAAGGCTTCATCGCAGCCATGGGTGCGGCCGCCTTTGCGCCGGCTTTTGAAGCCACCAAGGCAGAAGCCGCCGAGTCGACGCTCACTTTCCCAGAACTGAAGCGCGTGCGCGACACCGCCGACCACTGGCCTGAAGGCTATGAGCGCCAAATCCTCATTCGCTGGGGCGACGCGCTCTTTGCCGACAGCCCGGAATTCGACGTGGCCAAGCTCAACGGCAAGGCCGCCGAACGCCAGTTCGGTTACAATAACGACTTCACGCAGTTCCTGCCATTGCCCTGGGGCGAGAAGAGCTCGGACCACGGCCTGATGGTCGTCAGCCACGAATACGCGACACCCTTCCTGATGTTCCCGGGCCTGACGGCGGAGAATTATCGCGAAAAGCTGACCGAGGACCAGATCCGTGCGGTCATGGCCGCTGTCGGTGTCTCCGTCTTCGAGGTGCGCAAGGACGGCAATCAGTGGCAGGTGGTCAAGGACGGCAAATATAATCGCCGCATCCACATGAGCACGGAAATCGGCATTTCCGGTCCGGCTGCCGGTGACGACCGCCTCAAGACCAAGGCCGATCCGACCGGCACGGTCGTCTTCGGCACGATCTCGAACTGCAATGGCGGCATCACGCCCTGGGGCACGATGCTCTCAGGTGAAGAAGGCGCAATGGACGTCTTTGCCGGCGACTATAAAAAGCTCCCGAACCAGGAACTGGTCGAGCGCCAGGGCTGGGACGAGGACGAGAACGACATCTATTCCGTCAGCCGCGTCGAACCGCGCTTCAAGTTCGAGGAAGAGCCGAACGAATGGATGCGTTTCGACTGGGTCGTCGAAATCGATCCCTTCGATCCCTCGGCAAAGCCGGTCAAGCGTACATCGCTCGGCCGCATGACACATGAAGGCGCACAGTGTTGCGTGGCGCCGGATGGCCGCGTCGTGGTCTTCATGGGCGATGATGACGATTTCGAATATATCTATCGCTTCGTCACCCGCGATCCGTGGAACCCTGACGATCGTGCCGCCAACAAGGACCTGCTCGACCACGGCACGCTGTCGGTCGCCAAGTTCGAGAGCGACGGCACGATGCGCTGGATCCCGCTCGTTGCCGGCGAAGGCCCGCTAACGGCGGAAGTCGGTTTCAAGACGCAGGCCGATGTGGTCCTTGCAACGCGCGCTGCGGCCGATCTCGTCAGTGCGACACCGATGGACGGCCCGGAAGGTTTCATCCCGCATCTCGGCACCGGCAAGCTCTATGTTGCCATGACCGAGAATGAGGACCGCCTGCCGAAAGGCCAGGGTGACGACGAGAAGGAACAGGTCAACGTTGCCAATCCGCGTGGCCCCAATCCGCATGGGCATCTGCTGGAACTGGTAACCCCCGGCGGTCCGGACAAGCCTGATTACGCAGCCGAGAGCTTCAAATGGGACGTCTTCGTCCTTTGCGGGGATCCGGCAAAGCCCGAAGACCAGGCGATGTTCCATCCGGCGACCACTTCGGCCGGATGGTTTACTGATCCTGATAATCTTGCCGTCGATCCGGCAGGCCGTCTTTGGGTGACGACCGACGGTCCGCCGCCGGAAGGCATCGCCGATTCCGTCTATGTGATGGATACAGAAGGTCCGGGCCGCGCGCTGCCGAAGCTCATCTATATCGCGCCCGTCGGCTCGGAGACCTGCTCTCCGACCTTCACCTCTGATGGTTCCAGCGTCTTCCTCTCGGTCCAACATCCGGGCGAATTGCGCATGGCCGACAATGAGGATGCGACTTCGATGGAAGATGCCGGCACCAGCTGGCCGGACTTCAAGCCGGGCGTACCGGCCCGTCCGTCGCTTGTCGTGTTGACGCGCAGTAAGAACGGAGTGGTGGGCAGCTAAGCCCGCTTCTCCAACCAAACAAGGCCGGCAATTCTTGCGAATTGCCGGCCTCTAAGGCTTCACGTGCTGAAAATAGCATAAGCAGCGTCCGCGGAAACATCTCCTTGAACGTTGCTCAGACTGACATCATGTCAGCGCTAACATCAAGCTGCAGACCTGCTCCGGTTCTGAGCCACGTAGATATCCTCGAGTGTTGCAAGGATCTTCATGACCGGCTCGGAATTGCTGGAATAGTAGATCGTCTGTGCATCACGACGGGTCTTGACCAGCTTCTGAGCGCGCAATTTCGACAGATGCTGGGAGAGGGCCGACTGGCTCAGGCCAACCTGGGTGGCGAGAACGCCGACAGGCACTTCTCCCTTTACCAGGCTGGTGAGGATCAGCAAACGCTTGGGGTTGGCCATGGCCGATAATAAAGCTGCCGCCACATTGGTGTGCTCGGCCAAATCAGAGGTTTCCATATTTTCTTCTTCCTAATGCGAAACGTACATCATCCGTACAGGCACAGGCCGTCAGACGGTTCTTTGACTGACGGCGAAAACTAGCAATTGGGTTTGAAGATTGTATATACCTAAATTTAAGGTATCAGGTATGCTATTTTAGATATGTTTGAACAAATGTGATCCAAATCCTCAGCGGGTATATCGAACTCGCAACGCAACAATAAGTCACCTGAAATCATATCAAAACCGGCGGAATCGACACCGCTTATGCGCCAGGGACCTGCTTCCGGAGCCTTTAGCCTCAATGTCAGCGCTGACATCAGGTCCGGATGGCGCGCTACTAAATCTTGCACTGCGGCGTCAGCTTTTTCGGCGATGTCATCATTTGCCGCGGAGGGAATCACGAGATCACTGCCGTCCAAAATGTATGCACGACCGAAGCCGCCATTGAGGCTCGCCGATTGCGGGACAAGGCGGAAGAAGCAGAAATCCGGGAAGTCGATATAGAGGTTCGCCTTTGGGTGACGTGCGAGAAAGCGGCTGCGGATGCGCGCATGAAGGGGCGTATCCCGCTCCACCCGTTCCGCACGGCACTGCGTCGTCAGCCGCGCGTGGGCAAGCGGATCGCCCTTGCCGGGCTCGCCGGTCAGCAGCGAGGCTCTGGTATCGGCGGCAAGTGCTTTCGTGTGGGTCGAGAGCGCGGAAACGAGAATGACCGGAACGCCGTCTATGTCGGTGCCGAGGAGAACCCGGCTTGCGAAGGGAAAGCCGGTTTCAGGATCGAGAACGGCGAGAGCCGCATAGCGGGCAGAACGCAAAAGGGTGCGCGCCAGCTTGCGGGCCTCGTCGTCGGTTTCGCGAAGCGTTGAGGATGGCTCTTTCATATCCGCGTTGTCGCAAAGCGGAGTGGAAGGATCAAGTCTAAAGCGTGGCTCGATCTCCGAGATTTGCTCGCCGCGCTTCAGTGCTTTGTTTTCGGTGCCGTATCGCGAACCTGCTTCAGTCCTTCCGCCTGTGCCGGGTGAGGCCGGTGACGACATCCTGCGCCGAGATCGTGCCAACGATCTGGCCGTTGTCGACGACACCGATACTGCCCGGCTGCCGGGCGAGGGCATCGAGGACATCGACGAGCGGCGTCGTGGGGCGCGCGGTGGCGCTGACCGACATGCCGATTGCCGCATCGCCAAGCCCGGGCTGCATGATGTCAGAGGCCATCAGCATATTGATCGGGTTCATGTTCTGCACGAAATCGGCGACATATTGATCGGCCGGGTTCTTGACGATCTCCTGTGGCGTTCCGCACTGGATGATCCTTCCGCCCTCCATGATGGCGATGCGGTTGCCGATGCGGAAGGCCTCGTCGAGATCATGGCTGACAAAGAGAATGGTCTTCTTCAGTCGCCGCTGGAATTCCAACAATTCGTCCTGCAGTCGCGTGCGGATCAGCGGGTCAAGTGCCGAGAAAGGCTCGTCCATCAGAAGGATCGGGGCGCCGGTGGCAAATGCGCGGGCAAGGCCGACGCGCTGCTGCATGCCGCCGGAGAGTTCGTTGACCTTGCGGTCCGCCCATTTCGTCAGGTTGACGAGTTCGAGTTGCTCGCCGACACGGCTCTTGCGTTCGGCTTCCCGTACGCCCGAGAGCTCGAGGCCGAAGCCGACATTCTCCGCGACGGTGCGCCAGGGCAGGAGGGCGAACTGCTGGAACACCATGGAAACCGTATGCGTGCGCAGGTCGCGCAGCGCCTTGGCATTGCATCTGTAGGGGTTTACCGGTCCCGTTGCCACCGAGACGGCGACGTCACCGCGCACGACGGGCGCGAGCCCGTTGACGGCACGCAAGAGCGTGGACTTGCCGGAGCCTGAAAGGCCCATCAGCACGAGGATTTCGCCTTCCTGGATCGTCAGCGAGGCGTTGGCGACGCCGAGAACGAGGCCAGTCTCGGCGCTGATCTCGTCACGTGAGCGACCTTGGTCGACCATCGCGAGCCCAATTTCCGGCCGGTCGCCGAAGATGATGCTGACGTCCTTGAAACTGACCGCGGTCATGCGCCGTCTCCTTCGCCTGCGGTGCGGAACATGCGGTCCAGAATGATCGCCAGGATAACGATGCAGAAGCCTGCCTCAAAACCCTTGGCAATGTTGACGGTGTTCAGGGCACGTACCACCGGTACGCCGAGACCGGGAGCGCCAACGAGGGCGGCGATGACGACCATCGAGAGGGAGAGCATGATGGTCTGTGTCAGTCCGGCCATGATCTGCGGCGTCGCGAAGGGCAGCTCTACCTTGCGCAGAACCTGCATCGGCGTTGCGCCGAAGGCGACGGCTGCTTCGACGAGGGAGGGCGGCGTCGAGATGATGCCGAGGCGGGTGAGGCGGATGGGAGCGGGGATGGCGAAGATGACGGTTGCGATCAGGCCCGGCACCATGCCGAGGCCGAAAAGGATAAGCGCTGGAATCAGATAGACGAAAGTCGGAATGGTCTGCATGAGGTCCAGGACGGGCCGCATGGCGGCATAGATCCAGGCACGGCGGGCAGCCGCAATGCCGAGCGGAATGCCGATCACCATGCTGACGAAAGTCGCGGCGAGCACGAGCGCCAGCGTTTCCGTCGTCTCCTTCCAGTAGCCCTGATTCATGATGAGTAGCAGCCCAAGACAGGTGAAGACCGCTACTGTAATCGACCGGCGCAGCCACCAGGCGAGAAGACTGATCGCAAGGACCGCAATCAGCGGGTTGGGCGTCTGCAGCACGAAAAGCAAGGCATTAATGACGTGCGACAACAGGGCGGAGAGTTGGTTGAAAAACCATTCGCCGTTCGATGTCAGCCAATCGACAAAGGACTTAGCCCAGGGGCCAATGGGAATTTTAGCGTCGGTGATCCAATTCACGAGGCGCGCCTGTCTTTTGAGAACGAAGATCGGGATGAAAACGAAAACGGGGCGGCAGACCCGCCCCGTTCATTTCATCAGAGGCCGAGGCCGGACTTGACGGCTGCGAGGCCGTCGCTGCTGCCATCGCGCGTCTTGACGCCGGCGAGCCAGGGCTCGACCGCGGACGGATTGGCCTTCAGCCATTCGCCCGCTGCCTTTTCCGGATCTTCGCCCTCATTCAGGATCTTGTTCATGATCTCGTTCTCCATCTTCAGGGAGAACTTGAGATTCTTGACCAGCGTCCCGACGTTCGGGCACTCGCCGAGATAGCCGGCACGCACGTTGGTATAGACTTCGGCGCCGCCGAAATTCGGTCCGAACGTGTCGTCACCACCCGACAGATAGGTCATCTTGAAGTTGGTGTTCATCGGATGCGGTTCCCAGCCGAGGAAGACGATGGGCTTGCCTTCCTTCTCGGCGCGGGCGACCTGAGCCAGCATGCCCTGCTCGGAGGATTCGACGAGTTCCATCTCCTTCATGCCGAACGTGTTCTTGTCGATCATGTCGATGACATGGCGATTGCCGTCATTGCCGGGCTCGATGCCGTAGATCTTGCCGTCGAGATCGCTCTTGTGAGCTGCAATATCCTTGAAGTCCTTGATGCCGAGTTCGGCGCCCTTGGCATTGGTCGCCAGCGTATATTTGGCGCCAACGAGGTTCGGACCGTAGGATTCGACCGACTTGTCGTCCAGATAGGGCTGGATATCGGCCTTCTGGGACTGCATCCAGTTGCCGAGGAAGACGTCGATGTCCTTGTTCTTCATCGACGTATAGGTGACCGGCAGGGAGAGAACCTTGATATCGGCCTCATAACCGAGCTTCTTCAGAAGCAGGGAAGCGGTCGCAGTGGTCGAGGTGACGTCCGTCCAGCCGATGTCCGAGAGATGGACGGTGGAGCAGCTTTCAGGATCTGCGGAGAAAGCAGCGGTCGCGACAGAGAGCGCGGCGACTGCAGTTGCGGTGACGAGTTTGAATGCGCTTGTTGTTTTCATTTTAGACTCCCAGTCTTACGTTCCCAAGCCAACCATCAATAGACCAGTTTTACAAGCGATCTCGGCGCGTTTGCGGCGTTCCGGACTATATGATTGCGACGCTCCGGCGTTTTTGAGAAAGCTTGAATTTCAAGGCTTTTGGGGATTTCGCCGCCTGGATTTCCTGTGATTATCGATTTCTTGGGGCTTTTCTTTGCGTTCTCCAGCTTCCAAGAAGCCAGATAAGGAGAATTCGATGGCAAAGCTCTATTTCAACTACTCGACGATGAATGCCGGCAAGTCGACCATGCTGCTGCAGGCCTCCTACAATTACCACGAACGCGGCATGCGCACGGTTCTCCTGATCGCGGCCTTCGACGATCGGGTCGGGCGGGGTGTCATCGGTTCGCGCATCGGGCTCGAGGCAGAGGCAATCCCCTTCGAAGGCGACAGCGATCTCTATGCGCTGGTGCGCAAACTCAGCAGTGAAGGTCAGGCGATCTCCTGCGTCTTCGTCGACGAGGCGCATTTCATGACCCGCGATCACATCTGGCAGCTTGCCCGCGTGGTCGACAGGCTTGGCATACCCGTCATGGTCTACGGCCTGAGAACGGATTTCCAGGGCAAGCTCTTCCCGGCCTCTCAGGAACTCCTGGCAATCGCCGACGAGATGCGGGAGGTGCGGACCATTTGCCATTGCGGGCGCAAGGCCACCATGGTGGTGCGGCTCGATGCGGAGGGCAAGGTGCTGCACGAAGGCGCACAGATCGATGTCGGGGGGAACGAGAAATATGTTTCGCTGTGCCGCCGCCATTGGGACGACGCGATGAATGGCGAATGGATTGCCGAGCCGGTCTGAGCAGGCAAAGGCCTGTTTTCTTTGGCGATGCAAATGACTAATCTGCAATCTGCAGATTCCCTGGAGTGCCCGGTGCGCAAGAGCCCGCCCTTCGACAGCCAGTATGATGCCGCCCGCGACCTTGCCGAGGCCATGGGCGGGGAGGCGGACTATTGTGCCGCTTGCATCGCCGGCTTCGATGGTGACGGGCAGCGCTCGTCCGATGAGCTTTTCCTGGAGCAGAATGCGCGATTCCAGGCCTTCTTGACCGATAGTTCCACGCTTGATGTCCTGCTTGCGGAACTCGTCTTCTCGCTCGACCAGTTCACCGCCAAGGTCTCGGCGGACCTCGACAGTTTTCGCGGATTGACGCGGCGCGAAAAGATCGCCGGCTGGTTTTCGCGACAGCGCATGTGGCGCATGCACAGCGCGCGGGTGCGCGAGGCACCGGTCGTGGAACAACTGCTCGATCTCCTGGCGAAATCCGATCTGTTGGCAACGCTGCTCAAGGACCAGAGGCAATCGCTTGTCGAGCGTCACAAGAGCGCCGAACTGAGCCTCGTCGACATTGTCGAGCACCGGCGACGACTCGTCGACGAGATTGACATTGCGCGAATGCGGATGAAGGAGCTCAACGCCAAGGCATTGAACGCACAGGGTCGCATCGGCGTCTACGGCAACAAGGCGCATTGGGAGCAGATGGAGGCCGAGCGCCTCGCGCTGAAAGCGGAGGCAGAGCGCATTTCCGTCGAGGAACATGCGATGCGCGACGAAAGCCAGCGGCGCGAACGCTTCATCGGCATGTTCCAGACCTTCGTCGACAGGTTGAATGGCCGTATCGCCGGCTGCAATGCGCTCATCCGCAAGCTATCGGTCGATACCGAGGAGCGGCTCGTCATCTACCAGGCACAGGTCGACACCGACCGTCCGGGCATGAAAGTAAGGATCAAGCCAGAGCTTTTCCCAAATATCGCCGCATCCATAGCGCTTTTCGAAAAGGGCATGCTGGTGCCTCAGGATCTGGTCCAGCGAAAGAGCCGCGCAGACCAGGACTTTGCCCGCAAGTTTCCTGCCTATGCCGATGAGCCCTCGGATGCACCATTGATCGACGTGGTACGAAAATCCCCCGTATTCGGCCTCGGCTTTCTGCGTTCGCTGCGTTCCTGACAGGGCGGCGAGGGCAGTCTGCCGTCCCTGACAGATCGCGTGCCACTGGCCGAAATATCCTTGTCTGTTGTTGTACTTGAGCGATCGAGCGCATATGTGGTGGGGAGGGATACCCTCATTTCGCCGCCTGACAGGAGACGACGATGCTCGACCGGATTGCCGGTTTTTTCAGACTGATCGGCCAGACGATCGGCCGCTGGGTTCGCCTTTTTGCCGCCTGGGCCTTCTGGCCCTTCCTGGCCGCGCATGGATGGTATGCGCGGCGGACCTGGGTGATCCGGCTGCCGATCATCGGCTTTTTCGCGCTTCTCGTCGTCCTCTATGGCTATTTCATCTGGCAGACGCAGGTCTGGTCGAATTTCAACACGAACTTTGTCGATCAATATCGTCTTTCGGATCGAAAGGTGCCGGCAGGGCAGGAAATTCCGGCGGCGGACGGGACTGCCGCCAAGAGCTGCCAGCGTTCGGCAATCGTCGATGTCGCGGCCGATCTGACGGATTTCAACGTCAACCAGAATGCCTGGATCTCGTCGATGGTGCTCTACAAGATGGGCTTCTTCGGCATTGATTGGGATCACACGCCTTTCCTCGACAACAAGGCATCTTTCCAGCGCGGCATCAATCAGGCCGTTCGCCGTACGTCCGTGGAACTGGTGGATACGCTGGGGCGCGTGCGCGGTACGTCCGGCATAAATAGCGATCTGCAGAATGCGCGCGGCAATCTGCAGTTCGATGAATATAGCTGGTATTTCGGCCTGAACCCGTTCGGACCGAAGACACCGACGCCGGCCTATTATCGCACGGCGATTGATAGCCTGCGGAAATTCAATACGGATCTGGCTGCCTGCAATGCCGTTTTCGACGGTCGCGCCGACAACCTCATCCAGTTCATCGACCGTATCGCCAACGATCTCGGCAGTACGTCCGACATGCTGGCCGAACGCTCGGAAAATCATGATCGCGGCTGGTTCGATACCCGTGCCGACGACCGATTCTGGTTTGCATATGGTCAGCTCTACGCTTATTACGCGATTTTGTCGGCCGCACAGGCAGACTTCTCTCAGGTTGTGTCGGAGCGGAATCTCGGCGCCATCTGGTCGGGTACGACACGCCAGTTCCAGGCAGCACTTCGCATCCAGCCGGCGATCATTTCCAACGGACGCGAAGACGGCTGGATCATGCCGAGCCACCTCGCCACGATGGGCTTCTACATATTGAGGGTGCGTTCGAATCTCGTTGAAATTCGCTCGGTATTGGACCGCTAGAGCGCGGAACGTCCATTCGGACGCACGGCAGATGCCCTGGCTTCTTAGCCGCTAAGCAGGATCGCCGTTGTCTTCGAAGCCGAGGATGCGCAGCTTCTCGACGAATTCATAGGTGATGCCGACGATGCCGCCTCCGCTGGCATCGTCGCGGAACTGCCCGACGGAGCGCACCATCTTGTAGCCGCCGAGCCCGTTGTCGACGCGATAGACATAGTGGAAGCCGGCACGGTGAAGGCTCGCCTGCTCGAAGGTTTCGGCGATCAGCAGCCGGTCTTCCGGATGGATGCGCGACATGAGTTCGGTCAGGTTGACCGGACCTTCGCTGTAGGGAAGATCGAAAATCTCATGTACGTCTTCGCTGGCGAAGAAATGTCCGGTCTCGATGTTCATCCGCCAGAAGCCGAAGAGGCGGTAGGCCGCGAACATGGTGAGCGCTTCGGCATCTGTCACACCAATGTGGGCACGCGATTGCAGCCGATGTTCGACGGCCGGCTGTTCGAAACGAAGAGGCACGGTTTCCCCCTGATTGGGATGACGCGCTGATTCTCTTCTGATTCCTCAGTTGATCAGCTTCAATCGGATGGCTTTTGCTACCAACTGAGTGCGGTTGACGCAATCGAGTTTTTTAATTGCGTTGGTCATATAGGCATTTACCGTGTGATCCGAGAGCGCCAGGATCTGGCCGATCTCGATCGAGGTCTTGCCTTGCGCGGTCCATCGCACGACCTCGAGCTCGCGTGCCGAGAGCGCGTTGTGGGAACTCTCCTCATTGCGCTTGACCGTATTGTAGGTGTCGAGGGCGTAGAGAATAATCATCGCGAGTTCATTGATCTCGCTCTGTCCGAGGGATGCGCGTTCGCCACCGAACCAGAAGACGAGGCGCTGTCCATCCCCAGAGTTGACGGGCATAGCGATACCGGCGGTCATGCCATGCTGCAGCATCAAGTTCCTGATGCCGGCCGGGAAAGACTGGGCATGGGCGGGATCGTTGAGATGCCAAACCTGCGGCACCGCGGATTCTCTCATGCGCGCGGCGAAGGGACATGCCCGCAGCATATGCCCGCGGTCGAAATCCCTGATGTAGGAAACCGGGAGCGAGCTCTCGATGATCAGCGGTTTGAGCAGCAAATCTTCTTTCGCCGGAGCGTTCAGCAGAGTGATGTGCTCAAAACCGAATGCGGCTGCCACCCTTCCAAGCGCTTGCCCGAACAGGCCGCGCGTGCGGGCCACTGCGAATTCGCTCGATAGTAATGACTGCCTTTCAGAGGTAGTCATGTAAGACATTATGTGCCCCCGCAGGTCCCCATGTTACCGCTATCAAATACGTAAATACGCGGGCATGCTAGCCCTAATTGACTTAGCACACACTGATTAATTCATTTTCTGAAAAATTAACCAGTGAAAAACGCGCTTAAGTTGATTTACCGCCTATACGGGTAGAAGCGCCGTCCCTTTCACTTCCTCCATGACCGCATAGGTGTGTGTCTCGCGTACGCCGGGGAGGGAAAGAATCACTTCCGAGAGGAATTGGCGATAAGCATCCATCCCCGCCATGCGCGCCTTTACAAGATAGTCGAAGCCTCCCGCGACCATATGACATTCCATCACGTCGTCGCTGCGTTTTACTGCCGCAGCAAATGCGTCGAAAACATCAGGCGTGGTGCGGTCAAGTTTAACCTGTACGAAGACGAGGAGGCTGCGGCCGAGTTTTTCCGGTGAAAGGATTGCCATATAGCCCGTGATATAACCGTCCCGGCTCAGTCGCTTCACGCGCTCGGCAGTCGCCGTGGGAGACAGGTTGACGCGTTCAGCGAGCTCTATGTTGGAAAGCCGCCCTTCCTTCTGCAGTGCGCGGAGAATCTTGCGGTCAAGACGGTCGAGTTCTTTCATTTTTCGCGGCCTTTCAGGCGGTCGGTAGGCGAAGATCGTGTTGGTCGGCCTCAGTTTAGTGAAAAACACCACGAATGAACAGCTATGTTGCCGAAATCACGGAGAACACTACATGCCGACCCAGATTTCCACGCCTTTTGCCCTGTTCAACGCTCCATTTGCCGGTGACGATGACCGTCTGCTGCATGGTCTTGCTGAAGGCCTGCGCTTTTCGGCCTCCCAGGACGGGGCGATCGACAAGCGCGCCGGCGGCATGATCGAGGCGATCCGCAGCAATTCCGGATCGATCGGCGGCGTTGAGGACTTCCTCAGGGAATACGGGCTTTCCACCAAAGAGGGCCTGGCGCTGATGGTGCTTGCCGAAGCCCTGCTGCGCGTACCCGATGCGCTGACGCAGGACAAGCTGATCGAGGACAAGCTGAAGGAAGGCGGCTGGAGCGAGCATGAGGGCAAGGCCGACAGCTGGTTCGTTTCCGCTTCGGCCTGGGCACTTGGCCTTTCGGCCCGCATCATCAGGCCCGGCGAAACGCCTGAAGGTGTGGTGCGGGGTCTCGTCAAACGCATGGGCCTGCCGACCGTCCGCAACGCCACCAAGCAGGCCATGCGTTTCCTCGGTCATCATTTCGTGCTCGGCGAGACGATCAAGGACGCGCTGAACCGCGCTGCCAAGAGTGAGGAAAAGGGCTATCGCCATTCCTTCGACATGCTGGGCGAGGGTGCCCGCACCGCGGAAGACGCCAAGCGTTACTGGCAATCTTATGCGATGGCGATCGAGGCGATCGGCGGCTGGATGGCGAAGAACGGCAAGGGCAAGGATCTGCCCGACCGTATGGGTATTTCCGTCAAGCTTTCGGCGCTGCATCCGCGTTATCTCGCCACGCATCGCGACCGGGTGATGAAGGAGCTGGTGCCGGATCTCCTGAAGCTCGCGCAGATGGCGAAGGCGCATCAGCTCAATTTCACCATCGACGCCGAAGAGGCCGACCGGTTGGAGCTTTCGCTGGACGTGATCGCCGCCGTCTTTTCCGATCCGTCGCTCGCCGGCTGGGATGGTTTCGGCCTGGCTATCCAAGCCTATCAGAAGCGTGCAGTTGCCGTCATTGACTATATCGACGAACTCTGCGCAAAGCTCGGGCGCCGCATGATGGTGCGTCTCGTCAAGGGCGCCTACTGGGATACCGAGGTGAAGCGCGCGCAGGAGCGCGGGCTTGATGATTATCCGGTCTGGACACGCAAGCAGGCGACGGACCTTTCCTACCTTGCCTGTGCGCAGCACATGCTTGCCAAACGGGCGCGCATCTTTCCGCAATTTGCCACGCACAACGCGTTGACGGTTTCCACCATTCTCGAGCTTGCGGGCAATGATCGCTCCGGCTTCGAGTTCCAGCGCCTGCATGGCATGGGCGAGAGCCTCTACAATCATCTGCTTGATACCAACGACCGCATCGCCTGCCGCATCTATGCGCCGGTCGGCGGTTATCGCGACCTGCTCGCCTATCTCGTCCGCCGTCTTCTGGAAAATGGCGCCAACTCTTCCTTCGTCGCCATGGCCGGCGACAAGAACGTGCCGATCAAGGCACTGCTGGAGCGTCCGGTCGACAAGCTCGAATTCGATGTCGGGGCCAGCGCGCGCAACAGCAAGATTCCTTTGCCATTGCAGCTCTATGGCAAGCGCAAGAACAGCGCCGGGCTGGAATTCGGCCATCGCGCGACGCTCGAGAGGCTGATGGGCAATATCGGCAAGGGCATTGCTGCCATTTCCGCCACACCGCTGATCCCCGGCGTCGCGGCCATCGGTTCCGACGTTTCCGTGGTTTCGCCCTCCAATCATTCGAAGACCGTCGGTTCGGTGCGCAATGCCACCGCGGCCGATATCGACAAGGCTTTTGCGATTGCGGCCAGGGGCTTCAAGACATGGTCGCGGCGCTCCGTCGAGGAACGTGCATCGGCACTGGAGCGCATGGCCGACCTCATGGAGGAAAACCGCGACAGGCTGCTGGTGCTTCTGGCAGCTGAGGCCGGCAAAACGCTCGATGACGGTGTGGCCGAAGTACGCGAAGCCGTGGATTTCTGCCGCTACTATGCTGATGAGGCACGCCGGCTGTTTGGCACTGTCACGAAGATGCCGGGGCCGACCGGTGAGGACAATCGCTACCTCTGGCGCGGGCGCGGCGTCTTTGCCTGCATCTCGCCCTGGAACTTCCCTCTGGCGATCTTCCTCGGGCAGGTTTCGGCAGCCCTCGTGTCCGGCAATGCCGTGCTCGCAAAGCCGGCGCCGCAGACCCCTCTCATTGCCTATGAGGCGGTCAAGCTGTTCCACAAGGCCGGCGTGCCGGAAGATGCGCTGCTTTTCGTGCCCGGCGGTCCCGATGTCGGTGCTGCGATCACGGCACATGCAGCCCTTGCCGGTGTGGCTTTCACCGGGTCGACGAAGACGGCCTGGGCGATCAACCGTGCGCTCGCCGCCAAGGATGGCCCGATCGTGCCGCTGATTGCAGAAACCGGCGGGCTCAATGCCATGGTGGTCGATGCGACGGCGCTCGGTGAACAGGTGGCTGACGACGTGGTCCTCTCGGCCTTCCGTTCTGCCGGTCAGCGCTGCTCGGCACTGCGCCTGCTTTTCCTGCAGGAGGATGTGGCCGAGCACATGACGCAGATGATTGAAGGCGCTGCGCGCGAGCTGCAGCTCGGTGACCCCGCACTCGAAACCACCGATGTCGGCCCGATCATCGACGACAAGCAGAAGGCTATGCTGGAGGCCCATATCGCCGACATGCAGAAGACGCAGAAGGTGCGTTTTGCCGGCAAGGCGCCTGCAGGGGGCAGCTTCTTTGCGCCGCATATCGTCGAGCTCGACAAGGCTGCCGCGCTGACCAAGGAGGTCTTCGGTCCGGTTCTGCACATCGTCAGGTGGAAGGCGAAGGAACTGCCGAAAGTGTTGCAGGAGATCCAGGCTTCCGGCTACGGCCTGACGCTCGGCATCCACAGCCGTATCGAATCCACGATCCGCACCGTCACCGATGCGCTCGATACCGGCAATATCTATGTCAACCGCAACATGATCGGCGCCGTTGTCGGCACCCAGCCGTTTGGTGGCTCTAGCCTTTCCGGCACCGGCTTCAAGGCTGGCGGTCCGGCCTATCTGCAGCGTTTTGCGCTGGAACAGGTGATCTCGGTAAACACCGCCGCGGCTGGTGGCAATGCCAGCCTGATCGCGATGGGCGAATGAAGTAATGAAATGGCAGCAAGTCTGTGGGAACCCCGCTTGCTGCCGTTCAAACCAATTGCTAAGCGTATGATCGGATGCAACTGAGGCAATCTACTCGTGCGCTTTGCAATTTTCCTTTCCGTAAAGTATCTGTTTTCTCGAATAATACTTGCTTTAGTTCTTTCCAGCCTTCCAATTGCGCTTTTGCAGGCCGGAGAGCAGAAGCAGCCGGAACATCCACCGATGAGCTTCGTCATCGTGCATAGATCTGTCTGCAAGCAAGACTGTCCGGAATGGATTTCCGCAGAGGGGCGCATAACCTCCGACACACCTGCCCAAATGAGAAAAATTCTCAAGAAGATCGGGAATCGGAAATTGCCGATCGTGTTCCGTTCCGAAGGTGGGAATGTGAATGCCGCCTATGTAATGGGACGAATGATTCGCAAGGCTGGGCTGGAAACGGCGGTCGGTGGTACGCGGCTGGAAGGCTGTCCGCCTGAGGATTTGCGTTGCGCGGCTGCCATCGGCCGGAATGGCGCTGCAGCTGGATCCACCTATTCGTATGGCGCATATTGCGTTTCTGCGTGCCCGCTGGCTTTGGCGGGCGGCACGACGCGAGTTTCGTCTCAGTGGGCCTATATCGGCGTTCATCAGATCACGACCGTCTACAACAAGATGCGCGTCTCCTATCGCATCGAATACAAGATGGTGAATGGGAAGAAGCAGGAAGTTTCCCGTAAGGAGATTGGCCGCAAAGTTACCGGGCAGAGCAGTTCCACCAAGCTCGGCAAAAAAGCTAGCGCGACCCTGAAGGCGTATCTGAAAGAGATGGGGGTCAGCGATGACATCGTTGACCTGATGATGAGCGCCACACCCGACAGCATGGCGATGGTCGTGCCGACTGAAGCACTTCGGACAGGTCTGATCACGGATATGCTGGCTTACAATGAATGGCCCGGCATGCCGCTCTGCGCGCAGGACGCAGCGGCCGATGCCGCATGCTATCGCCATCCGGCGCCCAAAGCTGCTGTGCCTGAGCCGCCTGTGAAGAGTGCGACCGTATCCCCAAGCTATCCTGCGCCTAAAACCCATCCGATGGACTTCCTCCTGATGTACAAAGGCAATTGCCAGGAAGAATGCACGCAGTGGATCTCGGCGGATGGCGACATCATGCCGGATACACCGGCTCAGCTGGAAGCGATCTTGAAGACACTCGGCGACAGAAAGTTGCCGGTCGTCTTTCAGTCCTTTGGTGGCGACAAGGATGCAGCTTTCGCAATGGGACGTATGATCCGCGCTGCGGGCCTCGATACGTCAATTGGCAGAACGCGCCTGCCGAATTGTCCGATGCAGGATCCGCGTTGTACCGCGAGCATGGCCAAAAGCGGGCCGACCGAGGGGGAAGTCTTTGCCGGTGGGGCGTACTGTTTTTCGAGCTGCACCATTGCCTTTATGGGCGGAACGTCGCGGCTCGTGGGACGGACTTCCGCTCTCGGCCTCAGCCAACCGGCGACCAAGGTTACGGAGACTGAGCGCGGAAAATTCATTGCCTATTTCAGTGAGATGGGCGTCAGTCCCGAGACATTCGACACGATGATGATAACGCCGTCTTTCGGGAGAGGAGATATATATCCGCCTCAGGCGCTCAGGCTTGAGATCATCGATGGTGTGATCCCCTACGATGAGGAGCCCGGCCTTCATGTCTGCGGACCAAACGCTAAGGAAAGCGTTCTGTGCCCCAGAAAATCCGAGGCGGCAATCGTTCCGGCGTCTGCTTCAGTTAACTGATGCCGAGTTTCGAAAAGAGGCGCCGCCGCGACACGGCGCTTCTGCTTCACACCGCCGTCTTTTGCGGCCTGACGCCGCTTTAGCCCTTGTCCTTCAGGTCGTTCTTCGAGGTCACGCTCATCAACTTTTCTAGGAAGCCGAGCATGACCGCAGACACAACGAAGGCCAGATGCATGAGGGTCAGCCACATGATCTTGCCGTCGGTATATTGATCGACGTTGAGGAAGACCTGCAGCAGGTGGATGGAGGAGATGGCGACGATGGAGGAGGCGACCTTGATCTTCAGGCTGCCGGAATCGAGCTTGCCGAGGAAGGAGACTTCGCCTTCCTTTTCAGCCTCGTCGAAGCGGCTGACGAAATTCTCGTAGCCGGAGATCATGACCATGACGATGAGGCTTGCGACGAGTGCCGCATCGATGAGACCGAGCATGGCGAGGATCATTTCGGCCTCGCCGAGCTCGAACACGCTTCCTGCGACCTTCAGGAATTTGAAAGCGAAGGCCACGGCATAGACGGCCAAAGCAAGGACAAGGCCGATATAGAAGACCACAAGCAGCCAACGGCTGGAAAGGATGATGCGCTCGACCAAAAGTTCGAGTGATTTCACGGTCTACCCCCGTAAGTCTTAGAATCGCTGACCCCTAATAAACAATGGAATAGCCGCAGGGCAAGGCGCGGCGCTATTCACAGTTTGGGCATATTTCGCTATCCGATTGAAATAAGCGCCGAGTCCGTCGCGCATAGAGAAATCGGGCGCGCAGAGAAAACGGGAACACGATCCATGGCTGCCATCAAATCCGATATCGAAATTGCGCGTGAGGCAACAAAGAAGCCGATTTTCGAGATCGGCGCCAAGCTCGGCATCCCGCCGGAGCAGCTCGTTCCCTACGGTCACGACAAGGCGAAGATCAGCGCCGAGTTCATCGCCGCCCAGGAGGACAAGAAGGACGGTAAGCTGATCCTTGTCACTGCCATCAATCCGACGCCGGCAGGCGAGGGCAAGACGACGACCACCGTCGGTCTCGGCGACGGGCTCAACCGCATCGGCAAGAAAGCGATCGTCTGCGTGCGCGAGGCCTCGCTCGGTCCCTGCTTCGGTGTGAAGGGTGGAGCGGCAGGCGGCGGATATGCCCAGGTCGTGCCGATGGAAGACATCAACCTGCATTTCACCGGCGATTTCCACGCGATCACCTCGGCGCATAATCTGCTCGCGGCGATGATCGACAACCACATCTATTGGGGCAACGAAGAGAATATCGATCTGCGCCGCATCACGTGGCGACGAGTGATGGACATGAACGACCGGGCGCTGCGCAGCATGGTGTCCTCGCTCGGCGGCGTATCCAACGGGTTCCCGCGGCAGAACGGCTTCGATATCACCGTCGCGTCCGAAGTCATGGCGATCCTTTGCCTTGCGACCGATCTCAAGGATCTGGAGCGAAGGCTCGGAGAGATCATCATCGGTTACCGCTTCGACAAGACGCCGGTCTATGCCCGCGATCTCAAGGCCGATGGCGCGATGGCCGTCCTGCTGAAGGATGCCATGCAGCCGAACCTCGTGCAGACGCTCGAAAATAATCCGGCCTTCGTGCATGGCGGTCCATTCGCCAATATCGCCCATGGCTGCAACTCGGTGGTCGCGACGAAGACTGCGTTGAAGCTCGGCGACTATGTGGTGACGGAAGCGGGCTTCGGAGCGGATCTCGGCGCGGAGAAATTCTTCAACATCAAATGCCGCAAGGCCGGCTTGAAACCGAGTGCCGCGGTGATCGTCGCGACAGTCCGGGCGCTGAAGATGAATGGCGGCGTGAAGAAGGACGATCTCGGCGCGGAGAATGTTCAGGCGCTGGTTCGCGGCTGCTCCAATCTTGGCCGCCATATCGCCAATGTGCGCAGGTTCGGCGTTCCTGTCGTCGTTGCGATTAATCATTTCGTTTCGGATACCGATGCTGAAATCGCCGCCGTGCAGGAATATGTCGCGCGTCATGGCGCCGAAGCCATCCTTTGCCGTCACTGGGCGGAAGGTTCTGCCGGCATCGAGGACCTTGCCTACAAGGTCGTGGAGCTAGCCGAATCCGGACAGGCAAGGTTCGAGCCGCTTTATGGCGACGACCTGCCGCTCATCGAAAAGATCGAGATCGTCGCTTCGAAGATCTATCATGCCGGCGAGGTGACGGCCGACAAGGCGGTCCGCGACCAGCTGGCGGCCTGGGAAGCACAAGGCTATGGCAAGCTGCCGGTCTGCATGGCGAAGACGCAATATTCCTTCTCGACAGATCCGAACCTGCGCGGTGCGCCGGAGGGGCATGTAGTGTCGGTGCGCGAAGTAAGGCTGTCGGCGGGCGCCGGCTTTGTCGTCGTCATTACCGGCGAGATCATGACCATGCCCGGCCTGCCGAAATCGCCATCGGCGGAACGGATTTTCCTCAACGATCAGGGTTATATCGAAGGGTTGTTCTGATCCCCAGTGGCGTTCGCGCTGCTCGTGATGAGATGGCGTCGACGCTTCTCGTAGTCGGGGTCGATGAATAGCCAAACGAACAGCCGCTGAAAGCTTCCGCCAGCCAATATCGCTATCGGCAGGAGCCAAAAGACATGGCCTGAAAACAGCAAGCCTATGGCAGTAACAAGCAGTCCGAAGATAATGCAGGCTGCGATAGCCTTCATGCACTTGCGATCCTCGACATCGTCGTCCCGAGACTTTGATCTGGGTATCTGAGGATCTGATTCAAGCTGTCATCTCAAGTGTCTGAAATTTTTAGTGGCAGTAGCGATAACCGCCCTTTCTCTCGATCACGTCAAGATGGAAATGGGTCTCATGGGCGGCATCGCTTTCGGGGTCGAGCACGGTCGTGAAATAGAGGCAGCCTGCGGCGCTGACGGTGCGCTGGAATGCGCCTGTCAGTGTCGAATCCTCGCGTCGTGAGCGGACCTCGACAGGCTCGCCCTTGTTGAAGCTGAAGCTTCCAATGTCGATGGCATTGCCGCGGGCATGTTCGGAAATCTTGCCGGTCTCGGCGCTGTTGCGCAGGCGGCAGATATAGGCCGAGGCCTGATTGATGGTGGTAATGCCACCGTTGGCCGGCAGTGCGACCGAAGCTGCTGGAATGACACTACCCTTCATCCACTGTGCAAGCGCCAGTGCCGTCGGGCAGCGAAGTGTGGCTTCGGGTTTCAACGTAATACCGGGCAAAGCCTGCGAGACAATGATGGGCTTGTCGATGCCGCAGCCGTTGCCGTCGTCGATGCGGGGTGTTTCGCGAAAGACGACGCCAAGGCTCTGCAGTTCCTTCACGCATTCGGCATGGTCCGCGTCGCTCTCCGGCTCGATGGTCAGGTGCTGTTCTTCGAGCGTCTGCTCGGCCGGGCTCGGTGGTTTCTGGTCTTCCAGCGGGGGCGGCGGCGGGCCAAATTTTTCAGCCGATGGCGTGGCAGAGGTTTCGCTCGGCTTCGGCTTGGGCTCGGGCGTCGGAATGTCGGAAGCTTGCGGCGGCGTATCGGGTTTTAGCTCCGGTTTGGCTTCAGGAACTGCCTCCGTTTCCGGCTTTTTTTCAGGCTGGACCGAAGGGCTTTCGGTCGCCGTCTCCGGCTTGGGTTCCGGCAAGGGGCCGGTTCGCGGCAATCTTGCACCAGGGAGCAGGGCGAGTGCGGCGAGGAGGACCGCCATCTTCCGAAATTCTCTCACACGTCGTTTCCCGTCGTTGATCGAGCGGAGAGTTAACGCGAAAGGACCGGTTTCGTTGCAATTGCGCAACGTTTTGTCGACATCGGTAAAACTTGATTGTATTGTTCAACATAAATTGGCTGAATATATTGACAATAAAACTCATGTTTTTTATGCGGCAAAAAGAAGGCGGAAATCTCCGCCGTCGTCCGCAAACCTAGCCAGCCCCTCGAGCGCCCGAAACGCCACGACAGCCAGCCCGGTAATTTCCATTTGAGGGTAGGTTATGATCGTCCGGCATTGGCGCTCGGTTCTAATGGTCTGCACAGCAGCCGCACTTGTTTTTCCAGTTTCAAACGCTTTCGCTCAGAGCGCTCCGGCAAGCACGCCGGCCACGAATGCCGAAGGCGCAACGGTCCTTCAGAAAATCGTCGTCAAGGGAAATCGCGCGGCTCCCGGCAGTATTGCCGACACGCCGCTTGCGACTGAGATCGACAAGAAGGAACTGGAACAGAAGCAGGTCACGAATTACGACGATATCGGCCGCAGCGTCGATGCGACGGTGAACTATTCGCGTGCAGACGCGGGCTTCAACCTGCGCGGCCTTTCCGGCCCGCGTATCCTGACGACGATCGACGGGATCCCGATCCCGTACGTGTCCAACAGCTCTCGCCAGGGCGCGTTTGCGACCAGCAACGCCAATGGCGGCGGCGACACGTTCGATTTCGATTCACTCTCCTCTCTCGACATCGTGCGCGGCGCGGATTCGAGCAAGGGTGGTTCCGGCATGCTGGGCGGCGCCTTCGTCCTCAATACACTCGAGCCCGAAGACCTCATTCCGGAAGACCGCGACTGGGGCGCGATCGTCAAATCGACCTATGACAGCGAAGATCGCAGCATTTCCGGATCCGCAGCCGCCGCCAAGAAGGTCGGCAATACGTCGATCCTCTTCCAGGGCAGCTACCGCAAGGGCCATGAGCGCGACAACAAGGGTGACAATGACAGCTACGGCCGTTTGCGCACCGAGGCGGATCCTGCGGATTTCGATCAGCACAACCTGCTCTTCAAGTTGCGTCAGGATCTCGAAGGCGGTCATCGCATCGGGCTGACGGCTGAGCGTTTCCGGCGTGACCTGAAAACCGATCTGCGGGAGCAGCAGGGCACTGGCCGCACCTACATGATCAACAATTTCGACGGCCGCGACCTGCGAGACCGTGATCGTGTCTCGCTCGATTATGACTATGAAGCGCAGTCTTCTGACGCCTTTTTCAGCAGTGCTCGGGCGACACTCTACTGGCTTGATCTGAAGAAGGAAGCCGGCAGCCACGGCCGAACCGCTGCCAACGTTGCCTACGGTCGCAACAACGAGATCGAAAACGAAACCTGGGGCTTCAGCGGCACGGCGACCAAGGATTTCGAATATTCCGGCCTCAATCACTCGGTTCGCATCGGTCTTGATATCGGTGTCTCCAAGTGGACGCAGTATAGCTCGGCCCTTTGCCCGACCCCAACCACGTGCCCGTCGCTTAACAACCAGGCGGAAGTGCCCGATGTCGACAGCCAGAATCTTGCGCTGACTTTCGAAGACAGGATCGAGATCGGCAATACAGGTTTCGCTTTGACGCCCGGCTTCCGCTTCGATTGGTTCAATTACAATCCTTCGGCCGGCGGTGGCTTCGCGACAAATACCGGTGTTACGCGTTTTGGCACTTTGCATGACCGCACGGAAGCCGCCATGTCGCCGAAGTTGCTTGCGACCTATGATCTGACGCCCGACGTGCAGCTCTACGCACAGCTTGCCGTCGGTTTCCGTGCTCCTACCGTCGATGAACTCTACAGCCGCTTCTACAACCCGACCGGTCGCTACGCGCAGCTCGGCAATCCGGATCTGGATCCGGAAATCGGCCGTGGTATCGAGATTGGCGCCAACTTCGACACAGGTGGTCTGCAGGGGCGGGTTGCGGCCTTCCATACCCGCTATCAGAACTTCATCGAGACCGTGACAACCGTTGACGCGGGCGGCTTTACGACGTTCAACTACACGAACGTTTCTTCAGCTTCGATCTCCGGTCTCGAAGCCAACCTCATCAAGACGTTCGACAACGGTATCAACCTTCACACCTCGCTGGCCTACACTTATGGCCGCAATGACGACACGCAGGAGCGGTTGCGTTCCGTGGCGCCGTTCAAGGCGATCATCGGCGGTGGCTGGAGCAATGACGAATACGGTTTCGACCTTTCCTCGACGCTCTCGTCGCAGATGACCGGCAACGACAATGCACTGACGTCGTTTGACGCACCTGGCTATGGTATCGTCGACCTGACAGCATGGTGGACGCCGGAGCAGGTCAAGGGACTGCGCATCCAGGGTGGTGTCTACAACATCTTCGATCAGGAATATTACAGTGCGCTCGCCGTTCGCGACGTGAACCTCAGCGCGACGTCTTCGCAGCCGAAGGAGTGGTATTCGGAGCCGGGCCGTACCTTCAAGATCTCGGTCACCAAGACATTCTAATGAAAAATCAGCCTTCAAGGCTGGGGCAGGGGCGGCTTTCGGGCCGCCCTTTTTCGTGAGCCGATCGCCCCTTGCGCTTGGTCTCATCTCAGGCTAACAATTTCGCCCATGAAGAAGTCTGTGAACATTGCAGTTTGGTGGTGGGCTCGCTGAGGCGGCCTCGACCAATCGTGTCCAAAGACGACGAACGAGCCGCCCGAAACTTCGAGGCGGCTTTTTTTGTTTCAAAGGCCGCCTTTCGTCCGGGCCCGATAACGGAGTGGAACTATGGTAACGATCCTGCGGGATGATGGTGCGGAAATCTACGAAACCAAAGGCGGTATTACCGTCACGCGGCAAAGGCGGGCCATTCCCTATGCCGATGCCGTCTCGTCCTATGTCGACAAGCTCGATGAGCGGCGCGGCGCCGTCTTCTCGTCGAACTACGAATATCCGGGCCGCTATACGCGTTGGGATACAGCCGTCGTCGATCCGCCGCTCGGTGTCTCCTCCTTCGGCCGCAATGTCTGGATCGAAGCCTATAACGAGCGCGGCGAGGTCATCCTCGAGTTCATCGGCGAGCGACTGAAGACCGTCAGCGAACTGGAACTCGGCGCACTGACCGCGCGCAGGCTCGATCTGACTGTCAAGTTGCCGGACCGCGTCTTTACCGAAGAAGAGCGCTCAAAGATGCCGACGGTGTTTACGGTGCTCCGCGCCATCACCGATCTTTTCTATTCGCAGGCCGATGCCAGCATCGGCTTCTATGGCGCTTTCGGCTACGATCTCGCCTTCCAGTTCGACGCGATCAATCTGAAGCTGGAACGACCTTCCGACCAGCGCGACATGGTGCTTTACCTGCCGGATGAAATCCTCGTCGTTGATAACTATGCCGCCAAGGCCTGGGTTGATCGCTACGATTTCTCCAAGAACGGCAAGACGACCGAGGGCAGGGCAGGTGACATCACAGCCGAGCCGTTTGTCCGCACGGATACAATCCCGCCGAAGAGCGATCATCGTCCGGGGGAATATGCCGAGCTCGTCGTCAAGGCGAAGGAGAGCTTCCGCAAGGGCGATCTCTTCGAAGTGGTGCCCGGGCAGAAGTTCATGGAGCGCTGCGAAAGCAAGCCTTCGGATATTTCCAAGCGGCTGAAGGCGATCAATCCGTCGCCCTATTCCTTCTTCATCAACCTTGGAAACCAGGAATATCTGGTCGGTGCGTCGCCGGAAATGTTCGTGCGTGTTTCCGGCCGCCGCATCGAGACCTGCCCGATCTCGGGCACGATCAAGCGCGGCGACGATCCGATCGCCGACAGTGAGCAGATTCTCAAGCTCCTGAACTCGAAGAAGGACGAGTCCGAACTCACCATGTGCTCGGACGTCGACCGCAACGACAAGAGCCGCGTCTGCGAGCCGGGTTCGGTCAAGGTCATCGGTCGCCGCCAGATCGAGATGTATTCGCGCCTCATCCACACGGTCGACCATATCGAAGGCCGTCTGCGTGACGATATGGACGCCTTCGACGGCTTCCTGAGCCATGCCTGGGCCGTGACTGTAACCGGTGCGCCGAAGCTCTGGGCCATGCGTTTCATCGAAGCGCATGAGAAGAGCCCGCGCGCATGGTATGGTGGGGCGATCGGCATGGTCGGCTTCAATGGCGACATGAATACAGGCCTGACGCTGCGCACCGTGCGCATCAAGGATGGAATTGCCGAAGTGCGCGCCGGTGCGACGCTGCTCAACGATTCCATTCCCGAGGAAGAAGAAGCCGAAACCGAACTGAAGGCCTCTGCCATGCTTTCCGCCATCCGCGATGCCAAGACCGGCAATTCCGGCAAGACCCAGCGCGATGTCGCCTCTGTTGGCAAGGGCGTCAACATCCTGTTGATCGACCACGAAGACAGTTTCGTACATACGCTGGCGAATTACTTCCGCCAGACGGGGGCGACCGTCTCGACTGTGCGTACGCCGGTGCCGGAAGAAATCTTCGATCGGCTGAACCCTGATCTCGTCGTTCTGTCGCCGGGACCTGGGAACCCGAAGGATTTCGACTGCAAGGCGACGATCAAGAAGGCCCGCGCTCGCAACCTTCCGATCTTTGGCGTCTGCCTGGGCTTGCAGGCGCTGGCCGAAGCCTATGGCGGAGAGCTTCGTCATCTGGCTCTGCCGATGCATGGCAAACCGTCGCGCATCCGCGTGCTGGAGCCGGGCATCGTCTTCTCGGGGCTTGCCAAGGAAGTCACGGTCGGCCGTTATCACTCGATCTTTGCCGATCCTTCGACGCTGCCGCGGGATTTCATCATCACCGCAGAAAGCGAGGACGGCACGATCATGGGCATCGAGCATGCCAAGGAGCCGATCGCGGCCGTGCAGTTCCATCCGGAATCGATCATGACGCTCGGCGGCGATGCCGGCATGCGCATGATCGAGAATGTGGTGGCGCATCTCGCCCGCCGGGCCAAGACCAAGGCGGCCTGAAGGCCGGCCTCTTGAACGCACAAAAAACCCGCCGGAAACGGCGGGTTTTTTATGTTTGGGATGTTCGTCTATACGCGCCGCATGAGCCGGGCGACGATGGATACGACGAACAGCACCAGGAAGATGAAAAACAGGACCTGGGCGATCGAAGCGGATGCGCCGGCAATGCCGCCAAATCCAAGGACGCCTGCAATCAGGGCTACGACGAGAAATACCAGAGCATAATACAGCATCGCGATCTCCTTTATCGGTTGCTGGCAATATAACGGAAACGAGAGCGCTTCGTTCCATTGGTGCCGCGACCAATTGAATTACGTGCTGGACCAATGCTTTTCAGTTGAACTGCAGGTCGGCCTTGAATGAGGGATCGCCGTCGCGTGGCATGGGCGGTTCGGCGGCTGCCAGATAGGATCTGGCCGGGCCGGTCAGCACGAACCAGAGACTGGCGCCGATCATGAAATAGGCGGCCGTCGGATCATCCGAGCGCGAGACGAAGGGAAGGCAGATGGCAGTGAAGAGGATGGCGAGCCGTACGGCCCATTCCGCCTCGCGCTTCATGAACGCCCTGGTTCTCAGCTTCTTGTAGGCAGCAACGTCGTAGCCGCCCACGTCGCGGCCGGATGTAAAGAGCATCCAGACGGAGGGAAGCGTCAACATGACCAGGCCGCCGTAACATAGAAGCAGCGCCGGCCCGGAGAGGAAATGGCCGGCAGCAAAGAGCAGGAGGCCTGTCACTGCAATATTCCAGAGCGGCTCCAGCCGCTCAGGCGACAGGCCGGTGCGACTATGCCAGGCCCGCAAGGAGCTGGCCGCACCGTCGAGCAACGGTTGGTCGATGTAGCGATTGATCCAATGCATATCCGCGCGGTCCCCAATTGACTGCAGGGCCGTCAACACCATGCAATTGGGTCGCTATCATGGCACAAACGGCAAAAGCAGGAGACCGCGGCGTTTTGGCCGACCTATGCGCCTCGCTTGACGACGCGCAGGTTCATTTCCGACCGCAGTTTGAAGCCGAGCGCCTTGTAGAGCGTGATGGCCGGCGTGTTGGTGTAATAGGCATGCAGGAAAACTGTGTCGCCCCTGGCGGAGATTTCGCCCGCGACATAGCGGAAGAGCAGGGTGCCGAGGCCGCGTCCCTGAAAATCCGGGTGGGTGCAGAGGCCGCTGAGTTCGCCAAATCCCGGGTGGCGCAGGCGCTGTCCAGCCATGGCGACGAGACGGCCATCGATCCTCACGCCCCAGAAAGTGCCGAGGCTCTGGGCGCGGAGTGTGAAGGGGCCGGGTTTGGTCAGCGTCGCCAGCGCGAGCATTTCCTCCGCATCGTCAGAGGTCAGTGGCTGCAACCGGCTGTCGGAAATGCGCTCGTAAGGCCGCTCGGCGATCATCTGCACCAGCTTTCCCTCGGCGACGACCGTCAGTCCCTGCGGTATTATGACGGGTCCGGCTTCGATAATCGCCATGGCCTCATCAACGGCAGGAAGGTTCTCCAGCGCTTCGAGGCTTTCGCGCGTATCGTCGGCGGCGGCCGCGAAGGGGACGATTGACGGCGGATAGCGCACCGCCCGTTCGCCGCCTTCGGCGAGATCGGCATGTGCGGTGTGGAGCGCGTTCCAGATAGGCCGATCGAGAATATGGCTCATGGGGTCTTCTCCTTCAGGGCGCTTGTCCGGCGGGTAAGCGGTGCTTCGGCGAGGCCGTCTTCGATTGCGGCAAGCTGCTCCAGCAACGGGCCGTTGAGATCCCGGCAGAGATCGGCAACGGCGGCTGCGATATGCGGCCAAACCTGTTGCCTGGAATAATCGACGAGTTCCTGTCCTTTTGGTGTCAGCGACACGACCCTGCGCCGTTGATCCTCAGCGGATGGCTGCATGTCGAGGAAGCCGAGTTCCATCAGCTGGGAGGCGGTTCGGGTCGCGCCGGGCTGGGTGATGCCGACGGCCTGCGCCAGTTCGCCTATCGTCAGCGGGCCGAGCCTGTCGATGGCGCCGAGGAAGGGATATTGCGCGGCCTGGATGGAGACGCCCAGTTCCTCGATCACCTGCTGCGTATCGGCCTGCAGACGCTCGCCAATGCGGCGGAAGCGGCTGCCGAGGCAAAGGTAGCCCAGCGATTTCACGACATCTTCCACCAAGGCGGTTTTTCCCAATTGCATTACAGGTTATATAAATGGTTATGAAAGTTCCGTCAATCAGATCTGTCTTTGTTCTGACGTGCCAAAGCCTTTGACATTTCGAGTGCGATTGCCCATATGACCCGCATCAGCCGCCTGCGCGATTCCCGCGCGGGCGGTTTTGCGTTTCAATGGCTTAAATGCTGCAATTCATTCGCAACCGCAGGGGGACGATATGAGCGACGAGGGCAATCTCACGGTTCGGAAACTGGCGTTCTGGGGCATTCCCATGTCGCTTGGCGTCATGGGACTGAAGATGGCCGCCTGGTGGGTGACGGGCTCGGTGGCTCTGCTTTCGGACGGGCTGGAATCCTTCGTCAACGTGGTGGCGGCCTTCATCGCCTTCTTCGTCATCCGTTATGCGCAGAAGCCGGCAGACCATGACCATCCCTTCGGCCATCACAAGGCCGAATATCTTTCGGCCGTCACCGAAGGCGTGATGATCGTCGTTGCCGCGCTGCTGATCGTTCAGCAGGCCGTCGGCCATCTCGCCAACCCGCGCATGCTCGAGGCGCCTGTGCTCGGCCTTGCAATCAATATTGCCGCCGGTGTCATCAATACCGTCTGGGCGCGGCTTTTGATCCGTACCGGGCGACAGCACCGCTCTGCAGCCTTGATGGCGGATGGGCAGCACATCATGTCGGATGTGGTCACTTCGGTCGGCGTTCTCGTTGGCCTGCTTCTGGCGCTTGCGACCGGTTATGCGATCTTCGACCCCATTCTCGCCATTCTCGTTGCGCTCAACATTCTCTATCAAGGCTGGAAAGTGATCTCGCAGTCGATCGGCGGACTGATGGATCAGGCGGTCGAGCCGCAGGAACAGGAGGCGATCAAGCAGGCAATCGCCACCCATGCGGCAGGCTCTATCGGTGTGCATGATCTCAAGACCCGGCGTGCCGGCTCGGTGACCTTCGTCGATTTCCATCTCGTCGTGCCCGGCAAGATGACGGTTCGCGAAGCGCATGATATTTGCGACCGCCTTGAAGATGCCATCCGCGCCGTGCATGCGGGCGCGACAATTGCCATTCACGTGGAGCCGGAGGGCGAAAAGGCCCATGGCATCCGCGTCAAAGTGATCAAGGAGGCGTAATGCCCAATACAGACGTTTCCAGCCTTTCGATGCTGGGCCAGCAGACGGAAACCGCCAAGAACCCCGAAGAGGCGATTCTGGAAAAGGTGCCATCCAATCATGCCGGCACCGATTATGTCGTGCGCTTCACCGCGCCGGAATTCACCTCGCTCTGCCCAATGACCGGACAGCCGGATTTCGCCTATATCGTCATCGATTACATTCCCAATGAATTTCTGGTGGAATCGAAGTCGCTGAAGCTCTTCCTGCATTCCTTCCGCAATCACGGCGCCTTCCACGAGGATTGCTCGATCTATATCGCCAAGCGCATCGTCGAGCTTCTGGATCCGAAGTGGCTGCGCATCGGCGCCTACTGGTATCCGCGCGGCGGCATTCCGATCGACGTCTTCTGGCAGACCGGTAAGCCGCCGGAAGGCGTATGGCTGCCGGATCAGGGTGTCGCCACCTATCGTGGACGTGGGTGAGACGTGGTCGGGCGCAGCCAGCGATCGATCCAGTGAATCGATTGCAACGGCGAACGCCCTGAGCTCAAGGCGAAGGGCCGGGAAACGATGTGGCAATTGAAACCAACTGCCACTCTTTCCTTAAAGCTAAATCCTAAACATCCGTCGTGTCGTCACCGGAATCATCCGTGAAGTCATCGTTGTCGTCGTAATCGGCCTGCTGGATGTTGTCGTTGTTATCATTGTTGTCAGCTCTGGAATCATCCGCCTGACTGTTGTCGCCGTAGTAATTGTTGATGACGGTTTCCTCGGTGGGCGCACCGGCATTGCCGAAGGGATTGGCGCCGCCAAAAGGCGAACCCAAGCCGAGCGACGACATGTGGTTGCCGAAAATGCCTGAGAGGGAGTTGGCGAGAAGCATGCCGCCGGCCACGCCGGCCGCGGTGCCGAGAGCGCCACGCAGGAAACTGCCGCCGGCAGAGGGTGCAGAGGCCTGCTGGCTCCATGGGCCGGTCGGCTGCTGCGGCATCTGGCGACTGTTGTCGTAGCCACGCGGGGGCTGTTCGTAGCTGTCCCTCGGCGCGCTGCCCCAGGGACCGGGAGCGGGGGCCGGCTGCTGCGTCTGGGTGCTGCCGAAGATCGAGCTCAGGAAGCCGCCCTGTTCAGCCTGGCGGTGATCACCGGCGCCGGCTTCGAACTGCCGGACACGCTCTTCCAGCTCCTTGATGTGGTTGGCCGCCGCCTCCAGGCCCTTTTCCTGCACGATGACGGCCTGCGCCAGATAGTAGGTGGCGGAGGGCTGCGTGCGGGTCGCTTCCGATATCAGCGCTTCGGCTTCCAGATCGCGCGGTGTTGTGCCTGCGGTGCGGACGCGATCGAAAAGGGAGGTCAGCAATTGGCGTTCTTCCGGTGACATGTTCTGTCTCCTTTAAAGTTCTGCGGCCTTAACACTCGGCGGATGGGCCGCGTAAAGCTGAGTTAGGAAGCGATTAGGGCATTTCAAAGCCTTGGCGACTTACATTTCAGTAAGCTCAGACTTCCTTCAGCCAGATGCGCAGAGGTCCCAGAAGTTCGAAGCCCGCGCGCAGCGCTTCGTCCAGATCGTCGCCGCGTTCGTAACCGACAAGCGGTTCTCGCGGATAGAGCTCGGCCGCCTGCGCAATCAGCCCGCGGCGGGTGGTTTCGCCGTGCCGGTCTTCGGCAAACAGGTTCGATAGGCCGACTACTCCGGCATCGCGATTGAGGATGCCGCCGCCAATCGGCTTGTCGTGTTCGAAGCCGAGCAGAAAGGCGATTTCGGGGTCGTGGAGCAAGGGTTCGCTGAAGATCCTCTGCGCTACCGGGCCGTTCGCCTTGCTCCATTCGACCTCCCATCGGGTAAGATCGGCAGCGCTTTCCATGCGCTTCCAGGAGATGGGGGATGGCACTGAAACTGGCGTGCGCATTCCGATCCATTCGGCCTCGAACAGCAGCGTGAAACCGAGCGGCTCAAGATCGAGGGCCGCATAGCTATCCTTGATCGCCCAAACGCGTTCCTCGCTGTTAACAAGAGTCGCGATCGCCTCCGTCTGCTCGCCGTCCGCCTCCGTCAGCGTCACGATGTCAGGGTAGAAGGGCGGGGTACCCCGGCGGTGAAACCAGAGTGTGGACGTGAACTCACCTGGCGAGCCCAGCGCCTTGCAGACGGCATCGCACCAGAATGCATTGTTGCTGATGGCAGCACGCAGAAAGGAGGAGGCCATTTTATGTTTCTCCCGGGCTTTTCAGATGATGCGATGATATCGTCCGTTTGTCATAAGAATATCTTCACCGCTTCCTGCTTCCTCTTTTTCCCGCATTGTTTTACGCATTGAGTCGCACTATGTGCGAGGAACCGCATTGGACGAGAGAGGTTCGAATGAACGACGAAGAAGAACAGGACGACAAGACGAAGGAACTGCCGCTCGGCAAGGAAACGGAGGCGAACCTTTTCAAGTCGCGTTCGATCTTCATCTACGGGCCGATCACGCAGGAACTGGCGCAGAAGGTCTGCACCCAGCTCGTGGCGCTCGCCGCTGCCAATGACGAAGACATCCGCATCTATGTGAATTCGCCTGGCGGCCACGTCGAATCCGGTGATTCCATTCACGACATGATCAAGTTCATCAAGCCGAAGGTCTGGATGATCGGTACGGGCTGGGTTGCCTCGGCCGGCGCGCTCATCTATGCCGCAGCTCCGAAGGAACGCCGCATCTGCCTGCCGAACACCCGTTTCCTGCTGCACCAGCCGTCCGGCGGCACCCGCGGCATGGCTTCGGATATCGAGATCCAGGCACGCGAGATCATCAAGATGAACGAGCGCCTGATCAAGATCTTCTCGAAGGCAACCGGCCAGTCGGAAGAAAAGATCGCCAAGGATATCGACCGCGATTACTGGCTCTCGGCTGAAGATGCCGTTGCCTATGGTCTCGTCGCTCGCGTCGTGACCTCGCAGAGCGAAATCTGATTTTTTCGCTGATTCTGCCTTGAATTGACGCCCCGTTTGCGATCCGCAGGCGGGGCGTTTCCATGTCTGCCGGCATGCTGCCATGCAATCTCGTGGGATTGCCGCGTAAGCGAACATTTCCAGGGGCAATCCGGCTTGCGCGCAATTCGCTTATGCTGCTCCATGCGCAATCTTCGCAGCCGGAGTCGCGCCATGCTCAAAGATTTCTCCGTACAGAGCCTGTTCATGGGGCTTCTGACGGCTTTCGTCGGGTTCACCAGTTCCTTTGCCGTCGTGTTGCATGGGCTTCAGGCGGTGGGTGCGACGGATGCGCAGGCGGCTTCGGGGCTGATGGCGTTGTCGATCTCGATGGGGCTTTGCGCTGTCGTGCTCAGCGCCGTCACGCGTCTGCCGGTCAGCATCGCCTGGTCGACACCTGGGGCTGCGCTGCTTGCGAGCATCGGAACGATTGACGGGGGCTTCGATGCAGCGGTCGGCGCGTTCATTCTTTGCGGCGTGCTGATTGTTGTTGCCGGGCTGTTCAAGCCGCTCGGACGGGCGGTTGCCGCCATTCCTGCGCCGCTTGCAAATGCAATGCTGTCGGGCGTGCTGCTCGGCCTTTGTTTTGCGCCGGTCAAGGCCGTCGCCTTCAATCCGCTGCTCGGTCTGCCGATCATTCTGACCTGGATCGTGGTCGGCGCCTTCAAGCGCCTTTGGGCGGTGCCGGCGGCGCTGGTGGCTTTCGTGCTGGTACTGGCCTTCGGTGTCGATATTCCCGCGGGTGCCTTCTCTTCGCTCGAGCAGTCGCTGGTGCCGGTCATCGATATCGTGCATCCGGTCTTCAATCTCTCGGGTTTCGTGTCGATTGCCCTGCCGCTCTTCATCGTGACCATGGCGTCGCAGAATATTCCTGGCATCGCGGTGCTGAAGGTCAATCACTATGATCCGATGCCGGGGCCGCTCTTCGCGGTAACCGGCGTCTTCTCGCTTCTGGCGGCGCCTTTTGGCGGCCATGCGGTCAACCTGGCGGCGATCACCGCAGCGATGTGCGCCGGGCAGGACGCGCATGCCGATCCCTCGCGGCGGTATTGGGCGGCGCTGATCTCGGGCGTCGGCTACATCATTTTCGGCCTGCTTGCCGGAGCGGTGACGGCCTTTGTCGCGCTGGCGCCACCGATCCTTATCGAGGCCGTGGCCGGTCTGGCGCTTGTCGGCGCCTTCTCCAGTTCGGCCATGGCCGCTTTCCAGGCACCGGAATCGCGTGAGGCAGCGGCAATTACCTTCCTCGTCACTGCGTCAGGCGTTTCCTTCGGCGGCATATCCGGCGCCTTCTGGGGGCTGATCGCGGGCGGGCTGATGCTGGCGCTGTCCCGTATCGTGCAGGCGAGGAAAAAATAGGCGAGGGGTTGCCGGATTTTCCGGCGGAGGCTATAAGCGCGGACATGAAGAGCACAAGCGCACGGATTTCCGAGACGATTGCACGCGGCCGCACGGCCCTGCGTGACAATACGCGCGCCCTGACCTCGCTTCTTCTCCTCGGCCTTACGCGCGGTTGCCGGGTCCTTTGAGGAGCGCCCGGCGGCCGAAAGCCCGCCCGGCCATCGCTCCTCGCGACTCACATTCAAAATTGACCAAACGACCGATCAAAGGTCCGCATTTGCAGTCGCCAAGCCTGATATGATCGGCTAAGACGCGAGGCAAATGCCGGGACGAGGAGACAAGACAATGGACACGACCACCCGCCGATCCTCCGCAGGCGCCAAGGGCATGCCCGACGCCGCCGTCAAATACCGGCCCTATCCGCAGGTGAACATTCCCGACCGCACCTGGCCGACCAAGACCATTTCCAAGGCGCCGATCTGGTGCTCCGTCGACCTGCGAGACGGCAACCAGGCGCTTGTCGATCCGATGGGCCATGATCGCAAGGCGCGCATGTTCCATCTGCTCCTGGAAATGGGCTTCAAGGAAATCGAGATCGGTTTCCCGTCCGCCTCGCAAACCGACTTCGATTTCGCCCGCTGGTGCGTCGAAGAGGGCAATGTGCCCGACGACGTCTCGCTGCAGGTGCTGGTTCAGTGCCGGCCCGAACTGATCACCCGCACCTTCGAGGCGCTGGAAGGCGCAAAGCAGCCGATCGTCCACTTCTACAATTCCACGAGTGAATTGCAGCGCCGCGTGGTCTTTGCCAAGGATGTGCACGGCATCAAGCAGATTGCCGTCGATGCCGCCAAGATGATCAGCGACATGGCGGCAAAGGCCGGAGGCGGCTATCGTTTCGAATATTCGCCCGAAAGTTTCACCGGCACCGAGCTGGATGTGGCGCTGGAAATCTGCAACGCCGTCATCGAGGTGATGAAGCCGACACCTGAGAACAAGCTCATCATCAACCTGCCTTCGACGGTAGAGATGGCTACGCCGAACGTTTACGCCGACCAGATCGAGTGGATGTGCCGCAATCTCGACAACCGTGAGAACCTGATCATCTCTCTGCATCCGCATAATGACCGCGGCACCGGGATCGCCGCTGCCGAGCTCGCTCTGCTGGCTGGTGCGGACCGCGTCGAGGGCACGCTCTTCGGCAATGGCGAGCGCACCGGCAATGTCGATGTCGTCACCATGGCGCTCAACATGTTCACGCAGGGTGTCGATCCGCAGATCGACTGCTCCAATATCGAGCGCATCAAGGAAGTGTTCGAATATTCGAACCAGATGGCGATCACCGAGCGTCACCCCTATGTCGGCGAGCTGGTCTACACGGCCTTCTCCGGCTCGCATCAGGATGCGATCAACAAGGGCATGAAGGCAGCACAAGTCGCCAACCATCCGGTCTGGGAAGTGCCGTACCTGCCGATCGACCCGCGCGACGTTGGCCGCTCCTACGAGGCGATCATCCGCATCAATTCGCAGTCCGGCAAGGGCGGCATCGCCTATATCCTGCAGCAGGACTACGGGCTCAACCTGCCGCGCAATCTGCAGGTCGAATTCCGCGGAGACATCCAGCGCATTACCGATGAAGAAGGTAAGGAGCTTCCGTCAAAGCGTATCCACGACCGGTTCATCGAGCGCTATGTGACCCAGCCGGATGGCCGCCTGAAGTTCGTCGATCATCACACCTACCCTGACACCGAGCGCAAGGGACAGAGGGTCGTGGCGGCCGAAATCACCGACAATGGCGAGATCAAGCGTATCGAAGGCCGCGGCAATGGCCCGATCGACGGCTTCATCAATGCGCTGTCGCATTATCTCGGCATCGAGATGTCGGTCGAGGACTATTCGGAGCATTCGTTGCAGCACGGCTCCAATGCCGCCGCGATCTCCTATGTCGAGACGTCGTATCCGGGCGGCAAGCTCTTCGGTGCCGGCATCAACACCAATATCGTCGCGGCATCGCTCGAAGCGATCGTGTCGGCTGCGAACCGCGTGCTCGACGTGAAGGCCGGCAAGGCCTGAGCATTCCGATCAGGCCGCGATCGCCTCAGGATGACGCGGCCTGACGATGCAATCAGCGAGCTCATCGAGTTCGCCCTGCGCTTCCGCGTGGTTCTGTCCCCATTGGCAGAGAGCAAGAAGGATCGGCTCCAGCCCGAGGCCGAGCTCGGTTGTGCTATATTCCACCCGCGTCGGCACCTCGGCAAAGATCTCCCGGCGTACAAGGCCGTGCTCTTCCATTTCCCGCAACTGCTGGATCAGCACCTTCTGGGTGATGTCAGGCATCATGCGCTTGAGTTCCGAAAGTCGCCTGGGTCCTGAGAAGACGTGATAGAGGATGAGGGGTTTCCATCGCCCGGAAATGACCTTCAAAGCGCGTTCCACAGGCAGTTTCGGTAATCTTTTCATGGGCTCGGTCATGGTCACCTCCTGGTGGGTATGGCACTGATATGTGTGTATTTTGAACTGTAAATCGAGTGCTAAGGCCTGCTTCACGCCATCAAAACGTGAGGTCCGCCATGAAAGCCGTTCAATTCACCCGCTTCGGTCCGCCTGAAGTTCTCGAAGCTATCGAGGTGCCGAAACCGGAACCCAAAGGCGGTGAGGTGCTGGTGCGTGTCCATGCTGCCGGTGTCAATTTCTTCGAGGTTCTGATGCGGGCGGATCGTTATGCCGTCACGCCGCCGCTGCCTGTCTTTCCCGGCGTGGAAGTGGCAGGCATCGTCGAAGACATTGGGGCGGATGCCGATCCGTCGCTCTCCGGTGCGCGCGTCGCTGTCCCGCTCTTTGCAATCGGGCGTGGCTTTGGCGGTTATGCCGAATATGTGGTTGTTGATGCTGGAGCGGCGGTGCGTTTGCCGGACAGCCTTTCCTTTGCAGATGCGGCGGCGTTGATGGTGCAGGGCCTGACGGCTCTGCACATGGTGCGTCGTAGTCCGCCGAAGGGAAAGGTGGTGCTCGTCAACGCTGCCGGCGGCGGGGTCGGATCGCTGTTGCTGCAGCTTGCCAGGCTGGAAGGAGCGAGCAAGGTCATTGCCGCAGCAGGCAGCGAGGCCAAGAGGAGAATTGCACTTTCGCTCGGCGCTGATCTGGCGGTCGATTACACCGCCAGAGATTGGGCCGGTCCCGTCAAGGCAGCGACCGGAGGGCAGGGCGCCGATGTCATTTACGAGACGGTCGGCGGCGATGTCGCGAGGGCGTCTCTGGCCGCACTTGCTCCGGCCGGAGAAATTCTCTTGGCGGCCATGGGGCGGTTCTCGCTCGAGCTTTCCGAAATCCGCTCCATGCTGGATGCAAACCAGTCATTGAAGGGCTTTTCGCTGCTGCCGTTGATTGCCGCCGACAAATGGAAGAGCGATCTCGCTCTCCTCTTCGATCTCGCCGCAGCCGCAGCGTTGAAGGTCGTGCACGGCGGAAGTTTTTCGCTTGATGAAGCGGCTGAGGCGCATCGCGTGCTCGAAGAGCGCCGGGTCAGCGGAAAAGTCGTTCTGGTGCCTTAACCATCAAATGGCGGCGGCGACTTCCATGGCGAGCTGGCCGAGAGAAGCTTCGGCCGAGGGGCCGGCCAATACATAGGACGTGCCCGCATTGTGCCAGGTCACAAGGCCGATTTCGTCGCGGATCGTTTCCTTGAAATCTTCCGTTTCCGGTGGCTGCGCATCCTTGCGGAAACATATCGAGATGATATCGCCATCTGTGTTGGAATAGACAAGCTGGCCGACAGGGCGGTTGTCGCCAAGGATCACGCGCGCACCCTGAAAGGTCCAGGATCCGGCGGAAAGATCCGGCACGCGGAACGGCACGCCGATCGCCGTTGTCAGCCAGGAGGAGATTTCCTCGGCTTGGGAGGCCGGCACCTCGACGAGGTGACGCGGCTGGCGCACGAGAAGCCGCTGAAAGGCGGTGACGTCGCCCAGCCAGTCATTGGTGTTGATCTGCGCCGCGGCGACCGGTGCAGCGTCATCCGTATCCGGCGCGTTGCCGATGAAATAGCCGATGCCACCACCGACGACGAAGAGAATGAGGGCAGCGGCAAGCGCCTGACGGCCGTTCGGCGCGAGCTTCAGCTGCGGGCGCGCGCTGCGCGGGGCGATCGGCGTCTTTGGCGGCTGCGTGCTCTTGATGGATCGGACAAGCGCCAGCGGAACAGGCTCTTTCAGCATGTCGTCGAGCTTGCGGCGTCCGAAATCGACGCCGTGGCGGAGCTTGTCGTAGATCTTGCGGGCATTTTCATCCGTTGCCAGCCGGCCTTCCAGCTCCAGCTTCTGTTCCGGTGTGGTTTCGCCATCGAGGAGGGCGGCAAGCTGGGCTTCGAGCGGCTGTTTTTTGAAATCGAGCAAATCAGTCAGTACCTGTGAACGGGCGGATTGTGACCGGACAATGCGGCGAAATGGAGTCGTGCGGTGGCAAGCTGGCCGGCAATATTGCCGATTGCGATGCCCATGATTTCGGCTGCCTGCTGATAGCTGTGGCCTTCCACGTCGATCAGCACGAAAATGCTGGCCACGCCCTCGGGCATTTCCGCAAGCATGCGGTGCAGGGCGTCGGCATCGACGGCAGCCACGCGATCGCGAATGGCGTCACGGATATCGGTCACATTGCCTCGCGCGGCCGGACGCGGCTTGCGCTTGCGACTGTCTTCCGCCCATTGCTGGCGGGCCAGCATGTAGATCCAGCTTTCCAGCCGGCCTTCGCCGTTCCACTGATGTCCCTTGGAAATAGCGCGCAGACAGACCGACTGAACCAGCTCATCGGCCGCAGTCGTCTCTCCCGCGAGCGTAATGGCAAAGCGGCGGAGGCGGGGCAAGAGACCGACGAGGTCACGCCGGATATCGGTGGTGGTTGCGGGTTGGCGCATGGTCTTTCCAAGAAGCATTCACATTGGCCGAAACTCATACCAGCATCGAATATGGGCCAGCTTCGCATGCGGGGCTTGCCCGGCGGGCGCGAAGCCATCGTATTCATCCCGGCCATACAGGCGGCTTTTATGGAACAGGTCGCCTGTATTTCGCAAGCGCGGGGTTCAATTCGTCCATCCCTTGCCAGGGGATTTCCGCACGATACCCCGCGGAGCTTGTCTCAATATGTCCTGTAGCCGTTCAGGCTCTGCAGCAGAGCGCGATAGGCCCAGGTGTTTTCGCCGCCGCGATCGCGAATCTCGACGAGCTGGACGCGGGCGCCCTGGATGTCGCCCTGCTCGGCAAGCGCCATGCCCATATAAGAGCGTGCGAGGATGTAGTTCTCATCCTGCTGCAGCGCCTTCTTGTAGTAGGACATGCCGAGCTCCATGCGGCCGGCCTTGCGGTTGGCATAACCAAGATAGTTCAGGATGCGCGGATCGTTCTGGTTTTTGGCGAGATTGAGCACCGTGATGGCGTTCTCATACTGGCCGGCATAGGCGAATTCGCGAGCGAACTTGTAGAGATCGTCATCGTTGAAGCTCTGCTTCTTCGGGTCGACGCATTCCTTCTTCTTGGCATCCCACACCTTGCCTTTGGTGCAGGTCTTGGTCGTCTGGGTCTTCTGCGGCGGCGAGGTCTCGTCATTGTTGTCGCCGACCGCGAAGGCGGACGTGGCGAGGCCTAAAGCAAAGACGGAAACAAGCGAAAGTCTGCACAGGCGACGAAGAGAAGCAGTCATCGGGCGTACTCCGTTTTGAAACGCTGCGGTTGCCGGATTGTACGCCGACGATTGAAAATACCAAGAGCCCCGGCGGCCTTTATTGCTGATCTTGCGTCACTGGCAAACGCTCTTCACGCATTGCTTCAACCGCTGTCGGAACTGATTCTGCAATCGCCGTTAAAATGCGAAAATATCAGCGCTTTCCGGCATCATGCCGTCACCGGTGTCGTTGATGCTGAAGCGCTCGCCCTTCACCTCCCAGGCGCCGGGAGAACCGGAAATGGAGAAGAGATTGTAGGCGGCGCGGGGCTTGATGCCGCCCGGTCCCTGCGAGGCAGAGGCGATGCCGATGACAGGGACGGGACCCGTCTGCCCGCGCAGCCAGTAGAGCGTATTGAGATGCGTATGGCCATGCAGCACGAGTTCCGCTCCGCCGGTGGAAATGACGGCTGCGAAACGGCGGATGCCGATCATGCGCTTGTAAAAGGAGGTCGCGCCGCGGATGGGCGGATGGTGGATCATGACGACACGGAAGAGGCCGGCTTCACCGGCAGCGCGCAGCATGTTGACCGTATCGCGCGCCTGGCGCGCGCCGAAGAAGCCGGAGGCCGCGAAGGGTGGGGTTGCGACGGCCGTCGAGCAGCCGACGATTGCGACCTTGTCGCGGATGCGAAGGTAGGGGAAGATGTGGCGGTCTTCTTCCCATTGCGGCGGAGCGAGGTCGCCGCGCACATAGTCGTACCAAGCGCGCATCGACTTCTCATAGGAGCCTGGCACATAGGCATCGTGGTTGCCGGGAACGACCGAGGTCGCGGCGGGATCGCCGAGTTCGCGCAGCCAGGCTGCAGCGGCGCGGATTTCGATGCCGCTTGCGAGGTTGACGAGGTCGCCGGTCACCGCCAGATGGTCAGCCTTATGCGAACGGATATCGTTCAGCAGCAGATCGAGCGTGCTGCCGAAAAGATGCTTGCGCCGGTTGCGGTGCCAGTTCACAAAGCCCGTAATACGTTTTGAAAAAAGTTCGTGAATGGAAAGGCGGGGCAGGGGTCCGAGATGGACGTCGGAGATATGCGCTAGCTTGAACATGCAACGACACATAGACCAGCTTATTTACAATTCAAACACATCCGCGCGATGAGAGTATGAAAGAGCCCATGGCAGACAAACAAACATGGCCCCTTCACATGAAAGTGTTGGTGCGGCTGCTGCACGTGTATTTTTCCATTGCGCGCGGAATGACGATGGGGGTCCGTGCAGCCTGTTTCGACGAGCAGGGACGCCTCTTTCTCGTTCGTCACGGCTATACCGGCGGATGGCATATGCCAGGCGGCGGGCTGGAGCGAAACGAGACGGCAGAAGAAGCGCTCATCAAGGAATTGCGGGAGGAAGGCAACCTTAGGATCGTCGGCAAGCCGCAACTCTTCCACGTCTATTTCAACACCAGTATCACCCGGCGCGACCATGTGGTCTTCTATCGGGCCACCGTGGAACAGACGGCGCCTCGGCCGCCGGACTGGGAAATTGCCGATAGCGGCTTTTTCGAGATCGACAACCTGCCGGCGGAAACGACCGAAGCGACGCATAGGAGGCTGGCCGAGCTCCGCGGCGAGGCGGAGCCGGCACATTACTGGTAAAGCTCACGCTGCGGCTGCCAGCTTGTCACGGCCATGCGGCCGGTCGAGATCGAGCGCCGGACCAACGGGCACGATGCCGGTCGGGTTGATGGTCTTGTGGCTCCGGTAATAGTGTTCCTTGATGTGTCGCAGGTTCACCGTGTCGGCAACACCAGGGGTCTGATAGAGGTCACGCAGATAGGCCGGCAGGTTGCGGTAGTCCTCGATACGGCGGATATTACATTTGAAGTGGCCGACATAAACGGGGTCGAAACGTACGAGCGTCGTAAAGAGCCGCCAGTCGGCTTCGGTCTGGCGGTCGCCGAAAACGTAACGGCCCTTGCCAAGGCGCTCATCGAGCCTGTCCAGCGTTTCGAAGAGCTTGACGACATTTTCCTCGTAAGCTGCTTGCGTGGTGGCAAAGCCTGACTTGTAGACGCCGTTGTTGACGGTGTCATAGACCACGTCGTTCAGCGCATCGATGTCTGCCCGCAGGGCTTCCGGGTAATAATCCGCTGTTGAGCCCGTCAGGTGATTGAAGGCGCTGTTGAACATGCGGATGATTTCGGCCGACTCGTTGTTGACGATCGTGCCGGTTTGCTTGTCCCAGAGAACAGGGACAGTGACGCGGCCGGAATAGTGCGGATCGGCCTTCACGTAGATTTCCCAGAGCGCTTTGGAGCCAAAAAGATGATCGCCGGTGGCGCCATTGCCGACTTTGAACTCCCAGCCGTTTTCCACCATCAGCGGATCGACGACCGAAACGGAAATCAAGTCTTCGAGCTTCTTCAGCTTGCGGAAGATCAGCGTGCGATGCGCCCAGGGACAGGCGAGGGAAACATAGAGATGATAGCGACCCGCTTCCGCCTTGAAGCCGCCTTTGCCGCTGGGACCGGCTTCTCCGTCGGCCGTGATCCAGTTGCGGAACTGCGATGGCTGACGCTTGAAATGACCCTTCGTTTCCTTCGTATCGTACCAGACGTCATGCCAGACGCCGTCTACCAGCATGCCCATGTTTTCTACCTCTGAAATTGGTTGTTGCAGCATAGATATTGCAGTGCGCTGCATTTTGCAGGTTGGCAAAGATTGAACACTGCGTCTCGGCCACCCAGCTCTTGACCGAATTTTTGCAATGGACGCCGGAAATTTTTCCTGCTATCCGCCTTCCTCACAAAATTCTGGAATCCTGCTTGATGTCTATTCTCAGAGGCCTGCGACGACGCTGATGTTCCCGAACGCCTGAGGGCGTGTTCGCGAACCCATATATCTGCGTCTATACGGTCTCTGTTCCCATGCTCATGTACAAGCACGATCTCGTCTACCTCACCGAGGATGCGTCTCACGACGCTGCTATCGAACACATCAACGAAGAAGCCTTCGGCCCGGGCCGGCATACGCGCGCCGCTGCACGCATCCGCGAGCAGGGACCGCATGACCTGTCGCTCTCCTTCATCTGCGCCGATGACGGCGAAACGATCGCTTCTGTGCGGATGACGCCGGTTATGGCCGGAACGGTGAAGGGGCACCTGCTCGGACCTCTTGCGGTGCGGCCGTCGCACAAAAGCAAGGGCATTGGCCGGGAGTTGGTGCGCATTGCGGTGGAAGCTGCCAAACGCAAGGGCTCGGAAGCCGTCATACTGGTCGGAGACCCGCCCTATTATTGCCCGCTCGGCTTCGAAAAGGTCGCCTATGGCGCGCTGACCTTTCCCGGTCCGGTCGATCCGGGCCGCGTTCTCGTCGTGCCATTCGCGGAAGATGCGCATGCCCGGCTGAAGGGCAAGATTGCCTGGCGGAAGTAGGGCATTTCCGTCCTTTTTTGCTGGAATTGCTCTCGTCACAGCATCTTCTTGAGGAAGGTCCGCGTTCGGCCGTCGGGAAAATCCGGCAGTTCGCCGAAGACCTCGTAGCCCTGACTCTTGTATGCGCTGAGCGCATTCGGATTGAACGTATCGATCCAGGCCCCGCGGCAGCCGCGGGCAGCGGCTTCTTCTTCCGCCTTTGCAAGGATCTTGCCGGCCATGCCGCTGCCGCGGAGCGTATCGGGAATGTAGAGCAACTGTACGAAGAGCCAGCCCCAGGCCGTGTAGCCGGACAGACCGCCGGAAACCTTGCCGTCGGTATCGCGGATCAGAACGGCAAGCGCCTGCCGCTCGGACGGGCCGACATCCTCGGTGTTGAAAGCCGTCAGCCCATCGGTGATGACGGCGAGCTCTTCCGGTGAAGGGGAAGCGGTGAGCTCGAATTCCGGCATCGTTATCGTCCTTCGCGCCACCACATGGCGCCAAAGGCAAGAAGCAGAATGCCGACACCTGCAAAGCCTGCGAAGAGCGGCAAGGTGTTGATGCCCTTCAACACGGTCTCGTTGGTCATGCGGATCTGCATGCGGTCATTGTCGGTGACGCGTACCTGACCCCGCACGGGAAGGATCGGCGGGACACTGATGGCGCCGGCATTGTTGACGACACGGGTCACGAGGCCGCGGCTCTTGTCGGTGATAGGCTTCAGAGCCGCCGTCGTCGAGATCATCGCCTTGAATTCCGGGGCATCGACGGCTCCGACATGGGCGAGTGTCGTCAGGTCGCCATTGCGGATTTCGAAAAGGCCGATCTCGTCCATGCGCTTTTCGGCCTTGTAGAGGCCGGGCTCGGTCTGCGTCAGCGGCAGGTTCTCGGTCTTGCCCGAGGGGTAGCGCACGACCGCGTCACCGGGAGCATCGCCGATCGTCTGGCGGGTGATTTCCAGCGTGCGGCCGGAGGTGCGGGCCGTCAGTGCCTCTTCTTCCAGCGCCGGTTCCTTCATCAGCCAGTGGGCGATGCGACGATAGAGCGAGACATGCGGGCCGCCGCCCTCGAAGCCACGCGCCCAGAGCCAGCCCTGGTCGGAAAGCAGCATGGCGACACGTCCCTGGCCGGCGCGGTTGAGAACAAGCAGCGGATGGTTGTCGGCGCCAACCATGACGGTCTGGCCCTGTGGCCGGTCGACATCGACGCTGCGGAACCAACGGCCCCAATGCGGCGGCTCGTCGCCGGAGCCGTCAAGCCCGCGCGTGACAGGATGCTTGCGGCCCTGTTCTGACAGGCGGGGGTAGAAGGCTTGCTCGATCATCCGGCCGGTCGGCTCTGCCGGCAGCACGGAGGCGAGCGGCGTCATGGCGATCGATTCCGGGCTTGCATGCTCGGGGCCGGCGGCAATCAGCAGCGCGCCGCCGTTTTCCACGTATTGCGCGATGTTATCGTAATAGAGCATCGGCAGCACATTGGCGCGGTCCTGATAGCGGTCGAAGATGATCAGATCGAAATCCTTGATCTTGTCGACGAAGAGCTCTCGCGTCGGGAAGGCGATCAGCGACAGCTCGTTGATCGGCGTGCCGTCCTGCTTCTCCGGTGGGCGCAGAATGGTGAAATGCACGAGATCGACCGACGCGTCGGATTTCAGGAGGTTGCGCCAGGCGCGCTCGCCGGCATGCGGTTCGCCCGAGACGAGGAGGACACGCAGGTTCTGGCGGATGCCATCGATGATGTGCACGGCGCGGTTATTGGCATCCGTCACCTCACCGGGAATACCGGCAACGGAGAATTCCAGCACATTCGGGCCACCGCGGGCCACCTTGAAGGAGAAGGGTGTATCCTGGCCAGGCGTTGCCTGAAGGGTGGCGATCTCGTCGCCATTAAGGCGCACCGTCACATTTGCCGTGCCGCCCGGGCTCGGGCCGTCGTCGAAGACCCGCAGGACGAGCTGCTGCTCCTCGTTGACGATGCCGAAGCGGGGGGCCTTGATGACTTCGATGCGGCGGTCGAACTCGTTCGGCTTGCCGGTGATCAGGCCATGGATCGGTGCGTCGAAGCCGAGCGCCTGATTGACGCCGGGCACATCATGCACTTCGCCATCCGTCAGCATGATCGCGCCGCCGACGCGCGAAGGCGGCACATCGGCGATCGAGGCCGAGAGCGCATCGAAGAGACGGGTGGACGGCACATCGGAATTGCGGTCCTCGTTCACGTCCACGAAACGCGGCTCGATTTGCGGAAAGCGCGCCAGCTGCGTCTTCAGAGAGGCGAGCGCCTCATCGGTCATCGTCATGCGATCGGCCGTCTGCTGGCTCTGGCTGCGGTCGACGATAACGGGGACGATGGTCGACAGCTGATCGCGGTCTTCCTGCAGCAATACCGGGTTGGCAAGTGCTGCGAGGAGGGCGAGAGCGGCAAGCGTGCGAATCCACGCGCCGCGAATGCCGCGCCAGATCGCGAATATTGCGATCAGAAGGACGATGCCTGTCAGCACCGCCAGAAAGGGCCAGGGAAGGAAAGGCGAATAATCGATCGTCATGTCACTGCCCCAGCCGTTCGAGCAGGTCGGGCACGTGGACCTGGTCCGTCTTGTAGTTGCCGGTCAGCATGTACATCATGATGTTGACGCCTGCGCGGAAGGCATATTCGCGCTGCGTTTCATCCGGCGGCACAGTGGGCAGGAGCGGTGTGTCATTATCGTCGACGGCCCAGGCACCGGCAAAATCGTTCGCGGTAATCAGGATCGGCGAGACGCCGTCTGCGGCAGCGGCCGGCCTATTGGCATTGCTCTGGTTCTGACCTCCCTGCCGCGCTTCGATCCAGAGCGGGCTGCCGGCGTAGCGGCCGGGGAAGCTGGACAGCAGATAGAAGGACTTGGTCAGCACGTGGTCGTGCGGTACGGGTTCCAGTGGCGGAATATCCAGATTGGCGAGGATCTGCTGCAGGCGCTGACCGTTGGCAGTCGTGTCGCTGCCGCCTTCGAGAGAGTCGATCTGGTCGCGCGTATCGAAAAGCACCGTTCCACCGTTGCGCATGTAGGCGTCGATACGGCTGATGGCGGCGTTGGACGGCATCGGCGCAGTTGCGGAAACAGGCCAGTAGATGATCGGGTAGAAGGACAGCTCGTCCTTGTTCAGGTCAACGCCGACGGGCGGAGCCGGCTCCAGCGTCGTGCGGTAAGTCAGGAATTTCGTGAGGCCGTCGAGCCCCTCTTCGGAAATATTGTCGACATCCTGTTCGCCGGTCACGACATAGGCGAGATGGGTATTGTCCAGCCGCTGCATGATGATGTCGTCGCCCGGCTGGGTATCATTGGCATGCGAGATGTCTGGCCGCAGCATGAGGCCGGCCGCAAGCGCCACGGCGATCGTCGCGGCAGCCCTGGCGCGCGGGCGCATGCGGGAGAAGGCGCCGTTCATGAAGAGCACGATCAGGCTGTCGGCGAGGAGCAGCAGGAAGGCGATGAAGAAGAGCAGGGGCTTGGCAGACCAGCTTTCGCCGCCGATGAGACCGGCGCGGACGACATTTACGCCAGCAATGTCGAGTGGTTTCAGGTTCGCGTTTTCGGGCAGCACGTTGAGTGCCGCAAAGCCATCTTCCGAACCGTAGAGGCCGGGCGGGTTGTCAAAATTGGCAAGGGGTGCGGCCTTGGCATTCGGTATCAGCGGACGGGCATTGCCGGTTTCCGTCACCAACGTGCCCTTGGCCGTCAGCATGCGGAAGGGCGGCAGGGTTTCGGCGACACGCGCGCTGCCTGTCGATTCCGAGGTCACGCCGCCAGAACGCGAGATCTGGATGAGGTGTCGCAGCATTTCGACGAAAGTGCCTGAAATCGGCAGGTTCGACCAGGTGGCTTCGGCGCTGACGTGGAAGAGAACGATCTGGCCGGCATTCATCTTATTCATCGTTACGAGCGGCGTACCATCGGCAAGGCTTGCCCATGTGCGTTCGGCAAGATCAGGCGTCGGCTCCGCCAAAACCTGACGGTTGATCGTGACGTCGGTCGGGCGCGGTATGCCGGCAAACGGGCCGAAAGCGGGGAATTCGGCAAGCGCCTGCGGTTCGCTCCAGGACAGGCTGCCGCCAAGCGCCCGTTCACCTTGTCGCAAAGTGACCGGGATCAGCGGGTCTTCGGCAGGGGCTGCAGCCAGGCGCGGGCCGGCAAAGCGCAGCAGCATGCCGCCATTCGATATCCAGCGCTGCAGAGGCGCGTAGGTATCCTCCGGAAGACGGCCGATATCGGCCATGATGATGACGGAGGGATTGTTGGTGAGCAGTTTCGGGATGGCGACCGAAAGATTGGCATCGGTCGGCCTCACCAGGTCCGCATAGGGTTCAAGCGCCCGCTGAATGTAGTAGAGCGGGGATAGCAGCGGCTGGAATTCATCGCCGCTTTCGCCCGACAGCAGCACGACCCTGCGACGCTTGAAGGCATCGTCGAGCAAATGCACGGCGCCCGCGGTGGCGCCAGTATTGATGCTGACGCGGGCAAAATCGTTGCGCATCTCGAAAGGAGCGGAAATGCCGGCATTGACGGCTGTCTCGCCGGGGGCGAAATCTGCCCTGCCGGTGGCGATCACGCGGCCCTGTGCGTCCTGTGCGTTGAGCGGGACGGAGATCGCGCCACCGGGGCTGAGGCGGGTCACTTTGACCGTCATCGCGTCAGCCGCATTGGCGGCGCCGGAGATTGCGACCGTCTGGGCCGCATCGCCTTCGATCACGCGCAGTTCGGTGGGCTGAAGGTCGGAGAGTTGACGCACGATGGCGTCGTCGTCACTGCTTGCCGCGCCGTCGGTGAGGAAGACAAGCGTCCCCGGATGCGTGCCGTTGAGCGCTGAGCGCAGGGCCTCGAATGCCCGCTGGCGATCGGGCACGAGCGGCTTCGGCTGGGCGGCACGCAGCTTTTCGCGGGCGGCCGAGGCCGTCCCGGGTGTCGCGTCGTTTGTGGGCTCTGCGGTGAAGGCGACCGAGACGACAGCACCGGCGGACTCGGCATCGTCGATCAGTGCGTCGGCCGTCTGGACACGGCGCTCCCAGTCGGGTGCCGAAGCCCAGCTATTGTCGACGAAAAGGACGAGCGGACCACCGGACGCAAGCGTGCTGGTCCGCGGATTGAAGACCGGGTCGGCGATTGCAAAGATTATCGCGGCGGCCAGAAGCATGCGCAGCAGCGTCAGCCACCAGGGGCTTTTCGCCGGCGTTTCCTCGCGCTTGAGCACGGTCGCGAGGATCTTCAGCGGCGGGAAGACTTCTGCCTGCGGACGCGGCGGCGTGAGCCGCAACAGCCACCAGATAACGGGAAGGGCAATCAACGCGCCAAGGATGGCGGGATAGGCAAAGGCGAAAGGAAGAGCGCTCAAAGCTGTCCTCCATGCGTTGCCTTTGCCGGCATTCCCGAAAGGTACATATGGATTGCGACCAGCGCTTCGGACGCCAGGTGATCGGTGCGGTGGCTGACGAATGTCCAGCCGAGATGGCGCAGTGATTGACCGAGGTTTTCACGCCGGGCGAGATATGCGTTGCGATAGGCTTCGCGCAGGCTCTCGGCTCGTCCGGAGGTCAGCCTTTCGCCGGTTTCTGGATCGGTGAATTCGGTGCGGCCGTTGTAGGGGAAGATTTCCTCGGCCGGATCGGCGATTTCGACCACATGGCCGCGCAGGCCGCGGCGGGCAAGCGGCCCGAGACGGGCCATAATGGCGGGTGCGTCATCAAGAAAATCACCGATGAGGATGAGATCGCTCCAGCCGCGCACCATCGCAGTTTCCGGCAGGCCGCCGGTCAACGGCGTGTGCATCAGGACAGCTGCAAGCCTTTCGGCGGCGTTGCGGGCAGAGACGGGCTCCATCACCCCGGGACAACCGATACGCTCCCCGGAGCGGGCGAGGATCTCGGCCAGCGCCAGCATGATGACCAGCGCACGGCTCTCCTTCGATGCGCTGCCATAGGTCGATTTGTACATCATCGAGGGCGACATATCGGCCCAGAGCCAGATCGTGTGGGCGGCCTCCCATTCGCGGTCGCGCACATAGGTATGGTCGTCGCGGGCGGAGCGGCGCCAGTCGATGCGTGACAGGCTTTCGCCTTCGCTATAGGGGCGGAACTGCCAGAAATTCTCGCCGATGCCGCGTTTGCGTCGGCCATGCCAGCCGGCAATCACGGTATTGGCGATACGCTTGGCTTCAACCAGGCAATCCGGCACGAGAGCGGCCCGCTGCCTTGCGCGGGAAAGGGCATCATTGCCTGACGTCGGGTTGACGATCTGTCCGATGGATGCCACGCGCTACGCTTCCTTATCCCTTTGCCTGCCTGACCAGTCCGGCGATGACGTCGCGCACCGACATGCCCTCGGCACGGGCGGCGAAGGTCAGGGCCATGCGGTGCTCGAGAACGGGCTCGGCGAGTGCGTAGATATCGTCGAGCGAGGGTGCCAGACGGCCTTCGTAGAGCGCGCGAGCGCGGGCGCAGAGCATCATCGCCTGGCCGGCGCGCGGGCCGGGGCCCCAGGCGACATGCTTGTCGGTGGAGGCATTGCCCTGGCCCGGGCGGGCTGAACGTACGAGCGAGAGGATGGCATCGACGACGGTGTCGCTGACCGGCATCTGGCGGACGAGCGTCTGGATTTCGGACAGACGTGCCGCATTGATGACCGGTTCCGGCTTGGCTTCGGTGAGACCTGTGGTCTCCAGCAGGATCTGGCGCTCGGCGGCAAGTTCCGGATAGTTGACATCGACCTGCAGAAGGAAACGGTCGAGCTGGGCTTCGGGAAGCGGATAGGTGCCTTCCTGCTCCAGCGGGTTCTGCGTTGCGAGAACGTGGAAGGGCGAGGGCAGGTCATAACGCTGGCCGGCAATGGTGATATGGTATTCCTGCATCGCCTGTAGCAAAGCAGACTGGGTGCGTGGCGAGGCGCGGTTGATTTCGTCAGCCATCAGAAGCTGGGCGAAGACGGGACCCTTGACGAAACGGAAGGAGCGGCGGCCACTGTCGTCCTGGTCCATGACTTCAGAGCCGAGGATATCAGATGGCATCAGGTCGGGGGTGAACTGGATACGGTTCGCAGCAAGGCCGAGGACTTCGCCAAGCGTCGTCACGAGCCTGGTCTTGGCAAGGCCGGGAACGCCGACAAGAAGGGCATGACCACCGGAGAGAACGGCGAGAAGCGTATTTTCAACCACGCTTTCCTGACCGAAGATGACCTTGGAAACTTCCGTGCGGATGGCGGCGATATCGGATAGCGCTCGTTCTGCGGCGGCGACAATCGCCTGTTCATCGAGGCTGGCTTCGGTCTTGATCATACCCACGGGCGTCTCCAACGGCTGAAATCATTCGGCTGCGAATCGTCTGATTTTACTAGGCGTGCCTCATACCCGATACAGTTATGAAGATGTTGCGGGCTGACAAGTTTGTTTCAAATGACTATCTCGTGACTTATTTCGTTAAGAGCAAACCGGGACAGAAGAATGGCAGCCGAGGAAATGAAGCATATGGCGGATGCAGCGGGGCTTGCCGCGCTGATTTCGCGCGCTTCCGAGGCGAAATCCGGAAAAAAGCGCGGGTTGCCGCCTGTCGAGAAATGGAATCCGCCCTTTTGCGGCGATATCGACATGGAAATCAGGGCGGATGGCACCTGGTTCTATATGGGCACCCCGATTGGCCGGCAGCCGCTGGTCCAGCTCTTTTCCACCGTTTTGAGGAAAGATGAAGACGGCAAGACCTACCTCGTAACTCCTGTGGAAAAGGTCGGCATCAGGGTCGTCGATGCGCCCTTTGTCGCCGTCGAGATGAATGCGAGCGAGAAGGACGGACAGAAGGTTCTGACCTTCCGCACCAATGTCGGCGATGTCATAGAAGCCGGCAAGGATCATCCTCTGCGTTTTCCCGGGCATGGGCCGGGAAATGGGCCAGCACATTTGAAAGACCACGAACTGAAGCCCTATCTGCATGTACGGGGGCGGCTTGAAGCGCTCGTGTCACGCGCCGTGATGTATGAAATGGTAGAACTCGGCGAAGTGGCCGAGGTTGCCGGCCGGGATATGTTCGTCGTTCGCTCCGGCGGCGAGATCTTTCCGATCATGCCGGCGGATGAACTGGAAGCAGCCTCCCGATGAGCGAAGCGATCAGCAGGACCTATCCCCCGTTTTCGGCTGCCGAGTTCCGCCGCCGCGCGCTCAATCAGGTCGGGGCGCCTGTCGACCATGCCTGGCGCGACCATGGCGACCATGTGCTCAATCCCGATATCGTGGCGCTGGCCGAGACCTTGAAGCTGCGCGATGCGGCCGTATTGGTGCCTGTCGTCGACGATGGCGATGAGGCGAAGGTGATCTTCACCAAGCGGACGTCGACGTTGCGCAAGCATTCCGGCCAGATCGCCTTTCCCGGTGGTTCGATCGATCCGGACGATGTCTCGCCCGAGACGGCCGCGATCCGGGAAACCGAAGAGGAGATCGGCCTTGACGGCGGTTTCGTCGAGACGGTCGGGCGGTTGCCGAACTATCTGTCATCCACCGGGTTCCGCATTACGCCCGTCCTCGGCGTGGTGCAGCGCGGTTTCTCGCTGCAACTCAATCCGATCGAAGTGGACGATGTTTTCGAGGTGCCGCTTTCCTTCCTGATGAATCCGGCCAATCACAACAGGGACAAGCGCGTTGTTGATGGCATCGACCGGCATTTCTATCGCATGCCATATGAAACATGGATGATCTGGGGCATCACCGCCGGCATCGTCCGCACGCTCTATGAAAGGCTCTATGCATGACCTCAGTGGTCGATCAGCCATGGTTTCAGGATCCGGCGCTCGGCCGCGTCTTTGCGCTCCTGAACGCCGATGGCGGAGAAGGGCGCGTTGTCGGCGGTGCCGTGCGCAACAGCCTGATGGGGCTTGCGGTCGCCGATATTGATATCGCAACAACCCTGCTGCCGGAGACCGTGATGGAACGGGCGGCTGCGGCCGGCATCAAGGCGGTGCCGACAGGCATCGCGCATGGCACCGTGACGCTCGTCATCGACGGACGGCCCTTCGAGGTGACGACGCTGCGCACCGACGTGGAGACGGATGGACGCCGCGCCAAGGTCGCTTTCAGCATGGACTGGCAGTCCGATGCCGAGCGGCGCGACCTCACCATCAACGCGCTTTATGCGAATGCCTCGGGTGAGGTGATCGATCTCGTCGGAGGACTTGCCGATATCGAGAAGCGCAACATCCGCTTCATCGGCAATGCAGCGACGCGGATCGAAGAGGATTATCTGCGCATTCTGCGCTTCTTCCGCTTCTTTGCCTGGTATGGTTCCGGCCGGCCCGATGCGGAGGGACTGAAGGCCTCTTCGGCTGCAAGGTCGAAGCTGAAGACACTGTCGGCCGAACGGGTCTGGTCTGAACTGCGGAAGCTGCTCTCGGCCGAAGATCCAGGCCGGGCGCTTCTCTGGATGCGACAGGTTGCGGTTCTCTCGGAAATCCTGCCGGAAACGGAGAAATGGGGGATCGATGCCATTCCGGCGCTCGTTTCAACCGAAAAAGCGCTGGGTTGGACGCCTGATCCCCTGCTGCGGCTTGCCTCGATCGTCCCGCCCGATGCGGCGCGGCTGGAGGAATTGGCCGCACGGCTGAAATTCTCAAATACGGAAGTGGCCTATTTGCGGGCCTGGGCGAAGGCTGCTCCGGTCAATGACGAGATTTCCGCCGCAGCCTTCGAAAAGCTGCTCTACAGAGACGGCCCAGACGGTATCGTCGTGCGGCTGAAGCTGGCGCTTGGCGTTGCCCGCGGCAAGGCAGAGAATGGCAGTTTCGATGAGATGAGCCGTTCGGCGCGGCTTTCAAAGCTTCTGGATCATGCGCGTATCTGGAAAAGACCGCAGTTTCCGTTGAATGGTGGGGACGTGATGGCCACAGGCATACCGGCCGGCCCGAAGGTCGGCGAAATCCTGTCGACCTTGGAAAACCAGTGGATGGAAGAGAATTTCGTCTCCGACCGGGCGGCATTGCTCGCCCGGCTCTCGGAGATTGCAGGTTGAGGTCAGGCCGCGTTCGCCTCGTCGCGGATGCGGGCCTTGATATTGTCCACCATGTTTTCGCGAATGGTCGTTTCGCCGTGGGCGGTTCTCATATGCTCGACGGCGCGGCGAACAACTTCAGCATCATTATCGGCCCTTGTGTGCCAATCGCATCCGGGAACGAGCGTACCGCATTCGAAAAGTCGCATGGTCTTCTCCTGTCTCTGAAATGCAGAACCATCGCGCTTTCGCGCGACTGGGGAATGTGCGGCAATGGAGAAGGTTCCGTCGGAGGAAAGCTCCGGCCGACCTGGAAGTCGGCCGAAAGGCTCTGTTATTGGTGGGGCATTGCCCAGGCCATGTAAGTGTCCGAAAGGTGTGCGGGCTTGTTGCTGTTGGCAGCACCTGTTGCCTGCTGTTCAAGTTCTTCCGGGGTCTTGCCGCCTGCGAGCTGCAATTTCACCTGCTCGACAAAGCAGGACAGCGGCAGGTCGGAGCCGCTTTTCGCTCTCAAGTCTTCGGCGATGCGCGTTAGAAACTCGGGCGCTTCGATTGCGCGGGACGTTTCCTGAACACCTGCAGAAGCAGGGGGGCTGCTTTGTACCGTCATGACAATCCTCCTCCGATTGTAACGCACAGAAGCTAATTTAGGACGCACTCAGTTCTGATGAAGGCCTTTCAACGCGATTTTACCGGAATTGTGTTTCAAATTTATCAGCGTGCCGGTCTTTTGCCCGCACGCTTGGCGCTGGCTTATGGCCAGCGCACGACGGGTGGCAGCGAAGAGAGAATGGATTCGACATTGCCGCCGGTTTTCAGGCCGAAGATCGTTCCCCGGTCGTAGAGCAGATTAAACTCGACGTAGCGACCGCGGCGAATCAATTGTTCGTCACGGTCGGCTTCCGTCCAATCCTTGTTGAAGTTTGAACGGACGATCTTGGGGTAGACCATGGCGAAGGCCCGGCCGACATCCCGCGTGAAGGCGAAATCTGCATTCCAGCCGCCGGCTTCCTCGGCGGAATGCAGCCAGTCGTAGAAGATGCCGCCAACGCCACGCGCTTCATTGCGATGCTTCAGGAAGAAATAATCGTCGCACCATTTCTTGTAGGCATCGTAATCGGCGACCGCATGGTTGCGGCAGGTGATTTCCATGGCCTTGTGGAAGAGCAGCGTGTCCTCGTCCTCCTGCGTGCGGCGGCGAGAGAGCACCGGGGTCAGATCAGCGCCGCCGCCGAACCAGCGGCTGGTGGTGACGACCATGCGGGTGTTCATGTGAACGGCCGGCACATTGGGATTGACCGGATGGGCGATCAGCGAAATGCCTGACGCCCAGAAGCGCGGATCCTCACCGGCGCCTGGTATCTGCGCCCGGAAATCTGGCGAGAACTCGCCGTAGACGGTGGAGGTGTGCACGCCGACCTTCTCGAAGACCCGGCCTTCCATCATCGACATGCGGCCACCGCCACCCGCACCGTTTTCGCGCGACCAATCTTTGGCGACGAAACGGCCGGGCTCCTGATCGGATAGCGGGCCTTCGAGTTCGTCTTCCAGTGCCTCGAAGGAAGAGCAGATCGTGTCGCGCAATCCTTCGAACCATGTTCGGGCGGCGGTCTTCTTGTCCTCTATGTCCTCGGGCAGGCCGATCGGCAGTTCCGGTCTTTCCATGCGATTCGCTCTTTCCTGATTATGACTATCGTTTAGCAGGTGCAGCAGGCGCCCGCCAGCACAGGGAGGCAGCTGCAAGGGCTTGCAAGATTCGACTCGCAAAGGGGCGATTTCGATACTACCTTTCGATCAAGAGGTAGGTTTTATGGCGAAAATTCCGGGGCCTCCGCCCTTTGAAGGCTTGAAGCGCAGGATCGCAAAGCATCGGGCAGAAGCGTCCGCCCGTCAGAAAGATCACTTCGTCCGCGAGACGTATCGGATGGGGCTCCTGGAAGCCCGCGCCAAGGCGCGCGAATGGTTCGATGAATATCCCAAAGCTGCGTACTGGACAGAGGTGGAGAGCTGGCGCCAGCTTGAAGGCGACCAGATCGAATTCACCATGCGCCGCCTGCCATCCGCCGACTGACCTTATTCCGCCGCATCGCGCAGACGGCTTTCGATCAGCAAGCCGCTTTCATCGAGGATCGGGTGCGCCACCGAGACGATATGAGCGTTGATACGCTTCAGATCCCGCAGCATGTCGAGATGGAGTGAGCTCGTCTGCAGGCTGTCGGCACGCCCGTCACGAAGCCGCTCGAGATGCCGCTCGGCAGATTGCTTCTCCATGCGGCGGACCTCGACCTTCACTTCCATCATCTGTTTGGCAAGGTTGAAGTCGCGGGTGACGAAGATCGTCTGCGCGACGCGCAAGTTGTCGATCGTCAGGTCAAACAGCTTGTGCAGTTCCCTGTAGCCATCCTCCGAGAATTTCAGGCCGAGCGAGACCTTCTTGCCGACCTGTTCCAGCAGGCCCTTCTCGATGATGTCGCCGATGTGCTCGAGATTGATCGCGTAGTCGATGATGACGATCGAGCGCCGTGCATTCTCGTCGCTCAGGCCGACGCGGCCGAGCTTGGAAAGATAGATCTTCACCTCCTGTTGCAGGAGATCGACCCTCTTCTCGAGAGATGGGATCTCGGCCAGCTTCGACATGTCGTTGTGCTGGAAAGCTTCCGAGCTGCGCATCAGCATGCGTTCGATCAGGTCGCCGACACCGAGCACTTCGCGGGTGGCACTCGCAAGCGCCACCACGGGTGTGGACAATTCCTGCATGTCGAGAAACTTCGGCCCCTGATCCGGCTGAACATCGTCGGGCACGAGGCGGCTGGTCAAAGCGGCAAGCATCGGGGAAAAGGGCCACGCGACGGCAGCGAGCAGGATATTGAAGATCAGATGCGTATCGACCGGCAGCTTGGAAGGGCCAAAAGGCAGCATTTCGAGGAGCGGCGCCGCGTAGCCGGCAAGCGGCAGCGCCACGAGGCAGCCGGCCGTACGAACGATAAGATTGCCAAGCGTCACCCGCCTTGCCGATGCCGGACCGGAAAGGGTGGCGATGACAGGCGGGATTGCGCCGCCCAGGTTGGCTCCAAGCACGAGAATGACGATCAGTTCAGGCGAGACGATGCCGGTCGAGGCCAATGAGAGGATCAGCACGACGACGGCGAGACTGGACGACGAGATGAAGGCGAGGGCCGCCGAAAGGGCCAAAGCGACCGGCCAGGCATCTCCGAGAAGGCCGATGAAGGCGGCCAGAGCCGGAGAGCTGCGCATCGGTTCCGTCGCGTTGCTGAGCAGATGCAGGGAGAGCAGCATCAGGCCGATGCCGATCATGGCTGCACCTCCGCCGTGGCGGGCAGCAGACTTGCCGCGATAGAGCACGATGCCGAGGAGGATGAGAAGCGGCGACAGCCATTCGATGCCGGTTGCGACGATCCAGGCGGTCACAGCCGTTCCGACATTGGCGCCCAGCAACACGATCTGCGCCATGCGCGGCTTGATGAGATCGCGCTCCACGAAAGACGCCGTCATCAGGGCTGTCGCCGTCGAACTCTGAAGGGCGATTGTTGCCAGGAAGCCTGACAGGATCGAGCGTGGGCCGCTCGCCGTGCCGGTTGCAAGCCCTGTCCTCAGACGTGCTCCGAAGGCGCGCGTGACGCCGTCCTTGACCTGTGCTAGGCCGAAGAGCAGCAGCGCGATCGCGCCGAACAGATTGATCATGACGATTGTGGATTCCATGGTCCTGGTCTTTTTCTTCTTCTTGAGAAGCTTTTCCCGATTCTACATTTACGCAGTCGAGTAAATTATTGGAATCTCACCGCTTGTGCAGATTTATTGATTGCCTGGCTAATTAATATAGGCGATTTTGCGTCGATTCAAAGCGGTGTTTGCGACATCAAGGCCGCCAGGCATCGGCATGGGTGCAGGTTCACGACCAGGCGGTCTGGCGCATTGCCTCGCCTGTTATCATCGCGGCGGAGACGGCGAGGTTGATCGAACGCTGGCCTTCCACCATCGGGATCAGGACGCGCCCATCGGCACGTTCATGCACGTGATCGGGCACGCCGGCGCTTTCACGGCCGAAGATCAGGATATCGTCGGGCCGGAAGGCGAAATCCGTGTAGCGCTGCGATGCTTTCGTCGTGGCGAGGATCAGGCGGCGGCCGGTGGCTGCACGCCATTCCTCGAAGCGTTCCCAATTGACATGGCGTGTCAGTGCGGCAGCGGCCAGATAGTCCATGCCCGCGCGCTTCAGGTTGCGATCGGAAATGTCGAAGCCGGCCGGTTCGATGATGTCGACAGCAAAGCCAAGGCAGGCGGCTAGGCGCAGGATTGTGCCGGTATTGCCGGGAATATCGGGCTGGTAGAGCGCAAGCCTGAGGTCTGCCATGGGAAGTTGTCCGTTACGATGATGCGAAAATGGCCTATCCGAACTGTGATTTTGACGCAACAGGACGTTTTTTGACCATTTGATGGTCATTTTCCGATGCTGCGGGGCTGGAAATTTGGGCATTTTCGCGTTATCGGTGCATATCTTCAATCGCCAACAGGGAGCGCCGACATGGATATCTTTGTGCAGATGCGTCTCCCGCCTGTGATGCCGCTGTTGGTGATCTGGCGCGTATAAAGCGCTTTTCTTCCCTAATTGCCCATTTGATTCATTGCGCGGCCGTTATGGCCTCGCCCCTTGAGCCTCCGGTTCCCATATGTGCTTGCATGCGCCCCTGCGGGCGCGAAGACGGGGCCGGAACGCGGAAATTCCGGAGCGATTTTCATGTTTGGCTGGTTCGAGCAGCGACTTAATCCCTTTCCGAGCGAGGAGCCGGTTGCTCCCCCGAAAGGCCTTTTTGCCTTCTGCTGGCACTATACGAAGCCGGCGGCAGGATGGCTTGCACTGATGGCCGTTCTGACGGCGACGATCGCCATCGGCGAAGTGGCGCTGTTCCAGTTCCTCGGCGATATCGTCGACTGGCTGACGAATGCCGACCGCGCGACCTTCCTGCAGAACGAAGGCCACAAGCTCATCTGGATGGGTGCGCTGGTGCTGATCGGCCTGCCGCTCGTTGCCGGTCTCGATTCGCTTATCATGCATCAGATGATGCTCGGCAATTACCCGATGATCGCGCGCTGGCAGATGCACCGCTTCCTGCTGCGCCACAGCATGACCTTCTTCGCCAACGAGTTCGCCGGACGCGTCGCCACCAAGGTCATGCAGACGTCGCTTGCCGTGCGCGAAACGGTCATGAAGATCCTCGACGTCTTCGTCTATGTCGTGACCTATTTCCTGTCGATGATCGTCATCATCGCGGCCGCCGACTGGCGGTTGATGCTGCCGGTCCTCGCCTGGCTTGGTATCTACATCGGTATCGTTGCCTATTTCGTGCCGCGGCTTCGCAAGATCGCGGCCCAGCAGGCCGATGCACGCTCGCTGATGACTGGCCGCGTGGTGGACAGCTATACGAATATCGCAACCGTGAAGCTGTTTTCCCATGCCGGTCGTGAAGAGGTCTATGCGCGGGAAAGCATGGACGGATTCCTGGATACGGTTCACCAGCAGATGCGCAAGGTGACGCTCTTTCACATGAGCGTCTATCTGAACAACTGCATCTCGTTGTTCGTCATCTCCAGCCTGTCGATCTATCTGTGGCTGAACGGCACGATCTCGGTCGGCGCGATTTCCATCGCCATTGGTCTTGCGATGCGCGTCAACGGCATGTCGCAATGGATCATGTGGGAAGTCTCCGCACTCTTCGAAAACATCGGTACCGTCTATGACGGCATGGAGATGATGTCGAAGCAGCACGATATCGTCGACAAGCCGGGCGCCGCCCCGCTGACGGCGAAGAAAGGTGCGATCCATTACGACCGGATCGGCTTCCACTATGGCAAGGGCAAGGGCATCATCGAGAACCTGTCGCTCGACATCCGAGCCGGCGAAAAGGTCGGTCTCGTCGGGCGATCGGGTGCTGGCAAGACGACGCTGATGAACCTGCTCCTGCGGTTCTACGATCTTGAGTCCGGACGCATCACCGTTGATGGACAGGATATTTCTGCCGTGTCGCAGGACAGCTTGCGTGCGCTGATCGGCGTGGTGACGCAGGATACCTCGCTCCTTCATCGCTCGATCCGCGACAACATCGCCTATGGTCGCCCGGATGCGAGTGACGAGGATATCATCGAGGCGGCAAGGCGGGCCAACGCCTGGGAGTTCATCGAAGGGCTTGTCGACATGCAGGGCCGCAAGGGGCTGGATGCGCAGGTCGGCGAGCGCGGCGTCAAGCTTTCCGGCGGCCAGAGGCAGCGTATCGCGATCGCGCGTGTCTTCCTGAAGGATGCGCCGATCCTGGTGCTCGACGAGGCGACCTCGGCGCTCGATTCCGAAGTGGAAGCGGCGATCCAGGAAAACCTCTTCGCACTGATGGAAGGCAAGACCGTCATCGCGATCGCCCACCGCTTGTCGACGCTGACCGAGATGGACCGGCTGATCGTGCTCGACAAGGGCCGCATCATCGAAAGCGGCACACATGCCGAGTTGGTGAGCCACGGTGGCATTTATGCCGACCTCTGGACCCGCCAGTCCGGCGGCTTCCTCGCCGATCACGAGGAAGAGGCTGAAGTCGCAGCCCAATAAAAAAGCCCTTCCCGCATGAGCGGGGAGGGCTTTTCCTTGTCCGGCCATATCGCTAGAGCGTGCGGACCCGATCTGCGCAGAGACTGTCGGCCCAGTCGATGACGCGATGATGTTCCACTACCATGATTGAGTTCGAGGCAAGCGACTGCAGCGTGAAGATGCGCTGCCGCTCTTCCCGTTCGATCCAGCTCGCGATCGCCTCCGTCACGATGCTGTCGCGTGGCACATCGAGCGCGTCGGCCAGGGCGTCGAGCTTTTCCGCAAGGGGAAGCGGAAGATGCGCATTGAGCGTTTTCGTTTCCATATCCGCGGTCTCCGGTAAGTAGCGATCATGGCACGAGATCGTGGTCGCTGCCACCCGTATCAATGGTGATGACGCCGATATTACCGATCATTACCAAAATATAAGGTTTTGGCGGCCCTATATTCTCTTTGCCACAATTCTGAACGGGCCTATATCGCGGTGATGCTGCTCACTCCGATCCTTCGCCTGTTCGAAACCTGGATAGATCCCTTCCGCGCTCGCGACAATCTTCAGCCGCCGCGCAGAACATTCGGATTCATCGCCTTCTATATCGGCCAGGCCAAGTGGCCGTTTATCGCCATGCTGATCCTCGGGGGCATGTCGGCTGCGATCGAAGCGGCGCTCTTCTGGTTCGTCGGCAGGCTCGTCGACATCCTCAGCACGATCAAGCCGGGAGCCGGTTGGAGCACGCTTCTGGCCGCCCATGGCGGCGAGATCTTCGGCATGCTGGCACTGATCGGCATCGTTCGCTTCGTCGTCGCCTTCCTGATCGCGCTCATCGACCAGCAGGTGATTACGCCCGGTTTCTATAATCTTGCGCGCTGGCAGTCCTATCTGCATGTGTCGCGCCAGTCGCTCGCCTTCTTCCAGAGCGATTTTTCCGGGCGCATCGTTACCAAGGTCTGGTCAGCGGGCCAGGCGACGGGCGATCTCGTGACATCGCTGATGGAAAGCGTCTGGTTCGTCGGCATCTATGCCGTGACCACGCTGGTTCTGGTCGGACAGCTTGATTTCTCACTGGCGGCGGTGGTGCTCTTCTGGCTGGTGGCGTTCAGCGTGCTTGCCCGCTATTTCGTGCCGCGTATCCGCTATCATTCGCGTGAAACCGCTGAGGCAGCCTCGCTGCTCAATGGCCGCATCGTCGATGCCTACAGCAATATCCAGACGCTGAAGCTCTTCGCCCGCGACGAAGAGAGCGACCGCTACATGCTCAATGGCTTCAACACCTATCAGGACACGGTGCTGCAGTTCACACGCTTCATCACCGGCGTGCGCGCCTCGATGGCGCTGCTTTCGGGCCTGATGATCGTGACCATGGCCGGCATCAGCGTGGACCTGTGGCTGCGCGGACTGATCAGCTCCGGCGGCGTCGCCTTCTCGCTGACGCTGGTTCTGAGACTGAACTTCCTGCTCGGACGTCTGATGACGCAGTTCAACGGCATCATGCGCAATCTCGGCACCATCCAGAACGCGGCCGAGCTGATCTCCCAGCCGCTACATCTCGTCAACCGCCCCGATGCGAAAGAACTCGTCATCAAGCAGCCAGGCATCCGTTTCGAGAATGTGTCTTTTCACTACGGCAAGGAAAATGCCGTCATCGACAAATTTTCGCTGACGATCCGTCCGGGCGAAAAGGTCGGCATCATCGGCCGCTCCGGTGCGGGCAAATCGACGCTCGTCAACATTCTCCTGCGCCTCTACGATCTCGAAGGCGGGCGCATCCTGATCGACGGGCAGGATATCGCCGGCGTCACCCAGGAATCGCTGCGCATGCAGATCGGCATGGTCAGCCAGGATACGTCGCTGCTGCATCGCTCCGTGCGGGACAATATCCTGTTCGGTCGGCCTGATGCCGGGGAGGAACGGCTTGTCGAGGCCGCCAGACGCGCCGAGGCGCTCGATTTCATCGAGCGGCTGCGAGACCAGCAGGGGCGCAAGGGTTTTGATGCCCATGTCGGCGAACGTGGCGTCAAGCTTTCGGGCGGCCAGCGGCAGCGTATCGCCATTGCTCGGGTGATGCTGAAGGATGCGCCGATCCTCGTTCTCGACGAGGCGACCTCGGCGCTCGATTCGGAAGTGGAAGAGGCGATCCAGTCGAACCTCAATCGCGTGATGGAAGGCAAGACGGTGCTTGCGATCGCTCACCGGCTTTCGACCATCGCCGCGCTCGACAGGCTTGTCGTGATCGATCGCGGCAAGATCATCGAGGAAGGCGCGCATGATGCGCTTCTGAAACAGGGCGGCCTTTATGCCGAGCTCTGGGCACGCCAGTCCGGCGGCTTCCTCGCTTCCGACGACGACGATACGCGTTCAGTGTTCGCGAACGAAATCGCTGACTAGGCCGTAATGGTTCGAGCCGAAGCTGTCTTCCAGCCGGCTCGTCGAGCGGATGAGCAGTGGCGTCCTTGCGAAGATATGGTCGATGCTGATGCCGAAGGAGCCCGCGCTGACCGGCCAGGTGGTTGGTTCCGGGAAATCCGTCTTCAGTCCCGTTCCGCGCAAAAAGTGCTGGATGGTGGGCGCCAAGATTGAAGAATTGAAATCTCCGGCAACCACAAGTGCGCCTGTATGAGGCTTCATGAAAGCGGTGAGATCCTCGAGCTCGTCAGCCTGAAAATCATCAAAATACGGCTTGGAGAGATGGGGGAACAGCAGATCGACAGGCGTCCCGTCGAAGTCGATCGAAATCGACACTAGCCGCTGTTTCCAAAGCTCGCCAATGTCGCGGATCTCCTGCCGGGCAAAGGGACGTTTCGACAGCACGAGCGTATCGCATGTCGCGCTCGCATCGCAGCCGATCCGGTAGGGATAGAGCTGCTGAAGCCGTGGCAACTGCGCGAAGACCGGCTCGGCCTCCATGATGTCGACTACGTCGGCGCCCGAGGCCAGAATGGCATCAGCAATCCGCCCGCCGTTTTCAAAATTGTCATTCTCGATATTGAAGGACATGAGCCGGAAAAGGCGAGGGGCGTTCTCCGAAGGCGGCTTGCCGGCGAATTCGCGCAGCATGATGACGCCATGGATATTCAGGAAGGTTGCCACCGCCAGCATCAGAAACCCATACCAGTGCCGCTTGAAAAAGAGGGCAATAACCGCACCAACAGCACAGATGATGCTGAGATGAACCTGGAAGCTGTAAACGAGCGAAAGCAGCCAGAAATCGGTAAGATAACGGAGCGAAACGAGGGCGAGAACAATGGTGATGAGGACGCTCAAGACGCAGAAAACAGTATGCCTCATCGGCGCAAATCCAAATTCGTATGGCAAACTCACCAGCGCCTAACACGCGCCCCAGTTTGTTGCAATGCAGCAAAGTTGCAAGCCAGTGATTGCCTTAAAAAATTCACTCAAATTTCCCGCGACATTGTGCCCCCATCCCCTTGTCAAGGCTGGACATAATTTGCGATCAAGCATAGAACGCGCCGGATTGGTGGGGAATCTATGGCCGAAATATGTTCTGATAGATTCGCCGCCTCTGGAGGGGCAGGGCGGAATTCCGCGACAATTGCGCAGAGGATGGTTAAGCCGTGAGCGAACACGTAACGACAAGCGAGGCTTCAGAGCCCACTCGCCGTGATTTCCTTTATCTCACCACTGGCATGGCCGGTGCGGTCGGCGCCGTTGCGGTTGCCTGGCCGTTCATCGACCAGATGCGTCCGGATGCGTCGACGCTCGCGCTGGCTTCCATCGAAGTGGACGTCACAAGCCTTACGCCCGGCATGTCGCTGACCGTCAAGTGGCGCGGCAAACCGATCTTCATCCGCAACCGCACACCGGAAGAAGTCACGGCTGCAGCCGATGTCCAGCTGTCGGACCTCAAGGATCCGATCGCCCGCAATGCAAACCTTCCTGCTGACGCGCCTGCAACGGGCGATGACCGCTCGGGCGGCAAGGGCAAGGAAAACTGGATCGTCATGATCGGCACCTGCACCCATCTCGGCTGCGTTCCGCTCGGTCAGGCCGGCGAATACAATGGTTGGTTCTGTCCCTGCCATGGTTCGGTCTACGACACGGCCGGCCGTATCCGCAAAGGCCCGGCGCCGCAGAACCTGGCGATCCCGACCTTTTCATTCGTGTCCGACACAAAGATCAAGATCGGTTGAGGGGAGACTGATTAATGAGTGGCCATTCCAGCTACGAGCCATCAACCGGCTTGGAAAAATGGGTCGATGCGCGCCTTCCGCTGCCGCGCATGGTCTATGACAGCTTCATTGCCTATCCGGTTCCGCGGAACCTGAACTATGCCTACACTTTCGGCGCCATGCTCGCCGTCATGCTGATCGTGCAGATCCTGACGGGCGTAACACTCGCCATGCACTATGCCGCCGACACCACGATCGCCTTCAACTCTGTTGAAAAGATCATGCGTGACGTCAATCACGGCTGGCTGCTGCGTTACCTGCATGCCAACGGCGCATCCTTCTTCTTCGTCGCCGTATACCTGCACATCGCCCGCGGCCTCTATTACGGTTCGTACAAGGCGCCGCGCGAAATCCTCTGGATCCTCGGCGTCGTCATCTACCTCCTGATGATGGCAACCGGCTTCATGGGCTATGTCCTGCCCTGGGGCCAGATGTCCTTCTGGGGCGCAACCGTCATCACCGGCTTCTTCTCGGCCTTTCCGCTGGTCGGTGAATGGGTCCAGCAGTTCCTGCTCGGCGGCTTTGCCGTCGACCAGCCGACGCTGAACCGCTTCTTCTCGCTGCATTACCTGCTGCCCTTCATGATCGCCGGCGTCGTCGTCCTGCACATCTGGGCGCTGCACGTTACCGGCCAGACCAACCCGACGGGCGTCGAGGTCAAGACCAAGACGGATACGGTTCGTTTCACGCCTTACGCAACGCTCAAGGATGCGCTCGGCGTTTCGGTCTTCCTGATCGTCTATGCCTACTTCGTCTTCTACCTGCCGAACTACCTCGGCCATGCCGACAACTACATCCCGGCCGATCCGCTGAAGACCCCGGCCCACATCGTTCCGGAATGGTACTTCCTGCCGTTCTACGCGATGCTGCGCTCGATCACCTTCAATGTCGGCCCGATCGACTCCAAGCTCGGCGGCGTTCTGGTCATGTTCGGCGCCATCATCGTGCTGTTCTTCCTGCCCTGGCTCGACACTTCAAAGGTGCGCTCGGCGGTCTATCGTCCGTGGTTCAAGCTGTTCTACTGGCTGTTCGTAATCAACGCGATCATCCTCGGCTGGCTCGGCTCGCAGCCTGCGGAAGGCCTGTACACGGCGATCTCGCAGTTCTGCACGCTGCTCTACTTCGCATTCTTCCTGGTCGCGATGCCGGTCCTTGGGCTGGTGGAAACACCGCGCCGCATTCCGAACTCGATCACTGAAGCGGTGCTCGAAAAGCGCAACAAGACTGCTGCGATCAAGGCCTGAGCGAGCGGACGGGAAGGAATAGAAATATGAAAAAGCTTGTTGCAAGCATCCTCTCGCTCGCTGTCGCAGCCGGCCTTGGCGGCGTCGCGTTCGCCCAGGAAGCTGCCGCCCCGGCTGCCCATCATGAGGAAAGTGCCACCCCGCACTATCCGCTGAAGGAACCGAAGGAAATCGACTGGACCTTTGCCGGCCCGTTCGGCCATTACGACAAGGGCCAGCTCCAACGCGGCCTGAAGGTGTATACGGAGGTCTGTTCCGCCTGCCACTCGATGAACCTCGTGCCCTTCCGTACGCTGGGCGCACTCGGCTATTCGGATGCACAGGTCAAGACCTTCGCGGCCAATTACGAAGTTCAGGACGGCCCTGACGCCAGCGGTGAAATGTTCACCCGCAAGGCAGTTCCATCCGACCACTTCCCATCGCCCTATCCGAATGCGGAAGCTGCCGCTGCTGCCAACAACGGTGCGGCTCCCCCGGATATGTCGCTGCTTGCCAAGGCCCGTGAAGTCGAACGCGGTTTCCCGCAGTTCGTCTTCGACATCTTCACCCAGTATCAGGAAAGCGGTCCGGACTATATCCACTCGCTGCTGACCGGCTATGAAGAGCCGCCGGCCGGCTTCCAGGTTCCGGCAGGTTCGCATTACAACCCGTATTTCCATGCCGCTGCCGTTCTCGCCATGCCGAAGCCGCTTTCCGACGACCAGGTCACCTATGACGACGGTTCGCCGCAGACGGTCGATCAGTATTCCAAGGATGTCTCGTCGTTCCTGATGTGGGCGTCCGAGCCGCATCTCGAAGAGCGCAAGCGTACCGGCTTCATGGTCATGGTCTTCCTGCTGATCTTCACGGTGCTGGTCTATCTGACCAAGCGCTCGATCTACGGGCGCACCGACCACTGAGATATAATCGGTCTCATCGGAAAAGGCGGCTTTTCAGCCGCCTTTTTTATTTGGTTTGACCCGGCGCAATTGATAGTGTGCGGGCGTTTTGTGCCCCTCGCAGATACGGATTTTCGATGAACAACACGCTTTCGGAGCTTGCGGCCAGCATCCGCTCCATACCGGATTATCCCAAGCCCGGCATCATCTTTCGCGACATCACCACGTTGCTCGGCAATCCCCGGGCCTTCCGCCGCGCGGTTGATGAACTCGTGCAACCCTATGCTGGTCTGAAGGTCGACAAGATTGCCGGCATGGAAGCGCGCGGCTTCATCCTCGGCGGCGCGGTTGCGCATCAGCTTTCCTCGGGCTTCGTGCCGATCCGCAAGAAGGGCAAGCTGCCGCATGACACAGTGCGCATCGCCTACAGCCTGGAATATGGCGTGGACGAAATGGAGATGCATCGCGATGCCGTTGAGCCAGGCGAAAAGGTGATCCTCGTCGACGATCTGATTGCGACGGGCGGCACGGCTGTGGGGGCGACAAAGCTTCTCCGCCAGATCGGCGCGGAAGTGGTCGGTGCCTGCTTCGTCATCGACCTGCCGGATCTCGGCGGCCGCAAGAAGCTCGAGGATCTCGGGGTCGACGTGCATACGCTCGTCGAGTTTTCCGGCCATTGAACCTGTCAATTCCAGCAGAGCCGTTTTAGGCGTTTGCTGGAATTGCTTCTGCCCGCATCACTCGAATTCGAGCACGCTGCTTTCAAAGCGGATGACGGCAATACCGTCCTGATTGACGCCTTCGCAGAGGATGTTGTTGACATGCCAGCCGGGCCGCGACGCCAGCGGACGGCCGGAGAGAAAGGTCACGGAATAGCTGACCGTCTCGTCGACAAAGACCGGCTTCAGCCACTGCAGCTTCTGGAAGCCGGGTGAGGGGCCGAGGTTCGGCGGGTCCAGGCCCTCGCTCTTCAGCCGGTCGATCTCCGCCATCCAGTATTCGAGGAAACATTGCATCCAGGCGGCCGTCGTATGCCATCCGGAGGCGCAGAGCCCGCCGAACATCGTGTCGCCGGCCGCATCCTTGTCGGTATGGAAGCGCTGCGGATCGTATTTCCGGGCGAAGCTGAGGATCTTTTCTTCGGTGAAGACATAGGTCCCGATCTCACTCTTCTCACCGGCGGCGTAGAGTTCGGTCATTCTCATGCGCTGACCTCCGGGCTGCCACGCATGCCGAAGATGACGGAGTTCTCCGACAGCAGGACCAGTTCACCGCGTTGGTTTTCCACGTCGTGGCGGAATTTAACGATGCCGAGGCCTGGACGCGAGCGCATCGGACGTGCCTCCAGCACCGTCGAATGGCCGGAGAGCGTGTCGCCTGCCAACACCGGTTTGCGCCATTCCATGAAATCGACGCCCGGTGCACCTTCGCAAAGCGAGTTCAGGACGAAACTGTCGGCCATCATGCGCATGAACATCGCCGACGTATGCCAGCCGGAAGCGGCAAGGCCGCCGAGGATGCTGGCACGGCCCGCCGCTTCGTCCAGATGCATGGGCTGAGGGTCGAACTCCGCGGCAAATTCGATGATTTCGGGTGCCGTCACTGCTTTCGGACCAAGCGGAAAGCGCCGGCCGGGCTGGAAATCCTCATAGGCGAGCTTTTCTGCAGGCATTAGGGGTCCTCATCATAGGCAGGCGTCAGTGCTTACAATAGCATCCGCGCGGGCTCAATGATTCCATAGGAACGAACCGGCATGGCTGAACTAAGGTCGATACTCGACGAGGCGGCGCGCGAGGGGCTGATTACAGCCGAGGCTGGCGAGCGGCTGGTGCCGTTCCTGGCTGCACGCGGTGTTGTCGTCGACGCGCGTGCGGCGGGGCCTTTGGAGCCGGCATGGTCGGATACAGAGACGCCACGCTTCGTCAGGGGCTTTCACGACGTCCTCATCACCATCGGCATCCTGATCGCGCTGGCGGGCCTCTGGGGACTTGCCTCGCTCTATGCGGTGCTGCCGGCAATTCTTGTGCTGGCAGAAATCCTCGTGAAGCGCCAGCGCCTCGCGCTGCCGGCCGTGTTGCTGACGCTGGCGGTTTTTGCCTGGACCTTCCGGATGATGCTGTCGATCTATCCCTCCAATGCCGATCTGTGGCTGACCGGCGATGGCATCGACAGGTTCATCGTCGCATTCCCCGTTATCATGGGGCTTTTCTATCTGCGCTACCGTGTGCCGCTTGCGCTTGCGCTTTCCATCTTCTCGGGTCTGGCCCTCGTGCTTGCGCTTGTCTTCCGCCTGCTGCAATGGGCGAGCGGCGACGATGCCTTCATCCTCAACCATTCGACTCTTGTGTCGGTCATCCTGTTTGCCTGCGCCGTCGGCCTGTTCATCGCTGCACTCGGTTTCGATCTCAGCGACAGGCTTCGCCGCACGACGCGATCGGATGTCGCCTTCTGGCTTCATCTCGTTGCCGCACCTGCGCTGCTCTACAGCATCCGGATCTTGCTCTCACTCGACGGCGGCTGGCTGGACATCATGGACGCCAACTCCTTCAAGACCCCGGTTGTCGTCGTAATCGTCGCGCTGTTGATGCTGATCGGCCTGATCATCGACCGGCGCGCTTTCGTCACGTCTGGCCTGCTGACGCTGGGACTGGCGATCTATGGGATATTCCGGCAGGGGAGTGCGACCGTCGATACCTATATTTTCGGAACGCTCATTATCGTCGGCGTGATCGTGCTCGTCATCGGTACAGGCTGGATGCCGCTTCGGCGCATCGTGTTGCGCGCCTTGCCGTCAGGCGTGGTAGAGAGACTGCCGCCCGGCTGAGCGGCAGCTTTGGTTTTTCTGCTTGACGCATGTCGTTATCGCAAAAACGCTGCGGGCTTTTGCGCGACATGCCTATGCATCAGGTATTGAAGCGGAAGTGGATGACGTCGCCGTCCTGGACGACATATTCCTTGCCTTCGTCGCGCGCCTTGCCGGCTTCCTTGGCGCCGACTTCACCATTGAACTGGATGTAGTCGTCGTAGGCGATCGTATTGGCGCGGATGAAGCCGCGTTCGAAATCCGAGTGGATCACGCCGGCTGCCTGCGGCGCCTTGGTGCCGCGCGCGATCGTCCAGGCGCGCGTTTCCTTCGGGCCGACCGTGAAATAGGTGATAAGGTCGAGCAGCTTGTAGCCTGCGCGGATCAAGCGGTCGAGGCCAGCTTCGTCAAGGCCGAGGGCTGAAAGGAACTCCTTGGCTTCCTCATCTGGAAGCTGGGCGACTTCGGATTCGATCGCAGCCGAGATAATGACGGTTTCGGCTCCTTGCGCCTTCGCCATCACGGCGACGGCCTCGGTATGTTGGTTGCCGGTCACAGCGTCGCCTTCGGCGACGTTGCAGACATAGAGGACTGGATGCGAGGTCAGGAGGTTAAGGCCCTGGAGGATACGGATCTCTTCCGCGTCCAGCTTCGCGAGCAGGGTGCGAACCGGCTTGCCGTCCTGCAGCAGGGCGAGCGAGGCTTCCATGATCGGCAGCATGGCCAAGGACTCCTTGTCCTTGCCGGCGGCGCGCTTGCGGGTCTGCTCCGTGCGGCGCTCAAGGCTTTCGAGATCGGCGAGCATCAGTTCGGTCTCGATCGTATCGGCGTCGGCAACCGGATCGATGCGACCTTCCACGTGGGTGATGTCGCCGTCCTCGAAGCAGCGCAGCACATGCACGATGGCATCGACTTCGCGAATATTGGCGAGGAACTGGTTGCCGAGGCCTTCACCCTTCGATGCGCCACGCACGAGGCCGGCAATATCGACGAAGTTGATGCGGGTCGGGATGATTTCCTTCGACTTGGCAATATTGGCAAGCTTCTGCATGCGGGCGTCGGGAACGGCCACTTCGCCGGTGTTCGGCTCGATCGTGCAGAAGGGATAGTTCGCCGCCTGCGCTGCCGCCGTCTTGGTGAGTGCGTTGAAGAGGGTCGACTTGCCGACATTCGGCAGACCGACGATACCGCATTTGAAGCCCATGGCTGAAACCTGCTGTTCTCAAGAAATCCTTGGCCGTGGCTATGGGATAAAGGAGGGGAGCGGTCAAGTCTTAGAGCGCTTTTCTCGCCGCTCCCTTGCCGTCGGGGCTTGGCAGCATTATTCTTACTCTCGCGGGATTTCCCCCGGCACCAGGTGTCGAAATTCTGCAATCTAAAAAGCTTAGTTAGATCCAAACCCCTTCCCATGTCATCAACGGGCGGATTTCCGATGGCTGACAACGACATTGCCTTAAAACCCAAGACCAGGGTGAAGCCGAAGCTGGACAAGCCGAAGCTCTACAAGGTCATTCTCGTCAATGACGATTATACGCCACGCGAATTTGTCACCGTGGTGCTGAAGGTCGTTTTTCGCATGAGCGAAGAGGCCGGTTACCGCGTGATGATGACGGCACACAAGCTCGGCTCCTGCGTGGTCGTGGTTTGTACCAAAGATATTGCGGAGACGAAGGCCAAGGAAGCCATCGACCTTGCCAAGGAGATGGGCTTTCCACTGATGTTCACGACGGAGCCTGAGGAATAGTGGCCGGAGGAAAGGACGTGCGTCTCAAGACGGGCGGCGGATCTGGTAGCCGGTCTTGTCCTGCATGAAACCACAGTTTTCATAGAAGCGCAGGGTTGCCGGATTCTTGGATCCGGTGAGCAGCATGACCTTGTAGCAGCCGACGTTCCAGGCTTCTTCAATCGCATGCCGGATGAGTTTGCCGGCATAACCTTGCTTGCGGTGATCAGCGTGGGTGACGACGTTTTCGATCAGTGCGTAGGAGGCGCCATTGCGCGTCAGGTTGGGCACGGTGACCAGCGTGACGGTCGCGGCAGCGATCTCGCCGGCAAAGCCGATCAAGACCGTCATGCCGGGCTGCGCCAGAATGGCGCAAAAGCGTTCCATTGCCACATCAGCAGAGAGGACCGGATCGGTCGGGTTGAGGTGCTGGTAGAGCGTGGTCAGGCCCTGCAAATCGCCGACGGCCGCGGGCCGGATGCTGAAGTCCCCGCCTGCCATCGCGTTCAGTCGCCCTTGTTGCCGAACATCTTTTTCAGCATCTCGGCCATGGGGCCAGTCGCCGGAAGCTTCTGCTGGCCGTGATTGCGGGCCTGGTGAATGTGGGACTTTCCTGCCGGCTTCTTCTCCGGCTTCGGCTTTTCCTCTTCCGCCTTGCCGCCGAGCGCGAGTGCAATCTTGTTCATCAGCTGGGAATCTTCATTGCGGACCAGCATGTCGGCGTTGTCGGCGAGCGTGTCGAGCAGCGGTTCCAGCCAATCCCGGTCGACCTTGGCGAAATCACCAAGCACATGGTTGTGTACGAGTTCCTTGGCGCCTGGATGACCGATGCCGAGGCGCAGGCGGCGGTATTCCTTGCCGCAATGGGCGTCGAGCGACTTGATGCCATTGTGGCCGCCATGGCCTCCGCCGGTCTTCAGCCGCGCCTTGCCGGCCGGGAGATCGAGCTCGTCATAGATCGCCACGAGATCGGAAGGCTGCAGCTTGTAGAAGCGCATGGCTTCGCCGACCGCTTCGCCCGACAGGTTCATGAAGGTCTGCGGCTTGATCAGCAGCACCTTCTCACCCGCCAGCTCACCTTCGGAAATCTCGGCCTTGAATTTCCTCGACCAGGGCGAAAAGCTGTGGCGGCGATAGATGGCATCCACCGCCATGAAGCCGATATTGTGCCGGTTGCCGGCATATTTCGCGCCGGGATTGCCGAGACCCGCGATGATCAGCATGGCCTGTCTTCCTTGCAAGAGCTGTTGGCGTTCACCACCGCGAAACGGCGGCAAAGTCAAGTGGCAAAGGCGGGCGTGAACGGTGGGCGGCCGATCAATTCAGCAGATGCAGGCCATATTTCGTGAAGATCTGCTTCTGTTCGCCGCTGGCAATCAGCTTGTCCAGCGAGGCCTGCATGCGGGCCAGGAGATCGTCCGGGAAGTTCTTCTCGCAGGCAATTCCCATCGGCTGCGAGGACAGCACGGTCACCATTTCCAGCGGCTGGTCAGCCTTCAGCTTGTTGAAATAGAGTTCGGAGATCGGCATCATGTCGATACGGCCGCCGAGCAGCTTGCGCAGCGTCGCGTTGAAATCGCTGGCGACGTCGAGCTTGGTAAAGCCCTTCTCCTTGAGTGTCACTTCGGTATAGTCGTCACGCTGTGTGCCGATAACGTATTTCTTTGCCGCCTCGAGGTTGGCGGCAGAGACGCCTGAACCCTGGCGGGTAATCAGGATGTTGCGGTCGACGAGAAGCGGCTCGACCCATTTGAACAGGCCGTCGCGCGAGGCATTGTGGGCGGTCGCGAAGACGCAGGTCATCGATGTCGTGCGTGCGAGACTGAAGGCACGGGCCCAGGGCATGACGTCGAGCGTATAATCGATGCCGATATCGGCCATCACCTTCTGAACCTGTTCCACGGTCGCGCCCTTGATAACCTTTCCGTCGCGGTAGTTGAAAGGGGCGTATTCCTCGGTCACGAAGGCTACCGTCTGGGCTGACGCCGACGCGGAAAAGCAGGGCAGGGCAAGAAGTGCAAGAAGCAGCAGCCTTTTCATCGCGATACCTCCCGTATCTCGTCAATTCATGAAGCGCGCGCCACATCCGAGAGCGAGCTGCTCAATTCCTCGATCAGCCTGGCGGCGTTCTGCGGACGGTGGAACAGATAGCCCTGACCATAATCGAGGCCCATCTGGTGCAGGGTGCCGCATTCCTCCTCGGTCTCGATGCCTTCGGCAATCACGGTGCAGTTCATCTTGTGCGACAGCGTCGTGATGCCCTCGATCAGCATGCGGCTCTTCTGGCGCACGTCATCGTCAGCGTCATTGATGGCGCGGGTGAAGGACTGGTCAATCTTGATGATGTCGACCGGAAAGCGATTGAGATAACTCAGCGACGAGTACCCGGTACCAAAATCGTCAAGCGCGATGCGGCAACCGAAACGGCGCAGTTCCGTCACGATCATGCGGATCTGCGGGTTGTCGTGCATCAGCACCGCTTCCGTGATCTCGACGACGATACGATCCGGCAGGATGCCGTGGCGGCCGAGGATCGCGGCGAGGCGGGCGGCGAGCGCCGGCTCGAATTGCAGCGGCGAGAAATTGATGGCGAGATAGGTATTCTGCATGCCGGGCAGGCGAGAAATCTTCGCCAGATTGGCGATCGCCTTTTCCATGATGACATTGCCGACGCGAACGATCTTGGCAGTCTCTTCGGCCACGCTGATGATCTCGGCCGGTGGCATGAGACCCTTCTGTGGATGGTTGAGGCGCATCAGTGCCTCGAAGCCCGCGATGCCGCGGCCGTTCAGGTTCACGATCGGCTGGAGATAGGCCTCGAACCAGTCGTCGGCGAGGCCGGCTTCGATATGCGCTTCGATCTCGGCGCGCCGGCGGGCATGGTCGAGCATGCTGTTGTCGAAAATCCGTGCGCCGTTCTTGCCGTCGCGCTTCTTGGCATACATGGCCATGTCGGACTTCTGCAGCAGTTCGGCTGCCGTCGCAGCATGGCGCGGATAGATGGCGATGCCGACAGAGGCGCTGAGATGCATGTCCGGGCCGAAAGGTGTCTCGAAGATCGAAGCGATCTGGTCGCACATGGCGCGAGCGCGCTTCTCGGCATTCTTGGCGGGCAGCAGGATGGCGAATTCATCGCCGCCGAGACGGGCAGCTTCATCGGAGGGAGCAAGCAACGTCTTCAGCCGCTCGACGAGTTCGATGAGGGCCGCGTCGCCTGCGGCGTGGCCCATATTGTCGTTGATCCACTTGAAGCGGTCGAGGTCGACGAAGAGGCAGGCGAGTTCCTGATCGGCGGCATCGGCGGCTGCGATCTTGCTGTCGAGTACGGCTTCGAAGCCCTGGCGGTTCAACAGACCTGTCAGATGGTCCGATATCGCCTGGCGATGATTGCGGTCTTCGGAGGCCTTCAGTTCCGTCACATCGGTCATGACGGAGAGCGACTGACCTTCCTGTCCCTGGGTCGTCAGCGCCGACTCCATGATCAGGGCGTCCATGATGCGGCCGTCCATGCAGATGAACTTGACGGTGACGTCACCGGTGCCGTTCTCACGCTGGCTCTTGCGATTGACGAACTTGTCGCGGGTGAAGGAGGTCACGAGATCGGAGAAATTCCGGCCGATGACGGCGGCGCGGTGATAACCGGTTGCAAGCAGCCAATAGTCGCTGACGGCGGTGATGCGATCTTCGTCGTCGAGCGAGAAGAGCATGGCTGGCGTCAGGTTATAGATATCGGTGGTGCGGCGATGCGCGAGCTTCAGCTCGGTTTCCTCATTCTCGAGCTTCGTCTGCATTTCGTTGAAGCTCTGGGCGAGGCGGCCCATTTCGTCGTTCGACCGCCAGTCGACATGATGGCGGGAGCCGAGCTGGCGTGTCGCCTCGATTGCGGCCGTCAGGCGCATCAGGGGCTGGATGACGAAGATGCGGTTGCCGATAAGCGCGGTCGCGAAAACGGCCAGCACCGCGAAAATGAAGATCGAGACGAAAACGACCTCTTCCTGCTTCAGGCCGGAAAACAAGCCGAGTGCCGGATAGAAGACGGAAATGCTGCCGAGGTTCTTCGGGCCATCGACGGTGTTGTAGATGATGGCGCGTGATACCTGAACGAGCTTGCCGTCGAATGACCTCGGAATGGTCGACTGGCTGACGTCGAGCTGGCCGGATTGATCGCGCACTTCCACCTTGACGATGGCGCCCTGCGAAACGACCGTCGCGCTGATTTGGGTTACGCTGTCGGCATCAAGATCCCAAAGCGGCTTGGCAAGCGCCTGGGCATTGGCAACAAGAAGAACGGAAATATGGTCGCGTATTTCCTTGTCGGCGCGTTCGGAGGAAAGGAAAAGAAAAAGAACAAAAAGGGGGGCTACAAAAACAAGCAGCGCGCCGCAAACAATCGCAAAAAATCTGTTCTCAACGGAATTATTCATGGTTCCGTTTGCTCCACGGGGTCGGAATATTCTGCGGTCACGCAGCAGGGCGGGGACTTCGCAACCAGCCGGAACATGCTTCCATGAATGTGTTAAATGTTGCTGAAATGGGCCTTTCCCGGAAATGAAAAAGCCCGCTTTCCTCAGGGAAAACGGGCTTATGCTTTACAAATTGGTAGAAGCTATCAGGCTTCTGCTTCGCCTTCGGCAGCGGACTCGTCGATGCCTGCAGCCGGAGCAACGATCGTTGCGATCGTGAAGTCGCGATCGGCGATAGTGGGCGTAACACCCTTCGGCAGCGTGACTTCCGAAATGTGGATGCTGTCGCCGATCTTGTGGCCGGAGAGGTCAACCGTGAAGAATTCCGGGATCGCGTTTGCCGGGCACTGAACTTCGACTTCGTGACGAACGATGTTCAGAACGCCGCCGACCTTGAGGCCCGGGGACTTGTCTTCGTTGACGAAGTGAACCGGGATTTCAACGGTAACCTGGGTGTTGCCAGATACGCGCAGGAAGTCGACGTGCATCGTGAAGTCGCGGACCGGATCGAGCTGGTAGTCCTTCGGCAGAACCTGGTACTTCTTGCCGTCGACGTCGATGGTCGCAACGGTGGTCATGAAGCCACCGGCATGAATGCGCTTCGTCACCTCATTGGTGTTGATAGCGATGGAAATCGGGGCCTGCTTGTCACCATAGATGACAGCGGGAATAAAGCCGTTGCGGCGGAGTTCACGGGCGGACCCCTTACCAACCCGTTCGCGCGCCTCGGCCTTGAGCTCGTAAGTTTCGTGGCTCATGGCTAGTCCTTTCGAGGTTATTTGGAGAGCCCGCGGCGGGCAAAAAGCCTTGTGCCGTCGGACCGGAGGCGGGCATGCCCGTCCTCATCCGCGTTGCCTCCAAGGGTGTCTACGCGGACGCGTGGCCTATAATATAAGTGTCACGGAAACGCAAGCGGTGACAGGCTCTGTCGAGAATAGCATGCCGTCGGCCATATCCTGCCGATCGCGTCTTGCCGTAATACACCCGAAAAACCGCGCGATGCAATCCTTGGTATTGCGGGGGTGACTCCAAAACCAATGATAAGCTTTCGTTGTCCGGGCGTTAATCACAAAGTCGAACAGAAGGTTCCACTTTGCCTGCAAAGGCGCCGGATTATCCCTTCTTTAACGCGGGCAGATCGATGTCAGGCTTGAAAAGAATGGGTTTTCTCATGTTTGCGATCGCATACTGCCTGACATACCAACATGACCTGACGCTGGTTCTCCTGGCTGCCGCACTATGCCTTGTGTCCAATCTGGGAACGATCCTGTTCTTGAGAAGCGCTGGCAGGTCAAAAGGCGTGCCGCGCTGGATCTGGCTTTCCGTGGCCGGGGCAGCGGGCGGCTTCGGTATCTGGTCGACGCATTTCGTCGCGATGCTCGCCTATGATCCGGGCATCGTCGTCGGTTTTGATCGCGATCTGACGCTTATTTCACTCGGCGCGGCCTTTGCCTCCACTTTTGTGGCCGGCCTTGCTGCCGTGTCACTTGCAGGCTCCCAGGCCAATATTGCCGCGGGCCTCGCTTTTGGCGTCGGCGTCGCAGCCATGCATTTCATCGGCATGGCTGGACTGCAGGTTCCAGGTACCATCGTCTGGGATCGGTATCTCGTTGTCGTTGCGCTGATCATATCGGCGGCCATGGCGACCTGGGGATTTACGCTCACAAAGAACTGGAAGGGCTCGAACTGGAGCATTCTCGCTGCAGCGTCCGCGCTGTCACTCGGCATCGTCCTCATGCATTTCACCGCGATGGGGGCGCTGACGATTATCGAAGGAGGCGCAAACGCGATCGAGCCGCAGGCGCTTTCGAAGCCGTTTCTTCTGGCGACCATTCTTGCCGTATCGATCTCAATGCTCGCCTCGGGCATTTCGGCATCGATCATTGCGTTTCGCGCCGCCAGGCAGGCGAGTGCAAGCGAAACCAGGTTCGAGCTGCTCCTGCAGGGCGTGACGGATTACGCAATCTACATGCTCGACCCTTCAGGCATCGTGACGAACTGGAATACCGGGGCGGAACGCGCCAAGGGCTATAGCGCCGCCGAAATCGTCGGCCAGAGCTTCGCCCGGTTCTACTCCGAAGAGGATCAGAAGAATGGTCTTCCGCAGCGTGCGCTCCAATCCGCTCTCGCCAACGGCAGATTTGAAGCAGAAGGGCTGCGTTTTCGCAAGGATGGATCCTCGTTCTGGGCACATGTCGTCATCCAACCCGTGTATGATGATGACCATCATCTCATCGGGTACGTGAAGATTACCCGCGATATCACGCAGGCAAAGATCGACGGGGATCGGATCAGGGAAGTATCGAGGAACCTCGATCTGGCACTCGAGAACATGAGCCAGGGCATCTCGATGTTCGACCGCAATGAGCGGCTGATTCTCGCAAACGCCAGATATAGCCAGCTCTTCGGGTTTCCCGAGAATTTCATTCGCCCCGGCCTTGCCTATTCCGAAATCGTTCGCAGCGGCTATCAGATCGTCTTTGGCGATGGTGACGCCGCAGATACAAGGGCGACCGATCATTATCGCCGGCATATGGCGACCATGCGCTCCGGCCAGAAAACCCTGGTGCATCAGACGACGAGCGGTCGCTCAATTCTTGCGACATTCAACGTTCTGGCGGATGGCGGCTGGGTTACGACATTCGAAGACATTACCGAGCGACTGGCACGCGAAGAGAAAATCGCGTTCATGGCCAAGCACGATGCGTTGACCGGCCTTCCTAACCGTCCCACGTTCAACGACTATCTCTCACATCAGCTGACAATCGCCAAAAGGCTGTCGAGCAAGGTTGCGGTGATTGGCATCGACCTGGACAAGTTCAAAGAAATCAATGACCAGATGGGTCATGTCGCAGGTGATTTCGTGTTGAGCACATTGGCTGCCCGCTTGAACGGAATCCTGCGCGACGAGGAGCTCGTCGCCCGACTTGGCGGCGATGAGTTCGCAGCCGTGAAGCGCTTCAACGACATGGCAGAGCTTGACGACTTCGTTGCGCGGCTGGAAGCCACGCTCATGGAGAAGATGGATTTCGAGGGACACCATATCGTCCCGGGGGCCAGCGTTGGCGTCGCACTTTACCCCGAGGCCGGCGAAAATACCGAAACGCTTCTCGCAAACGCAGATTTGGCCATGTATCGTGCAAAGCATGAGGTCGGGCGCAATGTCTGCTTCTATGAAGAATCCATGGATGAAGCGTCTCGTGACAGACGAAGGCTGGCGCGTGACCTCTGGACCGCGATCGAGCGTGACCAGATGTACCTTCACTATCAGGTGCAGAAATCGGTCGCGACCGGCAAGACGACCGGCTACGAGGTGCTGCTCAGATGGAACCATCCTGAGCGCGGAAACATCTCGCCCGTCGATTTCATTCCGATTGCCGAAGAATGCGGCGCGATCGTGCCCATCGGCGAATGGGTCCTTCGCGAGGCATGCAGGGAAGCGGTCAGCTGGAAGGACGACATCAAGATCGCCGTCAATATTTCGCCCATCCAGATCGCCCATGCAAACATAGCCGAGCTCGTTCGCGCCGTGCTCCAGGAAACCGGCCTGCCGGCATCGCGGCTCGAACTTGAAATAACGGAGTCGTCGATCATCGTCGACAAGAGCAAGGCGCTGGTTGCAATGCGCGCGCTCAAGCAGCAGGGCGTCGCTATCGCCATCGACGATTTTGGAACAGGCTATTCGTCACTCGAGACCCTTCGCTCATTCCCCTTCGACAAGATCAAGCTCGATCGCAGCTTCATGAACGAAGTCGAGACGAGCCAGGAGGCGAAAGCGGTCATTCGGTCCATCCTGGCCCTCGGACGCGGGCTGTCGATTCCGGTGTTGGCGGAAGGCGTGGAAACGCTGAGCCAGCTCGAGCTGCTGACGTCGGAAGGATGCGATGAGGCTCAGGGCTACTACTTTGGCCGCCCGGCACGAATGGAAAAACAAGCCGCTGCACTCAACACGGCGGCTTGACACCGGAAGATATCCGATCTTCCTATGCCGCATTCAAAGCGGCTGAGGAGAGTACGGATGCGTCTCAAACTTGTCACCACGACGAGCATTATTGCCCTATCGCTGTTCGCGGCAGCGAATGCGGCTGAGATCAATCAGGATGGAGCCAACAAGCTTCGCGACAGCCTGACGAAAGTGTTGCCCGACGATTTTGCAAAGAGCGGTTTTCTAACCGTCAACCCGGCGGGTAGCCGCTACGAGATCATTTATGATTTCGCCAAGCTGCTCAGCAAGGTCGACACGACCAAGGTCGTGGTGAATGGCCTGACACCATGGTCGGTTTTTGCCACGCCGCTCGACAGCGGTCTGTGGAACCTTGAAGGCAATAACAGCTTCAATATCTCCGGCAACCTCAAGGGGCCGGATGACAAGGCCACGGATTTTACCTACTCGATAGCATCGATGGTCTATGACGGCGTTTTCGATCCTGCGATCGCGTATCTGCGCTCCGGCAATTTCAAGGCCACTGACATTCGCGTCACGTCAAAGTCCGATATGGACCAGGTCGACGCGACATTTGCGGGCATGGACTACCGGCTCGATTCGACCGACAGCGCCAGCGGTAATGGTCGTCTCGATTTCAAGGCCAACGGTTCGCTTTCCGCGCTGTCGGAGACCGTCACGAGCCCGCAGATGCCACCGGTCAACATCAAGGCGGATTCGATAGACTTCAACGCCGATGTCGCCAGCCTGCCGGCGAAGGAAATCCGCGATATCGTCTTCTTCATCCTGGAGCATATGGACGAGAAGGAACTGAGCAAGGAGGATGGCGAAAAGCTGAAATCGGTGCTCAAGGCATCCTTCCCGCTATTCTCCTCCCTCAATGAATCGATCACGGCGAACAACCTGACGGTCGGTACCGCCGCGGGTAACGGTGGCGCCAAGGCCTTCGGCTATAATTTCTCGATCGCCGGGCCGAGCGACGCCGTCCGGTTTGCCTTCGGTATGAACGCTGCAGATGTGACGCTCGATAGCCCTGTCGTGCCGGCGAGCTACCACGCCTTCCTGCCGAAGAGCATCGATATGCAGATCGCCGTCCCCGACATGGATTTTGCCGCTTTCGGCGACGAGTTCATGAAGATCGATTTCTCGGCCGGCAGCAATTCGGAGGAAAGTGGCAAGCAGGCGGCCGAGAAGCTTTTCCATGATGGTATGCTCGTCGTCGACTTGCCGAAGTTTACCGCGGTCTCCGACGTCTACGATATCGACGTCACCGGCAAACTGCTGGGCCGCATCGATACGCAGAAGGACTATTCGGTTCAGGCTTCGGTCCTTGCGCGCGATCTCGACAAGTCGATCGCCGCCATTCAGGAGCTTGCCAAGAGCGATCCGAACCTCCAGCAGGTCTCCTTCGGCATGATGATGGCCAAGGGCTTTGCCAAGACTGATCCGGATGGCCGCTCGCGCTGGGATATCAGCGTTGCCGGCGACGGTTCGGTGGCGGTCAACGGTCAGCAGATCAAGGGACCGGATGCCGAGGAGCCGGATCAGAGCGAGGATCAGGATCAAGGGCAGGAACCCGATCAGGAACAGGAACAAGGTCAGGAGCCGGTACAGCCGCAATAAGGCATTCGGCTTGCAATCTGGAAACGAAAAGCCGGCTCCGTGCCGGCTTTTTTGATCCGGCACCGAAGGTCGAGGTCAAGTCAGCCTCTGGATGACGGTGGCGAAGGGCTTTACTCAAGAGGGAGACGGCCGTTCATTGTGGGCCGTTGTTCGACATCCGGATGGTTCTGTGACGGTGAATAATCAGCCCTTGATAGGGCTGAGTGAGACCGGACAGTAACAAGCATGCAAGCCGAAACAAAAGAGCCGGTCGAATACCGGCTCTTTTTAGTCGAAGAGGCTCGAGACGGACTCTTCCTGTGCCGTGCGGCTGATGGCTTCGCCGATCAGCGGTGCTGTCGTGACGACGCGGATGTTGTGGGCCGAAAGGACGGCCGTCGTCGGCTGGATGGAATCCGTGATGACGAGTTCGCGCAGCTTCGACGAGGTTACACGGGTGACCGCGCCGCCGGAGAGCACGCCATGGGTGATGTAGGCGGTGACGCTGGAAGCGCCCTTGGCGAGCATGGCGTCGGCGGCGTTGCAGAGCGTGCCGCCGGAATCGACGATATCGTCGATCAGCAGGCAGTCCTTGCCGGTGATGTCACCGATGATGTTCATGACTTCGGATTCACCGGGCCGATCGCGACGCTTGTCGACGATGGCCAGAAGACAGTCCAGCCGTTTGGCGAGCGCGCGGGCGCGCACCACGCCGCCGACGTCAGGCGAGACGACCATGACGTTGCTAAGGTCATAGTGGCTCTTGATGTCGCGCGTCAGAACGGGCAGGGCGAAGAGGTTGTCTGTCGGTATATCGAAGAAGCCCTGGATCTGACCGGCATGGAGGTCGAGCGTCATGACGCGGTCGGCGCCGGCTTCGGTAATCAGGTTTGCGACCAGCTTGGCGGAGATCGGGGTGCGGCCGGAGGCGCGACGATCCTGGCGGGCGTAGCCGAAATACGGCAGCACGGCGGTGATGCGGCGGGCTGACGAACGACGCATGGCGTCGATCATGATCAGCAGTTCCATCAGGTGGTCATTGGCAGGAAAGGCGGTCGGCTGCACGAGGAAGACGTCCTCGCCGCGGACATTTTCCTGGATTTCCACGAAGATTTCCTGGTCGGCAAACCTTCGGACACTGGCTTTCCCTAAGGGAACATTGAGATAGTTGCAGATCGCTTCGGCGAGTTGCCGGTTCGAATTGCCTGCGAAAACCTTCATCTTGGTCCGCCTGTTATGCGCTGATAGCCGCGCTTTTTAGCCAGCTTCCCGGTGAATGCAAGGGCTAAGGCATCACATACTTTTATATTTATAAAAAGCTTGTGACTAACCGCCCTGGCTTTGCCGCCAGGATGTAAATTCCGAAATCGTTTTGGAGGCGATCTGCTGCATCACGGAGGCAGGCACGCCGGCCCAGGGATCGGTCGCCGCCGTCGGCACGCTTTCCTGTCCCTGAATGCGGTGCAGCCGGCCGCCGGCATTGTCCAGCACATCCCAGACATAGACCACGGTGACCTTGCCTTCGTCGCTGAAGGCGGAGAGGTAACCCTTCAGAATATAGTCGCTGCTGGTGTCGTTGGAACTCTTGATGGCAAGGCCATGGGCGCGGGCTTCCGTCCCGAGCTGGCGGGACAGCGGGGTCACGGCCTGCACCGGCGCACCGATGATGGGCAGGAAGCGCACGGTATTGCCGCGCGCCGACGTCGATGAAGAAACCGACGGATCAAGCGCTGCCGTCTGTGTCGGCTGACGCGACGGCGGTTGTTCGGCAGCGACGGTCGGTGGCGCAAGCGACCCGCTTTCGATCGGTCCGGACGCAGCGGGCGAAGAGCCGTTGCGGGACAGCGCATCGGCTTGGGCCTGCATGGTCGTCGGCGGAGCGCCGGTGCCGGGCCGGTAGGTCTGGGCCTGATAATCCGGCTGGGTCGGATATGTCTGCTGGCTATAGGCTGGCGTATAACCGTTCCGACGGGGTGCGGCTGGAAATGTCTGCTGCGGCGCTCCGGCCATGCGTTCGGCTTCGCCCTGCGTCACCGGTGTGGATGAGCGCTGGTCCGTCGAGGAGTCGCCGATTTCCATCGGCGGCGTGAGCGTCAATGCATCGGTCGTGTTGCAAGCAGAAAGCAAGGCAAGACAGATCAGGAGCGTGGGCGCAGTCGCAACTCGCGTCATCCCTCGGTTCGTCCCTTCCCACGTCAGCATCAGCCCCGTGCGAATTTATGGGGGTGGGGGGACCTGTCTGTCAATTCCGGATTCTTGCCGGTCATTGCAGAACTTAGGCGCCGATGAAATCCAGCGGATGGCGCGAAAGCGCACGCGGGCCTTCATCTGTCGTCAGATAGGTCTGTCCGAGCGTCATGGCCGTACCCGTATCGGAATCGGCGATGATCATGTGCACGAAGAGCGACATGTCGGCCTCGATCGGCTGCGGGTTGCCGGCATGGAACATCTGATGCTCCATCCAGGAGGGCGAGAAACGGGCTCCCAGCGAATAGCCGCAGGCATTGAGGCGATGGCGGGCGAGGCCGCGCTCGTCCATGATCCTTGCATGCATGTCGAAGACATCGCCGAAGGTGTGGTCGGGCTTCAACACGGTCTCGATCGCCTGGATCGTCTCGAGGCAGGCATTGTAGAGCTCGCGGTGGCGGTGGGTCGGCTCGCCGATGACGATCGTGCGCATCATGGCGGCATGATAATGCGCGTAGGCGCCGGCCCATTCGAGTGTCAGCTGGTCATTGGCATCGAGCTTGCGACGGCCAGATTTGTAGCGGCAGAGCAGGGCGTCGGCGCCTGAACCGATGATGAATTCGTTGGCCGGATAGTCGCCACCACCGGTGAAGACCGCGCCCTGCATGGCCGCAAGAATATCGGCTTCGTCGGCGCCAGGCTTGGCCAGGCGGATCGCAGCATCCAGCGCGTCGTCGGCCAGCACGGCAGCGCGCTCGACATAGGCGATTTCAGTCGGGCTCTTGATGAGGCGCAGGCGGCTGACGAGGTAGGAGGCGTCACTGATCTGGCCGAAGGTCGTCAACTGCGCATCGACCAGCCGGGCGACGCGGCCGGTCATGCCATGCGTGTCATATTCGACGCCGATACGGGCGCCGAGCAGGTCCATTTCGACCAGCAGATTCTTGAGATCCATCGTCGGGTCGGCGTTGACGCGATCGACCCAGACATGGATGTCCTCGATAACGGAGGTGTGCCGGGCCTGGCGCAGGTCGGCCGAGCGGGTAAGGAGCGCCATGGTGCCGTCAGCCTTGACGACCAGCGTCTGGAAGAAGCAGTAGCCGAAGGTGTCGTAGCCGGTCAGCCAGTACATGCTCTCCTGTGCAAAAAGCAGCAGCGCATCGAGCTTTTCTTCCTTCATCTTGTCCGTCAGGCGGGCGAGGCGGCCGGCGAATTCAGCCGGTTCGAAATGAAGTGCCATGCTGCTTACATCTCCCTGATGCTTATCGCCGAAATCTGGCGGCCGTAATCCGGCTCCTTTTTATGTGTGGTCCGGCGATAGGAAAAAAAGCGCTCGCTGTCGGGATAAGTGCAGACCCCCAAGCTTTCGGCGCGCACGCCGGCGTTTTTCAGCCGTTCGACGGTCAGTGCCGGCAGATCGAACATTGCGTGGCCGGCTGACCGGGAGGGGACGAAGTAGCGTTCGTAGGTCGGATCATAGGCAAGGAAGCGCTCGACGAATTCCGGGCCGACCTCGTAACTTGCCTGGCTGATCGAGGGGCCGAGGCAGGCGACGATGTTGTCCCTGGTCGCGCCAAGGGCTTCCATGGCATCGATGGTGTTTTCAAGCACGCCGGTCAGCGCGCCTTTCCATCCGGCATGGGCCGCGCCGATGACCCGAGTTTCCGGATCGGCAAACAGGATCGGGCCGCAATCGGCCGCAAGCACGCCGAGCGCGATGCCCGGTGTTGCCGTGACCATGGCATCTGCCTGCGGCCGGTCGCCATCATAGTCTGGTCCGATTGTGACAACATCGGGGGAATGGACCTGATGGACCGTCGCCAGCCGCTCGACCGGCAGGCCGAACCAGGCGGCGACCCGTCTGCGGTTCTCCTGCACATTTTCGCGTTCGTCATGCGAGCCAAGGCCGACATTGAGGCCGCGATAGATTCCCTGGGAAACGCCACCCGCACGGGTGAAATAGCCGTGGCGGATCGTGCTGCCGGTCGCTTCGTTCAGCAGCGCGCTTTCGATCGGTGCCGGAGAGTCCGCATCTGTCATGTGATATTCCGGTTTTTTGGAGAGGGATCGACGTCGTCTCCGCCGGCTCTTGTCCGGCGAAGCACTGTCATTTGCCTGGATGTTGGCGAGCGCGACGTTGTCTGTCAATCCACCGGGCGGAACGGCATCAGGTCGATTGCCGGATGCGAGACGGCCAGCACCTTGAAAAGTTCGCCCATGCGGCCTTCCCCAGCTCCTGCCAAACGGTCGACGGCGCTCTGGATAATCTGCTGCGTGTGCGGCTCGCGGTCGCGGCCCAGTGCGGCGGCGCGCTCAAGGATGCCAAGGCCGGTCAGGAAATCGCCCTGATGCAGCGCGCCGTTAATGTGGAGACCGGCGGACGCCGCCGTTTCGGCGAGCTGCTGGAAATCGACGTGGCTTGTGAGGTCCGCTTCGCCGGGATGGGCAAGCGGCGGATCAAACTCATGCATGCGCACGGCCTGCAGCGTATCGCCGAAGCCGGTGACAAGGTGTCCGTAGTCGATTGCGAGCGCCGTGCCGCTGAAGGCCCGCAGCCTTTCGCAGACGGCACTCATGACCGCCTGACGGGCAGGCGAAATCTCAAAGAGCGTGCCGACGGGGACATTCTGCGCGGGCTCCGGCAGCAGCGCCGGATCGATGCCGGCGACGCCGGCGGCAAACATCAGCTCGCCATCGGCATCGAGACCGACCATGCGTTCACGGAAGCCGGTCGGTGTGCGGATGAACTGGCGGATCGGGATCGCGTCGAAGAGTTCATTGGCGACCATCAGGGTAAAGCCCGGCGGTACTTCGTCGAAGCCGGCATGCCAGCTGATCTTGCCGTCATAGGCTTCCAGCGCCTGGCTCTGGACATCGCGCAGGCGTTCGCTGGTTTCGACGAGATGAATCGTCATGTTGTCGAAGAGCGGCGGAGCGATGCGTGAAATCACACGCAGCATGTCCGCCATCATCGTACCGCGGCCCGGGCCGATCTCGACCAGGCGAACACCTGCTGGCGTTGAATGGCGCTGCCAGGCGTGAACGACAAAAACGCCGATCATTTCACCGAAGAGCTGGCTGACTTCAGGCGCGGTGACGAAATCGCCGGAGCGGCCGAAGGGTTCGCGGGTGCGATAATAGCCGTGTTCGGGATCGGCCAGGCAAAGCGAAAAGTAGTCGGTGACGCTGATCGGCCCGTTTGCCTGGATGATCGTCTTGATCTTTTCGCCCAAAGCGGTGGTCATGGCAACAATTCCGGTAGCTTCAGTGCTGCAAGGCCGCAGCCTGTCGGCGGGCGCGGAAGATCGCCCAAAGGCCGAGCAGGATCATCGGGGAAGACAGGACCATTCCCATCGTCAGCCAGTTCGTTCCCAGCAGGTAGCCGAGCTGCGCATCCGGCTCGCGAAAGAATTCCACGAAGATACGCGAGAGCGCGTAGCCGCAGACGAAGACGCCGGTGATCAAGCCGGGGCTTTTCAGCGCCTTGGTGCCATAGACGAGGGCGGCAAGGACGAGGAGCAGCACGATACCTTCAAGGCCGGCTTCGTAGAGCTGGCTCGGATGGCGGGCAAAAGGGCCTCCCGTCGGAAAGACCACTGCCCATGGCACATCCGTCAGCCGGCCCCAGAGCTCGCCATTGATGAAATTGGCGATACGGCCGAAAAACAGGCCGCAGGGCACGACAGTCGCGACGATATCGAAAAGGTTCCAGATCGGAATGTGGTTGCGGCGAGCAAAGAGGATCATGGCGATCGTCGTGCCGGCCAGGCCGCCATGGAAGGACATGCCGCCGTTCCAGATCTGCACGGCGCGGATCGGATTTTCAATAATGGCGCCGAGGTCGTAGAAAAGGATGTAGCCGATGCGGCCGCCGAGAACGATGCCGAGTGCGGCCCAGACGATGAAGTCGTCGAGCTGGGCCCTTGTTATTGGCGATTTATTGTCCGGCCAGAGCGCATCGTTTGCCGCGATACGCCGGGCATAGGCCCAGCCAAGAAGGATGCCGGCGACATAGGCCAGGCCGTACCAATGAATCGCCAGTGGGCCGATCGAAAAAGCGATCGGATCGATATCAGGGAAAGGCATTATAGCAAGAAGATCAGCGGCTATCGGCAAGGTTTTCCCACCCGTTGAGATGCGCGGAACATGACCCTGCGATCTCTGGGGGTCAAGTGCATTGTTCGTCACGGCCCTGCGCGCAAGGGCTTATCCCGTGTAAAGCGCTTGCATCCTTAACGGCGAAGCCCTACCTCCATTTCAGAGGCCGCAGGGCCTGATATTCACGTCGTGCGAAGGGAGAAATACGCCATGACGACCGGAACGAACCGCATCATGGATGAATTCGCCAAGCTGATGACCGATGCCGCGGGGGCCGCGCAGGGCGTGCGCAAGGAAGTCGAAACCGCCTTCAACGCCCATGCCGAGCGCTGGCTGAACAGCATGGATGTGGTCAAGCGCGAGGAATTCGAAGCCGTGCGCGAAATGGCTATCAAGGCCCGGGACGAGAACGAGGCGCTCGCCGCCCGCATCGCTGTGCTCGAAGCCAAGCTCGCCGCAAAGGGCAAGTGATCTCAGCTTAAACAAGATGCTGTATAAGGTGCGGCGTGGCCCATATGTAACATGCCGCATCCTCGATAAAAAAATCGGGTGTGATTTTTCACCTGTGGACACTGCCAAAAAAGCCAATGGGCAGAGTCTTTTACCTCCCCCGCTGAATCTGATTCCATAAGTGCTTTCCACAGCAGGTCCGGCCAAATTTCCGTGAAGGGGGCTGGCAGGCCGCGAGGCCCATTATAGACTGATTTTAAATGATGATTCGAAGCGAATGGTAAGCTCCGGGCAGGTTCACTGCGTTAGTCTGGCAGCGGTTCAACGATCATCCCCAGTGGTTGTTTCCGGTATTGCGTGTGTCTCGTTTTGTGTTTTTCACGAAGTTAGCCGCATTCATTCCGGTCAAGAAGGTGCTGCATGAGCCTTATGGAATTGGAAGTCGAACGCCAGTCGAACCCGGTCGACATGATCGAGTACGTGGCTTCAAACAATGACTGGGCCTTCGAGCGCTCCGGCGAAGACGAGATCGCGATGACGGTCGAGGGCCGCTGGGCCGACTATCACGTCTCCTTCTCCTGGATGGAGGAATTCGAAGCGCTGCATCTCGGCTGCGCCTTCGACATCAGGGTTCCCGAAATCAGGGTCAACGAGGTCGTGAAGCTGCTCTCGGCGATCAACGGCCAGGTGCTGATGGGTCATTTCGACCTGTGGCGCCAGGAAGATGTCGTCATCTTCCGCCAGTCGCTGCTGCTTGCCGGCGGTGCCGAGCCCACCAATCGTCAGGTCGAGGTGCTGCTTTCGAGTGCACTCGACACCTGCGAGGCCTATTATCAGGCTTTCCAGTTCGTCGTCTGGTCCGGCATGGAAGCCAACAAGGCGATGGAGGCCGTACTCTTCGAAACTGTCGGCGAGGCGTAACATGCCTGCGATTACCTTTTCCGCCACCAATCCGGTCGTCCTCATCGGGGCCGGCAATATGGGCGGAGCGATGCTTTCGGGCTGGCTGAAGAGCGGAGTTCCGGGCTCTGCTGTCGTCGTTGTCGATCCTGGCCCATCGCCGGCGATGATGTCGACGATTGCCGATGCCGGCGCCGCGCATGTCACTGCCGCTCCTGCCGATCTTAAAGCCGGCGTCTTATTTCTTGCGGTGAAGCCGCAGGTGATGGAAGCCGTGCTTCCCACGGTCAAAAGTGTCGTCGGGCCTCAGACAGTGGTGGTTTCGGTCGCGGCCGGCAAGACACTGGCCTTTCTTGAAAAGCATCTCGGCGAGGCGGCGATGGTGCGCGCCATGCCGAACACGCCTGCCATGATCGGGCGCGGCGTGACGGGCGCCTTTGCCAATGCGCGTGTCAGCGCCGAACAGCGCGATGGCGTCAATGCGCTTCTTCGTGTCTCCGGTCCTGTCGAATGGGTGCCTTCCGAATCCGATATCGATTCCGTGACGGCGGTCTCCGGCAGCGGGCCTGCTTATGTTTTCTATCTCGTCGAGTGCATGGCAGAAGCAGGCCGCAAACTTGGCCTGCAGGCGGACCTTGCCATGCGTCTTGCGCGGGAAACTGTGGCGGGGGCTGGTGAGCTGCTGCACCAGTCCCCCGACGACGCTGCGCGCCTGCGCCAGAATGTGACCTCTCCCGGCGGTACGACCGCTGCCGCTCTTTCCGTGCTGATGGCGGAAGACGGTATGCAGCCGCTGTTCGACCAGGCGCTTGCGGCAGCTCGCAAACGCGCCGAAGAACTTGCCGGCTGAGAGGCGGTCATGGCCGAAGAGATAAGCTTTGGAGATTTCGAGCGCGTCGACATTCGTGTCGGCACGATCATCGAGGCAAATCCATTTCCGGAAGCACGAAAGCCGGCGATCAAGCTTCTGATCGATTTCGGCCCCGAGATCGGCGTCAAGAAATCTTCGGCGCAGATCACGATTCATTATTCGCCGGAACGGCTCGTCGGGCGGCAGGTGCTCGCCGTCGTCAATTTTCCACCGCGGCAGATCGGTCCGTTCCGCTCGGAAGTGCTGACACTCGGTTTTGCCGATGAGAAGGGCGATATCGTCCTTGCCGCGGTCGAGCGGCCGGTGCCGAATGGCCAGAAGCTGATGTAAGCGGTCAGACTTCCCTATCGTCGACCGGCATCGCGGCAAGCAGCCTCAGTGAATGTCGCGCGAGAGCGGATCGCCCAACGTGAAATCGTGAAAGACGGCTTCGAAGCCGGCACGCTGCGGTGAACAGAAGACCGGGCCAACCAGCACCTCCTCAAGGGCCGGATCGAACCAGGCGAGGCGGGCCATACGCCATTCGTCCATAGTGTCCGTACTGTACTGAATGAAGAGGGCGTCGCCGTTGCGGGTGGCGCGGATCGATATGGCATCGAAATCATGGCCGATGCGGAAAGCCGACCAGTCTGAATTGCCGTTGGTAACCACGGTGCTGAAGTGCCTGGCCCCATCGGTGTATTCGATGCCGCATTTCATCCAGTGCTTCTCATCGGCGCGGATCATCAGGCCCGCCTGATCGTAAAGCGCTTCGTAATTGCCGGAGAAGGTAACCTCGGCGGTGAAGTCACCCTTGCGGCCTTCATGCAGGAAGTGACCATCGTCGCGATGGAAGCCGTAATAGGTGCCCTGCCAGAAATCGGTCTTTTCGCCGGAGCGGACATGGAGCGCGCCGTCGCGCTCTTCAAGGAAGGGCGGCGGGTTCAGCCAGCTCATATGCTTCATGCTCAGATCTCCTTCAGGAAGGGATTTTCACGGCGTTCGTCACCGATGCGGCTTCCCGGGCCGTGACCGCAGATGAAGCCGACATCGTCGCCGAGCGGCAGCACCTTGTCCCTGATGGAATCCAGGAGCTGGCGATGATTGCCGCCGGGCAGGTCTGTGCGGCCGATCGAGCCGTTGAAGAGCACATCGCCGAGATGGGCGAATTTCTGCGCACGGTTGAAATAGATAACGTGGCCCGGCGCATGGCCCGGCGTGTGATAGACCTCGAATTCGTGAGAGCCGAAGGAGATCTTGTCTCCATCCTTCAGCCAGCGGTCGGGCACGACGTTCTGCAGGCCCTCGACGCCGTATTTCGCGGCCTGAGTTTCGATGCGCTGCAGGAGCGGCAGGTCGTCCTCGTGGGGGCCGACGATATCGACGCCGAGCTTTTCCTTCAGTTCCTTGGCGCCGCCGGCGTGGTCCAGATGGCCGTGGGTCAGCCAGATTTCCTTGATCTTCAGGCCGTGCTCCTCGATTACGCCGGCAATGACCGGGACGTCGCCACCGGGATCGACGACCACCCCTTCCTTCGTATCGGGATCGAAGAGAATGGTGCAGTTCTGCTGGAAGGGGGTTACCGGAATGATGCCGGCCTGGAGCATGCCCATGAATGCCTCGTTTCGTCTTTTCAATCGCCTGTCTCTATAGGCGCAATTGCGGTCGAAGGCAGCCGGAATTTTCGGCTGGTTCACGCGGAAACGACAGGTCGCAACAGGAATTTATCGGGTTCGGGAGAGTTGCGCGGCTTCGACTTGTGGACGCTTTATGAAGCGATTTCAAATGTTTGCTACTGTCTTCTTTACGCCATTCTTCCGCCTTGCCTGATGCGGCGGAACAACCACGCAACCCGCGCGTTGTCAGCCCATCGCAACAAGGAGACCTTACAATGACCTTGAAGAGAAACCTTTTGCTGGCAGGCGCCTTTCTGGCTGCGAGTGCTGGCCTTGCTCAGGCGGAGATGGTGGCGACGTCCATCAACGACCTGAACATCCGTTCGGGGCCTGGTCCGCAATATCCGTCCGTCGGTCTTGCCACGCGCGGCTCGACCGCCGTTCTCGATGGCTGCATCGAAGGCAGCCGCTGGTGCCGCGTCGATGTGAATGGCGTGCGCGGCTGGGTCTATGCCGAATATCTGCAGGTCGATCAGGGCGGTTCTCCCGTCATCGTAGAGCAGCATCGCGGTGATCTCGGTGTGCCTGTAGTGACCTATGAGACAACCGCCAGCGTCGTGCCGGCAGAGCCGATGCCTGCGCCAGGCGACGAACTCATTGGTCCGGTTGGCTCGGTCGAGACCATCACGCCACCGGAGGAAGTCCGTACCTATATCGATACGACGCCGGGGCAGGCTGTACAGCTTGGCGGTGATGTGGTCGTCGGCGCCGAAGTGCCTGCGGACGTGACCTTCCAGACGATTCCGGATTACCAGTATCGCTACGTGCGCATCAACGACCGACCGGTGCTGGTCGATCCGGGCACGCGCCGCATCGTCTACGTCTATCAATAAACGGCAGAAGTGACAGGCGGCCTTCGGGTCGCCTTTCTCATATGTCGCAGCTCCCGCGTGGGTTGTTATGTATCTCTACTTCCTCTCTGGAATATGATAATATTCTAACATGTCATCCGGTGATGGCATGAGTCGGCGATCGGGGAGATCGCCAGAGGAGGAAATGATGGAAGCTCTACTTCCGCTCATCACACAAGTGATTGCAGGGGCAGTCGGCGGCAATGCTGCGAGCGCCGCACTGAAACAGACGGCGATCAACGTCGTTGCTCGAACGATTGCGGGCGCAATTGGCGGTATTGGCGGCGGCATGCTGCTCAGCATGCTCGGCGGTGAAGCTGCAGCGACCGGGCTGATCGCCGACGGTATCGGCGGGCTGATCGGCGGCGGCATCCTTTCGACGCTTGCCGGGCTGGTCATGGCCAAGGCACGCTGAAGGTTCGGCACGCCCGACGCAGGACAACCAAATGGCCCGTGGATGACACGGCTGGCTGGGCTGTCATGGTTGGCGAATGATTTATTCGGCAGCGATTGCCGCGGCCGGATAGATTTCTTCCATGGGTTGCTCTTTAGGCGTTGGGAGATGGTTGCCGGTGCGATGCTACAAACGATCCCGGAGACGGGAGTAACTTCCGCGCCCGTAGGACGCATCCGGAGAGGCCGCTCGGCTCTTCCGGGAAGATCGATTGTTCGACGGCTTCAATGCCGCGGCGGCCGGTGAACTTGATCACCGTCTGCGGGTGTGCCGTTCATCAAACAGGCCGGATTGGACCTCGATTGCGGTTCGCCTGACCCAAAACGCCATCGCAGCTGCGCCATGCTATCGGCCGCAGATCAGAATGCATCCTTGCCTTACCCGTCGCTTTTGCGCCATGTCAGTTGATTGTTGTCCCCATTACGTTCTATCCACTGACGTTGGGGGAAATTGCGCGTTGTATTGGAGTTTTGCCGGGCGGGCTTTAGTTTCCGGAAGGAGGAGCCCGTGCGAGGCCTCCTGCAACGTCCGGGGAAACGACTACCGATGTAATGCCAATAAGGCGGGCATGCTTTTGTGCAAGCTTCGCTATATCGCGCCAAGAGGAAGGGAATGCCGAGTGCCACGACAGACCAGCTCGAAAGCAGGCAAACCTGAGCCGCTGGCCACGCCGATGGAAGATACCGGGATCATCGATTTCGAGATCATCGAGCTGTTCTTCTTCGCTTATCGTGACTTCGTATCCGATCCCGATGCCATTCTCGAAAAGAGTGGTTTTGGTCGCGCGCATCACCGCGTCGTACATTTCGTCAACCGAAATCCGGGAATGACGGTCGCCGATCTGCTCGATACGCTGAAGATCACCAAGCAGAGCCTTGCAAGAGTGCTGAAACAATTGATCGATTCAGGCTATATTCGGCAGGTGGCAGGCCCGGAGGATCGCCGACAGCGCAAGCTCTATCCCACCAAATCGGGCAGGGAGCTGGCTCTGGCGCTCGCCGAGCCGCAATCACGCCGTATTGAACGGGCATTCGGGGGAGCTACCCCGGAGGCACGGGAGGGCGTAAAGGCATTCCTCAGAGGCATGCGAGACAGACAGAAGGCGGATTGAATGGCGGTCAAGACAGGCATTTCCGATGACGCGGCGCATCTTCTCGTCGTCGACGACGATACCCGTATCCGTGCGCTCCTGAACCGCTACCTGACGGAAAACGGTTTTCGGGTGACCATTGCCTCTGACGGGGCGGAGGCGCAGCGCAAGCTGGAAGGGCTCGATTTCGACCTCATCATCATGGACGTGATGATGCCCGGCGAATCCGGCATCGAAGTGACACGCGGGCTCAGGGCCGTGAAGAACGTGCCGATCATCATGCTGACGGCGCTTGCAGAATCCGACAGCCGTATTGCCGGGCTTGAAGCCGGAGCCGACGATTACCTTCCCAAGCCATTCGATCCGCGCGAACTCGTCCTGCGCGTCAACAATATCCTGCGGCGCAACAGCGGTGGCGATACGCCGAAGATCGAGCAGATCATGTTCGGTCCTTACACCTTTTCGCTCACGCGCAAGGAGCTGAAGAAGGCTGCGGAAGTGATCCGCCTGACGGACCGTGAGCAGGAGATCATGCTGCTTTTTGCCCGTCGGGCCGGCGACACGATCCCGCGCCACGAGCTGATCGGAGACGATGCCGAGGTCGGCGAACGTACGATCGACGTGCAGATCAACCGCCTGCGCCGCAAGATCGAGGATGATCCTGCCAATCCGGTCTGGCTGCAAACGGTGCGCGGGATCGGATACAGACTGAGTATCGACTGAAACGACGGGTTCGGGACCGGCGCAAATGGTGACATTCGACAGCTTGCGGCGGGAAGACCGCTCTCCTGCACCCGGCTGGCGCTGGTTCGTCCGCTGGCTGCGCCGGCGATTGCCAACGGGTCTCTATACGCGTTCGTTGCTGATCATCATCATTCCGATGGTGCTCCTGCAGTCGGTCGTCGCAGCCGTCTTCATGGAACGTCACTGGCAGATGGTGACGGAGCGTCTGTCGCTTGCCGTCACCCGCGATATTGCCGCCATCATCGAGGTCATCGACACCTATCCGCAGGATGCCGATTACAGCGACATAACCCGCATCGCCCGCGACCAGCTCAGCCTGCAAATTTCGATCGAGCCGGATGGCGATCTGCCGCCGCCGCGCAACAAGCCGTTTTTCTCGATCCTCGACGGCATTCTGAGCGATGAGATCACCGATGAAATCCGCCGGCCGTTCTGGATCGATACGGTGGGCAATTCCAATCTCATCGAGATCCGTATCAAACTCGACAATCGCATCCTGCGCGTGATCACGAAACGCAGTCAGGCCTATGCATCGAACACGCATATTTTCATTCTCTGGATGGTCGGCGCGTCACTGGTGCTGATCGCCATCTCGATCCTGTTCCTGCGCGGCCAGATCCGGCCGATCCTCAATCTCGCGCGGGCGGCGGAAAGCTTTGGCAAGGGGCAGAAGGCGGACAATTTCTATCCCCGCGGCGCCGATGAAGTGCGGCGCGCCGGTCTTGCCTTCATCCTCATGCGTGAGCGAATCGAGCGGCAGATCGAGCAGCGCACGGCGATGCTCTCAGGTGTCAGCCACGACCTTAGGACCATCCTGACACGCTTCAAACTGCAGCTGGCGCTCGCCGGCGAGAATCCCGATCTTGCCGGCCTCAACGAAGACGTCAACGACATGCAGACCATGCTGGAGGCCTACATGGCCTTTGCCAGGGGCGAGGTTGAGGAGGATGTCGGGGAGCTGAAGCTCAGTGAAGTCTTCGAGAAACTCGAGGCCGATTTCGACCTGCACGGCAAGGCGCTGACCTATTCCATCGATGGCGAGGACCATATCGCCGTGCGCCCCAATGCCTTTACGCGGCTTGTTACCAATCTGGCCTCGAATGCAAGGCGTTATGCCGATACGCTTCATATCGAGGCCAAGCATAGCGCAAAGTGGCTGACGATTGTCTTTGACGACGATGGCCCCGGCATCCCCGAGAAGTATCGGGAGGACGTGTTCAAGCCGTTCTTCCGGCTGGACAGTGCACGCAATCTCGATGCCTCGGGTACCGGTCTCGGGCTCGCCATCGTCAGGGACATTGCCCGTAGCCACGGCGGTAATATCACGCTCGGCGACAGTCCGCTTGGCGGGCTGAGGGCGACGGTGCGTATTCCAGCCTAGCGGCTGGCTGCAGGTTTGTCGGCGTCAAACTCATTGAGGTGGACTACGATCCAGCGCCAGAGCGAGACGACCTGCGTCAGCAATTCGCGGCCAAGCGGCGTCAACTCATATTCGACGCGCGGCGGTACCTGCGGATAGAGCGTGCGGATGACGAGGCCGTCGCTTTCGAGCGTGCGCAATGTCTGTGTCAGCACTTTCTGGCTGATATCCTCCACCCGCTCGAGCACTCTAGAAAAGCGTAGAGGCCCGTTCGCTTCCGAAAGCACGTGCAGGACGCGGAGCGGCCATTTTGCAGCGGCACGTTCCAGCATCTGCCGGGCTCGCGCATCCTGCTCATCGCTCATGTTACGACAGAAATCAAAGATGTCGTCTTTCATTACAGTTACCTTCAGGTTTGTATAGATCCATTGGGTACCTTCTTTCTAAAGGAAACAATAGATCCTAAATGGATTGAGAACCGAAAAGGAGGTTTCCCATGTCAAAGATTTGGTTGATTACCGGAAGTTCGCGTGGCCTCGGCCGCGCGCTCGCCAATGCCGTGCTTGAGGCCGGCGACAAGCTGGTCGCGACGGCGCGCGATCCCGCCCAGCTTGCCGATCTTGTTGATGCGTATGGCTCGCGCGTTCTCGCCCTGGCGCTCGATGTGACCGACGAGGCGGCGGCGGGAGCGGCCGTGAAGACCGCGGTCGATACATTCGGCCGGCTCGACGTGCTGGTCAACAATGCCGGTTACGGCAATGTCGCGCCGATCGAGGATACGAGCCTTGCCGAATTCCGGGCGCAGATCGAGACCAATCTCTTCGGCACGATCATCATGACCAAGGCGGCGATCCCGGTCATGCGCGGGCAGGGGGCAGGCCATATCATCCAGTTCTCTTCCGTCGGCGGCAGGATCGGGCCTGTCGGGCGCGCGCCCTACGCGGCAGCGAAATGGGGCGTTGAGGGCTTTTCCGAAGTGCTTTCCAAGGAGGTCGGGCCGCTCGGCATCAAGGTGACGGTGATCGAGCCCGGCGGTTTCCGCACGGACTTTGCAGGCTCGTCGACGGCGATCTACGAAGGCCGTCCGGAATATGCCGAAACGGTCGGCGCCATGGCGGACTATCAGCGCAACTATAATGGCCGCCAGCCCGGCGATCCGGCCAGGGCGGCGGCCGCGGTGCTGCATATCGCTTCGCTCGATACGCCGCCGCTGAGATTGCTGCTCGGCAGCGATGCGGCCGCAGCCGTGGAAAAGGCGGATGCAGCGCGAATGGAGGCCGATCGCATCTGGCGTGTCGTCAGCCAGTCGACCGATTTCGAACAGAGCGGCGATGCCCGGCCCATGCCTTGGGACAAGAAGGCCGGCTGAGGTGCGGACAAAAGAAAAGCGCCGGATTGTGGCGGCGCTTTTCGTCAAAACATCTTCAGCCGATCAGCTTGCGACGCAGAAGTGCTCGCGACCGTCATTGCCGACATAGGTGCCGCTCTGCGGATCGAAGCTGCGATAGCGATAGGAGCAATAGCGTTGCCACTGGGCGCTCCAGGGTTCCATGGCGCTGACGGGGCGTCCGTAAACCGGGCGGCCATAGGCCGGCTCGGAATAGACGGGTTCGGAGTAAACGGGACGCGCGCGGTAGACCGGCGGCGGAGCATATTCAGGCTCATAGACCGGCGGGTCAATGTAGCGGCGCTCTTCATATACCGGGCCGTTGTTGGCATTGGCGATGGCAGAGCCGACGATCAGGCCGGTCGCAAGGCCGACAGCGCCGCCGACCAGTGCATCGTTGCCGTGGTCGTGGCCATGACGCCAGTAACGGTCGCCAGCCGAAGCTTCACCGATGGCTGCGAGGGTCAGGGCAGCGGCGGTTGCTGTCAGAAGAATGGTCTTTGCAAGCCTGTTCATCGCGTAAAATCCCAGTATCGGAAACCGGAAGCGGTCCCTTCTCTATGGTTCCGAAACTAGCGGCGGCATGCTGAATGGAGTCTGAACGACAAAACCCGGCATGGCTGCCGGGCTTCAACTCGATTCCACGCCTATGCGAGGGTTCAGCCTGAAATCTGCAGATTGACGGCCTTCGGGCCCTTGCCACGGCGATCCGGCTCTGTGTCGAAGCTTACTTTCTGGTTTTCCGTCAGACCGGCCAGGCCGGAAGCCTGAACGGCAGAAATGTGAACGAAGATATCGGCGCCGCCCTTGTCCGGCTTGATGAAGCCGAAGCCCTTGTCGGTATTGAAGAATTTTACAGTGCCAGTCTCGGCCATGCCTCAGGTCCTTTTGTCTCCGCCCGCCATCCACACGGGCAGCATTACGCTATTGCCTTCTCGCGAAGACGCTGGCAGGCAGATCTTGAAATGTGAGAAAAAGGTCCCCTCTACCTCCACCGGTTCCAGGCAGGACTTAACGCCCGCTTTCATTGGGACCGGCTGACCGGAATATTAGCGTTTCCGGCTCGCAAATTCTTAAGGACTTCCCATGCTCGCAAAATGCCCGAACGCGCGAAGAGTGCTGCGTTTGAAGGATTTTGGCAAGCAAAAGTTTTTTAACGGGTTCCTAAGAAGACCCCCGCAAATATGGCCTGTTTTCGCAAAAACGCCAAAAAATCCTCGTCGAGAGCAATTGATTAACGTTTTATATCGTCTGCAATATAAGTTCCGGGCAGATTTTACCAAAAATGCAACGCTAGCGCGTCTTGTCGCTCGCTTAAAAAAAATTTCAGATGGTACTAAACGCCCCATAAATGGACGCGTGTTCAGGCCGTCGGGGAGCGGCGGCGGGTCATTTCGGGCACGAGCTCGACTACAAGCATAGCGATAAACATCAGCGCACAACCTATATAGCCGAGTGGCGGCATGCTCTCGCCCAAAAGAAGTGCGGCAAGCGTGGCGCCGAACAGCGCTTCGGCGGAGAGGAAGATCGCTGCCTGCGAGGGCGTGGTGTAGCGCTGGGCGACGACCTGCAGCACGAAGGCGACGCCCGAGGAGAAGATACCGACATAGAGGATTTCGGGTGCAGCCACGCGGATATCTGTCAGGCTCACCGGTTCGAAAAGGGCGGCGATGACGAGCGCACAGGCTGCCGTGACCGCAAACTGGGCGCTGGACAGTGCAAGCGGCCGTCCCGTTTCGCCGACTGTCGTTCCGGCAAGCGTGATCTGGATCGACCAGAAGACGGCGCAGACGACCGTCAGCAGATCTCCCACCGTCAGGGCCGAAAGCTGGCCGCCCGACAGCATGTAGATGCCCGACACGGCCATGATGGCGCCCGGCCAGATGATCCAGTGCGGTGAGCGGCGCAGGAAGAAGACTGCGATCAGCGGCACAAAGATTACATAGAGCCCGGTAATGAAACTGGAATTGGTGACAGTCGTCGTCTGCAGGCCGATCTGCTGTGTCGAAGCACCGCCAAAGAGCGCCAGCCCGATCATCAGATAGAGGCCGAGATGCCGGCGGCTGGTTGCGACCTTCGCCTTGCGCGCTTCGATCAGTGTGAAAGGCAGGGTGGCAAATGCGGCGATGGCGAAGCGCAGGCCGATGAACCAGAAGGGGCCGATCGCCTTCATTGCCGTCGATTGCGCGACGAAGCCACCGCCCCAGATGGCAGCTGCAAGCAATAGAAGGAGGTTCGCCTGAACGCGCGTCATCTCGCCCTCGATGTTCGGGAAGCATTTAAGAGTTGTGCTGCCGGGTTAGCAGGCGCATCTCTTTTCGACAAGGATGGGAATTCCTCAAATGGTTCGGAGGCACGGATGAAGCGGCAACTGATTGCGGCCGTTACGGCAGCTGCCCTGGCTGGGCCTGGGAATGTTTCGGCCGAGGCTTCATCACCCGTCCTGCCGATTGCACACTTTGCCGATTTGCCCGATGCGGTGCGCGCGGATGTCGAGCCCGATGACGGCGACTGCCACATCGAAGAGCAGCGGCTAGCCTATGGCGACGCCTTCGAAGTCACCGGCGAGACCGGGAAGAGACTGATCATCGTGCCTTGCGGCCAGTCCGGCGCCTACAACATGCCTTTCGCGATCTATGGCGGTTACGGCGACCGGATTTCTCGAACGGTCTTTCCGCTGAAGTTTTCGGAAACGACCGGCGATACGGCCGTCAATATCCGCTACGACGCTGCGGAAGGACGCTTCACCTCTTTACTGAAGGGGCGCGGCCTGGGCGATTGCGGCAGCTATTATGCGTGGCGTGCCGCCGGGCTCGATAGCACGGATTTTCTCGTTCTCGAGGAAGTGCGCATCAAGGAAGAATGCGATGCCAGGGCCGACGGCGGTCCGGCAACGTGGCCGCTCGTGTGGAAGCGACAATGACGTCAGGATATTCCGGCACGCCGCTCGCAAAGAAGCTGGGGCTTAAAGCGGGGCAGGCGGCCTTGCTCGTCAATGTTCCCGATGGGCTGATGGAGATCGACGAGTTCGAGGGCTTCGTTTCGGTCGCACGTATCTTATCGCAAGGGTCTCATCGGCAATTCGACTATGTCCATATCTTTGAGACGCAGCGCGCGGTGCTGGAAGACATGGCAGCGGCTCTGTTTTCCGCGATCAAGCCGGATGGCATGGTCTGGATATCCTGGCCGAAGAAGAGTTCGAAAGTCCCGACCAGCATCACCGAGGACGCCCTTAGGGAGGTCCTGTTGCCGACAGGTCTCGTCGACGTCAAAGTCTGCGCCGTCGATGATGTCTGGTCCGGGCTGAAATTCATGATCCGCAAGGAGTTGCGGAACGCGCTCTAGCCGGCCCGGCTTTCGGCGCGGGAAACCCGGAGCAGTTCGCCGTCATCCTCGTCGGTCACCATCAGCAATGCGCCGTCGGGGGCGACGATGACGTCCCGGATGCGGCCATAGTCACCCTCAAACAAGCGCTCCTCAGCGGTGAAGGCGCCGCTCGAATCCCGCTGCATGCGGGACAGCAACTGGAACTTCAGCGCTGCTACGATGAAATCGCCGTTCCATTCCGGAAACATCTTGCCGCGATAGATCAGGAGGGCGCCAGGGGCGATCGACGGGTCCCAGTAGTGCAGGGGCTGTTCGAGGCCCTCCTTGGCTGTTCCTTCGCCAATCTTGGCACCGGAATAGTCTCGGCCATAGGTGATAACAGGCCAGCCGTAATTCTTGCCGGGTTCGGGATTGTTGATCTCGTCACCGCCACGCGCGCCATGTTCGACGGTGTAGAGCTTGCCGTCGGCGCTGTCGAAAGTGATGCCCTGCGGGTTGCGATGACCCTTGGACCAGATTTCCGGCAGGGCCTTATTGCTATCCTTGAAGGGATTGTCGGCAGGAATGCTGCCATCGGCGTTGAGATGGACGATCGAGCCGGCATCATCCTTCCAATCCTGCGAGCGGTTGCGGTTGCCGCGGTCGCCGACGCTGATGAACAGCGAGCCGTCTGGGGCGATCGCGATGCGCGACCCATACTGGATGTTGCCGCGGGTAAAGCGCCGCATGGTGAAGATCGGCGTGACGTTCTCGAGGCTCTTTTCATCCGGGGAAAGTGTTGCGCCGAACGCCTCTGTGCCCGAACCCCGGTCGCTGGCGGTTGCGGCGGTCAGATAAAGCTTTCGGCTGGTCGCGAAATCCGGGGCGAGGGCGACATCCATCAGGCCGCCCTGGCCCTGGGCGCTGACTTCTGGCACGCCGCGGATCGGATCGGAAACCCTGCCGTCACGGATGATGCGGAGCCGCCCCGGTCGCTCCGTGACGATATAGCTGCCATCGGGCAGGACCTCGACCGCCCACGGATGCTCGAGCCCTTCGGCGAGCTTTTCGACTCGAACCGAAACTTCCTTTGTCCTGACAATGTCTCCAATCTGGGCAAGGGCTGGCCCCGAAAAAGCCATGGCCCCGCCGAGGAGCAGGATAAAACGGAATGGCGAGATCGTATCCATCATATTCCCCGTCGTCATTTTGAGGGGAAGTTGGCGCGGGGCATGGGGCGCTTCAACCGCAATCGCCGCTCATAACGGTTTTGTGTTCTCGGGTTGAACGAGTGCAGGTCAGTTGATTATGCGGGGAGAGAAGCGGATATCGAAATCGGCATCCTGCAGCTCCGCACTCATCATCCGCTGTGTGATGAAGCCGGTGCGCTTTGCTTCCGCTTTCAGGAAGAGGCCGCAGCCGATCAGGGCCATGCCGTAGAAGGCGAGGCAAACGATGCCGACGGCGACCAGTTTTTCGACGACAGAAAGCCCGGGGAGGCGAGGTCTCGGCGGTGAAGGCGGGGCCTCATGGGCAGACGCCGCAGCCATTGCCAGTTCGAGATAGGTCGGCAGCGGCTCGAACGAGCCCGTTTCCTCGGTCCAGCCGGACCGCTGCGGCTTAGCGGACATGGCGCGGCCCCTCCGAGAGACGGCCCTTGATGCGGCGCAGCCAGATGGCAAGTCCGTTTGCGGCGACGAACGCGGCGACAAGTACGGCTACGCCATCGATGATCTTCTGATCGGCATAGGACGTTTTGAGGGAGCTGGAAGCCATGGCCGGCCCTGCTTCGGCGGCCGAAAACAGGCAGAACGTCGCGACGATGCAGCTTGCAAAAGCAATGACTGCCACCATCAGCGATAGGGAAACCCGGATTGCACGCAGGCGTTCTGCCGCGCGTTCGTCTTCCAGAAACATGGTATGCCCTCAATAACCAGTGTCGGATGGCGGAGAATATCGTTTCGATCTCGGCACTCTCACGACCGAATTGCGGCGCGCCACGGCATTTGTTGCGGCTTATTCATGGCAAATGGTAAACGGGCGATAACCTTGATTTTTAGTAATAAATTAGGGCCGACCTCAGAAATTGAATCAACTTCCCGTGTGCGTGGGTCGGCCACCCGCAGCGCCACTTCAAAGCTCCATTCAAATTTCCAGACGCAGATGCGGCAATTGATCAATAAGAATCATCGCGGCAATCATGCCTTTGCGCTTGAAATGATGTCATACATTGGACATAGAGCTTAGCGCAGAACTCCGGTCCCGGCCTTCTGCCCGTTTCAACCTTGTAGGACCGATATCATGGCCTTCCTTGCCGATGCCCTTTCCCGCGTGAAGCCTTCAGCCACCATCGCCGTTTCTCAGAAAGCGCGCGAACTGAAAGCAAAAGGACGCGACGTGATCGGCCTTGGCGCCGGCGAGCCCGATTTCGATACGCCCGAGAATATCAAGAAAGCGGCGATCGACGCGATCAATCGCGGCGAAACGAAATACACGCCGGTATCCGGTATCCCCGAGCTGCGTAAGGCGATTGCCGCCAAATTCAAGCGCGAGAACGGTCTGGAATATTCCTGGGAGCAGACGATTGTCGGCACGGGCGGCAAGCAGATCCTTTTCAACGCCTTCATGGCGACGTTGAACCCCGGCGATGAAGTCGTGATCCCCGCGCCTTACTGGGTATCCTATCCCGAGATGGTGGCGCTCTGCGGCGGCACACCGGTTTTCGTTTCGGCCACCCAGGAGCATAATTTCAAGCTCCAGCCCGCCGATCTCGAAAAGGCGATCACGCCGAAGACCAAGTGGTTCATCTTCAATTCGCCGTCCAACCCGACGGGCGCTGCCTATACGCATGACGAGTTGAAGGCACTGACGGACGTGCTGATGAAGCATCCTCAGGTCTGGGTGCTGACGGACGACATGTACGAGCACCTGACCTATGGTGACTTCAAATTCGTCACGCCCGTCGAAGTCGAGCCCAAGCTCTACGACCGCACGCTGACGATGAACGGCGTCTCCAAGGCCTATGCGATGACCGGCTGGCGTATTGGTTATGCGGCAGGCCCGATCCAGCTGATCAAGGCTATGGACATGATCCAGGGGCAGCAGACATCGGGTGCGACCTCGATCGCCCAGTGGGCGGCCGTCGAAGCGCTGAACGGCACACAGGACTTCATCCCCGAGAACAAGAAGATATTCGAAGGCCGCCGTGACCTCGTCGTTTCCATGCTGAACCAGGCCAAGGGCATCGTCTGCCCGGTGCCGGAAGGCGCCTTCTATGTCTATCCGTCCTGCGCCGGTCTCATCGGCAAGACAGCCCCGTCCGGCAAGGTGATCGAGACGGACGAGGATTTCGTTTCCGAACTGCTGGAATCGGAAGGCGTGGCCGTCGTTCATGGCTCGGCCTTCGGCCTCGGCCCGAACTTCCGCATCTCCTATGCGACGTCGGAAGAATTGCTTGAGGAAGCTTGCCGCCGCATCCAGCGCTTCTGCGGCGCTTGCAAGTAATCGGCAGCATCAGCCCTATCGAAAAGCCCGCCAGAGATGGCGGGCTTTTTCTTTGTCTCACTTTTTGATTCAACGTGCTTCGAAAGCGATTCCGCTCTTGGCGCTAAGTCGCTGATTTCAAGTTCAAAGTCCGATCGCCGTCAGCATGATGAACGTGGCGAAGAGGATGAAATGTGTCATGCCTTCGATGGCATTGGTCTCGCCGTCGTTGAGGTTGATTGCCGCGGCGATCAGCGTGACCATGACCATCACCGTCTGGACCGGCGACATGGCCATGATGAAAGGCTGGCCGGTATAGAGCGCGATCGCTTCCATGACCGGCACGGTAAGGATCACCGTCGAGAGGGATGCGCCCATGGCGATGTTGACGGTTGCCTGCATGCGGTTGCGGAGTGCGGCCCTCAGGGCCGTCAAAATTTCAGGAGCGGCGGAGATGGCGGCGACCACGATTGCGGTCACGGCCACAGGAGCACCGCTATCCCGCAGGCCCTCATTCATGAAGCCCGACATGAATTCGGCGAGCGCACCGATGATGACGACGCCGATCAGGATGATGGTGATCGAGGTCGCGACCGACCCTTCGTCGTGGTGTTCTTCGGGATGCTCCTTCTGCCGTTCCGAGCGTGGATAGCTGTAGGAAAAGAAATAGCTGTGCTGGCCGACCTGCATGCGCAGGAAGAGGCCGTAGAGGGCGATCATGGCAATGATGGTGAAGCCGGAATAATAGTGCCATTTGTCGTCGGGCACGAATTCCGGAACGATCATCGAGATGCCCATGGCGGTCAGGATCATCACGCCATAGGTCTTGCCGGAATTGTCGTTATAGGGTTGCTCGCCATGTTTCAGGCCGCCGAGCAGGGCGGCCAGGCCGAGGATGCCGTTGATATCGAGCATGAGCGCTGAATAGATCGTGTCGCGCACGAGCGTTGGCGACGTTTCCTCGCCGCTCATCATGATGGCGAGGATGATGACTTCAACGGCGACGGCCGAGAGCGTCAGGATCATGGTGCCGTAGGGATCGCCGACCTTGACGGCCAACAGTTCGGCGTGATGGGCGACGCGCATGGAGGCGAGCACAATGGTCGCGATCAGAGCGGCGGCCGCGACAAGCGCCATGGCCCGGCCGGCCTCCATGACCGAATGTTCCAGCATGTAGGCGATGATCGCGACCACGACCGCCACGATCAAGAATTTTTCTTCCTTAAGATGCAATGCCATGTCTACCGCCAGCGCCGAGTTTGATTCCCTCCGGGAATCTAAGCCGGTGATTTTTCTAGGCAAGCGGACTCGTAGCTGATGAAATTTGCAGTCTGTGACGATTAATGAAATACTGCTTTTCATACGGCAGCCGAACCCAGATCGCGGCGTCCTCGAAATCTTCTCAAGCGGCCCGCGCTGAACCGGACATGATCCGGGAGCCTGCGGATGCGCAACGAGAAGAAAGAGGAGACACATGCATGGTCAAGGTGGTTTATGAGGTCGTACCGCATGACGGCGGCTGGGCCTACAAGCTTGGAGACGTCTATTCCGAGGCATTTCCGAGCCACTCCGAGGCGCTAGAAGCTGCCCGCATCGTTGCGGCCGAGCAGCAGGTCGGCGGCGACTCCGCCGAGATCAGCTGGCAGGACGCGCAGGGCAAGTGGCACGAGGAATATGCCGAAGGTGGCGATCGTCCCGAAACCGAGGTTGTGGACGGGTTCACCAAGAGCCGTTCGCCCGAGGTTTCCCCCGAGCCCTGATCTCCCGCCGATTTTCTGACCTCATTCAGCGCGTCATCAGGCGCGCGTTTCCCCTGCATGACTTGATGTAGCTCAGCAGACCATCAACCAGCGCGTCGAAGGTTACGCGGCAGCGCGGCGAGGTCCTGAGGCTCTCGTGCATGACAACCCATGTGCCAAGCCGCATCTCGAATTCGTCCGACAGAATGTGGACAAGATCATGGTTCGGGCGAGCAAGCCCCGTCTGGCAGATGCCGATGCCTATCCCGGCGCGGATCGCGGCCAGATGGGCGAGATGATTGCTGGTGCGAAAGGCCGCAGCGAGTTCGTCAACTGCCGGATAGAGCTTGCGCATCATGCGGATATAGGCCGTCTGCCGGTCGAAGCCGATGATACGATGACCAGTGAGATCGGCCATTGTCTGCGGTGTGCCGTGGCGTTCAAGATAGCGGCGATGGGCGTGGAAGCCGAGCGGGATATCGCCGATGCGCCGCGCCAGCAGCACATCCTGCTGCGGCTCGGTCATACGCACGGCAATATCCGCCTCCCGGTTCATGAGGTCTTCCAGCGCATCCGATGCCGACAGCTCCACCTGCAAGCCCGGATAGGCCTCCTGCAGATCGGCGATGATCGGCGGCAGCACTTCGATGCCGATCACTTCGCTGGCGCTGATGCGCACGGTGCCTTCCACCTTGTCGCGCCGGCTGGATGCCGTGCGCAGGAAGGCGTCGGCCGTCGTTGCGAGCGTCTCGGCATAGGGTTTCAGGTCGAGCGCCATATCGGTCGGCAACAGGCCATTCGAAGAGCGGGTAAAGAGCTCCGCGCCGACAGCCTGCTCCAGCGCGTCGATATGACGGCCGATCGTCGGCTGGGTCAGGCCGAGTTCACGCGCGGCAGCCGAGAGCGATCCCTGACGAAGGACGGTGAGGAAAGAGCGATAGAAATCCCAGCTTGGTTCGGTATCCATATAATTATGTATAGCGACGGAACTTATTTCGTCAATTTTGTTTATCGTGGATAGAAGGCATAGTCGTCTCAACGAACAAGGAGATGATCATGAGCAGTGAATATCAGGATAAGAAACTGGCGCTGGTTCTCGGCGCTACCGGCGGCATCGGCGGTGCGGTGGCCCGCAAGCTGCAGGCCCGCGGCTGGACGGTGAGGGCGCTCAACCGCAACGCCGCGAAAGCATCGGCGAGCGGGCAGGGTTTCGACTGGATGCAGGGGGACGCGATGAATGCGGCGGATGTGCGCAAGGCGGCCGAAGGTGCAAGCCTTATCGTGCATGCCGTCAATCCGCCCGGTTACCGCGACTGGGAGAAGCTGGTTCTGCCGATGCTTGATAATACGATTGCCGCAGCTCGTGCCGTTGGCGCCCGCATCGTACTGCCGGGCACCGTCTATAATTTCGGGCAGGATGCGTTTCCCGTTGTGACGGAGGATAGTCCGCAGCATCCGGTGACGAAGAAGGGCAAGATACGTGTCGAGATGGAGAAGCGTCTGAAGGCGGCTTCAGAGACCGGCACAGGTGTGATCATCGTTCGCGCCGGCGATTTCTTCGGGCCGGGCGCGACGAGCAACAGCTGGTTCTCCGCCGCCTTCGCCACGCCGGGCAAGCCTGTTGGTACGATCAAGAATCCGGCGAGACCGGGCATTGGTCACCAATGGGCCTATTTGCCCGATGTTGCGGAGACGATGGTGCAACTCGTCGAGCGGGCAGCGCGCCTGCCAGCTTTCGCTTGTTATCACCTGAACGGCTTCTGGGATGGTGACGGCCAGCAGATGGCGGAGGCTGTCCGGCGTGTTGCCGGCGGCGCGGCAAAGATCGGTCGCTTCCCCTGGTTCATTGTACCGCTGCTCGCTCCTTTCATGACCGTCATGCATGAGCTGAAGGAGATGCGTTACCTGTGGAAGGTGACGGTGCGTATGAGGAATGACAAGCTGGTCGCCGAACTCGGAACCGAGCCACATACGCCGATCGACGAGGCCGTGCGCGCAACGCTCATCGCGCAGGGATCTCTGCCGGAACCGCATTCTGCGGCGACGCCAGCGCATTCTCTCACGATCGGAAATTAAGCTAGTCCAGTTCCGCGAGGGCGATACGGGCAACCGTCAGAGGTTTTTCCGCCGAGGCTTGGTCGCCATCTTCAAGAAACCAGGCAGCGGAAAGACCAGAATAGGCAGCGATCCATTTGAGCAGCCTTGACGGTTCTATATCTGCCTCTTTGGAGACAATCGGAAGCTGGCGCTGGAGCCGCTTGGGATCCGTCGTCGTCGGCAGGTCTTCATTGGCGAAGATATTGGCAAAGTCATAGCCGCGTTCGCCGTAGATTCGCTTGGGATCGATCGCCAGCCAGCCGCGTTCGCCGAAATCGAGGATGTTGCGGTGGTGGATGTCGCCGTGGAGAATGCTGAGCTGTTGTGGTGTTGCGAGCAGGCTGTTGGCGATCCTCCAGCTATCGACAAACGTGCCGCCATGGGTGCGCGCTGCCGGTTCCAGACTGCGGAACCAGCGCTCGAGTGTCGGGGAACCGGAGAGAGGCGCGGGGCGCGGCGCATGCAGCCTTGCTGCGGTGCGCACCATGATGCGGCTTGCTTCATCATCTTCGCCGTTCAGGGCCATTTCCAGCAGCGAGTGCCTGTCGGCCGCGCGCTCGAGAAGAATGGCGTCGTCCTGCTGCGCGTAGACCTTGGCCGCTCCGTCACCATCCCACCATTTCATCAGCAATGCGCCTTCGCGCTCACTGCTGTCGGTTGCGACTTTCAGCATCGCGGGTTTGTCCCGCCAGGTGACCGGCAGGAGGCGGCTCGAATGGGTGATGATGGGCTCGCCGTCCGAGGTAAGCGACCAGCGTTCGAGATAGGGTGAGAACATGCGCGCATGCTAGCGGCAATGGTCACGAATGGAAATCCCGCCGGATGGCGGGATTTCGTTTCGGCGAAAAGGATCAGGCGACCTTTTCAAGCAGGGGGTAGTCGACATAGCCCCTGGCATCGCCACCATAGAAGGTCGATTGGTCCGGTGGGTTCAGCGGCAGGTTCTTCTCCAGGCGTTCGACGAGATCGGGATTGGAGATGAAGGGCTTGCCGAAGGCGACGAGATCGGCCGTACCGTTTTCGACGGCTTCGATCGCCATGTCTCTGACATAGCCGTTGTTGACCATCCAGGCAGCCTTGCCGCCAGCCTTTTCATAGGCAGCGCGCAGTGCCTTGTAGTCGAAGGACGGGTTGTCGCCCTGGCGATAATCACGCTCGCCGCCGGTCTGGCCTTCGATGACATGGATATAGGCGAGGTCGTACCTGGCAAGGCCTTCAACGACATGGGTGAAGAGTGTCTGCGGGTTGGAATCATAGGATTCACCCGACGGCGTCACCGGCGAGATGCGGATCGCGGTGCGGCGCGCGCCGATTTCCCTGGTCACGGTTTCAACGACTTCGAAGAGGAAACGGGCACGGTTTTCGATCGAGCCGCCATATTGATCGGTGCGGTCGTTGACGCCATCACGCATGAACTGGTCGAGCAGATAGCCGTTGGCGCCGTGGATTTCGACACCATCGAAGCCGGCGTCGATCGCAGCACGGGCGGCCTTGCGGTAATCCTCGATGATGCCGGGGATTTCGGAGGTTTCGAGTGCACGCGGTTCGGACGTTTCGGCGAAGGCGCCGGTGCCGTCTGCATTGACGAGATAGGTCTTGGCCTTGGCGATGCGGTTGGTCGAGGAGACCGGCTTGGCATTGTCGGGTTGCAGCGTGTTGTGGGAGATGCGTCCGACATGCCACATCTGCACGACGATCTTGCCGCCTCCGGCGTGGACCGCATCCGTCACGCGCTTCCAGCCGTCGAGCGCTTCCTTGCTGTAGAGGCCGGGAACGTTGGCATAACCCTGGCCTTGATGCGTGATGGCGGTCGCTTCGGTGATGATGAGGCCGGCCGTGGCGCGCTGGCGGTAATATTCGACGTTGAGATCGTTCGGGATTGCGCCCGGCGAGCGGTTGCGGGTGAGCGGCGCCATGACGATATGGTTCCTGAGGGAAATATCGCCGACCTGAGTCGGCTGGAAAAGCTTGGCCATGGAAGGTCCTTTCTGCTTGGGGGATCACTCGGCGGTAGCGGGGTTAGTCTGTGCCCGGCCGGAGAGATAGGTGAGCGCCGTCGCTGCGAGGCCGATCAGGGCCATGGCGGCAGCGGCGAGGGGAACATGGACGAAGTCGAGACCGGCATTGATGACCATGCCGCCGACCCAGGCGCCGAGCGCATTGCCGGTGTTGAAGGCGCCGATATTGATGGTCGAGACGAGGTTTGGCGCATCCTTGCCGAAGCCGACGACACCGACCTGCAGGGCAGGGACCGCAGCGAAGGTTGCAGCAGCCCAAAGGAAGAGCGTTATCTCGGCCGGGATGACGAAGCGGCTGGTGTAGAAAAAGACTGCGGAGGTGAGCGCGATTACAGCAAAGACGCTGGCGAGCGTGGCTCCAAGCCGCCAATCGGCCAGCTTGCCGCCGATGAGATTGCCGACTGTCAGTCCGATGCCGATCAGGAACAGTGTCCACGTGACGCCTTCCGGCGAGATGCCGGTCACGTTACGCAACAGCGGCGCGATGTAGGTGAAGAGCGTGAACATCGAGGCCGCGAAGAAGACGGTCACCGAGAGCGCCATCCAGAGGCGGACGTTCTTCAATGCCGCGATCTCGCGCAGGATGCTGCTCTGCGTTTCCTGCTTGTCGCGCGGCAGGATGGCGATCAGGCCGGCAATGGTGACGACGCCGATGGCGGTAATGACCCAGAAGGTGGAGCGCCACCCGAAAGCCTGGCCGATGGCAGTGCCGGTTGGAACGCCGAGAACGTTTGCCAGCGTCAGGCCGGTAAACATCAGGGCGACGGCGCGGGCCTTGCGGTCTTCGCTCACAAGATTGGCGGCGACCACCGAGCCGATGCCGAAGAAGGCGCCATGGCAAAGCGCGGTGACGATGCGGGCGATCATCAGCACCCAGTAATTGGGCGCGATTGCGCAGAGCAGGTTACCGGCGATGAAGAAGGCCATCAGCATGATGAGCGTCGAGCGTCGCTTCAGCTTGGCGGTGGAGACCGCCATGATCGGCGCACCGAGCGCGACGGCCAGGGCATAACCCGTCACCAGCCAGCCAGCCTGGGGGATCGTCACGGAAAGATCGGCGGCGACTTCGGGCAGCAGGCCCATGATGACGAATTCGGTGGTGCCTATGGCAAATGAACTCAAGGCAAGGACGAGCAGGGCAAGGGGCATGACTAGAGATCCTGCGTTAGCTGCTGGAGAAAGGCAGCGATCGTTTCTTCATTGCGCTTGTAGAAGATCCACTGGCCGACACGCTTGCTGGTAACGAGGCCGGCGCGGTGTAGGGTACCAAGATGGGCGGAAACAGTGGATTGGGAAAGGCCGCAGCGTTCGAACTGGCTGGCGCAGACGCCCATATCAAACGGGTGTTCCTGTGTCGGAAAGTGTTCTTCCGGTTTCTTCAGCCAGTTGAGGATGTCCATCCGGGCAGGATTGGCCAGCGCCTTGAGAATCTCGTCTTTGTCCATCGTCGTTCATCGAAGTATAAATCGGATTTTCCCGATATATGGATCGATGATTTTCGATATGCAAATCACGGAGGCGTGAGCGATTGATTTCCTGGCTCTGCTTAAATCTTAAGCAAAAAAAGAGGGCCACTGGAAAGCCAGGGCCCTTTATAAGTGTGAAGGTCAAAAACCTCCAGAGGGGAACAGCCAACGCGGTGGCACTGGGAGAGAACCACAAAATGCATCGGCTACGAGCGATATGGTGGTTCTTTGTGCAGCTTTCAATAGCCTTTTGTGCATGCCAGCTATGCGCTGCACAAAATTTTTCCGCACTGCGGTATCTTCCGATAAAAATTCAGGCAAAAAGCAAAAATCGGGCAAAAAAAGAGGGCCACCGGAAAACCAGGGCCCTTTATAAGTGTGAAGGTCAAAAACCTCCAGAGGGGAACAGCTAATGCGGTGGAACTGGGAGGAAAAGCCACCGTGTGCATCAGCTATGTGCGATATGGTGCTTTAATGAGCAAACAACAACCCTTTTTTGTGCATGTCAGTCATGCGTGGGTTGCATGATTTGAGATTCATTCCACAAAAGTGGAAATCAGAAGTTCCAGTTGCGGGCCTTGCTGACGATGAAATCGCGAAAGGCTTTCAGCTTGGCGGCGTTCTTGATCTCGTCCGGATAGCAGAAATAGGTATCGAAAGAGGGGACGTCGGCATTGATCGCCAGCTGGATCAGGCCAGGGTCGCGGCCGACGATATAATCGGGCAGGCAGGCGATGCCGATACCGAGCAGGCAGGCCCGCTTGATCGAGGTCTGGCTGTTGATCTGCAGATGCGGGATGCGCTTGTTGTCCGACGAGCGGCCGGCGATTTCCAGCCAGTTCACGTCGAGCAGGTAGTTTGGCGCCGGCTCGCCGAACGTGATGATGCGGTGGTTGTCGAGATCTTCGATCGTCTGCGGCTCGCCGTGACGATTGATGTAGGAGGGGGCGGCGTAGACGTGCATATGCACGGTGAAAAGCTTGCGCTGGATCAGGTCCGATTGCTGCGGCTGACGAAGGCGGATGGCGCAATCGGCATGCCGCATGTTCACGTCCACTTCCTCGTTGTCGAGGATGAGCTGGATCTGGACGTCGGGATAGAGCTGCAGGAATTCCTGGATCTTGTCGGTCAGCCAGCCCTGGCCGAGGCCGACTGTCGTCGTGACGCGCAACTTGCCGGACGGCGTTTCCGTCGTCTCGGTCAGCTGCATCTTGACGGTTTCGAGCTTGAGCAGCACGTCGTGGGCGGTGCGGTAGAGCAGCTCGCCCTGTTCGGTGAGGATCAGGCCGCGCGCATGGCGGTGGAACAGCTTGGTGCCCACGTCCTGCTCGAGCGCACTTACTTGACGGCTGATGGCCGACTGCGACAGATGCAGCTTGTCAGCCGCATGCGTAAACGATCCGGCTTCGGCAGCTGCGTGGAAAATACGCAGCTTGTCCCAGTCCAATGGCATTCCCCCACCCCTCATGCCACTATTACTCCGCTGCTACGGCAACGGGCATATGGCCCGTCAGATAACGTTCTGCCTCGAGGGCGGCCATGCATCCCAAGCCTGCGGCGGTGATTGCCTGGCGGAAGGTGTCGTCCGTCACGTCGCCTGCGGCATAGACACCTTCGAGGCTGGTCGCAGTCGAATCCGGTGCGGTCCAGAGGTAGCCATTGTCCTTGAGCTTCAGCTTGCCCTTGAACAATTCGGTGGCCGGCGCGTGGCCGATTGCCACGAAGACACCGTCAACGGCGACATCGGTAATAGTGCCGGTGCGGGTATCGCGCAGGCGAGCACCGGAAACGGACGGCGGCATGGGGGGCTTTGCCGGCGTGCCCGTGATCTCGGCGACCTCGGTATTCCAGAGAACCTTGACGTTCTCCTTGGAGAAGAGACGCTCCTGCAGGATTTTTTCTGCGCGGAAGCTGTCGCGGCGGTGCACGACAGTGACCGACTTCGCGATGTTCGAGAGATAAAGTGCCTCTTCGACGGCGCTGTTGCCGCCACCGACCACGATCACATCCTTGTTGCGATAGAAGAAGCCGTCGCAGGTGGCGCAGGCAGACACGCCGAAGCCCTGGAAATGCTGCTCGCTCTCGATGCCGAGCCACTTGGCCTTGGCGCCGGTCGCGATAACAAGCGTGTCGGCAGTCCAGACCTGGCCGCTATCGGTGCGGGCAACGAAGGGGCGCTGGTTGAGGTCGACTTCGGTCACGAGGTCGTTGACGATTTCGGCGCCGACATGCTGAGCCTGCTGCAGCATCTGGTCCATCAGCCAGGGACCCTGGATGGGATCTGCAAAGCCCGGATAGTTCTCGACATCCGTGGTGATCATGAGCTGGCCGCCCTGTTCCAGACCGGCGATCAAAACCGGTTTCAGCATGGCGCGCGCGGCATAGACCGCTGCCGTATAACCGGCAGGTCCGGAACCGATAATGAGCACCTTGGTATGGCGGGCAGACATGGAATTTCCTTTCGATAGCAGGATGCGGCGGCTAAGAGGCGAATAAGGCCGTTTCGCGATCCCTGCGCCATTTATGAACGACCAATGCTTTTATTCAAGGGCAGCCTTGCATTACCAACAAGGCAAATGCAGGCGCCGTGCAAGATTCCGTCATCGGACTGAAACTTTCTTGCGTATTCCGTCGCTTTATATAGAAGCTGCCCACGGGGAATTAAAGAAAGGCCTGAGCGTGGTTCGCGCTGAACTTGACGTTATCGACATAAAGATATTGCGGGAACTGCAGGCCGACGGCCGCATGACCAATGTGGAACTTGCCGACAGGGTGGGAATTTCAGCGCCTCCCTGCCTGCGTCGGGTGCGTAAACTCGAAGAAGCGGGCGTCATCGAAGGCTATCACGCGATGTTGAACAGCCCGAGGCTTGGGCTCGATCTCGTCGCGTTCTGTATGGTCGGCCTCAAGCACCAGTCCGAAGCCAATCTGAAGGCCTTTGCTGCAGCCACCGCCGAATGGCCGCTGGTGCGCCAGGCCTGGATGGTTTCCGGTGACAGCGATTTCCTGCTGCATTGCGTGGCTCAAAACCTCACCCGTTTCCAGGATTTCGTCATCGAAGTGCTGACGGCCAACGAGCATGTCGATACTGTTCGCACCATGCTGACGATCCGACAGGTGAAGAAGCTCGGGCTGGTCGAGCTATAATCCAAAGCGCGTCGCGATCTTTCAGATCCGCTTGCCACGCTTCGGGCTCTTGTTTTCACGTGTCGTTTCTATTTGCGGTCGACATCTCCGTCTCGCCGCCTTCCGGATATGTCTATCACCTGGCTCGGCTTAAGCGCCGAGAAGCTGCCGGTAAATCCGGTTGATGGCTGTTGCTTCCTTTTCCAGCGCGAAATTTTCACGCACATGCCGGAGTGCTGTTTCGCCTTGAGCTGAAGTCAGCGCAGGATCGGCAAGATAGGTGGCGATGGCCGCCGTCAGTGCGTCGCCGTCGCCGGGCGGTACGATGACGCCGTTTTCGCCCGGTACGATCATTTCGGCGTAAGCGCCGGCGTCGGATGCCACGACCGGCGTCTTCGAAGCCATGGCCTCCAGTGGCGTCAGCCCGAAACCTTCGTTGCGGGATGGGGCGACATAGAGGCTCAGGCGGCGATACCAGACCTTGATATCAGGCACTTCGCCGATGAAGACGATGCGGTCGGTCAGACCGGCTGCGGCGATATCGGCCTTCAGCTTGTCGGCAAATGCCGTATGCTCCGGCGTGACACGGCCGGAAATGACGGCCGTCCAGTCCGGGTGCTGCGGCAGCAGCGCAATCATCGCCTGGACGAAAAGATCGGTGCCCTTCTGATGGCGCACGCGGCCGAAACAGCCGACGAGATAGCGGCCGGGCAGGCCGCTGGCGGCGATCGTATCGTCAGCCCCTTCAGGCGGATGGAAAAGCGTCAGATCGACGCCATGCTGGATGATCACATGCGGCACCTTGAGGAAGGAGCCGGAGCGGCTGCTGGTGGCGATGACGGCATCCATCCGGCGGATCAGCCAGCGGGTATAGGAGGTGTGGCGGCGCTGGGCGGCGGAGGTGAAGACGAGCTTCATCGGCATGCGCAGGACGTGGCGCATGAGGATGCCGACGGCCATTTCGTTGTTGCGGCGCGCATGCCAGACGCGCTGCCGGCGCCCGGCAGGCGGGCGCCAGAGGCCGGCAAGTTGCGGCCATTTCAACCGCGGAAGTTCCGGCGGAAGACCAGGGCCGAGAGCGGCGATCTTGATCCCCAACCGGATCTGGCAGGGGATGAGCTGAACGATCGTGGACGTGACGCCGGAGAGCCGGCGTTTCAGGTTGGGCGCGATGATCTCGACGTCACTGATGTCCGGCACTGGCTGCTCGTGCGAAAGGCGAGGGCGATCAGCCCCAGGAAACGGAAAGGATTTCGTAGGCCTTCGAGCCGCCCGGCGCATTGACTTCAATGGAGTCGCCGACTTCCTTGCCGATCAGCGCGCGGGCGATCGGGGAGGAGATGGAGATGCGACCCTGCTTCACGTCGGCTTCCTGATCGCCGACGATCTGGTAGGTCTTTTCTTCCTCGGTATCCTCGTCGACGAGCTTCACCCTGGCGCCGAACTTGATCTTGTCGCCCGACATCTTGGAGAGGTCGATGACTTCGGCGCGCGCCGTCAGGTCTTCGAGCTCGGTGATGCGGCCTTCATTATGGCTCTGTGCTTCCTTGGCCGCATGGTACTCGGCATTTTCCGAAAGGTCGCCATGGGCGCGCGCTTCCGCAATTGCCTCGATGATTCGCGGGCGCTCCTCCTGCTGACGCCAGCGCAGTTCTTCCTGCAGCTTGACGAAACCACCCTGTGTCATCGGTACCTTATCAACCATTTTTTCGTCCTTCTCTCCCCGCATCCGCAGTTCGCGCAGACACAAAAGAAAACAGGTCCCGAAGGGGACTTCGGAACCGTGTTACAAACCTAGTTCATTGCTTATAGCAGATCGGGACGCGCAATTTCCATAAAATTCGTATCGGCGCTTTTTATCATCAGCAGAAGTGCCTGCTTTTGAAGGGAACTTGCAGGGAAGCTCATTTCTTCGTCTTGATTTTGCCACCGTGAACATTTAGTGAACAAGATGATGAAGAAATCGCTTAGAGAACGGTTGGCGATCCTCTCCGACGCCGCCAAATATGATGCATCTTGCGCCTCCAGCGGCACGGTCAAACGGGATTCGGCTGGCTCCGGCGGGCTCGGCTCAACCGAAGGCGCCGGCATCTGCCATGCCTATGCGCCGGATGGGCGCTGCATTTCCTTGCTCAAAATCCTGCTCACCAATTTCTGCATCTACGATTGTGCCTATTGCATCAACCGCTCGTCCAGCAATGTCGAGCGCGCCCGTTTCACGCCGGAAGAGGTCGTCTGGCTGACGCTGGAATTTTATCGGCGCAACTATATCGAGGGCCTGTTCCTCTCCTCGGGCATTATCCGCTCGTCCGACCATACGATGGAGGAGATGGTACGCATCGTGCGCGAACTGCGCGTCACACATCATTTTCGCGGCTACATCCACCTGAAATCCATTCCGGAGGCGTCTCCACATCTGATCGAGGAGGCGGGGCTCTATGCTGATCGCCTGTCGCTCAATATCGAGCTGCCGACCGATAGCGGCATCAGCCGTTTTGCGCCGGAGAAGAAGCCCGCCAGCATTCGCCGCTCGATGGGCGATCTGAGGCTGAAGATCGAGGCGGCGGGAGAGCCGACGCTGCAGACCAAGCGGCGCAAGCGCTTCGTGCCGGCCGGGCAGAGTACCCAGATGATCGTCGGCGCTGACGGCGCCAATGATGCGACGATCCTGTCGACCAGCGGTCAGCTTTACAGCAGCTATGGTCTCAAACGTGTCTATTATTCCGCCTTCAGCCCGATCCCCGACAGTTCGAAGAACCTGCCGCTCATCAAGCCACCGCTGATGCGAGAGCACCGGCTCTATCAAGCGGATTGGCTCTATCGCTTCTATGGTTTCGGCATCGACGAGATCACTTCGACACAGCAGGGCGGCATGCTGGATCTCAATCTCGATCCCAAACTTGCCTGGGCGCTCGGCCATCGCGAGGACTTCCCTGTCGATATCAATCGCGCCGATCGCGAGAAGCTCCTGCGCGTACCGGGGCTCGGCACCAAAACGGTGAAGGCGATCCTGACGGAGAGGCGGCAGCGCCGGTTGCGGCTCGAGGATCTGCCGCGGCTTGGTGTCTCCCTTCGCAAGGTGCAGGCCTTCATCACTGCCGAGGGCTGGACGCCGCGTCGCCTGGCCGATCGACCGGACCTGCGCGCCATGTTCGAACCGCAACCCGAACAATTGTCGCTGCTATGATGCGCCGTGTCGTTCTGGAGGGCAGGGGGAATTTCGAGGAGTGGCGCAAGGCGGCTCGCGCCTTTGCCGCAGCCGGAATTCTGCCTGATGAAATCGACTGGCATGAAAGAAGCAGCGAACCGGGTTTTGCTTTCCAGCGTGATGCCTTGCCGCCCGATCCTCCCGTCGATGCCAGGACGATGAGCGTACCGCCGGCCTTCATGGCTTTGGCCGAGGCGGTGATCTGCCATAGCGATGCCAGGCGCTTCTCACTGCTTTACAGCCTGCTCTGGCGAACGCAGGAAAACCGGAACCTGCTGGAGCTGGCATCCGATGAAGAGGTGTCGCGCGCCCGGCTGATGCAGAAGAGCGTGCATCGCGACGCCCACAAGATGACGGCCTTCGTCCGCTTCAAGGAGGTGGCGGCCCCTGCCGGCGGGCGGCGTAAATTCATCGCCTGGTTCGAGCCCGATCATTACATTGTCGCGCGCAAGGCTCCGTTCTTCCAGCGCCGCTTCACCGACATGGACTGGCTGATCGCGACGCCAAAGGGGTCGGCCGCCTGGGATGGCGAGCGGCTGACGACGAGTGATGCGCCTTGCGAAAAGCCTGATATCAGTGACGCGACCGACGATCTGTGGCGCACCTATTATGCCAGCATCTTCAATCCGGCGCGGCTGAAGGTGAAGGCCATGCAGGCGGAGATGCCGAAAAAATACTGGAAGAACCTGCCGGAGGCCGATCTCATTCCCGGCCTGATTGCCGATGCAGAAGCAAAGGTACTCGCCATGGCCGAGCGCGAGGCGACGATGCCACTTCCCTATCACAACCGCATTCAGGAAGCGGCGGCTCGTCTGCCGATGCCGGAAATGGCGCCGGCGGGGACGCTGGAGGCGTTGCGCGAGGAAGCTGCGGTCTGCAATCGCTGCCCGCTGCATGCCAGGGCGACGCAGACCGTCTTCGGCGAAGGACCTGTCGATGCAGACATCATGTTCGTCGGCGAGCAACCGGGCGATCAGGAGGATCTTGCCGGCCGACCCTTCGTCGGACCGGCGGGCAAGGTCTTCGACGAGGCCATTTCGCAGGCCGGTATCGATCGGTCACGGCTCTACGTCACCAATGCCGTCAAGCATTTCAAATATGAGCCGCGTGGCAAGCGGCGGATCCATCAGAAGCCCAATCTTGGCGAGGTGCAGCATTGCCGGTGGTGGCTGAAGCTGGAGCTCGAGCTCGTGAAACCGAGACTGATCGTGGCGATGGGGGCGACAGCGCTTTATTCGCTGACCGGCGAGAAGCAGAAGCTGGAGGATGTGCGTGGCCGGCCGATTGCCATGGAGGAGGGGCGGCAGCTTTTCGCGACCGTACATCCCTCCTATCTGCTGCGCATTCCAGACGAGGAGAGGAAGGCGCAGGAGCTTGTCAGGTTTCGCGAGGATATGAATCGGATCAAGGGCTTGGTTTCCTGAGCGCAGAATTCGATTCAATGCGTCAGGGAACGAAGACCGGGTCTTTCGGCAGGTTCGGCGGGTTATATCCGGTCACCATGCGCACCCTGACGGATTCATGCAGGCTTGCTCCATCGGGGATGAAACGCCTATCCTCGAGTGGCAGATAAAAGCCGCTTCTGCCGTGTTTGCGCCAGGAGTTTTCCGGCACCCATCGGGGAAAATATTCGAGCAGCTTCCAGCCGGCCTTCATCGAATCGTGCAGCGGTTCGGTTGCATTCAGCTCGACATAGTCCTTGTCGCTCTTGCCAAGGACGATGCTGTTGACCGTACGCGAAACGTAGAGCAGCCCCGTCGGTCCCGTTTCGCGGATCATCCAATCGAGTGGTATCTTGATCTGCGCGCTCTGAGCTTCCGGATAGCCGCCGCCGACATCGCCGTGCACGCCGGCAAACCACACTTCCTTGAAATCCTGTTTTGCCGTCGAGGTCTTGAAGGGATTACCGCGGTAGTCCTGATCCGGCGTCCATGGCTCCGGTTGAAACATGGTTCTGCGCTCATCGATCGCCATGGCGTGGCGCACATATTCGACGCTTGGATTCTTGCGGGTGAACGGATGTGTCTTGAACTGAAGGCGCCCTCTGCCGGCCTCGATGAGGGACGCGACCGTATCGAAAAGGCCGAGCAGCTTGATCGGCGGACGGTCGTTGCGCAGCATGCGTTCGTAAAGCCGCATGCTCTTGAAGGGGGCCGCGGGATCGCCATCGGCGCTTTGTTCCTGTTCGGGAATGCCTTTGTAGGTTCGATAGGCATAATCGACCAGGTTCAGGTGATATCTGCTGCTCAGACCGTAGGCATGGATAAAGCCTGCGAGAACGCGGGCGGTATAGGCGCCGCGGCTGAAGCCGAAGATGTAGATGCGGTCACGCTCGGGGTGGCCTCCATGGTCGTCCGCCGGACCGGCATCGTAATTCTCGACGAGGAAGCGATAGGCGCCTTTGACGTTTTCATCGAGACCCCACCCAGTGGCAAGCCCCCAGACCTCGATGGTCTTGCGATATAAGCGCGACCACGCATCGGCTGCGCCGAGCGTGCCCACACCGGGGTCGTAATAGACGATCTGTTCGTCGGAGCGCTTCAGCGCTCCGAACAGGCGCAAGATATTGGTTCGGTCTTTCGTTATCTCGTTCGACGTGCCATCGAACAGAATGACGATGTTCTTCGGCATGCAGGCCCCCCGATGCTCGGGGCACAGGCTAACACTGAGTTTCCGCGTCTGCAATTTTGGGTCGCAAGTTGCGAACGCTACCAATATCTAAGAATCGATCGCGATGAACTCGTCAAATTTGAAATTGTCTTCGATGCTTATTGCGTCAGCACTCAAAAACGAGTGATTGAAAATAGTGCGATGCGCCAAGATCTGCAAAAAGGGCGGCACATTTCCAATCCGGATGGGTTTTTGAGGCGCTGTTATTTTTTCATATTTTCCGGAATGATCGCGTTTCACGCGATGAACATCTCGCCAATCGTAAGTGAAAAAACCTCGCTCAGCCATTGTCACGAAGTCATCAGGCCTGGGATAATTTACCAGCAGATTGACTTCGGAGATGGCAGGTAGCTGAAAAAATATCGCCTCCAACTCGCCGGATCCAGTTTGTATGTCTTGGAGTGCGGATAAGGGAATTGCTCCAGCTCCGCCAGTGACAAAGATGGCAAGAAAGCCATCCTTGTCGGTAGCAACCCATATATAGTCAATATCGGACGGGTATTCAGTCATTCTGGACCATCCGATAAAAACGGCGTGTCAGCTTCTAGGACGCAGAGTTCCGGTCCACAGATCAAGATGACTGTGAAGAGGCAATGCCTCTCCACAGCGTAATCAAAAATAGCTCTGCAGCGGGCGGACCTCGAGATTGCCGGCCTTGAGGGCCTTGATGGCCTGGGCGGCGGCTTCGGCGCCGGCCATGGTCGTGTAATAGGGCACCTTCTGCATCAGCGTGGCGCGGCGCAGCGACTTCGAATCCGAGATCGCCTTGTTGCCGTCGGTCGTGTTGATGACGAGCTGGACCTGGCGGTTGCGGATGGCGTCCTCAATATGCGGACGTCCTTCGAGCACCTTGTTGATCTTGGTGGCGTTGATGCCGTGTTCACCGAGGAAGCGGGCGGTGCCTCCGGTTGCCAGAACCTTGAAGCCTTGTTCGACAAGGATGCGGATGGCCGGCAGAACACGCGGCTTGTCCTCGTCGCGGACGGCAACGAAGACCGTTCCTTCGCGCGGCAGTTCGACGCCGGCGCCGAGCTGCGACTTTGCGAAGGCCAGCGCAAAATCGCTATCGAGGCCGATGACCTCGCCGGTCGAGCGCATTTCCGGACCGAGCAGGGTATCGACGCCCGGGAAGCGGGCGAAGGGGAAGACGGCTTCCTTGACGGCGATGTGCTTGAGCGCACGCGGATCGGGCTTTTCGCCATAAGCGGCGAAGGTCGCATCGAGCTTCTCGCCGGCCATGACGCGGGCGGCGATCTTGGCGATCGGCGCGCCGATGGTCTTGGCGACGAAAGGTACGGTACGCGAAGCACGCGGATTGACTTCGAGAACGTAGACAGTGCCGTCCTTGATGGCGAACTGGACGTTCATCAGGCCGCCGACATTAAGAGCCTTGGCCATGGCCTTAGCCTGGCGTTCCAGCTCATCGAGCATCTCGTTCGAAAGCGTGCGCGGCGGCAGCGAGCAGGCGCTGTCGCCCGAGTGGATGCCGGCTTCTTCGATATGTTCCATGATGCCGGCGACATAAACGTCGGTGCCGTCGGAGAGGCAGTCGACATCCACTTCGATGGCGTGGCTGAGGTAGCTGTCGAACAATAGCGGGTTCTTGCCGAGCAGAGTGTTGATCTGGCCGGTCTTGTCGTTCGGGTAGCGCTGCTTGATATCCTCGGGCACGAGTTCCGGAACCGTGTCGAGCAGGTAGGTCTGCAGCTGGCTCTCGGCATGGATGATCTGCATGGCGCGGCCGCCGAGCACGTAAGAGGGGCGAACGACCAGCGGGAAGCCGATTTCGGCAGCGACCAGGCGGGCCTGCTCGACGGAATAGGCGATGCCGTTGTTCGGCTGGTTGAGATCGAGCTTCATCAGAAGCTTCTGGAAGCGGTCGCGGTCTTCGGCAAGGTCGATCATGTCGGGCGCGGTGCCGAGGATCGGGATGCCGTTCTTTTCGAGTGCTTCGGCGAGTTTCAGCGGGGTCTGGCCGCCGAACTGGACGATGACGCCGACGACTTCGCCCTTTTCCTGCTCGGCGCGCAGGATTTCGATCACGTCTTCGGCCGTCAGCGGCTCGAAATAGAGGCGATCGGAGGTATCGTAGTCGGTCGAGACCGTTTCCGGGTTGCAGTTGATCATGATCGCTTCATAGCCGGCATCCTTCAGCGCGAAGGCGGCATGGCAGCAGCAATAGTCGAATTCGATGCCCTGGCCGATACGGTTCGGACCGCCGCCGAGGATGACGACCTTCTTGCGGTCGGAGACCAGCGCCTCGGAGCGCGCAGCGCCGACGAAGGGCGTCTCGTAGGTCGAGTACATGTAGGCGGTCGGCGAGGCGAATTCGGCAGCGCAGGTGTCGATGCGCTTGAAGACCGGGCGGACGTTCAGCGAGTTGCGCAGCTCTGCCACTTCCTTCGGGCGCTTGCCGGTCAGCGTGGCGAGGCGGGCATCGGAGAAGCCCATGGCCTTCAGCATGCGAAGGTTGGTCTCGTCGGTCGGCAGGCCGTGTTCGCGGATGCGGGCTTCCATGTCGACAATGTTCTTCAGCTGGGCGATGAACCAGGGGTCGATCTTGCAGCCTTCGTGAACTTCTTCGATGGTCAGGCCCATGCGCAACGCCTGGGCGACCATGCGCAGGCGATCCGGCGTCGGCGTGCCGATCGCGGCGCGGATGGCGTTCAGGCTGGATTCGCCTTCTTCGGCATCGGGGATCTCGATTTCGTCGAGGCCGGTCAGACCGGTTTCGAGGCCGCGCAGCGCCTTCTGCAGCGATTCTGCAAAGGTACGGCCGATCGCCATGACTTCGCCGACGGACTTCATGGCTGTGGTCAGAACCGGGGAAGCGCCTGGGAATTTCTCGAAGGCGAAACGCGGGATCTTGGTGACGACATAGTCGATCGACGGTTCGAACGAGGCAGGGGTCGCGCCGCCGGTGATGTCGTTTTCGAGTTCGTCGAGCGTATAGCCGATGGCGAGCTTGGCAGCGATCTTGGCGATCGGGAAGCCGGTGGCCTTGGAGGCGAGCGCCGAGGAGCGCGAGACGCGCGGGTTCATTTCGATGACGACGAGGCGGCCGTCCTTCGGATTGACGGCGAACTGCACGTTCGAGCCGCCGGTCTCGACGCCGATCTCGCGCAGCACCGCAATCGAAGCGTTGCGCATGATCTGGTATTCCTTGTCCGTCAGCGTCAGCGCCGGGGCGACGGTGATCGAATCGCCGGTGTGGACGCCCATCGGGTCGATGTTCTCGATCGAGCAGATGATGATGCAGTTGTCCGCCTTGTCGCGGACGACCTCCATCTCATACTCCTTCCAGCCGAGGACGGATTCTTCGACCAGCACTTCGGTGGTCGGCGAAGCATCGAGGCCGCTGCCGACGATTTCGAAGAATTCAGAGCGGTTATAGGCAATGCCGCCGCCGGTGCCGCCGAGGGTGAAGGATGGGCGGATGATGGCCGGCAGGCCGACATGGTCGATCGCCTGAGCGGCGATCGCCATCGCATGGCTCATATAGCGCTGCTTGCGGTCGCTCTCGCCGAGGTTCCACTGGTTTTCCAGTTCGTCGAGCGCCTTGTCGAGATCGGCGCCGGAGAGGCTTTCGCGCAGCTTGGTGCGCTCGGCTTCATGGGTCTTGCGGTCGGCGTCCTTGATGTCGGTGGCGTTTGCCAGCATCGAGCGCGGCGTTTCAAGGCCGATGCGCGCCATCGCCTCGCGGAACAGCGCGCGGTCCTCGGCCATGTCGATGGCGGCGGGCTTGGCGCCGATCATCTCGACATTATAGCGGTCGAGCACGCCCATGCGCTTCAGCGAGAGCGCGGTGTTCAGCGCCGTCTGGCCGCCCATGGTCGGCAGCAGCGCGTCGGGGCGTTCCTTGGCGATGATCTTGGCGACGACTTCAGGCGTGATCGGCTCGACATAGGTCGCGTCGGCGAGACCCGGGTCGGTCATGATCGTGGCCGGGTTGGAGTTGACGAGGATGACGCGGTAGCCTTCCTCCTTCAGCGCCTTGCAGGCCTGGGTGCCGGAATAGTCGAATTCGCAAGCCTGGCCAATCACGATCGGTCCTGCGCCGATGATGAGGATCGATTTGATGTCTTGGCGCTTTGGCATGGGCGATATCCATTTCTAGCTGCGCAAAAAGCCGGCCAGGGTGGGAGGTCACCGGGTCGGGTCGCGCATTGAGGGTCTTTTCAGGCTAGAAGCGGCTTATAGGCAAATGTTTTTGCAAACGGAACCCCATAAATCAAGGAATCGACAGGAATCCGGACCGCCCTTTGGAAGCCTATTGCTGACCGGGCACGACGAGCGCGCGAATCTCGCCGCCGAGCGCCGGATTGGCGATCGCTTCGGGTGCTTGTTCCAGCGTGATCCGACGCGAAATCAGCTGCTCGACCCTGATTGCGCCCGAAGCGATAAGATTGGCCGCACGCCCGTGTGTGAAAGGGTTGAGGAAGGAAGTGACGAGGCTCACCTCGCGGAACAGCAGGTCGAAGGGCTCGACCTCGATCTTTGCGCCTTGCGGCATGACGCCGAGGATGAGGGCAGTGCCTCCACGCCTTGCGAGCTTCGGCGCCTGCATCATGGTTTCCGGCACGCCAGCGCATTCGAAGACGATGTCGGCGCCGCCGGGCAGCAATCCGCCTTCGCCGGTAATGCCGCTGATTGGATCCTTCCACGATGGATCGAAGGTGGCCGTTGCGCCGAGCGTTTCAGCGAGCGTCCGTTTATCTGCACTGCGGGTGACGAGGAGAACATGCGTCGCGCCGGCGAGCCGGGCAAGCTGGACGGTGAGAAGGCCGATTACACCGCCGCCGAGCACGATGATGGAAGCGCCGGTCCTTATATTTGCGAGATCGAGGCCGTGGAGGCAGCAGGCGAGCGGCTCGCAAAAGGCGCCGTGCAGCGGATCGAGGCCAGGCGGCAGGGCGAGGGCCTGTTTCTGCGGCAGGATGACATAGTCGGCAAAACCGCCGTCTTTGTGGATGCCGATCGCCTGTAGGTTCCGGCAGAGATTGACCCGGCCGTTGTGGCATTCTTCGCAGCGACCGCAGGCGATATTGGGATCACCCGTAACGCGCATACCGGGGCGAAAACCGCTGACCTCGGAGCCGACTGCTTCGATGATGCCGGCGAATTCGTGGCCAAGGGTCACCGGTGGATGCGAGGGGAACTCGCCGAGGAAAAGATGGCGATCGGTGCCGCAGATGCCGCAGGCTTCGACGCGCACCAGCAGGTCATCCGGTCCGGGAACGGGCTTTTCGACCTCACGCAGGAACAGCTTTCCGGTCGCTTCCAGGCGCACGGCTTTCATCGGCATTCTCCTCCAGGTCTCCTCATCATCAGGAAGCGGGAAAGCAGGAGTCGCGTCAAGCAGTTGCCGGCATTTCTTCAGCCGAAGCGCCGGCGGGCTTCCTCGGCAAAACTCCGGCTGACGGGAATCTGCGTGCCGTCGCGCGTGAGGATCAGGATCTTGCCGTTATCGCGTTTCAGGGCTTCAACATGGGCGTCGGCCACCCAATGTGACCTATGCACCTGGAGGCCTGGTGTCCCGCCGATCTCGCGCAGCGCGTCGGAAAAACGCAACAGCACCAGCTCGCGACCGCGGCTGGTAACGACCTCGGTATAGTGGTCCTGCACGGACAGACGCAGCAGGGCGCCGCGATTCTGCGGCTTCAACCGATCGAGGATCGAGCTTGATGAGGGTATTTCCGCCTTTGCCTGTTCGATCTGGCGATGCATGGTGAGATAGGTCAGGAAGCAGAAGAGGGCGCAGAGCGGCAGCGCGAAGAAGGCCCTGTAGAGGCTGCTTTCCAGCAGGACCGGATCGCCGCTGAAAATGTAGTCGACGAGACCGATCGCAAAGCCGATCGGCAAGGCTGCGACCAGCGAGCCGATCATCATGCGCCAGAACATGCGATCCAGCACCTTGCGCAGCAGAGTATCGGCAAGCACCGAAAACAGGATCGCGATCGACCATGCGGCAGCGTGCAGGATCAGCCAATAGGCGAAGCGCTTGTCGGCCGGCATGCTTTCCATCGTGCCGTAGGGGCCGGTCACCGCGAAGATCAAAACGACGGCGAGGAAGGTTCCCCAGAAGCGCGGAGAGCGCCAGAAAACCTGCAATTCGCGAAGCGTGGATTGCAAGGACGGGTGATCCACGAAGTTTCCTCGTCGTTTACGCCATCTTTGTTGAGAGGAACGCAGTCATGCCGGAAACAGGGGGCGATTTCAACCGGAGCCGACCATGACCCTCGAGCCACTGTTCAATGCGCCCCTTGCCATTCAGATCCACGTCCTTGCCGTCGTGCCGGCAGCAATCCTTGGCGCCTATCTGCTGGCCCGGCCGAAGGGCACGCCAAGGCACCGGCTGCTCGGCAAGGTCTGGATGGCGCTGATGGTCATCACGGCGCTCTCGAGCTTCTTCATCCACAGGATCAATCTGTTCCATGGCTTCAGCCCGATCCACCTTCTTTCCATCGCGGTGCTTGCTGGAAGCTGGCGGGCTATTCTGGCTGCACGGCGGCACGATATCCGTACGCATCGCCGGGTCGTATCGGGCATGTATTTCGGCGGCATCGTCGTTGCCGGCCTTGCCACTCTGCTGCCGGGCCGGTTGATGAATGCCGTCGCCTTTTCCGGCGACAGCTGGATAGCGGTAGCGGTGCTCGTGCTGGTCGCCGTTGCGGTCGTCGGTGCCATCCGGTTCGGGCCGCGCCGCAGCCGGGCGGCGTAAGGAGGCGGCTGGAATTCGTTCTCGCACCGGATATATAACTGACTCCTAAGAGCATGCTTCAATGCATAGCCGGGGAGATCGAAGATGGAATGGAAAGGCCGGCGTCAATCCGACAATATCGAGGATCGCCGCAGCGATCCGTCCGGTGGCGGCAATCCCTTTGGCCGCGGTGGCGGTTTCAGTTTTCCGTCGGGCGGCGGGGTTGGCCGTCGCGGTGGCGGGCTCAGCATCGGCACGATCATCTTTCTCGTCGTCATCTACCTGATCTTCAAGGCGATGGGTATCGACCTGATGCAGGTGATGGATGGCGGCGGTTCGGTCGGAGGTCCCGGTTACGAGCAAAGCCAATCGTCTCCGCAGGCGCCTGCCAATGACGAGATGACCGCCTTCGTGCGCACGGTTCTCGCCGAAACCGAAGATACATGGCATGGCATTTTCCAGTCGCAGGGCAAGGATTACGAAGAGCCGCGGCTTGTTCTCTTCTCCGGCCAGACGCAATCGGCCTGTGGTTTCGCATCGGCTGCGACCGGTCCGTTCTATTGCCCCGGCGATCATAAGGTCTATCTGGACACTGCCTTCTTCCAGCAGCTTTCCGATCAGTTCGGCGCATCAGGCGATTTTGCGGAGGCCTATGTGATCGCCCACGAAGTCGGCCATCATGTGCAGAACCTGCTCGGCATCCTGCCGAAATTCAATCAGGCACGCCAGAGCATGAGCGAGGCGGATGCGAACAAGATGTCGGTCCGCGTCGAGCTGCAGGCGGATTGCTTTGCCGGCATCTGGGGCAAGTTCACACAGCAGAAGGGCATTCTCGATGCCGGCGATCTCGAAGAGGCATTGAACGCTGCGCAGCAGATCGGCGACGATACGCTGCAGAAGCGTTCGCAGGGCTACGTCGTGCCGGAGAGCTTCAACCACGGCACGTCGGCGCAGCGCGTGCGCTGGTTCAAGCGGGGCTTCGACAGCGGGCAGCTTTCGGCCTGCGATACTTTCTCCAACCCGATTTGAGCGGAATATCCGGCACCTTGCCCGAAGGCAGGGTGCCGGTACGCCGGGCAGCTTACTTTTCGCTGTCCATATGCTTGAGCTGGGCTTCCGGATAGCGGGCGCCCTTGGCAGCCCCCTTTGGTACGGCGCGTTCGATGGCAGAGAGATCATCCTTGGTGAGCTCGACGGCACGCGAACCGAGTGCTTCCGTCAGCCGGTCTCGGCGGCGGGCGCCGACTAGAGGCACGATATCCTTGCCCTGCGCCGCCACCCAGGCGATTGCCACCTGCGCAACTGAGGCGCCCTTGAGGGTGGCGATCTTTCTCAGCTCCTCGACCAGAGCGAGATTTTCATCGATATTGCCTTCCTGGAAGCGCGGGCTGACGGCGCGGAAGTCACCTGCACCCTGCTGGCCTTTCTGCCAGTGGCCGCTGATGAGGCCGCGCGAGAGCACGCCATAAGCGGTGATGGAGATGCCGAGCTCGCGGGTAGCAGGCAGGATCTCATCCTCGATGCCGCGGGAGATCAGCGAATATTCGATCTGCAGGTCGGCAATCGGTGCGACGGCCGCAGCCCGGCGGATCGTATCGGCGCCGACTTCGGAGAGGCCGACATGGCGGACGTAGCCGGCCTTGATGAGATCGGAGATGGCACCCACCGTGTCCTCGATCGGCACGTTGGGATCGAGGCGGGCAGGGCGGTAGATATCGATATAGTCGACGCCGAGGCGCTGCAATGTATAGGCAAGGAAGTTCTTCACTGCGATCGGGCGGGCGTCGTAGCCATTCCAGCCGCTGGAGGGATCGCGCAAGGCGCCGAACTTGACGCTGATGACGGCGTCTTCGCGCTTGCGGCCCTTGAGCGCTTCCCCAATCAACATCTCATTATGACCCATGCCATAGAAATCGCCTGTGTCGAGCAGATTGACGCCGGCATCGAGTGCTGCGTGGATGGTTGCTATGCTTTCGGCACGGTCGGACGGGCCGTACATGCCCGACATGCCCATGCAGCCGAGACCGATGGCCGAAACATCAGGACCGGTTTTTCCCAAACGATAGGTCTGCATCTTCTTCTCCTTCAGCGACGCCCCGATGGCGTCTTCGGATGCCGTTTTATAGCAGCCATGTTTGTGCGATAATCCGGATGGTATCGAACGGGCCGTACGGAAAAATGCACAATGGATGATCTTCCCCTCAGTGATCTGGATGCCTTTGCCGCGATTGCAAGAGAGCGCAGCTTCCGCTCCGCAGCCCGCAAGCGCGGGGTTTCCGCATCGTCGCTGAGCGATTCTCTGCGACGCCTCGAGGAGCGGCTCGGCGTCAGGCTTCTCAATCGCACAACGCGTTCCGTCACGCCGACGGCGGCGGGCCAGCGATTGCTCGAGAAGCTCTCTCCGGCGCTTTCGGAAGTGGCCGCCGCGCTCGGTCAGCTTGACAGTTTTCGTGACAGTCCGGCGGGCACGCTCAGGCTTAACGTGCCGAGCATTGCCGTCAAACTTTTCATGGCTGAACTTGCCGCCCGGTTTCTGACGCTCTACCCACAGATCACCCTGGAAATCATTGGCGAAGATACATTCATCGACGTGCTGGCCGCCGGCTTCGATGCCGGCATTCGCTATGACGAGCGGCTGGAGCGGGACATGATTGCCGTGCCGGTCGGTCCGCGCCGGCAGCGCTATGTGACGGCGGCCGCTCCCGCTTATCTGGAAAGGCGGGGCATACCGCAGCATCCGCGGGATCTGCTGGAACATAGCTGCATCCGCCATCGCTTCATCAGCGGCGCTTCGCTTGCCTGGGAATTCGAAAGGGGTGACGAGACGCTCGTAATCGCGCCGTCCGGTCCCATCATCGCCAATGCAGTGGAGATGGAAATCGAGGCCGCGCTTGCAGGTCTTGGTGTCATCCGCACCTTTGAAGAACTGCTCGCGCCGGGGATTGCGGAAGGCCGGCTGGTGCGGATCCTGAGTGAGTGGGACAGCGAATTTTCCGGCCCGTTTCTCTATTATCCGAGCCGCCGCCACATGCCCGCGCCATTGCGGGCCTTTGTGGACTTCGTGCGGGTGGAGCAGCGAAAAAGCGCGTGAATGATCTGTTTTGGCGGCTTCTCCATCAAAAACATTGAAATGTTCACGGATTGTTTCGGTCAATTCAATCGGCTATGTCATATATTCGGCGACGAGATCGTCTTTCCAGAAAATATCGGCTGTAGAGATGTCTTATGCTTGATCCGAAATTCGTTCGCCGCGGCCTTTTCCTGGTCTTCATCATTCTCTTTCTGGATGTTATCGGCATCGCGATCATCATGCCGGTCCTGCCTGTCTATCTGGAGGAACTGACGGGCGGCACGGTCAGCGATGCAGCCGTCGACGGCGGCTGGCTGATGCTGATCTATTCGCTGATGCAGTTCCTGTTTGCGCCGCTGCTCGGAAACCTGAGCGACCGTTTCGGGCGACGTCCGATCCTGCTGCTCTCGGTGCTGACCTTCGCGTTCGACAATTTCATCTGCGCCATCGCCACCAGTTACTGGATGCTCTTCGTCGGCCGCGTGCTCGCCGGCATCAGCGGCGGCAGCTTCGCCACCTGCTCGGCCTATATTGCCGACATCAGCAATGAAGAGAACCGCGCCAAGAATTTCGGCCTGATCGGTATCGCCTTCGGTGTCGGTTTCACTGTCGGTCCCGTCATCGGCGGTTTCCTCGGCGAGTTCGGGCCGCGCGTGCCATTCTATGGTGCGGCCGCGCTTTCCTTCGTCAATTTCGTTGCCGCCTGTTTCCTGCTGCCGGAAACGCTCGAAGCGAAGAACCGCCGTACCTTCGAGTGGAAGCGCGCAAACCCGCTCGGCGCTTTGCGGCAGATGCGGCACTATCCCGGGATCGGCTGGGTTTGCCTCGTGATGTTCCTGTTCTTCCTCGCCCATGCCGTCTATCCCTCGGTCTGGCCCTTCGTCTCGACCTTCCGCTATGGCTGGAGCGAAGGGCAGATCGGCCTGTCGCTCGGCATCTACGGGATCGGTGCGGCTGTCGTCATGGGGCTTGTCCTGCCGCGTGTCGTGCCCGTTCTCGGCGAATGGAAGACGGCGGTTCTCGGCCTCTGCTTCTCGATGGCGGCGCTTTCGGGCTACGCTTTCGCCTGGGAGGGCTGGGTCGTCTACACGGTGATCGTATTGACCGTCATGGAGAATGTCGCCGACCCGCCGTTGCGCAGCATCGCCGCCGGCAAGGTGCCGCCATCGGCACAAGGAGAGTTGCAGGGCGCGCTCACGAGTATCAGCAGCATCACGACGATCATCGGCCCGCTGATCTTCACGCAGATGTTCGGCTATTTCACCAAGCCGGATGCGCCGATCACCTTTGCCGGTGCGCCTTATCTGCTGGCCGCTTTCTTCATCATGGTTGCGGCGGTTGTATTTCTGACGCGTGTGAGGATAGCGAAAGCGCCGGCACAAGCCTTCAACGCGGCGGAATGATCCATCAAAAACAATGAAGCTGTGATGAATTTTTCAGCATCTGCTTGTTTTGGGGTAGTTCTTTGCGCTGCCTTGCTTTAAGCCATCGTGATATTTTGCCGCACTGCGGCTCTCAATAATTCAATCTCAGGAACAGTGTCATGGACACGCCGATCGATGTGCGCGCCGTCGCGCCTGCAAAGGACAACCGTTGGTCTGCGCATTTTCGCGCCACGCTGATGCTCGGCGTGCCGCTGATCGGCGCCCAGCTCGCGCAGTTCGGCATCGGCATGACCGACGTAATGATCGTCGGTCAGCTCGGAGCCGAGCATCTTGCCGCCATGGTGCTTTCTGCGCAGTTCCTGTTCACGATCCTGATTTTCGGTTCGGGCTTTGCGATTGCCGTTATTCCGATGGTGGCCCAGGCCTATGGCCGCGGCGATGTCGTGACCGTGCGCCGGTCGCTGCGCATGGGCATCTGGGTCGTCATCTGCTACTGGCTGCTGATGCAGCCTGCCTTCTATAACTCCGAGAGAATCCTGCGCTATTTCGGGCAGGAGCCTGAAGTGGCGAAGCTTGCCCATGGCTATATCATCATCGGCCAGCTCGGCGTGCTGCCGGGGCTGCTCTACAATGTCATGCGTGCGCTCGTCAGCGCCATCGGCAAGGCCGGCGTCATCCTCAACGTCACGATCGCCATGCTGGTGCTGAACGCGATCGGCGCCTATATCCTCGTGCTCGGCCATTTCGGCTTTCCGGTCATGGGGCTGGAGGGGGCCGCAATCGTGTCCGTCGTGGTGCAGACGGCGGGCTTCCTCTTCATCCTCTCCTATGTGCAGGGCAGGGAAGAGACGCGCCGCTATGAGATCTTCGTGCGCTTCTGGAAGCCGGACTGGCATGCCTTCTTCGAGGTCGTTCGCCTCGGTCTGCCGATCAGCATCACCATCCTGGCCGAAGTCAGCCTCTTCACGGCAGCCTCGCTGCTGATGGGCCGTATCGGTACGATCGAACTTGCCGCGCATGGTATCGCCCTGCAATGGGCTTCGATGGCCTTCATGATCCCGCTCGGCCTCGGCCAGGCGGCAACCGTTCGTGTTGGCGTTGCGCACGGGCAGGGCGATCATGCCGGGCTGGTGCGGGCGGCTATCACAGTGCTCATCATTGCCGCCGCTGCGTCCATCATCGGCAGCATCATCTTTGCGGCCATACCGCAGGTTCTGGCGCGGCTCTTCCTTGATGTCAGCCTGCCGGAGGCACCCGAGGTGCTGGCTTATGCCGGCCCGCTGATCGTCGTTGCCGGTCTCTTCCAGTTCGTCGATGGCCTGCAGGCAATCGCCAGCGGACTGCTGCGTGGACTGAAGGATGCGCGCGTGCCGATGGTCATGGCGCTGATTGCCTATTGGCCGATCGGCTTTTTCCTCGCCTGGGCCTTTGCCTTCCCGCTCGGCTTCGGCGGGCTTGGAATCTGGTATGGCTTTCTCGTCGGGCTGGCGGCCGCTGCCGCCATGCTCTGCGCCCGCTTCTATATTCTCGTACGCCGCGAGGGCGCGACGGCCGGGGCTTAAGCCGGCCGTCATATCTCAGCTGTCATGCCGCAACCGGTTTGTAGCTGGCGATATCGGCGCGAATTCCGAGCCGCGCGAACATTTCCTGAGGATCGAAATTGGCCGCCTTGTGGGCTGCGGCAATGACTGCCCGAACGCGTTCGACGACGTCTGCGCTTTCCCATTCGGCAACAGTCACGAAATTGAATTCGCCGGGACCGGCAATCTGCTCCAGCACCGTATGATTGATGAAGCCGTCCTGTGCCTCCAGCACCTTATGGGTCATCATCACATTGACGAGAAACTCCTCGCGCGCCGCAGCCGGCACGACGAATTTGTCTATCCTGTAGAAAGCTCCGCTCATCCAGTCTTCTCCTGCATCTGATGTGTTGCAGGCAGTTCTGTAATTCCTCAAGTTAAGTTGAGGTCAATACGCGGGCAAAGAAAAAAGGCCCGCATTATGCGGGCCTTGATCTGATGTCAGCGTTCGGCGAGTGCCGGTTCGCCCTTCTTCTCGCGCACCATGTTCACGAAGCGGCGGAAGAGGTAGTGGCTGTCCTGCGGGCCGGGAGAGGCTTCCGGGTGGTGCTGGACGGAGAAGACCGACTTGCCGAGGACGCGCAACCCGCAATTGGTGCCGTCGAACAGCGATACGTGAGTCTCTTCAACGCCTTCGGGCAGCGACTTCGTGTCGACTGCAAAGCCGTGGTTCATGGAGACGATCTCGACCTTGCCGGTCGTGTGATCCTTGACCGGATGGTTCGCGCCGTGGTGGCCCTGGTGCATCTTCTCGGTCTTGGCACCGAGCGCAAGGCCCAGCATCTGGTGGCCGAGGCAGATGCCGAAGACGGGGATATCGGTCTTGATCAGATCCTTGATGACGGGAACGGCATATTCGCCTGTAGCTGCCGGATCGCCGGGGCCATTCGACAGGAAGATGCCGTCGGGCTGCAGGGCAAGCACGTCCTCGGCGCTCGTCGTTGCCGGCATGACGGTGACCTTGCAATCGAGACCGGCAAAGAGGCGCAGGATATTGCGCTTCACGCCGTAATCCAGGCAGACGACATGATACTTCGTGTCGGCAGCGCCGAGTTCGCCATAGCCCTCGTCCCAGACCCAGGGGGTCTGCGACCACTGCGAGGACTGGCCAGACGAAGCGATCTTGGCGAGGTCGAGGCCTTCGAGGCCGCTCCAGGCCTTGGCCTCTGCCTTCAGCGCTTCGACGTCGAAATTGCCGGAGGGCTCGTGAGCAATGACGGCGTTGGGCGAGCCGTTTTCGCGGATCCAGGCGGTCAGTGCGCGGGTGTCGATGCCGCAAAGGCCGATGATGCCGCGGGCTTTCAGCCAGGCATCGAGATGCTTTGCCGCGCGGTAATTCGAAGGTTCGGTGATATCGGCCTTGAAGATGACGCCGACCGCGCCATGGCGTGCTGCCGGCGTCAGGTCTTCGATATCTTCTTCATTGGTGCCGATATTGCCGATATGCGGGAAGGTGAAGGTGACGATCTGGCCGAGATAGGAGGGATCGGTGAGGATTTCCTCGTAGCCGGTGAGCGCCGTGTTGAAGACGGCCTCCGCCTGGATCTTGCCGGTTGCGCCGATACCCTTGCCTTCGATGACGGTGCCGTCGGCAAGAACGAGCAGGGCGGTCGGCTTTTCGGTTGTCCAGGGTGCTGTCGCGGTCATCTTCATCCCGTTTCCGGCGGGCTTGGCGTTCTGGCAACGCGAGCCGGCCATTTGATCTCGCAGGTGCAGGCGCGCGGCTTTGGCCGCGTTTGACGCCTGATCACGAATTTTGGTGCAGGTGGCGGTAGATAGCCACGCTCTCTGCCTAGGTCAATCTTTGTACTGCAGATTGCGGCACTTTTCCTGCCGATATTGCCGGGATTCTCGCAATTTATTTGATCCCACACATCAGCGTGGTTTATGAAAGCGCCATTCCAGAGCGGCGGGCCGGGAAACGGATTCGCCGCTTCAAGTTTTTGTTCAAGCATCGGCCTATCTGAAAAGCTCTCTCACACTTTTCGGCCCGGTGCTTCAGAAGGAGTAAAGATATGCTGCGCGATCAACTCGCCACCCAGTTCAAGGAAGCCATGAAGGCGAAGCAGATGGACCGTCTCGGCACCATCCGCCTCATCCAGGCCGCGATCAAGGATCGCGACATCGCCAATCGTGGCATCGGCAAGGAAGAGGCGGGCGATGACGAAGTGCTGCAGATCCTCGCCAAGATGGTGAAGCAGCGCGATGAGTCGGCGAAGATTTACGAAGAGAACGCCCGTCCCGAGCTTGCAGCCAAGGAGCGCGCAGAAATTGTCGTTATCCAGGATTTCATGCCGAAGCAGCTTTCCGACGATCAGGTGCGTGCCAATATCGCCGCCATCATCAAGGAGGTCGGCGCTGAAGGGCCGAAGGACATGGGCAAGATCATGGCTGCTCTGAAGGAGCGCTATGCCGGCCAGATGGATTTCGCCAAGGCTTCCGGTACGGTCAAAGAGCTCTTGAAATAAGACGTCTTGCCTGCGGTTGTTCTTCGACCGCAGGCCCAAGCACGGCTTCGGCGGCAGAATCGATGATGGCAAATTTCGCCGCCTGATAGTTCCAATATTCGAGTACGAAACCGCGCGAGAGCCAGAAGTCGCCCTTTCTCGGCGGCTCGGTCCAGCCCACGCTTCCCATCTCGGCGGCCTGTGAGAGCAGGCGCTTCAGATGTGTGTTGGAAATCATGAACTGGTCGCGGATCTCGCGCAGCGACACCGGACCGACGATGATGCGGTCGGCAGAACGCGGAAAGCCGGGCAGGCGCGATATCAGATAATCCATCACGAGGCCGCCGGAATTGGCCCAGTTGAAGAGATTGAAGGTAGCGCCCGGATCGCGCACAGCTTCGGTTTCGATGATCTTCTTGGCGATGAGCGGCTGCAGGCGGGCGATCAACGTGGGATCGGCCGTCAGATTTTCTGCGCGGCTGCCGCCATCCAGGCTATCCAGAATCATCAGGTGGGCGACCAGCCATTTGGTGAAATGGTGCTCCGCCGTTTCCGTCGGCTCAAGAAAGCGGGTGCGTTTGTCATCGCCCGGAATGGGGCGCAGAAAACGGTAGGCCAGCATTTCCTGCACGAAGGCGGCTGCCGTATTGCGGCTGGCGATCTTGTTCTGCATGACAAAATCGATGAAGCGGCCGGAATAAAGGCCGCGCTTCTCATCACCAGGATAGCCGTAGTAGAGAGCAAAACCTGTATGCGCCATCAGCCAGCGCTGCTGTGCTGCGAATATCGACGCAATACGCGGGCTGTCGCGATAAATCGCGAGCATTTCATTGGCACAATGAAGAATTGCAGCAAGAAAATTATCGTTGGCTGCAAGATTTTCTGCGGTGTAGGCCATAGCGCTGTCCAGGATTTCCGCGCATTCATTTGCCACGCCTATTGGAAGTGTCAATGCTTTTGTATTTCAGGGGTTAATTGGTAAGGTAAAGCTCAATAAAAGCTGCAGCGCATAAGCCCAAAATAAAGAAGGCAGGAGCTGGGGGCGCTCCTGCCTTCTTGCTCTTTGCTTCCGTCAGCGACGCAGGGTCGAAACCCAAGCCGGCGGGTATTTGCAAAGGCACCCTTGCGAGGCGGCGCCGGGGGTAGGGATGGTGCCTCGCTTGGGGATCGCTTTGTTGAGATCGAACTTATGGCCAGCCCCCGGCTTATTCAAATTACAAAAATATAATAATCCCGGATTCGGCCTGTCCGGACGCGACAATGTGGTTGGACCACGCATGCCGAGAAAGCCTGTGCAATTCCGCAATTGTTCTTTTAACCTATTGTTTCTGCGTGTTATTTTTCCGTGCCAGCTTTCGGCAAGATTGACATCTGCGACCTCTCCCGACTTGGAAAATGTCAAAAATGTCGCACCCCCTGTGAGGGTCCGATAACAGGTTGTTGAGTGGCGTTGGCAGGCGTTTGTGACAATCTCTCGCGCCCTGTGAAAAGCGGGATTTACGGCAGAAGTTTCGTGGCGCGGCGCGGCAAAGCTGCTTATATGGATGTTCTGCAAGAGGTAGAGATGCGCTTTTCCCCCACCTTCCTGGACGATATCCGCGACCGCGTTCCCATTTCGAACGTGATTGCGCGGCGTGTGAGCTGGGACAAGCGCAAGACCAATGTGTCGCGTGGCGACTATTGGGCCTGCTGCCCGTTCCATGGCGAGAAATCGCCGAGCTTCCATTGCGAAGATCGCAAGGGCCGCTACCATTGCTTCGGTTGCGGCGTTACCGGCGATCATTTCCGATTCCTCACCGAGCTTGAGGGCCAGAGTTTCCCCGAGGCGGTGCAGACGATTGCCGATATGGCCGGCGTGCCGATGCCGGTTGCCGATCCGCAGATGGAAAGGCGGGAGAAGGAGCGCACCTCGCTTCTCGATGTCATGGAAATGGCAACGCAGTTCTTTCAGGATCAGTTGCAGACGGCCAATGGCGCCCGTGCTCGCGCCTATCTGCGCGATCGCGGCCTGACGGGGCGTACGATCGAGACATTCCGGCTCGGTTTTGCGCCTGACAGCCGCAATGCGCTGAAGGAATTCCTGGCTGGCAAGGGTGTCAGCAAGGAGCAGATCGAGGCTTGCGGCCTTGTCGTGCACGAGAATGTGCCCGTTTCCTATGACCGGTTCCGCGACCGCATCATGTTCCCGATCCTGTCTTCGCGCGAAAAGGTCATCGCCTTCGGCGGGCGCGCCATGTCGCCGGATGCGCCGGCGAAATATCTCAATTCCAATGAGACCGAGCTCTTCCACAAGGGCAACGTGCTCTACAATTTCGCGCGGGCGCGCCGCTCGATGCAGGGCGCGAATGGCGAAGGCACGATCATTGCCGTCGAAGGCTATATGGACGTTATCGCGCTGCATCAGGCAGGTGTCGAAAACGCCGTCGCGCCGCTTGGCACGGCGCTGACCGAAAACCAGCTCGATCTGCTCTGGAAGATGACGTCGCAGCCGGTGCTCTGCTTCGACGGCGACGGCGCCGGCATTCGTGCGGCCAACCGCGCTGCCGATCTGGCGCTGCCGCACCTGAAACCCGGACGCAGCGTGCGTTTTGCCCTGCTGCCCGATGGCAAGGATCCGGACGATCTTGTCAAGCACGAGGGCAGGGCCCCGTTCGACAAGGTCATGGCGCAGGCCAAGCCGCTCTCGGAAATGCTCTGGGATCGCGAAGCACGCAGCGGCAAGTTCGATACTCCGGAAGCGCGCGCCGAGCTGGAAGCGCGGCTGAGACAGCTCGTCGCGGTGATTGCCGACGAGAATGTGCGCCGCCACTACCAGCAGGACATGCGCGACCGGCTGAACAGCTTCTTCCAGCCGCAGTTCCAGAATCGCGGAGGCGGCGAACGGCGCAATTTTGGTGGCGGCAATTTCCGTGGACAGAAGGGCGGTGCTCCTGCAGGGCCTCGTACCCCCGTTGCTGCATCGGATCGCCTGACCCGTTCGGGCCTCGTGCGCGGCCATCAGGACAATGCGGCGCTGAGAGAATGCGTGCTCGCGCTGACCGTGATCAATCATCCGTCGCTGATGCTCGACGATTACGACGAGATTGCCGCCATCGACTACGACAATCGCGAGCTTCAGAAGTTGTGGTCGGCGATGCTGGGCGCGGCCGCCGTGGTTGCCGGGCCGCATTTGACGCGCGACTATCTCCTGGAATGCCTCGACGTTGCGGGTTTTGCTCCGCTCCTGAAAAACCTCGACCAGCAGGTGCGCAATGCCCGGCTCTGGACGGCAACGGAGGAAGCGGCGATGGAAGACGCGCGCGAGGGTTACCGCCAGGCGCTTGCCTTCCACAAGCGCGCCAAGGATCTGCGCTGGCAGAAAATCGAGCTGGAGCGCGACATTGCCCAGGCGACCGAAGCCGGGGATGATTCCGAGATCGACCGCCTGATGCGCGCCTCGCAGGAAGTGCATTATGAGGCGTTGCGGCTGGAAAACCAGGAAGCCATCATCGACGGTTTCGGTGTGCTCTCGGGCCGCGTCAAGGGCGCTGCGAGCCACTGATGTCGCAGGCCGAGCAAAGCGAAACATCCTTCTCCGCATCCGATGCGCTGTTTTCAGGTGCGGCCAAGCCGCTCGACGTGCTGAAGCGCGTTTATGGCTATTCGGCCTTTCGTGGCAGGCAGCAGGAAGTGGTGGAGCATGTCGTTGCCGGCGGGGATGCGGTTGTGCTCTTTCCGACAGGTGCGGGCAAATCGCTCTGCTTCCAGATCCCGGCGCTTTGCCGCGCGGGTCTCGGCATCGTCGTTTCGCCGCTGATTGCGCTGATGCGCGATCAGGTGGAGGCGATGAAGCAGCTCGGCATTCGGGCCGCGGCGCTGAACTCCTCCATTTCGCGTGAAGAATATGTCGCCATCCGTCGCGGTATTTCCTCCGGTGATCTTGACCTGCTCTATGTCACGCCCGAGCGCATCCTCATGGATGGGTTCCGCGAACTGATCGGTAGCGCGAAGATTGCGCTCTTTGCCATCGATGAGGCCCATTGCGTTTCGCAATGGGGTCATGATTTCCGGCCGGAATATCGCGAACTCGGCAAGCTCGCCGAGCAATATCCAGGCGTCCCGCGTATTGCGCTGACGGCGACGGCCGATCCGCATACGCGGGAAGACATTATCGAGCGGCTGATGCTCGATAATGCCGCGGTCTTCACCACAAGCTTCGACCGACCGAATATCTCCTATGAAATCGTCGAGCGGGATCAGCCGCGCCAGCAGCTCCTGCGCTTTCTTTCCGGCCACAAGGGCAATAGCGGCATCGTCTACTGCCTGTCGCGCGCCAAGGTGGAGGAGACGGCGGACTGGCTGAACACGCAAGGTATCCGGGCGCTGCCCTATCATGCCGGCATGGATCGGGCGCTGCGCGATGCCAACCAGGATGCCTTTCTGAAGGAAGAAGAGCTCTGCCTCGTTGCGACCGTCGCCTTCGGCATGGGCATCGACAAGCCGAACGTGCGTTACGTCGCCCATCTCGATCTGCCCGGCTCGGTCGAGGCCTATTATCAGGAGACGGGCCGCGCCGGGCGTGACGGCCTGCCGTCCGAGGTGTGGATGGCCTATGGCATGGCCGATGTGATCCAGCGCCGGCGGATGATCGACGAGGGTAGCGCGGCCGACGAGATCAAACGCATCGAACGCGGCAAGCTGAACGCGCTGCTGGCGATCTGCGAGACGGCCTCCTGCCGGCGGCAGGCAATCCTGGCGCATTTCGGCGAAGCGCATGGCGGCAAATGCGGCGGCTGCGATACTTGCCTGAAGCCGGTCGAGACCTGGGATGGCACTGAAGCGGCGATCAAGGCGCTGGCGGCGATCTACCGCACCGGCGAGCGCTTCGGCGCCGGCCATGTCATCGATGTGCTTGTCGGCAACGTCAACGAGAAGACCGAACGCTTCCGCCATGTCGATCTGCCGGTTTTCGGCGCAGGCAAGGATATTGCTGTTCGTACCTGGCAATCGGTCTATCGCCAGCTGATGGCGATGGGGCTGATCCGGGTCGATCATGAAGCCTTCGGCGCCCTGAAACTCGAGCCCGAGGCGCGGGCCGTTTTCAAACGCGAGCGCGAGGTCTTTTTCCGCAAGGACCGCGCTCCCTCGGAGCGAAGAGCAAAGAAAACCGAGCGCGCAGAGCGCAGGCCCGGGCTTTCGGGGGCGGATGGTTCGCTCTTCGAAGCGCTGAGAACCGAGCGTATGTCGATTGCCAAGTCGCTCGGCGTGCCGCCCTATGTCGTCTTCCCGGATACGACGCTGATTGCCTTTGCGACCGAGCGGCCGCGTAGCCGCAAGGAGTTGCTTGGCATTTCCGGTGTCGGCCAGTCGAAGCTCGAGCGCTACGGCGATGCCTTCCTCGATATCATTCTCTCCCACGACGAATAGTCCGGTTGCACGTACCTTCCGCTGCAATCTGCACAGATCTCTGCTAGGCTCGTTTCAGATTTTGGGGGAACTTCAATGGCACATTTCAACAGAGCAGTCGCATCACTGCCCGGGCGCGAGCGGATTGCCAGACATCCGCATGGTGGGCAGGTGTTCATTCATGCAACGGCGGAGGAAACCGCCGGTGCTTACGGCATATGGGAGACCTTTTCGGCACCAGGCACCGGCCCGTCGCGGCACATGCACACGCGGGAGACGGAGGTCTTTCGCGTCATCGAAGGGAACTACCGTTTCTGGTGTGGCAACGAGATGATCGAGGCGCCCGTCGGCTCCGTCGTCGTACTGCCGCCGAATGTTCCGCATCATTGGCGCAATGTCAGCGATGGCATGGGCCGGATGATGGGCTTCGTCACGCCGGGTGGGTTCGAGCATTTCTTCGTTGAGCTCGAACAGGCTGGTGCGGCGACACCTGAAGCGATATTGCCGATCCAGAACAGGTTCGGCCTCGTTGAGATCGGCGACCGTCCTGATCCTTAAGATGCCCGATCCTTGAGATCATGATGGGTGGTATCCTATAAGTACCGTCCGGAGGATTATCATGAGCCAGAATATCTATGATACGGCGGAATTCTTCGCCGGATACAGCACCATGCGCCGCTCAATCGAGGGGTTGGAGGGCGCCGCCGAATGGCCTGCGGTCCGCGCTCAATTGCCGGAGCTCGCAGGGAAACACGTTGTCGATCTCGGCTGTGGCTTCGGCTGGTTTGCGCGCTATGCCCGCTCGGAGGGTGCTGCAAGCGTCCTCGGCCTCGACATATCCGAGAACATGATCGGCCGCGCGAGGGCGGATACGCATGATGAGGCGATCACCTATGGGATCGCCGATCTCGAAGAGCTGGAACTGCCGGAAACCTCATTCGATTTCGCGCATAGTTCGCTCGCCTTTCACTATGTCAAAAATTTCGAGCGGCTTGTCACCACGGTTTATCGGGCGCTCGTTCCCGGTTCACGTTTCGTCTTTACGATCGAGCATCCGATCTTCATGGCGCCGCGCAATGCCGGCTGGAGCACGGATGCCGATGGGCAGCGCATATGGCCGCTGGACAGCTATGCTATCGAAGGAAGCCGCACGACGGATTGGCTCGCCAAGGGTGTCGTCAAGCAGCACCGTCGTCTCGGCACTACGCTCAATACGCTGATATCTTCGGGTTTCACCATTCGCCATGTCGAGGAATGGGCGCCGAGCGAGCGGGATCTGGCCGAGCATCCGGAATGGGTGGAAGAACTCGACCGGCCGATGTTTCTGGTTGTCATGGCCGAGCGTTGAACAAGACAAGCCGGTGGCGATGTGCTAACCGACGCTCAGACGGGAAACATCAAGAGAAGGGCCCTCAATGACCTCGAATTTCCTCTCGCACCTGCGCGGCGAACTGGCTGCGCTGAAGGATGCTGGCCTCTACAAGTCCGAACGTGTCATCACCTCCAAGCAGGCCGGCGAGATCGCCATTGCCTCGGGCGAGCGGGTGCTGAACTTCTGCGCCAACAACTACCTTGGGCTTGCCGATAATGAGGAGCTCGCGGAAGCCGGCAAGAAGGCGCTCGACCGCTATGGCTACGGCATGGCCTCGGTTCGCTTCATTTGTGGAACACAGGAAGAGCACAAGGAGCTCGAGGCGCGCATTTCCTCCTTCCTCGGCATGGAAGACACGATCCTCTATTCCTCCTGTTTCGACGCCAACGGCGGCCTGTTCGAGACGTTGCTCGGCGAAGAGGACGCGATCATTTCCGATGCGTTGAACCATGCCTCGATCATCGATGGCGTGCGCCTCTCCAAGGCCAAGCGGTTCCGTTACGCCAACAATGACATGGCGGCTCTGGAAGAAGAACTGAAGAAGGCCGAAGGCAGCCGCTTCAAGATGATTGCGACCGATGGTGTCTTCTCGATGGATGGCATCATCGCAAACCTGCGGGGCGTCTGCGATCTCGCCGAAAAATATGGTGCGATGGTCATGGTGGATGACAGCCACGCCGTAGGCTTCGTCGGCAAGCATGGCCGTGGCTCGCCGGAATATTGTGGCGTCGAGGGCCGTGTCGATATCATCACGGGTACGCTCGGCAAGGCGCTTGGCGGTGCATCGGGCGGTTATACGTCGGCCAAAGCCGAGATTGTCGAGTGGCTGCGGCAGCGCTCGCGCCCCTATCTATTCTCCAACACGCTGGCGCCTGTTATCGCGGCTGCCTCGCTCAAGGTCTTCGACCTCATCGACAATGGCGATGCGCTACGTGAGCGGCTCTCTGCCAATGCAGCGCTGTTTCGCACCGAAATGACCAAGCTCGGCTTCACGCTTGCCGGCGAGGGGCATCCGATCATCCCGGTCATGTTGGGAGATGCGAAACTCGCACAGGATATGGCCGCGCTGATGCTGAAGAAGGGCGTCTATGTAATCGGCTTCTCCTTCCCGGTCGTGCCGAAAGGGCAGGCGCGTATCCGCACGCAGATGTCGGCGGCGCATTCGAAGGCGGATGTCGAGCGGGTGATTGCGGCCTTTGCCGAAGCCGGCCGCGAACTCGGTGTTATCTGAGAGCCTTGAGGAGAAAAGATCATGTCCAACATGATGAAAGCGCTGGTCAAGGTGAAGCCTGAAGTCGGCCTCTGGATGGAGAATGTGCCGGTGCCGGAGGTCGGCCCGAACGACGTGCTGATCCGGGTGAAGAAATCGGCGATCTGCGGCACGGACGTGCACATCTGGAACTGGGACCAGTGGGCGCAGAAGACCATCCCGGTGCCGATGGTTGTCGGCCATGAATTCTGCGGCGAGATAGCGGAGATCGGCTCTGCCGTCACAAAATATCATGTCGGTGAACGTGTCTCTGGCGAAGGGCATATCGTCTGCGGCAAGTGCCGCAACTGCCGCGCGGGCAGGGGGCATCTCTGCCGCAATACGCTCGGCGTCGGTGTCAACCGCCCGGGTTCCTTCGGCGAATTCGTCTGCATCCCGGAAGCCAATGTCGTACCGATCCCGGACGATATCCCGGATGAAATCGCAGCGATCTTCGATCCGTTCGGCAATGCCGTCCATACCGCTCTCTCCTTCGATCTCGTCGGCGAAGATGTGCTGGTCACCGGTGCGGGGCCGATCGGCATCATGGGCGCGCTCGTTGCCAAGCGTTCCGGCGCACGCAAGGTCGTCATCACAGACATCAATCCGAACCGGCTCGATCTCGCCCGCAAGCTCGGCATCGACTATGTCGTCGATGCATCCAAGGAAAACCTTGCCGATGTGATGAAGGCGATCGGCATGACCGAAGGTTTCGATGTCGGCCTCGAAATGTCGGGTGCGGCACCCGCCTTCCGCGACATGATCGACAAGATGAACAATGGCGGCAAGATCGCCATTCTCGGCATTGCGCCTGCTGGTTTCGAGATCGACTGGAACAAGGTCATCTTCAAGATGCTGAACCTCAAGGGCATCTATGGACGCGAAATGTTCGAGACCTGGTACAAGATGATCGCCTTCGTACAGGGCGGCCTCGATCTTTCGCCGGTCATTACCCATCGCATCAAGATCGACGAATTCCGCGATGGGTTCGAGGCGATGCGCTCGGGCAATTCCGGCAAGGTCGTGATGGATTGGATGTGAGGGGACAGGAATGAAATACGAGGGAAGCTGTCACTGCGGCAATATCGCCTTCACGGTCGAAGGCGCGTTTACGGAAGCGCTCGACTGTAACTGCTCGCTCTGCCGTCGGCGCGGCGGATTGCTGGGCTTCGTGCCACGGGAGAAGCTGCATCTGACGGTGCCGGAAGAAAACCTGTCGACCTATACGTTCAACACGCATGCCATCAAACATCACTTCTGCGCCAAGTGCGGCATCGCGCCTTTTGGGGAAGCAACGGCGCCCAATGGCATGGAGATGGCATCCGTCAATCTGCGCTGCATTCCAGCGCTCGATCTGTCTGCGCTGACTGTGAATGCATACGATGGGCTGTCGCGCTAAGCCGGCAGTTCAGGGCGTGATCTCTATGGGCGTATGATCGGGGACGCGTGCCCAGATATCGCGCATTTCCTGATCAGTGACCGCAATGCAGCCATCCGTCCAATCCCAAAGGAGGTGCATGGTCTGAAGGAAGCCCCAGCCATTGGGAAGGCCGTAGATCATGATGTCGCCGCCGGGAGGATAGCCCTTCAACTCGGCATTCTGCCGATCGGCCGGATTGGGGTAGGAGATATGCAGACTGAGATGCGCCATGGACCGGGGATTTCGCCAGTCGATCTCATAGCGGCCTTCCGGTGTCTTCTCGTCGCCTTCCCGTTGCTTTGGCCCTTCATCGGCAGCGCTTCCAAGAGAAATCCGATATGCCGAAAGAGGGGTTTCGCCTCGAAGGAGAACCATGCGGCGATCGGATTTATAAACGCGAATTAGGTTGGCTTGTTGCTCCAAGGGCGCATCCGGGGGCGGGGTGCCTGAGCTGATCTTGGCCATGACTTTCGTATAGGCGAGCACGCTGAGGGCGACAGTGGCTGAAATGATCAACTTGCTTCTGAACATCACGATCCCAATCCTTGAGCTGACGAAATCGCCACACCGTTTTAGCTGAATGCCACGTCAGTAGTTGAGCAGGATCTGCCCGATGGGATCGCGTATTCTGATGACCAGCAGCTTCGCGGTATATGTGTCCGACCCGTTGAAGAAGTGAAATTTACGCTCACGGCCTATTTCCGTGCTGAATTGCTGATTGCCGAAGGAGCAATCGGAGGCGCATTCGATTTTCAGCTGACTTCCGCGATCGGGTGATTTCGAGAAGTCGGTAATGCTCAGCGAATGTATTGGTCCGATGTCCTTGACCAGTTCGCAGGTCTTGCCGTTATAGCAAGTGGCGGACCCAGCTATCGGATCGCGATCTGCGAACAAAATCCCGAAGCTGATTGTGCTGCTGGTATCCTCGGGATAGCCGCTTGCCGGGAAGACGGCGAACAACGCGACAAGTGCAAGCAGAACCGGAGCGGAATTCGCCATAATCGTGCGCGCCTCTTTTTTGCAACTCATGTTGGCGATTTGCGAAGAATCTATGGCGTACGGTTGGAGCGAGTTGCGGTTCTTCCAGTGTTTGCGCAAAAGCCCTTGTCTTTTGCCGGTGACATACTAGATAAGCTTCGCAATCGCTGGCGCGGTTCAAAGCCTGTGGATAAGGCTTTTTCCGGGTTTTCGGTGGCTTTTTTTCTGGAAAAGCTTGACGAGAACAAATTTTGTGGGAATCACCGTTCCACTTGAGCGGTGAACTGGGTCAAGGCGGATCGCACAACCATGGCCGGAAATCCAATGGCAATGAAGTTTTGCTGTCCGATGCCGGCAATCGTGGTTAATCAGGCTTTAAATGTCATCCCGTTAGGTGGGGTATAGGTGATTCGAGGCCGGCGCGCACGTGCCAGGCCACGACAGGGCCATTCACCGCAGCGAGTATGAATAGCGTCAGGAAGGCGACGATATAAATGGCAACGAAGGTCAAAGAGAACGAAGAAGCGGAAGTCGAACGCGACGGCGCAAGCGACGGCCCTCTTCTCGATCTTTCCGATGACGCGGTCAAGAAGATGATCAAGGCCGCCAAGAAGCGCGGCTATGTGACGATGGACGAGCTCAACGCCGTCCTGCCTTCCGAAGAAGTGACGTCCGAACAGATCGAAGACACGATGTCGATGCTGTCGGACATGGGCATCAACGTCATCGAAGACGAAGAAGCCGAGGAAGCCGGCGCTTCCGGTAGCGATGACGACGACAGCTCCGACAGCGAAGACGGCGAGGGCGGCGAGCTTGCGCCTTCCAGCGGCACCGCACTTGCGACCGCCAAGAAGAAAGAGCCGACCGACCGTACCGACGACCCGGTGCGCATGTATCTGCGCGAAATGGGTTCCGTCGAGCTTCTGTCGCGCGAAGGCGAAATCGCCATCGCAAAGCGCATCGAGGCCGGCCGCGAAACAATGATCGCAGGCCTCTGCGAGAGCCCGCTGACGTTCCAGGCGCTGATCATCTGGCGCGACGAACTGAACGAAGGCACGACGCTGCTGCGCGAGATCATCGATCTCGAAACCACCTATTCCGGTCCGGAAGCCAAGGCTGCCCCGCAGTTCCAGAGCCCCGAGAAGATCGAGGCCGACCGCAAGGCTGCCGAGGAAAAGGAAAAGACCCGGCGCGCCCGCTCTGGTGACGACGACATCACCGATGTCGGCGGCGAAGGCATGCCTCCTGAAGAGGAAGAAGAGGACGAGGACGAATCCAACCTCTCTCTTGCCGCGATGGAAGCCGAGCTGCGCCCGCAGGTCATGGAAACGCTCGACATCATCGCCGAGACCTACAAGAAGCTGCGCAAGCTGCAGGACCAGCAGGTCGAGCAGCGCCTTGCCGCCACCGGCACGCTGTCTTCCGCCCAGGAGCGCCGCTACAAGGAGCTCAAGGACGAACTGATCAAGGCCGTGAAGTCGCTGTCGCTCAACCAGAACCGCATCGATGCGCTGGTCGAGCAGCTCTACGACATCAACAAGCGCCTCGTGCAGAACGAAGGCCGCCTGCTGCGTCTGGCTGAATCCTACGGCGTCAAGCGCGACTCGTTCCTGGAACAGTACCAGGGCGCTGAACTTGATCCGAACTGGATGAAGTCGATCGGCAATCTGGCCGCTCGCGGCTGGAAGGAATTTGCCAAGAGCGAAAACACGACGATCCGCGACATCCGCCAGGAGATCCAGAATCTCGCGACGGAAACCGGCATCTCGATCTCGGAATTCCGCCGCATCGTGCACATGGTGCAGAAGGGCGAGCGCGAAGCGCGTATCGCCAAGAAGGAAATGGTCGAAGCGAACCTTCGCCTCGTCATCTCCATCGCCAAGAAGTACACGAACCGCGGCCTGCAGTTCCTCGACCTCATTCAGGAAGGCAATATCGGCCTGATGAAGGCGGTCGACAAGTTCGAATACCGCCGCGGTTACAAGTTCTCGACCTATGCGACGTGGTGGATCCGTCAGGCGATCACCCGCTCGATCGCCGACCAGGCCCGTACGATCCGCATTCCGGTGCATATGATCGAAACGATCAACAAGATCGTTCGTACCTCGCGTCAGATGCTGCATGAAATCGGCCGCGAGCCGACGCCGGAAGAACTGGCCGAAAAGCTCGCCATGCCGCTCGAAAAGGTCCGCAAGGTCCTGAAAATCGCCAAGGAGCCGATCTCGCTCGAAACCCCCGTGGGTGACGAAGAGGATTCGCATCTCGGCGATTTCATCGAAGACAAGAACGCGCTGCTGCCGATCGACGCCGCCATCCAGGCGAACCTGCGCGAGACGACGACCCGCGTTCTGGCATCGCTGACGCCGCGCGAAGAGCGCGTCCTGCGCATGCGCTTCGGCATCGGCATGAATACCGACCACACGCTCGAAGAGGTCGGCCAGCAGTTCTCGGTCACCCGCGAACGTATCCGACAGATCGAGGCGAAGGCGCTGCGCAAGCTCAAGCATCCGAGCCGCTCGCGCAAGCTGCGCTCGTTCCTGGACAGCTGAGCGTTTTCACGCATCCAACGACCGATACCAGAACCCGGCCAGCCTTGCTGACCGGGTTTTTCTTTGGTTTCAGTCACTACAAATGAGCCTTTCGGGCTATTGCTAAGCCGGATTGATGGCTCGCTTTTTGTTGTCGCCCTGTGGTGATGGGCCTATAATTTCCCTCGCGGGGGAATTGAGCGGTCGCAGCATGCGAACGGTTTCGCAAGCCTGCTTGGATGACCATGGCCTCCGCCGGGAGGTGTAACATGACCACTTACATTCTCATGATAAACTGGACGGATCAGGGCATCCGCAATGTGAAGGAATCTGCCAAACGGCTCGATGCGGCAAAAGCTCTGATGGGCAGCTTGGGCGGCTCCTTCGAGCGCTTTTATCTCACCATGGGCGAATATGACATGGTGGCCATTTGCGAGGCACCCGACGACCGGGTGATAGCGCGATTTACGCTATCGCTTGGCATGGGCGGCAATGTGCGCACGAAAACCTTGAAGGCATTTTCGGAAGTGAATTATCGCGACATCATCGCGTCGCTCGCATAGATCAGGATGGTCGATAAGTGGTGATGAGCCAGATATGGCGTTGTGGCTGGTCCGCAGCGCTGGCAGTGTCGCTGCGCCTTGAACCCAGAGCATGGACTTGCCTTCGATGGAACATGCCGGCCTGTTGCAGAGAGGAAGATTCGATCCGGCTTGGCCGGCATCGCTCGCACTGCATCTTGCCATCATCGCAATCCTGCTGGCATTCCTGCCCGACGTGAAGCCGCTCAGGGCGCCGCCGGAGGAGAGTGTCGACGTCGAGGTCGTATCACCGCCGCCTGCCACCGCAATTCCCGTTCCGCCGCCTGCGGCCCTGTCGCCGCCGCAAAGCCGTGGGGACAGCGTAAGTCCGGCGGATGGGGACATCCTGCCGTTGATGCCCGAGACGGCGTCCAGAGAGGTGCTTCCGTCTGCGCCGGCGCTGGCGAAGCCGGCGGTATCAGGTCCACCGCCGCTGATGCAGGCGACGGAACTCTTTTCCGCAAAAACACTCGGCAGCCCGCGCAGCCGCAACGCACGTCAGCTGCTTGGCACGCTGTCCGGTGAGGAGCGCAATCTGCAGCTCTGCAACCTCGAAGCGCTGGAGCAGGTCAACCGTTCCCGTCCGGGATCGGTGCCCGATCTCCTGGCACCTTACGCCATGAAACCGGAGAAGGTGAGGGGCAACAGCATCGAGGTGGATGGCGGGGCTTTCCGAAGCAAGCGGAACTGGTTCAATATCCGCTTCCATTGCGAGGTGGATCCCGCGGGGAAGACTGTCACCGCCTTTGCCTTTGCGATTGGCGATGCCATTCCGAAGGACCTGTGGCAGGAACACAATCTGGTGGCCGAGGATGGCGAGGCCGACCAGTGAGTCCGCCGCCAACAGTCACGAAGGCCATCATCACAAGGTTTTTTCCATTTGTGGCTTGATGCTGCCGGTTTTAAAGGCCACATCGCTGCTGTGACAGAAGAAGAAGTCGAACCGGCAGATACCGATCACGAGACGGAACACCAGGAGCCCCGCGCTCGCTGGGGTGTTATCGCGTCCGTGCTGGTGCATGTGCCCATCGTCGCGCTGTTGATTTTCGGCCTCCCTAAGATCCAGGCGCAACCCGCCGAGGACGAGAGCGTGAAGGTCGAGCTCGTGCCGCCGCCGGAGGAGAAGAAGCCCGAGGAGAAGCCGAAAGAGGAAGAGAAGCCCAAGGAGCAGGCGAATGCTGAGCCACCTCCACCACCGCCGCCGCCTCCACCACCGCCGCCGCCTCCACCGCCGCCTCCGCCGCCTCCACCGCCGCCTCCGCCTCCGCCGCCTCCGCCTCCGCCTGCGGAGAAGGCCCCCGAACAGGCAAAGGCAATGCCCCTGCCGAGTTTGCGAACGGTGACTGAATTCAGCGACAAGAATAGCGGCCCCCAAAAATCGACAGCGGGAAATTCTTCAGAGGGCGAAGTGAGGCCTGCTGAGGCAGCGCCGCAACATGATGCGGAGCCCGATCAGCCTACGGATGCGTCTGCTAAAGAAATACCGCCAATAGAAACGCCGCCGGCGGCGCCCGTACCGGACGATGTGACTTTGCCCGAGACGATGGTCACTGACGTTTCCCCACAGCGCAACGCGCCGATTGCGGAAATGTCCGGCGAAACCATGACGAGTATTGAGCAGGTAAGGCCGCCGGAGCCTAAGCCTTCAGAGATCCCAAAAGCCGAACCTGTGAAGAACAACCTGAAAGTAGCCAAGACGTTGTTCTCGCAAAGCGATAGCGAGGATCCTGTCGCAAGGACCTTGATAGATGGTTTGCCACGAAAGCAGCGTTTCGGTCAGCTGTGCTCCACTGAGCTTCGGCAGCAACTTGTTCATTCTACTCCGAGTTTTGCGCCGACACTTCTTCCGCAACAAGGATTGTCCAACGGCACTGTTCTCAATCTCGAGGCTGCTTTCCGCACGTCAGAGAATTGGTATGACGTGAGCTTTCGCTGTGAGGTGGATCAAGATGCCACAAAGGTTGTTTCCTTCGCATTCCGCGTTGGGAGCGCAGTTCCGCGTAGTCAGTGGAAAAGCAGGGGGTTTCCGTATTGAAATCGGCAGCAGCCGGCCCATTTCGAAACAAGCCACACGCAAGGAACCATCTCTATCGTTTCCCCATAGCCGTTATGGTACGGTAGCGAAGGGACACATGATATGTCGAACGAGATCGAGCACTTCTTCGAGCGCCAGGAAGAAGCTGTCAGCCTGTTGTTTCTGGAAAACAGGGCAGACGAGCTGACCGATATTCTGGTCGCGGCCCTGGAAGAAGCTTTCGAAATTCTCGCTGAAAGCGCGCCGGTCGGAACCTTTCACTAAGGCCGCCATCCAAGCTCCCGAAGGAGCCTTTTCCCCCAGGGATCATCATGGTCGTTCGGCTTCAGGAAGATGGCAGGCTTCCGGCCTCGCTCCGGAACCATCTCGGCGGCTATGAATGGCGACGGGACGCTCTCGGGCGGTCCTCGGCCTGTGTTTTTCGTCTGGAGGGCGAAGGGCGTCCGGGGCTTTACCTGAAGGTCGAAGAGGCCGGACCGTTTTGCGAGCTCGCCGACGAAGCCGAGAGACTTGTCTGGCTTCGCAGCCAGGGCCTCGACTGCCCTGAAGTCATCGCCCATGAGAGCGACGGAGAGCGCAATTTTCTTCTGATGACTGCGCTGCCGGGCGTGGATCTCGTCACTGCCGCAACGCTGTTGCCTGAAGAGCGCATCGAGATCCTCGCCTCTGCGCTCAGTACCCTCCATAGCCTCGATATCAATGCCTGTCCGTTCGATCATCGGCTGGAGAAGCGCCTTGCCGCCGCTGCAGTGCGCATGCGGGCCGGCGTTGTCGACGAAGCGGATTTCGACGAGGAACGGCTCGGCAAAAGCGCCTTCTCCCTCTTCGGCGAGTTGCAGCGGCTGCGACCGGAAAGCGAAAATCTCGTTATAACGCATGGCGATGCCTGCCTGCCGAACTTCATGGTCGCAGAGGGGCGGTTTGCCGGTTATATCGATTGCTGCCGCCTTGGTGTTGCCGACCGCTATCAGGATGTCGCGCTCGCCTGCCATAGCATCGGCTATAATTTCGGCGAGGAATTCGTACGGCTGTTTCTCAATTCCTATGGCCTTTCGATCATCGATCCTGTGAAGATGGACTATTATCAGCTCCTCGATGAGTTCTTTTAGAACTCCTGTTTTGGCGCAATTCCGCACGCGAAACTGCTGCCCATTCTGGGCTTGCTAGGCTCGCTGCCGGCTGGCACAGTCGGTCGCGAAGGAGTTTTCCATGCCCGCCAGCCAGTTCAGAATGCTGCGCTCGTCCGTGCCCGGCGTGGAAGCTGTGGTGGCGACATCAGGCCATCGTTTCGCGCGCCACACGCATGAGCAGTTCGGCATTGGCTTCATCTTTTCCGGGGCTCAAAGATCGCTGAGCGGGCGTGGCATGGTCGAGGCGGAGGCCGGCGATCTTATCACCGTCAACCCGAACGAGGTTCATGACGGCGCGCCGATCGGCGAGGCGCGCTCCTGGAGCATTCTCTATTTTGATCCTGCGGTGATGGAGGGGCTTGTGCGCGAGGTTGCAGGAGGCGGGACCAACCGGTCGGAAATTCCACGCCCTGTCATTCATGACAGGCTGCTCGCCGATCGATTTCGCGCGCTATTCTCCGCTGTGACCGGGGATGGGGAAGGGATGCGCTGCGAAGAACTGCTCCTGTCGGTCATTGCCGATGCCTTGCGGGAAACCGCGATGACGGAGAGGCTGGCCATTGCGCCGCATTCCATTGTCCATGCGCGCAACATGATCGATGATGATCCGGCGGGCGAGATCTCACTTTCCGATCTGGCACGGGAGAGCGGCCTCAGCCGGTTTCAGGTGCTGCGCGCCTTTGCGCGGGCGACGGGTTTCACGCCGCATGCCTATCACGTTCAGGCCCGCGTGCACCTTGCCCGGCGGCTGATCGCCGGTGGTGCTGCACTGGCGGAGGCTGCAGCGGAAAGCGGCTTTGCCGACCAGAGCCATATGACGCGCGCCTTCGTTTCCCGCTATGGCCTGACGCCCGGCACCTATGCACGCGGGCATTCCTGATCGCTTGCCTGTTCCCTTGCAATTTCGTTCAAGACCCCTGGCCTTTCAGCCTGTTTGCTTGCGCTGTCTCTAAGGGAGCGGCAGATGAGCAGGGAATTTCAAGGTTATATCTATCTCACTTTGGCCATGACGACGGTCGGCAGTACCGTTGTCGCCAGCAAGGTCATTGCTTCCGGGTTACCGCCTTTTACGGCGACGGCCCTGCGTTTTGCGGTGGCCTTTCCATTCTTTCTCTTCCTGATGCGATGGACAGGATCGGGGCTGTTACGGCTTTCCGGACGGGATTGGCTGATCCTCGTCACGCAGGCAGGTGCTGGGAGCGTGGGTTACACGACGCTGTTGATTTCGGGCCTGTCGCTGACGTCGGCGGCCAATGCCGGCGTCATCATCGGCACGCTGCCCGTCGTCTCCGCGGCAATCTCCATCCTCGTGCTTGGCGAGAGGCCGCAACGGTTCCTGCTTCTGGCAATCGGGCTTGCGGCTGCCGGCGTCTTTTCCATTGCCTTTTCGCCGGCTGCCGGTAGCGGGTCTCTCATCGGTGACATGCTGATTTTCGGCGCGGTCATCTGCGAGGGGCTGTTCATCCTGCTCAACAAGCGGCTTGGCACGTCGATTCCGCCATTGACGCAGTCGGCGCTGATGACGGCCATCGGCTTCGTCGTCGCGGGTGTGCCCGCCTTGTTTGAGCATCATGATATTGGCATCGCTTCGCAGCCTGCTCTGCTTGCGGTCCTCTATTACGCGCTGGTGCCGACTGTCGGCGGCTTCATCCTCTGGTATGCGGGAGCGGAGCGCGTCAGTGGCGCGGAGGCCTCTCTGTTTACGGCTGTTGCGCCGGCAACAGCCGTCATTTTTGCCTTCCTGGTTCTTGGAGAGGCGGTTGGTGCCAACCAGATTTTCGGGATTGCCTGCGTCCTGGCGGCGGTCATAGGCCTTGGCCTCGCCAGCCTGCGGCGAACGGCCAAGGTTTAAGCGGGGCGGAAGACGTTGCGGTATTGCCGCGGCGTCATTCCGGTTTGCGTCCTGAACTGCCTGTTGAAATTGGCAAGCGAATTATAGCCGACAGCATCGGCGATATGGCCGACGGGCTGAACCGTGGCCGAAAGGCGGGCGCAGGCGTCGCCGATGCGCATACGGATCAGGTAGTCCGAGACGGTGGTGCCGGTATGGCGGCGGAAGAGCCTGTGCAGGCCCGAGACGCTGAGGGCAGCTATATCGGCAAGTTCTTCCAGCGCGATTGCGCGGGCATAGTTCAGATGCACATGAGTAAGCACCCTGTCGATCCGTTCACGGCTCTCCTGCAATTCACGGCTTTGGCCGGGTGTACTGGCAAGCGGAGATGCCTGCCGGTCTGCGGCAATGGCGCCGAGGATGTTAAAGAGCAAGAGCAGCCGTTCGGCCGGGGGCTTTGCGAAGATGGCTTCGATATTGCTGCGGACGGCAGCGGCCGCTTCCTTCGAGAAGTGCAAGCCGCGATCGGCACGAGCAAGCATTGCTTCGACGGGGCGCAGTTCCACCGCGCCTGATGTCATTTGCCGCATCCAGTCCGGGTGGAACCAGAGCACGAGGGCGATATGCGGGTTTGCCTCGTCGTATTTGGCCCGCGATACCCAGGTGTGTGGCAGGTTCGGCCCGACGAGCACGAGGTCGCCATCCTCATATTCCCCCGTGTGATCGCCGATGAAGCGCTGGCCGATGGAGTTCAGCGTCAGCGTCAGTTCGAATTCGGGGTGGTGGTGCCACTGGAAGGGGATCGCGTCATCCAGCCGCCGGTTCAGCATGCTCCAGGAGCTGTCGGCGTGGCGTGGCAGGATTTCGAGATACGGCCTCATCAAGCGCCTTTCAGATAATTGACGCCAGAATAGTATCATATTTTGCCAAGCTGGCACAACATGAGCTGCGACGAGCCGCTACACTCTCTCCATCGCCTGAAACAGCAGGAATGGATCAAATGATGGGAGGATCTCATGGAACTGGCAGTGAAACGCGACGCTCATCCGACGGCCTCGTCGGTCACCACGCAGCTCAAGGACATCAGGAAGAAACTGCCGCTGCGCGTGCTCTCGGAAGCGGACTGGCAGCACTGGACGACGAAGGGCTATGTCATCGTTCGCCAGGCCGTTCCTGCAGCCAATGTCGAGCGGCTTGCGGAGGTGCTCTGGCGTTTTGACGAGAAGGATCCGAACGATTCCTCCACCTGGTATGCGCCGCAGCGCCGTGAGCACAAGATGAAAGAGCTCAACAATACCGGCATGCTGGAAATCTATAATCACCAGGCAATGTGGGATAACCGGATGGAGAAGCGCGTCTATGACGTCTTCGTCGATATCTGGGACCGCGAAGACCTGTGGGTGACGATCGACCGCGCCAATCTCAACCCGCCGAAGAAGGTCAAGGGCAATCCCAACGGCTTCATCCACTGGGATGTGGATACCTCCATCCGGCCGATGCCGATCGGCGTGCAGGCAGTCCTGAGCCTGAAGAAGCAGGACGGCGATGTCGGTGGCTTCCAGTGCGTACCCTATCTCTTCGAACATTTCGACGAATGGGTGAAGACGCAGCCCGAGGACCGCGATCCGATGCATCCTGATATGACCGGTCTTTCGACTGTCAATATCGACATGGAGCCGGGTGACCTGATGATCTTCAACTCGCTGCTTGCCCACGGCGTTCGCCCGAACCATGCGGAGAACCGTGTGCGCATGGCGCAATATATCTCCATGCATCCGGCCGAATACGATAATGCCGAAGAGCGTGAGGAGCGCATTCGCCTGTGGCGGGAGCTCGATCATCCGAAGCGCGATGCCTTCCCCGGCGATCCGCGCGAATGGGAAAAGCACAATGCCAAGACCGCCGAGCTGACGCCGCTCGGCCGCAAGCTGCTCGGCCTCGACCGCTGGTAAGCAGATAGCAGGTCAAGAGCCGCGGAGGTCACCGTCTCCGCGGCTCTTTCCGCATCGTCGATGCGCACATCTGCGGCTTATGAAATCGGCCGAATGAGAATGGTCGCGCAGCCTCTTGGGATGGTCGCTTGCACACCCTATCTCTTTCGGAGAGATATCAATCCGGAGATGACGTCCATGTCAGGCAAGCCGATCAAGATTCCCGGGCCGGATCATCCGATCACCGTCGAACACAATCCCTCCCGTGTCGTCGTCAAGCTCGGCGGGCGCGTGATCGCGGATACGCATGATGCGCTGACCCTGCGCGAGGCTTCCTATCCGCCGGTGCAGTATATTCCACGCAAGGATGTGGATATGTCGCTGCTGGAGCGCACCGAGCACGAGAGCCATTGCCCCTATAAGGGAGATGCCTCCTATTACAGCATTCGTGATGGCGGCGAGCGTTCGAAGAATGCGATCTGGACCTACGAGGCGCCCAATCCCGCCGTAGCCAACATCAAGGACCATTTGGCCTTTTACCCTGACAGGGTCGATTCCATTGAAGAGCTGCCGTCGCCCGAAGCAGGCCAGTTCTAAGGTATAACCGGACTTCCACCTATGACCTACGCATCAGTCAAATGACGATGGATGCGTAAGCGTATTGGGTTAATATGAATACCCTTCAGGTTGCAGTATCTTTGCCGCGCGCGGGGTATTGCAGACCCGGGGGCCTTATGAAACTCGACCAGGTGGAGCTTCGTTCCGAAGTATTGGATATCCGCATCGTAGAGAGCATCGGCGATGGTTCTTTCAATTTTGAGTTCGATGTCTTTCGCAGTGACGGATATGTTCTGATCCTGCTGGAAATACTGGCGGGAAGGGGTGATTTCCTTGTTCAGGGTTTCAGTGAAGAAAATAGCGCGGCCACATCCCTCCGGAGCCGGCAAAGGGTCTACATATTAAGACCGGTCAACGCTACTCGCAGGATTGCTGTAGGCATGTTTGCAGCCGTCAACAGCAAGGTCCGGGCGACGATCGCCTGCTTCAAGCGGAAGATCATCGATACATCCGAAGAATTGTCCTGTCCTCTGTGCCGAGCGCTTTCCAAGCTGCTGGTCGCATCCGCACTTTCCTGGATGGGCATTCCATCTCCCGACATTCTGGATAGGGTCGAGATTTCCACCGCCCCCACTGTCGAGCAGATGAGGAAGCTTCTTGGTGGTGCAGCGACCGTAGGCAGTTCGCAAAATGAGCTGCTCGCTCTCATTGGTCCGGATTTGCGTATGGCAATCCTTGACGTCATGGAAGAGACCATGTGGCTGCTCGATATGCGCGACCAGCTCCATACCGCGGCGTGCCAGATGGTCGGCTGCTGTCCGCGCTCGACTTGATGCGGCAATTGCGCACCGGAGCTTATTGCGGTTGACATGGATCACTTTCAGGCAGAACACCGTTCCGCTCTTATAAGATTCCTATAGGCGCCTGTGGCTTGGCCGCAGGTCGGTGACTGAACCATGGACATACCAGTGAAAGAGCGGGAAAGCGTTCTGCGCCATCCCGGCTATCTGAACTTCGCCGCCTCCCGGGTCTTTTCCTCACTTTCCTTCCAGTCCGTGGCGATCGCCATGGGATGGATGATCTACGATCAGACGCATAGCGCCTTCGCGCTCGCGCTCGTCGGTTTCTGCCAGTTTCTGCCGATGGCCGTGCTGACCTTTGTCGTCGGTCACGTCGCCGACCGGTTCGATCGCCGGCGGATCGGGCTTGCCTGTCAGCTGATCGAGGCTGTTACCTCGCTGGTTCTGGCGATCGCAACCTGGCAGCAATGGCTGACACCGGTCGGAATTTTGGTCGCGGTCACCATCATGGGCGCCGTTGTCGCCTTCGAGCGGCCGACCATGGCGGCACTCCTGCCCAGTATCGTGCCGGTTTCGATGCTGCAGAGAGCCGTTGCCACGTCGACCTCGATGATGCAGACGGCGCTGATCATCGGCCCTTCGCTCGGTGGCCTTCTCTATGGCGTGAGCCCCATTGCGCCGTTCGCGGTCGCAGCCGTGCTTTTTGCGGTGGCGAGCTTCAATGTGATTTCGATCCGCATGCAGTGGACGCCTTCGAAACGCGAGCCGGTAACACTTACGTCCGTCTTCGCCGGCGTTTCCTTCATCCGCAGCCGACCGGTGATGCTCGGCACCATCTCACTTGATCTCTTCGCAGTGCTGCTCGGCGGCGCGACGGCCCTGCTGCCGATGTTTGCACGCGATATTCTCCATGCCGGCCCGTGGGGCCTTGGCCTGCTGCGCGCGGCACCAGCGATCGGTGCGCTTGCCATGTCCATCGTGCTGGCCCGCCGGCCGCTGACATCGGAAGTCGGCCGCAAGATGATGATGGCAGTGGCCGTTTTTGGTGTCGCCACAATCGTCTTCTCGCTCTCGACCAATATAACGGTCTCGGTCATCGCGCTGCTCGTCGTCGGTGCGTCCGACACGGTCAGCGTCGTCGTGCGAAGCTCTCTCGTGCAGCTTCTGACGCCTGACGAGATGCGTGGCCGCGTCAATGCCGTGAATTCGCTCTTCATCGGCACATCCAACCAGCTCGGTGAATTCGAGTCCGGCATGCTTGCCGGCGTGATCGGCCCGGTCGTGGCCGGCATCGTTGGCGGGGTCGGTACGATTGCCGTCGTGCTCCTGTGGACGCGGCTTTTCCCGGATCTCCTCAAGGTGAAGACCCTTCAGGGCTAGGCCCTATCTCCTTGCCGCATAGGCCGTGGGCATTAATTGACGCGCCCATGTCGGATGCCGCCGGCGTCGAACGTCCTTCGGACGTTAAAACGAAGGGAGATCTGCAATGTCCTATGTTGATGGTTTCATCGTCGCCGTTCCCCGCGGGAATGTCGATGCCTACAAGGAATTCTCTGCCTATGCCGGGTCGATCTGGAAAGAATACGGCGCGCTTGAATATGTCGAATGCCTCGGCAACGACGTGCCCTATGGTGAGCTGACCTCGTTTCCACGCGCCGTGATGGCCAAGGATGACGAGGTCGTGGTCTTTTCCTGGATCCTCTACAAGTCCAAGCAGCAGCGCGACGAGGTCAATGCCAAGGTAATGGCCGATCCACGCCTTTCCAGCGACAAGTGGCAGATGCCTTTTGACGGCAAGCGCATGATCTATGGCGGCTTCGAGGAACTGCTGCGGCTGTAACCTCAGAGATGCGCCATTGACTTCGGGGGCAAGGCACGCCACCTCGCGAGAGACAATCTGCGACGGAGACCGCCTTGCCCCAGACGATGCTTACACTATCCACCCGCGGTCAGGGCCTCTACGAATTCACCGATCAGGCTAATGCCTTCGTGCGACAGTCCGGCATGGAGGAGGGGCTGCTGACTGTCTTCGTGCGCCATACCTCCTGTTCGCTGCTCGTTCAGGAAAATGCCGACCCTGACGTGAAGACGGACCTCAACAATTTTTTCCGCCGCCTCGTGCCGCCATCATCCGACCCATCGATGCGATGGGTCATCCATATGAGCGAGGGGCCGGACGACATGCCGGCTCACATAAAGGCGGCGCTGAACCAGGTTTCGATCGGCATTCCCGTCGGCAACGGCCGGCTGATGCTCGGCACCTGGCAAGGCATCTATCTCTTCGAACACCGCGATCGCCCGCATCGGCGCGATGTGGTCCTGCATCTCGGCCCGTAGATTGGCTTGCGCATTCCGGGACGAAAGCGACTGCGCTGCTTTGCCGGGCATTGTTTCTGCGCCGTTAACCGTCCTGAATGCCAACTGAATGGCCGGTTCGAACAGCATTCAGCTTCATGCGTTTAGTCTCGAGACAATCCCAAAAGGGAGATTGAGGAAACACCACGAGGAGACAAACCCGAATGTCGCATTTCCTTGCCAAGGCTTCACTTGCCGCACTGCTTGCCCTGAGTTCCATTCCTTTTGCCGGCTCCGCCGCTTTCGCCGCGCCGCAGTCCGATTTCGTCGTCAAGGCGCAGTATAATCGCCCGCCGGTTCGCGGCTGCTCGCCGATGCAGGCTATCCGCAAAGCCCGCTATTCCGGTTTGCGCGATGTGCGCATTTCAACCATCACACCGCGCCGGGTCGTCGTTGCCGGTCGGGACCGCCGTGGCTGGGATCGCATGACCTTCGCCAACGTGCGCGGCTGCCCGCTCATGTATCGCTGATCGGTGGACCGGGGGCAGGGGAGCTTGAAGCAGGAAAACCTCGCCTCCGCCTGTTTTGCCTTGACCGCGATGCTTTCGCCCGTCTTCTCTCGGAACTGTATGCAAGTGATTCCGAAATAGGCTCCGGCAGTTGCCCGCGTGGCTATCAACCATAAGGATCTTTTTTATGATGCAGTTTATGGCGAAGGCCGGGCTTGCCGCCCTTCTTGCCGCCGCTGCGCTGGCCGGCACCGTTGCGCCGGCTGCAGCACAGGTAAATATCATTATCGGTGAACCGGACCGTGGGCCGCCCCCGCCGGATTGGCGTCGTCCGCCGCCACCGCCGCCGGGTTATGGCCGTCCGCCTCTGCCTCCGCCGGGTTACGGGCGTCCGCCCCGCGGCGGCTGCGATCCGCGCATCGCTGCAAACATCGCCGAGGATTACGGCCTGCGCCGTACGCGCGTCGTTGATATCACGCCGCGTCGCGTGATCGTGCAGGGCTGGAGCCGCCGCGGCCCGAGCGAGATGACTTTCGGCAACGTTCGCGGCTGCCCGCTCCTGCGCCGCTGACGCCAGGCGCGACCGTTCAGTGCGTAAAAAACCGCCCTTGCAGATAGCAGGGGCGGTTTTCTTTTGAGCGGCTTTCCCGTCGGGGCAGGGCGCCGAAGCGCCCTGCGGAGACTTACTGTTCGATTGCGAAAGTCACGCTGACGGTGACATTGTAGCTGTTCTCGCCGCCCTGAACGGGAACGGCAGCGGCGTCGGAAGCTTCCTTCATCATCGCTGCGCGATAAACCGGCTGCGGCATCGGGCGCACGACATTTTCGCTGATTTCGACGATGCGGCCGACCTTCACGCCGGCGGCTTCACTCAGTGTCTTCGCCTTCTTGATCGCATTGGCGACTGCGTTCTTGCGGGCTGCCTCCAGGGCGGCTTCCGGCTTGTCGTTGGTGAACTGGATATCACCGCCCTGATTGATGCCGAGGGTGACGGACTGGTCGATGATCTCGCCCAGCTTGGAAAGGTCACGGACGCGAACGGTGACCGAATTGCTGGTCTGGTAGCCGATCAACTGCGGCGGCTGTGGCTGATTGTCGACCGGCTGCGGGTAATTGTACTGCGGCTGGATCGAAAAGCCCGACGTCTGCAGGTCACGGTCGGCGATGCCGCTCTTCTTCAGTGCGGCCAGCACCTCGTTCATCGCCTTGTTGTTTTCATCGAGCGCTTCGCGGGCAGTCTTGGCCTGCTTGACCACGGACAGATTGACGACCGCCATATCGGGAGCCAATGCCGATTCGCCCTCTCCGGACACGTTGATGACCGCTTCGCGCGGCTGATTCTCCTGCGCAAGAAGTGGAGCGGATGCCGCGAGCGGCAGGCTCAGAAAGGCTGTCAGAAAGGCAGTCTTGGTGTAGTTCGGCGCCATGTTTGTTCCTCGGCTGTTTGCGTCCCTGCGAGCTTTGTGTCTGCGGATTGTGAAGCTATTGCGGCAGAAATCGATGCGGGGACTGCTTTATCATGATGGTTGGTTTCGACCAAAGAGTGTAAGGGCAATCAACGCATGGTAGACAATCCGAACCTCTCGCTGCTCCTGCGGACGATGACCATCCCGGTCTATCCCTTCGATGTGGCGTTAGAGCGCGGGTGGTGGTCGGCCGAGGTTAATGTCTTTACCGTCAAGAACAATCTGATAGAGCTAGGGCCGAACAGCCACGACACGGCGATTGCGACGAAGCTCGACTACAAGCGGCAGTAATTCAAGGGAATACGCTGCTCCGTCACCCAACTGCTTCGTGCTGCCGACTATGCTAGAAGGGTGCAATATTCTCCATGGTAGCGAGCGAAGAGCCCACCGCCACGCCCTCCCGCCTCAAGCCTGTCCTCATCATCCTGTGGCTGCTGCTGATTTCGGCACCCATTCTGGAAAGCGACAGCTATCGCTATGCGGCGCTGCTGCTGATCGGGACGATCTTTGTCTGGTTCAAGCCGAATTTGAGCCTGCTGAAGCGAGACTGGCTGGCCAACGCCTGTGTTGCCTGGGGCGCCTATGCGCTGCTGCGCTTTCTCTTCGGCCTGATCGTCTACGGCGAGAAGGGTGCGTCCGACTGGCTCTACGCCTTTCCGCTGTTTTTCCCAGCCGTCGGCATCGCGCTTTATTCCAGCCGGAAAGAGGTCGGGACGGTCCTGGCGATCTATTTCCCAATAGCACTTGCCGCCCTGCTGATCTCCACCGACTACCAGCCGATTCTTGCAGGCGACGACCGTATTTCGCCGCTCTTCCACAACAACCTGATCCACGGGGCGATCGGCTGCGGCTTCCTGATGATCGGCGCCTTCTACTGGCTGTTGCACGCCTGGGAGACCGGCAAGCTTGAGCGTCGTTCCGGCAGCTGGATCATTGCCGTCGCGACGCTCATCATCGCGCTCTGCCTTTTCAACATTTACGGCTCAAAGGCGAAAGGCGTCTGGCTGAGCCTTGTCCTTGTCGGGCCTCTCATGCTGGCCTCGATGCTGCTTTATGCAAACAGACGCCGGGCTGCTCTGGTAGGAGCTGCTGTTATTGCTCTCGTGGCAGCAGCGCTTTTTGTCGGCGGCGATGATATCTGGAGGTTTGCCGGCCCCACTTATGAGGCCACCGTTCGGATCGAGACCGAAATCTCCGCACATGGCGTTCGGGATGCCGTCGCTGCTGCGATCGCGTCAAGAGATACGCCGGAATCGATGAGTGAACGGCTGCAACTCTGGGCGAATGCTTCGGAAGTGATTGCCCAGGCGCCTCTCTTTGGTGCCGGCAACCATTGGCTCACCCTCTGGAATTCGACCACCTATGCCAGCGTGCCCTATACACTGCTCCATAACGGCTACTTCGAGATGCTTGTTCGCCATGGGCTGTTCGGCATCATCGTTTTCGCGATATTGGCAACAGCCATGTATAGGCGGGTTTTCGCTGCCTGGAGGGCCGGGCTGATCAGCCTCAGCGCGCTGCTGGCCTATAGCATGGTGACGCTATTCTTCCTCGGAACGATCCTGTCCAATTCCAACAACCGGCTGGCAATCGGCGAATCGTTCTTCTTCGTATTCTCCGCCGTCGCGTTTGCCTGCGGGATCATGCTGAGGAAGGGGGAGATCGGGCAGGATACCGGGATGATGTCCCGGGATCAGAAGGCTGCCTGAGAGGGCGATGGAAGCCCGCCTGGAAGGGATTCGAGCGCTCTCAAGCTGAGCGCGCCCGTCTGGTCAGATACCGAAATCGTCAAGAAACGAAGGATGGATCGCAGTCTTCCTTGCCTCGCGCGCATCACGATAGCGCTGCTGGGCAGAACCAAGACCACTGACGATCCGTCGCATGAGACCGCTTTTGCGGCGTTTGAAAATCAAGGGCATATCAAGCTCACTTTTTTTATTTTTGTTAGCCGGCGAGCATATAATTTGTGCGCGATGCAGCAACAATGGGCATTTTGGCATGCCACCTATGCATAATATGACAGTTATATGACAATGGCTCCGTCTGCCGTCCCGTCACGGGCTGGCGACCTTCCTCTCGCCGTCGATGGTATCGGCTATGGCGGTGCTGTAAGATGCTTCCCGCTGTCGTCCTTTCGGGGGAAGAGACTGACATGGAGCGCCGCCTTGCCGCTGTCCTGATTGCCGATGTCGTGGGCTACGGCCGTTTGAGCCAGGTCGACGAGGAGGGGACGCGTCTGCGTTTCCAGGCAGATCTGAGGGAGATCGTCGAACCTTCGATAGCCGAGCATAGCGGACGATTGGTCAAGACCATGGGCGACGGGCTGCTGGTCGAGTTTCACAGCGTCGTCGATGCCATGCGCTGCGCAGTGGATGTCCAGAGGCTGAAGGCAAGGCACAATGCGGAGATTCCGGACGACCGTCGTCTCGATTTCCGCATCGGCATCAATCTCGGTGATATCATCGTCGAGGGAGACGATATCCACGGTGATGGCGTCAACCTCGCCGACCGCATGCAGTCGCTCGCCGAACCTGGCGGAATAGCGATCACGGGCCCAGCCTACGACCAGGTGAGATCGAAGCTCGATGTCGGTTTCATCTCGCTTGGCGAGCAGAAGGTCAAAAGCCTTGCCGAGGCCGTGCGAGTCTATCGTGTCGTACTCAGCCCATTGGCAGCAAAGGGAGCTGCCAATGCGCGCCGATATCCGGGCCGCCGGAGCATCGTGGCAATGGCTGCTGGCGCCTTCCTGCTCATTTTTGCCGGAGCTGCGCTATGGTGGCAGCCATGGGCGTTGCTGGAAAGCCCTTCGGTTGCCGGACGGTTTGCCTATCCGCTGCCGGACAAGCCGTCCGTCGCCGTGTTGCCGTTCATCAATGTCAGCGGCGACGTCGAGCACGATCATCTTGCCGAAGGCCTGACCGACGACCTGATTACCGAGCTCTCCAAAGTCTCCGGCCTCTTCGTCATCGCGCGCCACTCCGTCTTTGCGGTGGGTGACGATGGCGGCAAGATACAGGATGTGGCGGCCGAACTCGGTGTTCACTACGTTCTCGAAGGCACGCTGCAGCGCGCAGGCTCGCGATTGCGCATCAATGTCAAACTGATCGACGCCCTGACCGGGCTTTCCCTCTGGGCCGAGCGCTACGACCGGGAATATGCCGACCTTTTCGCGGTTCAGGATGATGTCATCAGCAAGATCATCGCAGCGCTTGCCATTCGGCTCAGCGAGGGCGAGCGCACGCAATTGGCGCAGATCCCTACGGAGAATCTCGAGGCCTACGACTACTATATGCGCGCCGAGCAGGCGGGCCTCACCTATGGAGATGTCGCGACTTACCGCGAAGCGCTGTCCTATTACCAGAAGGCGATCGACCTCGATCCGAATTTTGCCGATGCGCATGCGGGGATCGCGCGGATCGCCGTCGATGTCTGGCGCAACGACTACAATATCCTCTGGTCGGCGGCAGTCGCCCGCAAGATCGCCTACGACGCTGCAGGGCAGGCTTTGAAGATCGACCCGAACAATGCGCGGGCGCATACGGTACTTGCTCTTCTGCAACTGGTCGATGGTCGCCAGACGGAGGCGCTGATATCGGCGAACCGCGCCGTGCAGGCGCAGCCGAGCGATGCTGAAGCCAATGGAAATCTGGCCCTCGTGCTCGCTCATATCGGCAATCATGACCAGGCGACCACCGAAATGGAAAAGGCGCTGCGTTTCGATCCTTCGCCATCGCCCGGCTTCCAGTTGTTGGCGGGTATCGTCTTCTACATCATCGGCGATGACGACCGGTCGATTTCGCTGATGGAGGCGGCCCGCGACGCGCTTCCCAATGCGGAGGCTGCGCGCGAATTCCTGACCGCGGCCTATATCGAGGATGGCGACAGGAAACGCAGCCTGCAGGAGAAGACGAAGCTGCTGGCGCTCTTTCCCGAAAGCAATCTCACCTACTACAGCTATCTCTACGACTACTGGCGCAAGGACGATCTGAACCTGCATTTGAGCAGGCTGCAGAAGGCGGGCATTCCCGAATGGCCCTTCGGATTTCAGGGCGAGAAGGCCGATCAGGTTACCGGCGAGCAGTTGCGCGATCTCATCAGCGACAAGAGCTGGGCCGGCAAACACCGCAACGGCACACAGTTCGTCCAGTTCTTCGACAAAGCGGGCAATACCGCCTATCGCAGCGCCAACACGAATATTACCGGCACTGTCGAGATCAGGGGCGACTGGCTCTGCGAGAAATTCCCGGGCTATTTCCTCGACAGGATGGTCTGCGGCAACGTCTATCGCAACCGCGCTGCCGACGAGCCCGGCGCGACATATGTGCATGTCACGCCGCAGGCGCTGAAGTTCTTCTCGATCGGGGGCTGACCGCCGATCGGACAGCTACTGGGCAGAGGGGTGCTGCCAGTCTTTCTGTGTCTTCTCCGAGATCAGGATGTTCTGCACTTCCGACCAATGCTTTTTGGAGTCGACCACCTTGGTGGGGTTCTTCACCAGTCCTTCTGCGGCACCGGGATCATAGCTGATATAGAGCTTGCCTTCGATGATGCGCCAGGCATTCGGATCGATGTTGGTGGTCACCGTTCCGAAGGACACGCCGTCGGCGCAGTAGCCGCCATATTGCGGGGCATATTTGCCGGGATCCTTGACGAACATGTCACGATGCTCGGCACTGGCGAAATACCAGGTAGCGCCCAGCCAGTGGTGGGAATATTGCGGCGATCCTTCCATGGCCTTATCATCCGTGAAATAGGCGACCGGGTCATAGCCCTTGATCGCCACATCGCCGAAATAGCCCGTATTGACGAAGTCCTCCGCCGTAGCCTCGTTCGCCAGCAGCAGGACGGCGATGCCGCCTATTGCTGCGGCCTTCACAAATCCATTCCAGTGAGACATTTCAATGCTCCCGTTTTTCAGGCGCGCACGCTCATTTTCGCTTCGTGCATTCGTCATAGAGCCACTGACCCGTGAGGTCGGCTCCCTGACAGGCGGCGCCTGCTTTCAACAAAAGAGTGACGGCGTCCCAGTGTGATCGCCATCCGGCCTGGGTCACCGGCGTGTAGCCGTTTCTTTCCTTCGGCTCGATATCGGCCTTCTGCGCGAGCAGAAAAGCAATGACATCGGCATGACCTTCCTCGGATGCCGCATGCAGCGGGGTCATATTGTAGAAGTTCTCGTGATCGTTGACGGAGGCACCTCTTGCCACCAGCAGCTCCACGATATCGAGATGGCCGCCATAGGCGGCCGCATGCAGCGCAGTGAGCCCACCCTTGTTGCGGATCTCGATGTCGCAACCGCGATCGAGAAGAAGGGTAACGACATCTGCCTTGCCGGAGAGAGCCGCAATCAGCAGCGCCGGCTCGCCGGTATTATCAAGTTCAGCGAGGTTCGCCCCCTGATCTGCAAGCTGCTTGACGCGCTCGACATTGCCTTCGCGCGCGGCATCGTGCAGTGGTCCCGCGGATGCTGCGGAAATCCCAAGGCCGAAACAGATGAAGCTGATCCAAAAGACATTCATCGCGCACCCCCGTCTTGCCATCACTGGCTTACAAGCGCGAAAGTATAATTAAGCTATCATGAATATGAGGAGGCGGCAATGAATGGCGACGTCATCAGCTATATTGAGCCCCTTAAGGTCTGGGCAACGTTTCACTGGGACTAAGGCGAGCATCCGCGTGCGCTCGCAAAGGACGTGGAACGAGATAGACTACTGAGCCAGAAAACAGCGCGGCGTCTGGTACGGAAACTACGAATCGGGCTTGGTGTGCGTAATTTGGAGAAAATATAGTTCGCCACATACCCGGGTGCGGACGGCTATTGATTTCATTGTGAAACCCTTAGGCTATCGCCACGAGCGATTGGTTTCTTCGCCACATACATTGGTGCTGAGAGGGTATTTCGCCACATACGATTGCGCTGGCTACTTGATGCGCGGTTCAGGACCGTTCACTACCCGCCACATCCACCCTTTGGCATCCTCCTCGCCAGCACTGTTTTTCACGCCGAGTATTCGTTGATAGTGGCGTTTCATCGCCGTCTGACGCCTACGGAATTCCGGAAGATCAGCCATGTTGCGACCTGGTTGATCTTCGGTGCGCCCCTCAAATTCCAACGGGAAAGCTTTTAGGATTAGCAGCGCCATGTTTTTTGAGAACTGCCTGTCGATGCCCTTCAGAAGCAGCGGCCAGATATTATGATCGGGATTGGGGACCATGAGCCTGTCAAATAGAACGATGTTGCCGTATTCGAGCGGGTGATCGTCTTCATCCCAAAATTCGGAAACGAATTCGGCCATCTCATAATCTTGTTGGGTGGCGATGTCGGCGGCCTCTATGAAGTCCTGATGTCCAGGAAAGAAATCAGCAAGTGACCATTCTCGAAACAACGCTATCGCCATAATTCGCTCGCCGCGCGCGATACGCATTTCGACCGCTCGATACTTGAACGGCTCGCATTCCTCAGCGTTGTACCGAGACTGCCTGCAAATGAGAGATAGCTCGCCATCTTCGATCTGCCATGCTTTTCGAACGGATTCGAAGTTATGCTCGGTCGCTGTTTCTTGAAAAGCCTTAGTACGTCGATCTTGTGCCCACTGTTTGGTGTACATCGTCGCTCGAAGTCCTGGATCAGTTAGAAGTTGTCGGCACAATTTCTCAAAGGGTGAAGTCACGGCTTATCGTGCCGTTTCCACAGCAATTACTCAATATTGGCTAGCGAACTTCGCGTGTTCTTTGGCGTTAGCGCGAATCATGCCAGATAGTTATAACTCAACCCCTTGTTGCGGTGTACGATGAGCAAAGTTCGATCCATCGAGTTCAAGGACTATAAATCGTTCTCACGTTTCGTCTTGTCGTCGAGGGAGCGAAACGTGCTGGTAGGACCGAACAATGCCGGTAAGTCGACAGCGTTGGATGCATTTAGAATAGCCTTCGATGTCCTACGCTTCGCCAGCAGGCGGACTGCAATCCTCAAGACACACGACCCCTTTGGAGTCTGTTCAACTTGGATGGTTCCAGCCTCGGCCGTCCAGAACGACCTCAGGGCTTGTATCCATAATTTCGGCGATGGGCCTGCGCAAATAACGATCAAGCTTGAAAGCGGGAACTCGTTTGTAATCTCCATACCCAGCGATGGCGATATCGAATGTTTTCTGGTGGCTGACATCGCGGGCCGTAAGAACACGGGCTTTCTCCGTGAACGATTTCCGCTGAAGCTCGTAGTCGTGCCGACGCTAAGTCCACTCGAGCAGAACGAGGAACTTGTTCTTAAAGAGACGGTCGAACGAAATAGATATGGGAGGCTCGCCAGCCGTAACTTTCGGAACTTTTGGCTTCACAAAAGCAAAGATGATTTCGAGGCTTTCGCCGATTTGGTGGAACTGGGCTGGCCTGGCATCAAGCTGAGCTATCCAGAAGTCGAATACGGCGGAGCCAAACCGATCGTGAGAATGTACTTCCGCGACGGAGCAAATGTCAGAGAGGTTCAGTGGGCAGGCTTCGGCTTCCAGGTGTGGATGCAGACGATGATGCATCTGAGCGAGGCTGATCAAAACTCGACCCTAATACTGGATGAGCCTGACATTTATTTGCACCCCGATCTGCAACATCGACTTTTGGACGTTATCGGACAGCGCGTTGGCCAGTATTTTGTCGCTACGCATTCGACGGAAATCATCAATGCAGTTGAGCCGGGAGATGTCCTCATCGTTCGCCCCGATTCCAGGGGCGCAAGGAGAATTCAGGGAGAATCGGGATACTCCGACGTTTATGCAGCGATCGGCAGTTCCGAGAACGCTCAATTCGCCAGGTTGGCGAAAACGAAGAAAGTGCTGTATTTCGAGGGAAAGGATGCCCGCATTCTCTCCAAGGTCGCGAAGAAGCAGGGCGGTATGGACTTCATTTCCAGTGCGACTGTTACGCTCATGAAGACGGATGGCTTCGCCAACTGGTCCCGAGTTTCGACGTCGTCATGGGTATTCGAAAATTTCTTCGGCTTCCACATTCCCGTCGCGGCAATATTCGACCGTGACTATCGTTGCGATGATGAGGTCAAGGAATTTCTCAACGACGTCAACACAAACGACACGCAATGCCGGGTTCTTCCATTTAAGGAAATAGAAAATCTGCTTCTTGTGCCTGCAGCAATAGCGGCCGCGATAAGGAGACATTCCACTCGCGTTCTGCCCGCTAACTGGGAAGATGAGATTTCGAATATTTTTCAATCATGCTTGGAGAAGATGAAATCAAAGACACTCTCGGCTCGTATTGGCAGCAGGATTAGCTATGAGGTCGGCAGGGGATCGAAGAAAGACATCGCGACTGTCTCGGCCGCGGAGGAAGAAGACTTCACGAAATCATGGCTGTATGAGGAGTTCAAGCGAAAGGTCGTACCCGGAAAAGCGGTTTTTTCAGATATTGCAGGCAAAGTTCAGGAGAAGTTCGCGGTGACATTGACGCCTGCGAGGATCATCGACGAACTGAGAGCAGGAGACATCGACCCTGAGATGTTTGAAATTCTTCATGACATCAAAGCGCATCTGGGTGAGTAGCTGTGCGCGCGCGTATCGCCTTTAGCTTCGGTCTTAAACCTTCGACTGCCCTGGGCAATAAGCCTGATACGAGGTCGTCATGACTCTTTCAAAACGCATCAAGGAACTGGAGGACGATCAGCTGGAGGAGTTCATCGACATCTGGGCGGAGCGTAAATCGAAAGACTACGTCAAGGTCGAGCGTTTGGGACAGGCCAACGACAAAGGCCGCGATGTTGTTGGATTTGTCACCTCTGCCCGCCATGAAGGCGAGTGGGACCTTTTCAACAAGAGCCGTGACCACGACGCAACGCGACCGCGGGTTCTACTTCCGATCGAAAACCCTGTTGAAACAATCCGGAAGGTCGTTCTGGCGCTATCTATCGGTCTGACCAATTGGTATTGATTTCGGCACGAGGTCTCCCCTCGCATACGCGCTGTAGTAACTGCGGCGTAAGAGCGAATGTATCTACAATATCGTGCGCGCCACATATGCCGGAATGCACATGGCGTGATTGGAGGGAGACCTCGTGCCGCATCCATTACGCGCTTTCGGCGGCGTCAGCTTCCGCGTCCGTCTCCCGACGGAGATGACGGACATAGGCACCTTACTGGGCCACCTTTGCCTCTCCGAGGCCGAGCTGCGGAAGATTTGGTGGTTTCGAGGACGGATGTACAAAGACTTCTCCGTTCCTTCGAAATCTGGGAAGCCCAGAATTATCAGCGCGCCTGATCGGCGACTGAAAATGCTACAGAGGACGATCGCACCACTTCTCGATCAAATCTACTCGCCCAGAAATCCAGTCCATGGATTTGTCCCAGATCGATCCGTTAGGACCAACGCGACCTCACACCTGAAAAGCAAGTTCGTCGTAAATTTGGATGTCGAACGCTTTTTTCCGTCCATTTCTGAAAACCGTGTTGCGGGTCTTCTGAAGGCCGTCGGGGTCGACGAGTCCGTCGCGATAGTGGTTGCCCGTCTGTGCACCAACCAGGGGGTTCTGCCGCAAGGTGCGCCGACCAGCCCGGTCTTGTCGAACATGGTTTGCTTCAAACTGGACAAGGAACTTCAGGCGATCGCCAAGGCGGCACATTGCATCTACACACGGTATGCCGACGACATCACCTTTTCGAGTTACCAGCCGCCAGGAGGTTTGTTCGCCGAAGGCGTTCCGCCGACAGGTAACTTCGCCTCGGATTTGCTAGCGCCGCGGCTGGTCGAGGCGTTCACAAATAACGGGTTCAAACTCAATCCAGCCAAGTCCCACTACGGAGATAAGAACAGTCGCCGTATCGTGACTGGACTCAAGATCAATTCCGGTTTGAACGTCGACAGGCGTTTTGTCAGGAACATCAGAAGCACCCTGTACTCGATCGAGACCATAGGCATAGTGCCTGCGCAGAAAAAGTTCGAAGACGAGCACGGAGGCAAGTGCGACCTTGCTCAACACCTGAAGGGCAAGATTTCATGGCTGGCAAGCGTGAAAGGGCAATCCGATCCGATCTTCCGTGCAACAGCCGCCCGCTATAATTCCTCGTTTACGACGCAGCCAATCAAGGTTTCACCGACCCGCGCGCAAATCAGGAGCCGAGCCGTATGGGTGATCGAGCACTTTGAGGGCAAATTTGCCCAGGGAAGTGCTTTCTTTTTGAAAGACGTCGGTCTGGTTACTGCCGCGCATTGTGTTGAGGAAGCGCTTGGAGCGGAGATTGATGTCTATCACCCCTCGAAGCCATCGAACGGTTTCAAGGCAAAGGTAAGACAGCATCACACCGTCCGCGACCTTGCGATCCTGGACCATAATATTCCTGCTCACGAATTCTTCGAGTTCGAAATGGCGACTAGAGCGCCGTCACTCGGAGATGCGCTGACGGCGGCCGGATATCCCGGCTATGGACCTGGGGACAGTTTGAATGTTCGTTCGGGCCACATCAGTAGCTTCTCTGTAAAGAGTGCGGTTCCGCTTATCGAGGTCACACAAAAGCTAACCCAAGGGATGTCGGGAGGGCCAGTTCTTGATGAAGAAGACAAGGTAGCTGGTGTCATTCACAAGGGCGGCCCGGAAGAAGGCAGGGATTTCGCGGTCCATATAGATGCTTTAACGGCCTGGCTCGATGGGCGCTAACCCACGCGTGGGATGAGTTGTTCGTAGATGTGGTTCATGATTTCCGACTGACAACGACATTCGTGGCCATCCTCGATCCCAGTCGGAGAACGGCGTAGTCGCTATAGTCATCAGAAGGTTCCGCGCAGGGACAAATCTATTGAAGCATCAGGGACAAAGCAGCGCGCTTTGGGACAAACCTTTTGAGCGATTCCAGTTCCAAAAACGACGGTCCAATGGTGACTCCGACTAGATTCCAATGTGCTACCCTCAAATTAGGAATCTAGTCTTTCTTAATGAGGTACGAGAATACAGGTTGCCTATGTTTCCAAATCATCTAGCGGCGGAACGTGGTCAATAGCATTAAACATCTCCAAAACGCCATTTGTCTAATAAAAACAATGATGTTTAGCGCAATCGTATTGACGAAAAAATCATCGTTGGTGACGAACTAGAGAAAATGGTGGGCCCGGAGGGACTCGAACCCCCAACCAAGCGGTTATGAGCCGCCGGCTCTAACCATTGAGCTACAGGCCCGGCACCCAGGGTGCGGTCAGCCGGGGCAATGGCACCCGCGGCTTTTGTCCGCTTAACGCAAATCCGGGACAGTCACAAGCCATGAGCGCAAGCATCTGTGGACGATGCATATTTCCGGTTTGCCCTCTGGAACCTTCGCAGGCGGGCTACATTTACTCCCGTCAGACTGGATCTGAAGAGGGCAATCGCAGAATGGTGGCTTCCCAGGGTGCCGTGGTGCTCATCGTCGAGGATGAGCCGCTGATCAGGTTCAATATACTGGATGTGCTTGAAGACGTGGGGCACGTGGCGCTCGAGGCGGGGAATGCGGACGAGGCGATGGTGCTTCTAAAGTCCCGCAACGATGTCGATATTCTCTTTACCGACGTCAACATGGCCGGCTCGATGGACGGCATACAGCTTGCCAAGCGGGTGAGGGCGATGCGGCCGAATATCGGCATCATCATCACCTCGGGCATGGTGCGGCTCGATCCCATGTCGCTGCCGGCCAACACGGCCTTCCTGCCGAAACCCTATCAGCACGAGGCGCTGATTTCGGCGATTGATTCCATGACGCGGTAGCAAGGCGAGAGCGGTCAATCCGGGCTCGACAAAGACGGCGGCGGGATGGGAACGTCGGTTGCTCCGGTCGCGGCCTCGGTTTCTTCGATCTGTCTGCGAGCCTGTTTGTTGGTCTTCGTCGTTTCGCCGCGCAGTTCGGCCTCGGCATCGCTCCAATGGCGCAAATCCTGGCCGTCCGGCCTGCCTTCCTCTTCCCAGATTGCGTAGGCGCGCTCGCGCACGCTGTCCTCGTTCCGGTCCGTCATGGCTATCTCCCGTGGTTTCGATCATCGCAAAACCGGCGGGGGAGCCGAATGTTCCGGCGAGGTGCCTGAGATCGGGAGGTGCGGCCGAGCCTGAAGGGAGGTCTGCTTCAAGCCCGGCCGCTGGCCCCGGGGGGCCTTAATTATAGCTGCTCTTCAGCAGGTCGTTTTCCTGATGCGCCTTCTTCTCATAGATTGTGAAGAGAGCCATCGAGAGGAGATAGGAGAGGAAGGGGTCTCCCATCTGCGTTGCGATATCGCGGGATGCGAGGATATGTCGTTCCAGCGCACCGATGTCTTTTTGTACGGTGGTTTCGCTCAAGCGGTTCATGCTGCCATCTCCAGAAATTGAGTCACGACGGAACGCGTCGGGACGTAGCGAGTGTAGAGGGGTGTATCGATGCCGAGGGATGCGCGCATCCTGGTGAGCACATGTTCGGAAACTTCAAAGGCGCCGCAGCAAACCGGATATTTGCCGTAGCCGTCGGCGCGGCCGAGTTCCTCGACTTCAGCGCCGGCGCGCTTGTAGACGCGCTTCAGGTGCGGTTCGTAATTGGAGATCATGGTGTGGATGCCGTGATCGAGGGCGCATTCGCAGAGTGCGAGCAGCAGCATCGAGAAGGCGCGGCCTGCATCGACTTCGGGAAAATCGTCGGCGATTGCCTCCTCGTCGATGCACATGCGGGTGCCCTCCCAGATGCCGGGGGCGACGAGATTGGCTGCCTGCGGGAAGGTTGCGCGGAAGACGTCATAGAGGAGGGTCGGACCGGTCGTCGGCATCAGGCGCATGCCGCCGTAAAGGCGGGTGCGGGTTTCGTCGCACCAGACGAGATAGGCCGGGCAGAGCGAGTCATAGCTGTCGCGCTCGAAGGGGCCGATTACCGGAACGTTCCAGCCAAGGATGTCCGCAAAGACTTTCTTGCGCAGGCGGAACATCTGGTCGAGTATGAAAGCGTATTTCTGATACTCATGTGCCTGAATGATAACGAACATTTTTCCCTCCAGCGTGTTGGGTTCGTGAGAGCAGAATGGTTCAGGACGGCGGAATCGGAAATTCCCTCATATGGGCGCCTACAGATGAGCCCCCGCATATGGGGGGGGGGCGCTCAAGCCTCTTGCGGGCAGCCTGAAGCATGCCGCAGAGCGGATCTCGTCAGTGTGGAAAAGATTGGCGAAGGCCATGCCTTCCGGCACGTCCGACGCTTGACCAGCGAGGGTTTCGATCCGACCGGAAGGAAAAGGCTAGGGATTGATGATGCGCAGCTGCACGGCCCGCGAGGCGGCCGCGGAAATGGTGGCACAGCCGAGCTTGAAGCGGGCGGTTTTCAGATAATCGCGGGTCGTATGCTCGGAAATGCCGAGGATGACGGCGATATCCTTATAGTCCTTGCCGAGTGCGGTCCAATGCAGGCATTCGATTTCGCGCGGGGACAGCGTCGGTACCGGGTCGTTCTCGCCGTGAAGCTCGTAGATGGCCTTCCGGTGGATGATATGGGCGAGCTCGATCCATTCATTGCGATAGAGCTTGACCATGGCGTTCCAATCATCAAGCGGAACGCGGGCGTTGATCGACAGCAGCGCCCGGCGCTGGGCCTTGTCCGCGACGGGGATTGAATAGCCGTTGCCGCCGATCCCGTGCTTCTGGGCATCGACGAGCATGGCATAGGCTTCCGGCGTCGGCTCCACCTCGCTCCAGTCAAAAGGCAGCTGGCGCTCGAAGCCCTGTTTGACGATCGGATCGACCTTCACATAACTGTTGAGCAGATAGCGCGACACCCAGGCATCCGGATAGGTGGTGCGCACGAAAGGAGCGTCGATCTTTGCCGCAATGGTCTGAGCGAGGTGATAGGTGACATAGTCAACGGCATAGCCTGCCTGGAAAATGCGGATGGAAGCATCGACATTGGCCGCGGCCTTGATCTGTTCGAAAACGGGTTCGAACTTTTGGGAATAATTGTTTTCCGTCATCGTGTCGCCTGCCTTAAACCATTCAATCCTACCGCGAGGAATGTCGAAAATACAAGGCATCCCCACATATGCGGGGAATGACTTTTCCAGGTCCGTCTGTTAGCGCCTTTTTCGGGGAGGCTCCAGATGGACAGCAAGAGAACGTTCGATATCGCCGAATGCCATCAGGCAGCAAAAGGGCTGAGATCGAGTTGGCAGGACATGGCTGGCTCCGAGGCGCTGATCCGCGCTCTCGTTGCCGAGCGCAACGGCGATACGTTGCTCGCCTTGTTCTGGACAGAGGTTCACCGGGCGCTCTGCGAAGAGAAGTAGCCGCTTCTTTACCGTTGCTTCGGTCTCGAAATTTCTTCGATATCGACGTTCGTACACCGAATGGATCGCGGCTTTATCCCGATGGCACGCAACTGCCTTCGGAGAGGCGCGCCCGGATATGGCCGTGCCGACATTTCCCAGCAGAATTGCACGCGGGACAAGGCGTTCGTTCGCCTGATCGGAACGTGCGGCACGGACGGTGAGTTCGATCATGAAAATGCCATTGGCGAAGGTCCCGGCTATGTCGTGTAAAGCAGCAAGATGACAGGTGTATCGCGCGTGCATCGCCATGGTCAGTCAGGTTAATGGCGTATGAACACGTTTTCACATTTTGTCGCCACTTAAGTTGCGTTGCCTGCTGGAGGCAAGATGGCCGAAGTCCCGGCCGGCGAAATATCCAGTGTATTCGGGGTTCCTCCAGCAAATATGCTTGACGGATCGTTACCGTGAAGCGCAAAGGTGTTTGTGGAAACGATTACACAAAATGCCATTGTGCCATATTGGGAGGGGATCAGGATTGCGTGTCGTGCGCAAAATCATTTGCGTTGTGTCTCGCAAGAGCTGCTTGACGACGGCAGGACTGATCTAGCGGAATGCAGATGACAGAAAAGCGCGTGCACCTGGTCTTCAAGACCCATCTCGATATCGGTTTTACCGACCATGCCGAGAAGGTCCGGCGTCAATATCACGAGCGCTTCATCCCGCAGGCGATCGAGACCGGTGCGCATTTCTATGCCGAAAACCCCGAGGAGCCGAAGTTCATCTGGACAACGGGCGCCTGGCTGATCTGGGATCATCTGAATTCCCGTTCGCCCGCCGAAGTCGCGGCACTGGAACAGGCGATCGAACGCGGGCTCATCCGCTGGCACGGCCTGCCGTTCACCACCCATACCGAGCTGATGTCGCATGAGCTTTTCCGAGCGGGCCTTTCCTATTCACAGGAACTCGACCGTCGTTTCGGCAAGCAGACGATTGCAGCGAAGATGACCGACGTTCCCGGCCACACGCTCGGCATGGTGCCCTTGCTGGCCGAGGCCGGCATCCGCTTCCTGCATCTCGGTGTCAACACGGCTTCCCCGCCGCCCGAGGTGCCCGACATTTTCCGCTGGCGTGCGCCTGATGGCGCGGAAGTCGTTGTCATGTACCAGCGCTCCTATGGCGAGACCTATTTCCCGGAAGGTTTCGACGATGGGCTGAGCTTTGCGCATACGCAGGACAATATCGGCCCGCAGAGTGTGCCGCAGACGGCTGAAGCCTATCGCGACATTCGCCGCATCGAGCCCGATGCCGTCATCCGCGGCGCGACGCTGGAGGAGTATGGTGCGATCCTCTGGGAAAAGCGCGAGCGTTTCCCGGTGCTGGAGCTGGAACTGGGCGATAGCTGGATCCATGGCAGCGCCACCGACCCGTTGAAGACGGCGAAATTCCTGGCTTTGCAGCGGCTCTATGACCGCTTTGCGGGCGAGGGGCTCAATGGGCGCAGGCTCGCCTTCGGCCGCGGGCTCGCCATGGTGGCGGAGCATACCTGCGGGGTGGATATCAAATCTTATCTGCGCGACGACAAAGCCTGGGCGAGAGCCGATTTCGAAGCCGCCCGCAAGACGGATTACCGTTTTGCCTATACCGAAGCGTCATGGGATGAGCAGCGCGGTTATGTCGACCAGGCCGTCGCCGAACTCGATGCCGACGACATGCAGCAGGCACAGGCAGCGCTCGCGGAACTCTTTGCGCCAGCGCTCGTCGGAACTGCGAGCCGCGAGACGCAGCTCGCCATCGGCGGCTGGTCAATCGAGCTCAATGAGGTGACGGGCGATATCGCTACGCTTACATCGCCGCAAGGGCGCCGGATTGCCGGCCGCAGTGGTTCGCTGATCGCCTATCGCTACGAGAGCTACGATGCTGCCGACATCAACAGGCATATGGACACCTATCTGACGCATCGGCAGGAATGGGCCGTGCTCGATCACGACAAGCCGGGGCTTGGCGCTTCGGGGGCGGCGCTTTCGAAGGTTTTTGTGCCGAGCCTCGAAAGCGCGGGCGATGGCGGCGTTCTCTTGTCGATGCCGGCCGAAGCAGTCGAGCGATTTGGGGCTCCAAGGCAACTGGCTCTGGAGTTTTTGCCGGATGACGGTGTGCTGCAATTGCGGCTCTCGCTGCGCGACAAGCCGGCCAATCGCATGCCGGAGGCGAGCTTCCTGTCGTTTACGCCTGCCGGTGCAAAGGACTGGCTCTTCAGGAAGATGGGGCTGTGGCACCCGGCCGGCAATTTCGCCAGATCCGGGGGCGCACAGCTGCAGGCGGTCAACGCTGTCAGCGGCGAAATCGCCGATGTCGGAGCCGTCGTCGTTCAGCCGCTCGACACGCCGCTGGTTGCCCCGCAGAGCTGGGATTTCATGACATTCTGCAGGGGATTGCCGGATTTTGAAGAGGGAATCCGTTTCAACCTGCATAACAACAAGTGGGGAACCAACTTCCCCATGTGGTGGGAAGGCGATTTTTCCGCCCGTTTCCGACTCAGCCTGGATTAGACGGCCTGGTCACACCGCTCGCGGAAGCTTGTGGCGTTCGGCGATCTGGGCGGCAGGTTTGCGGGGTTCGGGGGCTTTCGGGCGGAATTTGACAAGAACCTCGTTGCCATCGGTCGAAGCGCGCGTCCGCTCCAGCCTGTCTCGTTCGGCAGTTGCCTGAAGCCAATGCTCAGCGTCGCGGCCATTCGGCCTTCCTTCCGCTTCCCAAATCGCGTAGGCGCGCTTGCATATCCAGTCGTGCCGGGAGGTATTGCTCATCGTTGCGTCCTTCTTGAGCCGCTGTTTGACCTCATCGAATCCACACGGCTGACCTCCCGCCGAAGACGGTACCTCAAGCTCACCTTGTAGATGGACCCGGCAATGCGCCGGGATTTCGATGGGCGGCATGGCATTTCGTCATGCTCGCGGTAGGAACGGTTTTCACCCGACGTGTGTTCCAGATATATTTCGTGAAATTTTGCCCTGAGATCGGGCGATCACTCGGACCGGGACCGCTCGCTGTTGGCCTCGTCGTGCTTGACGGCCCAATCCTTGCGCGGCTTCTCGCCGGGCGGCGTGCGGTGAACGGTCGCGTCGTCGGAATGCGTGATATCACGCGGCTTGGCGCTGGAGACGCCGCTGTTGCGGCGGCCCTCATCAGAACGTGCGAACTGTCCTTCGGCGTCCTTGCGGATCTTGTTCCTGCCATCGCTCGTCATGGCTATTCGCTCATGTGGTCCGGCAATACCGGCGGCCGGCGCTTGGCGGCCATCAGTAGGTCCAGCTCTATGGAAGAGGGTCCGAAGCGGGTAAAGAGGCTTTCTGCCTGTTCGTTTTTCAAGCCATATTTGGCGGCGAACTCGTGAAGGCTGTAAGGGCGGCCACGCAGGGTCCGGCTACGGCGTTCAGGTTGGTGAATTTCCGTCATTGCTAATCTCCCCAGGCTTTATGCCTAGGAAAAACCAGTCAGTCCGTTAAAAGTTCCGAAACCGGATTCGGTGCCGGTTTACAGAGAAAAGATCGCTTGCATCGCTTCCCGCAGCAAAAAAATGCTCTTGAGTGTGCATGAATTTCAATCGGTTAGATCCTCGCGCCGGCCGGACAGCCAGAAATGGCTTTATCACACGTGTGTTACTCTATAAAATGAATCGTGTATCCGGTCCGAAGGGAGGAGCCGAGCTGTTGTTTCCGCGTCGATCCGGGCCGGGTCTTGAGGAAGCTGGCTTAATCCATCAGAGGAGACAGACATGATGAATGCACTGCCGCCACTTCACAACGGACATGCCCCGTTTACCCTGCAACAGCTGTTCCGTGAGGCCCTCTATGCCTACGAGGAATGGGACAGCGAACTGACGGAGCCTATTGTCACCCATGAAGGCAGGGTCATTCCGATCAGCTTCGTTTTCGAAGCCATGCGGGAATGCACTGATATCGTCCCGGCCAATATCGTCGGCGCCGTTACCGAACGGCTGACCAAGCCGTGGGAAGGCGAGGGGCCGCTGGACCAGATGACTTTCTCTACGGCGGCGCGCGTGATGCGCGTTCTGGTGCGCAAGCGCCTTCTTGCCAATGGCACGCCTGATATCGTCGCGCTGTCGACGCGCGGATCCGAAGCGGAACCCCGCGATTAGGCATTCGGGATCGCGGCACTGGCCGCGATCCTGTTCCCCGCAGGGAACCCAGCTCATTTCCAGCCGTTGAAACAGGCAGAAAAGGAATGAGCACCATGTTGAGATCCATTCTTCACGAAATCATGGGAACAGGCGTTCACGAGGCCGGTCTGCCGCGGTCGCTGGAACAGTTCCTCGGCCAAAAGAACGTGCTGATCGTCTTCGCAGATGCAGAGGACGACAGGCCGATCATTCAGGACGAATTGCTGCGCAAATCACAGATGCGGCTCATCGAAGAAGATATCGAAGTTTTCACGATTGCCGGCGGCGGCGCATTTTCTCTGTTCGAAGACGGACATGATCTCGATGCCGACGATGTGCGCGATGAGCTTCAGGGGCCGCTCAGCGGTGAATTCGGGCTGGTGCTTGTCGGCACTGACGGCAAAGTGAAGCTGCGTTCCAGCGAGCCGATGAGCGTGGAGGATATCAGCCGCGCCGCCGATATCCCTTCGCCGAACCATTAGAGTTCGAATGCTTCCTTCAGGCCGAGGCTCTTGCGTTCGCGCAGGTCGAGGTCGGCCTCGATATGGGCGATGTGGTGGAGCATCAGATGGCAGGCTCGATCGAGTTCCCTGCTTTCGATCGCCTCGATAATGTCCCCATGTTCGGAATGGCCACAGCTCGAAACGGTCGATTGCCCGTAAAGCGCGATCACAAGCGATGAACGGGCGACAAGTTCTTCCATGAAGCGCTGCATGATCGCATTGCCCGATATGACTGCAAGCGTCAGGTGGAAATCGCCCGATGCCTTGATCTCGGCCCGCCTTGCCGTCTGGCCGCGCTCGCTCATCAGCCGGCCCTCTTCCAAAAGCAATTGCTTCAGGTGCTGGATATCCGATGGCGTGATGCGGGCGGCGGCTTCGCGAAGAATGCCGGGCTCGACCAGGCGGCGGGCGGCAAATATCTGCCGGGCTTCATCGGGAGAGGGATAGGCGACGAAGGCGCCACGGTTTTTCTCGACGCTGACGAGACCTTCGTAGGACAGTGCCTGCAAGGCGGCGCGTGCCAGCGTGCGGCTGACACTGAAGAGATTGCCGACATCGCTTTCCGACAGTTTCGTTCCGGGTGACAGGCGCCTCTCGACGATAGCTTCCCTGATTGCATCGCGAATCTGCGGGACGCCCGTTTCCTGGGGGTCGTCTTGGCTCATGGCGCTGGCGGCGGATTTCATGAAATCGGTTTCCTTGATGTCAGCAAATCATAGCTGCCTTCGTCTCAAAAGTTAAATGAATTTGTACGCACTGCATCGGCCAAATTGTATACGATTTTCTGCACGAATTGAGGACGAAAGCCCATTTTGTGTGCAGTGCGAAAAGTGCGAGAAATTTCGTCAGTCCAGATGAAGCTATTAAAAATTCTTGGTTTGCAAGGGTTTAAGATACGCCCACCAAACTGGCACGGCAGATGCATTGTCTTTCTCGAACAGGGGAAGACACGATGTCGAAAGCGGCAGAGATCGATATAGCATCCGTTTCCAAGGTCTATGGCGCGACCACGGCGGTCCATGCCATCAGCCTGAAAATCCCGGCTGGCTCCTATTGCTGCTTCCTGGGGCCGTCCGGCTGCGGCAAGACCTCGACGTTGCGCATGATCGCCGGTCACGAGACGATTTCATCGGGCGATATCCGCCTCGGCAACGTCGTCGTCACCGATTTCCCACCGGCCAAGCGGGGCACGGCGATGATGTTCCAGTCCTATGCACTGTTTCCGCATCTCGACCTCGTCGACAACGTCGCCTTCAGCCTGAAGATGAAGGGTGTCGACAAGGACGAGCGCCGCGCGAAGGCGCTGGACATGCTGAAGCTGATGCAGATGGAGGCCTATGCATCCCGCCGGCCGGCACAGCTTTCCGGCGGTCAGCAGCAGCGTGTCGCCCTGGCCCGCGCACTGATTACCGATCCGGAAGCACTGCTGCTCGACGAACCGCTTTCCGCACTCGACCCGTTCCTGAAGATCCGCATGCGGGCAGAGCTGAAGAAGCTGCAGAAGACGCTCGGCATTACCTTCGTGCATGTGACGCACAGCCAGGAAGAGGCGATGGCGCTCGCCGACATCATCGTGATCATGAATGACGGGAAGATCGAGCAGGCCGCGTCTCCGCGGCAGGTGTTCGAAAAACCGGCAACCGCCTTCGTCGCCCGCTTCATGGGCGATCACAATGTGCTTTCCGGCCGCGTCACTTCGAGCGAGAACGGCGTGATCATGATGACTGTGCCGGAAGGGCAGAGTTTTTCCGTACGCGGGACGGGCAGGGAGGTCGGCGAAGCCGTCGATATCGGCATCCGCACCGACCGCGTACGCCTTCAGGTGGCGACCGAGTGGACGCTCGGCTTCAACGGCATCGTCTCCAACATCGAATATCGCGGCTCCTCGGTGAAGATCACCGTTTTGGGGGCTGGCAGCGACGACTTCACCGTCATCGCAAGCGACAGCGATTACTTCGCAAAGCCGGTTTCGGTCGGCGATGCGGTGGCTCTGAGTTGGGCCCTGGAGGATGCCGTCCTCCTGGGCCGCGTGTCTGCATAACCTTCAATATCAAGAAAAGGGGAACTGCCATGACGACTGAAACGAAATCCACCAAGGCGGAAAAGGGAATTTCCCGCCGCTCGCTTCTGAAGACGGGTGCCGCCGCCGTCGGCGCCATCGCCGGCTCGGGCGCCATCACCGGCTTCCCGACGATCTGGGCGCAGTCCAACATCACGCTTCGCCAGTTCGGCACCGGCGTTTCGAACATCAATGCGATCGCCGAGAAGTGCAAAGCCGATCTGGGCATCACGCTCGAGATGACCGCGACCGATTCCGATGCCGCCGCCCAGCGCGCCGTCACCCAGCCCGACAGCTACGATATTGCCGATATCGAATACTGGATCTGCAAGAAGGTGTTCCCGACCGGCGTTCTTCAGCCGATGGACGTCAAGAAGCTCAAATATTTCGACAAGGTCGTGCCGATCTTCACGAGTGGCAAGCTGAAGGCGGACAGCACGATCGCGCAAGGGACGGCGCCGCACACGGTCGGCTTCGTCGAGGCGCAGGACTCCAAGAAGTTCGCCAAGGAGCAGACCCAGTGGTTCACGATGATGCCGACGATCTACAATGCCGATACGCTCGGCATTCGCCCTGACCTGACCGGCCGCGACATCACCTCCTGGGCCGATATTCTCGATCCGGCCTACAAGGGCAAGACGGCGATCATCAACGTGCCGTCGATCGGCATCATGGATGCGGCGATGATCGCCGAAGCCTCCGGCAAGATCAAATATGCCGACAAGGGCAACATGACCAAGGAAGAGATCGACAAGACGATCGAATTCCTGATCAAGACCAAGGGCGACGGCCAGTTCCGCGCCTTCTGGAAGAGCTTCGACGAGTCGGTCAACCTGATGGCCTCGGGCGAAGTCGTCATCCAGTCCATGTGGTCGCCGGCCGTTGCCGCCGTCCGCTCGAAGGGCATTGCCTGCCGCTTCCAGCCGCTCAAGGAAGGTTATCGCGCGTGGGGCGGTGGTCTCGGCCTTGCCGCGCATCTGAAGGGCGCGCAGCTCGATGCCGCCTATGAATATATCAACTGGTACACGTCCGGCTGGGTCGGCGCCTATCTCAACCGCCAGGGCTATTACTCGGCCTGCCTCGAAACCGCCAAGGGTTTCATGACCGCCGACGAGTGGGGCTACTGGATGGAAGGCAAGGCGGCTCAGGGCGATATCCTTTCGCCCGAAGGCAAGGTCATGGAGAAGGCCGGCTCGGTACGCGACGGTGGTTCCTTCGAAGACCGTATCGGCCATATCGCTTGCTGGAACTCCGTCATGGACGAAGATCGCTACATGGTCCGCCGCTGGAACGAGTTCATCGCGGCTTAAAGCCAAGTCGGCGTTTGCCGCTTTTCCCCTCCCCAACCCTCCCCACAAGGGGGAGGGAGCCCGGAGACGGCGCGGCAGAGAAACTCCCTCCCCCTTGTGGGGAGGGTTGGGGAGGGGTCTTTTTTATCCCTCCCTGTTCGGACAGGACAGATTTCCGAAGGGGGAAGAATGGCCACGATCGCTTCAGAGCAGACGATACCGGCAGCGGAGGCGCCCAAACGCTCCTTCCGGCTTGCGCCATCTGCGATCTCCTATCTGCAGGCCACGCCGCTGATCGCCATCCTCGGCTTCTTCTTCATCCTGCCGATCGCCATGATCGCGGTCGTCAGTTTCTGGGACTATGATTTCGCCGGCATCTATCCCGACTTCCTGACGATGAACTATACCGACACGCTCGGTTCATGGGTCACGTGGAAGACCTATCTCAATACCTTGAAATTCACTGTCATCGTCTGGGCGCTGACGCTCTTCATCGGCTTCTGGGTCGCCTATTTCCTGGCCTTTCACATCCGCAAGACCTCGACGCAGATGATCCTCTTCCTCGTCTGCACCGTGCCCTTCATGACGTCGAACATCATCCGCATGATCTCGTGGATCCCGGTGCTCGGGCGCAACGGGCTCGTCAATTCGGCGCTGGTGGAAATGGGCATCGTGCCGCAGCCGGTGGAATGGCTGCTCTATTCGGATTTCGCCGTGGTGCTCGCCATGGTGCATCTCTACACGCTCTTCATGGTCACACCGATCTTCAACACGCTGATGCGCATCGACCGTTCGCTGTTTGAAGCAGCGCGCGATGCCGGAGCGTCCGGGTGGCAGGTGCTGTGGAATGTGGTGATCCCGCTTGCCAAGCCCGGCATGGCGATCGGCACGATCTTCGTCGTCACGCTCGTGATGGCCGATTTCTCAACCGTGCAGGTCATGTCCGGCGGGCAGAGCGCCTCGGTGGCGCTGATGATGAAGAACCAGATGTCGCTGCTGCAATATCCGGCCGCTGCCGCCAATGCCGTCGTGCTGCTGGTGGTCGTGCTGATGATGGTCGCGGCGATCCTGCGTGTCGTCGATATCCGCAAGGAGCTTTAGGATGTACCGCGAAAAACGCTCCCTCGAATTCTATGTGCTCGCCATCTTCTTCGCCGTCTTCGTGCTCTTTCTTTACGGGCCACTGTCGGCCATCGTCATTCTCTCCTTCCAGGGGCCGGATGGCGGCCTGACCTTCCCGCTGAACGGGGTTTCGCTCCACTGGTTCTTCAATCTCTTCGAGAAGCAGGCGGTCGGCGATTTCGGCGCCTCCTTCCGGCGTTCCTTCGTTCTCGGCCTGATGGTGATGATCGTGACCGTCGTCGTGTCGCTGATGGCGGGCCTTGCCTTCCGCCGGCGCTTCCGCGGCTCGTCGGTCCTGTTTTACGCGACTGTTGCAAGTCTCGTCGTGCCGTCGATCATCATCTCGCTCGGCATTGGCGTCGTCTTTCAACAGGGCGGTTTGCGGCCGGCTTGGTATTCCTCGGCCTTCGGCGCGCATCTGACCTGGACGTTGCCTTTCGGCGTGCTGATCATGTTTGCCGTCTTCAACCGTTTTTCGCCGGCATACGAGGAGGCTGCACGCGATCTTGGCGCGACGTCGTGGCAGACATTCCGCCATGTCGTTCTGCCGATGATCGCCCCAAGTCTCATCGGCGTCGGCCTGTTCGGCTTCACGCTCTCCTATGACGAATTCGCCCGCACGCTGATGACGTCAGGCACCTACAATACGCTGCCGCTCGAAATCTACGGCATGACCACCAACGTCACGACGCCGGTGCTTTATGCGCTCGGCACAGTCACGACGCTCTTCTCCTTCACAATCATTCTCGTCGCGCTCGGCATCATGACGATGCTCGGCCGGCGACAGGCAAAGACACGCTGACATGCGCATATTGATCGTCAATCCCAATACGACCGCTTCCATGACCGAGAAAGCGGCAACCGCCGCCCGTGCGGTTGCCGCCGCCGGCACCGAGATCATCGCCGCCACCTCCCGTATGGGGCCTGCCTCCATCGAGGGGCACTATGACGGCGCGCTCGCCATTCCGGGGCTGCTGATGGAGATGAAGGAACGGCAGGGGGCCGGCTACGATGCAGCGATCGTCGCCTGTTTCGACGATACCGGGCTTGATGCGGCACGCACCTTCGCTGACGTGCCCGTCCTCGGGCTCTGCGAATCCGCTGTCGCCACTGCGGGCTTCCTCGCTCAGCGCTTTACGGTGGTGACGACGCTGGAGCGCTCCCGAGTGCTGATCGACAATCTCGTGCACCGGTATGGCATGGGCGATCGTGCGAAGGTGAGGGCATCGGATATTCCGGTGCTGGAACTGGAAGATGCTGCATCTGGCGCGATCGGCAGGCTGAAGGCGGAAATCGAACGGGCGCTTTCGGAAGATGGAGCGGAGGCGATCGTGCTCGGCTGCGCCGGCATGACGGATCTGGCGCGCGAACTGCAGGATGTCTACGGCGTGCCCGTCATCGATGGGGTCGCCGCGGCCGTGAAGCACGCGGAAGCGCTGGTTTCGCTCGGTCTTTCGACCAGCAAACGCGGCTCTTATGCCTCGCCGCTGCCGAAACATTTCACGGGCGCGATGAGCGGTTTTGCGCCGATCCAGGCGGCCGGCTGAACATAAGGCGAAAACTCTTGATGGTGCATAGCGCCAAGTTTTGACTTTACTTTTTCCCCTCGCGTGAGAATTGTCGCAGCCGATTATCACGTTAGAGGAGAGCCGTGCCATGTCGATCGACGAGGATCTGATCCGTATTGCGGAACAGGAAAAGGCGTTGAGCTTCGATGCCTTCGATCTGACGACCGCATGGCAGCTCGGCAAGCTCTTGCAGGAGCTTGCAACCGAACGCGGGCTCGGCATCGCGATCGATATCACGCTGCATTCCATGCCGGTCTTCTACGCGGCCTTGCCGGGCGTGACGCCTGATAACGTCAATTGGGTGCGCCGCAAGCGCAACATGGTGTTCCGCTATTTCCGCAGCAGCTACGCTTCCGGCCTCAAGCTGCAGAAGGAAGGCAAGACGGTCGAGGACAACGGTCTTTCCGGCACCGACTACGCGCCGCATGGCGGCAGTTTCCCGATCAACGTCAGAGGCACTGGCTGCATCGGCGCCGTCACCGTCTCGGGCCTGCCGCAGCGGGACGATCACAACCTCGCAGTCGAAGCCTTGGCGCTGATTCTGGCGAAGGATCTCGACACGCTGCGGCTGGCGTAAATGCTGCCGCATTTCTGACAAATAAAAGCCACGAAAAGCACAAGATCGCGATCCGTTCCCGGTGACTGACGTATTTCGTGACGATAAGGTGCGCCCGGTTTTGTAAGTTATTGCCGGGACGCCATGTTACGTTTGCTCTTTGCCTTTCTTGCCATTGGTTTCAGCCTTTTCCTCGCCTCCTGCAATACACTCTCGAAGGAAGAATGCGTCGCCGCCGACTGGCGGGTAATCGGTGAATCCGATGGCGCTGCCGGATACGAGCCGCAGGAGCGTTTTGCCGCGCATGCCAAGTCCTGCGAGCGGGTGAAGATCGTACCCGACCAGACCATCTGGTATCAGGGCTATCAGGCAGGTCTCGTGCGCTATTGCACGCCGATGAGCGGGCTGATGCACGGGCAGGCGGGTCACGGCTATTCCAATGTCTGCCCGCCGGAGACAGCGCCCGGTTTTCTGCGTGGCTACACGCTCGGCAACCGCCAGAGTTCACAGCAGTCGCGGCTGAGTTCGCTTCAGAGCGACTACGGATCGAAGGAAGCCGAGATCGACGACCTGTCGCGCAAGCTCAAGGATGCGCCGGATGCAGACCGGCGCGATATCCGCCGTCGGATGGACGATCTCGAAGACGATATGCGCCGCATCCGCAGAGAGCAGCGTGATGTTCAGGACGAACTCGACGATACCAGCGCGGAAGTGCAGTGGTTCCAGCAGAATCCGAACGCAGCGCCGCCTGCCATGCCTGACTACTGAGGCTTTCGCCTCAGAGCTTGCCGCCGCCTTCGCCAATGCCCTTGGTCAGGCTCCCCGTTGCCGGGAAGAGCGGGATGAGGCAGGCCTGCAGGGCGTGGTAGATGTCGCCCTTGCCGGGGAAGAGCGAGTGTGAGGGAACGAGGTCTTCCGTCAGTTCCTCGTGCCAGCCGCCATTCTCATGGTCGATGAAGCTGCGCTCGATCACATTCCAGATCTTGCGGTAGCATTCTTCGTGATAATCGCTCGGCAGGTGCTCGTTGAGGAAGTGCGCGGCGGCAGCACCCTCGCAGGCCGGCCACCAGAGCTTGTTGCGCTTGGCCGGCTTGTCGGCCCAGTCGAGCGTATAGAAGAAGCCGCCCTTGTCGTTGTCCCAGCCAAGCACCATGGATTGCTCGAAGAGGGCTTTGGCAGCATCCGGCATCCAGTCGATCTTCTTGCCGCCGAGCGCCCAGAGCTGCAGGATGAGGCGGGTCCATTCCAGCCAGTGGCCGGGCGTCGTGCCGGCCGGGCGGAACATTTCGTTCGGATGATAGTAATCCTTATCGAGGTTCCATTCGGTATCGAAATGCTCGGCAACACGCCAGTCGACGGAACCGGCCGAACGGCGGATGACGAGATCGGCGATGCTTTCGGCCTTGGTGAGGTAATCGCGGTCGCCTGTCGCCTCGAAGGCGGCCATTAGCGCTTCGGTCAGATGCATGTTGGAATTCTGACCGCGATAGGTGCCGCCATCGAGAGGCTGCCAGTCGGCGGTGAACTCTTCGGCGATAGCGCCGTGCCTGGTTTCCCAGAACTTCGTGTTCAGGACCTCGGTAATATCGGTGAGCATGCCATCGGCGAGCGGATGGCCGATCGTCTTTGCCGAAGAGGCGGCGAGAAGGACGAAAGCGTGGCCGTAGCCCTGCTTGTTGGAATCGACGGGACCGTTGTTGTCCAGCGACCAGAAGTAACCGCCGTTCTTGCGGTCACGATGCTGGTTCCAGATGTAGTTCATGCCGTGATCGACGACATCTGCGGCACCGGGGCGGCCGAGAAGCGTGCCGATCGAGAAGCAGTGCACGGCGCGCGAGGCAATATGGAGTGGCCGTACCTGGCCTTCGGCATTGAGCGGCTTGCCGGCGTCGTCGAGGTCGTAGAAGCCGCCTTTGGGATTGATGGAATTGTGCTGGAAGAAATCGAAGAGACCGTTGGCCTGCGAAAGCAGCCAGCCTCGGTGGTAGGCGCGGGTAGACCAGTTGCCGAGTGCAGGTGCCATGATACTCCTCCGAATTCGTGCACAATGCCTTTAGGAAAACGCCTATATAGAGGTCGTGCGAGTCTGTCATCCGCCAAGGCTCGTAATGTCCCTAAAGCAATAGGCATATGTTGACATAAAGATATCTTTATGTGATTTGTCGTTTTCGATCTTGTAATATCAAGGAGCCTTCCCGTGTTCGATAATCTCTTTGGCCCCGAAGGGGGCAAGCGTGATGGCAGTGAAGTATTCGCGGCGCTGAAGAAGGCCGCCAGCGAACGCATTCTCGTCCTTGACGGTGCCATGGGCACGCAGATCCAGGGCTTGGGCTTCGATGAAGACCATTTCCGCGGTTCGCGTTTCATCGGCTGTGCCTGCCATCAGAAGGGCAATAACGACCTGCTGATCCTGTCGCAGCCGGACGCCATTGAAGAAATCCATTACAAATACGCCAAGGCCGGCGCCGATATCCTTGAGACCAACACCTTCTCCTCGACCCGCATCGCGCAGGCCGATTATGCGATGGAAGGCGAGGTCTATGCGCTGAACAAGGAAGGTGCCGAGATCGTGCGCCGCGCCGCGCAGCGTGCAGAGCGCGAGGATGGCAGGCGCCGTTTTGTCGCCGGCGCTGTCGGCCCGACGAACCGCACGGCGTCCATCTCGCCTGACGTCAACAATCCTGGTTTCCGCGCCGTCACCTTTGACGATCTGCGTGATGCCTATGCCGAGCAGATCGATGGCCTGATCGACGGCGGCGCCGATATCATCCTGATCGAGACGATCTTCGACACGCTGAACGCCAAGGCTGCGATCTTTGCCTGCGAAGAGCGTTTCGAGGCCAAGGGCATTCGCCTGCCGGTTATGATCTCCGGTACGATCACCGACCTTTCGGGGCGTACGCTTTCGGGCCAGACGCCGACTGCCTTCTGGAATTCGGTGCGCCACGCCAATCCCTTTACGATCGGTCTCAACTGCGCGCTCGGTGCCAATGCGATGCGCCCGCATCTGCAGGAGCTTTCTGGCGTTGCTGACACGTTCGTCTGCGCCTATCCGAATGCCGGCCTGCCGAACGAATTCGGCCAGTATGACGAGACGCCGGAACTGATGGCGGCGCAGATCGACAGCTTCGCCCGCGAAGGCCTCGTCAATATCGTCGGCGGCTGCTGCGGCTCGACGCCCGAACATATCCGCGTCATCGCCGAGACGGTGGCGAAGTACAAGCCGCGGCCGATCCCCGAGCATCGCCCCTTCATGTCGTTGTCGGGCCTCGAGCCCTTCGAGCTGACCAAGGACATTCCTTTCGTCAATGTCGGCGAGCGCACCAACGTCACCGGCTCGGCCAAGTTCCGCAAGCTGATCACCAATGCCGATTTCACGGCAGCGCTCGATGTCGCCCGCGACCAGGTCGAAAACGGCGCGCAGGTGATCGACATCAACATGGATGAAGGCCTGATCGATTCCGAAAAGGCGATGGTCGAGTTCCTGAACCTGATCGCGGCCGAGCCGGATATCGCTCGCGTGCCGGTGATGATCGACTCGTCGAAGTTCTCGATCATCGAATCCGGCCTGAAGCGCGTCCAGGGCAAGGCGATCGTCAACTCGATCTCGCTGAAGGAAGGGGAGGAGAATTTCCTCGCCCAGGCACGTCTGCTGCACAATTACGGTGCGGCCGTCGTCGTCATGGCCTTCGACGAGACGGGGCAGGCCGACAGCTACCAGCGCAAGGTCGATATCTGCACGCGCGCCTACAAGCTGCTCACCGAGAAAGTCGGTTTCCCGCCCGAGGACATCATCTTCGACCCGAACATCTTCGCTGTCGCGACTGGTATCGAAGAACACAATAATTACGGCGTCGACTTCATCGAGGCGACGCGTACGATCCGCAAGACCATGCCGCTCGTCCATATCTCAGGTGGTGTGTCGAACCTGTCCTTCTCCTTCCGCGGCAACGAGCCGGTGCGCGAAGCGATGCATGCCGTGTTCCTCTACCACGCCATCCAGGCAGGCATGGACATGGGCATCGTCAATGCCGGCCAGCTTGCCGTTTATGACCAGATCGATCCGGAACTGCGCGAGGCCTGCGAAGACGTGGTGCTGAACCGCCGTCCCGACGGAACCGAGCGGCTGCTGGAAGTGGCCGAGCGATTCCGCGGTGCCGCCGGCAAGGAAGGCAAGGTGCAGGATCTCTCCTGGCGCGAGTGGAGCGTTGCGAAGCGCCTCGAACATGCGCTGGTCAACGGCATCACCGAATATATCGAGGCCGATACCGAGGAAGCCCGCCAGCAGGCGGCGCGTCCGCTGCACGTCATCGAAGGGCCGCTGATGGCTGGCATGAACGTCGTCGGCGATCTCTTCGGCTCGGGCAAGATGTTCCTGCCGCAGGTGGTCAAGTCCGCCCGCGTCATGAAGCAGGCCGTTGCCGTTCTCCTTCCCTATATGGAAGAGGAGAAGCGGTTGAATGGCGGCGAGGAGCGCAAGTCCGCCGGCAAGATCCTGATGGCGACCGTCAAGGGCGACGTGCACGATATCGGCAAGAACATCGTCGGCGTCGTGCTCGCCTGCAACAATTACGAGATCATCGACCTCGGCGTGATGGTGCCGGCAACGAAGATCCTGGAGACGGCTGTTGCAGAGAAGGTCGATGTCATCGGTCTTTCCGGCCTTATCACGCCGTCGCTTGACGAGATGGTGCATGTGGCTGCTGAAATGGAGCGGGAGGGCTTCGATATCCCGCTGCTGATCGGCGGGGCCACGACCAGTCGTGTGCATACCGCCGTCAAGATCCATCCGGGCTACAACAAAGGCCAGTCCATTTACGTGACGGATGCCAGCCGTGCTGTCGGCGTCGTGTCCTCTCTGCTCTCGCCGGACGCCCGTCAGGGCTATATCGACGATATCAGGGCCGAATATGCCAAGGTCGCCGCGGCCCATGCGCGCAGCGAAGCCGAGAAGGTGCGTCTGCCGCTCACTCGTGCCCGCGAGAACGCACAGAAGGTCGACTGGGCGGCCTACAAGCCGACCAAGCCGAGCTTCCTCGGAACCAAGGTATTCGAAGATTACGATCTGGCCGACCTTGCCAAGTACATTGACTGGACGCCGTTCTTCCAGACCTGGGAGTTGCGCGGCCGCTACCCGGCGATCCTCGAAGACGAGAAGCAGGGCGAAGCAGCCCGCGCACTCTGGGCCGACGCCCAGGCGATGCTGAAGAAGATCATCGACGAGAAGTGGTTCCGCCCGCGCGCCGTCATCGGCTTCTGGCCGGCGGGTACCGTTGGCGACGATATCCGCCTATTCAAGGACGATGCGCGCAAGGAGGAGTTGGCGACGTTCTACACGCTGCGTCAGCAGCTTTCGAAACGCGATGGCCGTCCGAACGTGGCGTTGTCGGACTTCGTCGCGCCCGTGGATAGTGGCGTGCAGGACTATGTCGGCGGCTTCGTAGTAACGGCGGGCTTCGAGGAGATCGCCATTGCCGAACGTTTCGAGCGTTCGAACGACGACTATTCCTCGATCCTCGTGAAGGCGCTCGCCGACCGCTTCGCCGAAGCTTTCGCCGAGTGCATGCATGAGCGCGTGCGCCGCGAATATTGGGGTTACGCCAAGGACGAGCATCTCTCCAACGAGGATCTCATTACCGAGGCCTATGCCGGTATCCGTCCGGCACCCGGTTATCCGGCCCAGCCTGATCACACCGAGAAGAAGACCTTGTTCGGTCTTCTCGATGCGGAGAGCACTGCCGGCGTGAAGCTGACCGAGAGCTATGCGATGTGGCCGGGCTCGTCAGTATCCGGCATCTATATCGGCCACCCGGACTCCTACTATTTCGGTGTCGCCAAGGTGGAGCGCGATCAGGTCGAAGACTATGCCAAGCGCAAGGGCATGGATGTCACCGAGGTCGAGCGCTGGCTCGGACCGGTGCTCAACTACGTGCCGCGCAAGACTGCTGAAGAGATCGAAGACGCTGCCTGATTGCGGAGTCTTTTCCGTCGCTTGAGGCGGCGTGCTCAGTCGTTGATTCAATGAACGATGAAGCCGGGAAGTGATTCACTTTCCGGCTTCATCTTTTTGAATTGGAAGAAAAATCAGGTCGCGCCGATCGTCAGCTCGGCGACGAAGTCATAGGCGTCGCCGCGATAGAGCGAGCGAGTGAATTCCACCGCGCGGCCAGAGCCGAGATAGGAAATACGCTCGATGGAAAGTCCGGCCTGGCCGACGGGTACGCCGAGCAGTTGAGCGTCGGCTTCCTTCATGTTGGTCGCAGATATGCGCTGGACGGCGCGGACGGGGCGCACGCCGAGCCGTTCCAGCTCGGCATAGAGCGAATTGGTGACAGCAGAGGGATCGGGCAGGAATTCGCCCGATACGCTTGCATGTTCGATCGCCAGAGGCTGGTCGTCGGCGATGCGCAGGCGCGACAGGCGTGAAACCTTGATGTCCGTGCCGAGGCCGAGGATCATCATCTCGTCGGGTGAGGGTGTGTGCACGCCCTTGTGCAGCCATTCGGAGCGGGCGGTCATGCCGCGCCGGGCCATGTCTTCCGTAAAGGAGGTGAGCTGGGACAGGCGCTGTTCGACCCTGGACACCGGCTTGGCGACGAAGGTGCCCGAACCGTGACGGCGCACGAGCAGGCCGTCGGCTACGAGTTCGTCGATCGCCTTGCGCACGGTCACGCGGCTGACGGCCGCAAATTCGGCAATGTCGCGTTCCGGGGGCAGGGCATCGCCATGGGCAAGCGTGCCGGTGCGGACGGCCTCTTCCAGAGTACGGCGGAGCTTTACATAGAGGGGGCCAGTGCCGCCGGCCTGCAGCCGCTCGGGAGACAGAATAGAGGCGAGATCATCGGTCATGCCACACCTCCCTGCCGGTCGTTCATCAGTTTGACGGCGAGATCGACCGCACCCTGCAGCGCATCGGCTTTCGGCTCTGCCAGCAACGTCTTGTGCCGATCCGCAAGCCAGGGATGGTAGGGTCTGGCAAGGCCGCCGAGCAGGCAGATCGTCGGGCATTCGGACCATGAGAGCGCGTCGAGGCTCGCATCGATCGCATCTGCCGCCTCCCTGACGATTTCAATTGCGATCGCATCACCGGCCTCTGCAGCCTCGAATATTGTCGGTGCATATCGTGCGAAATCCCGGGGGCGGGCGGTATGGGCGAATTCGACGACCCGCTCGGGATCATTGCCATATTCGGCCATGATCTTTTCCGTCAGAGGTGAGGTGGGGCGAACCTTGTCATAGGCAAGCAGGGTCCTTTCCAGAAGGTCGCGGCCGAGGCGTGCGCCGCTTGCCTGATCGCCAACAATGGAACCCCAGCCGCCGATGCCGTGCAGCTTGCCCTCTCGGCGCGCATTGTAGACTGAGCCGGTTCCGACGGCGCCGACTATGCCGTCGGCATCGCCGAGTGCCCCTTGCAACGATATCAGCGCATCGGTGACAACCCGGCCGTCATCAAAGGGCAAGGCCTTTTCGATGCGCTTGCCATAATCGCCGACATTGGCGCCGGCAACACCTACGACCGCGGAGATTGTGGAAGCGGTTTCATCCCCAAATCCGGCGTCACGCAGCGCCTGGCGCGCGGATTCGACGATATTGACGAGAGAGTTTTCCAGATGGGAAAGGATGTTGGCAGGGCCAGCCTTGCCGAGGCCTATGACATTGCCCATTCTGTCCGCAACTGCTGCCCGGCAGCTTGTTCCGCCACCATCTATGCCGATTGCAAGTTCCGTCATCGGACCTCCGGTTAAGCCGTTCCCTTATGTTTTCTTATTACAATACCAAAAAAATACCATTTACCAAGCGGAAATGACTGTGAATTTTCCCGTTTTTATCTTGTTGATTTAAAACGATAAAAATTTTTAATGAATTTTCTCGGGTTCAGAAGTTAATTTTGGCTGGACAATTGGTATTTTTTTGGCCTTAATTCCGGAAAAGGGAACAGCGTATCGAGGCATGTGAAAACCGGCAAAGAAAAACAGGGCCGGCCAGGTTTCGAGAAAGGTGCAGACGGTGATCGCAGGAGCCGGAATGGCTCGCGGAGGCGTGCGGTATCTTTCCAAGTTTCCCCTTATTTCAAGCGCCCGGTTCAGTGTATCGGGAGGGCGCACCGTTCGGCCGGAGGCTAGCGTCCTTCGTGTCGGCAGAGCTTCAGGGCCGCCAGTTTTGGCGGCTCTAAAAGGGGCGTTGGGTGTTTCCTCAGGCACGCCAACCGCTTGTTTCAGACCGAAAACAGCGCCTAGCGGCGCGTAAAACAGGAGAGGGAAATGAAAAACACTGCTCTGAAAAGTTTGCTGCTTGCCTCCAGCCTGCTGTCGTCAGCCGGCCTCGTTCATGCCGCCGACGTGACGCTCACCGTCGAAAGCTGGCGTAACGACGACCTGCAGATCTGGCAGGAAAAGATCATCCCGGCTTTCGAAGCCAAGAACCCGGGCATCAAGATCGTCTTCTCGCCGACCGCTCCGACTGAATACAACGCTTCGCTGAATGCCAAGCTCGATGCCGGTTCCGCAGGCGACATCATTACCTGCCGTCCGTTCGACGCTTCGCTCGAACTCTTCAACAAGAAGCAGCTCGTCGATCTCACCAGCCTTTCCGGCATGGAAAACTTCTCGCCGGTCGCCAAGGCTGCATGGTCGACGGACGACGGCAAGTCGACCTTCTGCGTGCCGATGGCTTCGGTCATCCATGGCTTCATCTACAACAAGGATGCCTTCGACAAGCTCGGCATCGCTATTCCGAAGACGGAAGACGAGTTCTTCGCAGCCCTCGACAAGATCAAGGCTGACGGCACCTACATCCCGCTCGCCATGGGCACGAAGGATCTCTGGGAAGCCGCAACCATGGGCTACCAGAACATCGGCCCGAACTACTGGAAGGGTGAAGAGGGCCGCGAAGCCCTGATCTCTGGCAAGCAGAAGCTCACCGACGCCGACTGGGTCAAGCCCTATGAAGAGCTTGCCAAGTGGAAGCCCTATCTCGGCGACGGTTTCGAAGCCCAGACCTACTCGGACAGCCAGAACCTCTTCACGCTCGGCCGCGCCGCCATCTACCCGGCCGGTTCGTGGGAAATCGCGCTGTTCAACACGCAGGCTCAGTTCAAGATGGGCGCCTTCCCGCCGCCGGTTCCGAAGGCTGGCGACCAGGGCTACATCTCCGACCATCCGGATATCGGCGTTGCACTGAATGCCAAGAGCACGCACCAGGAAGAAGCCAAGAAGTTCCTCACCTGGGTTGCTTCGCCTGAGTTTGCTGACATCTACGCAAACTCCCTGCCGGGCTTCTTCAGCCTGAACTCCAACCCGGTCAAGATGAGCGATCCGCTTGCTCAGGAATTCGTTTCCTGGCGCGGCCCGTACAAGTCGACCGTCCGCTCGACCTATCAGATCCTGTCGCGCGGTACGCCGAACCTCGAAAACGAGACCTGGGTTGAATCGGCCAACGTCATCAACGGCACGGACACTCCGGCCGTCGCTGCCGAAAAGCTCCAGAAGGGCCTCGACAGCTGGTACAAGCCGGGCAAGTAAGGTTTTGAAGGTGAGGGGCGGCCTATTGGGCTGCCCCTTATCGGCCTGCCGGCCATCTTGTCCCGCGAGGGGCAAGAGACTCGCAGCCGCCTCCTGGCCCGTGGTTTTCAGGTATGGGCATGGTCCGGCTCTCCGAAGAAGGAGAGGGGAATGAGGGGCAAGATTTCCACCTGCGCTGCGCCTGATGGTCCAGCCAATAAAAACAGGCAAAAGCCATGAGCGAAGCCGACACCGCAGTCGACGTGATCCCGATCAAGCGTCCCATTCGCTGGCATATCGGAATCTTCCTTCTTCCGGCCTTTATCGTCTATACGGCGATCATGATCCTGCCGCTGATCGAAACGCTCCGGCTTTCCTTCTACAATACGGTAGATGGCGCACCGGCCTTCGTTGGCTTTGCCAATTACAAGGTTCTCTTCGGCGATGCCCGCTGGGTGCATGCCTTCTGGAATGCGCTGCGCAACAACGTCATCTTCTTCATCATCCATATGTGCGTGCAGAACCCGATCGGCATTGCGCTTGCCGCACTTCTGTCGACGCCGCGGCTTCGTTTCGTTGCCTTCTACCGTACTGCTATCTTCCTGCCGACGCTGCTCTCCTTCGTCATCGTCGGCTTCATCTGGAAGCTGATCCTGTCGCCGATATGGGGTGTCGCACCCTGGCTGATGAGCCTCGTCGGCCTGAAGTGGGCCTTCGCACCCTGGCTCGGTCAGTCCGGCCCGGCGCTGATCGCGGTGTCGCTGATCTCGAACTGGCAATATATCGGCATCCCGATGATGCTGATCTATGCGGCGCTTCTGAGCATTCCCGAGGAAGTGATCGAGGCTGCCGAATGCGACGGCATTACCGGCTGGGCCCAGTTCTGGAAAATCAAGCTGCCGCTGATCCTGCCGGCGATTGGCATCATTTCGATCCTGACTTTCGTCGGCAATTTCAACGCGTTCGATCTGATTTATACCGTGCAGGGTGCGCTTGCAGGCCCCGACATGTCGACGGATATTCTGGGCACTCTGCTCTACCGCACCTTCTTCGGTTTCCAGCTGCAACTCGGCGACCGCTCCATGGGCGCAACGATCGCGACGGTCATGTTCCTGATCATCCTCGCCGGCGTCTCCTTCTATCTTTTCGCCATCCAGCGGCGCATGCGCCGCTACCAGTTCTGAGGAGTGTGAGCCCATGTCGAACAGAGCGCGCACATCCCCCATCCGCACCGGCCTCGTACATCTGGCGCTGATCGGCTACACGCTGATTGCGATCTTCCCGGTGTTCCTGACGATCGTGAATTCGTTCAAGGACCGCAACTCGATCTTCCGGTCGCCGCTGCAGGTGCCGACCCCCTCGACCTTCAGCCTCGTCGGTTACCAGACGGTGCTGGGGCAGGGTGACTTCGCCACCTATTTCCAGAACAGCTTCATCGTAACGATCGTTGCGATCTTCCTCGTGCTGCTGTTCGGTGCGATGGCCGCCTTTGCCCTGTCGGAATACCGTTTCAAGGGCAATACCCTTGTTGGCCTCTATATGGCGATCGGCATCATGATCCCGATCCGCCTCGGCACGGTCGCCATCCTGCAGGGCATGGTCGCGACCGGTCTCGTCAACACGCTGACGGCGCTGATCCTCGTCTATACGGCGCAGGGCATTCCGCTCGCGATCTTCATTCTCTCGGAATTCATGCGCACCGTGTCCGACGACCTGAAGAATGCCGGGCGCATCGACGGGCTTTCGGAATATGCGATCTTCTTCCGCCTCGTGCTGCCGTTGGTACGGCCGGCCATGGCGACGGTCGCTGTCTTCACCATGATCCCGATCTGGAACGACCTGTGGTTCCCGCTGATCCTGGCGCCATCCGAAGCCACCAAGACTGTGACACTCGGGTCGCAGATCTTCATCGGCCAGTTCGTCACCAACTGGAATGCGGTTCTGGCGGCACTGTCGCTGGCGATCCTGCCGATCCTCGTTCTCTACGTCATCTTCTCGCGGCAGCTGATCCGCGGCATTACCTCGGGAGCCGTCAAGTGAGCCAATCCGACAAGCCGATCCGTGTCCTTGTTGCCGGCCTCGGCAATATGGGCCGCAGCCATGCGCTCGCCTATCACAACAATCCGGGCTACGAGATCGTTGGCCTCGTCAACCGCTCCAAGCCGAGCCAGCTTGCGCCGGAGCTGGAGCAGTACACGATCCATCCCGACTTCATGACGGCGCTCGCCGAGCTGAAGCCGGATCTCTGCTCGATCAATACTTATTCCGACAGCCATGCCGATTATGCCGTCGCCGCCTTCGAGGCTGGCTGCGACGTCTTCGTCGAAAAGCCGCTGGCAACGACCGTTGCCGATGCGGAGCGCGTCGTGGCCGCGGCAAAGAAGGCGGGCAAGAAGCTGGTCATCGGCTATATCCTGCGTCATCACCCGTCCTGGAAGAAGCTGATCGAGGAGGCGCGGAAGCTCGGTGGTCCCTATGTCTTCCGCATGAACCTCAATCAGCAGTCCAGCGGGCCGACCTGGGCGACGCACAAGTCGCTGATGCAGACGACCTCGCCGATCGTCGATTGCGGCGTCCACTATGTGGATGTCATGTGCCAGATCACCGATGCAAGGGCGGTCGAAGTGCGCGGCATGGGCTTGCGCCTGTCGAACGAGATCGCGCCGGACATGTATAATTACGGCCATCTGCAGGTGCTCTACGAGGACGGTTCCGTCGGCTGGTACGAGGCCGGCTGGGGGCCGATGATTTCCGAGACGGCCTTCTTCGTGAAGGATGTAATGTCGCCGAACGGCGCCGTCTCGATCGTCATGGATCCGAACGCGAAGTCCGACGATATCGACACGCATACAAAAACCTCCGTCATCCGCCTGCATACGGCAGAGACCGGGCCCGACGGCAAGTTCATTCGTCCCGATCAGGACATGACGATGGAAGGCGAGCCCGGCCATCAGGCGCTTTGCGATCTGGAGCAGGACTTCGTGCTGCGCGCCATCAACGAGGATCTGGACCTCAACCGCCATATGGATGATGCGGTGGCCTCGCTGCGCATCTGCCTTGCCGCTGACGAAAGCGTGCGCACCGGCCGACCGGTTAGACTATAAGGAAAGACTAGTGGGATCGCTTCAACTCAAATCCATCCGCAAGGCCTATGGCAAACACGAAGTGCTGAAGGGCATCGACCTTGAGGTCAAGGACGGCGAATTCGTCATCTTCGTCGGTCCGTCAGGCTGCGGGAAATCGACCCTGCTGCGCAGCATTGCCGGCCTGGAAGACGTCACCTCCGGCGCCGTCATCATCAATGGTCGCGACGAGACGCTGACTCCGCCGGCCAAGCGTGGCATCGCCATGGTGTTCCAGTCCTATGCGCTTTATCCGCACCTGACGGTCAAGGACAATATGGGCCTCGGTCTGAAACAGGCGGGGGCGGCGAAGGATGAAATCGAGACGCGCGTGACCAAGGCCTCGTCCATGCTGTCGCTCGAGCAATATCTGGCGCGCCGCCCGGCCGAGCTTTCGGGTGGCCAGCGCCAGCGTGTGGCGATCGGCCGGGCGATCGTGCGCGAGCCGGAACTCTTCCTCTTCGACGAGCCGCTCTCCAACCTCGATGCGGCTCTGCGCGTGCAGACGCGTCTCGAAATTGCTCGCCTGCACCGCAGCCTGAAGGCGACGATGATCTATGTCACCCACGATCAGGTGGAAGCCATGACGCTTGCCGACAAGATCGTGGTGCTGAATGCCGGCGCGATCGAGCAGATCGGCTCGCCGATGGAATTGTATAACCGGCCGGCCAACACGTTCGTCGCGGGTTTCATCGGCTCGCCGCAAATGAACTTCATCCCCGCCGACAAGGTCGGCGATGCGCAGGCCAAGACGGTCGGCATTCGCCCGGAGCATCTGACGCTCTCGCGCGACAGCGGCAGCTGGAAGGCCAAGACCGTGCATGTCGAGCATCTCGGCGCCGATACGATCGTCTATCTGGAATCGGATCAGTGCGGTCTCTTGACCGCACGTCTCTTCGGCGAACACAAGTACGAGCCGGATGAGATCGTCTATGCGACGCCGGATGGCAGCCATATCCACCGCTTCGATGCGAACGACAGGGCAATCCGCTGAGTGCAACCGGAATGAAAAGGCCCCGCCATGGAGCGGGGCTTTTTGTTTAAGGCGGTATTGAAGGCAAGTCAGCGCCGGAAAAGCCGTCCATCGATGATGATCAGGCTGGTCATGATCAGGCTCATCCCGCCAAGCTCGAACGCCTCCAGTCTTTCGCCGAGAAAGACCGTGCCGAGCAGGATCGCGCTGACGGGCACCAGCAGCGTCACCAGCGATGCATTGGTCGCCCCGGCCGAGGCGATGAGATTGAAATACCGAATGAAGGCGAAGGCGGTCGTCAGGATCGCGAGAAAAAGCACGGCCATCCATATCGGAGCAGACGCTGTGACGATGTCGGCCGGGCTGTAGAAAATGAAGACGATCGGCAGCATGAGGATGGCAGCACCTGTCAGCTGGCCGGTGGCAACGACTGTCGGGCTTATGCCTTTGAAGCGTTTGGCGTAGACGACGGCGAAAGCGTAGGAGACGGCGGCTCCGATGACTGCGAGCTTTGCCCAGGTGGGGCCGCCGAGATTGGACAGAAGTCCCGGGCCGATTATGACGGCGGCGCCCGCGATGCCGATGACGACGCCTGCGATCTTCGCGGTTGAGATCTTTTCATCCGGCGTCAGCGCGTTTGCTGCGAGGATCGTCCAAAGAGGTGTCGTTGCGTAGAAGACCGAGGCGAGGCCGGCGCCGATCTCCGTCTGGCCGGTGAAGATCAGCGAGAACGGAATGACGTTGTTGAGAAGGGCGAGACACAGGAAAGAGCCGGGCCGGGCGAGAACGGGTGCGAAGGAAATGCCGCGCAGCCTTAACCAGAGATGCAGGACCAGCGCGGCGATCGCCACGCGATAAAGCACGAGGGCCAGCGGCGGAATTTCGGACACGGCGACGCGGGCGAGGAAGAAGGACCCGCCCCAAAGTGCGCCCAGGAGCGTGAGCTGGCCCCAATCCTTCGCTGACATTGACTGTGTCATCGCTTCGGTATGCAAAGCCTCATCCAATGAATGGAGACAAGCCCTGCAGTCTATCCCCCGTGCGGGCGGGCAACAGCGACGGAACGGTGCCGATTCCGAATTCTATGGAATCTGGTGCTGTCTTATCCCGATCGGCTGGATTGATATGTCTGGACTAAATTCCGGGGCTCTCAGCCGAGAACCGGGCGCATGAAACTGCGCTCATAGCTGATGATGCTGCGGTTGCGCCTGTCGAGCTCGAAGGCGGCCTGACATTCCGGGTCGCTTGCCATTCGGGTGCGGTAGTCCTCGTAAGCGGCAAGGCTCGGGAAGGAAAACAGCGCAATAGCAATGTTGTTGGCGCCTTCCGATGGCAGGAAGTAGCCGTGATGGGCGCCTCCCATCCTGTTGACGATGGGGATCCAGAGCCGGGCGTATTGTTCGAATTCTGCAAGCTTGTAGGGGTCGATGACGTATCGCAGATGGCAGGTAATCATTGAAAGACCCCGTTGTGGAACGACCGAGCGGATGTCCGTCCGGTCTGTATTGCTTGCCCGGATTCGAGGCAAGCCGTTTGGTCTTTACGCTGCCTTCCGTTTCGATGCTATCTCCCCGATCTGGATATTCGGAGGGGCAGGGGCTCATGAAAAATAGGTAGCAGGCATGCAAAAGGCGCCGCGTTGCGGCGCCTTCGTTTGTTTCAGTCCGTCTCGATCAGTCGCGGATGACGAGCAGGTCGGCGGCCATGAAGCGGAGCGTCACGGTCTCGCCAGCGGCCGGCGGCCTGACGCCGGGGCTGTTGAACATGTCGAAGGAGATCACGTTGCCGCCGACATTCATGCGGGTGCGGATGACCGAACCCAGGAAGTGGGCAGATACGACCTCGCCGGTCAGGGCGGTGTCGCTCTGGGCGCCTTCGGCGAGCGAACCGGCTTCCGGACGGAGCGCAAGCTGAACGGTGTCGCCAGCCTTGTAGGTCTGGACCGACTGTTTCAGCGTGATGCCCTGATCGCCGATCTGGATGCGGTTGCTGTCGGGATCGACGACCTTGGCTTCGATGAGGTTCAGCGTGCCGACGAAGGAGGCGACGAAGCGCGTTGCCGGCGTGTTGTAGATTTCGAAGGGCGTGCCGATCTGGTCGGCCTTGCCGCCGTTCATGACGACGATGCGGTCGGAGATCGAGAGCGCTTCTTCCTGGTCGTGCGTGACGAAAACCGTGGTGATGCCAAGCGACTGCTGGATCTGGCGGATTTCCTCGCGCAGCGACACGCGGATCTTGGCATCGAGCGCCGAGAGCGGTTCGTCGAGCAGCAGAACCTGCGGCTTGACCGCAAGGGCGCGGGCAAGTGCGACGCGCTGCTGCTGGCCGCCCGACATCTGGTAGGGGAAGCGGTCCGCAAGGTGATCGAGCTTGATCAGGCCGAGCATTTCCTTGACGCGCTTGTCAATCTCCGGCTTCGCAGCGCCCGCGACCTTCATGCCGAAAGCGACGTTGTCATGCACCGTCATGTTCGGAAAAAGGGCGTAGGCCTGGAAGACCATGCCGATGTTGCGCTGGTTCGGCTTCAGGGCGCGCTGGTCCTTGCCGTTGATCGTCAGCGTGCCGCCGGTCGGCGTCTCGAAACCGGCGATCATGCGCAGCACGGTCGTCTTGCCGCAGCCCGACGGGCCGAGGAAGGAAACGAATTCCCCTTTCTCGATGTTCATGTTGAAGTTCTTGACGACCTGGGTCTGGCCGAAGGATTTCTGAATGTTGGTCAGCGTAAGAAAGGACATGAGCCAAATACCTTATGCTTTAGCCGGGCGGGCTTTGCCAAAGCGCGAAACGAGATTGAGCAGGCCCATGCTGAGCCAGGTGATCGAAAATGCGATAACGGCGAGCGCAGAAGGCTCATAAGCCTTGTTGGCGCCGACGAGCTGCAGGTAGGGGCCAAAGGCCGGACGGTTGAGGAGCGCGGCGAAGGTGAATTCGCCCATGACGATCGCGAGCGTGATGAAAGCGCCCGAGAGCACGCCGCTCATGACATTCGGGAAAATGCACTTGAACATGATGGTGGTCCAGCGAGCGCCGAGGCTTTCAGCCGCCTCCGTCAGCGTGCGGACGTCGATGGCGCGCATGGCTGTATCGACCGCGCGGTACATGTAGGGCAGCGACAAGGTGATGTAAGAGAAAACCAGCAGGATGTTGGTGCCCATCGACGAATTCGTCAGCGGCAGATAGGACGATGAATTGTACATCCTGAGGTAGCCGAAAACGATGACAATCGCCGGAATGACGAGCGGTAGCAGCGTGATGAATTCGACGACCGGACGCATCTGCGGTAGGCGCAGCCGCACCCAGTAGGCCGTCGGCACGACGAGCAGCATGCCGAAGATGATGGTCAGAAACGCCATTCCCATGGAGTAGCCGAAGGTCTCGCGGAACTGAGCGTCCGAGAAGACTGACTGATAGGCATCGAAGCTATAGGTGCCGCGGCGCATGCGCAGCGAGAATTCGATCGTGCCGATCAGCGGGATGATGAAATAGGACGCGCCGAGAATGATGGCGATCCAGGCTCCGAGACGTTGAGCTTTCATTTCTGCCACCGTTCGGCGCGCATGCGCAGCATGAGATAAAGGACATTGGATACGCCGGTTATGACGATCATGCCGAGCGCGATCGCGTAACCGAGGTTGGCATTGTGCAGAACGTCGCCGCGGATCTGCGCATAGAGCAGGATCGGCACGATGTTCAGTGAACTGCCGGTCAGCGCGAAGGCGGTGGCGATGGCGCCGAAAGCGTTGGCAAAGAGCAGCAGCGTGGTACCGAGCAGGCTCGGCCAGAGGATCGGCAGGGCAACCATCGTCCAATATTGACGGTTGGTAGCGCCGAGAATTTCAGAGGCTTCGCGCCATTCCTTCTTCATACCGTCCAACGCCGGCGTCAGGATCAGCACCATCAGCGGGATCTGGAAATACATGTAGGTGATGGTGAGGCCGAAGAACGAGAGGAGGTTGAAGCCGGTGCCGTAAAGGTTGAAGCCAAACCAGTCGCGCAGGAAGAGGGTCACAAGGCCGGTGCGGCCGAGCGTTGCGAGAAAGGCGAAGGCGAGCGGTACCCCGGCGAAATTCGAGGCTACGCCGGAGAATGTCAGAAGCGTCGAGCGCACCGAGTTCGGCAGGCCGCCGAGCACGACGGCCCAGGCGAGGAAAAAACCGATCAGGGCGCCGCCAAGGGCGGACGCCACCGAGACGCGGATACTGATCCAGTAAGCGCTCAAAATGGATGGCGTAAAGAGATCGCCGATATTCTTCAGCGTGAGTTCGCCCTCGGGCGTCAAGAACGCGCCCGCCACGAGATAAAGCGTGGGGATAATCAGGAACAGTAGTGAAAAAATAATGAAGGGTGCAATGCCCAGCCAGTCGATCACGCGGTCTTTGTTGATCAAGGGGGCGCTGCTTACCATAGGTGTTGAAACGGTACTCATGGAAAGCTCATCCTGGGGCGTCGGAGTGAGAAAACCTCCCCGCCCTGAGGCGAGGAGGCAGGATCAGGTGTTACTTGACGATGGCGCCGACGACAGAATCCCAGTTCTTGCTGATGGCTTCCTTGCCGGCAGCCTGTTCCTCAAGAGTCGGGAAAACAGCCTTTTCATAGGCCGCTGCCGGCGGCAGCTTGTCGAGGAGTTCCTTCGGGATCTTGTTGTTCTTGGCAAGATCGTTGAAGCGGATCGGGTGGCAATAGCCCTTCAGCCAGCCGATCTGACCTTCGTCCGAGTAAAGATATTCCATCCAGAGCTTGGCAGCGTTCGGATGCGGTGCGAAGGCGGAGATCGCCTGAACGTACACGCCTGCGACAACGCCCGTCTTCGGAACGACAACTTCAAACGGAGGGTTGCCCTTCAGGCTCTCACCCCAGGACAGAGCATTGTAGTCCCAGGAGATGATGATCGGCGTCGAGCCCTGTGCAAACGGTGCGGCTTTACCCGTAACCGGTACGAAGTTGCCGGCCTTGTTCAGTTCGGCGAAGAACTTGAGACCTTCGTCGCCAGCCTTTGCCGCATCGCCATTGCTGCGCGACAGACCGGCCGCATAAACGCCCTGAACTGCCTGGTTGGCGGTGCGCGGGTCGCCGGCGAGGGCAACCGAGTTTGCGTAATCGCTCTTCAGAAGGTCAGCCCAATCAGCCGGGGATTCCTTGACGAGATCCTTGTTGATGAGGAAGGAGAGAACGCCGTAATAATCGCCATACCAGAAGCCGTCGGCGTCCTTGGCGGTGTCCGGGATAGAGTCCCAGGTGGAAACCTTGTAGGGCTGGATCAGGCCTTCAGCCTTTGCAGACGGGCCGAAGGAGAGGCCAACGTCGATCACGTCAGGAGCCTGCGGGCCGGTGTTGCCCTTGTTGGCCTTGATGGCTTCGATTTCGTCGCCCGAACCGGCGTCCGGGTTCAGTTCGTTGACTTCGATACCGTACTTCGCCTTGAAGCCTGCGATAACATCGCCGTAGCCGCACCAGTCATGCGGGAGAGCGATCGTCGTCAGCGTGCCTTCCTTCTTGGCGGCAGCGATAAGATCGGCGCTCGGTTCAGCGGCTGCGATCGCAGTCGAAGCTACGATCATCGCAGTAGAAAGCGAAAGCAGTCGAGAAATGTTAGAGATCACTGTTGTTCTCCTTCAGGTTTTCAGTGTCCGATGTGCTGTTACTGTCGTTAGATGAAGCTTGTGTGACAGTTGCATGACGTTAATTTTTCTATGAATAGCAGTCGCTTGCGGCAAATGTTTCATTTGCGACAGGCTGTCCTGTTTCCGCGAAAGCCGCCATTGTTTTTGCCCTTTTTTTAGCTGTCCCTCCTAACCGGGTTTGCGGAAAAGCCGGGTTTGTTCGAACAGGCCTTCCAGCGTTTTCATGCGTTCCTTCGTTTCGTCCCAGGTCGAGTTTTGCACCGCTTCGATGAGCGCCTCGACAATGAAGAGTGTCACGACGGAGGAATCCCAGGCCGACGGCGCCTCGATCTGCACGCGGAAGACGTGCCGTGCGAGCTTGGCGGCGGGTGAGGCCCATTGGTCGGTGAAGACTATGATTTCGGCGCCGCGCTTGCGGGCGGCGGTGGCCAGGCTCACCATCTCCTGCTCGTAGCGGCGGATATCGAAGATGATGAGCAGATCGCCCGGGTTCATGTTGAGGACGTATTGGGGCCAGCTCGACGAATTGGACGACAACAGCGCCGTGTTCGGGCGAATGACCTGCATATGGGTAAAGAAGTATTCGGCCAGCGCGCCGGTGATGCGTCCGCCGACGAAATAGAGCGTGCGCTTGCGATCCGAGAGCAGGGTGGCGACATTGTCGAAGGTCGCTGTGTCGAGATCGGAAAGCGTCTGCCGCAGATTGCCCATGATGGCATCGGCGAAGCGGTTCAATATATGGGTGCCTGGCGCGTTCTGGGCCCAGCGGTCGTGCTTGGCGATCGGGTTGGAGATCGTCGCCTCGACTTCCTGATGCAGATGCTGCTGGAAATCCGGATAGCCCTTGTAGCCGAGCTTCTGGACCATGCGCACGACTGTCGGCGTGGAAACGCCGGCATTTTCAGCGATGGTGGTGATGCTGCCGAGACCTGAGACGGGATAGTTGTCGAGAAGGCTTTCAGCCAATTGCTTCTCGGCGCGCGTGAGCACGCCGAAATGCGAATGAATGACGTCCGAAACGGTCTTTGCCGCGACACTCACGTGATTTTGCTCCCCGGGATGGTCTAGTGCCACTTTCCCACTGAAAGTTAACAACGCTGTCACAATCCATGTCAATAACTGTCATGAAAAGAAATTTTCAGAGTGCGCTTGACACTGCGGTGAAGCTGAAGAATTCTTTTCTTGTAAAGAATTTATTAAGCGATGGGGGAAGCGCCGTTGGTGCTGGCTCAGGCCAAAATTCTCAGCGAGGCGGACGGCGATTGCGTTGCAATCGAGCGTGTCCACGGCAAGAGTCCCGTGCTGCTTATCTGCGAGCATGCATCGCGCACGCTTCCTGAACATTTCGGCGATCTGGGCCTCTCCGAGGAAGCGCTTTCCAGCCATATCGCCTGGGATCCAGGCGCCCTTGCGGTTGCGCGCGCCATTTCCGCAGCGCTCGATGCAACGCTCATCTACCAGCGCTTCTCGCGCCTGATCTATGACTGCAATCGGCCGCCGAGCTCGCCGGGCGCCATGCCCGAGGTCAGCGAGATCTATGCGATTCCGGGCAACAAGGATTTGAGCGAGGGCGAGCGCCTGGCCCGCACGGAGGCTCTCTACCTGCCGTTCCATGACGGCGTGCGCGCCTTGATCCGGGATCGGCAGGCGAGGGGGCAGGATAGCGTCATCGTGACGATCCACAGCTTCACTCCGGTCTATAATGGAAAGCAGCGCGCCGTCGAACTCGGCATCCTCCATGACGAGGACAGCCGTCTCGCCGACCGCATGCTGGATTTTGCGGCCGAGGCGCCGCTTTATCGTACAGAACGCAACGAACCCTACGGGCCTGCTGACGGCGTGACCCACACGCTGATCCTGCACGGCATTTCCAACGGGCTTCGCAATGTCATGATCGAGGTCCGTAACGACCTTATCAGTGAAGATACCGGCCAAGGGGTCGTGGCCGACTATCTCACAAGGCTTCTCCAGCAGAGTCTGGATGCCTGAATAAAAGAAGACCCCGGGGAGCAGTTTAACTGCGAACAGCCCGCAAGGCGAAAAGCCACGGGCACTTTTGGCACAGGATCGGCCGCAATTCCGCGGGCGATTGTCAACAGGGGGAAGTCATGTCGGACTATTCCGAAAGTGATAAGAAGCAGGATATGAGCGTCCTGCATTCCATGGGCTATGCCCAGGAACTTGAACGACGCATGAGCTCGTTTTCGAACTTTGCCGTTTCCTTCTCGATCATCTGCATCCTGTCGGGCGGCATCAACTCGCTGGCGCAGGCAACTGCTGGCGCCGGCGGTGCCGCCATCGGCATCGGCTGGCCGCTCGGCTGCTTCGTCTCGCTCGTCTTTGCCGTCGCGATGGCGCAGATCAGCTCCGCCTATCCGACCGCCGGTGGCCTGTACCACTGGGGTTCGATCCTCGGCAACCGCTTCACGGGCTGGCTGACCGCCTGGTTCAACCTGCTCGGTCTCGTTACCGTCCTCGGCGCCATCAATGTCGGCACCTATTATTTCTTCATGGGCGCCTTCGGCACGAGCTATCTCGGCCTGACGGACACGACGATGGTGCGCATCGTCTTCCTGGTGATCATCACCGGCGCGCAGGCGCTCGTGAACCACATGGGCATCGGGCTCACCGCAAAGCTCACGGACTTCTCCGGTTACCTGATCTTTGCAACCGCGATCGCGCTCGCTGCCGTGTGCCTGCTTTCGGCTCCGTCCTATGAGTTCGGTCGTCTCTTCACCTTCGCCAACTATTCCGGCGAAGCGGGCGGCAACGTCTGGCCGTCGACCTCGGGTCTTTGGGTGTTCCTGCTCGGTCTGCTGCTGCCGATCTACACGATCACCGGCTATGACGCTTCGGCCCATACGTCGGAAGAAACCGTCAAGGCGGCCCATTCCGTTCCGAAAGGCATGGTTTCCTCGGTGCTCTGGTCGGCTCTCTTCGGCTACATCATGCTGTGCGCCTTCGTGCTCATGCTGCCGAACATGGACGACGCGGCAAAGCAGGGCTGGAACGTGTTCTTCTGGGCGATGGATACGCAGGTCAATTCGACCGTGAAGGACATTCTCTACTTCGCGATCCTCGTCAGCCAGTGGCTGTGCGGCCTTGCGACCGTCACTTCCGTCTCGCGCATGATCTTCGCGTTCTCGCGTGACGGCGGCCTGCCGGCCTCCAAGGCGCTGTCGAAGGTCAGCCCGAACTACCGCACGCCGGTTGCTGCGATCTGGACGGGCTCGATTCTCTCGGTGCTCTTCGTCTGGTTCACCTCACTCGACTTCATGAAGATCGGTGATACGCCGGTTTACACGATCGTCGTGTCGTGCACGGTCATCTTCCTGTTCTTCTCCTTCGCGATCCCGATTACGCTAGGCCTTTTCGCCTGGGGTTCATCGAAATGGGACAAGATGGGGCCGTGGAATATTGGCGAAGGCATGTTCAAGCTCTTCGCGGTTCTTTCGATCCTCGCGATGATTCTGATCTTCGTTCTCGGCATCCAGCCCCCGAACCGTCCGGCTCTGTATGTGACCGTTGGCTTCCTGATCCTGACCGGCATTGTCTGGTTCGGCTTCGAAAGCCGCCGCTTCAAGGGGCCGCCGATCGGCGAGGAAGTGGCACGACGCCAGGCCGAAATCGCAGCGGCCGAAAAGGCTGTCGGCGAACACTGATAGAGCAAGGCTTCCCTCTCACATGGCGGGGCCGCGTCACGCGGCCCCCTCACGGTTCAACGAAAAGGCATCGGGTGGGTTGATCCCGGCGGTTGCATGCCGTTTCGTTGTCCCGATTTCCCGGTTTCAATTTCAGGCGGATACATCATGAGCAACTATACTCTCGACGATCTCAGACAGGACGTTGCCGACGGGCGCATAGATACGGTGCTGGCCTGCCAGGTGGACATGCAGGGGCGCCTGATGGGCAAGCGGTTCCAGGCCGAATTCTTCCTCGAAAGCGCCTGGAAGGAAACGCACAGCTGCAACTACCTCCAGGCGACAGATATGGAGATGGAGACCGTTTCCGGCTACAAGGCGACCAGCTGGGAAAAGGGCTATGGCGACTATACGATGAAGCCGGATCTCTCGACCCTGCGCGTCATCCCGTGGCTCGAAGGCACCGCGCTCGTTCTCTGCGACGTGCTGGATCATCATACGCATGAGGAAGTGGCCCATTCGCCCCGCGCGATCCTGAAGAAGCAGGTCAAGCGGCTCGAAGACATGGGGATGAAGGCCTACATGGCCTCCGAACTCGAATTCTTCCTCTTCGACCAGACCTATGAGGCGGCGCAGGCGTCGGGTTACCGCGACCTGAAACTCGCCAGCGCCTATAATGAAGATTACCACATCTTCCAGACGACCAAGGAAGAAGAGGTCATGCGGGCGATCCGCAAGGGCCTGCAGGGCGCCGGCATTCCGGTCGAAAATTCCAAGGGCGAGGCGTCCGCCGGCCAGGAAGAAATCAACGTGCGTTATGCCGATGCACTCGCCATGGCCGATCGCCATGCGATCATCAAGAACGGCTGCAAGGAAATCGCCTGGTCGAAGGGCAAGGCGATCACCTTCCTCGCCAAGTGGCACTACAATGCCGCCGGCAGCTCATCGCATATCCATCAGTCACTCTGGAGTCTCGAAGAAAAGCCGCTCTTCTTCGATCATACCGGCCATCACGGCATGTCGCCGCTGATGCAGCACTATATTGCCGGGCTGCTCAGCCATGCGAGCGAGATCACCTATTTCCTGGCGCCCTATATCAATTCCTACAAGCGCTTCATGGCCAGCACGTTCGCGCCCACCAAGGCCGTCTGGAGCAAGGATAATCGTACGGCCGGCTACCGCCTCTGCGGCGAGGAGACCAAGGGAATTCGTATCGAATGCCGCGTCGGCGGCTCCGACCTCAATCCTTATCTTGCCTTCGCGGCCCTGCTTGCCGCCGGCATCGACGGCATCGAGAAGAAGCTGGAACTGGAGGCACCCTATGTGGGTGACGCCTATTTCGGCAAGGATATCCGCGAAATCCCGCGCACGCTGCGGGCTGCGACCAAGGCGATGACGGAATCGGAGATGCTGCGCACAGCCTTCGGGGACGAGGTCATCGATCACTATACCCGCGCTGCCGAATGGGAGCAGGAAGAATACGACCGCCGCATCACCGATTGGGAAGTGGCGCGCGGCTTCGAGAGAGCTTAAGAACATAACCGAAGCAGAAGGCGGCCGACTGGTTCCTCAACGGGGGCAAGTCGAGGCGCCTTTCCCTGCGGCCCAGAAGAAAACAGGAAACAGATCATGACAATGATCCAATGCATTTCGCCGATTGACGGCTCTGTTTATGCGGAGCGTCCAGCGCTTTCGCTTGAAGCGGCGAAGGAAGCCGTTGCGCGTGCGCGCAAAGCGCAGAAGGCCTGGGCCAGGCGCCCGCTAGAAGATCGTGTCCAGTTGGTGCTGAAAGGTGTCGCCCGTCTCAACGAGATGTCCGACGTCGTCGTGCCCGAGCTTGCCTGGCAGATGGGCCGGCCGATCAAGTATGGCGGCGAATATCGCGGCTTCAACGAGCGTTCCAACTATGTCGCCTCGATCGCAGCCGACGCGCTGGCGCCGCTGGTCGTCGAAGAGAGCGACAAGTTCGAGCGCCGCATCGAACGCGAAGCCCATGGGGTCGTTTTCGTCGTCGCTCCCTGGAATTACCCCTACATGACGGCGATCAACACGATCGCGCCGGCGCTGATGGCGGGCAATACCGTCGTGCTCAAGCATGCCTCGCAGACGCTGCTCGTCGGCGAGCGGCTGGTGCAGGCCTTCGTCGAGGCCGGTGTTCCCGAGGATGTGTTCCAGAACGTTTTCCTCGACCATGAGACGACCTCGGCGCTGATCGCCGCCGGCAGCTTCAACTTCGTCAATTTCACCGGTTCGGTCGAAGGCGGCCGCTCGATGGAGCGCGCTGCGGCCGGTACCTTTACCGGTCTCGGCCTCGAGCTCGGCGGCAAGGATCCGGGCTATGTGATGGAAGATGCGGATCTCGACGCGGCCGTCGATACGCTGATGGACGGCGCGACCTATAATTCCGGTCAGTGCTGCTGCGGCATCGAGCGCATCTATGTGCATGAATCGCTCTATGACGCCTTCGTCGAGAAGTCCGTCGCCTGGGTTTCGAACTACAAGCTCGGCAATCCGCTCGATCCGGAGACATCGCTCGGCCCGATGGCGCACAAGCGCTTCGCCAAGGTGGTGCGCGAACAGATCGCCGACGCGGTTGCCAAGGGCGCCAAGGCGCTCGTCGATCCCAAGCTCTTCCCGGCCGATGACGGCGGCGCCTATCTCGCCCCGCAGATCCTCGTCAATGTCGATCATTCCATGGCCTTCATGCGCGAAGAAACCTTCGGCCCGGCCGTCGGCATCATGAAGGTGAAGAACGACGATGAGGCGCTGGCGCTGATGAATGACAGCCAGTACGGGCTGACGGCGTCGCTCTGGACCAAGGATGCGGAGCGGGCAGGGCGGCTCGGCCGCGAAATCGAAACCGGCACCGTCTTCATGAACCGCGCCGATTATCTCGATCCGGCTCTCTGCTGGACCGGCGTCAAGGAAACCGGTCGCGGCGGCTCGCTGTCGATCATCGGCTTCCACAATCTGACGCGTCCCAAATCCTACCACCTGAAGAAGGTCACAGCATGAGCAGCGCCAACATCACCGCCAACTGGAGCTATCCGACATCCGTCAAGCTCGGCCGCGGCCGCATCAAGGAACTGGCCGACGCCTGCAAGAGCCTCGGCATGAAGAAGCCGCTGCTCGTCACCGACCGCGGCCTTGCCGCGATGGCGATCACCAAGAACGCGCTCGACATTCTCGAAGATGCCGGCCTCGGCCGGGCGATCTTTGCCGATGTCGATCCGAATCCGAACGAGAAGAACCTCGAAGCCGGTATCAAGGCCTTCCGCGACGGCGGCCATGACGGCGTCGTCGCTTTCGGCGGCGGTTCGGGCCTCGATCTCGGCAAGTGCGTGGCCTTCATGGTCGGCCAGACGCGCCCCGTCTGGGATTTCGAGGATATCGGTGACTGGTGGACGCGGGCTGATGTCGCAGGCATCGCGCCGATCGTTGCCGTGCCGACGACGGCGGGCACCGGCTCGGAAGTCGGCCGTGCCAGCGTCATCACCAATTCCGCAACGCATGTGAAGAAGATCATCTTCCATCCGAAATTCCTGCCGGGCGTCGTCATCGCCGATCCGGAACTGACGGTCGGCATGCCGAAGATCATCACGGCCGGCACCGGCATGGATGCCTTCGCGCACTGCCTGGAAGCCTATTCTTCGCCTTTCTATCACCCGATGTCAGCCGGCATCGCGCTGGAAGGCATGCGCCTCGTCAAGGAATTCCTGCCGCGCGCCTACAAGGAAGGTACGGATCTGGAAGCCCGCGCCAACATGATGTCGGCAGCCGCCATGGGCGCTGTTGCGTTCCAGAAGGGGCTTGGCGCCATTCATGCGCTCTCGCATCCGATCGGCGCGGTTTACAATACCCATCACGGCATGACCAATGCCGTCGTCATGCCCGCAGTGCTGCGCTTCAACCGCTCGGCTATTGAAGAGAAGATTGCGCGTGCGGCTGCCTATCTCGGCATATCCGGCGGTTTCGACGGCTTCTACGACTACGTGCTGAAGCTGCGCTCCGAACTCGGCGTGCCCGAAAATCTCACTGCGATGGGAATCACCCCCGACCGGATCGACGAACTGGCCGCAATGGCGATCGAAGATCCGAGTGCTGGTGGCAATCCGGTTGCATTGACGCTCGAAAATACGAAGACCCTGTTTAAGGATTGCTTCTGAACAGATAAAGGCGGACCTCTAAACTGGCCCGGAAACCTCGGTTTTCCGGGCTTTTTTGTTGTTTTTCGCGCTTCTGGCCATCCCAATTTTTGATGATGTGAAAAATGCGGACCGCAATTTCGGCGGGCGCGTTTAGAATTTGTTAACCACGATTGGAAAGGATGGGTTAACCGCACGATGCTCCGACTGTGCGATCAACAAGAGCGATGCCGGCTCACGCCCATTCCGTTCGAGGACTAAGAATATGCCAGTCATCACATTCGCAAATACCAAGGGCGGCGCCGGCAAGACCACAGCCGTGTTGCTGCTTGCAACCGAATTGGCCCGTCAGGGCTACCGTGTCACCATCCTCGATGCCGACCCGCAGCACTGGATTTCGCGCTGGCACGAAATCTCCGGTCATGTGCCCAACATCAGCGTCATCGACTTCGTAACAACCGCCTCGCTGCCGCAGCACATCAGCGAAAACAAACATAATACCGATTATTTCATCATCGACCTGCCCGGCGCGCGCAACCCGCTGCTGGCAACGGCAGTCGGCCTTTCCGACCATGTGCTGATCCCGATCCAGGGCTGCGCCATGGATGCTCGTGGCGGCGCCCAGGTTCTCGAACTGCTGCAATATCTGGAGGAGAAGGCCGGCATCAAGATCGGGCATTCGGTCGTGCTGACCCGCGTCAATTCCATGGTCACGACCCGCGCACTGCAGCTCGTCAAGGCCCTGTTGAACGAACGCCACGTGTCGGTTCTGGATACGGCGATCATCGAACGCTCCGCCTTCCGTGACATCTTCGATTGTGGCGGCACGCTGCATACGATGGATCCAACGCGTGTCAGCAATCTCGACAAGGCCCGTGAAAACGCTCTCTGTTTCGCAGAGGAAATCATTCGCAAGGTGCCCGGCCGGCTGCCGGTTGCGATTCGCCTGGCGAATGCCATGGGCCGGGCTGCCTAATCAGAATAGACAGGGGTAGGGAAATTGATGCCTCGGCTTCGGCCGGGGCATTTTCTATTTGAAATTACATTTGCTCACTGCTGTAATGATGATCAGGTTGTAAAAATCTCTTCACGCGCGAAGCAACGCATGAACATAAGCCAGCAAGTCGACGACAAGCTTATCGATTCTATTTACGGGATCGTTTTTGGTGAAGCGCGATGGGATACGTTTCTGACGGAGTTGAACGGGCTGCTGCCAGGGGCGGGAACCAGCCTTTTCTATCATGATGCGGCGCGGGCGAAAGGTTCGTCGCAATTCCACATCAATATGGATCAGGCGTGGATCGACACCTACACACGCTATTACTGCCGGCTGAACCCCTGGATATCGGGCCTGAACAGAACGCCCCCTGGGCAGGGGGCAATCGGTGAGGATTTCATATCCTATGCAGAGCTTTCCAGGACCGAGTTCTTCAACGACTTCTGGCATCGGCATGAAGGTCACGGCGCCGTCGGCATGGCGATCCTGCGGGAGGGCAGCCGGTCGTTCAATCTTTCGATCACCACGACCCGCTGGACCGACCCGGATGAGAGCCGGGCCTGCGCTGCGCTTCTGACACGGATCGGGCCTCATCTGAGGCGCGCCTTCATCGCGGTCGAATCCGGCGGACGACAGAAGAATGTTTCGGAGATCAACGGGAGGCTGTTCGATGCTATTGGCGTCGGTGTGCTGCTGCTGAATTCGGAGCGGCAACTGGTCTCCACCTCTGTCTTCGGAGAGCAGGTGCTCGAACAGGGGGCGGGTGTCTGGCTTTCACCGCTCGGAATGCTGCATCTTGCCGACCAGGATGCTGACGACCGTCTCACACTGATGCTGCGGCATGAGGAGGAGGCAGAGCGTCAACAGACGGTTCTGGACGATGGCCGGAAGATCACCTTGCTCAAGCTTGAGAAGAGCCACCAGCCACGCTTCTTCGAGCGACCGGTCGTCGCCATCCTGATCGAGCCGAAACAAAGCTCTGCAGGGCTGAGCGATGAGAAACTGCGCAGAGATTTCGGTCTCACGCAGGCTGAAATCAGGGTCGTGAGGGCGCTGGTTTCGGGAGGCTCGGTTTCGGGCCTGGCTGCCGAAACCAGCCGCTCGCGCGAGACGATCCGCTCGCAGGTGCGGTCCGTCTATCTGAAGACGGGTGCCAGGAAGCAGGTGGAGCTCCTGCGTCTGATCCAGTTCGGCGAGCGCCCGCCAGAAACACCGGGCGAATAGATTTCCTCAGTCGACGAATTCGACCGTCACGCCGGGCTTGACCATCTTAGCAAGCTCCGTCGCATCCCAGTTCGTCAGGCGGATGCAGCCGTGGCTCTGGGTGCGGCCGATCCTGGAAGGGTCCGGAGTGCCGTGAATGCCATAGGTGGGCTTGGAAAGCGCCATCCAGACAGTACCAACCGGGCCATTCGGGCCTGGCGGAATGTCGAGGATCTTATCGTTGGCGCCCTGCTGGAAATTGATCTTCGGATTGTAGGTGTAACCCGGATTGAAGGCGACACGCTCGACGGTCACGGTACCTGACGGAGAAGGCGTGTCGGTGGAGCCGATCGAGGCCGGGTAGGCGGCAACAAGATTGCCGGCGTCGTCATAGGCAAAGACCTGCTTGCGGCCCTTATCGGCGAGGATCTTTGAAACAGCGCCGGTCTTGTTCGCGCCGGGATTGACGACCTTGATGACTGTGCCCGGGATCGTGAAATCCGCGCCGGGGTTCATTTCCTTCAGGAAGTTCTCGTCCATGTGGAAGCGCTCGGCGAGCGCTTCGGTGACCGTGGTATAGGCAAGCGACGGCAGGAGTGCCTTCTGTGAATAATCTTCCGGTATCTGCGCCACATAGGGACCGGCCGCATCCGCGTCCGTGATCGTATAGTTGACGACCGGCAGGCCGCCATTCATGCGCAGTTCTTCGAGGATCGCATCCGTATTGTTCGGATCAAGCTTCGTGCCGGTCATCTGTTCATAGGCGTAGATCGCCTTGGTGACGTTGGAGCCCATGTGGCCGTCGATGACACCAGGAGAAACGCCGGCGCGATCCAGAAACACCTGAAGGGCGACGATCTCAGGCTTGGACTTGTCCTTGAGCGTGATCACAGGATCCTGTGGCGCCGCGCGCGGCTCGTCGGCGGGTGGAATCTGCTGGTCGGGCTCGACCGCTGCATAATCATCCTGGCCCTGCGGATCGCCGGGGTAGGCCTGATCGAGTGGCCGACGCTCTATGGAGGCGTCCTGCGGGATGGACCCCGTTACCGGGCCGCGCTCGGAATAGCGCGTATCGCCATAGCGGTTGTCGTCGGAATAATAGGGGTCGTTATTGTAGGCGTCGTTATAGACTTCCCGATTGGTGCGCGGCGAATAGTAGCCGCGAGCACGCATCTCGGTCGCGACGATGTTGCCGTAGCGGTCAATCAGCACACGATTGCCGCGATAGTCGTGGGCATAAACGAAGCCGCGGCCGGGGGGGACGTATTCGAGGATTTCGCCGGTCGGCGTCACCAGTACGATATCGCTTCTGTTGCGACCGTATTGCTGCGCGTCGGCCTGCTGCGGCGTGAACGCGGCGAGCGCCAAAAGCAGGGCCGAAAGGGAAAGGGCCGATTTCATAAAGCGATTCACGTCTCACACCTCGATCAGTGGCTCGGCAGACACACACCTGCGAATTTTGACGCTAGTGTGGAATTTCTTAAGCCGTGCTGAACAAAAGATAAAAACAACGGTGTTTTGCGTTTACTCATAAACGCTTGCGCGAAGATGGCGTTCCCGTGAAGGCGATGGTTGCGGTGCTGCCGATCGCCGTTCCTGTCCTTGATTGACTAGGGTGACGGCACCCCCTAACCCTACCGCAGCCAAGATTCCCGGGAGGATAAGCCGATGATCGAATTTGCCGCCGCACGCGGACCGCGCCTGATGCTGGATGAAAGATCGGTGCTGGATATCGGCGGCTGCATCGTCGAGGGCATCGATATCGCGCCCAAGCGCGCCATCCCCGACGATGGCGATCCGCGAATCGATCATTCTCTGGAAGGCTTTCTCTTCACCTGCGGCCCCGATCACATACGTCATCGTCAACCTGTTCCCGGGACGGACGGCAAGATCTATCCCCTGCACGGGTCTGCCTCCGGCCATGCCGCCAAAGTGCTGTGGACGAGGTTCGAAAATGGCAATGCCGAATGCCGCGCCGATATCGACATCATCACGGTCGAGGGCCTGCCCCAGCGCATCGAGCGCCTGTGGCGGATCGACGGGGAAACGGGCGAGGTCTCGCTTGAGGATCGCGTCGTCAATACGAGCGACCAAAAGGTGCCGACCTTTCTGATGTACCATATGAATATCGGCGGCAAATGGCTGGACGCGGGCACGCGGCTCGAGGGGAGGATGCTCGAGGGCAGCGGTTTTCCCTGGACCTTCGGCGAGGAGCCGGGCGGCATCTTCTGCGTCGAGGCTCCGGCAACGGAGGACGGTCTTGCCGAAGTCCGGCTCGGGCCGGTTGCCGCAATCGGCGGCAAGACGCTCAGGGTGGGCGTGCGTGCCGATACGTTGCCGCATCTGCAGATCTGGCGGAACCAGAAGGCGCCGGCTGATATTATCGGTATCGAGCCGGTGTCGCACCGCTGGGTGCTGCGCCATGAGCTGGAGGCGGCCGGTGAGTTCAACTGGCTGAAGCCGGGCGAAAGCCGCAGCTACGGCCTTCGTTTCGGCTTCGTCTAAGCTTATAGCCTAATCCGGGGGCGTTCGGCGAAGACGTGTTGACGCCCAAGGGGACGCGTCGTAGACCTTCAGCCCACCATTTTAGAGGAGATTGAGACGATGGATATCCGCCAGATCGACGATGAATACTCCGTTTCCGGCCAGATCACGGTTGACGAACTCGACCAGATCAAGGCACTCGGCTTCAAGTCCATCGTCTGCCATCGTCCGGATGGCGAAAGCCCTGACCAGACGCCCTTTGCCGTCATCGAAGCCCGCGCCAAGGAAATCGGCCTGCAGATCACCCATGTGCCGGTCGGGCCGATGGGTGTGACCGAGGAGGCCGTGCAGGGCATGGTCGACGCGCTCGACGAATTCGAGCGGCCGATGCTCGGCTATTGCCGCTCCGGCGCGCGCTCGACGGCGATCTATCAGAAGACGCACCACATCCGCGCCTGAGCCGGTTTTACCCGAACCAGTCCTGCGCCGCGCTAACGCGGCGCTTTTATTTGATGAACAGGAGAACACGATGAGCATCAAGCGTATCGACATCGGTGCCCGCATGAGCGGCGCCGTCATCCACGGCAACACCGTATACCTCGCAGGCCAGGTCGGCGAAGGCGAAAGCGTTGCCGATCAGTGCAAGTCTGCACTCGGCGAAGTCGACCGTCTGCTCGCCGCTTCCGGCAGCAACAAGTCGAAGATCCTGCAGACGATCATCTATCTCTCCGATATCGCCTATTTCGCTGAGATGAACGCCGTTTGGGAAGGCTGGATCGACCCGGCAAACCCGCCGGCCCGTGCCACCAGCGAAGCCAAGCTCGCTGCGCCGAAGTACAAGGTTGAATTCATCGTCACCGCGGCGATCTGATCTTAAGGACACGGAATGTCAACGAGGCGCCTGCTGACGGTGTGTTTTGCCGGTTGCCTCGTTGCTTCCGTGGCTTTTACGGAGGAGCTTCCGCCCATTCCCAAGGGCGATGGGCTTGGCGTCGCCTCTATGAGCATGACCATCGCATTGATCTGCGACATGAATTACAAGCGCCCGCAGCTCGTTCGGAATGCAAAAGCGCTGTTTTTGAAGTTTGCTCGAAAGGAACTGCAAGACCCGCAAGCTGCAACGGAACGGGCCTTCAGCACGGCTCGCCGCGGCGTTACGCAGCAATCGACCCGGCAATATTCCAAAGAGAGCTGCGATCAGCTGGATAGAATGCTGAAACGCGAGCTTGCGCGCTGAGTTCTCGTTCTCCAATGCGCTGATTTTTCAATTAGGATTTCTCGCGGATCTGCGTCAGTGTCCGCGCCGGCGTAATGGCTTCAGGATCGAGCTTGACCTCGATGATCGCTGGCTTGCCGCTGTCGCGTGCGCGCTCGAAAGCCGGCGCGAAATCCTCCGTTTTTTCCACCGTCTCGCCGTGACCACCATAAGCGCGGGCAAGGGCTGCAAAGTCCGGATTGGTGAGGTCGGTCGCGCTGACGCGGCCGGGATATTCCCGCTCCTGGTGCATGCGGATCGTGCCGTAGATGCCGTTATTGACCACGACCGTGATGATCGGCAGGCCGTAGCGCACGGCGGTCGCAAATTCCTGTCCGTGCATCAGGAAGCAGCCGTCGCCGGCAAAGCAGATGACGTCCCTGTCGGGGAAGAGCTGTTTGGCACCGACTGCTGCCGGCAGGCCGTAACCCATGGAGCCTGAGGTCGGGGCCGCCTGTGTATTGAAACGGCGGAAGCGATGGAAGCGGTGCACCCAGGTGGCGTAATTGCCGGCGCCGTTGGTGAAGATCGTGTCCGGCCCGGTATTGGCCTCCAACCATTCCATGATCGGCCCCATATGAACGGCGCCCGGACCTGTCGCCGGCGGCTTCGACCATGAGAGATAGGCCTGGTGCATGCGCTCGGTGCGTTCGACCCAGCGCGGCTCGGCAGGAGCTTCGAGATCGGCGAGTGCCGCGATGAAATCGGCGGGGCTGGCGCAGATCGCGAGATCGGGGCGATAGACGCGGCCAAGCTCCGACGGATCCGGATGGATGTGGACGAGCGACTGCGCCGGGTAGGGGATATCGATGAGCGTATAGCCCGAGGAGGGCATTTCCGACATGCGGCCACCGAGCAGGATCAGGAGGTCGCTCTCCTTGATCTCCTTTGCCAGCGCCGGATTGATGCCGATGCCGACATCGCCGGCGTAGCACGGATGCAGGTGATCGAACAGCATCTGCCGGCGGAAGGAGCAGCCGACCGGCAGGCGGAAGCGCTCGGCAAAGGTCTGGAAATCGGCGACCGCATCAGCATCCCAGCGGGTGCCGCCAAGGATGACCATCGGCCGCTCGGCCTTCAGCAGGCGCAGATAGAGATCGTCGATCTGGCTGCGGCCGGGATGGGCTTCGACGCGCGCGTAGCGCCTGGCTTTCGGAGCCTCGACCTCGTCGCGCAACATATCTTCAGGAAGCGTCAGCACGACCGGACCCGGACGACCTGATGTTGCGATCGCGAAGGCGCGGGTGACGAATTCCGGGATACGGGCGGCATCATCGATCTCGCCGACCCATTTGGCGAATTCGGTGAAGGCGCGGCGGAATTCGACCTCCTGGAAAGCTTCGCGCTCGCGCGCTTCCCGCTGGACCTGGCCAATGAAGAGGATCATCGGGATCGAATCCTGCCTTGCGATATGCAGACCGGCAGAGGCATTGGTCGCACCGGGGCCGCGGGTGACCATGCAGATGCCGGGCTCGCCGGTCAGCCGGCCCCAGCAATCCGCCATCATCGCCGCCCCGCCTTCCTGGCGGCAGACGATCACGTCGATGTCGCTGTCGTGCAGGGCGTCGAGCACCGCGAGAAAGCTTTCCCCGGGCACGCAGGAGAGGCGCTTGACGCCGTTTGCCTTCAGCGCCTCGACGACCAATTGTCCGCCTGTCCTCTTCATGGCCTCTTCCTCCTCATGGCCCCATTCTCCTCATGGCCCCATTCTCCTCATGGCCCCATTCTCCTCATGGCGATGTCTTCCTCTCCCATTGCAGAAGTTCGGCCAGAATCTCTTCATTGTGCTCGCCGAGGCGCGGGCTCGGCCGTTCGTAACGCAGTGGCGTTTCCGACAGAACAACCGGCGTGCGTACACCCGGGATCACCGTGCCTGCGGCATCCGGCAGGTCGATGCGCAGGCCGCGCGCGGCAATCTGCGGATCGGCGAACATTTCCTCGATCGTGTTGATGGCACCTGCCGGAACGGCATTGTCTTCGCAGGCTTTCAGGAGATCGGCTTTTTGCCATTTCAGCGTTTCGGTCGAGACAATCCGGCGCACCGCGTCTCTATTGGCAACGCGTGCCTTGTTTGTCGCGAAATTCTCGTCATCGCCGATGACGAGGCCGAGGATGGTGCAAAGCCTGCGGAACTGACCGTCATTGCCGACCGCAAGGATGAGATAGCCGTCAGCCGTCGGCACGACTTCATAGGGCGAGATATTCGGGTGCGCGTTGCCGAGCCGCACGGGCGCGCGGCCGGAGACCAGGTAATTCATGTTCTGGTTGGCAAGCACTGCCGATTGTACATCGAGCAGCGCCATGTCGATCAGCTGGCCTTCACCCGTCTTCAGCGCATGGATGAGGGCGGCTTCGATCGCCGATACCGCATAGATGCCGGTGAAGATATCGGCGATTGCCACACCCGCCTTCATTGGCTGGCCATCCCGCTCGCCGGTGATCGACATGAAGCCGGACATGCCCTGAACGATATAATCGTAGCCGGCGAGATTGGCATAGGGGCCGGTCTGGCCGAAGCCGGTGATGGAGCAGTAGACGAGACGGGGATTGATCGCTCTCAGGCTGTCATAGTCGAGACCATATTTGACGAGGCCACCGAGCTTGAAATTCTCGATCAGCACATCGGCGGTGGCGACGAGGCGGCGCACCAGCGACTGGCCTTCCTCGCTCTTGAGATCGGCGGTGATGGATCGCTTGCCGCGATTGGTGGAATGGTAGTAGGCGGCCGAGAGATTTTCACCATCCGCTCCTTCGACGAAGGGCGGCCCCCAATGCCGGGTGTCGTCACCTCCGTCGGGGTTTTCCACCTTGATCACGTCGGCGCCGAGATCAGCCAGCATCTGTCCGGCCCAGGGGCCGGCGAGCACGCGTGCGAGCTCGATGACCCGGATGCCCGCAAGCGGCGGCTTCTTCTTTTCGTCCTGCGTCATGTTCCTCCCAGTTTCCTCCCGGGCTTCTCCCATGGCTGTCGGATTTCAGGGCGCCCGCGTTGCCTCAGATGTATCGGATACGGGTTTGGAAGCAAAGCGCTGCTCACGCCAGATGATGTAGAGGCCCGACGCGATGACGATGAGGATGCCGAGCCATTTCAGTGCATCCGGGAAATCGCCGAAGACCAGCCAGGCAAAGGCGGTGGCCGAAACGATTTCCAGATATTGCAGCGGTGCCAGCGTTGAAGCCGGTGCGGCGCGATAGGCATAGGCGGCGAGGATGCCGGTGATGGCGGCGGCGATGCCCGTACCCAGCAGGTAGCCGAAGGCGGGAAGATCGGGCATGGTGGTGTCGATGATGTTGGAACCGCTGCCATAGCCGAAGAACAGGATGACGGCGCAGAAGAAGATGCCCCAGAGGCCGGTCTGGAACTGCATGGCCCAGGGATCTTCCCGGTGCGAGAGCACGCGTGTCATCAGCGCGAAGACGGCGATACAGAAGGCGCTGACGACGGGCAGAAGGGCAATATAGCCGACCTCTTCGAAGCTCGGCTGGATGATCAGCATGGCGCCGAGGAAGCCGACGGCGCAGGCGCTGTAGCGGCGCCAGCCGATGGTCTCCTTCAGGAAGATGCTGCCGAGGATCGTCAGAATGATCGGCTCGACGAAGAAGATGGCGATCGCATCGGCAACCGCCATGACCTTCAGCGTGGTGACGAAGCTTATCATCGACGTCGTGACCATGGCGCCGCGGATTGCATGATACCAGCTCTGCTTCAGCGAGAACTGGATCTTGGCGCCGCGCAGAAAGACGATGGGCAGCATGGTGAGCGACTGGATGACAAAGCGGAAGGCGGCGACCTCGGTGGACGAGATCGTTGCCGTTGCGAGCTTCGAGAAAATGTCGATCAGCGGCGAAATCAGGACCGAGAGCAGCATGAAAAGCAGGCCGAACGTCACTTCGGAGGAGGCGTGATGGGGGGTATAGCTCGGGCTTGTCATCTCAGTCCTTTCGCTCCGGACCGTTGCGGATCGCCTCGTCGCACCAGTCGGCCAAATCCGCTATTGCCGCGCCGGCGCCGATTTCGTTCAGCGTCTCATGCCGCATATCCTGATATATCTCAGTGCTGATACGGGAGAAGCCCTGGCTTTTCAAACGCTCTGACAGCCAGAGCACAGCTTTTCCATTGTTGGTAGCCGGGTCCTTTCCACCGCCGACCAGGTGAATCGGTATGTCCTTCGGCAGTCTGGCGAGTTGTTCCTTCGCGATGCCGCGGAAGGTGAGCGCGAAGACGTCCAACCACAGCGATACCGAAGCATCGAAACCGCAAAGCGGATCGGCGATATAGGCATCGACCTCGGCCGGATCGCGCGACAGCCAGTCGAACTCCGTCCGATGATTGGGGACGGACTTGCCCCAGGCGGAAAATGTCAACCTTGGCAGCATGTCACTCGGCACGTCGGAGCCCTTCAGCGCGCGCTCGGCAAGCAGGATCGCCTGCGCGGCGCGGCCGGAAAGGCCGACGGCGAAATTCGAATTCCAGATGGCGACGGCGGCGAAACGGCCGGCAAGATCGGCTGCGGCATTGAGTGCGATCAGGCCGCCCATTGAGTGGCCGAACAGAATGACGGGCAGGCCGGGGTGACGGCCCGTGGCGAAGCTGTGCACGGCGGCGATATCGCTGACGACGTGTTCGATGCCGTTGCGTCTCGCAAAGCGGCCGAGCGGCGCATCGGATGCGGTTGTCTCGCCATGGCCGCGATGGTCATGCGCATAAACGTGATAGCCTCTTGCCGCCATGGCCTCGGCAAAGCGCTGGTAGCGACGCGAATGTTCGGCAAGCCCGTGTGAAATCATCAGGATAGCTTGCACTCGTCCTTCTGCAGGCTGGTAGTGACAGGCAAGCGAAGCCCCGGCGTTTTGAAGCCGCAATGTCTCGGAAAACATGCATTCCTCCCGGGCCCAAAAGACCAGATATCAAGGCAAATGCAATATTGCGGCGTCGCTCATACACGAGAAAGCGTGCTTCCTGCTGCGATTCAGGGTTGCGCAAGTCACGGCTTCGTGCTTGTTTGTTCTTGTATTGTTCTTTGTCGGAACTATTTCGGGGCTAATAATGGTCAAGTTTCTACTCTCGGTTTCCATCCTGTTCCTCTCGCTGTCGTCTGTCGGCTCCGTATCCGCCGAAGAAAGCGGGCGAACGCGCTTCATTCTCGCCGCAAGCTGGCAGCCGGCATTCTGCCAGACCAATCAGAAGAAGGCCGAATGCGCCACGCAGAGCGGCGAGCGCTATGATGCCACCAATTTTTCTCTCCACGGTCTGTGGCCGATGCGCCAGGATTATTGCGGCGTGCCTGCCGAGCAGAAGGCCGCCGACAAGGACGGCCAGTGGACGGACCTGCCGTCAGTAGACCTTACAGCCGAGACGAAGACCGCTCTCGACAAGGCAATGCCCGGCACGCAATCCGGGCTCGAGCGGCATGAGTGGATCAAACACGGCACGTGCACCAAGATGAGTGCCGATGATTATTTTGCCACTGCTATCCACCTGATGGGCGATCTCAATGCTTCGGCGGTGCGCGATCTCTTTGCCGCCAATGTCGGCAAGACGCTGAAATCCGACGCGATCAAGGCGGCTTTCGACAAGAGCTTTGGGGCCGGTGCCAGCGACCGCGTGAAGATGAGCTGCCGGCGCGTCGGCAACAAGCGCGTGATCAGCGAACTGACGATCGGACTTTCGCAGGATGCCGTTTCGGCCCAAGCGAAGGAGAAGGGTCTCGGCGGGCTGATCCAGGGGGCAGGGCAGACGTCCTTCGGCTGTGACGAAGGCCTTGTGGATGCAGCCGGCTTCTGACGGAAACATGCCGAAATCCTGACGAAACAGGGTTTCGGCGTTGCCCGCGGGCGTGGTTTCGCCTACATAGCGGCCACGATTTCAAGTTTCCGCCCGGAGCATCCCAGCATGGCACGTCAGTTCATCTATCATATGTCCGGCCTCAACAAGGCCTATGGCAATAAGAAGATCCTCGAGAACATCCATCTTTCCTTCTATCCCGATGCAAAGATCGGTATTCTCGGCCCGAACGGCGCCGGTAAGTCCACCGTGCTGCGCATCATTGCCGGCCAGGACAAGGAATATACTGGCGAAGCCTGGCTCGCCGAAGGTGCGACGGTCGGCTACCTGGAGCAGGAGCCGAAGCTCGATCCGAACAAGACGGTGTTCGAAAACGTCATGGAAGGCGTTGCTTCCAAGACGGCGATCGTCGATCGCTACAACGAGCTGATGATGAACTATTCCGACGAGACGGCGGAAGAGGGTGCCAAGCTCCAGGACATCATCGACAGCCAGAACCTCTGGGATCTGGAAAGCCAGGTCGAGATGGCGATGGAAGCGCTGCGCTGCCCGCCGCGCGACGCCGAAGTCACCAGCCTGTCGGGTGGTGAACGCCGTCGTATCGCGCTCTGCCGCCTTCTGCTCTCGCAGCCGGACCTGCTGCTGCTCGACGAACCGACCAACCATCTGGACGCCGAAACCATCGCCTGGCTCGAAAAGCACCTGCGCGACTATCCGGGCGCCGTGATGATGATCACCCACGATCGCTACTTCCTGGACAACGTCACCGGCTGGATCCTCGAACTCGATCGCGGCCGCGGCATCCCGTACGAAGGCAACTACTCGGCTTATCTGCAGGCGAAGGCCAAGCGCATGCTGCAGGAAAACCGCGAAGAAGCCGGCCGCCAGAAGGCAATCAGCCGCGAACAGGAATGGATTGCTTCCAGCCCGAAGGCCCGTCAGGCCAAGTCGAAGGCGCGTATCAAGTCCTACGAGCAGCTGGTTGAGGCCGCCGAGAAGCAGCGTCCGGGCGACGCGCAGATCATCATCCCGGTCAGCGAACGCCTCGGCCAGGTGGTCATCGAGATGGAAGGCATCACCAAGGGCTTCGAAGGCCGCACGCTGATCAACGATCTGTCGATCAAGCTGCCGCCGGGCGGCATCGTCGGTATCATCGGTCCGAACGGCGCGGGCAAGACGACGCTGTTCAAGATGATCACCGGTCAGGAAAAGCCGGATGCCGGTTCGGTCCGCATCGGCGAGACCGTACATCTCGGTTATGTCGACCAGAGCCGCGACGCGCTCGACGGCAACAAGACCGTCTGGGAGGAAATCTCCGGCGGCGCCGAAATCATCAAGCTCGGCAAGTTCGACATGAATTCGCGCGCCTATTGCGGCGCGTTCAACTTCAAGGGCGGCGATCAGCAGCAGAAGGTCGGCAATCTCTCGGGTGGTCAGCGTAACCGCGTTCACCTTGCCAAGATGCTGAAGGCCGGCGGCAACGTGCTGCTGCTCGACGAACCGACCAACGACCTCGACACGGAAACGCTCGGTGCCCTGGAAAGCGCGCTGGAAGCATTTGCCGGTTGCGCCATCATCATCAGCCACGATCGCATGTTCCTCGACCGTCTGGCGACACACATCCTCGCCTTTGAAGGTGAAGGCCATGTCGAATGGTTCGAAGGCAACTTCGAGGACTACGAGCAGGACAAGGTTCGCCGCCTCGGCCCTGATGCCTTGAACCCGGGCAGCCAGGCTCACAAGCGCCTGACGCGCTGATCCGTTCTTCAGCCCTTTCGAAAGCCCCGGCTGGTCCGGGGCTTTTTTGATGTCTCGCGGTCTTCCCTTTTGTTGGCGCGATCAGCAAAGGCAAGTTCGCAATTCGGTGAAATGCCGCTTGCTTCAGCTACCCAAATCACATAAAGATATCTTTATATCTTGATTGGGTAGAATATGAGCGAACCCCTGAGGCTTGGACTGGATGCGCTGGTGGACGTCTTGAAGGCGGCCGGCGAACCGACGCGCCTGCGGCTGCTGGCGCTGCTGGCGGCAGGTGATCTCACCGTTACCGATCTTACGGAAATCCTGGGCCAATCCCAACCCCGCATCTCGCGGCACCTGAAGCTGCTCGGCGAGGCAGAGCTCATCGATCGCTATCAGGAGGGCGCCTGGGCCTATTTCCGGCTGGCGCATGAGGGCAAGGCCGCCGCGCTGGTGCGTAACCTCCTGAAGCATGTCTCCGAAAACGATCCGGTCGTACAGCGGGACGGCGAGCGTCTTGCCTCCGTCAAACGCCACCGCGCCGAGCGTGCGCAGGCCTATTTCAGCCGTAACGCTGCCGAATGGGACGAGCTTCGCCGCCTGCATGCGGCTGATGAAGAGGTGGATGCCGCCGTCATCAAGCTGCTCGGCAGCAATCCGATCGATTCCCTGCTCGATCTCGGCACCGGCACCGGCCGCATGCTGGAGCTTCTCTCCGGCCGCTATCGCCGGGCAATTGGCGTCGATGCCAGCCGCGACATGCTGAGTGTGGCACGCGCCAATCTCGACAAGTCCCGCATCACCACGGCTTCGGTACGCCACGCCGATATCCTCAATCTGCCTTTCGAGGGGCAGGACTTCGATCTGGTGACGATCCACCAGGTGCTGCATTTTTTCGACCAGCCCGAGATCGCGATCACCGAAGCTGCGCGCATGCTGCGGCCGGGCGGTCGCCTTGTTATCATCGACCTGGCGCCGCACGGCCTTGAATATCTTCGCGACGAGCATGCCCATGTCCGTCTCGGCTTCTCGCATCAGGCCATGTCGGAATGGGTGCGCAAGGCGGGGCTGGATGTCGAGCAGGTCGTCGATCTTCATCCGGGTCAGCAGGGCGAGAAGGGCCTCACGGTCACGATCTGGCTCGCGCGCGACCCGAGGCGCCTGATGGCCTCGCTGGAGAGCGAAGGCGCCATACCTACATTTGCCGGGAGAGAATAAATGACCCAGAACAACGACGCTCGCCGCCGCGATATCGCGATCTCCTTCGAGTTCTTCCCGCCGAAGTCCGAGGAGATGGAGGGCCAGCTCTGGAACACGGTCCGCGAGCTGCAGGACTGGAACCCGGAATTCGTATCCGTGACCTATGGTGCCGGCGGCACCACCAAGGCGCCGACGCTTTCCACGGTCACGCGCTTCCTGACCGACACACCGCTTGCAACAGCCTCGCACCTGACCTGCGTCAGCGCCACCAAGGAAGAGACGCATCAGGTGGTCGACAGCTTCCGCAAGGCAGGCGTTACGCACTTCGTGGCACTGCGCGGTGATGCGCCTGGCGGCGTTGGTGCGCCGTACCAGCCGCACCCGGGTGGTTACGCCAACGCAGCCGAACTGGTGGCCGGCCTCAAGCAGATCGGCGATTTCGAGATCTCCGTCTCGGCCTATCCGGAAAAGCACCCTGAAAGCCGCGACCAGGCGGCCGATATCGAGATGCTGAAGCGGAAGGCCGACAATGGCGCAGATCGCGCTCTGACGCAGTTCTTCTTCGACAATGACAATTTCGAGCGTTACCTCGAAAAGGTGCGTGCGGCCGGCGTCAAGATCCCTGTCGTACCTGGTATCATGCCGATCCAGAACCTGACGCAGCTGAAGCGCTTTGCCGGCGCCTGCGGCACGATCATTCCGGCCTTCCTCGACGAGCGCTTTGACGGATATGAGGAGAAGCCGGAGGAGCGGGCCAAGGTTGCCGCCGATGTCGCAGCCGAGCAGATCGAAGATCTCGTGCGTCGCGGTCTGCACGAATTCCATCTTTATACGATGAACCGCGCTCCGCTGGTCTCTGCCGTTCTCGACAATCTCGGCCTCTCGCGCCAGACGGCTAGAAGCGCCGGCGCGGCGGCCTGATCCGACAGTCGCCCATGGGCAAAGGAAAAGCGCATGCCGGGCGGGGCATGCGCTTTTCAATATCTGGGGCTGATTGTTTCAGGAGTTCGGTATTTCAGTCTTTACGCCTCGCACCCGCTCAAATGAAGAGCATGGATACGACGAATGCGAACGCTGCACTGACCAACAGGACATTCAAGGATTGCGTAAGTCCCATGTCTGCCTCCTCGCGTTAACCAGCTAATAATATGTCGGAAATGTGTTAGTTGGGAAGCGCTTCTTGTGCTGCACTGCCGAAGAGCGCAGTGGATAAGTCTAGAGACGATCCTGTAAGTTATTGAAATTTGATCGGAAAATCGCGCTCTCAAAATTTAACACTTTGTTACATACCGCGCATCGGGATTCATGCTTTTGGCGGAAGAATGGCGCGCTGCAGCATAGTCCTTTCAGGCGAGGGCGCGTGAGCGGCTATAGATGCGCCCATCGAGTATGATTAGCCCGAGGCCGATCAGCGCCATGCCGGCGATCTCAGTTGTTTCCAGCCGTTCCCCAAGGAACAGGAAGCCGAGGAGGATGGCGCTCGGGGGTACGAGCAGTGTCACCAGCGACGTATTGGTCGCGCCCGCCACTGCCATGATGCGGAAATAGAGAATATAGCCCAGGGCGGTCGACAGGAGGGCGATTGCCAGGATCGCGGCGATCGCGTTGCCCGATGGGATGGCGAGCGTCCAGGGGTGATCCATGACGAGCGATAGCGGCAACGCGACCAGCGAGGAGGCCGTCATCTGCCCGGCGGCAATAACCGGCGGTGCGATGCCCCGGAAGCGCTTGCCGTAGGTTGCAGCAAATCCGTAGGAGATTGCGGCGATCACGGGCAGAAGCAGTGCCCATACCGGCAGATCGCCACGAGCCGCGACACTGGGGCCGATCAGCACGGCCGTCCCGAGCAGGCCGGTCAGGCAGCCGATGATCTTGGCCGAAGAGAGCTTCTCATCCGATGTCAGGTAATTGGCGATCAACACCGTCCAGATCGGCGTCGTGGCATTGAGAATGGAGGCGAGGCCGGCGCCGATGCGCGTCTGGCCGAAGAATATCAGCGCATGAGGCAGGGCGTTGTTGAGGATGCCGAGAATGAGGAATTCGCGCCAGCTGCTCCTCAAGAGCGGGTAGATGCCGAAACGGCCGGCGATATAGATATGCAGCGCAAGCGCTGCAATCGAAAGGCGCAGGAAGACGAGCGTGAGCGGCGGCACTTCGATGACGGCAATGCGCGCGAAGAAGAAGGAGCCGCCCCAGATGAGACCGAGCAGGGCAAGCAGGCCCCAGGTCAATGCGGTCATTCTCTGTTCCATGCCGATGCCTCCCGTTGTTGGAGTACTGATATCCAATCGGCAGGAGACCGCCACCCGATTCATGCGGCCGGGTGGCGGGAGGTCGTCTCGTTACTCAGAGCGCGTTGAGCAGGGTGGGCGTGGCCCAGCCGTCTGCCGGCATGCCAAGGCGCTGCTGTTCCTTCTGGATCGCGACACGGGTGCCGGAGCCGAGGATGCCGTCGATTTCGCCGACGTCATGGCCGAGCGAGTCGAGCTTGGTCTGCAGCTGTTTCATCTCTTCGTTGGACAGGCCCTGTTCCGGCGTACCCTTCTGATAGGTCGGGGCGCCGGAGAGGCGGGTCGCGAAATAGGCGGCCGACGTCGTGTAGATGAACGACTTGTTCCATTCCAGATAGATCTTGAAATTGGGATAGGCGATGAAGGCCGGCCCGAGGCGGCCCTGCGGCAGCACGAGATCGCCTTCGAGATTGGCAAAGGCAGTGTTGCCGTCGCGCGGCTTGACGCCGAGGTTGAACCATTCGCCTGCCGTCATCGTGCCGCCGAGGCCCGATTTTTCCCAGGGAAGATTATCCGGCACGGTGACTTCCTGCAGCCAGGGCTGGCCGCGCTCGAAACCGAGATGCTGGATGAACTTGGCAGCCGTCAGGATCGCGTCCGGGCCGCTCTGCTTGAGGCGAACATGGCCGTCGCCGTCGCCGTCCATGCCATAAGCGATGATATCGCGCGGCAGCATCTGCACCTGGCCGATTTCGCCGGCCCAGGCGCCGGTATTGGTCTGCGGGTCGAGGTCGCCGTGCTGGACCATCTCGATGAGGGAGATCAGCTGCGGGCGGAAGAGCTCCGGCCGGCGGCAGTCATGCGAGAGCGTCACCAGCGCGTTGCGGGTGTTGAAATCGCCCTGCACGGCGCCGAAATCGGTTTCCATCGCCCAGAAGGCGGTGATGATGCCGGCGGGAACGCCGAATTCCTGCTCGGCGCGGGCAAAGACATCGGCGTATTGCTTCATCTTCTGGCGGCCGATGTCGAGGCGTGCCTGACTAACGGTGCGCTGCGAGAATTCGAGGAAGGTCTGGCGGAAGACGCCCTGGGCGCGGTCGCGGCTCAGAACCTTGGGGTCGATCTGAGCACCGGCGAGCGCCTGGTCTGCAGCTTCGGCGCTGGCGCCGGCTGCAATCGCGTCCTTCTTGACGCCCTCGAGGAAGGCAGAGAGATCGCCGCCGCAGGGTGCCGCAGGGGCCGAAGCTGCCGCATTCGGAGCCTGCTGGGCGGCAGCGCCTGTTGCAATGGCGCAGGCAAACAGAAGGGCAAGTGCAGAGCGGCCTTTAAGCGAGCGGTGCATGAAACGATCCTCGTAAAAACACATGGAATTCCGTCGATTTCCCAGAGGAATGTGACGGAAGCAAGAAAGATTAGGGTACGTTACTAAGAATTTCTATCCTTGGAAACGTCAGCCACCCAGTTGTTCCAGTTTTTCGCAGAACCGGCGAAGACATTGATATCCGTGGGACCCCGGATGCCGGGGATGACGCCCGTCGACGTATATTGCCAGAAGGCCCAGCGGCGGTCGGCATAGGTCACGTCGGGATGTTTGGCGGTGGAGCGGACCCAGAAATGATAGTCCTGGAAATAGCCGGCGAGGTTCTCGCGGTGAAAATCGACAGAGGTATAGATGATCGGCCGCTTGCCGTAATAGGCTTCCAGGCGATTCATGAAGCGCTGCATTTCGGATCGCACCGTGGCCGGATCGGGGCGGAAGCGGCAGGTCTTTGATTCTGCATTCCACTCAACATCCAGCACCGGCGGCAGGCGCATCGATTCCTTCGGGACGTTACGGATGAACCAGTCGGCCTGGTCGTCGGCGGAGGAGCAGAAATAATAGAAGTGGTAGGGCGCATGCGGAATGCCTGAGGCCGCTGCCTCGCGCCAGTATTCGTCGAAGCGCGGGTCGATCCTGTCCTTGCCTTCGGTCGCCTTGATGAAGGCAAAGGCAACGCCTGATTTGCGCACCGTCTGCCAGTCGATATCGCCCTGCCATTTGGAGATGTCGATGCCGTGGACTGCGTTTTGCTGCGGGCGCTTGGGGCCGAAATCCTGCGGATCGGTATCCTTGAAGCGGGTCTTCGGCTTTATGGAAGCGGTCTCGAGATAATCGTAACCTGTGGAGCTGCAACCGGCGAGCAGCAGGGCAAGCGGCACGACGCAAAACAGAAGCCGACGCATGAATGTCCCGTCGTGATGATGGATCTGCCCCACAGCCTGACCTTCGAATACACGCGCCCAGCAGAGGGTATAACCCTCTTTTCTAATATCAACGTAAAAAATTGGTTATTTACAAGCGAATTATGAGCGCTTGCTGATAATAGCGGCTCGCCACGCATAACCGCCGCCGATCCTGTCGAACGACAATGTCGCGCTGTTTTCAGCTGCTTGCGCTTCCAGAACCTCGCGCAGATTGGAGCGCGGTGTGACGTGGAACTTGGCGAGCCATGCCTGCAGCAGGCGGCGGAACCAGGCAGGCAGGCCTTCCTGCTGGCCGAAATCGACGATGTGCAACTGGCCGCCGGGATTGAGCGCGGCGATCGACGCATCCACCGCGCGTTCCCAATCCGGGATCATCGACAGCGCGTAGGAAATCAGAATGCGGTCGAAACCGGCAGCGCCGAATTCGCGCGGCGTATAGGCCGTGGCATCCGCGACCCGGAAATCCGGTATGGTCGCCTTGGTGGCGAAGGTCTTGCGGGCGGAGATCAGCATTTCCTGGGAAATATCGAGACCGTAGAGCTTGGCCGTCGGAAAATGCTTGTGGGCGAGCGCCATGTTGCGACCGGTTCCGCAGCCGACTTCAAGCAGCGTGCCGCCCTGGGGAACGTCGAGGTTGCGGATCGTACGGTCGCGGCCGAGAAGATAGTATTTGCGGGTGAGATCGTAGAAATGGCGCTGGTAGCGATACATGCCGTCCATCAGGTCGGCATGTTCCTCGCTCTTGACGGTCATCTCGCTGACTTTGCTCACGCCTTCTTCCCGTAGATATGGAAGCCGCCGTAGATTGCCGAGCGGTCCTGGCTGGTCATCTCACGCGACTGCTCTTCGAAATAGTGCCACTGGTCGCGGATTACAGGGGCGAGGCGGCCTTCGATGATGCTCTTTTCGGCCGCCGTGCGGAAGATCACGCGGGCGCCGTCACGGGCGGTGCGGGTAATCTCGCGCCAGACATCGTTGAGCTGCTGGTCGGTCATCCAGTCCTGTGCGTCGAGCAGGATGTAACGGTCGCGCGAGGCTGCCGGCTCGCCTGCCAGAAGCTCGGTGAAGCTTGCATGATGGACATTGACGCGATCCACGTTGGCGCGGATCACGTCGTAATGCTCCGGCTTCAGATAGGTCGGGAGCGGGCCCTCCTCGCCATCCGCATAGCGGCGTGCGAAGGCCTGCCAGGCGAAGTAATTGTCGCGCATGGGGAAATGGCAGGCGAGTTTTTCAAGGCGGTGCTTCAGAACAGGAGCGATGGAATTGTCGGCGGCAAGACTTGCCAGCTCGTCATATTGCTGCGGCGGAATGCCGAGGCCAAAAAGCGAGCTCTTGCGGTTGGTGATCCAGCGAACGATGGGTTTTTCGAAGAGGGGAGCGATCTGGTCGTCGAAGAACTGGCGCTGCTCGCGGATCGTGCGGGCCTTGGTCATTTCCTGCAGCTTTACGCCATGCAGACGGGCAAGAAGGTGAGCGGCGCCGATGAAGCGGCCGAGCAGGCCGGTTTCATAGATGTTGCGGTCGAAGACCGTGACACGGCGGCGGCCGAACTTGCGGGTGTTCCAGTAGGCGCGCGTCGTATCGTCGAGATTGGATGACAGATAGCGGTCGAAAACCCGGCTGTTCGACTTCTCGTTCGGCATGGCCAGGAAACGGACGAGATCAGAATGGCCTGGCAGGTTCTTGAAGGCGGCAAGCTTCAGCCTGTTCAGCGCGATGTGGTGCGGATTGAGATCGACGACGTCGATCGAAGCCGGCGCCTTGGAGAGGTAGGCCAGCATGTTGCAGCCGCCGGAACCGATCGTGACGATGCGGTGATTGGGCTTCAGGTCCATTGCCTGCATGTCGAGGTCCGGGTCTTCCCAGATCTGCGGATAGACGAGGCCCGAGAAGAGCACGCCGAAGAGACGCTCCGAGAAGCCGTCCTTGGAAAAAGCCTTGTGGCGGAGAAGCGCTGCCTTGAGTTTCCGGTTCTTGCGGAAGCCGGTATCCGGTGCAAATTCCGACATGAGTCTGTCACCTTTTTAGCGTTCAGGGCGTGTAACCCGCCTCTGCTACAGTTTGATGACGCGCCCTGTGGGCCAGGGTTTCAACGGCGCTCCGCGAAGACCTCAGCGAAAATTGAAGGCGATTGAAACACTTCTTTTCGCTTCGCCCTTTTCGCGGGGAGCGTTTCCTGCTTCTCTCCCTTCCGTGGAGGATTGCATGCGAGTTGTTCCGCGTATCTTCAAGGGCTTGGCCCTGCTCGTCATTCTCGTCGCCGTAGGCGCAGTCGCGTGGCTCTCCATAGCTCCGCCGGAACTCCTGAAGGTGGGTAATGGCTATGCCGCCAAGATCGTCTGCTCCAATGTCTTCATCGCGGGGCGCGATCCCGACACAGTTCTCCACGATGATGTCCAGGCACCAGGAAATCCGTTGCTCAGGCTGATGCGCGTCGAGATCGACCGCGACGGCGGGCGGGTGACTTCGCGTTTCATGGGCCTGTTTGCGCCAAGCTACGCGCTTTATCGCGGCGCTCTCGGCTGCACGAGTGTGCCTGACGGCAATTTCGATGCCGCCGCCAGAGCCGTGCCACTGGCGCCGGCGCTGCGGGCGGGGGCGAACGATGCATCATGGCCGGACGGTGAGGGTGTCGATCCTGCGACAGGCAATGCCAAGGTCGCCGCCCTTCTGGCCGATGCCGCGCTTGCCGGGCCTGCCATGCGGGCGATGGTCGTCATCCAGGATGGCCGCGTTATTGCCGAGAATTATGGGCCGGGTTTCGGCGTCGATACGCCGCTCATCGGCTGGTCGATGACGAAGACCGTGAATGCGGCGCTGATCGGCCGGCTGATGCTGTCAGGCAAGATCTCCTTCGATGACACACATCTCCTGCCGCAATGGGCGAGTGATTCGCGCGGAGACATCAAACTCTCCGACCTGCTCGGCATGGAAAGCGGGCTCGCCTTCAACGAAGATTATGGCGCCGTCGCCGATGTGACGCGCATGCTCTATCTCGACCCCGATATGGTTTCCCTGCCGGCGGGCGCACCTCTGGTGGCCGCGCCGGGTACGGATTTCCATTATTCCAGTGGAACGGCGGTGCTTCTGTCCCGTATCTGGATGGATAAGGTCGGTGATCCGCGGGCAGCCTTCGATTATCCCCGCGATGCGCTGTTTTCTCCGCTCGGCATGACGAGCGCGGTCTTCGAAGCCGATGAGCGCGGGACGTTTACCGGCAGTTCCTATATTTATGCCACGGCGCATGACTGGGCACGTTTCGGCCAGTTCCTGCTGCAGGACGGTGTGTGGAACGGACAGAGGCTTCTGCCGGAAGGCTTTGTTGCGACGATGCGGACACCGACAGCAAGTTCGGGGGGCAAATATACGCAAGGCCAGGCCTGGCTTGCCGGACCTGGCGGCGGCACGAGCGCGGAGTTCGGCCTGCCTCAGGATACGTTCTGGCTGCAGGGGCATGACGGCCAGACGATGGCAATCGTTCCCTCGGCGAATCTCGTCTTCGTCCGCATGGGACTGACCCCGAGCTGGCTGCGCTACAGGCCGCAGATCGTGCTGAAGGAAATCCTCAATACGCTTCAGGCGGCGAAAGCCGGCTGAGGCCCGTCACAGACAGTCTGTATCAATTATTGGACGATCAGTAATTGCCCTGGGCGATGTCGGTCATGCCCTTGCGCTTGGCGTCATAATAGTAACCGCGGGCGTAAAGACGAACGGCGTCGTCTTCCTTCCTGTCGGCAACCTGCCAGGCGCCCTGCAGGTACTTGCCTGCATATTTGATATTGGTTTCGGCATCGAAAAGGCCGGCGGGATTACCGTCGTAACCCATCGACTTTGCGGTGTTGTACTTGATCTGCATGAGACCGAAGTAGCCGCGCTTGTTATAGGCCTTGGAATTGTAGCGGCTCTCGCGATGGACGACGCGGTGGAGCAGCGATTCCGGAATTGCGTAAAGCTTGGAATATTTACTGATGAGCTTGCTGACGAGGCTCTTTTCGACGGTCGGAGCATCGTCGCCGTCGTCATCGCTGAACATCGGCGGCGCGGCCGGCGGATCGATCGGGCCGGATTCGTCAAAGCCGTAGTCCATGGCGAAGCGCGGCGTGGTATCGACGGCGGCAAGCGCTGCGAGCGCGCCGTTCTGCGGTGTCGTTGCAGCGAAGGCAAGCTGTGTCGAGGGGCTTGCGGGCGAGCCTGGACGCGGCGTCGGAATGACGGACTGGATTGCCGTCATCTCGGGTGTCAGCGGGATCGGAGCATAGCCATTGACGGCAACCTGCTGTACGCCGCCCTGCATGGCGAAATCGCCGGCCTGCTGCTGAACGGGGGAGACCACATTCGGCATGGCTGCTGCGGTGAGAACAGGTGCGGCAGTTGCTGCCTGCGGATTGAGCGTGGCGACGGCCGGAGCAGTTGCGCCTTCGGCGGTCGGGATAGCAGCCAGCGTTGCGTCTTCACCCGGCTTCGGCATGGGAATCACGGTCTGTGCGGCGGTCAGTTCCGCCTGAGAGGTATATTCAACGCTCGCGCATCCGGAAATGACGCCGCAGAGCATGGTCGAGACCACGAGACTGCGTTTCAGGCCGGAAAATCCGATCGCTACCATTCTCTCACTTTCGTGAATCGCGCCGCCCCGGCAGCGTCTTAAAAGTTATCAAATACCTTAAGCCCGGGGATAGCCATTAACCTATTCGTGGCTTTCCAGCAACCACGGAAAATTATTAGAACCTTTCCCGGTCCGATTGCAGCATTCTGTTGGCTCAAACGGAGTTGGATGGTCGACCGGCAGGCGCGCGTCGTAGCCCAGATCTACGGCCAAGCCGGCCGGTCGATCAGGCGGCCCGATTCAGCCAACAGAATGCTGCAATCTGACCGGGAAAGGCTCTAAGCTGCAATACGGCGATACCCGGCGGTTACAGCGCCTGCCGCGATGAGCAGAGTGCCGCCGGTGCGGTTAACCGCACGCTGCACGCTCGCCTTGCGAATCAGGCCGCGGGCGGCGTGAGCGGCAAGGGCGTAACAGGAGGCATTGATGGTGGCGAGCACGAGGAAGGTCGCTTCCATGATCAGCATCTGATCGAAGAAGGGAAGGGCAGGGTTGAGGAACTGCGGTACGAAGGCGACGAAGAAGACGATGCTCTTCGGGTTCAGCGCCGTCACCACGTAGGCATGCAGGAAGATCCGCAAGGACTTTTCTTCCGGCAGGTTGTCGTTGTCGGCGATGTGCTCGCCAATGATCGGTGCCCGCCAGAGCTTGATCCCGAGCCAGATGAGGTAGGCGCCGCCGATCCACTTCAGCACGGTAAACAGCGTCGCGGATGCGGCGAGCAGGGCGCCCAATCCGAAAAGCGATGCCGTCATGGCCGTGAAATCGCCGAGAGCCACGCCTGAAACGGTCGCCAGCGCCGTTTTCCGGCCATGACCAAGCGCATAGGAAACGACCAGAAGAATGGTCGGTCCCGGTATGGCCAGCATGATGGCGGATGCGGCTGCAAAAGCGAGCCAAGCTTCAAGCGACATGGAATCTCCTCCTATTCCTAGAGAACAAGCAAAGACATCATATTAGCCATCCGTCAATCATGCCCCGGTGTATTTTTGCCCGATCTGGTTCATTACTTCACCAAACCATGCAGTTGAAAGATCAAACGGCTTGCCACCCTTGATGCGGGGGAATTCTATTGCGCGCAACTTGCCGTTCTGCGCTTCATCATGGCCGGTTACACCCGAAATCTTGTTGAGGGCGCTTTCGACGGCGAGGTCGACCATGCTCTGGATCAGCCGCAGATCTTCGCCGTTTGCCGGTGCCGAGCGGGCGAAATAGCCGGATTTCTGGACGAGAGAGCGTTCGGCGTCGAGCAGGCTCGCGAACTGTTTCTGGAACCAGGCGCCGACATTGATCGTGTCGATCTTCACGTGGCCGAACGCATCGCGCTTGACCGTCTCGCCCGCGGCTTCGCGCTCGGCGACGATGGCGTCGAGGCAGGCGCCTTCCGACACGAAGACGGTGGCATGGCCGGTCCTGTCCATGATCTCCTTCAGGCGTGCGGCTTCGGCATCAAGGTCGAAGGCCATTTCCGGCAGGTAGACGGCGTCGATGCTCTTCATATGCGCGTTCATCATCAGGCCGTCGACATATTCGTTGCCCTTGGTGCGCTGCAGGTAGGCACGGGCGGTCGCGGCCGTCAGCCAGCCGCAGTGGCGGCCCATGACCTCGTGGATGACGAGCGTGCGCGGTGCGGCGGTCTGTTCGTTGCTGACATTATCGAAGAAATGGGCGCCGACTTCGGCGGCCGTCCAGGCGCCGAGCGACTGGCGGATCGGCACGACGTCGTTGTCGACCGTCTTCGGCAGGCCAACGACCGTCAGGTCATAGCCATTGGCCGAGAGATAGGCGGCGAGATCGGCAGCGGTCGTGTTGGTATCGTCGCCGCCTATCGTGTGCAAAATGGTGACGCCGTCATTGGCAAGACGTTCTGCGGCGACCCGCAGTGGATTTTCGCCTTCCTTGACGAGGCCACGCTTCACGCAGTCCGCAGCATTGGTGAGCTTCACGCGGCTGTTGCCGATCGGTGAACCGCCATAACGATGCAGGAGCGGCGCCTTCTCCCGCATCTCCTTGGCGATCACAACGCTGTCGCCGAGCAGCACGCCCTGATAGCCGGACTTGTAGGCGATGAGTTCGATATCGGGTGCGATGTCGCTGTAGCGCTCGATCAGGCCGCCGACGGCGGATGAGAGGCAGGGCGCCAGGCCTCCGGCGGTCAGCATTGCGACTTTCTGTTTGGCCATAGATCCCTCCTTTGGCGCCCGATGCGCGGGGCTCAAGTCTCTCTCTTACGCATGCCGGTATCGCAAACCGCTGCACATTTTTGCGCGACATGCTTCCGGTAACGCATGGATGCGGCAGGGAAAGTGCCCTGTAAAGTAAAGAATTTACGAAAAACGGACCATTCTGCAGTGCAGGTGCCGGAACCGTCGATATAATCGGTTCAATGCCGGTCCACCTATCCATAAGTGTTGTGGAAATCGCCGGGCGTTGTGCGAATAATACAGAAAATAGCGGACACAGCGGATGGTCGCGGGATCAGCGACAATTACCGAATTGTGAAAACTGTTTTCAAACCTACGACCAATAGCCGCCTTGCAATGGCAACGATTATTTGGTCAAGGTGTTTCTTCTAGAACTTGCTGCATTGCGAGAAGATGACGATGTCTTTCTGGGAAAAACTGGTGAATGCCATTGGCAATACCGCGGGCAATGCGCTCTTTGCGGTGGTCGAGGCTATTCGAACAGTTTTCGAAGGCGATCCGGAGACGCGCCGCAAGGTCGCCTTTTCCGTAGCCGTCATCGCGCTTTCGGCCAAGATGGCAAAAGCCGATGGCATTGTCAGCGAAAAGGAAGTTCAGGCTTTCCGCGATATTTTCGAGTTTCCGCCGAGCGAAGCAAAGAATGTCGCGCGCCTCTATAATCTCGCCCGCCAGGACGTTGCCGGTTACGAAGCCTACGCGGCCAAGCTGTCGACGCTCTGCTCGACCTGCGCTGCCAATTGCCCGGTTCTGGAAGACGTGCTCGATGGCCTGTTCCATATTGCCAAGGCGGACGGGCTGATCCACGAGAATGAAATGTATTTTCTGCGCCATATCGCGGAAATCTTCCAGATGAGCGACGCCCGCTTCGATCAGATCGCCGCCCGCCACGTCTCTGATGGGCGCGACCCCTACAAGGTTCTCGGCGTTTCGCCGGCCGACGATTTCCCGACCATCCGCCGCCACTACCATGTGCTCGTCAGCGAGCATCATCCAGATCGGCTGATCTCGCGTGGCGTGCCGGAAGAGTTTCATGCGATTGCCAATGAACGGATGGCAGCGCTGAACGACGCTTATGCGGCGATCGAAAAGGAACGCCGCGCCGCATGACCTCATTCGAGGCCGATTACAGCCGAGCGCGCGTCCAGCCTTCGCCGAACCATGGCGAACGTGCCGATGGCCAAAAACCCGATATGATCCTGCTGCATTATACCGGCATGCCGAGCGCTGAAGGAGCGCTCGACTGGCTCTGTCGGGATGAAAGCCAGGTTTCCAGTCATTATTTTGTGCAGCCTGACGGTGAGGTCCTGCAACTCGTGCCGGAGAGCCGCCGCGCGTGGCATGCGGGCAAGAGCTTCTGGCACGGCGAGACGGATATCAATTCGCGGTCGATCGGCATCGAGATCGCCAATGCCGGCCATCCGGGCGGGCTTCCAGATTACCCGAAAGAGCAGATTGCTGCCGTGATCGAATTATGTCGTGATTGCGGCGATCGCTGGTCAATCGTGCCTGAAAGGGTGCTTGGGCACTCCGATGTCGCCCCCGTTCGCAAGGTCGATCCCGGCGAAAAATTCCCCTGGCGCGAACTGTACGAGGCTGGCGTCGGCCATTGGGTGGAACCGGCCGCAATTACCGGCGGACGCTTCTTCCAGCGCGGTGACCGCGGGCAACCGATCGAGGCGCTGCAATCCATGCTCTCGCTTTATGGTTACGGCACTGAGATCACGGGCGAATTCAGTGATAAGATGGCGGGTGACGTGGAAGCCTTCCAGCGGCATTTCCGCCCCGAACAGGTGGACGGAATCGCCGATTTCTCGACGATCGACACGCTGCATCGCCTGCTCTCGGCGCTGCCGCGTTACTCCTGATTTTTCACGGTTTCCAACATTACCGATTTTCCATGTTTGGGCGCGAAATTCGGACTGCCACATCATTTCCCTATTATCTCCTCATTGCGATGGTCTAAGGGCTTCCGCTAAGCGACGCCGATGGTTGTTCCCAAGCTAAATCGAAGGCGTCATGTGAAACGATAAGAATTGCTGCGAGGCCTGATCAGTTATTGGTCAGGAATACATCAGGACCGCGAGGCGCGCAGTCCGGTAATTCTTTGGGTCGGAGTGATCAAGACTACATGAGAAAACTGATTGTTGTTGCTGCAGCATGCGTTGGCATGGTGCTGGCAGGAAATAGCTTTGCCTTTGCGAATGACTGGGGTGTGCGGGCCGATGCGCCTGTGAAGAAAATCGAGCGTCCGCAGAAGACTGCGGAGCGCGTGCACGAGAAAGAACGCCCGCAGAAGACGGCGCAGCGCGTGCAGAAGAAAGCGCAGCGTCCGCTGAAGACGGTCGAGCGCCAGAGCGGCTATCCCGTCGCCGAAGTTTCCGGCGATTCCTATTCCGCACTGATCAGCAAATATGCCAATCAATATGATGTGCCGGTGGCTCTTGCGACTGCCGTCATCCGTGTCGAAAGCAATTTCAATCCGATGGCGCGCGGTACCCACGGCGAGATCGGCCTGATGCAGATCAAGCCGGCAACAGCCCGCATGATGGGCTATTCCGGCAGCGCCAAGGGCCTGTTCGATCCGGAAACCAACATCAAGTACGGCATGAAGTACCTGGCGGCCGCCCATGATCTCGGTGGTGGGCAGACCTGCAATACCATCCTCAAGTACAATGCCGGCCACGGCGCGACGCGCATGAACCCTGTCTCCAAATCCTATTGCGGCAAGGTTCTTGCGATGCTCTGAACCGCAGGCGCCCGTCTCTGACAGGAGCTTGATGCTTCACGGCGATTGCCATGCTATCGCTACCTCCAAAAGAGGTGAGATATGGCAGTCGACTTCAGGTTCATCGTTATCGGCCGCGGCATGATGGGTGCCGCGGCCGCAAAATATCTGGCCCGCCGGACCGACGGCGTTGCCGTCATCGGCCCGGATGAGCCTGAAGACCGCAAGGCGCATGAAGGCGTCTTCGCCAGTCACTATGACGAAGGCCGCATCACCCGCACCATCGATCCGGACCGCGACTGGGCCTTGCTCGCCAACCGCTCCATCGCCCGCTATGGCGAGATTGCCGAAGAAAGTGGCGTTGATTTCTATACGCAAGCAGGCTGCCTCGCTGTGGGGCCTCCGGCCAGCGATTATCTTGCCGCCACGCGACGGGCTGCAACCTCGCTCGGTGTCGACACGGCTTCTTTCGAGGAAGCCGGGCTGAGGAGGCAATTTCCCTACTTTGATTTTCCTGCCGGCAGCACCGGCATTTTCCAAGCAAAGGGCGCAGGCCATATCAGTCCGCGCAAGCTGGTAAAGGCGCAGTCGCTGCTCTTGGAAAAGGCAGGTGCGACTGTCATCCGCGATCACGCCACCTCGATCCGACAGGAGGGTGGGGTGGCTGTCGTCACGACTGATGGCGGCGAGGTTTGGCGAGCCGAGAAAGTGCTGCTTGCGGCCGGTGGTTTTTCCATTTCGCAGAATCTCTTGCCGCAATCCGTTGATATGACGGTTTACGGGCGCACCGTGACCCTTTTCGAGGTGGCGGAAGAGGATGCACACCGCTTTGCCGGCATGCCGTCGCTGATCCTCGATGCACCCGGCATCGATATCTATCTGCTGCCGCCAATCCGTTACTCCGATGGCAAGCTCTATCTGAAGATCGGTGGTGATCCGGACAATCTCGTGCTGAACAACGACAAGGACATGCGTGCCTGGTTCCGCACCGACGGGAGGGAGGTTGCCCGCGAACACTTCAAGAGCATTGTCGCACGCATATTGCCTGAACTCGAGGCGCGGTCCATTTCCAGTTCATCCTGCGTCGTCTCCTATACCAGGAGCCGCTACCCGATGATCGGCTATACCGCTTCGCCGCATATCGCTGTTCTGACCGGCTGCATGGGGACGTCAGCCAAGAGCTCCGACGAGATCGGCAGGCTGGGGGCCGAGCTCATTCTGGCAGGCGGAATCAAGGATCAGGGCTACGCCACGGATTTCGCACCTTATTTCCGTTAAGCCTGCCCCCGATATTTCGTTGGCTTTTACGGGCTTCCTCGTTTAAGGGAGCCCCTGCCAGTTGGCCGGGCAGCCGCGCTTTACCAATGCCGAAAGGCGGTAGGGTGAGGAAAGTCCGGGCTCCACGGAAACACGGTGCCGGATAACGTCCGGCGAGGGCGACCTCAGGGAAAGTGCCACAGAAAGCAAACCGCCTGTCATGACAGGTAAGGGTGAAAGGGTGGGGTAAGAGCCCACCGCATCTCCGGCAACGGATATGGCACGGTAAACCCCACCGGGAGCAAAACCGAATAGGGATGACGCGGTTGGCGAAAGCCTTCCGGCCTGTTTCTGGGTCAGTCATCCGGGTGGGTTGCGTGAGGCAGCGTGCAAGCGCTGTCCCAGATGAATGGCTGCCACGTTCCGGTTCGCCGGAGCCATACAGAACCCGGCTTACAGGCCAACTGGCGATTAACACCGCGGCGTTTCCATTGCCGCAAAATCCGATTTCTTTCCTGACAAGTCATTGAAATGCCTGAAACCGAGGCGAGGTCTCATGGTTCTTGCGCGGCCGATTTTCTCGTTCGGCTGCGGTACTTCAGGCGGTGTCGGAGAATCGCTTTCCTAACCCTTTGTTAAACTTAACAGCTTATAAATGTTCGATACTGCGCCCACCTTAAAAGGGGCTCATCCCATTGACGCCCATATGGTCCCATGCTATCCCAAATGCGCACTGCATCAGGGCAATCATCTGCCCATTCATCGCAAAGCAAAGGCGCCTTCCGGACCGGAAGCGTCGGGAGGATCCTAGTTCTTCCGGCTTGCGAAGCTGTGCCTGACTTAAGGGGTTTCGGGCGGCAAAATGCTTTCCGGGCTCTTTCGGAAACGGATGTTTCGTGTCATGAGCCGCTTCCTTTCGAATGCGACCAACAGGATCGATACCAAGGGCCGGGTTTCCGTGCCGGCGGCGTTTCGTTCCGTGCTGGCGCAGCGCAATATCCCGGAGCTTTACTGCTTCCAGGATTTTGTGTTTCCGGCGATCAGCGTCGGCGGCCCGGATCTTCTGGAGAGGTTCGAGCGGCAGATTGCGGCGGAAGATCCGTTTTCGCCGGAGGCAAACGAGATGTCGCTTCTCATTCATGGGGGCGGGGTCTTCATGAAGCTCGACGCCGAGGGGCGGCTGATGGTCACGGATTTCATTCGCGACTTCACCGGCATTTCGGACGAGGTGACCTTCGTGGGTCGGGCGGATCACTTTCAGCTCTGGCAGCCGCAAGCATTCGCGGCCGCGCAGGCGCAGGCACGAGGGGAGCGCAAGCTGGCGGGCAAGCGTTCCTGAGAGGACGAGGGAACGGAATGGTGGCGAATCCTGGCGGAGGTTCAACTGAAGCCGGTGGCGGACCGGTTCGCCACATTCCGGTTCTTCTCAAGGAAGTGCTTGCGGCGCTGGAGCCTTCTTCCGGCAAGGTCATTCTTGACGGTACTTTTGGTGCGGGCGGATACACTTCCGCCATTCTTGGCGCCGGCGCCGATGTGATCGCGCTCGATCGCGACCCGACGGCGATTGCCGCGGGCCAGGCGCTTGTCTCGGCTCATGGCGGTCATCTCAAGCTCATCCATTCGCAGTTTTCGCAACTTGCCGATCATGCGCCGGAAGGTGGGCTCGACGGCGTGGTGCTCGATATCGGCGTTTCCTCCATGCAGATCGACGAGGCCGAGCGCGGCTTCTCCTTTCAAAAGAGCGGCCCGCTCGACATGCGCATGTCGGTTTCAGGCGTTTCTGCCGCCGATGTCGTCAATCGCGCCAAAGTCGCCGATCTCATCAGGATCTTCCATTATCTCGGCGAGGAAAGCCAGGCGCCGCGCATCGCCCATGCCATCGAGAAGCATCGCGCCGAGAAGCCCTTCGAGACGACGCGGGATCTCGCCGGCCTCATCGAGCTGGTGACGCCGCGCAAGATGAAGGACAAGATCCATCCGGCAACGCGCGTCTTTCAGGCGCTGCGCATCTTCGTCAATGACGAACTCGGCGAATTGGCGCAGGCACTGTTTGCCGCCGAGCGGGCTCTGAAGCCCGGCGGTCGTCTCGTTGTCGTCACGTTCCATTCGCTGGAGGACCGGGTCGTCAAGAAATTCTTCTCCGACCGGGCCGGCAAGGCCTCCGGCTCCCGCCATCTGCCCATTGCGCATGAGCGCGCCGCGACCTTCGAGCCGGTCGGCAAGCCGATGGTTTCCGCCGGCGAAGAGGAAGCCCAGGTCAATCCGCGCGCCCGTTCCGCCAAGCTGCGCGCCGGCCAGCGCACCAGCGCTCCCGCTGAAGCCGAAGACATGTCGCTCTTCGGATTCCCCAATCTTGCCAGCCTCGGAAAGCTTGGAGCTTGATATGCTGAGAACGTTCGATCTTGTCCTCATCGGCATCATGACGGCGGCAGCCGCCGTCACCTATACGATCAAGCACCGCGCCGAGCTGAAGCTCGAGGAGGTTCACCGCCTCGAGGCGGAGATCAAGCTGGAGAAGGACACGATCGATCTCCTGAAGGCCGACTGGGCGCTGCAGTCGCAGCCGAACAGGCTGGAGCGGCTGGTCAATGCCTATAATAGCGAGTTGCAGTTGCAGCCGACGGATTCGACATCGCTTGCCCATGCGCGCGAGTTGCCGATGCTGAAATCGCAGGTTCCGCCGCCAGACATGACCGAAGCAAAGGCCGGCGCCAAGCCGGGTGCCGTCGCCAAGTCTCAGCCGGTCCCAACGCGGGCGCCACGCGAAGCCGAAGACGCGGACCAGATCGAGACGGGGGCGCTGGAATAATGTCCTTTCTTTCCCGCATCATGGTGCTGAAGAGCCAGGCGCATTTTTCCGCCGGCGTTTACAATCGTTTCGGCGCTCCCTCGGGCATGGCGATCGAAGGCTCGCGCAAACGCAAGTCGGGGCAGGCCAGAAGCCGTGTCGGCCTGCTGATCGTCGGGTTTACCGCGCTTTATGCCGTCATCGGCGCACGCATGGTCGAATATGCGATGAAGGAGCCGGAATCGGTCTCGTCTATCCTGCCGCCCGACCGGCTGATGGCATCGCGCCCCGATATAGTCGATCGCAACGGCGAAGTGCTGGCGACCGATATCCGCACTGTTTCGCTGTTCGCCGAGCCGAACAAGATCGTCGATGCGGACGAGGCAGTCGAGAAGCTGCAGACGGTGCTTTCCGACCTCGACGTCAAGGACACATACAAGAAGCTGTCGAACCGCACCTCGCATTTCGCCTGGCTGCGCCGTCAGCTGACGCCGAAGCAGCAGAGCCAGATCCTGGCACTCGGCATTCCCGGCATCGGTTTCCGTCCGGAAAAGCGCCGCTTCTATCCGGGCGGCGCGACGGCCGCCCATATCCTCGGTTACGTCAATATCGACAACCGCGGCGTTGCCGGTATGGAGAAATATATAGACGATCAGGGCCTCGCCGATCTCGCCTCGGTCGGCATGACGAGCAACCAGCCGTTGGAGCCGGTGCGTCTTTCGATCGACGTGCGCGTGCAGGCAATCCTGCGCGATGTCGTTGCCAATGCCGTGGTCAATTACAAGGCCAAGGGGGCAGGGGCAGTCGTGCTGGATGCCCATACGGGCGAGGTGATTGCCATGGCATCCGCGCCGGATTTCGACCCCAACAATCCGCAGGAGGGCTCCAAGGACGGCTGGCTGAACCGCATGTCGAACGGCACGTTCGAAATGGGCTCGACCTTCAAGACCTTTTCCACCGCCATGGCGATCGACAGCGGCAAGGTCTCGCTGAAGGACAGTTTCGACGCCACCAACCCGATCCGCATCGGCGGCTTCACCATTCACGACTTCCATGGCCAGCGCCGCTGGCTGACAGTGCCCGAAATCTTCGAATACTCCTCCAATATCGGCACGGCGAGAATGATCGATATCGTCGGCATGGAGATGCAGAAGGATTACCTGACGCGCCTCGGCCTGCTGACCAAGATGCAGACGGAACTTCCCGAAGTGAAGATGCCGAGCCAGCCGCGTGTCTGGAAGAAGATCAACTCGATCACGATCTCCTTCGGCCATGGCGTGGCCACGACGCCGCTGCAGACGGCGGTCGCCGGTGCCGCGCTCATCAATGGCGGCAAGCTGATCGAGCCGACCTTTTTGCCGCGCAATCGCGAGCAGGCCGATGAAGTCGCCGAAATGGTCGTCAAGAAAAGCACCAGCGACGATATCCGCTATCTCTTCAAGCTGAATGGCGTAAAGGGCTCCGGCCGCAACGCCGATGTGCCGGGATTCCATGTCGGCGGCAAGACCGGCACGGCCGACAAGGTCGTCAACGGCCGCTACGCCAGCAACCTGAATTTCAACGCTTTTCTGGCGGCGTTCCCGATCGACAATCCGAAATATGTGGTGCTGACCTTCTGCGACGAGCCGCTTGACGGCGAGCAGCATCAGCGCATCGCCGCCTATACGGCAGCCCCCATGGTCAAGAACATCGTGCGCCGCGCCGCGCCCATCCTCGGTGTCGAGCCGGAATTTGGCGAAGACGGCTCGGCCTTGTTGGTGTCTTATTGAGTGTGAATCAATGTCGGCGTCGATTCGTAAGGGGCGGTCGACCTGAACCAGAGAAGTGCATTCGATGAAATTGCGGGACCTCGCCGGAAATGCGTTTCCGGAACTCAAAGCTGAACTCGAAGGGCCGGCCGGCGCGCTGGATGTAACGGGATTGTCTTCCGACAGCCGGAAGACCGCACCCGGGATGGCTTTCGTGGCGATTGCGGGCTCCAAGGCGGATGGCGCGGGCTTCATCGCCGATGCGGTGGCAAAGGGTGCGGCCGTCGTCATCGCATCGCATGCGGCTCAGACTTCCGTACCGGTTCTGGTTGTTTCCGAGCCGCGCCGTTTTCTCTCCGTTGCCGCTTCGCATTTCTACGGCCGTCAGCCGGCGACGATGGTTGCCGTGACGGGCACGGCCGGCAAGACCTCTGTTGCTTCTTTCGTCAGGCAGATCTGGGCGCATGCCGGCCATGCCGCTGCGATGATCGGTACGACCGGCGTCATCTCGCCGACGCGCAATGAATATGGCTCGCTGACGACGCCCGATACCGTATCGCTGCACGAGCTGCTCGCCGAACTCGCCGATGAAGGCGTCACGCATGCCTCGATGGAGGCTTCCAGCCATGGCCTCGACCAGTATCGCCTCGACGGGGTAAAGCTCGCGGCAGCCGCCTTCACCAATCTCGGCCGCGACCACATGGATTACCATCCGACGGTCGAAGACTATATGGCGGCGAAGATGCACCTGTTCGACCGGGTGCTGCCGAAGGGTTCGCCCGCGATCATCTTCGCCGACGATCCATGGTCGGAGCAGGCGATCAAGGCGGCAACCGCCGCCGGCCACGATGTTCGCACGGTCGGGCGCAAGGGTGCCTATCTGGCGCTGAAGCGCGTCGAGCATTTTCGTCACAAGCAGGTCGCCGAAATTCATGCCGAGGGTGAGATTTTCGAGGTCGATATTCCACTGGCCGGTGATTTCCAGATCGCCAATGCGCTGGTTGCGGCTGCTCTTGCCATGTCTACAGGCGTTCCGGCAAAGGTCGCGATGGCGGCACTCGAAAAGCTGCAGGGCGCTTCCGGCCGTCTTGAGCTGGTCGGCCATACCAAAGACGGCGCGCTTGCCTATGTCGACTATGCGCACAAGCCCGACGCCCTGGAAAATGTGCTAAGCTCGGTGCGTCCGTTCACGACGGGTCGGGTGATCGTCGTGTTCGGCTGCGGCGGCGACCGAGACCGCGGCAAGCGGCCGATCATGGGCGAGATCGCCTGCCGGCTCGCTGATGTCGTCATCGTCACCGATGACAATCCGCGTTCGGAGGAACCAGCGGCGATCCGTGCCGAGATCATGACGGCGGCGACATGCGCTTCGGAGATCGGCGACCGTGCCAAGGCCATCCGCGAAGCGGTTCTGCAGCTGAAATCCGGCGATACGCTGATTGTTGCCGGCAAGGGACATGAAGAAGGGCAGACGGTCGGCAGCGTCACGCTGCCGTTTTCCGATCACGCCGAAGTGCGCAAGGCTTTGGAGGAGCGGGTACCATGAACTGGCTCTGGACCACCGAAGACATGATCGCTGCGATGGCGGGCCGTCCGTTCGGCTCGCTGCCGCAGGGCATTACCGGCATTTCCATCGACAGCCGCTCGATCGCGCCCGGTGAGGCCTTCTTCGCGATCAAGGGCGACCGCGTGGATGGCCACGATTATGCTTCGATGGCGATGGCAAACGGTGCATCGCTGCTTGTCGTGAGCGAAGCCCGCCTGCCGGCCATGGGGCGCCTGACCGTGCCGATGATTGTGGTCGAGGACGTGCTTGCCGCGCTCGGCAAGCTGGGACTGGCTTCGCGCGAGCGGTCGCGGGCCAAGATCATCGCCGTCACCGGTTCGGTCGGCAAAACGACGACAAAGGAGATGCTGCGCCATGTGCTCTCTCCCTCCGGCAAGGTCCACGCATCCGTTGCGTCCTTCAACAATCACTGGGGTGTGCCGCTGACCTTGGCACGCATGCCGATCGACACCTATTTCGGGGTCTTCGAGGTCGGCATGAACCATCCGGACGAGATCCGGCCGCTGGTGAAGATGATCCGCCCGCATGTGGCCGTCATCACGACGATCGCGCCAGCCCATCTCGGCAATTTCCAGAACGTTGAGGAAATCGCTGCCGCCAAGGCGGAGATTTTCGAAGGGCTGGAGCCAAACGGCGACGTCATCCTCAACCGCGACAACGATCAGTTCAATTTCCTGGAGCAAACCGCCCAGGCGCTCGGCATCACGAAGATCCATTCCTTCGGTCAGCATGCCAAGGCCGAGTTCCGGCTGGCTGAATTCAACGGCTCGGACGAAAGCTCGACGCTCTGGATGACCGCCGGAGGGGATACCAAGGAGGTGCGCATCGGCGCACCCGGGCGCCACATCGCTGAAAACGCCCTGGCCGCGTTGGGCGTGGTGACGATCGTCGGCGCCAGCCTCGACAAGGCAATCGAGGCGCTCGCGACGCTGAAGCCGGAGAAGGGCAGGGGCAAGCGCCACAGGCTTCCGATCGGCAATGGCAGCTTCACGCTGATCGACGAGAGCTACAACGCCAATCCGGCCTCCATGCGCGCGGCGATCGCGCTGCTTGCGGATGCCGAACCGACCGGTCGCGGACGCCGCATTGCCGTGCTCGGCGACATGCTGGAAATGGGCGAATTTGCCGAGCAGGTCCATACGGAACTTGCCGGCCCGCTGCTGGCTGCCGGTCTCGAACATGTCTGGCTCGCCGGGCCCGAGATGGTGGCGCTGAAAGAATCGCTTCCCGACAGCGTCGCGGTCGAGCACCGCGAGACGACGGAAGAATTGCTGGAATTCGTACTGAACTCGGTCGCACCTGGCGACGTGTTGATGGTGAAGTCGTCTCTGGGGATCGGTTTCGGCAAGATTGTCGCCGCGCTCCTTGACAAGTACCCACCAGTTTCAGACACGCAACGCGAACTATGATCGGGTAAAAGGGGCCTTGAATGCTGATTTGGCTAGTCGAACTGTCGGAATATTTCAAATTTCTGAATTTGTTCAGGTACATTACCTTCCGAGCTGGTGCTGCTCTCTTCACCTCCGCTTTGATCGTCTTCCTTTTCGGCCCGGCCATCATCAATTCGCTGCGCATCCGGCAGGGCAAAGGCCAGCCGATCCGCGCCGACGGGCCGCAGACGCATTTCAAGAAGGCCGGCACGCCGACCATGGGCGGCCTGATGATCCTGGCCGGCATTGTCGGCGCATCGTTGCTCTGGGCCGATCTTTCCAACGTCTACGTGGTGGCGACTCTGCTCGTGACGCTCGGCTTCGGCGCGATCGGCTTCTATGACGACTATCTCAAGGTCACCAAGCAGAGCCACAAGGGCTTTTCCGGCAAGGCGCGCCTCGGCATCGAGTTTATCATTGCGGGTATTGCCGTCTATTTCATGATGCGCGCGGCCCTTGCCTCCGGCCCCGCCGGCTCGACCTTCGGCTCCTCGATCGCTTTCCCCTTCTTCAAGGACTTCATGATCAATATCGGCATCATGTTCGTTGTCTTCGGCGGTTTCGTCATCGTCGGCGCCGGCAATGCCGTGAACCTGACCGACGGCCTCGATGGGCTTGCCATCGTCCCCGTCATGATTGCCGCGGCAGCTTTCGGCATCATCGCCTATCTCGCCGGTAACGCCGTCTTTGCAAACTACCTGCAGATCAATTTCGTGCCCGGTACCGGCGAACTTGCCGTCGTGCTCGGCGCCGTCATTGGTGCCGGCCTCGGCTTCCTGTGGTTCAATGCGCCGCCGGCCGCCATCTTCATGGGCGATACCGGGTCGCTCGCGCTCGGCGGCACGATCGGTACCGTTGCTGTCGCCACTAAGCATGAGATCGTCATGGCGATCGTCGGCGGCTTGTTCGTCATGGAGACGCTCTCGGTCATCATCCAGGTCGGCTTTTTCAAGATGACCGGCCGGCGCGTCTTCCTCATGGCGCCGATCCACCATCACTTCGAAAAGAAGGGCTGGACGGAAAGCCAGGTGGTCATCCGCTTCTGGATCATCGCCGTCGGCCTCGCCATGCTCGGCCTTTCCACGCTGAAGCTCCGGTGAGGCCGTCATGATCCCCGTCACGACGCTTGCAGGAAAGAAGGTCGCCCTCTTCGGTCTCGGCGGTTCCGGCTTCGCGACCGCCAAGGCGCTCGTTGCGGGTGGCGCCGATGTCATTGCCTGGGACGACAATCCTGACAGCGTCGCCAAGGCCGCGGCAGAGGGCATCACCACTGCCGATCTGCATGGGATCGACTGGAGCGCTCAGGCGCTCTTCGTGCTTTCGCCCGGCGTGCCGCTCACCCATCCGAAGCCTCACTGGACGGTCGACCTCGCGCGTGCCGCCGGCGTCGATATCGTCGGTGACGTCGAACTCTTTGTGCGCGAGCGGCGGGCGCATGCTCCCGATTGCCCTTTCATCGCGATCACAGGAACCAATGGTAAATCGACCACGACGGCACTGATTGCCCATATCCTGAAATCGAGCGGCCGCGACACGCAGCTCGGGGGCAATATCGGCACGGCCGTGCTGACGCTCGATCCCCCGAAGGCCGAGCGCTACTTCGTCGTCGAATGCTCCTCCTATCAGATCGATCTTGCGCCGACGCTCAACCCGTCCGCCGGCATCCTTCTCAACCTGACGCCCGATCATCTCGATCGCCACGGCACGATGCAGCATTATGCCGATGTCAAGGAACGGCTGGTCGCCGGTAGCGGCGTCGCTGTTGTCGGCGTCGACGACAGCCATTCGGCACTGATTGCCGATCGCATCGAGCGGGCAGGGGTAAAGGTTATCAGGATCTCGCGCCGCAATGTTCTGGCCGACGGCGTCTACGCCGAGGGCACGAAACTCATCCAGGCCACGAGCGGCGCCATGCTGCCCTTCGTCGATCTCGATGGCATCCAGACGCTGCGCGGCAGCCATAATGCGCAGAACGCGGCTGCTGCAGTCGCCGCCTGCCTTGCCGTCGGTGTTTCCGCGGAAGATATCCGTGCCGGCCTTGCATCCTTCCCCGGTCTCAAGCATCGCATGCAGCCCGTTGGCCAGCGCGGCAATGTCGTCTTCGTCAACGATTCCAAGGCGACGAATGCCGATGCTGCGGCTCCGGCACTTTCGAGCTACAGCAGGATCTACTGGATTGCCGGCGGTTTGCCGAAGGCCGGTGGTATCACGACACTCGCGCCCTATTTCCCGCGCATCGCCAAGGCCTATCTGATCGGCGAGGCGGCGGCGGAATTTGCCGCGACGCTCGGCGAGGCAGCACCCTACGAGATATCCGGCACGCTGGAACGCGCCGTGGCGCATGCGGCAGCTGATGCGGACAAGGATGAGACCGGTCCCGTGGCCGTGATGTTATCCCCGGCTTGCGCAAGCTTCGACCAGTACAAGAATTTTGAAGTCAGGGGCGATGCCTTTGTCGGCCATGTGGCCGCCCTTGACGGCGTGACCATGCTGATCAATTCGGCAACAGGAGGCAAATGACATGGTGAGCCGCGCGGAACGTGGAGCATTGGCCGATTGGTTCTGGACCATCGACCGCTTTTTCCTGGCATTGTTCCTCTTCCTGATGGGGATCGGCTTCATGCTCTCGTTTGCGGCGTCGCCCGCGGTTGCCGAGCGCATCGGCCTCGAACCCTTCCACTTCGTCAAGCGCCATGCCGCGTTCATGATCCCGTCGATCGCGGTCATGCTCGGCCTTTCCTTCCTGACGCCGCGCCAGATACGGCGCACCGCCATCATCCTGCTGATCGTTGCACTCGCGATGATGCTGCTGGTGCTGTTCTTCGGCCAGGAGGTCAAGGGCGGCAGGCGCTGGATCTGGATCGCCGGACTTTCCATTCAGCCGTCGGAATTCATGAAGCCGGCCTTCGTCGTCGTTTGCGCATGGCTCTTTGCCGAACATGCGCGCCAGCCGGAGATACCGGGTAATCTTTTCGCCATCATCCTGTTTGGCATTGTCGTCGCTCTTCTTGTCGCCCAGCCAGACCTTGGCCAGACGATCCTGACGACGGCCGTCTGGGGCGGCATGTTCTTCATGGCTGGCATGCCATGGCTCTGGATCATCGTGCTGGGCGCAGGCGGTGCCGGTGGTCTCGTGACCGCCTATTACGTCTTCCCGCACGTGGCGGGCCGAATAAACAAGTTCCTCACCGGCGAAGGCGACACCTTCCAGATCGATACGGCCCGCGAAGCGATCATTCGCGGCGACTGGTTCGGGCAGGGGCCGGGCGAAGGTATCGTCAAGCGCATCATCCCGGACGCCCATACCGACTTCATCTTCTCGGTCGCGGCCGAGGAGTTCGGCATCGTCTTCTGCATCGCGCTCGTCGCCATCTTCACCGTGCTGGTGTTGCGCGGCCTGTCTCATGCCTATCGCGAACGCAACGACTTCAACCGCTTTGCCGTTGCCGGCCTCGTGCTGCAGATGGGCATCCAGTCGATCATCAATATCGGCGTCAACCTCGAACTTCTGCCGGCCAAGGGCATGACGCTGCCGCTGATTTCCTACGGCGGTTCGTCGATGGTGGCGATCTGTGTCACGGCCGGCTTCATTCTGGCGCTGACGCGCCATCGCCCGGAAAAGCGTGCGCAGGACCGGAGCCTCTTCCGTGTGCCGCACGGCATGCCGGCGGAGTAAGGAATTATGAGCAAGGGCATCGTCCTTCTTGCTGCCGGGGGCACCGGTGGCCACGTCTTTCCGGCAGAGGCGCTTGCCTTCAAGCTGAGGGAGCGCGGCTATTCCGTGCATCTCGTTACCGACAGCCGTGCGGAACGTTATGCCGGCAAGTTCCCGGCTGACGAGATCCATGTCGTGCCGTCGGCAACGATCGGTTCCAAGAACCCCGTGGCCGTTGCCCGTTCTCTGTGGAAGCTCTGGACCGGAATGCGCAGCGCAAAGCGGCTGATCCAGCGGCTGAAGCCCGTGATCGTCGTCGGCTTCGGCGGCTATCCGACCGTGCCTCCGCTGCTTGCCGCCACGCGCCTCGGCGTGCCTTCCATGCTGCATGAGCAGAATGCCGTGATGGGGCGCGCCAACAAGGCGCTTGCGCCGCGTGTCAGGGCGATTGCCGGCGGTTTCCTCTCTGAAAGCGACGGCACTTTTTCCGACAAGACGGTTGCGACCGGCAATCCCGTCCGGCCGGCCATCCTTGCCGCGGCCGAACAGCCTTACAAGCCTTCGCATCCGGGCGAGGATTTCAACCTCGTGGTCTTCGGCGGCAGCCAGGGCGCGCAATATTTCTCCAAGGCCATGCCGACGGCCATCAGCCTGATCGACGATGCGCTGCGCGCGCGGCTGAAGGTGACGCAGCAGGTTCGGCCTGAAGACATGGATATGGTGAGCGGCTGTGTGGCGCAGTTGCAGATGGGCGCGGATATCGCGCCGTTTTTCAACGACATGGCGGAGCGCCTTGCCAAAGCGCATCTCGTCATCTGCCGTTCCGGCGCCTCGACGGTTTCGGAAATTTCGGTGATTGGGCGTCCGGCGGTGCTGGTGCCTTATCCGCATGCGCTCGACCACGATCAGGCGGCGAATGCGGCGGCGCTCGCGGCAACCGGTGGGGCCAAGGTGATCGCACAGTCGGAGTTGTCTCCGGAGCGTATCGCCTCCATCCTGACGCATGTGATGAACGACCCGGAAAAACTTGCCAACATGGCGGCAGCCGCCAAGCTCGCAGGAAAACCGGATGCAGCAAACTTGCTTGCCGACATGGTTGAGGCTATTGCGGCCGGCAAGACAGTTGCAGAATTCAAGGGGGCACGCGCATGAAGCTGCCGAAGGCAATAGGCCTTGTCCATTTCATCGGCATTGGCGGTATCGGCATGAGCGGTATCGCAGAGGTGCTGCACAATCTCGGCCACAGGGTGCAGGGATCGGATCAGTCCGACAGCGCCAATGTCCAGCGCCTGCGCGACAAGGGCATCGAGGTCTTCGTCGGCCACAAGGCGGAAAACCTCGGCGATGCCGAAGTCGTCGTCGTCTCGACCGCGATCAAGAAAAGCAATCCGGAACTCGTCGCCGCGCGCGAGAAGTTGCTGCCGGTCGTGCGCCGCGCCGAAATGCTGGCCGAGCTGATGCGCTTCCGAAATGCGATCGCGATCGGCGGTACGCATGGCAAGACGACGACGACCTCGCTGGTCGCTACGCTTCTCGAAGCCGGTGGGCTGGATCCGACCGTCATCAACGGCGGCATCATCAATGCCTATGGCACGAATGCGCGCATGGGCGAGGGTGAGTGGATGGTGGTGGAGGCCGACGAGTCTGACGGCACCTTCCTGAAACTTCCGGCCGATGTCGCCGTTATCACCAATATCGACCCCGAGCATCTCGACCATTACGGCAATTTCGATGCCGTCCGCGCCGCGTTTCGCCAGTTCGTCGAGAACGTGCCTTTCTACGGTTTCGGCGTCATGTGTCTCGATCATCCGGAGGTTCAGGCGCTGGTCGGTCGGATCGAAGACCGCAAGGTCATTACCTACGGCGAGAACCCGCAGGCGGACGTTCGCTTCATGAACGTCCGCATTGATGGCACGCGCTCGATCTTCGATGTGGAGATCCGCCGTCGCCGCACGGGACAGGTCACCCGGCTCGACAATCTTGTCATGCCAATGCCTGGCCGTCACAATATCTCGAATGCCACCGCGGCCATTGCCGTTGCCAACCGGCTTGGCATTTCCCGTGAGGATATCGCCAAGGGGCTTGCCTCCTTCAGCGGCGTGAAGCGTCGCTTCACGCTGACGGGCGAGTGGAACGGCGTGCAGATCTTCGATGACTACGGCCACCATCCGGTCGAGATCAAGGCCGTGCTGCGCGCGGCCCGCGAGGCCTGCAAGGGCCGGATCATCGCCGTGCACCAGCCGCACCGTTACACCCGCCTGTCGAGCCTGTTCGAGGAATTTGCGGCCTGCTTCAACGATGCCGACAGCATTTTCATCGCACCCGTCTATGCCGCGGGTGAGGATGCGATCGAGGGCGCGGATTCGGAATCGCTGATTTCCCGCATCAAATCGGGTGGCCATCGCGACGCGCGCTTCCTTCCTTCGGCGGAAGCTCTACCGCAGATGGTAGCAGAGATTGCAAAACCCGGAGACTTTGTAGTTTTGTTGGGTGCTGGTAGCATTACATATTGGGCAGCAGCGCTGCCGAAGCAGTTGCAAGACCTTTCAGGAAAATCCGCATGAAACAGGTTAACGGAGAAAAGCTACTTGCCTCTCTTGGAGAGGGCGTAAAGGACATTCGTGGCCGGCTGACGCCGGATGCTCCAATGGATCGCGTCACCTGGTTCCGCGCCGGCGGTCTGGCCGAGCTGATGTTCCAGCCGCATGACGAGGAAGACCTGATCGCCTTCCTGAAGATCCTGCCGGATGAAGTGCCGCTGACGGTGGTTGGTGTCGGCTCGAACATCCTGGTGCGTGACGGCGGTATCCCGGGCGTGGTGCTGCGCCTCTCGGCCAAGGGTTTCGGCTTTGTCGAGCTCGCCGGTGAAAACCGCATCGTTGCCGGCGCGATCTGCCCGGACAAGCATGTGGCGGCCATGGCGATGGATAACGGCATCGGTGGTTTTGCCTTCTATTACGGCATTCCGGGCGGTATCGGCGGCGCTGCCCGCATGAATGCCGGCGCCAATGGATCCGAGACGAAGGATCGTGTCGTCGAGGTCCGTGCGATCGACCGCAAGGGCAACAAGCATGTGCTGACGAATGCCGAGATGGGCTATTCCTATCGCCATTCGGATGCTGCCGATGATCTGATCTTCACCTCGGTGCTGTTCGAAGGCTATCCGGATGATCGCGCGAAGATCCGCGCCGAAATGGATGCGGTGCGCAATCACCGCGAGACGGTGCAGCCTATTCGTGAAAAGACCGGTGGTTCGACCTTCAAGAATCCCGAGGGTCATTCCGCGTGGAAGCTGATCGACGAGGCGGACTGCCGCGGTCTCGTTATCGGCAGCGCTCAGATGTCGTCGCTTCACTGCAACTTCATGATCAACATGGGGCAGGCTACGGGCTACGATCTCGAATATCTCGGCGAAGAAGTGCGTCGCAAGGTTTTCGAAACGGCCGGCATCAAGCTCGAGTGGGAAATCAAGCGTCTGGGCCTCTTCATGCCGGGCCGCGAGGTTCGCCCCTTCCATGGCATTACATCAGAATAGGCTTCACTTCACCGCGAGCTTGAGGCCTTCACGCGGCGTGACGACGGGCGACCAGCCCAGAACGTCGCGTGCGTGGGATATGTCGACTTGCAATGATCCGCAGAGGCGCTGAAAGACGGCTTCCTTTCCCGTAAACCTCGCTGCCATGTGCATCAGCGACGGCGGGAAGGGAAGGAGTGCTGGTTTTACGCCAAGCCCTGCGGCGATCCCTTCGATCAATTCTCGTGTCGAAAGATCCTCCCCATCTCCTGCAAGGAAGGTTTCTCCTGCAGCGGCGGGGTGCTGCATGCAGGTGATGATCAGATCGACAAGGTTTTGCACAGCGACCAGTGTGCGGCGGTTCTTCAGCGACGCGAAGGGCAGCGGCAGTTTCTTGCGGACAAGGCCGACGAGCAGGGCGAAGTTACCGCGTGCACCGGGGCCGTAGACCAGCGGCGGGCGGACGATGACGACCTCCATGCCAGTGAGCGCGGCGATATCGCGCAGGCCGATTTCGCTTTCCATCTTCGAAATGCCATAGGGATCGATGGGCTTCGGTTGGTCGTCGTGCCGGAAGGGGCGGTCGTTCTCCTCACCATTGACCTTGATCGTGCTGATGAAGACGAAGCGCTTCACGCCGGCGCGGGCGGCCTGTCCGGCGAGATTGAGGGTAGAGGCAGTGTTGACGCGGCGAAAATCCGCCAATGGATCGCTCGACTTGTCGTTCATAATGTGAACGCGGGCGGCGAGATGGACGATAACGTCGACGCCTTGGAGGGCAGCGGTCCACTCGGTCGTCTCGGTGATGTCGACGGGAACATGCCTGACATCCAATGGGAAGGCAGGATTTGCGGATCGTGTCGTGGCCGTCACGTCCCAAATCCGTTCCCTGTGCAAACGCTCGACGAGAGGGGCGCCGACGAAGCCGGCAGCGCCGGTGACGAGGCATCGCATGATCTTCTCCCTGTTTGCCGATGGAGGCTCTCGCTAGCCGGAACTGCCGATCGCATCAATAAAAAAAGCCGCGACGGCGACCGTCGCGGCTTTTTGTCCAGACAGTCAGTAGCTCAGACTTCTTCGCGACCCGACAGCCGGATGCAGATCAGGGAGATCGCAGCCGAGGCGGTGAGATAGTAGCCGACGTGATTGAGGCTGTAGGTAGTCGCAAGCCAGGTGGCGATATAGGGAGCAAGCGAAGCGCCGAAGATGCCGCCGAGGTTGAAGGTCATCGAGGCGCCGGTGTAACGCACCATGGTCGGGAAGGGGGCGGCAAGGGCCGCACCGATCGGACCATAGGTGAAGCCCATCAAGCCGAGGCCGATGATCGAGCACAGGAAGGCGCCAGTCAGGCCAGCCGTCAAAAGGCTTGCATAGAAGAAGCCGAAGATGGCGATGGCGATCGTCGTCAGAGTCAGGATCATGCGACGCGAGTAGCGATCAGACAGCCAGCCGGAGAGCGGGATCGTCAGGCCGAAGAAGACGACGCCGACGAGTTGGACGACCAGGAACTGCTCACGCGTGTAGCCGAGTTTCGTCGTGCCCCAGGACAGTGTGAAGACCGTCATCAGGTAGAAGAGGACGAAAGTGGCAACGGCAATGAACGTGCCGAGGATCAGGCTGCGCAGATGACCGCGGAAGACGGTCGCGACCGGGACGGCGACTCGCTCGTGTTTTTCGACAGCCTTCTGGAATTCCGGAGTTTCGGCGATCTTCAGGCGAACATAAAGGCCGACGGCGACGAGCGCGAGGCTGGCGATGAAGGGAATGCGCCAGCCATAGGCGAGGAAGTCCTCGTTGCTCATGGTTTCCGCCAGGATCAGGAAGAAGCCCGAAGAAAGAATGAAGCCGATCGGCGCGCCGAGCTGCGGGAACATGGCGTACCAGCTGCGCTTGCCGGGAGGAGCATTTTCGGTTGCGAGCAGCACGGCGCCGCCCCATTCGCCGCCGAGGCCGAGGCCCTGGCCGAAGCGGCACAGCGCAAGCAGCAGCGGCGCGGCGATGCCGATCGCATCGTAGCCGGGCAGGATACCGATCACGACGGTCGACAGGCCCATGGTCATGAGGGCTGCCACGAGTGTCGCCTTGCGGCCGACCTTGTCACCGAAATGGCCGAAGACCACGGCGCCGAAGGGGCGGGCGAAGAAGGCGATCGAGAAGGTCACCAGCGACTGCAGGAGCGCAGAGGTCGGGTCGCTCGACGGGAAGAACAGGTGTGGGAAGACGATGACCGCTGCCGTTGCATAGACATAAAAGTCAAAGAATTCGATGGTGGTGCCGATGAGGCTCGCGATCAGAACACGAGCCGGGGAATTGACTTGCGTGCTGTTCGAAGCGGGAGTCGGCGATACGGATACCGCGTCAGACATTATTATTCCATTCAGTTTACAGATTGCCTCGGGAAGGCTTCACGGGTCTTAACGCAATTTTCATCACGCGCAACGCCAAAAGACGCAAGAATATAACGGAAATTGTACTATTTTTCCGCCGCTGTCTCCGCCGGTCAGAGCATCCCCTTTCAGGCGGCGGATCTGTTTCGATCCAGGTCATTTTGCTGCTCTTGTGTTGACCTCAACGGGTGCGGACAGGCATGCGAGCGGCGACTCGCATTAATTAATGTCGGCGCCCTGTCTTGTCGGCGTTCCCGCAAGTCGACGGTTCAAACAGGACCGCCGCTTCGCTCGCCTTATTCCGGTGCGGATGAGCGCGACTCCATATGTCCTTGAAGGCATGGGTTTTTCCGGTGCTTTTTAAGCTTGCGTATCACATGAGGCCGCGAAGCCTGCAAATCTGCAGAAGGCAAAAATTTGCAGAGGGTAGGAGCCAACAGTTAACGAAAGTAAACGGTTCGTTAACCATAATGATGCTCTAATGCACCCAAGTCAGACAAAGGCCACGAACCGCGCAGACCAGCTCCGCGCAAGCCTTGGTCCCGCAGAGTGAAAGTTATTTTTGGGGGTGTTGATGAGTCGCGAGCACGTAGCTGTCCTGATGGGCGGATTTTCCTCGGAGAGGCCTGTCAGCCTTTCCTCGGGAAAGGCGTGCGCCGACGCTCTCGAAGGCGAAGGCTTCAAGGTGACGCGCATCGATGTCGAGCGCGACATTTCCGAGAAGCTCTCTGCCGTGAAGCCCGATGTTGTCTTCAATGCCTTGCATGGGCCGTTCGGCGAGGATGGCACCATACAGGGCATTCTCGAGTATCTGCAGATCCCCTATACGCATTCGGGCGTGCTTGCCTCGGCGCTTGCCATGGACAAGAGTCGGGCGAAGCGTGTGGCGGCTGCCGCCGGTGTTCCCGTCGCCGAATCGCAGGTGCTGAACCGCTTCTCGTTTCCGGCGGAGCATCCGATGAAGGCGCCTTACGTGGTGAAGCCGGTGCGCGAGGGCTCCAGTTTCGGCGTCGTCATCGTCGGCGAGGATCAGGCGCACCCGCCTCAGGTCATCGGTTCGGCCGAGTGGCGCTATGGCGAGGAAGTCATCGTCGAGCGTTATATTCATGGTCGCGAATTGACCTGTGGCGTCATGGGCGATCAACCCATGGATGTCATCGAGGTGGTGCCGCAGGGCCACAATTTCTATGATTACGACTCCAAGTATGCGGCAGGTGGTTCAAAACATGTCTTGCCGGCTAAAATTTCACCGAAAATTTACCAAAAAATACAAACATTGGCGTTAAGGGCGCATCAAGCAATCGGTTGCCGCGGCGTCAGTCGGTCCGACTTTCGTTACGACGATCGTTTCTCCGAAGACGGCGAGCTCATCTGGCTGGAGGTTAATACCCAGCCGGGCATGACGCCAACCTCCCTTGTGCCCGAAATGGCCGGCCATGCCGGATATTCCTTTGGTGCATTTCTCCGGTGGATGGTGGAGGACGCGTCTTGTTTGCGTTGACGGTCAAAAAAATAGGACGCCCCAGCCGTCATGCCGAGCTTCCCTATGTGGAAGCCGATGACCGTCGCGTGCTGCCGCGCCCCCTGCGCCGCGTCGTCCGTTTCCTTGTAAGTCTCGGAAGTGGCCGTATCGACATCCCGGCCCATACGGGTACGGTTTCCGCGCTCGGCTTCCTGGCTGCGACTGGTCTCTACGGTATGTCGCTTGGCGGCCATACGGAGGCGGTCGCCCAGGCGACGACCAGCGCCGTCGGATTTGCCATCGAGGATGTGAAGGTTTCTGGCAATAACCAGACCTCGGAAATCGAGATTCTTCAGCTTCTTGGCCTCGATGGCGCGACATCGCTCGTCGCGCTCGATGTCGATGCTGCGCGCCAGAAGATTGCGCGCCTTCCCTGGGTCGAGAATGTCGAAGTCCGCAAGGTTTATCCGAAGACGATCGAGGTGAAGCTCTCGGAGCGCGCTGCCTACGCTATCTGGCAACACGGCCAGGAGCTTTCGCTGATCGAGAAGAGCGGCAGCGTGATCGCGCCGCTTCGTGACAATAAATTTTCTACCCTGCCGCTGGTCGTCGGCCGTGACGCTGAAACGGCCGCGGCTTCCATCGAGGACGCGTTCTCCAAGTGGCCTGATGTCAAAGCTCGCGTGAAGGCGTTCGTCTGGGTTTCCGGCCGTCGTTGGGATCTGCACATGGATAATGGCGTCGTCGTCAAGCTGCCGGAAGATGATATCGACCAGGCGCTCGCGACGCTTTCGAAATTCGACAGGGATCAGCAGCTTCTGGAGCGCGATATCGCCGCAGTCGATCTCAGGCTTCCGGATCGCACGACGATCCAGCTGACACCGGAGGCGGCAGCGCGCCGGGAGGCGGCGGTCGCAACGCGTACCAAGGAATTGAAGAAGGCGGGGCAGAATATATGAGCTTGTTCGGTTCATCCCACTTTGGATTGCCGCGCCTGAAGCCGCTTTCGTCGAAGCGGTCGCATATCGTTTCGGTCCTCGATATCGGCTCGACCAAGGTCGTCTGCATGATCGGCCGTCTGACGCCGCGCGAGGAAAGCCAGATCCTGCCGGGCCGCACGCACAATATCGAGATTATCGGTATCGGCCATCAGCGTTCGCGCGGCATCAAGACCGGCGTGATCGCCGATCTCGACGCGCTTGAAGGCGTCATTCGTCTCGCCGTCGATGCGGCCGAGCGCATGGCGGGCCTGACTGTCGAGAGCCTGATCGTCAACCTGACGGCCGGCCGTCTCGGCAGCGACATCTACACGGCCACCATCGATCTCGGCGGCCAGGAAGTCGAGCTGAACGATCTGAAGAAGGTGCTTTCGGCAGCCTGCCAGCAGTCGTTGCGTCAGGACCGCGCCGTCCTGCATTCGCTGGCCACCGGCTTCTCGCTGGATGGCGAGCGTGGCATCCGCGATCCGCTGGCGATGTATGGCGATGCGCTCGGCGTCGACATGCATGTCGTGACGGCGGAGCGCTCGGCGCTCAAAAATCTCGAGCTGAGCGTCAACAGGGCGCATCTTTCGGTGGAAGGAATCGTTGCAACACCTTATGCATCCGGTCTTGCCGCACTGGTCGACGATGAAGTCGAGCTTGGCTGTGCGGCCATCGACATGGGCGGCGGCACGACGACGATTTCGGTCTTTGCCGAAGGCAAGCTTGTCCATACCGATGCTGTCGGCCTCGGCGGTCATCATGTGACGACCGACCTCGCACGCGGCCTTTCCACACGGATCGAGGATGCTGAACGTTTGAAGGTGGTCCACGCTTCGGCGCTGACCAATTCTTCCGATGAGCGCGAGCTGATCTCCATTCCGCCGATCGGTGAGGATGATCGTGATCAGCCGACGCAGGTGCCGCGGGCTCTGGTCTCGCGCATCGTTTCGGCGCGCATCGAAGAGACGATGGAGCTCATCCGCGACCGGATCCAGCGTTCGGGCTTCAGCCCGATCGTCGGCAAGCGTGTCGTGCTGACGGGTGGAGCCAGCCAGCTGACCGGCCTTGCCGAAGTGGCGCGGCGCATTCTGGCCCGCAACGTTCGCATCGGCCGTCCGATGGGTGTCTCGGGTTTGCCGACGGCAGCCAAGGGGCCGGCCTTTTCGACGGCCGTCGGGCTGATGATCTATCCGCAGGTCGCGGACATGGAGACACATGCGTCACAGAGCAATCTGCTCATGTCGCTTGGGGGTAATAACAGCCGTATCGCCCGCATGGGCCAGTGGCTGAAGGAAAGCTTTTGAAATTGAGTGAATTGGCCGGCGTGGCGATGCGGCCAGAGAGAGAAGGAACGGGTACCATGACTATCAAGCTGCAAAAGCCTGACATCACTGAGCTGAAGCCGCGCATCACTGTATTCGGCGTCGGCGGCGGCGGCGGCAATGCCGTCAACAACATGATTTCAGCAGGCCTCCAGGGCGTCGACTTCGTCGTCGCCAACACGGATGCCCAGGCGTTGACCATGACGAAGGCCGAACGGATCATCCAGCTCGGCGCCAACGTCACCGAAGGCCTCGGCGCCGGTTCGCAGCCTGAAGTCGGTCGTGCGGCTGCCGAAGAATGCATCGATGAGATCATCGACCACCTGAACGGCACGCATATGTGCTTCGTCACGGCCGGCATGGGCGGCGGCACCGGCACGGGTGCTGCTCCTGTCGTCGCGCAGGCCGCCCGCAACAAGGGCATCCTGACGGTCGGCGTCGTCACCAAGCCGTTCCACTTCGAAGGCGGACGCCGCATGCGTCTGGCCGAATCCGGTATTCAGGAACTGCAGAAGTCTGTCGATACGCTTATCGTCATTCCGAACCAGAACCTCTTCCGCATCGCCAACGACAAGACGACCTTCGCCGACGCTTTCGCCATGGCTGACCAGGTTCTCTACTCGGGCGTTGCCTGCATCACCGACCTGATGGTGAAGGAAGGTCTCATCAACCTCGACTTCGCCGACGTCCGCTCGGTCATGCGCGAAATGGGCCGCGCGATGATGGGTACCGGCGAAGCTTCCGGTTCGGGCCGCGCCATGCAGGCCGCCGAAGCGGCAATTGCCAACCCGCTGCTCGATGAAACCTCGATGAAGGGTGCGCAGGGCCTCCTGATCTCCATCACCGGCGGTCGCGACCTGACGCTCTTCGAAGTCGACGAAGCTGCGACCCGCATCCGCGAAGAAGTCGATCCGGACGCCAACATCATCCTCGGCGCAACCTTCGATGAATCGCTCGAAGGCATCATCCGCGTCTCCGTCGTCGCGACCGGCATCGACCGCGCCATGGGCGAGGGCACCGACCGCGTATTCCAGCCGACAGCAAAGCCGGTTATCCGCCCCTCCGCGGCCGTTGCTCCTGCACCGGCCGCAATTCAGCCTGCTCCGGTAATGCAGGCACCGAAGGCCGACCAGATTGCGCAGACCATCCGCGAGGCTGAAGTCGCGATGGAACGCGAACTGGAAATCCCGGCCCCGCGTGCCGCCGCTCCCGTGCAGCAGCCTGTGATGCAGGAAACCTTCCGTCCGCAGAGCAAGATCTTCGCTTCTGCGCCGGAAGCAGCCCCGGTTCTCCGTCAAGCTCCGGTCCAGCAGCAGGCTCCCGTCATGCACCAGCCGGCTCCGCAGCCGGTCATGCAGCAGCCGATGCACCAGCCAGTTCGCCATGAGCCGGTGATTCGCCAGGCTCCCGAGCAGGTCCGCATGCCGAAGGTCGAGGACTTCCCGCCGGTCGTCCAGGCTGAGATCGATCATCGCACGCAGCCTGCTGCCGCGCATGTCCAGGAAGAGCGCGGTCCGATGGGCCTGCTCAAGCGAATCACCAATTCGCTCGGCCGTCGCGAAGAGGAAGTCGCTCCGGAAATGACCTCTGCGCCGGCTGCTTCTTCGCAGCAGCGCCGTCCGCTGTCGCCGGAAGCAAGCCTCTACGCACCGCGTCGCGGCAACCTTGACGACCAGGGCCGTGCGGTTCCGCAGGCCCGCATGATGCAGGAAGACGACCAGCTGGAAATCCCGGCCTTCCTGCGCCGCCAGTCGAACTGAGAAAGCACTTCTCCACAGAAAACGCCCGGGACCGAAACCCCGGGCGTTTGCATTTCTACATGCTTGAATTCTAAATGCTTTTGCCGCTGCGGATTTCGTAACAAATCGAAACGAACAGTGATTTGGATTGCAGCGCCGCTCCACGTAAGTATGAGGCAAGCGAACTGCTCCAAGAGTCCGCTTCGAGCGCTGCGGGCAGTATAGAAGAAAGATCCGGCCGGTTGGCAACGACGGGTATGGAAGAATAAGGGCATAATTTTATGGGACTTGGCTTGCTGGGCTTTCAGACGACGGTATCGCGTCCGGTGACACTTTCGGGCATCGGCGTGCATTCGGGTGCCGATGTTTCGATCACCTTCAATCCGGCCGAAGCCGGCGCCGGCGTCGTTTTCCAGCGCGTGCATGAAAATGGCGATGTCACTGAACTGAAGGCTGTTTCCTCACAGGTCGGCAATACTGATCTCTGCACCGTTCTCGGCTTCTCGCCTGCTCATTCCGTCGCGACGATCGAACATGTCATGGCGGCCGTTTACGCTCTCGGCCTCGACAATGTCGTCATTGAAGTCAGCGGCGCCGAAATGCCGATCATGGACGGCAGCTCGGTTCCCTTCGTCGAAGCCATCGAACAGGTCGGTCTCGTTTCTCTCGGCGTCAAGCGCCGCTACATCCGCATCACCAAGCCGGTTCGTATCGAGCATGGCGGTTCCTGGAGCGAGTTCCGTCCCTATGACGGCACGCGCTTCGAAGTCGAGATCGATTTCGAATGCCCGCTGATCGGCCGCCAGAAGTGGGAAGGCGATCTCACTGCTTCCGTCTTCAAGACCGAATTGTCGCGCGCGCGCACCTTCGGCTTCATGCGTGATGTCGAGCGTCTCTGGGCTTCGGGCCATGCTCTCGGCTCCTCGCTCGAAAACTCTGTCGTCATTTCCGACGACAACACCGTCATCAATGTCGAAGGCCTGCGCTACGCCAAGGACGAGTTCGTGCGTCACAAGACGCTCGATGCCGTTGGCGATCTGGCGCTTGCCGGCGCACAGTTCATCGGCTGCTACCGTTCCTATCGCGGCGGCCACAAGATGAACGCCAACGCTCTCAAGGCTCTGCTCAGCGATCCCTCGGCCTATGAAGTGGTCGAGACATCGACGCCGCGCCAGCGCGTTGCCGTTCGCGAATTCATTGCAGTCAGCGCTCCGGAATTCGCCCCCTGGTCGGCATGACCTCCAGTATACCAATTAAGGCCAGGGCCGCCTCCTAACGGGGGCGGTTTTTTTATGGGGAAGGGCGGACAGCGCGTCGATAGATGTTTCGCGGCATATATTTAGCCGCTCCTCATGTGAATGGCGGTGAAAAGCCCGACATTCTCGGCAATGCTGCCACAAAAATGCGTTAATGCGTGATCATTGCGTTGCTCTCGATAGGTATTTGTGGCTAGAAACGCCAGCTAGGCGTGGCTGCTGTGGAGTGGACGGCGGCGGTGGGATTCTTTCGAATGGCTTATGCAAGGTCTGACATGATGATGAAGACAGCGCGTGCTTTGCTCGCATCCTTGATGGTGCTGAGCGCAGGTGCCTTGATTTCCGGCTGCCAGTCGGACCCTGACATCGACATCACCAAGCTCGGCCTCGAAACCGATCCGCCGGACGTGCTCTACACGCAGGGCCTTGCCAACATGAAGGCCGGCAACATGGCCGAGGCGGCGCGCAAGTTCGACGCGATCGATGCGCAGAATCCCTTCTCCGAATGGGCGCGCAAGGCACTTGTCATGAGCACCTTCGTCAAGTACCGTCAGGGCCGCTTCGACGATGCGCTGGCATCGGGCAACAAGTATATGGCGCAATATCCGAAGTCCAAGGATGCCGCTTACGTCCAGTATCTGGTGGGCCTGACCTATTCCAAGCAGATCGTCGACGTGACGCAGGACCAGCGCGCCTCGCAGAAGACGATCGAGGCGATGCAGGCCGTCGTCGACAATTATCCTGACTCCGAATATGTCGACGATGCGCAGGCCAAGATGCGCTTTGCGCGCGACCAGCTCGCTGGCAAGGAGATGCAGGTCGGCCGCTACTACATGGAACGCAAGGAATATCTCGCGGCGATCTCGCGCTTCCGCATCGTCGTCGAGAAATATCCGAACACGAATCAGGTCGAGGAGGCGCTCGCCCGTCTCGTCGAAGCCTATTACGCGATGGGTGTCGTCGAGGAGGCGCAGACCGCTGCTGCCGTTCTCGGTCACAATTATCCCGATAGCCAGTGGTATGCTGATTCTTACAAGCTGCTGCAGTCGGGTGGCGCGGAGCCGCGTGAAAACAAGGGTTCGTGGATCGCCGCAGCGGGCAAGAAACTTCTTCTCGGTTCCTGAGGCCAATGCTGATCCAGCTTTCGATCCGCGATATCGTTCTGATCGAGCGGCTGGATCTTGCCTTCGAGACCGGCCTCTCCGTGCTGACGGGCGAGACGGGCGCGGGCAAATCCATCCTGCTTGACAGTCTGTCGCTGGCCCTTGGCGGGCGCGGCGATGGCGGTCTTGTGCGCCACGGCGAGGACAAGGGGCAGGTGACGGCCGTCTTCGATGTCGGCATGGATCACGGCGCCCGCAAGCTCCTGCGCGAAAACGGCATCGATGACGAAGGCGACCTGATCTTTCGCCGCCAGCAATCCTCCGACGGGCGCACCAAGGCCTATGTGAACGATCAGCCGATCAGCGTTCAGCTGATGCGTCAGGCGGGCCAGATGCTGGTCGAGATCCACGGCCAGCACGACGACCGCGCGCTTGTCGATACAAATGCACATAGGACATTGCTGGACGCCTTTGCGGGCATCAGCGATGACGTGCAGGGTGTCGGGGCACTTTACCGCCAGTGGCGCGATACCGAGCGCACGCTGAAGAAACATCGCGAAAAGGTCGAAGCCGCTGCCCGCGAGGCGGATTATCTGCGCTCTTCCGTCGAGGAGCTTGAAAAGCTGTCACCGCGCGACGGCGAAGAAGACGAGCTTGCCGATCGCCGCCAGAAGATGATGAAGGCAGAGCGCATTGCCGGCGATATTGCCGAGGCTTCCGAATTCCTCAACGGCAACGCCTCTCCTGTGCCCCATATCGCCTCGCTGGTGCGCCGTCTTGAGCGCAAGAGCCACGAGGCGCCCGGATTGCTGGAAGACACCGTAGCGCTGCTCGATGCGGCGCTGGACCAGCTTTCCAACGCGCAGATGGAAGTCGAGGCGGCACTGCGCAAGACGGAATATGATCCGAAGGAATTGGAGCGTGTCGAGGAGCGGCTGTTTGCGCTGCGCGCTGCCTCTCGCAAATATTCCGTTCCGGTCACCGAGCTTCCTGCTCTTGCCGTGCGCATGATCAACGATCTTGCCGATCTCGATGCCGGCGAAGAGCGGCTGTCGAAGCTCGATGCGGAAGTGGGGGTCGCCAAGGCGAATTACGATACGGCTGCCCGCTCGCTTTCGGAGAAGCGTCATCATGCCGGCGATGCGCTGGCGCAGGCCGTCATGGCCGAGCTGCCGGCACTGAAGCTTGAGCGCGCCCGCTTCATGGTGGAGATCACCACCGATGGAGGGGAGGCGACGGCCGAGGGTATCGATGTCGTCGAATTCCATGTCCAGACCAATCCCGGCACGCGTCCCGGCTCGATCATGAAGGTCGCTTCGGGCGGCGAACTCTCGCGCTTCCTGCTGGCGCTCAAGGTGGCGCTTGCCGATCGCGGTTCGGCGCCGACCCTCGTCTTTGACGAAATCGACACCGGTGTGGGGGGCGCGGTGGCGGATGCGATTGGACAGCGGCTGAAGCGGCTTTCCGAAAAGGTGCAGGTTCTTTCCGTCACTCATGCGCCGCAGGTAGCGGCCCGTGCGGCCACGCATCTTCTGATCTCCAAGGGACCATCAGGCGAGGGGGCCGACAAGATCGCCACGCGCGTCGCCACCATGGCGCAGAAGGACCGCACGGAAGAGATCGCCCGCATGCTTGCCGGTGCCTCCGTGACGGAAGAGGCGAGGGCTGCTGCCGCGCGGCTGCTGGCAGGTAACGGGTAGGTTTCCCCATCGGTGACAAGCGCAAGGCGTTGCGCTATCTGACCTCAGCTACCGGTGAGGTCTATCCATGCGGCTTTTCCATTTCAGCGACGATCCCACGATCGATGTTTTCGAGCCGCGTCCGGTTCGCATTTCTTCCGAACGGCGGCCGGGCCAGGCGTGGCTGAACGGGCCGCTCGTCTGGGCGATCGATGAAGTCCACGACTTCATGTATCTCTTCCCGCGTGATTGCCCGCGCATCCTTGTTTGGGCAAAGCCGGAGACATCGCAGGAGGATCGCCGCCTGCTCGGGAACTGGCGGGGTGCCGCCTATGTCGAGCGAGGCTGGCTGGAGCGACTGCAGGCCGGGACCATCCATCGCTACGAGATGCCGACGGAGAGTTTCGAGGATCTGGAGGACGCGGGAATGTGGGTATCGCGGAGGAATGTCGTGCCGCTCGCGCTCACGACCCATTCCGGGCTCGACCAGGAATTTGCACCGCGCGGTATCGAGCTTAAGGTGGTCGACAGTCTTCTGCCGATGAAGGCCTTGCAGCATACGACATTACATGTGAGCGCCATCAGACTCCGCAACGCCCGGCCGTAAATTCCAAACCTCGGTACTATTTCAATCGCCGAATTTTGCTCTAAAACCATTGCAGATTCTCTGGAGTGAAGCTGCATGTCGACCGAATCTGTCGCTGTTGAGGACTTGACGCTTGAAGACGCCGCCGCCGAACTGGAGCGGCTTGCCAAGGAGATTGCGCGCAATGACGCGCTCTATCACGGCAAGGATCAGCCGGAGATTTCGGATGCGGATTACGACGCGCTGAAGCGCCGCAACGATGCGATCGAGGCGCGCTTTCCGGAGCTCATCCGCGAGGACAGTCCGTCGCGCCGCGTGGGGGCCGAACCGTCCAACACCTTTGCGCCCGTCGTTCATTCCCGGCCGATGCTGTCGCTCGACAACACCTTTTCACAGGAGGATGTGCGCGACTTCGTTGCCAGTGTCTATCGCTTCCTCGGCCGCCTGCCGGACAATTCCATCGCCTTCACGGCCGAACCGAAGATCGACGGGCTTTCCATGTCGATACGCTACGAGAACGGCAAGCTGGTGACGGGCGCGACCCGCGGCGACGGCACGACCGGCGAGAATGTCACGGCCAATATCCGCACCATCAAGGAAATTCCGAACGAACTGCCGAAGGGTGTTCCCTCCGTCGTGGAAGTGCGCGGCGAGGTCTACATGGCCAAGAGCGATTTCATGGCGCTCAATGCGCAGATGGAAGCCGAAGGCAAGCAGACCTATGTCAATCCGCGCAATACCGCTGCAGGCTCTCTGCGCCAGCTCGATGCGAAGGTGACGGCGAGCCGTAAGCTGAGGTTCTTCGCCTATGCATGGGGCGAGATGTCGGAGATGCCCGCGGATACGCAGCTGGGCATGGTCGAGAAGTTCAGGGAGTGGGGTTTCCCGGTGAATCCGCTGATGAAGCGGCTGAGCTCGGTGGACGATATCCTCGCCCACTATGCCGAGATCGGCCTCGAACGGCCGGAGCTCGATTACGATATCGACGGCGTCGTCTACAAGGTCGACAGCCTCGAGCTGCAGCAGCGCCTCGGTTTCCGCTCGCGCAGCCCTCGCTGGGCGACGGCGCATAAGTTCCCGGCCGAACAAGCCTTCACCGTCGTGGAGAATATCGACATCCAGGTCGGCCGCACCGGTGCGCTGACGCCGGTCGCGCGGCTGACGCCGATTACCGTCGGCGGCGTGGTCGTCACCAATGCGACCCTGCATAACGAAGACTATATCAAGGGCATCGGCAATAGCGGCGAGCGCATCCGCGAGGAGGAGCACGATATCCGCATCGGCGATACCGTCATCGTGCAGCGTGCCGGCGACGTGATCCCGCAGGTGCTCGACGTCGTCATGGAAAAGCGGCCGGCGGATGCCACGCCCTATCAGTTTCCGAAGGTGTGCCCGGTCTGCGGTTCGCATGCGGTGCGTGAGCGGCACGAGAAGACCGGCAAGCTCGATTCCGTCACGCGGTGCACGGGCGGTTTCATCTGCCGCGCGCAGGCGACGGAAGAGCTGAAGCACTTCGTCTCGCGCAACGCCTTCGATATCGAGGGGCTCGGCTCCAAGCAGATCGACTTCTTCTTCGAGAGCGACGATGCTGTGCTGCAGATCCGCACCGCGCCTGATATCTTCACACTGGAGAAGCGCCAGCAGCAGTCGATCACCAAGCTGGAGAATATCGACGGCTTCGGCAAGGTCAGCGTCGGCAAGCTCTATGCGGCGATCAACGACCGGCGCAGCATTGCCCTTCATCGTTTCATCTACGCGCTCGGCATCCGCCATGTGGGCGAGACGACGGCAAAGCTGCTCGCGCGCTCCTACAACAGCTATGAGGCCTTTGCGACGGCCATGAAGGAAGCGGCAACGCTTTCCGGCGATGCCTGGAATGACCTCAACGCCATCGAAGGCATAGGCGAGGTGGTGGCGCGCGCCATTGTCGAATTCTACAAGGAGCCGCGCAATATCGAGGTGATCGGCCGCCTGCTTGACGAGGTGACGCCACAGGAGGCCGAACAGCCGGTGACCACCGGGAGCCCGGTCATCGGCAAGACCGTCGTCTTCACCGGTTCGCTGGAGAAATTCACCCGCGAAGAGGCGAAGGCCAGGGCTGAAAGCCTTGGTGCCAAGGTTGCAGGCTCCGTCTCCAAGAAGACCGATATCGTTGTAGCCGGCCCCGGCGCCGGCTCCAAGCTCGAGAAGGCCCGTGAACTCGGCGTCCAGACGATGGACGAGGATGAGTGGCTGGCGTTGATCGGCGGGTGAGGAAGCTCTGTGCCAGACACTGCGTTTCTGTTTTCGGCGCGCCTGCCTCCTCCTCGGTGTCATCCTCGGCCTTGCGCCGAGGATCTGCGACACGAACCCGAGCATGACGTGTGAGAGGTTCACGCCCTCAGCCGCGCCATCGTATAGGCATCGACATATTGCCCGTCGCGATAGCCGAAGGAGCGGAGCAGGCCCTCTTTCTCGAAGCCGAATTTTTCATAGAGGCGGATGGCTGTCTCGTTATCCGTATAGACGGTCAATTCCACCCGCTTGATGTCGTGCCAGTTGTCGGCGGCGTCTAGCATGGCGGCCATCAGGAAAGTTCCGATGCCGCGACCGGTGAAATCATCGTGTACGCCCATGCCGAGACTGGCGGCGTGCTGGCGCCGCCCTTCAAAGCGGTTCATGCCGCCGTTGGCGACGAGCTTGCCATCGAGTTCGACGACGAGGTTGAGCGTGCCGGGTGAGGGGTTCTCCATGCGTTTGCGCACTGCGTCGATGCCTTGAAAAGGCGGGCGCAGCGTGCCGGCGCGGTAGCCCGGCAGGTTTATCAGTTCGGTGACGGCTTCGGCGTCGCTCATGCGCAAAGCACGAACGCTAAGGCTCTTCAGAGAAGGCTTTTCGGGCGGGGTATCCTGACTGGCTTGACTGGTCGACATGATGCTCTCCTTGGGTTTCAAAAGGAGGAGAGCGGAGTTTCAGAAAACCCTGCTCGCCTCGGCAGGGTTCTCGGGGATGATCAGACGGCTAGTGACGCACCATCTCTCCCGCGCACCCTGCAAGGGTCGTGGCGATAAGATGCATATTGTGGGTCACGGAGTTGATCATGAGCGGAAGTTTCGCCATTTGCGTGCAGATGTCAACAGGTCAAAATTTGCCTTCGGATGCGGCAGTCTTTATTCCGGTAGGACAGACGATTCGGATGTTTGCCCGTGAAGACCATCGCCATCGATTTCGAGACAGCCAACGAACAGCGCGGCAGTGCCTGCTCGGTCGGCCTTGCCTGGATCGAGGACGGGCAGGTGACGCGGGTCGAGGAGCGGCTGATCCGACCGCGGGACATGCGCTTTTCCGGCATGAATATCGCCATCCACGGCATTCGCCCCGAACATGTCGAAGATGCACCTGAGTTTCCCGAGGTGATGGACGAATTCCATGAGGATTTCCGGGGTGCGACGATGATCGCCCACAATGCCGCCTTCGATTTCAGCGTGTGGCGGGCGAGCCTCGACCTTTACCGGCAGTCCTATCCGGAGCTCACCTATCTCTGCAGCCTGAAGATGGCGCAGCGCATCTGGCCGCATTTCCTGTCGCATCGGCTGAACCTGATTGCCGAACATCTCGGTCTGCGCTTCGTGCACCATAATGCAGCCGAGGATGCCGCCGTCTGCGCGGCAGCGGCAATCGAGATGGCGAGGGCCGTCAAGGCTGCGACGGTTGCCGCCATCCCCGCTGCAATCGGCATGAAACCCGGCCGGCTGACCTCTGCCGGCTATGAGCCCTGCACCTGCCGCAAGGCGTGATTTTTGCTTTCCTGCAGAGGCTCGGGCGCTTTCTTGCAAAGGGTCCGTCCATTCTTATCTTAGCTTCCGGATCAACACGGGAGTTGCCATGTCCGCTTTGCGCAATCTTTTCCTCTCTGCAGCGTTCCTGACCATTTCTGCAGGCGCGACTTCTGCGGAAGTCGTCGGCAAGGTCGGGGTCGACTGGATCGGAAACGACATCATCATCGAGGCGGTTTCCGACCCTGAGGTGAAGGGGGTGACCTGCCATGTCACCTATTTCGACCGCAGCCTGATCGACCGGTTCAAGAACGGCAACTGGTTCGAAGACCCGTCAAACAATTCCATCGCCTGCCGCCAGACCGGGCCGATCGAGATCGGCAATATCGATATGTCCAAGGATGGCAGCGAGGTGTTTCGTCAGGGCATGTCGCTGATCTGGAAGACGCTTGCCGTCAACAGGATCTATGACAAGACAAACAACACGCTGATCTATCTCGCCCATTCGCGGCAGGTAACGGACGGTTCGGCGAAGATGTCGATTTCGACGATCCCGCTCTATGGGCAGGACGTGGTTTGGAAGAATGGCAAGCCTTGAGGGTCTAAGACGGTGTTTGGTCGCTTTAAGCCTTGAGGTTTCCGCAAGATGCCTTCAGGTACGGCTGAAACGCAATTGACGCCTAGCGATCAATTCAGGCGGTAGGAAATGTATGTTTAGACCAACAATGGTAACGATCTGCGAGCCTAAGCGACTGCTGGTCGAACTGGGAAAAGACCTGCGATCAGAGGCCTTAGTCGATCTCGGTTTCAAGAAGATTGACACCTACGAGAATGTCTATGCATTCCGCTCTGAAGAGCCTGAGAAGATTCACCTAATGTGTGAAACTCTGCGTGATATGAGCCTTCCTTATGCCACCCATCGACATGGAGGTGCAGATATCCATCTCGAGTGGTTTCGCGACAGAGGCTACGTCCACGGAAAATTTAAACGGATAAACTTTTTCGGCAACGACTTCGATGATGATGCGCCGTTCACCATTGAGGAATTTTGAACGAGAACGCCTGAGCCACCTGAGCGCAGGCTCGATATCCGGATGCGTCAGGAATTGGTGTCTGTCCTAACCAAAAAGGCCCGGACAAGCCGGGCCTTTGCATTCGAGATATCGAAGCGTATCAGGCAGCTTCGCGCGCCAGTTCGTCGGCAATGACCGTGTCGAGGTTGAGGAAGCAGACCATGGTCTTTTCCAGCGCGACGATGCCGCGGCAGAAGGCGCGCTGTGCCTCGGGGATGATTTCCGGCGCCGGCTGAAGGTCTTCGCTCTTGATGGTCATCATGTCGGAGACCTGTTCGACCAGCAGGCCGACCAGCTTGCCGGCGATATCGGTTACGATGATGGCGGAGCGCTCGGATGGTTCCGTCATCTTCATGCCGAGGCGGCAGGCCATGTCGATAACCGGGATCACGGCGCCGCGAAGGTTGATCAGTCCGAGGACGTAGGGCGGGGTGTGCGGCATCGGGGTCACCGGCGCCCAGCCGCGGATTTCGCGGATGGCCATGATGTCGATGCAGAATTCCTGATCGCCGAGGTGGAACGAAACGATTTCCAGATAGGCGCCCGACTGCTTGATGGCGTTGTTGTTGCTCATGATCAGAATTCTTCCCAGTTGTCTCCGGCCGGAGAGGAGGCGAGTTTCTTGGCGGCGGAGCCGCCCGTGAAGGCGCCCGCGACCTTGCCAATCAGGCTCCGTGCGGGTGAGGTTTTCGGATGCGAGGCTGCGGAGGCTTCTCGCGGCGTTTGACGGGCGTTCATGCCCTCGCCGATATTGAACTGCCTTACCAGTTGCGTCAGGTTTTCCGCATCGGTTGCGAGAGTGTGGCTGGCGGCGTTCGTTTCTTCCACCATGGCCGCATTCTTCTGCGTCGCCTGATCCATCTGGCTGATGGCTGTATTGATCTCGTTCAGTCCGACTGATTGTTCGCGCGCAGAGGTTACGATTGATTTAACATGACCGTCGATACGAAGAACATCTTCACCGATCTGGCGCAGAGCCTCGCCGGCAGCCGTCACCAGCTCGCCGCCGGTTTTGACTTCGGCGCCGGATTTGCTGATCAAGGCCTTGATATCCTTGGCTGCTCCGGCCGCGCGACCGGCCAGTTCGCGCACTTCCTGGGCGACGACCGCAAAACCCTTGCCGGCTTCACCCGCACGTGCGGCCTCGACACCGGCGTTGAGTGCCAGCAGGTTCGTCTGGAAAGCGATCTCATCGATGACGTTGATGATGGTGCCGATCTCGCGGGAGGCACCTTCGATTCGCTCCATCGCGGCCATGGCATCGCCGACGACGGCATCGGATTTCTCGGTATTCTGGCGGGTATGGGCGACCATGTTGCCGACTTCTTCGGCGCGGCTTGTGGCGTTGCGCACGGTGGCGGTGATCTCGTCCAGCGCCGCTGAGGTTTCTTCCAGCGAGGCGGCCTGCTGCTCCGTGCGCTTGGCGAGATCATCGGCGGCGGCGCGCATCTGATGGCTGTTGGCCTGGATCGAAGTGCTGTTCAGGGCAATGTCGCTCATCGCCCTGCGCAGGCGCACGGCCGTCTGGTTGAAGTCCTGACGCAGCCTTTCCAGCTCGTCGCGGAAGGGTTGATCGATGCTTGCGGTCAGGTCGCCGTTGGCAAGGCGGGTCAGGCCCTGTCCGAGAGCGGTGACGGCGTTGTTCAGCGCTTCCGTATCGGCAAGCTTGGCAGTTTCGCGCTCGCGGCGTTCGGCATCGCTGCGCTTGCGGTCGGTCTCGGTGCGGGCTTCCAGATCGATCTTTTCGATGGCTGCGAGGCGGAAGCTTTCGGCAGCGCGGGCCATTTCGCCGATCTCGTCGCCACGCTCCTTGCTGGCGACATTGGTTGTCAGGTCGCCGTTCATAATGCGCAGCATGCTTTCCCGCACGGAAGCAATGCCGCGGCTGATGGAGCCGCCATGGATGTATTGCAGGGCGGCCATGGTGAGGATGGCGATCAGGCCGAGCGCGATCTGGATGATCAGCGAGTTGTGGGAGGTGTCGTTGGCGCTTTCGATGCGATTGCGGGCAATAGCGGTGCCGTCATTGGCCAATTTGTCGAGGGTGCCTGTGAGCTTGTCGCCGGCGCTGTCGATCCGGTCGTCGATCTTGTCGAATTCGTCATCGGCGGCGCCCTGTTCGACGAGCGCCTTGAGATCCACCTGGATGGCCTGGCGGAGCGCGCCGACATCGGCATCGTAGCTCTTCAAGAGGTCGCCGGCTTTCAGCTCCTCGGCGAGCGCGCCTATTCCCTTCGAGCCGCTGGACAGCGTTGCGAGCGAGTCGGTAATGAGCTTCAGGCGGCCCGGCTGGATGGTCTTCTCGTCCTTGTCGACGATCATGTCCATGGCGGTAAGGACCAGCGTCAGATTGGCAACGCGCATGTCGTTGACGGTGTCGATACTCTGCTGGATTTCGTCCGTGCGGCGCAGGCCGGCATCGACCTGCATATTCTCGTACCAGCCGATGGCGATCATCGAGCCGAAGCCGATGAAAGCGGCCCCGCCGAGCGTCCAGAGCCGCTGGCCGACCGAAAGGCTTCTGCGAACCGTCGAATTTGTCATAAAGCCACCCTCCGCCTCAGGCGGTTTTCAGTTCCCTCGATTTTTATGCTGATCCGGTCCGTGTTCCGGCCGACATCATGTCGGAACAGCGACGAAGCGCTGTGTGCATTACTAAATATAGATATGCGCTATTAAGCCTTTCCTAACGATGTATTTCTTGGGGTTGCTTCGAGGTCTTCGCGGCAAGCCTTTAGAAAGGCGTGATAATTCGTCTTTGTACGACTTTTTCGCGGGGCAGTTGCCCGCATTTGGCATTGATGAAGGTGGGGCAATTAATCACGGGTGAGAAAACGCATTCTTGAATTGCGTGGCTGCGATCGCGACTATAATCACACGGGCGGGACGGATGGGGCATCCGCACTTTTGTTTTTAGGCAATTCCGGACGCAAAACCGCTGCGCATTTTTGCTGGAGTTGCTAGTAAGGAAAGTATCATGAAGAATTTCCGTATCGCCGTCTGGATCGCCGTGCTTGCGCTTGCGGGCGTGCTCGGCTGGTTCACGCTGGACCAGAGCCGGACGAGGGAGGTGGTGGCCGAGGGCCCGTTCGGCGTGCCGTTCACGCTGGTATCGCAGAGCGGCCAGCCGATTACGGAGCAGGCACTGCGCGGCAAGCCTACCGCCCTGTTCTTCGGCTTCACGCATTGCCCCGAAGTGTGCCCGACGACGCTCTTCGAGCTCAACGGCTGGATGGAGAAGGTCGATCCGCAGGGTAACAAGCTGCAGGCCTATTTCGTGACCGTCGATCCCGAGCGCGATACGCCCGAGATCATGAACCAGTATGTCTCCAACGTTTCCAAGCGCATCACCGGCATTTCCGGCTCGCCGGAGAAGGTCGCCGACGTCATCAAGGGCTTCCGCGTCTATGCCAAGAAGGTGCCGGTGGACGAGAACAATCCTGATGGAGACTACACGATGGACCACACGGCCTCGGTCTTCCTGCTCGATTCAGCCGGGCGTTTTTCGGGAACGATCTCCTATGGCGAAAACCCGGATACGGCGATAAAGAAGCTTGAGAATCTCGTCGCCAAGGGATGATCGGCAGCTTGAAGCATCGCGCCGGTCGCGAGCGACGCAACCGGAAAGATTGCCTATCGTGAGTGAAATCCGCCTTTACGTGTCGACAAGTGAAAAGCAGGCCGAAGAGATCCTCGACCTTCTGAGCGAGGTCTTCGGCGAAGAAGATTTCGCCATCGGCACCACCGAGATCGACGAAAAGAAAGATATCTGGGAAGCCTCCGTCTACATGATGGCGGAGGACGAGGCGGATGTGCGCAGTCGCATCGAGGAGGCGCTGGGGACGGCATTTCCCCATGCCGTGCTGTCGCGTGAGGTCATTCCGGATGTGGACTGGGTCGTCAAATCGCTGGAGGGGCTGAAGCCCGTCAGGGCAGGGCGCTTCCTCGTGCATGGCTCGCATGACCGGGACAAGGTGCGATCAGGCGATATCGCCATCGAGATCGATGCCGGCCAGGCGTTCGGCACGGGTCATCACGGCACGACCGCCGGCTGCCTTGAAGTGATCGACCGGGTTCTCAGGGCGCGCAAGGTGCGCAATGCCCTTGATCTCGGGACCGGCAGCGGCGTTCTGGCGATTGCCGTACGCAAGCTCAAGGACATTCCGGTGCTGGCAACGGATATCGATCCCATCGCCGTTGGTGTCGCGGCCGAGAATGTTCGCCGCAATGGCATTGCCAGCGGCATCCGCACGGTGACGGCGCCCGGCTTTCATTCGACGGCTTTTTCGGAGAATGGGCCCTTCGATCTCATCATCGCCAATATTCTGGCGCGGCCGCTGATCAAGATGGCGCCGCAGCTCGTCGCCAACCTGGCGCCGGGCGGATCGGTCGTCCTGTCCGGCATTCTCGCCAGTCAGCGCTGGAAGGTGTTGGCCGCCTATAATGGCGCGAGGCTGCGGCATGTGCGCACCATCTGGCGCAATGGCTGGGTGACGATCCATCTGGATCGTCCCTGACGCGTCCGCGAGGGTTTTTTCCAGAAAGAGAGACAAGAAAAAAGGCGGTGCCAGTGGCACCGCCTTGGACCGGCATTTAAATCCGGTCTTGCCCGCGAGCTCGAAGGAGGAGGATGCTCAAGCGGGCACTACTGCATTCCGATAGGCCTGTCCGGTGGAGGGGAGGAGGATCGGAAAGGCTTTAAGCTCAGAATGCGTAGCTCGGTGCGCCCTTGTGGCGCGTAGAACGCTGGCCTGCTGCGAGCACCTTGAGGCTGTCCTCATGCTGCGGGCGGCGGGCGCCGATGATATGACGCACAGTCTGGCGTTCGCCAGCCTGTACCGGGCTGCTGTAAGCGAAGCGCGAGAGAGAGGCGGTCATTTCAAAAAATCCTTTGTTGTGGTTCGTCGTGAACCGTTCGATGCGCCCTATGTAGCTATTCCGGCATGCGGTGGTAGAGGGTTTGTTTCATTGCAGCCATGCGTGCAATGCATGAAGCGTGCCAGTTTCCCACATCGAGACACATTTCTGCCAAATTATTGGGCGGCCGAGCCTTTCCGGGTGCTTCGCGTCGCTTTTTCTCCCCAATGACTGAAATTTCGCTAACATGGCCGCTATCCCATTAACCGGATTCGTTTCATTCATTCGGGTTTCCAGCATGTTTCAGTCTTTCGAAGTCACCTCCACGCCACAGTTCGGCAGGGAACGGGTTTCCGCACTGCGCGCCAGTTTCGACGCGCTTGGCATCGATGCCTTCCTCGTGCCGCGCGCCGATGAGTTCAACGGCGAATATGTGCCTGCCTGTGCGGAACGGCTCTCCTGGCTGACGGGCTTTACCGGCTCGGCGGGTATTGCGCTGATCACTCGCACGGAAGCGATCGTCTATGTCGACGGCCGCTACGTGACGCAGCTTGCGGAACAGGTGGACGGCTCGGTCTTTACCGGCGGCGATCTCGTCAACGAGCCGCCGCATGTCTGGCTTCCGGCGCATGGCAAAAAGGGGCTGAAGCTCGGCATCGATCCATGGCTGCATTCGGGTGCGGACGTTCGCAAGCTCGAAAAGGCGCTGTCGGAGATCGGCGGCGCACTGGTGTTCCTGCCGCATAATCCGCTCGACAAGCTGTGGGCCGACCGGCCTGCGGAGCCGCTTGGGGCGGTCACCATCCAGAACGTCGCCCAGGCGGGTGTCCTTGCAAAAGACAAGATCGCAACGATCGCCGCCGATCTCAGCAAGAAGAACCTCAAGGCGGTGCTGATCGCCGATCCCTCTTCCATTGCCTGGATCTTCAATATTCGTGGCGCCGACGTGCCGCACACGCCGCATCCGCTGGCGCGCGCCATCATCCATGCCGACGGCAAGGCCGAGATCTTCCTCGACAAGCGCAAAACCGGTATCGAGCCGGAAGCCTATCTCGCGCAGATCGCCACCCAGCTTGCGCCTTCGCTGCTTGACGAGAAGCTTGCTGCGGTCGCCAAGGAAGGCGGGCGTATCCTCATCGATCCCGATATCGCTTCCTACGCGCTTGCCGAGATCATCCGCAAGGCGGGCGGCGAGGTGGTCGAGGGCACCGATCCGGCGAAGCTGCCGCGGGCGGTGAAGAACAGCACCGAGATCAACGGCTCGGCTGCAGCCCATCTGCAGGATGGTGCCGCCATGGTGGAATTCCTCTACTGGCTGTCGCAGAACAAACCCGGCACGATCACCGAAATCGGTGCTGCCGAGCGGCTGGAGGCGGCTCGCGCCCGAATGGGCCAGAGCATGCAGAATCCGCTGAAGGATATTTCCTTCGACACGATCTCGGGTGCCGGCGAACATGCGGCCATCATGCATTACCGGGTGACGACCGCGACCGATCGTCGTATCCAGCCGGGCGAGCTCTTCCTGATCGATTCCGGCGCGCAATATATCAACGGCACGACCGATATCACCCGCACGGTCGGCATTGGTACGGTCAGCGAGGAGCACAAGCGCTTCTTCACGCTGGTGCTGAAGGGCATGATCCAGATCAGCACGGCGCGTTTCCCGAAGGGCACCCGCGGCTGCGATCTCGATCCGCTGGCGCGCATCGCGCTATGGCGGGCAGGGGCTGATTTCGCGCATGGCACCGGTCATGGCGTGGGCTCCTATCTCTCGGTTCACGAGGGACCGCAGCGCATTTCGCGGCTTTCGACGCAGGAACTGCTGCCGGGCATGATCCTGTCAAACGAGCCGGGTTATTACCGGCCGGGCCATTTCGGCATCCGCATCGAGAACCTGATCTATGTGCGGGAGGCGGAAGCCGTCGAGGGCGGCGACATGCCGATGCTCGGCTTCGAAACGCTGACCTTCTGCCCTATCGACCGCAACATCGTCATTCCTGAATTGCTGACGCATGACGAGCTGCACTGGTTCAATGACTATCACGATCGCACGCGCGAGGCGCTGATGCCGCTGATCCACGACCATGACGTCAAGGCATGGCTGGAAAATGCGACGCTGCCGCTGGAATACTGAGCCTCAGGTTTAAAGACCGATCGTGTGCCGCCAGGTCATGACGATGATCCAGGCGGCCACGAGCATCCAGGTATGCGAGAAGCGCAGGCCGATGACGAGGGCGACCGCAAGCGCCAGCTTCGAATCCCAGCCGCCGATGAAGAAGGCGGGCGCCACGAGCGTCGTCAGCACCGCCGCCGGTACGGCATTGAGTGCTGCTTCCATGCGCGGCGGAATGCGCTTCATCTTGGTGATCAGGATGTAGCCGCCGATGCGCGTCGCATAGGTCGCGGCTGCGGCAGCCAGGATCACGAGAGCCATGTGGAGATCGAATTGCATCTCAGACCTCGTGATTTTCGGTGTTGAGGGCGTCGGCTTCGAGATCCGGCTCCTCGGCAGGCAGAGGCATCAGCGCAGCCAGCATGATGCCGGCCGCAGCCCCCAGGCTCACATGCCAGGGCGAGCCCACGAAATGATAGGCAATGACCGAGGCGACGGCGCTCGTCAGCGCCACCGGCAGGAAATTGTCGCGTTTGCGGAAGCCGAGCACGATGCCAAGGAAATAGGTCGGCAGCAGGATATCGAGGCCGATCGTCTTGGGATCGCCGATAAGGGTACCGAGCATGCCACCAATGAGGCTGATCAGAACCCAGGGAATGTAGATGATGATGCCGAAGCCGAGATACCAGGTGAAGGTAACCGGCGTCCCTGCCTCGCCGCGCTTGACGGTTTCGGCAAATTGCGGATCGACCAGCAGGAAGAAGGTGAAGAACTTCTGCAGCGCGGTGAAGTGCCTGATGTAGCGGGCAATCGCTGCTGAATAGAGCACGTGGCGGAAATTGACGGCGAGGATGGAGAGGACGATCACCCAAGCCTGCACATTGTGGCCGAAAAGCTCGATACCGACCAGCTGGCTGGCGCCTGCATAAACGGAGGCGCTCATGAAAGTAAGTTCTGATAGCGACATGCCCTGCTCGGCGGCAAGGGCGCCGAACAACGCTCCGAACGGGGCAGAGGCGAGCGCCACGGGAAAGCCGCCCCGCAACCCTTCGACAAAGTCGGCGCGATTCATGGGATTACGTCCTGTTGGAATTGAAATTTCCCTCTATGGTGTCTCACCTGCGGCGGCAATTGAATTTCCTTGATTCACCAATCGATTTTGCTGAAGCGTTACCGGTTTACGTCACCGGCAAGGCGAGGGAGACAATGAAGAAGATCGAATTTTCCAAGGAAGAAAAGGCGGAGATCGTTTCGCAGATCCGCCAATATTTCGATCGCGAACTCGACCCGATCGGCGTGCTGCCGGCCGAATTCCTGCTGGAATTCTTCGCCGAGAAGATCGGACCCTATTTCCATAATCGCGGGCTCAGAGATGCGCACGCCGCCTTCGTGAAGAAGATGGAGGATTTCGGCGAAGAGATTTATCTGCTGGAGCGTGAGGAAGGGACGAAAGACTGAACAAGCCATAGTTTGCGCATGTCTTTATCGCAAAAGCTTTACGCGGCCTGCGTCAGTCGAGAATATCGGCGCTCTTGACGATATCGATGCCGTGCCCGCGCATCTCGTCGATCGCAGCAGCCACACCCTCGGGCGAGATGCCACGACTCGCGTCCTCGATGAGACGGACCTTCACGCCGGGAATGAGTTCCAGCGCATCGAGCGCAGAGAATTTGACGCAATAGTCGGTTGCCAGCCCGCAGACATCGAGCTCCGTCACACCCTGATCGACCAGGAAATCGGCCAGACCGGTCAGGGCATGCTGATCGTTGTCGCGGAAGGCGGAATAGCTGTCGACGTTCCTGTTTTCGCCCTTCTGCTGGATAAGGTCGATTTGAGCCGAGTGGAGTTTGGGATGCAGCTCGGCGTCGCGCGTATATTGCACGCAGTGATCTGGCCACAACATCTGCGGCTTGCCAGAGAGTTCGCCTATCTCGAAAGGTTGCTTGTCAGGATGCGAGGAGGCGAAACTTCCGTGATCGGCGGGATGCCAATCCTGCGAAGCGACGATAAGATCGTATTTGCCGCTGTCGATGAGGCTGTTGGCGACGGGGACGACTTCGTCGCCTTCGAGAACCGGCAGGTTGCCTCCGGGGCAGAAGCCATTCTGAATATCGACAAGCAGCAGCGCCTTCATCAAGCTATCCCTCACGCATATCGCATCGCAAAATGCCAATCACATTCGGCGCAATCAACTAGTGGATTTCCGGGGGGCCGGGCGCAAGTCCTATTTCTAGTATGAAGAGTGGCAAATCGCTGCATCAACGTATTTTTCTGTTGCCGTTCGCGCTTTACGCGAAAGCGGCAAGTATTTCGCGTTTTATATTAGGATTTATGCATGCGGCTACGGGGCCGGATGCCTGAAAACCAGATCATCGGGATCTCCGTCCTGACGCGCTGCCGTTGCATTCGGCACGGCGCCCAGCCGCTCGGCCAGCCTGATCGACCTCACATTGGGGCGGGCGATATAGCTCACCAGTGTCGTCAGGCCGCGCACAGCAAAAGCCCAATCGCGCAAGGCGACGGCTGCCTCATAGGCATAACCTTTACCCTCGGCCTGCGGGTAGACGAGCCAGCCGAGTTCCTTTTCAGGAAACAGCGGGCCGTGATTGATGCCGACCTGGCCGAGGCATTGCCCCGTAACCCGATCCTCCATCATCAGGGCGCCGTGGCCTTCGAGCGTCCAGAGCGCGACATCGTGGCAGAACATGCCCCAGGCGGCCTTGGTCGAATGCGGACCGCCCATATAGAGGGCTCGGTCGGAGATCATCAGTGCATGATAGTCTGGCCAGTCCGCCATTGCGGGAGCCCGCAGGATCAATCGTTCGGTGTGAAGGGTCGGTATGGTCGTCATCGGATGTCTTGTGCCTGCGTGGACCTGGACTGAAGGTAAGTCGCAATTGCATCCGCGGTTTGAATCGCGGCACCTTGAATCGCATCATTAACAGGCCCGAGGCCCATTTTGATGACGACGATCTCTTCTAGGTAAGCAGCGACTGCCGCGGGCATCGAGCCGTGAAGGAGCATATTGGCAGCGTGTAGAAGATAGGAATCGTATTCGCTGGTGGCGATGGTTCGCCATGCCGGATCATCTACTTGCCTGATGCCGATCGGATCCCAGTGATCCCAGCCAATCCGGCGCAGTATTTTCATATCAACTGTTGAATGATCAGCCATTTCTGCAGCCTCTCCGATAAATCAGGCCCGCGCAAGCAGCGGCGAAGGGAGAAGTCTGCGACCTCGTAAAGCGTTTGGCCCAATCAGCGAGGCTCCCCCGGCGGAGCCTCATTGCATCAGGCCGTCTTGTCGCTCTCGCCGGTGGCTACGGGCGAGTTACCATAGGTCGTCTGGTATGCGCGAAGCGCGGTCTGCATGTCGGTCAGGACTTTGGCCATCAGGCCGCCGTCCTGATCGTCACCGCCGGCGGCGGCAATCTTCTGCGGGTCGGCGGAAAGAAGTTCCGATGTGGTCAACTTGCCATCGCCATTCGCATCCAGGGCAGCGAGCGCACCCTTGGAGTCATCACCGTTGTCATCGGTGCCGGCCTTGCTGTCGTCGTCCGTCTTCTGGAGCGAGAGCATAAGCGCCAGAATATCGGCTGCGATCTTCTGAACGACATCGGAGCCGGACGAATCGTCATCTCCGGCGGACGAGGGGTTGGTGGATGAGGACTTTGAAGCGGCGGCAAGCTCGTCCGCAGAGACGACGCCGTCACCGTTCTTGTCGAGAGGATTGAGAGGGGCTTGGTACTGGGTCAGCGTGCTGCCCAGAGCTGAAACACTGGTCACTTGAACCTCCTTTGAAGGTCTTGTGAAGCCTGCCTTTCATGGGCGGGCAATGACCGGGCTAGGCCTGTTCGCGAGTCGGGTCAAAGCGGCGTTTTGTCATCTGGAGAAGCGCGTTCGGCTGCGCGTGTGATTCCCGACCACACGCCAAGGAAGGTGAGCGGTCAGACCCGCTCCACAAATCCGTCGAGCACCCGCTTCTGGCCGGCGCGATCGAAATCGATCGTCAGCTTGTTGCCTTCGATGCCGGATATGGAGCCGTTGCCGAACTTGATGTGGAAGACTCGATCGCCGAGAGCGAAGCGTGAGGGTTCGGTGGCTGTGGATTTCGCCACCAGTTCGCCCTCGATCGTGCGGCCGCGCGGGCCGCTTTCGCCGTAGCCGATGCGCTCCACGGCGTGGCCGGAGCGGGTGCCCCAGTTGTCGCGGGTGGCGTCGGTCTTATTCTGCTGGGCGCGTTTCCAGCCGGGCGTGGAATAGGAATTGGCGAATGGGTCGGCCTTGTCGAAGCGGGACTGGCCATAACCGCCGCCGCGGCCGTAGCCACCGTAATTCTGCTCCATCTCGGCCACTTCCACATGGGTTTCCGGCAGCTCGTCGAGGAAACGCGAGGGGATGGTCGATTGCCAGAGGCCGTGGATGCGGCGGTTCGAGACGAACCAGATGTGGCAGCGGTGCTTGGCGCGGGTGATGCCGACATAGGCGAGGCGGCGTTCTTCCTCGAGGCCGGCGCGGCCGGACTCATCGAGGGAGCGCTGATGCGGGAAGAGGCCTTCCTCCCAGCCCGGCAGGAAGACGGTGTCGAATTCCAGACCCTTGGCCGAGTGCAGCGTCATGATGGAGACGGCGTCGAGATTTTCGTTGGTCTCGGCATCCATGACCAGGGAGACGTGCTCGAGGAAGCCGCGCATGGATTCGAAGCTGTCCATGGAGCGGATGAGTTCCTTGAGGTTTTCAAGGCGACCCGGCGCTTCGGCGCTCTTGTCGTTCTTCCACATGTCGGTATAGCCCGACTCTTCGAGGATCTGCTCGGCAAGCTCGGTATGTGGTGTGTTTTCAAGCAGTTCCTGCCAGCGGCGGAAAGATTGAATCACGTCGAAAAGGGCTTTGCGGGCCTTCGGCTTCAGCTCGTCCGTCTCGATCATGTCGGCAGCGGCCGCCAGCATCGGGATATCGCGGGCACGGGCATAATCATGAAGCGCGCGTACCGTCGTATCGCCGAGGCCGCGTTTGGGCGTGTTGATGATGCGCTCGAAGGCGAGGTCGTCGGCCGACTGCGAGACCAGGCGGAAATAGGCCATGGCATCGCGGATTTCGAGGCGCTCGTAGAAGCGGGGGCCGCCGATGACGCGGTAGTTCAGGCCAAGCGTGACGAAGCGGTCTTCGAACTCGCGCATCTGGAAGGAGGCGCGCACCAGGATCGCCATGTCGTTCAGCAGATGCTTCTTGCCGTCGGCATCGCCGCGCTGCAGGCGCTCGATTTCCTCGCCGATGGCGCGGGCCTCTTCCTCCGAGTCCCAGGAGGCATGGACCTGCACCTTGACGTCGTCAGGATCGGAGCGATCGGTGAAGAGCGTCTTGCCGAGGCGGCCTTCATTATGGGTGATGAGATGGGCGGCGGCACCGAGGATATGGGCTGTGGAGCGATAGTTGCGCTCCAGCTTGATGACCTTGGCGCCCGGAAAATCCTTTTCGAAGCGCAGGATATTGTCCACCTCAGCGCCACGCCAGCCATAGATCGACTGGTCGTCGTCGCCGACGCAGCAGACATTCTGTGGCTCGCCCTTGGCGCGCTGGGCGAGAAGCCGCAGCCACATGTACTGGGCGGTGTTGGTGTCCTGGTACTCGTCGACGAGGATGTAACGGAACTTCTGGTGATATTCCTTCAAGAGGTCCGGCTGCTTGCGGAAGATCGCGATCGGATGCATCAGGAGATCGCCGAAATCGCAGGCGTTCAGCGTCGACAAGCGGTTCTGATAGGCGAAATAGAGATCGCGGCCGCGGCCATTGGCAAAAGCGCGCGCGTCTCCCTCAGGAATATCGGCGGGGCCGAGTCCTTTATTCTTCCAAGTGTCGATCATGCCGGCGAACTGCTTGGCCGGCCAGCGCTTGTCGTCGAGGCCTTCGGCCTGGATCAGCTGCTTGATGAGGCGGACCACATCATCTGTATCGAGGATGGTGAAATCGGAGCGCAGGCCGACGAGCTCGGCATGGCGGCGCAGGAGCTTGACGCCGATCGAGTGGAAGGTGCCGAGCCAGGGCATGCCTTCGACGGCGCCGCCGACGAGAAGCGCGATACGCTCCTTCATCTCGCGGGCGGCCTTGTTGGTGAAGGTCACGGCGAGGATCTGCGAGGGGAAGGCGCGGCCGGTCTGGAGAATATGGGCGATGCGGGTGGTGAGCACGCGCGTCTTGCCGGTGCCGGCGCCGGCAAGCACGAGGACCGGGCCTTCCAGCGTCTCGACTGCTTCGCGCTGTTCCGGGTTCAGGCCGGTGAGATAATCGGGGCGGCCGCCGTCGCGGGCTGCCATGGCGCGGGCGGCAATGCCGCCGCCGGCGGTGGGCGCCCTCGCTGGAGCGGCAGGCTGTTGCGGCTTGCGCGGCGCATCGCCCGGTTCCTCGTCGAAGAAGGGCATATCGTCGAAACTATTGCTCATGGCGCGTAATGTAGTGATTCGGGAAGGAAAGACCAGAAAAGATGTTCTGCTTTCATTCCCAGCGGCTGCGCTATCCTCAGCAGGTTTGGTTGCCCGGTCCGGAAGCCTGCGCAGGAGTTGTGGTCCTCCTGGACCTCAACTATGGTTTCGCGCCAGCCATCGGGAGAGCCATATGCATGTCATCGCCATTCTTGCCAATCTCATCCTGCTGATCGCCGTTGTCGCGCTGATCGCGGCGAATGGTTTGCCGGACAGTGGTGAAGGCCTCGGAACCGTCCTCGCCGCGATCGTGTCTCCCGTGTTGAGCACGATCGCCTTGCTGCGCCGTAATGGATCGGTTGCTGAACTCATTTCGCTTGAGATTCGGGCACGCAAGGCGACGCTGCGACAGCGCATTGCCGTGGCTGAGGCTGTGACCGCCGGCAGCGGCATCAGCGGCTAAGGGCCGTTCTCAGGCAGACTTCGGCCCGGCAAAGGCCAGGCAGACCGACACCAGGGCAAAGAGCGGCGGTAGCGCCAGGCACCAGATGCCGACGGTGGCAAAGAGCAGGGCGGCCAGGCCGCAGCCGAGCGCGAAAGCGGCCACTGCAATTGCCATGCGCGACAGGCGGCCTTTCACTGTCTTTGCCTGATCTCCTGACATGCCATGGGCGAGATCGCCGAGATCGATCATGATCTGCGTCGTCGTGCCGGTCATCAGCGTGCTCGGCGGTGACGCGCCGAGATGGATGCGGTGAGCGGCGTTCTGGACCGCCATGGCGATGACGAGCAGCATGCCGGTTGCGACCAACGGCAGGCCATCCGGATTGGTGAAGGGCGAAAGCCAGATGGCGCAGGCGCCGCCAGCGATCAGGAACAATAGCTTGATGACGAGCAGGATGCGCAAACCCTTCTCGTCACCGGCGGGCACCTTGTAGGTGAGGTAGCGCAGCAGGAGGATCGTCAGGCAGAAGACGGGCAGCGCCAGAAGCTTGGCGATGATGCCCGACGTGCCGTGGGTCAGCGCTGCACCAAGGGTGACGAAGTTGCCGGTGACATGGGCGGGAAAGAGACCTCCAAGTGCCAGGAAGCCTGCTGTATCGACATAACCACCGGTAAAGCTCAGAAGCACGGGCAGGGCTGGGCGCATCGGTCTTTTCCCCCTCTGTATATTCGTTCGTCAGTGTGCCGAGACGGCGTGGATTTCGGCAATATAGCCGCCCGGAAATTCCACCATGGCTGCTCGGCGCTCGCCGGACTGATAGGGCTCGACGAGGATTTCAGCACCGCTGTCCCTGGCTTTCTGGAGCGTCGCATCAAGATCGGCCGTCTCATAGCCGGTCATCTCGCGGCCGTAGGGGAAGGGCAGATGGCCGTCGGTGACCAGTACGGTCATGCGGCCGAAGACGGATTCGATGCGCAAGCGGTGAAAGGTCTGATCCGGAAGGCCGATCTCGATACCCGGCGCCTTCTCTTCATCGGAAACGACCCTGCCGTGCGAGAAGGTAAGGAAGGCGTGGGTGAAAGCCGCGGCGCGATCAGCCGACACGTAGACCCGGTTTTCCGGGACTGTCGTGAAGGCCGGATAATTTGGCGTGGTCGTGTGCCAGTAAAGCTGCATGTTGATGCCGCCCGGCCACTGGATGACGGCGTCGCGGCCGATCGGGTCGGGGAAGGCTGAGACGATCACGTCGGCGCCGGCAGCCTTGGCGGCGGCTACGGCCTTGTCGAGATCGGTGACGAGGTAGCCGGTGCGCTCGCTGCCGAACGGGTAGGGGATCGGCGTCTTGAAGCCGAAGAGCGAGACGGTGCCAACCGGTGTCTGCAGGAGCTGCGACGTGGTGCTGCTTGGCGTCGGCGTCACCGTTGCCGTCACCTGCCTGGTGCTGGTGCCGCCGAAGGTGGCGAGGAAGCTCCTGGCGAAGGCGTCCACGTCGCCAGGGGCGACATAGACATGGGTCGTATCATATTGCGCGCCGACGCCTGATTGTGGCGAGGCGGCAAGGGCCGGAGCGCCGGTCAGGCCGAGAAGGGCAACAAGGGCTAACGATAGACGAAGCATGTATGATCTCCTTCGGCCCGGCCGGCCGCTCTCATGGATTACGCCTTGATGAAGGCGAGAACGTCGGCGTTGAACTTGTCGGCTTCGGTCTGGGCAAGACCGTGCGGGGCGCCCGGATAGACCTTCAGCGTGCCGTTCTTCAGAAGCTTGATGCCCTTTTCGGCGGCGGCCTTGATCGGCACGATCTGGTCGGCATCGCCGTGAATGAGCAGCGCCGGGACGTCGATCTTCCTGAGGTCGTCGCTGTAATCGACCTCGGAGAATTCATGGATGCAGTCGTAATGGCCCTTGATGCCGCCGGCCATGCCCATCAGCCAGAAGGTTTCGCGCAGGCCCTCATTGACCTTCGCGCCGTCGCGGTTGAAGCCGTAGAAGGGCATGGTCAGATCGCGGTAGAACTGCGAACGGTCGCCGGCCGTGCCCTTGCGGATGCCGTCGAAGACTTCGATCGGCGTGCCCTCGGGATTGGCAGGGGTCTTCAGCATCAGCGGCGGCACGGCGCCGACGAGCACGACCTTGGCGACGCGACTCGTGCCATGGCGGCCGATATAGTGGGCGACTTCGCCGCCGCCGGTGGAGTGGCCGATCATGACGAGGTTCTTCAGATCGAGCTTCTCGATGAGCTCGGCGAGGTCATCGGCATACTGATCCATATTGTTGCCGTTCCACGGCTGGGAGGAACGGCCGTGGCCGCGGCGGTCATGAGCGATGACACGGTAGCCCTGCTGGGCGAAATATAGCATCTGCACTTCCCAGGCATCGCCCGAGAGCGGCCAGCCATGGGAGAAGAGGATCGGCTGGCCATTGCCCCAATCCTGATAATAGATCGTCGTTCCATCCTTGGTGGTGATCGTCGGCATCGTCTCTGTCCTATGCTTGGGGTTGGGAGGTATCGCCTGCTGGCGCGATTTTCTGCACCGTGGTGCGTGACGCGATCAGGAAACATGTTTCAAATGGCCGTGTAAGCGATCCTTTGGTGTAGGTTGCCTATGCCTTTTGCCCGAGATCGAGCCAGGCGACGAGCAGGAAGCCGCCGACGAGACCGAGATGCTCGAAGAAGGAATTGGCGGCCATGAAGCGCTCCATTCCCACGGGCAATTCCCAGAAACGCAGGGCGAGGAAAGTGGCCATCAGCGTGAAGCCGCCGAGCGCGAGCGCGCCAAGCCAGCGCAGGAAACCGGCGACAATCATGAGCGAGGCGGCAAGCTCCATAATGATGACGATCGCCGCAAAGACTGGTGCCGGCGACAGGCCGAAATGGGTCATTTCGCCGATCGCGCCCGGAAAATCCGTAAGCTTGTTGAGGCCGCCCTGCAGATAGGCGGCGCAGAGGCAGAGATAGGCGATGAAGCGCATCCACGCTGCCCCGAAAAGAGGGCGGACGAAGGATGCAAGCCGGATTTCAAAGGCATGCATGCATCTATCCTCAAACGGCCCAGCAGGCGCAGCCGAGCGCACCCCAGAAGCTCTTGAGATCGGAGACTGGCGCCTTCGAACCCCAGGCATCAGCGTGGGCATGGCCATGGACATTGCAATCATTGGCGCAGCCGCAGGCGGAGATCAGGCGGCGGTGCAGCGAGTTCTTGCCGGCACCTTCGGGTTCGCCCCAGGCGGCATATCCCTTGAAGCTGCGCACCGGCGACCAGTCGGGCATGGCCGGCGGAACCGGGTTTTCGTCGAGACTGGCGAAAGTGCCTGATCCGTACACGATCTTGCCGCCGACCATGGTGAGCTCCGAGGTGAGGAAGGAGATTTCCTCTTCGGCACAGGCGAAGAAATCCTTGTCCGGCACGATGAGGTCGGCGAACTGGCCCTTTTCGATGCGGCCCTTCTTGCCTTCCTCATTGGAAAACCAGGTGACGTTTTCCGTCCACATGCGCAGTGCCGTTTCGCGGTCCAGGCAATTGCGGCGGGGATAGATCGCCAAACCGCCGATGGTGCGGCCCGTGATCATCCAGGAGAGCGAGACCCAGGGATTATAGGAGGCAACGCGCGTGGCATCAGTGCCGGCCGAAACCTTCACACCCTTTTCCAGCATGCGGGCAACGGGCGGGGTGGCTTCTGCGGCGCCCACGCCGTAGCGCTCGACGAAATATTCGCCCTGGTAGGCCATGCGGTGTTGCACGGCGATGCCGCCGCCAAGGGCTGCGATGCGGTCGATCGACTGTTCGGAAATGGTCTCGGCATGGTCGAAGAACCAGTTGAGGCCTTCGAGCGGGATATCCTGATTGACCTTCTCGAAGACATCGAGCGCGCGGCTGATCGTCTCGTCATAGGTGGCGTGCAGACGCCAGGGCCAGCGGTTTTCGGCAAGCACGCGCACGACCTCTTCCAGCTCGCCTTCCATTTCCGGTGGCATATCCGGACGCGGCTGGCGGAAATCCTCGAAATCGGCGGCGGAAAAGACCAGCATTTCGCCGGCGCCGTTGTGGCGGAAATAGTCGTTGCCCTGCTTGTATTTCACCGACGCCGTCCAGTTCAGGAAATCCTCCTTCTCCGCTTTCGGCTTCTGGGTGAAGAGATTGTAGGCGAGACGGACGGTCATCTGGCCGTCATCGGCGAGTTTCTGGATGACGGCATAGTCATCGGGATAGTTCTGGAAACCGCCGCCGGCATCGATCACGCCTGTGACGCCCAGGCGGTTCAGCTCGCGCATGAAGTGGCGGGTGGAATTGACCTGATAGTCGAAGGGCAGTTTCGGCCCCTTTGATAGCGTCGAATAGAGAATGCCGGCGTTGGGCTTGGCAAGCAGCAGACCGGTCGGATTGCCTTGGGCATCGCGGGTGATCTCGCCGCCGGGCGGGTTCGGCGTCTCCCTGGTATAGCCGACGGCGCGCAGCGCGGCGCCATTCAGAAGGGCGCGGTCATAAAGATGCAGGATGAAGACCGGGGTATCGGGCGCGACGGCGTTGATTTCGTCGATGGTCGGCAACCGCTTCTCAGCGAACTGATGTTCGGTGAAACCGCCGACGATTCGCACCCATTGCGGCGCAGGTGTGATGGCCACCTGGCGCTTCAGCATTTTCATCGCGTCGGCGAGCGAGCGCACGCCGTCCCAGCGCAGCTCCATGTTGAAATTCAGACCGCCTCTGACGACGTGGGTGTGATTGTCGATCAGGCCGGGAAGGACGCGTTTGCCCTTGAGATCGACGATCCTGGTCTCCGGTCCCTTGAGCGCCATGATCTCGGCGTCGTGGCCGACGGCGAGGAACCTGCCGTCCTTCACGGCAACGGCGGTCGCGGCCGGGTTGGAGCGGTCGAGCGTGGTGATCAGCCCGTGATGCAGGATGAGGTTGGCGGTCGTGTTTTCCATGGTCTTCGTCCTCGAGCGCGAGCGCTATCAAGCCTTGTCGGAGGGCTTGGCGTCGGAAGGCGTGCTGCCCTTCGGCATGTGGCCGAACATGTGCGGCTTGATCTGATGCAACCACGAGACCGCTGCCGGTTCCTTGTTGATGAGCGTTTTGGCGAAAGGAATGACCTGCTCGCCGACGAGGATACCGAGCAGGCCGACGAGGGCCACGACCGGCGGCGCAGGCGAACGGACATTGAGAAGGCTATAGACAATGCCGACGAGCAGGCCGGCGCCGAGGGAGAGGAGATAGATTTTCATTTGGGGCCTCGATTCATTTCGGCATGCGACAACGGGGAAGCGGCGATGAAGCCGCTCCCCGAAGAGAACTCACCTGGCCGGGTTCGGGCCGATGCGCTTGCCATGCGCGATGCGCTCGGGCGCCTTGTGGACATGGGTATAGGCGTAATCGACGCCCATGCCGTAAGCGCCGGAATGTTCCTTCACGATAGCCGTCACCGCATCATAAGTTTCGCGGTGCGCCCAGTCGCGCTGCCATTCGAGCAGCACCTGCTGCCAGGTGACGGGCACGCAGCCGGCCTGGACCATGCGGTCCATGGCGTATTTGTGGGCCTCGGCGGAGGTGCCGCCCGAGGCATCGGCAACCATGTAGATCTCGTAATCGGTGTCGTGCATGCAGGAGAGCGCGAAGCTGGTGTTGCAGACTTCCGTCCAGAGGCCTGAGACGACGACCTTCTTGCGGCCGTCGGCGGCGTTCTTCGCCAGTGCGTCGCGAACGTTCTGATCATCCCAGGAATTCATCGAAGTGCGTTCGAGGATCGTGTTTTCGGGGAAGACGGCGAGCAGCTCCGGATAGGTGTGGCCCGAGAAAGCTTCGGTCTCGACCGTGGTGATGGTGGTCGGAACCTTGAAGGTCTTGGCTGCCTTGGCGAGGCCGACGACATTGTTCTTCAGTGCCTGGCGGTCGATGGACTGGACGCCGAAGGCCATTTGCGGTTGCTGGTCGATGAAGATCAGCTGGCTGTTCTGCGGCGTCAGGACTTCGAGATATCTGGACATTGAGCGTTCTCCCTGGTCGTGGGGCCTTGCGGCCAATAAACGGGCTGCCGGGCTGTCGCCAAAAGAGGCTGGCGGGCGTCGGTCGGCATCGCTTCCCCGCAAGAGCGAGGCTGCGAATTGACGGCGAACCTACTTGGCAAACGGCAAATCCGATTGTCGGTTCTGACCCTCTTTTGTCGAAAATTGCTCTCGGCTGAAGAGGCTCCGCGGAAGGCCCCGGAGACGTTGAAAAATCGCTATTCGAGAAAAAATTGCGCCGTCCTGTCGGGAGAGGCCATGCCCATGCGTCCTAGGGCCATAGTGACCAACAGCTCAAGGAGGACAGTTCATGGTCAAGGTCATTTCCTTTCTCTGGTTTGCCGAACAGGCGCGCGAAGCGGTCGAATTCTATGTCTCGCTGGTTCCCGATTCTTCGATCGGCGATATCACGACAGTGCCATCTGAAACCCCGAGCGGGCCTCCCGGCAGCGTCGAGATCGTGGAGTTCACGCTCGGCAATCAGAATTTCATCGCCATGCAGGCCGGGCCGTTCGAGCAGTTCAACCATGCTTTCTCGGTGCAGGTCGTCTGCGAGAATCAGGCGGAGCTCGACCGCATCTGGGATGGCTTCCTCGCCAATGGCGGAACGGCCGAACACTGCGGCTGGCTCAGGGATCGCTGGGGTCTCTCCTGGCAGATCGTGCCCAAGGCGCTGGCCGAGATGATGAGCGGCACGCGCAAGGGCAATGCCAAGAAGATGACCGAAGCAATGCTGAAGATGATCAAGATCGACGTCGCTACCCTGGAGCAGGCGTTTCAGGAAGCCGCCTGACACCAGGAATCGATGCGACGCGAGCGGACGGCAGCCTCGAAGGGGCTGCCGTTTCGATTTCGCCAGGTGGATTTCGAAAGCAAATAATGCGATTATGACAATGGGAGGCAATTCGAAAACGGGGGTGATTGAATTGGCATCTCGGCCAAAGGTTTCATTGTTGCAAGCCGGTGCAGTCTCGATCGTGCGCATGCGCAGCACCAGCGCCGACCATGACGAAAGCGGGCCGATTCCTCAGGCGGAGGCTTTCAGCGTCATCGCCCAGTTGAAACCTTTCGACAACCATCGCCTCTGGCGCGGCGGCAAGCTCGTTCACGACGGCGGCCATTCGGCAGGCGCGCTGGCGATCACCGATCTCGGGGAGGAGTGGCGCTGCCACCATCGCTCCTCGTTCGACAATATGCGCTTCAATATTTCCCGGCAGGGGCTTGCCGATTTCAGCTACGAGGCGGGACGGTCGGGCTTCAATGGGCTCGATTGCGGGCAGGGTCAGCTTGATCCTGTCGTGCAGGCGCTTGCGACGGCGTTGCTTCCGGCGCTCAGCCAGCCGGCGCATGCGAGCGCTCTCTTCATCGATCACATCCTGCTGGCGCTGCAGGCGCATCTTGTGACGCGTTATGGGAAGATCAACCTGCCGGCTGAACGTAGCGGCGGGCTCTCGGGGCGTCAGCTCAACATGGCGACAGCTTTCCTTGCTTCGCTGACGGCGCGGGAGGCGACGATCTCGGATGTCGCGGCGCAATGCGGGCTCTCGACCAGCTATTTCATTCGCGCCTTCAAGAAATCGACCGGCCGCACGCCGCACCGGTGGCTGCTCGAATATCGGGCGGAGAAAGCGCGACAGATGCTGCTTGGCACCGCCTCCATTGCCGAGATCGCGGTTACCTGCGGTTTTGCCGACCAGAGCCACCTGACGCGTATCTTCACCGCACTCCACGGGGTTTCGCCCGGAACATGGCGACGGGAGAGGCGCATCTGAAGCCTGGCGCGGTGCCGGACGGAAAATCGGTAAGCGTTTTGCCGGCACTGCTTTAGCGTTGTTCAAGTAAAAGTGAGCGCACGGGTTATTTTCAAAGTTTGCTGATATTACAAATCGGTAATGACGGGTGGTTGTGCTTGCTGCCGGCCGGGGAAAGGTGCGATATTGTCGCACCAGGTGAGACTTTTTGTCTCGCGCGCCTCTTTCGACCGACCCTGGACAACCTCGAGTCCCTCCGGAGACGTGAATGCCCTTTTGGAAGCAATTTGTACTTTGCCTTGTCGTCATTATCGCCGGCTTTGCCGCGTGGGTCTATTTTGTGCCCGGCGCTGGCGAGACGATGCGCAATGCCGGTATTCCCGACAGCATCGTTTCCAGGATCTCACCGAAGAGCGAAGAGGCAGCCGATGCCGGCGCGGGGCAGGCTCAAGGCGGCCAAGCGCAAGGGCAGGGACAGGGGCAGAACCGCCGCAATGGCGGCGGTGGCGGCGGACGCAATGGCGCGGTGCTTGTCGTCACCCAGGCCGTGGTGCAGGGCGTCGTCAATGACCGGCTGAATGCGATCGGCACGGGTGATGCGATCCGCTCCGTTGCGGTCACGCCGCAGGCGACGGGTACGATCCGCGAGATTCTGATCAAGTCAGGCGATATGGTGAAGCAGGGGCAGGTTCTCGCCAAGCTCGACAGCGAGGAGCAGGTCATTGCCCAGGGGCAGGCGCAGGTGGCGCTGAATAGCGCGCTCGAGAAATCCAGCCTCTACCACAATATCAAGTCCAGCGTTTCGCGCATGGATGTCTTCGATTCCGAGATCGCCGAGCAGAATGCGCGGCTGCAATTGCAGGCCGCCGATCTCAATCTCCAGCGACGCAATATCGTGGCCCCCATCGACGGCATCGTCGGCATCGTGCCCGTCAATATCGGTGACAATGTCACCACGTCGACACCGATCGTGACATTGGACGATCGCACCGAAATCCTCGTCGATTACTGGGTGCCGGAGCGTTTCGCCAATACGGTTTCCGTTGGCCAGGTGGTCGAGGCAACGTCTGTGGCGCGGCCGGGCAAAATCTTTTCGGGCGTGCTTGAAGCGGTCGACAACCGTATCGACGCGGCAAGCCGGACGCTGCGTCTGCGCGGCCGGATCGACAACAGCTCGGACGAGCTGCGCGCGGGCATGTCCTTCGCTGTCAGCATGAAGTTTGCCGGCGATAAATATCCAGCCGTCAACCCGCTTTCCGTCCAGTGGGATGCCCAAGGCTCCTTCGTCTGGCGGGTGACCGACGACAAGTCGCACAAGGTGCGGGTCACGGTCGTGCAGCGCAATCCGGACTATGTGCTGGTCAAGGCTGACCTGAAGGATGGCGATCAGATCGTCACCCAGGGCCTGCAGCGCGTACGCGAGAACGGCGCTGTGCGCACGGCGACCGATGTCGCCGCCAACGACAAGGTCGCCGCCCAATGAGCGTGACCGAGATCCACCAGGACAAACCGGAATCCGGCAAGGCGACCTTCACCGCACTCTTCGTGCGCCGGCCGATCCTGGCGCTGGTCTTCAATACGCTGATGGTGGTGGCGGGCCTTGCGGCCTACGTGGGCGTCGAAGTGCGCGAGCTGCCCGATGTCGACCGGCCGGTCGTGACCGTGCGCACGACATTCGACGGCGCTTCGCCGCAGACGATCGACCAGGAACTGACCAAGGTCATCGAAGGCGCGGTTGCGCGCGTCAGCGGTCTCAAGTCCATCTCTTCCAGTTCCCAATTCGGCCAGAGCCGCGTCACGCTGGAATTTTCCGATTCCATCGATCTGGCCGTTGCCGCCAATGACGTGCGTGACGCAATCGGCCGCATCGCCCAGAACCTGCCCGATGAGGCGGATGCGCCGCAGATCGTCAAGGCGGATTCTGACTCTTCGGCGATCATGCGCCTCGCGGTGACGTCGGATACGCTCAACATGGACGATCTGACATTGCTCGTCGAGAACGAGGTGGTCGACCGTCTGGCCTCTGTCGATGGCGTTGCCGATGTTGAAGAATACGGCGATCAGGAAAAGGTCTTCCGTGTCGATGTCGATCAGGGCGCGCTTGCAAGCCGCGGACTGACCATCGGCGATCTCACCAAGGCGCTCGACAATGCCGCGCTCGACGTGCCGGCCGGTTCGCTGAAGAGCCCGATGCAGGATATCGTGGTGCGCGCCACCGCCAGCCTGCAGACACCCGAGGACTTCCAGAACGTCATCCTGCAGCACAATGTGCGTCTCGGCGATGTTGCGACCGTGACGCTCGGGCCGCGCGACGGTGAGACGGCGTTGCGTTCCAATGGCAAACCGGGCATCGGTCTTGGCATCATCCGCCAGGCGCAGTCGAATACGCTGAATATTTCCACCGGCATTCACGCTGCCGTCGACCAGCTTTCTAAGACGCTGCCGAAGGGCACGACGATCGCAATCACCAGCGACGACGCCGTGTTCATCGAGGGCGCGATCCATGAAGTGGTGCTGGCGCTGCTGCTTTCGGCCGTCATCGTCACCGTCGTCATCTATCTCTTCCTGCGCGACTGGCGCGCGACGCTGATCCCGTCCGTCTCGATGCCGGTGGCGCTGATCGGCACGCTGGCGGCGATCTATATGGTCGGCTTCTCGATCAACATCCTGACGCTGCTTGCGATCGTGCTGGCGACCGGTCTCGTGGTCGATGACGCCATCGTCGTGCTCGAAAACATCGTGCGCCGACGCTCGGAGGGCATGGGACCGCGCGCGGCGGCCGTGCTCGGCACGCGCGAAGTCTTCTTCGCCGTCATCGCGACAACGGCCACACTTGCCGCCGTCTTCATTCCGCTGTCCTTCCTGCCGGGGCAGGTGGGTGGTCTTTTCCGCGAATTCGGTTTCGTGCTTGCCTTCTCGGTCGGCCTGTCGTCGATCGTGGCACTGACGCTGTGTCCAATGCTCGCCTCTCGCATGCTGACCAAGCCGATGATCGAGGACCACGGATTGCTCGGCCGCTTCGGCGAGGCTTTCGCCGGCCTCTACAAATGGGCGCTGCATGCCTGCCTGAACGCGCCTGTCGTCGTCATCGTCTTCTCACTTATCTTCGGCGGTGCAGCCGTCGTCGCTTTCGGCACGGTCAAGAGCGAACTGACGCCGGAGGAAGACCGCGCCATGGTGATGATGCGGCTGACGACGCCGCAGGGTTCCAGCCTCGAATATACGCGCGACAAGCTGCAGCTCGTGGAAGAATATCTGCAGCCGCTCGTCGACAGCGGAGATATCAGGAACGTCTTCTCGATCTCCGGCCAGGGCGGCGCTTCCAACAGCGGCTTCATGGTGCTGACTCTGGCGCCCTGGGGCGAGCGCCACCGCACGCAGGCCGATATCGTCCGCGACATCAACCAGGCTGCGTCAAAGGTGCCGGCGCTGCGCGGAAATGCGATCTCGTCGAACAGCCTGCGTATTCGCGGCGCCGGCAGCGGGTTGCAGATGGCGCTGATCGGCAATGACCACGAGGCGCTGACGGCGGCGGCCGCCAAGCTCGTGCAGCAGCTCGATGCCAGCGGCCAGTACGATACGCCACGCCTGACCAACGAACCGTCGCAGGCGCAAGTCTCCGTGGCAATCGATCGTGAACGGGCCTCCGATCTCGGTATCGATATCACCGGGCTTTCAACCGCCATCCAGTCGCTGCTCGAAGGACGCTCAGTGGTCGACGTCTTCGTCAATGGCGAATCCTATCCGGTGCTTCTGACCTCGACGATGCGGCCGATCGACGACCCGACCGATCTTGAAAACGTCTTCCTGAAGACCGGTGACGGCAAGATCGTGCCGATGTCGGTCATCGCTTCGCTGAAGGAAGGCTCGGTCGCCCCGCAGCTCAACCGTGAACAGCAGCTCGCCTCGGTGGCGATCACCGCCGGCCTGAAGGACGGTATGTCGCTTGGTGACGCCGTGAAGAACGTCACGCAAATGGCAGCACCGCTGTTGCCGGCCGGCGCGCGCCTGCTGCCGCTCGCAGAAGCTGCGACGCTGGAGGAGAATTCCAGCGGCATGGCGCTGACCTTCGGCTTTGCGATCGTCATCATCTTCCTGGTGCTCGCGGCACAGTTCGAAAGCGTGCTGTCGTCGCTGATCATCATGTCGACGGTGCCGCTCGGTCTTGCATGCGCGGTCTTCGCGCTTGTCATCACCGGCTCCAGTCTCAACATCTACAGCCAGATCGGCCTGGTGCTGCTTGTCGGCGTCATGGCGAAGAACGGCATCCTCATCGTGGAGTTCGCCAACCAGCTGCGTGACCGCGGCGAGGACGTACGCTCGTCCATCGAGAAGGCCTGTGCACTTCGCCTGCGCCCGGTCATGATGACGATGATCGCGACCATTCTTGGGGGCGTTCCGCTGGTCTTCGCGCATGGTGCGGGTGCGGAAGCGCGCGTGGCGCTCGGCTGGGTCATCGTCGGCGGCCTCGGCTTCGCGACGCTGGTGACGTTGTTCATCACGCCCGTCGCTTATCTCCTGATTGCCCGGTTCGCCAAGCCGCATGCCCATGAGGAAGCGCGCCTGCACGAGGAAATGAAGCATGCGACGCGTCCGAAGCCGGATCCGCAGCAGCTTCAGGCTGCCGAGTAAGAGGGCAAACAAGCTTTTTTAATACTTTCGAAAACGCCTGCCGTATCTCTCCGGCAGGCGTTTCTATGGTGTATGAAGTCTTGTGAAATAAGATAAATTACTTCTGAACTTTAGCCGTTTATTAAGCATAAGCGGCAATGATCGCGATCAGTAACCGGCCGGTCTTCCCCAGTTTTTCCGAAGGCCACTGCGCTGCTTTTCCAGCGACGGCGGACATGAGCGTCCGCTTGATTTCGGTACATCCTGTTCTGTTGCGTCTTGTTGTGTTTTTGGAGTTCGTACCGTGAGTATTTATCAGCGCACCTCCGTGGATGCGGCGCTTAATGTGCTGCGTGATATTAATCGGAACATGACGGTGACGCAGAACCATGTCACGACAGGTCTGCGCGTCGAAAAATCAAAAGACAATGCCGCTTATTGGTCGGTTGCGACGACAGCTCGCCACGACAACAAGGCCCTTTCCGCCATTCAGGATGCCCTCGGCATGGCGGCTGCCACCATGGGTACAGCATCGGCGGGCGTCGACAGCGTCGTCGACGTCGTCACCGAGATCAAGGCAAAGCTTGTCGCGGCAACCGAGCAGGGCGTCGACAAGACAAAGATCGGCGAAGAGCTCGATCAGTTGAAGGCGCAGCTGCGCAGCGTTTCCGAGGGTGCAGGCTTCAACAACGACAACTGGATCATCCTCGACAATACGACGACGCCGACGCAGCCGCGCCAGATCCCGGCCTCCTTCATCCGCAATTCGGACGGGACGGTATCGGTCGGCATGCTGAGCTATCATATCGATATTCCGCCAAGCGGCGCGACATCCTCCAAGGATGCACGTTATGTGATCGACGACCGGGCGGGCGGCACCGGCGAATATGGTGTTCTGACTTCCGACTTCTTCGCAAGCGAACTGGGCGCGGCGCAGAATTGGGTGCTGACGAAGAGCAAGAACGGCAATACGGCCGGCCAGGTGGAAATCGGCCTGACGGCAAGTACCAGCAAACAGGACCTGAACGAGATGATCAGCGTCGTCGATGCCGCGCTCGGACAGTTGACGACCGTCGGTTCGGCTTTCGGCGCACTGGAAAAGCGCATCAGCATCCAGGACGAATTCGCCAAGAACCTGTCCGACAATCTTACCACGGGTATCGGCCGCCTCGTCGATGCCGACATGGAGACGGAATCGAGCAAACTCAAGGCATTGCAGACCCAGCAGCAGCTCGGTCTGCAATCGCTGAATATCGCCAACGCATCCTACGACACGGTTCGTCAGCTCTTCCAGAATTTCTGATTTCGGTTTTGTAGTGCCGGCCGCGCGGCAAGCGACGCTCGCCGCGCGGTTTTCTTTGGCTTCACGCAGCCTTGGCAGCCATCGTTGCCTTGGCCCACCAGACCAGCTCGTCGAGGGCTGCCTTTGCTGTCGGCAGCAGGTTCGCCTCGATCTCATCGATCGGCTTGTTGCCGAAGGCCGGGTGGATCGACATGAAGTCGCTGCCGCCAATATGCACGGCACTGCGGGTCGAGACCATATGGAGCTCGACGCCGATCCCACGCAGATGTTCGACCGCGCGCGTGGCACCCGTGCCGCCATAGCCGATCGCGGTGAACGGCTTGCGCATCCATTCCTTGTAGGCCTGGTCGAGCGCGTTCTTGAGAACGCCGGTGATCGAATGATTGTATTCGGCGACGACGAAGATATAGCCGTCGAAACGCCCGATCGTTTCCTGCCAGCGCACTGCTTCCGGATTCTGGCTCGGCATCCAGAAGTTCGATGCCATTTCCTCGAAGAAGGGGAGCGGGTGATCGCGCAGGTCGACCAGTTCGACGTCGAAGTCGTCACGTGCCTGAGCTTGTTTCAGTATCCATTGTGCCGGGGCATCGGCGAAACGGGTGGGGCGGGTCGAGCCGATAATAACGGCGATACGGGGCTTAGAATTCATAGTAACCTCCTGTATGCTGGTTTCCAACGGTAACCAGATTACGGATGGTTCGTGGAGCAGCACAAGGAGGCACTTTATTGAAACCAGATAACCACGAGGAAACCGCCGCCTGCGAGGGCGCCGAAGACTGCGGGCAGGTTCACGCCTGCGACCACATCAGCCGCATGCTGGCGCGCATCAGCGACAAGTGGAGCCTGCTGGTGGTGCGCGTGCTGGGTCACGGTCCGCTCCGCTTCAACGCCTTGCGTCGCGAAGTGGGCGAAATCAGCCAGAAGGTACTGGCATCGACATTGCGGGAGCTGGAGGAGAACGGCTTCGTTTCCCGGACCGTCACGCCCACCACACCGCCGCAGGTCGAGTATGCGCTGACGGATCTCGGCCGGGAGTTCCTGGATCCGGTTCGGGGGCTTGCCGAGTGGGTCGTTACAAACTCCGCACGCATGGACGAGGCACGGGCGGCCTATGCCAAACGTCGCGGCCTCGACTGAAGTCCTGCGGTTTGCCAATAAAGCTGGTGATATCGGTGCGCGGCTGCAACAGACCGATGTTTCCCATGGGGAATTTGGCTTATCAGATTGGTATCTTCATCTTGTTGCCGCATTCCCTAATATCTGCTCGCACCAGCTTCGAACGGAGAACCTCCTGTCCATGATCAAGAAATTCATCCTTCTGGCCGTTGCGGCGAGTTACCTCTCAGCTTGCACGACGACCGATCCCTATACTGGTGAGCAGAAGGTATCCAATACCGCTGGCGGTGCTGCCCTTGGCGCGCTTGGCGGTGCTCTCGTCGGTGTCGCCGTCGGCGGCGGCGGCCATGGCAAGCGCAACGCGGCGTTGATCGGCGCCGGCATCGGCGCGCTCGCCGGCGGCGCGATCGGCAACTACATGGACCAGCAGGAAGCCGAGCTTCGTGCCCAGCTCGAAGGCACCGGCATTTCGGTCACCCGCCAGGGCGACAACATCATTCTCAACATGCCGTCGAACATCACCTTCGACGTCGACCAGGATGCGGTGAAGGCGGGCTTCTATCCGACGCTGAATTCGGTGGCGATCGTGCTGCGCAAATTCAACCGGACGCTCATCGACATCAACGGTCATACGGACTCCACCGGCAGCCTGCAGCATAACCAGGACCTGTCGCAGCGCCGCGCGCTGTCCGTCGCCGATTATCTCGGCAGCCAGGGCATCGACCAGCGCCGCGTTTCGGCCGTCGGCTTCGGCCCGTCGCAGCCGGTCGCTTCCAACGCGACCGAAGCCGGCCGCGCGCAGAACCGCCGCGTCGAAATCCAGATCGCGCCGATCACGCAGGGCTGATCGGTCGCCTTCAGACGACAAAAAAGGCCGGGTCATCGCCCGGCCTTTTTTCGTTTCCGCCGTTTGCCTCAGTGCTGCATCGTTGCGCCCTTGGTGATCTTGTCGACGATCTTCTTGTCGGCTCGCAGGGCGATGCCGACCACCTTGGCGTCATCGGGGGCGTATTCGGCGAAGACAGCGCGATTGGCTACGTCATGGCCAGTTGCAAACATTTCTTCGATGAAGACGGAGGAGGTCACGTCGCGCTCCAGCGCGCGGCGATGGATCGTCGATATCGTCGCTTCGTCGGCCGACAAGACGATGATCGGCTGGATGGATAGCGGGTTGTAGAGGTTGCCGGCGCGGTCCTTGTAGGGCTCGCCGATGATGTCAGGATACTGCCCGGCAATGCCTGTCGAGAGGAAGGCCGTGACATTCAGCTTCTGCCAGCCGGCAAGATTGTTTCGCAGGACGATCGCAATTTTGGTATCAAACATCTCAGTCTCTCTCATCAGGGTATTGAAACGCGTTGAGCCAGGATCTAACGCCGCAGGTCTTCGAGGGTCTTGAACGTTTGTGCGCGCCCGCGGACAGCGGCATTCTGACCGCGCCGGCCTTTCCGGGCATCGAGCGTATCGAGGCGCAGTTTTCGGGCAATGTTTTCGAGCCGCATCGGCACGATACCTATGCCCTTGGCGTTACGCTTCATGGTGTGCAGACCTTCACCTATCGCGGCGAGCGGCGCTTCAGCATGCCAGGCCAGGTGATCGTCTTGCATCCGGACGAGGAACATGACGGCGGGGCAGCGACCGAGGCAGGCCTTCATTACCGCATGCTTTACATGGAGCCGGCGCTCTTGATGGAGTGTCTGGCGGCAGAGAAGATCGGCCTTCCCTTCGTCGACCAGCCGGTCATTGCCGATGGGGCACTGGCGCAGGTGTTGCTTGCCGCACTCGGCGAGCTTGACCGGGAGCTGGACGACCTCTTCGTCGACGACTTCGTCAGCCGCGTGGCGGGCGGTCTGTCGCGGCATTCTCAGGTGCGCCGCCGGGCGCTGGGCGCGGTTGCGTGGAAACAGGTGCGGGCAGCGCGCGATTATCTGGAAGCGCATGCGCTGCGGCCGGTACGCTCCGGCGAGCTGGAGAGCGTTACCGGCCTCGACCGCTTCACGCTGTCACGGCATTTTCGCACGGCCTTTGCCACCAGTCCGCATCGCTACATGCTGATGCGGCGGCTGCAGCAGGCAAAGACGCTGATGGGCGAGGGCGAGGGGTTTGCCGATGTAGCGGCGGCTACCGGCTTTGCCGACCAGGCGCATTTCATCCGGCATTTCAAGAAGGCCTATGGGGTAACGCCCGGGCGATGGGCGGGGCTTCAACGTCTTTATACGACAGAGACCGGACCGTTCAGCCGCTGATACTGACGTGTGAAGCCGTGGCATTTATCCAGAAAACGGCATTATCATATGCATTGCGCATGCCTACAGCAAGAAAGCTCGATGCGATAGCTTGCTCCCGAGTTGGAGCTAGCGGCATCGGCCGAATGCTCTCCCCGAAATGACGCTTGGCGGCAGCCAGCGACAGGGAAAAGGTTCAAGGCGCAACTATGTCTGTAAATGATAAGCCACTTATCGCAATTGTCGGTGCAACCAGCAAACAGGGTCGCAGCGTCGCGGCGACGCTCCTTCGCAGCGGGCGTTTCCGCGTGCGCGCCCTGACCCGACAAAAGGATTCACCCGAGGCTTTGAGTCTGGAGAAACTTGGAGCTGAAATTGTAACGGTCCCTCTCCAGATTGGCTTCCAGAAGGATCTTGTCGCTGCCTTCGAAGGCGCGGACGGGGCGTTCCTGATGACGCCGCCCGTTACACCGCCGGCAACGATAGAGGCTCCTATCGGCCGCCAGCTGGCGGATGCCGCGGTTGAGGCAGGCGTCGGACATATCGTGTTCAGCACGCTCGAAAATGTCGATGCGATCTCGGGCGGGACGAAGTTTGCTCCGCACTTCACCGACAAGGCGCGCGTTGCAGATTATATTCGCGGTCTGCCGATCGCGCATTCCTTCGTCATGCTGGCATTCTTCTACACGAACCTTCTCGAATATTATCCGCCGCGGATGGAAGGCGACACGCTCGTGCTGCCGATCTATCTGCCGGAAGATTTCCGGGCGCCTTTCGTCGATCCACTGACGGCGACCGGGCCGGCCGTGCTCGAAATCTTCTCAAATCCCGAGCGATACAACGGGAAAACGCTGCCTGTTGTCGGCGATATCATCTCGCCCCGGGAGATGGTCGAGACTTTCCGAGCGGTAACCGGCCTCAGGGCAGAATATCGAAACGCTTTCACCAGGGATGGCCTGCTGCAGTATTTTCCGGAGTTTGCCGCCAACGAATTCCTCGTGCGAGAGCTTGTCGGCATGGTCGAGTACGCTGTCGAATACGGCTATTTCGGCAAAGAGCATGACCTGGAATGGAGCCGCCGACTGGATCCCGATACACTCGACTGGGAGCAGTATCTTCGCACCACGGGCTGGCGCGGCGACAAGAAATCTTTCGGGCTCTGAGTCATGATGGGCGGATTCCCGGCAGTTTGGGAATCTCGGCGACAAGAAAGTCGGTGAGAAGGCGGACACGGGCAATGGCTGAACGCTCGGGCACGATGAGCAGGCTCAGCGGCACCGGCGCCGGACGATAGTCTTCGAGCACGACCTCGAGCCGACCGCTATCCAGGAGATCGTGGACCAGCCAAAGGTGAGCGGGACCGATGCCGCGTCCTGCGGCCAAGGCTTCGCGCGCCGCAAGCCCGTGATCGACGCGCAGCTTCCCGTTGACTGGAACCGTCACATTCGCGCCATGGCGGGAGGAGAGAGCAATCTGATCGCTCCCGGCCACATTGGACATTATGACGGTTTCGTATCGTGAGAGATCGTCCGGTCGCTCCGGCCGTCCGTGGATGGAGAAGTAAGCGGGAGCGCCGACCATCAGCCGATGGCTTTTTCCGAGCGCATGAAGCTTCATGGAACTGTCGGTGAGAGGTCCGAGCCGCAGTGCCACGTCAACGCCCTCGCGAACCAGATCGATGCGCTCGTCGGTCAGGTTGAGATCGACGCTGATATCAGGATGCCGGTCCTGAAATTCGAAGATGAGGCGGGTGATGTGCATCACGCCAAGCGCTGCAGTGCATGAAAGCCTGACAGCGCCTGCAGCCGCCCGACGGGCATTCCTGGCTTCCTCGGCAGCCTGCTCGACCAGGCGTAACACCTGAAGGCAGCTGGTATAATAGCGGCTGCCTTCGTCGGTAAGGATGACGCGACGCGTGGTTCGGCTGAGGAGAGCTACGCCGACTGCGTCTTCGAGTTCATTGAGGTGCCGCGTCACGGTTGATTGACCGATACCGAGCTCCCTTGCCACAGAAGACAGATTGCCGCGCTCGGCAACGCGAACAAAGGTGCGCATTCGGTCGAGAGACAGTCCGGTGTTATCCATTTTTCAGCACAGTGATGTTCATTGAGCCAGTCTAGGGAATAACCAGGCCTGCGGCTAGTCAGGCATAGGCAGAACAATTCAGAGGCTGTTTCGAAGGCCACGCAGTTTGATGGGTCCCCGCATTTAAACGGCGTTTTCCGCAGACCGCCAGTCACGGAGCAGCGCGCAAACGGGATAGTTCGGTTTCACGCCAGTGCAGCCATTGCTGTCTCAACCTGCCTCTGGATACGCCGATAGTCTCCTCGAGAACCTCGAAGTCGAGGATGCGTTCGGTGCGAAAATGGCGGAAGGCCTGCTTTGATTCACACCACGCGATCAGGAGGCAATGCGTGTCTGCATAGCCTAGAAGCACCGGCCACACGATGCGGTGGCTTACCTCGCCACTGGCCGCGCGATATTCGAGATCGATCTTTCGCCCCTCCCTGATCGCCCGCCTGACCGGGCGGGTGTCGAACGTCGGGCTGTTGGTGACCTCCTCGGGCTTCAGGCCGACTGCGGGTTCGGCGATGAACGGAAGGAGGTCGTCGGGTACCGTGTCGGTAATCTTGGCGATGACATCTCTGGCGGCATTGGTGATCGCCGGGTCACCCAGTTTTGCAACCATCTGAACGCCGAGCAGAACGGCTTCGATTTCCTCTGGTGTCAGCATTAGTGGCGGCATGTCGTATTGCGGATCGAGGACGTAACCGAACCCCGCTTCCCCTTCTATGGGAACACGCTGGCCGATCAGATGAGCGATGTCGCGATAGACGGTGCGTCGCGCCACCTCGAGTTCATCGGCAAGCTGCGCCGAGGTGACCGGACGGTTTGACCTTCGAAGTATCTGGATGATCTGAAAAAGCCGTTCCGCTTTTCGCATGCTGGTGACTCCTGCTGCCACAACGCTGGCAGGATGACTATGTCACAAGAGCGGGCAAAGAGATCGTTACGCCTGAAGGAGAAAATGATGAAGCTCGCATCCACCCGTCTTGTCGCCTCGGATATTAAAAGCATGGTGGCCTTCTATGAGCTCGTGACGGGCTATCGCGCGGAGTGGCTTGCTCCGGTCTTTGCCGAGATCGTCACACCCGGGGCCGTCGTGGCGATAGGGAGCACTGAGACGGTCGCCCTGTTCAAAGAGGGCAGTGCGGAGCCAGGCGCCAATAGAACCGCCATTCTTGAATTCATGGTGTCTGATGTCGACGCTGAATTCGCTCGGCTCAAGGACCATGTCGAGGTTGTGCATGAGCCCAGGGATATGCCGTGGGGAAATCGCACGGTCCAGTTCTCGGACCCGGAGGGAACCCGCGTGGCGCTTTATACACCCGTTACCGAGGCCGCGAGGCAACGCTTCAGCGGCCGTTGACTGGCCTGCGGGCTGCCGAGGGTTTCGTCGCTCAAGCAGCGTTTTCCGCGAGCCCGGAGCGGCGGGCGATGAAGCGGGCGACTGCCGGGCCGATCAACAGGATCATCATGAAACGGCCGGTCTGCATGGCCATGACGAAAGGCACGTCGACATCGCTCGACGCGGCGATGATGGCGACGGAATCGGCGCCGCCGGGGCTGGTGGCGAGATAGGCCGTCAGCGGATCGATACCGGCGAATTTGTGGAGGGCGACGGCCATGCAGCCGCAGAGCGCCATCAGGATGATGATGGAGGCGGAAACGCGGGGCAGGGCGCGGGCGGCGTGTTCGAGAATCGAGCGGGTAAAGCGCAGGCCGATGCTCCAGCCGATCAGCGCGTAGCTGAGCGCTAAGATCCAGGTCGGCAGTTCGATCTTCAGCAGGCCGAAGCCCTGCAAAACGGCTCCGCCGATCAGCGGGATGACGATATTGCCGCCCTGGATGCGGAAGCGGAAGACGCCGTAGCAGCAAAGGGCGGCGAAGCTGATCGTGATCGCGAAGGCCGGCCAGTCGACCGGCGGGAAGAAGATGACCGGCGGCGGCTCTTGCCCATCGGCGGCGGCCCAGAGACGGGAGATGACGGAGGCGCCGACGGCGACGAAGACAACGCGCAGATATTGCATGAAGGCGACGAGGCGGGCATCCGCCCCGTAGGCCTCGGACATGATGACCATGGCCGAGGCGCCGCCGGGCGTGGAGCCCCAGACAGCCGTCGTGCCGGGCAGAACCTGCCAACGTGTCAAAAGCCAGCCGAGACCGGCGGCAATGGCGACCACAGAGACGATGAAGACGAAGAAGAGCGGCGCATCCTTGGCCATGGTTCCGAGGATATCGGGCGTGATGTTGCGCGCCATCAGGAGGCCGACCAGCACCTGGCCGAATTGCAGCGGCCAGTAGGGGACGCGCAACTGCCCCTTGCTGACGGTAAGGGCCAGAACGATTGCCGCGACCATCGGGCCGATCAGCAGCGAGGCGGGCAGGGTGAAGAGTTCCAGGAACAGCACAAGAATGGCGGACAAGGCGAGCAGCAATGCCCATTTGGGCAGGCTCGCTTTCTGCTGGAAGCTGCTTGCGTCCAAAATTGTCATCCCCGAACTTTTCGACCGGAGCGAGCCCGAAGGCGGAGGTGGGAGGAAGCCCCGGCAGCATGAAGAGGCCGGCTGAGAGCCGGCAAGCGCAGACCCGGTATAGGCACGCAGCAGCCAAAGGGTCAATTGCGGAATCTGGCCCTTTGCTCCTAAAGGCGGGTATGTTTCGCGAGAAAATCGAGCAGAGCGCGAACACGGGCCGGCAGTGGCCCGCCCTGGCCGATATAAACTGCGTAGAATTCCTCGACATCGCCGGGATTGAGATCTTCCAGCAGGGGAACGAGCCGCCCGGCGGCGATATCGGCGCGCACGGTGAATTCCGTCATGCGGGCAAGGCCGGCGCCCGAGAGCGCCAGATAACGCATGGCCTCGCCATCGCCGACCTGCAGGCCCGGGGTAAGGGGAATGGTGATTTCCCCGCCGTTCTCCAGGATCGGCCAGCCTTCCAGCGCCCGAGCATAGGAAAAGCCGATGCGGCGATGGTTTTGGAGTTCGGCGGCTGAATGCGGTTCGCCATATTGCGCGAGATAATCGGGGGAGGCGACGATGATCTTCCTGGCGGCGCCGAGCTTGCGCGCGATCAGGCTCGATGTCTTCAGCGGTCCAGCGCGGATCGCCACATCGGCACGCTCTTCCAGCAGATCGACGACCTTGTCGGTGTGGGTGATATCGAGCGTCACCCCCGGATGCCCGGCGAGGAAGGCGGGGACGAGCGGGGCCAGAACATGATTGCCGAAGGAACCGCTGGTGTTGATGCTGATGCGGCCGGCCGCCTGTTCTCCCGCCGAAGCGAAACGCTCCGCCTCCGATATGTTGGCAAGGATCGCCACGCTGCGCTCATAGAAGGCGCATCCCTCCGGTGTCAGCTGCAGCTTGCGCGTCGAGCGGTTGACGAGGCGGGTGCCGAGCCTTGTCTCCAGCCGGGCGACCAGCTTGCTGACGGCCGATGGCGTCATGCGCCGCGCCTGCGCGGCAGCGGAAAAACCGCCGCGTTCGACGACGCTGACGAAGACTTCCATTTCGCCCGATCGATTGATGTCCTGACGGCTCATGATGAATTCAAATCACAGATGATATGCTCTAAGGCAATCTATATCATCGTTCCGGCCGGGTCTATCTCTTTGGGAAACAGGAGATCGAACCATGGAATACAGAAATCTGGGCGCATCGGGCTTGAAAGTGCCGGTGCTGAGCTTCGGGGCCGGCACCTTTGGCGGCAGCGGTCCACTCTTCGGTGCCTGGGGCACGACGGATGCGCAAGAGGCGCGGCGGATGGTGGATATCTGCCTGGAGGCGGGTGTGACGCTGTTCGACACGGCGGACGTCTATTCGGCCGGTGCTTCAGAGGAGGTGCTGGGGCAGGCGATTTCCGGAAAGCGCGACTCCGTGCTGATCTCGACCAAGACGGCGCTGCCGATGGGCGAGGGGCCGAATGATTGGGGCACCTCGCGGGTGCGGTTGATCCGCGCGACCGAGGATGCGCTGCGCCGGCTCGGCACTGACTATATCGACCTGTTGCAGCTTCATGCCTTCGATGCCTCGACGCCTGTCGAAGAGGTGCTTGCGACGCTCGATGGGCTCGTGGCTGCCGGCAAGGTTCGCTACATCGGTGTTTCCAATTTCTCCGGCTGGCAGCTGATGAAAGCGCTCGGGCTTTCCGAGCGCTATGGCTACCCGCGCTACGTTGCCCACCAGGTCTATTATTCGCTTGCCGGGCGGGATTACGAGTGGGAACTGATGCCGCTTGCCGCTGATCAGCAGGTCTGTGCCCTGGTCTGGAGCCCGCTCGCCTGGGGGCGGCTGACCGGCAAGATCCGTCGCGGCGCGCCTTTGCCCGAGGGAAGCCGCCTGCATCAGACGGCGGAATACGGCCCGCCTGTCGATGACGAAAGGCTCTTCGATATCGTCGACGTGCTGGACGAGATTGCCGCCGAGACCGGCAGGACGGTGCCGCAGATCGCCATCAACTGGCTGATCGGCCGGCCGACGGTTTCAAGCGTCATCATCGGCGCACGCAACGAGGAACAGCTTCGCCAAAACCTCGGTGCGGTCGGTTGGAGCCTGACGCCGGAACAGATCGGGCGGCTGGATGCCGTCAGTGCCGTGACACCGCCCTATCCCTATTTCCCCTATTATCGGCAGGAGGGCTTTGCGCGGCTGAACCCGCCTGCGATCCCCACAACAAGGATGGGATGAGATCTTCCCTGAATCTTGGCTGGACAGCCGCTTTGACTTGCCTCATACCCGGCCTGCTACAGATGCTGTAGCAGGCTGTGGAATGCAGGGAGATCAAGGGCATGGCACTGCGCGACGCGAAGGCTGGGATGCGAAACGAGGCGGGTATCGAGGCCGTCACCGGTATCCTGAAACAACGCTTCGGAGAGCGCTTCCAGACCGGCCAGGCTTTTCGCGCCCAGCATGCGCACACGACCACCTATATTCCCGCCCAGCTGCCCGACGGAGTCCTCTTTGCCGAGACGGCCGACGATGTGAAGACCGCTGTGCGGGCCTGCGCCGATCATAAGGTGCCGGTCATCGGGTTTGGCACCGGCTCTTCGCTCGAAGGGCAGGTCAACGCGCCGAATGGCGGCATTTCCATTGATTTCAACCGCATGAATCGAGTGCTTGAAGTCAATCCCGAGGATCTCGACTGCACGGTCGAACCGGGCGTCACGCGCGAGGCGCTGAACACCCATCTGCGCGATACCGGCCTGTTCTTCCCGATCGATCCCGGCGCCAATGCCTCGATCGGCGGAATGACCTCGACGCGGGCCTCCGGCACCAATGCCGTGCGCTATGGAACGATGAAGGACAATGTGCTTGCGGTGACGGCAGTGACGGCCTCCGGCGAGGAAATTCGCACGGCGCGCCGCGCCCGCAAGTCGTCGGCGGGTTACGATCTGACGCGGCTCTTCGTCGGGGCGGAAGGTACGCTCGGTATTCTGACCTCGGTGACGCTGCGGCTGCACGGCATTCCGCAGAAGATCGCCGGCGGTGTCTGTGCCTTCCCGAGCGTGAAAGCGGCGTGCGACGCCGTGATCATGACGATCCAGATGGGCATTCCGGTGGCGCGTATCGAGCTTGTCGATGCGCTGCAGATGCGCGCCAGCATTGCCTATGCCAATCTTCCCTATGAGGAGAGCCCGGCGCTCTTCCTTGAATTCCATGGCACGGACGAGACGGTGGCGCTGCAATCGACCGCCTTTGCCGAGATTGCGGCCGAATGCGGCGGCGGTGAATTCAAGTGGACGTCGAGCCCGGAGGAGCGCACCAAGCTCTGGAAGGCGCGTCACGATGCCTATTGGTCGGTGCGGGCGCTGGCGCCCGGGCTTGCCGTACTTTCGACCGATGTTTGTGTTCCGATATCCCGGCTTGCGGATTGCGTTGCCGAAACGCAGGCGGATATCGAGGCAAATGGTTTGCTGGCGCCGATCGTCGGCCATGCGGGCGACGGGAACTTCCATGTGCAGCTTTTGTTCGACGACAAGAGCGCCGCTGACATCGCGACGGCCGAGGAATTCGTTGCCCGGCTGAACGCGCGGGCGCTGGCAATGGACGGGACATGCACCGGCGAACACGGGATCGGGCAGGGGAAAATGGCATTTCTGGAGCAGGAGCTCGGGGGTACGGTGGATCTGATGCGCCAGATCAAGCGCTCGCTCGACCCGGACAATATCCTCAATCCCGGCAAGATTTTTCATCTGGGCTGAAAATGGAACAATCTCATGATCTTGGCCCTTGCCCCCGGCATGAATAGCGCTAGTGTCGGCAACAGAATCCCGAATGGAGAATCCCTGACTTGATAGGCCGGTTCCTCGTCTTTCTAGGAGGAGTGATCGTCGTAGTGCTCTTCGTGGCGCTGCTGGCACCGCTATTCATCGACTGGACGGATTTCCGGAAGAATTTCGAGGATCAGGCAAGCCGCATCATCGGCAAGAAGGTGACTGTGCATGGCACGGTCGATGCCCGGCTGCTGCCGTTTCCCTCTGTGACGCTGCATGACGTGCGCGTCGGCCAGGAGGAAGACGGCACGCCGGTCGTGCAGGTCGAGCAGTTCTCCATGGATGCCGAGCTTGCGCCCTTCCTTTCGGGCGAAGCGCTGATCTTCGACATGCGCGTGGTCAATCCCAAGGTGCAGCTGCGGCTCCTGAAAGACGGTTCGCTGGACTGGATGCGCGGCAGCCAGCCGGAAATTCCAGCCAAGACGGTGGTTCTGGAAAATGTGCATGTCAGCGGCGGCGAGATCGAGTTCATCGATGATCAATCCGGTCGTTCGCGCCACGTAACGGGGCTGAATGCCGAGATGTCGGCAAAGTCGCTCGCCGGTCCATGGCGCATCGAGGGCGACGGCGCGCTTGACGGCGAGCATGGCAGCTTCTCGATTGCCAGCAACCAGCCGGACGAAAACGGCGTGCTGCGCGTGCGCACCCGACTTGCGCCCGACAAACATCCCGTCAGCATCGATCTCGACGGTGAACTCAAGCTCGTCGACAGCCGGCCGAATTACCAGGGCACGCTCTCGGCCGCGATCGAGAGCAGCGAGGGCAAGACTGAAAAAGGGGAGGCGCCGCCGCGCCTCAAGGGTCGTTTCGAGCTTACCAACGACCGCATCCGCATTCCCGAATACCGCATGGAGGTCGGCTCCACCAGTGACCCCTATGTGATCACCGGCGAGGCGACGCTCGATACCGGAAAGGCGCCGGAATTCCTGCTGACCGCCGATGGCCAGCAGATCGACGTCAACCGTATCGGCAATCAGGGTGCCGCCGGCAAGACCAACCGCGACCCGGCGGTTTCGGCACGTCAGCGATTGAATTCGCTGCTTGAAATTGTCGGCCAGGTACCGATCCCGCAGGTGCCGGGCAAGGCGACCGTGCGCCTGCCGGCGATCGTTGCGGGCGATACGACGATCCGCGACGTGGCTCTTGAACTGGAGCCTGCCGGCAACGGCTGGATGATCGACAGTGCTGTCGGCACGCTGCCCGGCCGCACGCAGGTGGAAGGCAAGGGCAAGCTGACGCTTACGGGCGAACCGTCCTTCAACGGTCAGATGGTGGTTGCCTCCAACCAGCCGACCGGGCTTGCTTCCTGGCTGGCAGGTTCGGTCGATCCCGCGATCCGCCAACTAAGGCAGGCGGGTTTCTCCGCCAATGTCAGCCTGACGCACGATCTGCAGCGTTTCGAGAATCTGGAGATCGCGATCGGTGCCGCGACGCTGAAGGGGCGCCTGGAGCGGCAGGCGACCAACGGCCAGACACCGTCGCTTTCCGTTGCGCTTAACGGTGATTCACTCGATCTCGATGCGTTGAGGGCGCTGACCGGCCTCTTTACCGGCCAGGATGCCGGTGACAACGTGCTCGATCACAGGATCGCCGCGCAACTCAAGGCCGATAAGTTCACCGCCTTCGGCGTGCAGGCGGACAATGTCGAAACGACTTTCACGCTCGCGGACGGGGCGCTTTCGGTCGACCGGCTGTCGATCAAGAACCTTGCGGGCGCCGAACTGACGGCGACGGGCAAGGCGGAGGGATCGCTGCTCGACTATAAGGGCACCGGCGAGATCACCTTCAAGGCTGCCGATCCCGGCGCCTTCTTCGCCATGCTGCGCGAGCATCTGCCGCATCATCCGGTCATGGACCGGCTGGTGCGCAATGCGGGATGGTATGGCAATACGGCGCTGCGCGGCGCGCTTACGCTCGGCGGCGACGATGGCGATGCGCTGGCGGTGACGCTCGCGGGCGTTTCGAACGGCAGCCGCGTCAATCTCGACTACCGCATGTCCGACCTGCTGGCGCTGACCGGCAACGGCACGACGACGCTGGAGGCAACGCTCGACAATGCCGTGCCGTCGATCCTGTTCGGGCAGGCGGGCCTCGATCCGCTGCCGGTCGATGCCGGCGCCAATGGCCGCATGACGCTGAAGGTGACGGCGACCGACAATGATCCCGCCGACGCCGCGCTGACCTTTGCGACCGACCGGACCTCGTTTACGGCAAACGGCAAGGTCGACGTGCGGCCCGATACTTTCATGAACGGCAAGGTCGCCGTGTCGCTCGAAAGTGCCGATCTCGACCCGTATCTGGTCATGAACGGCATTGCGCTGCCCGAGCTCGGCACCGGGCTGCCTTTCAAGCTGCAGACCAATGCGACCATCGATGCCGACAAGGTGGTGCTGGCCGATCTCAACGGGCACGCGGCCGACAACGAATTTGCCGGTGCGCTGACCTTCGATCGCAAGGCGGCAAAGACTACGGCGAGCGGCGCGCTTGCGCTTTCCACGGCCGATCTCGGCTGGCTCGGGGAGGCCGTGTTCGGGCAGATCGATGATCCCGCCAATGGCCAGCTGACGACGGCAGCCCTTGGCATGCCGCTCTTCCGCGATCTCGACGTCAATCTGAAGCTCACAGCCAAGCAGTTTTGGCCGAGTGTTTTCAACACGGCGGTGAACGATTTCAGCTCGAATGTTGCCTACAAGGGTGATGAGCTGCAGCTCAACGACATTGCGGGCAACTGGGACGGCGGCACACTCTCCGGCAACCTGCTTTTCACCAATGCCAATGGCACGGGCTTCCTGCAGTCGCGACTGGCACTTGCCGATTCCGATCTCGGCGGCGTCATCTGGCTGCGCGACGGCGCACCTGTCGCCAACGGAAAATTCGGCATGTCGCTGGCGCTCGAAGCCTCGGGCAAGACGGTTTCGGAGATTGCGAGTTCGCTGAACGGCTCGGGTGAAATCCGGCTTGGCGAAACGAGCGTTCGCGGGCTGAACCTTGCGATCCTGGCGCCGCTTCTGGCCGCGACCGATCCGATGCAGGACCAGATCAATGCGGGCAAGGTGCATCCGATCGTCGAGACGCTGCTGAACAACGGCGAGGCAAAACTGCCGCCACTCGGTATTCCCTTCAACGTGACCGACGGTACGCTGCGTATCCAGAACGTCAGTGTCTCCAACGATCTGGCGCATCTGAGCGCCGATGCGCAGATCGAGCTGCCGCAGCAGCGTATCAGCGCAACGCTCGGCATCGGTTTCAACCCTGGCGCCGAGGCGCTTTCAGGCGCGGAGCCGGGTATCCGCCTGAACTTCTCCGGCCTGCTGGCTTCGCCCGGCAAGACGATGGATGTGACCGACATTACCAGCTATCTTTCGCTGCGTGCCTTCGAGCGCGAGCGGCGGCGCGTCGAACGCCTGCAGGCCAACGTGCTGGAGAAGCAGCGGCTGCGGCGCGAGGTGGCGCTCTATCGCTTCAATGACGCCCAGCGGGTTGCAGCTGCCGAGATCGAGCGGCAGCGGCAGGCAGAAGAACAGCGGCTGCGGGCTCTGGCGCAGGATGCGGCTCAGCGCAAGGCCGAAGCCGAGGCGAAGGCAGCGGCTGAAGCAGCGGCGCGTGCCAAGGCGGAGGCGGAGGCGAGGGCTGCGTCGGAGGCCGAGGCTGCCCGCCGGACCGAACGACCGTCGCCGCCCGGCCAGCTCAATTTCGATCAGCTGCCAGGCGTTCAGGCGCAGTAAAAAGGGCGGCGGTCAAACACGCCCAATCAGGCGTTCGCCGCGGCATTTTTCAGCCAGCACAAGACGTGCAGCCGCAATGCCGAGGAGAGGTTGCTGTCGGGCATGCGGTTATCGTCGATCTCTGATATCAGTGCCGCGAGCGGCATGGAGCGGCTCGCGGCAATCGCCTTCAACTCGGTCCAGAACTCATCTTCCAGCGAAAAACTGGTGCGGTGCCCGTGCAACGTCGCCGAATGTTTGCGGATCATCGGCCCTGCTTCGTCTTGATTGAGAAAGTGATTCAGTAAGGAATCGCATCTGCTTGATCGCCCAAGCCTTTCAGGCGTCGGCGATCAGGTCTTGTCGTCTTCGATCCGGCCCTGATCGAGCACCTTTTCGGCTTTCTCGTTGAGGGCACGGGTCAATTGCTTTTCAGCTTTGGTACGGCCGTGCGAGATACGGTTCTGCTCTGCCTGCTTCTCCTTTTCGGAGCGAGCCTGCTGCTTGCGGAACTGGCGCAGGTTGACGATTTCGGCGCTCATGCGGTTGCCTCCGTCATGAAAGAAAAAGGGAGGCTTTCGCCTCCCTTGGCATTACTGTTTCTTGCGGAAAGAATCGAGTGAAACGACCGAGCCCGGTTTCTTTTCCTCGCCTTCCACGGCAGGTTTTGCCGCCGCATCCTCGGATTTGGCTGCATCGACAGGATAGGCGGTGATCTCGGCTGCCGGCAGTTCCTCGCCATCGCTCAGCGGCACATCGAACTCCAGCTCGAAATTGACCGAGGGGTCGTAGAAGCCTCTGATGGCATTGAAGGGAATGACGAGCTTTTCCGGCACGTCCGAGAAGGACAGGCCAATCTCGAAGTGGGATTCCGTAATTTTCAGTTCCCAGAACTGGTGCTGGATGACGATGGTCATCTGCTCGGGATATTTGGACTTCAGGTGCTGCGAGATGCGCACGCCGGGAGCACCGGTCAGAAACGTAATGAAGAAGTGATGGTCGCCGGGCAGACGGCCCGTCGTTGCGACTTCGGTCAAGACCTTGCGGATGACACCGCGCAACGCGTCCTGTGCCAGAATGTCGTAGCGGATATGATCCTGCCCCATGCTTTTCCTGTCTTTCGTCGGTTTGGAAGTCTTTTCACGAACTTCTATGGCACGTCCGGCCGCTTTGGGAAAGGCGCAAGCCGATTCATGCACCCATCAGCATACATGATTTCGTCGAAAAAGGGGAGAAGGTGAAGGCTTCTGTTGCCAGGTGCCTTCGGACCCCGCCTTACGGGGCTAACCGTAAGGGCTTAGTTCGGAATTCTCACACCGCCATTAGGCAGCGAGAGCGTATTCCTTAGCGTTGTTGTCGTTTGCAACTACACTTGTGACCCGATAACGGCGGTATCATGCCGAGCAAAAAGTCGATCTTTACACCCTTGTCGATCCTATTTCGCCCCCATCAAAAGCAGTCCTTTTCCCATCAGGGAAGCCGTCTGTTTTTGGTGGAGGCGCCGGGTACCGCCCCCGGGTCCAATAGGCTTATTCCATCGCCCGTTTATCGCCATAGCCGGCCCGAAAGCCGGCACGGGTGATATAGTGTTTTTGTGATCGCAAGGAAAGGGGATACGTCACAAAAGCTTCGTGCTCTCCAGCGATTTTGCTTGGATAATCAGTAACGCGCATTGGTTTGCGGCCGTTTTCCCCTTAAATTAGGCGCAAAAGGAATCGGTGGCGACCATGAAGCAATATCTCGACCTCTTGAGCCATGTGATGGAAAACGGCACCGACCGCGGCGACCGTACGGGTACCGGCACGCGCTCGGTCTTCGGTCACCAGATGCGCTTCGATCTCGATGCCGGCTTTCCGGTGCTGACGACGAAGAAGCTGCACCTGCGCTCGATCATCCACGAGCTCCTGTGGTTCCTCAAGGGCGAGACCAATATCCGCTACCTGCATGAAAACGGCGTCAGCATCTGGGACGAATGGGCCGACGAGAACGGTGATCTCGGACCGGTCTACGGTGCCCAGTGGCGCTCCTGGCCGGCACCGGATGGCGGCCATATCGACCAGATCGACAATCTCGTCAAAGGCCTCGTGAAGAATCCGAACTCGCGCCGTCACATCGTCTCGGCCTGGAACCCGGCCGAAGTGGACGAGATGGCGCTGCCGCCCTGTCACTGCCTGTTCCAGTTCTATGTGGCCGACGGCAAGCTTTCCTGCCAGCTCTACCAACGCTCGGCCGATATCTTCCTTGGTGTCCCCTTCAACATCGCTTCCTATGCGCTGCTGACGATGATGGTGGCGCAGGTGACAGGGCTGAAGTATGGCGAATTCGTCCATACGCTCGGCGATGCGCATCTCTACCACAACCATTTCGAGCAGGCGAAACTGCAGCTGACGCGCCAGCCGCATGCGCTGCCGCGCATGGTGATCAAGCGCGACGTCAAGGATATATTCGGCTTCGTCTACGAGGATTTCGAGCTCGTCGGCTATGAGGCCGATGCCAGTATCAAGGCGCCGATCGCCGTCTAAAGCGTGTCGCGATCTTTCAGATCGCCTGCTTCAGGTTTCTGTTTCGCATGTCGTTACCGCAGACCGCTTCATAGGTTTGCGTGGCGTGCTCCAAGCCGGGAAGGCCGATGTCCGATATCCGCAAGACCATCTTCGTCGCCGTTGCGCGCAACGGCATCATCGGCCGCGACGGTGACATGCCCTGGCGGCTTTCGACAGACCTCAAGCGCTTCAAGGCGATGACGGTGGGCAAGCCCGTCGTCGTCGGCCGCAAGACCTTCGAGAGTTTCGGCGGAAAGCCGCTGCCGGGACGCCAGCACGTGGTGATCTCGCGGGATGCCGATATCGACCATCCCGATGTTCATATGGCCCGCTCGCTCGACGAAGCGATCACAATGGCCGAGGCGCTCGCCCGCAAGCAGGGCGAAAACGAAATCTCCATCCTTGGCGGCGGGCAGATCTACGCGCAGGCCATCGCTTTCGTCGATCGCATGTGCATCACGCATGTCGAGGCCGATGTGGATGGCGATACTGTTTTTCCGGCCATCGATGCGGCCGCCTGGGTGGCGACCGAAAGTCTTGATGTTCCGGCAGGGGAGAGGGATACCTATCCCACGCGTTTCGTCGTTTATGAACGTCGAGATGCCTGAAAAGGAACTATTTTCCAATTAAATTGACCAAGTTTCTGACGCCGCGTTGAAAGCAGATGCGGTGATACCTATAACGGTCCCATCGCATCCGCCGGTAGCCCCCACGGCGGTCGGATGTATGACGTAACGAACAACGAGGTTTTGATGCCCTGGAGCAATCAGAATGGCGGCGGCGGCCCTTGGGGCGGCGGCGGCGGAAATAACAATCAGGGACCATGGGGGCAGGGGCCGAACCGTCCACGCGGCGGTGGCGGCGGCAAGGGCGGTCCGCCCGATCTGGAAGATATCATCCGTCGCGGACAGGATCAGTTGCGGGGCATCGTTCCCGGTGGTTTCAACGGCGGTGTCGTTGCGATCATCGTCGCGGTCATTGCGATCTTCTGGCTTTTCCAATGCATTTACGTCGTCCAGCCGGACGAGCGCGGCGTGGAGCTGCGTTTCGGCAAGCCCAAGGAAGAAATTTCCATGCCGGGCCTGCATTTCCACTTCTGGCCGTTCGAAACCGTCGATATGGTCAAGGTGACGGTGCAGCAGCAGAATATCGGCGCCACCACGGCCGGCTCTTCGAGCGGGCTGATGCTGTCGGGTGACAGGAGCGTCATCAACGTACAGTTTGCCGTCTTCTACACGATCAGCGATCCGAAGGCCTACCTCTTCGGCGTCGAGAATCCAGCCGAGACGCTGCAGCAGGTTTCCGACAGCGCCATGCGCGAGATCGTCGGCCGCCGTCCGGCACAGGATGCGTTCCGCAGCAATCGTCAGCCGATCGAGACACAGGTCCTCAACATCGTTCAGGATACGATGAACCGCTACGGCGCGGGCATCACCGTGACCGGTGTGACGATCCAGAACGTGGCGCCGCCGCGTGAAGTCGCCGATGCCTTCGAAGAAGTGCAGCGTGCCGGCCGCGACCGCGACAGCACGATCGAGGACGCCAACCGCTATACGAACCAGAAGCTCGGCCAGGCGCGAGGCGATGCCGCCCGTATCCGCGAAGACGCAGCCGCCTACAAGGATCGCGTCGTCAAGGAAGCCGAAGGTGAGGCCCAGCGCTTTACCGCCATCAATGACGAATATTCGAAAGCTCCCGACGTGACGCGCAAGCGCCTGTTCCTGGAAACGATGGAACAGGTCTTGAAGAACTCCAAGAAGGTCGTGATCGACGACAAGCAGGGCGTCGTGCCCTACCTGCCGCTCAACGAGATCAATCGACCGGCGGCACCGGCACGGCAGGGAGGTTGAACCATGCTATCCAACAGACTTCCCGTAATCCTCATCGGGCTCGCGATCATTCTCGCCATTCTTTATTCGTCGATCTTCGTGGTCAATGCGCGTGAGCAGGCAATCGTTGTCCGCTTCGGTCAGATCCAGTCGGTCAAGAGCGAACCGGGCCTCTATTTCAAGCTGCCCTTCGGCTTCATGGATGCCGATCGGGTACAGTATGTCGAAAAGCGCGCACTCAGGCTCGACCTCGACAATATCCGCGTTCAGGTTCAGGACGGCCAGACCTTCGATGTCGATGCCTTCGTGATCTACAACATCTCGGATGTGCGCCGTTTCCGCGAAACGGTGTCGGGTGATCGTGACGCTGCCGAGGCACGTCTGCGCGCGCAACTCGATTCCTCGCTTCGCCGCGTCTACGGTCTGCGCGACTACAATGCCGCGCTTTCGGAAGAGCGCGTGGCGATGATGCTCGAAATCCGGGACGATCTGCGCACCGACGCCGAAAATCTCGGCCTGCATATCGACGATGTCCGCATTCGCCGGACCGACCTGTCGCCGGAAGTGGCTCCGAATACCTATAACGCCATGCGCTCCGAGCGTCTGGCCGAGGCCGAGCGTATTCGCGCCGAGGGTAACGAAGAAGGCCAGCGCCGCCGGGCCGTCGCCGACCGTCAGGTCGTCGAGATCACCGCGGATGCCCAGCGTGACTCGGAAATCCTGCGTGGTCAGGGTGACGCGGATCGTAACCGCATCTTCGCAGAGTCCTTCGGCAAGGATCCGGCCTTCTTCGAGTTCTATCGCTCGATGTCGGCCTATTCCACGGCCATGTCCTCGCAGGATACGACGCTGGTTCTGTCGCCGAGTTCGGAGTTCTTCCGCTACTTCGAAAATTCGAACGGCAATCAGCCTGCAGTACCCGGCCAGACGGGTGGCCTCGTGCCGCCGCCGGCCGCGCAGCCTGCGCCTGCTCCGGCGGCGAACTGACGACATAGAGAATGCAGGATTTCCTGACGGGACTTGCATTCTTCCTCATCATCGAGGGGCTGGTCTATGCACTGGCCCCTCGTTTTCTTGTCGGGATGGCGAAGCTTCTTCCCAGCATTCCAGAGTGGCAATTGAGAGCCTTCGGCCTGGCAGCGGCGGCGCTTGGCGTCGGAGGGGTCTGGCTTTTGCGAGGGTAGGTCACATTCGGAAGGGGATTTCGCGAAAAGGTGATTTCGCCCTCCATCATTCCGCCGTATGCTGATGCTGTATGTGCGCCTTTACCCCAGCAGAGGAAGCTTGATGGCCCCCACGAATCGCTCGCCCTTCAGACGAACGCTCGCGCTCCTGGCCGGCACCGCCCTTCTGGCAAATGTCGGCGCAAGCGGTGTTGCGCATGCGCAAACCGCTCCCGCACCAGCGACACCTGAACAGGCAGCACCGGCCCCTGCGGCGCCTCAAGCACCAGCGGTTTCTCCTGCTGCGGTCGCACCCGCGGCTCCGCCCGTGCAGATGACGGCGCCGGGCAACGGGCCGGCTTCCGTTGCCGATCTCGCCGAGGGACTGCTCGATGCCGTGGTCAATATTTCGACCTCGCAGAACGTGAAGGATGACGAGGGGGCCGGGCCGGCTCCGCGCGCGCCGGATGGCTCGCCGTTCCAGGAATTCTTCAACGATTTCTTCAATAAGCAGCAGGGCAATCGCGGTCCCAACCACAATGTCAGCTCGCTTGGTTCCGGTTTCGTCATCGATCCCAGCGGCTATATCGTCACCAACAACCACGTGATCGAAGGCGCCGACGACATCGAGGTCAATTTCGCCAACGGCTCCAAGCTCAAGGCCAAGCTGATCGGCACGGATACCAAGACCGATCTTTCGGTGTTGAAGGTCGAGCCGAAGCAGCCGCTGAAATCCGTCAAGTTCGGCGATTCCAGCGTCATGCGCATCGGCGACTGGGTCATGGCGATCGGCAACCCGTTCGGCTTCGGCGGATCGGTCACGGTCGGCATCATTTCGGGCCGCGGCCGCAACATCAATGCCGGCCCCTATGACAATTTCATCCAGACGGATGCGGCGATCAACAAGGGCAATTCGGGCGGTCCGCTCTTCAACATGAAGGGTGAGGTGATCGGCATCAATACGGCGATCATTTCTCCCTCGGGCGGCTCGATCGGCATCGGCTTCTCGGTGCCGTCGGAACTCGCTTCAGGCGTCGTCGATCAGCTTCGTGAATATGGCGAGACGCGCCGCGGCTGGCTCGGCGTACGCATCCAGCCCGTCACCGACGAGGTGGCCGACAGTCTCGGCCTCGACAGCGCCAAGGGCGCTCTGGTTGCCGGGGTCATCAAGGGCGGACCTGTCGACGACGGTTCGATCAAGGCCGGTGATGTGATCCTGAAATTCGACGGCAAGGTCGTCAGCGAGATGCGTGACCTGCCGCGCGTGGTCGCCGAAAGCCCTGTCGGCAAGGAGGTCGATGTCATCGTGCTGCGCGACGGCAAGGAGCAGACCGTGAAGGTGACGCTCGGCCGTCTCGAAGACAGCGACCAGGCGGCTGCTGCCGGCGACAATTCCGGCGATGACGGCGTCATCAATCCCGATCCCGGCGAAAACAACGATATGGACGAACCGGATCAGGGCGGCGATCAGGGGCAGACCGCGCCGGACGGCCAGGACCCGCACCAGCAGGATCAAGGACAGGATCAGAAAGGCCCAGATCAAAAGGGCCAGAATCAAAAGGGGCAGGATCAGGCGACACCAGGCCAGGTTACGCCAAAGCATGTGCTCGGCCTGTCGCTCTCGCTGCTCAGCCCCGAAACCCGCAAGGCCTTCGGCATCGCCGAAAGCGTCGACGGTGTCGTCGTGACCGAGGTCGCTCCGGGTTCTGCTGCGGCCGAAAAGGGTCTCAAGCCCGGCGACGTGATCGTCGAAGTGGCGCAGGAATTCATGAAGTCGCCGGATGCGGTTGCCACGAAAGTGCAGACGCTGAAGCAGGAAGGCCGGCGCAATGCGCAGATGATGGTCGCCGCTGCCAATGGCGATCTGCGCTTCGTAGCCGTGCCGATGGAGTAAGGGCTTCGAATACGGTTCCGAAGATCAAAAAGGAGCGGTTAGCCGCTCCTTTTCTGTTTTCAGATGTGGCTCGCTGCGCTCAAGCCGTTACGAAATCCGTCTTGCGGTAGCCTTGGATATAGAGCAGCGCCGTCAGGTCGCCGTGGTTGATCCGCATGCCTGCTTCAGCGGCGACAGCCGGTTTGGCGTGCAAGGCGACGCCGGAGCCGGCCAGATGCAGCATGCCGAGATCGTTGGCGCCGTCGCCGACGGCAATGGCGTCTTCAGGGGAGATGCCGAGGCGGGCGGCGATGTCGTTCAGGGCGTCGACCTTGGCCTGCTTGCCGAGAATGGGTTCGGCGACGTAGCCGGAGAGGACGCCGCCTTCCTCAAGCAGGATATTGGCGCGGTTTTCGTCGAAGCCGAGGGTCGCGGCGATGCTGCTGGTAAAGACCGTGAAGCCGCCGGAGACGAGGGCGGTGTAATAGCCCTTCGATTTCATGGTGGCGATCAGTTCCAGGCCGCCCGGGGTCAGCGTGATGCGCTTGGCAATGACTTCATCGACGACCGATATCGGCAGGCCCTTCAGGAGCGCGACGCGTTCGCGCAATGCCGGCTCGAAGGCGATCTCGCCGTTCATGGCGCGGGCGGTGATCGCCGCGACCTTGTCCTTGAGGCCTACTTCGGCGGCGAGTTCATCGATACATTCCTGGCCGATCATGGTGGAATCCATATCGGCGATCAAAAGCTTCTTGCGGCGGGTTTCCTGCTCCTGGATGACGAGATCGATCGGGTTGCCGGCGATTACGGCGTGCAGGCTGGCTTCGGCCACCTGGCCGTCGGAGCCGTCCGCGAGCACGATATCGCAGGCAATACCGTCCGCCAGCCAGTAGAGCCCCGATGACTTGACGGCGTCGGCGGCGCGCTCGGCGATCGCGGGCGAAAGAACGGGGTTTGACGGATTGGCAACAAGCGTGGCAACGAGGGCCATGATGGAAAACCTTCTGAGCACTTTGAATGCGATCCTGATAACCGGGCCGACTGCCAGCGGCAAGTCCGCGCTCGCTGTGAAACTGGCCAAACAGCATGGCGGCGTGGTGATCAACGCCGACAGCATGCAGGTCTATGACACGCTGCGGGTGCTGACGGCGCGGCCTTCGGAAGAAGATATGGAAGGCGTGCCGCACCATCTCTACGGTCATGTGCCGGCGGGGCAGGCCTATTCGACGGGCGCCTGGCTACGGGACGTGACGGCGCTCTTGCCGCGCATCCGCGCCGAGGGAAAGCTGCCGGTCTTCGTCGGCGGCACGGGGCTCTATTTCAAGGCGCTGACAGGCGGGCTCTCGGAGATGCCTGTCATCCCCGAGGCGATCCGCCAGCGGCTGAGGGGCCGACTGCTGCAGGAGGGGCCGGAAGTTCTCTATGCGGACCTTGCCAAGGCCGATCCCGCCGTCGCCGGAAGCCTCAATCCGCAGGACGGGCAGAGAATCGTGCGGGCGCTTGAAGTCTTCGAGGCGACGGGCCAGTCGATCGCCGAATTCCAGGGGCAGGCGGGGCCAGTCATCGTCGATCCCGAGACGGCGCGCAAGATCGTCGTGCTGCCGGATCGCGCCGTACTGCACCAGCGCATCAATGGCCGTTTCGAGAAGATGCTGGAGCAGGGAGCAGAGGAAGAGGTGAAGGCGCTGCTGGCGCTCGATCTTCCCGCCGAGATGCCTGTCATGAAGGCGATCGGTGTGTCGCAGATCGCGGCGATGCTGCGCGGTGAGATGAGTCGCAACGAGGTGATCGAGCGCGGGGCAGCCGCCACGCGGCAATATGCCAAGCGGCAGATGACATGGTTCCGCAACCAGATGGATGAAAGCTGGGAACGGTTGACCGTCTAGGGGCGCGACGAGCGTGCGTCTTGCTCCCTCTTGTCCCAGGCGGGGGCAAGGCATTTGTGGCGGCGTTTCGTTCGACTATCAGAGATGGCTGCGGCTAAAGCCAGTCGTTCGCGCGCCCGTGCAGCACTCAATCCTTATTGTAGAGGCTGCTCAGCGGCTTCTTCAGGATGCTTTCGCGCAGTGACATGCCACCCTCGCGGCGTGGCTGTGATGTCTGTTCGCCGAAGGCCGGCTTCGGCTGCTCGTCGCGGCGCATTTCCCGGCGCAGCGCTTCCAGGCGCGCGTCGATAGAGGTTTGCGGCGAGAGCGGCGGAGGCTCGGGCAGTGGGGCCCGGGTCTGTGGCAGGAGTGCTGGCCGATAGGGCTCGAGCGGCGCCTCGGTTGCCGACGGAGCGGCGTAGGGCTGGGCGGCGTCCTCGTCCTCGAAATCCTCGTCCGGCTCGTAATCCGTCATCGCGGAGCTGTAGCTCTGCTGGAAGGTGGAAATATCGGGGCCTGATGTGATCGCCCGCATGCGGGTGACGATGCGGCGCAGGTCGACGGTGTCCGGGTCTTCCTCGGCATGTTTGCTGGTGGCGCTATGGGCCTTCGGCAGCAGGGTTTCATCGACGCGCAGGAAGCGCATGCGCATCGGCACGCGGATCGCCTCACCGAAGGCGATGGCCTCGCCATTGCCGATCGAGGAGATGAAACTCGTCGTCGAGATCGAGGAATTGGGGATGGCCGAGCGGATGATTTCCTGATCGCGGTCGTTGGCAAGGCGCATGGCAAAGAGTGTCGAGCACTGCGACAGGATCGTCTGGTCGAGCTCTCCCGGGCGCTGGGTGATGATGCCGAGCGAGACGCCGTATTTGCGGCCTTCCTTGGCAATGCGGGCAATCGCCTGACGGGTCGGAACGAAGCCGAGGTTCGGATCCGAGGGTATATAGCGATGCGCCTCTTCGCAGACGACCAGCATATGAATGGCCCCTTCGCTCCAGAGCGCGATTTCGAAGGCCATGCGGCAGAGCACGGACGCGACCGAATTGACGACTTCGGAGGGGATGCCGGCGAGCTGGAAGGTGCAGATCGGCCTGTTGTCGCCCGGGATGCGGAAGATCTGGGCGATGGTCTCCGTGATCGTGTCGCTGATCGTGTTGTTGGAGAACATGAAGTGGTAACGCGGATCGTTGATCGCGGCGATGATGCGCATCTTCAGCGAGCGCAGGAACGGTTTTTCGGTGCGGCCTTCCAGCCGGCCGATGCGCTCGTCGATGAGAGCAAGCAGGTCGGCGATGCGGTACGGCACCGGCGTATCGGCAGTGATCGAGCTCTTTTCCGTCTGTCGGCGCACAAGCGAACTGTCGCTGCCGCGGAAGGCGCGCTTGGCCTCCGGCAGGATATCGCGCAGCATGTCGAGCTCTTCCGGTACCGGCGGGCGGCCGCGGAAGACCACTTCGGCGAACTCCTCGAGCCGCATCAGCCAGAAGGGCAGGTCGAGTGTATCGGTATCGATGGTAACGGCGTGTTTCGGGAAGGCGGCGGCAAATTCGTTGTGCGGATCGAGGATCAGCACGCGCAGCTTCGGGTCGGCCTCGATCGCCTTGTGCAGCAGCAGCGAGACGGCAGTCGATTTGCCGACACCGGTCGAGCCGACCACGGCGAAGTGCTTCGACAGCATCGAGGGGACATGGATCGCCGCTTCGATGCTTTCATCCTGTGTCAGGTTGCCGATGACGGCGGTGGCGCCCTTGCCGGCATCATAGATGCGCATCAGGTCCGCGGCGCGGATACGATGGGCGATGGCGCCGAGATGGGGATAACACGAAATGCCGGTCGAGAATTCCTCGCGGCCGTCTTCGTCGACGCGGACTTCGCCGAGCAGTTCCGTCTCGATGCGGAAGACATTGTCCTGGCCTTCGCCCCAGCCCTGGTTGCCGGTATTCATGGAGAAGACGAGGGCGACGACACGATTCCTGCCGACGCTGATCGAAATCAGCCGACCGACGGACCATAGTTCGGTGAGATCGGTGCCACCGGCTTCCGCCACGGCGGCGATAGTGGCGCGCGAACCGCTGCACGCAACGACACGCCCGAGGAAACGGTTCCCCGGCGTAAGGCTATCGCGGCGATCCTGTTCGCCTGCCTTGCCTGTCGTCATCATGTCGTTGTTCAGCAAAGGGTTACTCCCCGCAGTAAAGGACAGGATATGACCGATCCTTTAATAAATCCTTCAGCCCCAGAATTGGACGGGCTATGGGAGGGTTGATCGGTTGGCCGGCCGCGGATTTTTTATTGCGGAATGCGTTGACGCTGCGAAATTTTCTGTCTATCAATTCCGCCCATGACAATTTCGAACGTTCTTATCGTGGTGGGAAAGCGCATGGGCAGGATGGTGTAACCATCCGGCGGTAGCCACCCATGCGCAAGACGAAGGCTCCTCAGGGGCCTTTTTTTATGCCCGAAATCAGGGCTTCCGGCACGAACCTCAACTCCTCAGCATCAAACGGAACAGATACATGGCGAGCACGGACAATCAAGCGGACAGCAATCGAATGACGGGAGCGGAAATCGTTCTCCGCGCGCTGAAGGATAATGGTGTCGAGCACATCTTCGGCTATCCCGGCGGTGCGGTTCTTCCGATCTATGACGAGATCTTCCAGCAGGAAGAGATCAAGCATATCCTCGTGCGCCATGAGCAGGGTGCCGGCCATGCGGCCGAAGGTTATGCCCGCTCCACCGGCAAAGTCGGCGTCATGCTGGTCACGTCAGGTCCGGGTGCCACGAATGCCGTGACACCGCTGCAGGACGCCTTGATGGATTCGGTTCCGCTCGTCTGCCTCTCAGGCCAGGTTCCCACCTCGCTCATCGGTTCGGACGCCTTCCAGGAATGCGACACCGTCGGCATCACGCGCCCCTGCACCAAGCACAACTGGCTGGTCAAGGATGTCAACGAGCTCGCCGCCGTCATCCATGAAGCCTTCCGCATTGCGCAGTCCGGCCGCCCCGGTCCCGTCGTCGTCGATATTCCGAAGGATGTTCAGTTCGCCACCGGCACCTACACGCCGCCGGCCGATCACGCGATCCAGAAGAGCTACCAGCCGAAGGTTCAGGGCGACATTAACCAGATTCACGCAGCAATCGAGCTGATGGCCAATGCCCGCAGGCCGATCCTCTACACCGGCGGCGGCGTCGTCAATTCCGGCCTGGAAGCATCCCGCATGCTGCGCGAACTGGTCGAGCTGACGGATTTCCCGATCACCTCGACGCTGATGGGCCTCGGCGCCTATCCTGCGTCGGGCAAGAACTGGCTGAAGATGCTCGGCATGCACGGCTCCTACGAAGCCAACATGGCGATGCATGATTGCGACGTCATGGTCTGCATCGGCGCGCGCTTCGACGACCGTATCACCGGCCGCCTGAATGCCTTCTCGCCGAATTCCAAGAAGATCCATATCGACATCGATCCGTCCTCGATCAACAAGAACGTACGCGTCGACCTCGGCATCCGCGGTGATGTCGGCAGTGTCCTGGAAGACATGATCCGCCTGTGGCGGGCGCTGCCGAAGAAGCCGGAGAAGGGGCGCCTGGATGCGTGGTGGGCCGATATTGCCCGCTGGCGCGCGCGCAATTCCTTCGCCTACACGAAAAGCAACGACGTGATCATGCCGCAATATGCGCTGGAGCGTCTCTATGAACTGACCAAGGATCGCGACACCTACATCACGACCGAAGTCGGCCAGCACCAGATGTGGGCAGCCCAGTTCTACGGATTCGAGCAGCCGAACCGCTGGATGACCTCGGGTGGCCTCGGCACGATGGGATACGGCCTGCCGGCAGCCCTCGGCGTCCAGATCGCCCATCCGGAGAGCCTCGTCATCGACATTGCCGGCGATGCCTCGATCCAGATGTGCATCCAGGAAATGTCGGCGGCGATCCAGCACAATGCGCCGATCAAGATCTTCATCATGAACAACCAGTACATGGGCATGGTGCGCCAGTGGCAGCAGCTCCTGCATGGCAACCGCCTGTCCAACTCCTATACGGAAGCGATGCCCGACTTCGTGAAGCTCGCCGAAGCCTATGGCGCGGTTGGCCTGCGCTGCGAAAAGCCTGACGATCTCGATGCGACGATCCAGGAGATGATCGATGTCAAGAAGCCGGTCATCGTCGATTGCCGCGTCGCCAATCTCGCCAATTGCTTCCCGATGATTCCATCGGGCAAGGCCCATAATGAAATGCTGCTGCCGGACGAAGCCACGGACGAGGCGGTCGCCAATGCGATCGACGCCAAGGGCCGTCAGCTCGTATAAAAACAGATAGGTAGGAACCCCAGGATCATGAACGCACACCTTCAACCCACCGGCTCTGCCTATTTCATCTCTCCGGAAACGGCTGCCGTCGAGAACCATACGCTCTCGGTGCTCGTCGATAACGAGCCGGGCGTTCTCGCCCGCGTGATCGGCCTGTTTTCCGGCCGCGGTTACAATATCGAAAGCCTCACGGTTTCCGAGACGGAGCATGCAGCGCATCTGTCGCGCATCACCGTCGTGACCCGCGGCACGCCGCAGGTGCTGGAGCAGATCAAGGCGCAGCTGGAGCGCATCGTGCCTGTTCATCGTGTGGTGGACCTGACGGTGCGTGCCCGTGAACTCGGCCAGGACCGGCCGATCGAACGGGAAGTGGCGCTTCTCAAGTTGATCGGCAGCGGTGAGACCCGCGCCGAGACGCTGCGCCTTGCCGATGCGTTCCACGCCAAGGTGGTGGATGCAACGATCGATCATTTCATCCTGGAAATCACCGGCAAGTCTTCGAAGATCGACCAGTTCATCGCGATCATGAAGCCGCTCGGCCTCATCGAAGTCTGCCGCACCGGCATTGCCGCGATGAACCGCGGCGCGCAGGGCATGTAGGAACAGCCCGGGCATGTAGAAACTACAGCCAGGGCATGTAGAAACTGCAACACAATAGCAAAACAATTGCGCCGTTGGAGATCAGAGCATTTCCAGCGGCGTTTTCCTTGCCGGTGGCGGGAAGGCGGCATCGAGCGCTTCCCAGTCCTCGTCGGTGATGTCGAGCGAGACGCAGTCGCGGTTTTCGCGGGCGCGCTCGATGTTGGAGGTCTTGGGTATGACGAAGACGCCGTCGCGTTCGAGCACGAAGGCAAGCGCCAGCTGCGCCGGGGTGGCCTGATAGGCCTTGGCGATATGGATCAGGTCCGGATGATGCAGGATGCGGCCCTGTTCGATCGGTGAATAGGCCATGATGGGGATATTGCGGCTCTGGCACCAGGGCAGGAGATCGTATTCGATACCGCGACGGGCGATATTGTAGAGGACCTGATTGGCGGCGACGTTCTTTCCTCCGGGAACAGACAGCAGCTCCTGCATGTCGTCGGTATCGAAATTGGAGACGCCCCAGGCGCGGATCTTGCCCGAAGCCTTCAGCGTTTCGAAGGCCTCGACGGTCTCGGCGAGCGGATAGTTGCCGCGCCAGTGCAGCAGGTAAAGGTCGATGCGGTCGGTGCCGAGGCGGTCGAGGCTATTTTCGCAGGCGGTAATCGTGCAGGTGCGGCTGGCATTCCAGGGATAGACCTTGCTGACGATGAAGGTCTCCTCACGGCGGCCCTTGATCGCCTGTCCGACGATTTCTTCGGCGCCGCCGTCACCATACATTTCGGCGGTATCGATCATCGTCATGCCGAGATCGAGGCCGGCCTTGAGGCTTGCGATTTCTTGCCTCCCGTGGCCGGCATCCTCGCCCATGCCCCAGGTTCCCTGGCCGAGCGCGGGAACTTCGGTGCCATCGGGGAAAGTGATGGTGGGGATCGGGTCGTCCATGACGGTTCTGGTCCTTTGCGTCTCTCCGGCAGACTATCAGGTAATCCTGTCACCGTGACAATCATGTTATGGTGACAGGGGTTTAGGGCAGTTATGCTGACCTAAATCCAATAAGTCGGCCACATCATCGACACATGCTTTCCGGGAGGTTTCATGCCGCTGGATACGTTTCTGGCTCTGTTGCTCTTTGCCTTCACGACGTCAATCACGCCGGGGCCGAACAATATGATGCTGTTTGCCTCGGGCGTGAATTTCGGTTTCCGTCGCACCATCCCGCACATGTTCGGCATCGGGGCAGGTTTCCTGTCGCTGCTTCTTGGCGTCGGCCTTGGGCTCGGAGCGCTGCTGCATATGGTGCCGGCGGTCTATACCGCGCTGAAGTTCGCAGGCGGCGCCTATCTCGTCTGGATCGCCTGGAAGATCGGAACGTCGCGCTCGCTGGGCGAGGGCACGAGCGGCGTGAAGCCGATGTCCTTCCTTGGTGCCGCGGCCTTTCAGTGGGTCAATCCGAAGGCCTGGGTGATGGCGGTCACGGCCATGGCGACCTATACCAATCCTGAGCTCTATATGATCAGCGTCCTGCTCGTCGGCCTCGCCTTTGCGGCGGTCAACGTGCCTTCCGTGTCCACCTGGGCTGGCTTCGGCTCGGCGCTTCGGGAGTGGTTGTCCGATCCGGTGCGGCTGAAATGGTTCAATATCACCATGGCATTGCTGCTCGTTCTCAGCCTCTGGCCGATGCTAAAATAGCGTCGGCTTCGTGAGCATCAGCCAGAGAATGCCTGTTACCGCGAAGAAAGCCGGGAAGCCGAAAGCGAACCAGACGCGGTAAAGGCTGAAATAGGCCGATGGCAGGGCGGCGCCCGAAGCCGCTGCGGCCCGCGCCAGATTGCGCAGCCGGATCTGGATCCAGACGACCGGCAGCCAGAACATGCCGGTCACGACATAAAGCAACAGCGAGAGCGCAATCCAGCTTTCCGTCAGGTCCCAGCCGATGATGCGGGCGAGAAGATAGCCTGTCACCGGCTGCAGAATGGCGGCGGAGGCGGTAAAGATCGTGTCGGCAACGACCACAGTGCCGGCGACATGTGCGATAAGCCCGGGATCACGGGTGCGATGGGCCATCACCATGAAGAAGGCGATGCCGGCGCCGGTGCCGAAGAGCACGGCGGCACCCACCACATGGGCAAGAAGCAGCAGTTCCGCGAGCATCAGCGTTCATCCAGGATGGCGAGTGCCGCAAGCGTCAGCAGCAGCGACGGCAGCACCTTGACCAGCGGCCCGAGCGGATCGAGCCAGAGCGCCGGCTCCAGAATGGTGCCGCCGACGAGATAGGCAAGCGAGACGATGAGCATGCCGGCAAGGGCGCGGCGGGCGAAGGGGCGCACGAGGACTGCGGCGCCGAGCGCGATATCGATCAGGCAGGTGATGATTGTCATCGCCATGGCCGCATCGGCTGGCATGAAGGGCAGGAAATGGGCGCTTGCCTGTTCAGGTGCCAGAAGCGGGATGAGGCCCGATAGCAGCCAGAAGAGCGACAGGCCGGCAATGATGGGCGCCTTCAGGAGATAGAGGCGGGCAAACCACAGATCCTGAACGCCGGAGGGGTTCGCGGCAAGCGTCTCTGCGGCCGAAAGCGTCGGCAGACCCTGCCGGGCGGGGCGGTCCATCCTGACGCCCTCGGACATGACGGTCATGCCGGTGGAGCGCAGCGGCGAGCGCCAGCCGAGATGGCCGGCGAGATCGGCAAGCCATGAGACGGGCCGTGCGAGTGCCGGCGGGATAGAGATAACAGGCGCATCCGGCAGGCCAAGCCAGGAACGATGCAGTTTGACGAGGCTTGTCAGCGTGTGCCGTTCGGTAGCAGCCAGTTCGATGTCGCTGCCGGAGGGAAGCGTGCCTGAAATCGCAGCCGAGACTGCAGAGGCGACATCTTCAGCAGCGACCGTTTCAACCGGGCTGTCGGCATGGATGAGCGGCAGGGCAAACGGGAAGGATGCGAGTGCGCGCAGAAGTGCGGTGCCGCCATGGGCATTGCGGCCGAGCACGAGGGACGGGCGAAGGATGACATAAGGCAGGCCGGATGCCGCAAGCGCGATATCGGCAGCGCGCTTGGTGGCGAGGAAGGGCAAGTCGCTGCCGGCGCCATCCGTTCGGGCGGATATCTGGACGATGAGCGTCACGCCGGCCGGTCGCGCCGCTTGCTGGAGCGCGATCATTGCGCGTTGCTGGGTGGCCGCGAGATTGTCAGAAAGACCGTCCTGGAGGGCGCCGGCACTGTTGACGACCACGTCCTGGCCCTCCAGCACGGAGGCCCAGTCGGCCACATTGGTCATCTTCTCCAGGTCGGCCCTGATCCAGCGGATAGCGGGCTGGCGAACCCGCGCCCGGTCGGGATTGCGGGCTAGCCCGGTCACGGTGCAGCCCTCCGCAAGCAGCCGCGCTGCGATTGCCGAGCCGATGAAGCCTGTGGCACCGAGAATCAGGATGTTCATGATGGGAGACTACCCAAAAACGGCATGTCGGGCAGGGGCGGGCGGTATAACGCCTGCAAGAAATTGTCTGCCTTTCATGCCGGATAGCTCAAGCGATAAGGCGGGGATCGAGTCTCGCCATGGGAATAGCGCATTCGGTGACGATCCGGGCCGCCAGAGACGGGTCAAGCGGCGGCCTGACGTGGAAGAAGGCAAGTTCCAGCGCCAGGCCGATCGCGAAAGGTCGCCTGCTGAGGGGTACGCGATTTCGATCGAGGGCATCGGCCAACTTCGGCCACAGGCGGCGAACGTAGGCAACGGGCGTCTCGGCTGGACGGTTCTCATCCGTCAATCGCGGTATTCCGAACTGCGGATGTCCGATTGTTGAGACCACGTAACGAAGCGTTTCCATCGCCATCTCTTGCGAGATCAGGGCTCCGGACCTTCTCGCCGCGCCATACGTCAGGTTGAGCAGGGAATCGTGGCTTTCCAGAAGGAAGGCGTTGGGCAGGTTGCCGGTATAATAGCGGGAGCCGTCTTCGGCTTCCATGGCGATGAGATCAGCGTCGTCGCTGAGATCTCCTGCGGAAGCAATATCAAAGGCGGTGAGGACGCACGAAAAACCGCCAATCGATCCCAGGGCTCCAAACAGATCGATCGGCTGAACATGGCCGTCCGTTGCCATCTCCTGAATGACATGATCCAGCAGGGCGCGTGCAACCAGTCCTGGGCTCTGAACAGTATCTTCGGTCTCCTGCCGGCGCGGATCGACAGAGGCCGAGCTATCGGCAAGGCTCTCCATCTCGTCTCGCGGAGGCGCGGACGGAGGCGCGGGTGATCTGGTGCTGCGGCCGAATGTCGGAAGTTTCATGTGTGCGATGTTGAGATGAAGCCGTTAACGTTTGGTTAGGATCACGGCGAAAAATAAGGAGTTGCTTAATTAGCTCCATCTTCAGTCATCGCCGACGGCATTCATTTGGGACACTTCTTGACGAGAAATGCGCTTGGCGGTCCTCCGATCGCCGCATAAGATCGAGCGCTCTAGCCTGGAGAGCGCCATGCGGCACAGAGACGACCACGCAGATCATGACCACGATCACCATGATCATCACCACGACAACCATTATTCGGACATGCAGGCGCGTGTAAAAGCGCTGGAATCGCTGCTGACGGAGAAGGGGCTGATCGATCCGGCGGCGATCGATGCGATTGTCGAAACCTATGAGACAAAGGTCGGGCCGCGCAATGGTGCGCGTGTTGTTGCGAAAGCCTGGAGCAATCCCGACTTTGCCGAATGGCTGAAGCGGGACGCGACGGCTGCGATTGCGAGCCTCGGTTATACTGGTCGGCAGGGCGAGCACATGCGCGCCGTCTTCAATACGGCTGACACGCATAACCTCGTCGTCTGCACGCTTTGCTCCTGCTATCCGTGGTCGGTGCTCGGCCTGCCGCCGGTTTGGTACAAGGCTCCCGCCTATCGCTCGCGTGCCGTCATCGATCCACGCGGCGTGCTGGCTGAATTCGGGGTGACGCTGCCTGAGAGCAAGAAGGTTCGCGTCTGGGATTCGACGGCGGAGCTGCGTTATCTCGTCATCCCCGAGCGGCCCGAGGGAACGGAGGGCATGGATGAGGAGGCGCTTGCCGATCTCGTCAGCCGCGATGCGATGATCGGCACTGCAATTGCGGGAAGCCCGAAAATTTCGGGCGCCGGCAACCGGGAAGTGGCCCGATGAACGGCCCACACGATCTCGGTGGCCAGATGGGCTTTGGCCCCGTCGCGCCGGAAGTCAACGAACCCTATTTCCATGCCGAATGGGAGAAGCGGGCGCTCGGCATCACGCTCTCCTGTGGCGCGTTCGGTGCCTGGACGATCGACGAGAGCCGGCATGCGCGCGAAAGCATTCCGCCGGCCGATTATCTTGCGGCAAGCTATTACGAGATCTGGATCCGCGGCATCGACATGCTTCTGGAGCGCCATGGCTTTGCGAACCGCGAAGAATTGCTGTCCGGCTCGAAGCTGCAGGATGGCTCGGTGCCGAAGCGAGTGCTGAAGGCCGACATGGTCGCCGGCGTGCTCGGCAAGGGCGGGCCTTGCGACCGGCCTGTCGAGGCGGCGCCGCTCTTCGTCGTCGGCGAAACTGTAAAGACCAAGAATTTCAATCCGGCCACCCATACCCGGCTGCCGCGTTATGCCCGCGCCAAGACCGGCACCATCGAGGCGGTGCAGGGCTCCTTCGTTTTCCCTGATGACAATGCGCATGGCAAGGGCGAGAACCCGCAATGGCTCTATACCGTGGTCTTCGATGGTGGCGAGATCTGGGGCGAGGGGGCAGACCCGTCGCTGACGGTCTCGATCGATGCGTGGGAGAGCTATCTTGAGCGTGTGTGAGGTGCCGTCTCAACTGGCCCAATCGCCCAGCCTGCCGAAGTCACCGGAAGGCGATCCGGTTTTCCCGGAGCCCTGGGCTGCGGAGGCCTTTGCCATGACCGTGCATCTGCATGAGAAGGGGCTGTTTGCCTGGAACGAATGGGCTGAGACCCTGTCGAAGGAGTTGCACAAACCCGGCCGCGCCGAAGACGGCAGCGACTATTTCGACTGCTGGGTGGCTGCTCTTTCTGAACTGCTCGTCAGCCGTGGCGTTGCGGATGCCGCCGTGATCCTCGACCTGCAGAAGAGCTGGCAAAGGGCAGCGGAAGCAACGCCGCACGGCAAGCCGATCGAGCTTGCGAACGATCCGCTGCGCTGAGTTTCAGATGCAGTTCCCAGCTCAGGATGGGAACTGCCTATAACATTCCTCTGCCACCTTGCGCAGCATGTCGCGGGAGATTTCGCCCGTCACCGCATAGCCGAGTTCGCCGTCGATCCAGTAGAAGGTTTCCACATCCTTGGCCGAGGCGAAGCGGAAGCTCGTCGTCCTGTTTTCCTTATTGCGGCCGACGATGACCGTCAGGCGCTCGCCGCCCTGATCCTCGTACATGAACATGGCGCCCGGCCTGTCGTCGACCGGTAGCAGGCGACCACCGACAAGGTGGAAGCCGAGGGATTTCAGGTCCGGAACCTTGAGATCGGGGATCGCCAGACGCTTGCCGAGCCAGGTCGCCAGATGGGCTTCCTCATTGGCGAAGACTTCGACCGGGTGGCGCACTTCGCTCGCATAGACAAGGAAGGCGGTTTCGGCCTGCTTCGGCAGGGTCTCGGATTCGGCAAGCTGCAGCGGTGGGCGCTCAAAGAGCGGCGGGATGAAGCGGTCGCTGACGGCGCCAAGCGCAAAGAGGATCACGGCGGCTGCGGCGAATGCCGAGCGTATCTTCCAGGGAGAGGTTGGCTGAACTACCGATGTCACCATCCGGAGATCGGCATCGCGGCTCTTCTCATAACCTGCAAACAGCGACTTGATGCCGGCATTCTGCGTCTGCCAACCGGCGACCATGGCCGCCTCCTCCGGGTTTTCCGCGAGGTAGGCTTCCACGCGGGCGCGGGCAGCCTCCGGCAATTGCCCGTCGGCGTAGGCGTGCAGGTCCGCTTCGGTCACGGCTCGATTGGTTTCGTTCATTTCGGTCTCCGAAGCGTAATCACGTTGTCGGCTTTCATATGTTCGCTCATGCGCTGGCGTGCGCGCGACAGGCGCGACATGACGGTGCCGATCGGGATCTCCAGCATGGCGGCGACTTCGCTGTAGCTGTAGCCCTCGATGACCACGAGCATCAGTACGGAGCGGTAGTCCTCCGACAGGCTGTCGAGAGCCTGTTCCAGCCGCAGGCGCTCCAGCGGATCGGCCTGAGTATCGGAATTGGCGATATCCTCGGCGGCATCGAGTTCGACCAGCCGGTCGCGGGGGCTTGCGCGGCGGGCGTTGCGGTAAAGGTTGGTCATAATCGTCAGGACCCAGCCGCGCATGTTGATGCCGCGCCACTGGCCGCGCCGGGCCAGGACCTTTTCCACGCAATCCTGAAGCAGATCCTCGCCTTCGGCATCCGAGCGGGTGAGGCTGCGGGAATAGCGGCGGAGCGAGGGGAGGAGGGCCAGGATCTGGCCCTCGAACGTATCGGGTGGGGGCGTCTTCACGCTGGCCTCATCAGGGCTTTGCGACATCCCAGGAACCGCCGACGCCATCGCCGGTGATATCGCCGGACTTCGTGTCCTTCACCCAGTAATAGAGCGGCATGCCGTCCTTGGCCCACTGCTTCTTTCCATCCTTGCGCTCGACGAGCGAGTATGCACCATCGGCCTTGGCATCGCTAGCAGCGAGGAAAGGCGGCCAGTTGGTTGCGCACTTGTCGTAGCAATTCGAGACGCCCTTTTCGTCCTTCTTGTAGGTGTAGAGCGTCATGCCCTTTTCGCCGGCGAGGACCTTGCCCTTGGCCGTTTCGACCTCGGTGACGGCGGGGGCGGCGAAGGCTGCAGTGGCGGTGGCAGCGACGACTGCAAGCACGGACAGGAATTTCACGGACTTCATGGTCTCTCTCCTCGGGTTAGGCACGCATTTTTGCGATACCGGACATGAGACACGTCAGGGCTTGGTTTTATTCCCGTCTGTTTTTCAAACGTCAGTTCGGATTGAAAACAACATGGCAGTCCCGTCCGGCCGCCTTGGCGCGATAGAGGGCGTTATCGACGTTACGCAGCAATTCGGCGCGGCGGCGGCCGCCCAGCGGAGCAAGTGCCGCACCGATGCTCAGGCGGGCGCGGATGATGTTTCCTTCGATGGTAAAGGGGCTGCGGAAGGTCGCGAGAAGACGTTCGGAGACGGCAACAAGCGCTTCGGTGTTCGGCGGGTTCGGAACGAAGATCGCGAATTCGTCGCCGCCCATGCGGATGACGATATCGCCGGAGCGGATGACCGAGCGAATGCGGCTTGCCGCTTCGCGCAGCACTTCATCGCCGATATGATGACCGAGCGTATCGTTGATCGACTTGAAGCCGTCCATGTCGAGATAGAGGGCGCCGAAGGTCTGGCCGGAGGCAAGGGCTGCTTCCAGCGCCCGGTCGACGATGGCATCGAGCGCCGATCGGTTGAGGAAGCCTGTCAGCGGATCGGTCATGGCGGCGGTGCGCAGGCTGTTTTCGGCAAGGCCCATGACGAAATTCGCCTTCTGCAGCCGCAGAAGCGCGCTGGCCACACGGGCGAAACGGCGAAGATTGGCGGCCTCCTGTTCGGTGAAGAGCCGCGGCTTCTGATCGAGGATGCAGAACGCGCCGATTGCCAGGTCGCTTTCAAGTTCCAGAGGTGCACCGGCATAAAAACGGAAATGCGGCGGGCCTGTCACGTAGGGTGCGGTGCTGAGTTCCGCATCCTGTTCCAAATCGGGAACGACGACCATGTCGTTGGCGAAGACGACGCGGGTGCAGAAGGAAAGGTCGCGCGGGCATTCGGAAAGCTGCATGCCCGCTTCGCCGGCAATGCGCAGCCAGTCCTCATCGACGATGTTGACGGCGGCATAGGGCATTGCGAATGCATTCTTGGCGAGCTCGGCAAGTGCTGCAAGCTCCGGCGTCGGGCTGCTGCTGATGGCGCTCAGCGAGCGCACGGCAAGCAGTCGCTGCGGTTCGTTGACTGGAATTCGGATCGTCTGCCCCACTCGGATCTCCGTCTCTGTCAAAGACAGGGGATAGAGATGGCCCAATTGAAAATCTCGGCAAGGGCTAAAATTCGCCAGCGTTAACTGGCAGTTGCCGCGGGCGGCGTCGCGGCGGGCGATGCCGATGACGCTAGCGAGGCTAGGCAGGGCGATGGAAAGGTTCTAGTGTCGGTTTGCCTGCGTGACTGGCGAGACAGATGGAGAACCATCGGGAAGCGCAGGCTGACGCTGCCGCTCGCCTGGGCACCAAGATAGTAACTCCTGTAACCTGTGCCATGCCCCATGCAGAACCAGAATCCCCGCCTTATCGAAGCCCTTTCGCAACTTGATCAGCTCACCAATTGGGAACAACGCCCGCGCGGCGAAATGCGCGTCGGGCTTGAACCGATCCTCGATCTCTCGGCGCGTCTCGGCAATCCGCACCGCGCCTTCCGCTCGATCCACGTGGCGGGCACCAAGGGCAAAAGCTCGACTTGCGCGCTGCTGGAAGCCGGGCTACGCCATGCCGGCATTTCCGTCGGGCGCTATGCCTCGCCCCATGTGGAGCATATTTCCGAGCGCGTCAGCGTCAACGGCCAGCCGGTCGAGGAGGCCGTGCTCGCCGGGGCGCTGTTCCTGGGCCTTGATGCGCTCAGGCAAGCAAGGACGGAAGGGACGGCAGCCGAGGCTGCAACATGGTTCGACATACTGACAGCGGCGGGTTTCCTGATTTTTCGCGATGCGGGCGTTCAATGGGCCGTTGTCGAGACAGGGCTCGGCGGCCGGCTGGATTCGACCAATATCGTCGACAGCGATGTTTCGATCGTCACCAATATCGGCCTCGAACATACGGAGATTTTGGGCAAGACGCGGGCGGCGATTGCCTTCGAAAAGGCCGGCATCATCAAGCCGCATACGACTGTCGTGACACCGCTTGAAGCGGATGACGAGGCGGGGGCGGTGATAGCCAGGCGGGCGGCCGAGATCGATGCGCGTCTGATCCGGCCGGATCTTTCGCAAGCGTCAACGATTGCCCGGCGCAATGCCGCAGTCGCGGGTGCCGCGCTCGATGTGCTCGGTGAACTCGGCGTCAGGGCGCGCGAGGGCAAAGCGGTCGGCGGATGGCTTGTTGATGCCGAGGCCGAGCGGGAATCGCAGCTGCCGGGGCGGCTGGAGCGATTTACCGTGCCTGTCCCGGGCCGTGCCGCGGCCAGCAATGTTGCCGTTGCGCTCGACGGGGCACATGTGCCGTTCAATCTCGAAGCGGTGCTCGACGATCTCTCCGGCATGGAAGGATTTGCCGGATCTGGCATTGCTGTCGTGGCGATCGCGGCCGACAAGGATGCAGCGGGGCTTCTCGAGGTGATGGGCCGCCATGGTGTCTCGCCGATCTTCACCTCGGTCTCCGATCGTTTCCGTTCTCCTGCCGAATTGCAGAGGCTTGCCGGTCAGATCGGTCTCGCGAGCGACGTGATCGAGGATCCGCAGACTGCCTATGAAAAGGCGCTCGAACGGGCAGCCAGCTCCGGCGCCTGGGTAATCCTGACGGGATCGCTCTATCTCGTCGGCCTGCTGCGCGAGCGGGTCATCAACGAGGCGGTGAAGAGCTAGCTCGCCTCAGGGAAAATTCCGCCTTGCCTATGCGAGGCGAATCCTGCCAAGTCGCTTCCATGCAATTCGCCCCGCAACAGGATGAAGCCCTGAAGGCCGTTTCGAACTGGCTGAAGGAGGGAAGGTCGCCGCTCTTCCGTCTGTTCGGCTATGCCGGAACGGGCAAGACGACGCTTGCCAAGCATTTTGCCGAGCATGTGGATGGCGATGTGCTGTTTGCTGCATTCACCGGCAAGGCCGCACAGGTACTGCGCTCGCGCGGGGCGTCAAATGCCAAGACCATCCACTCGCTGATCTATCGGCCGCGCGGCGAGGAAGAGGTGGAGGACGAGGAAACCGGCAAGACTTCGATCGCGCCGATGTTTTCCATCAACCGCCAGAGCCCGGTTGCCAAGGCTGCCCTGATCATCGTCGACGAATGCTCGATGGTGGACGAGGCGCTCGGCAAGGACCTGATGAGCTTCGGCACGCCGATCCTGGTGCTCGGTGATCCCGGCCAGCTGCCGCCGGTCACGGGTGGCGGCTTCTTCACAAACCAGGAACCGGATTATCTGTTGACGGACATCCACCGGCAGGCGCGCGACAATCCGATCATCAAGCTCGCCATGCAGGTGCGTGAGGGCAACGAGATCATGTATGGCGACTACGGCAAGGCGCAGGTGATCTCGAAGAACGAGGTGACGCAGCCGCTGGTGATGGATGCCGATCAGGTGCTTGTCGGCACAAACAAGACGCGGCGGCGCTATAACCAGCGCCTGCGCGAACTCAAGGGTTTTACGACCGAACATCCACAGACCGGCGACAAGCTGGTCTGCCTGCGCAACGACCCGGCAAAGGGCCTGCTCAACGGCTCGCTCTGGCAGGTCATGACCTCATCCAAGGAAACGACCAAGCCGGGCATCAATCTGCTGGTGCGCCCCGAAGATGACGACATGGATCGGGGGGCTGCCAAGATCAAGCTCCTGAAACAGGCCTTCGAGAATGTGGAAGGCGAGATTCCCTGGAACACACGCAAGCGCTATGACGAGTTCGATTACGGCTATGCGCTGACGGTGCACAAGGCACAGGGTTCGCAGTGGAACAATGTCGTGCTGTTCGACGAAAGCTGGGCTTTCCGCGATACGCGCGAGCGCTGGCTTTACACCGCGATTACACGTGCAGCAGAAACACTGACAATTGTCCGCTAAACTTGGCGTTCCCTAAAGTTTCGCGATCACGGTCGTGCGGGATGCGGTGGCGGCCGCAGCCGGTGTGGGGAGAATCAAGCCTGAACGATGCCGAGGAGAACCGCCTTGGCGATGGCCTGGAAGCGGTTGTTGGCATGGAATTTCAGAATGATGTTGGCTTCCAGTCCGCGCGCTTCCTCATGCTTGAGGTCGAGGGCGCGGGCAATGCGCTGCGTCGAATAGCCCTCTGACATCAGCTCCAGGCACTGGCGCTCCTGATCGGTCAGGCTTGCCGGATCCCTGTTGTCGTTGATCGGCGGCAAGTCGAGACTGCTGTCATATTCGAGAAGATCGCTGACTTGCTGCAACTGCCGGTGCAAGGTCGACATCTCGGCCGTCAGCTCGCGCTTGCGCTGGGAAAGGGCCTCGCGGAAGATCGACTCGGCCTCTTCCTGTGAGACTGCGCTGCGCAGGACCTCCATCAGCTCCTGGATGACCGCGATCGGCATGCCGGTTTCGCGGCAAACGGTGATGACCGCCATGCGCATGACGTCATCCTGATCGTAAACGCGCATCAGGCCGATGCGGTTTGCGGAAATCAGGCCCTTCTCTTCGTAGAAATGCAATGTCCTGTGCGTGACGCCGAAAGCGTTCGCCATATCGGCGATGGCAACGGGACCTTGTGGAATATCCGGCGGCAAAGCAGCCGAAGGCAGGAACCGGTATTTCGACCGGGCCTCCGAAGCAATACCGGCGGCAGCAAACAAACGTTTGGAACCGTCTGGCATGAACCCTCCTGGGGCAGGTAGTTGCACCTCATGCGGCTTTGCCAGTTGCTTCCGGAGCGCGGCGAGTGGGGTTTCCTCTAGCGTTCTTATCGTTGGAAGAAGCAGTACTCGGCGTACTTGACTCGTTTACGCAGCGCCCACTTTATGCGCGGACGGTTTCTTTTGTAAGTGCTAAAAATAACCGTTTTTAAATGGGATAGCAATGTCAGGGCATCCCGGTCCACCTCTTGCTCCGGTGTGTGGTATAGAGGAACCACAGTGTTTTCCGCCATTCACGAATGATCTTCGAAGGGAACGGAAATTACTGTTTCCGGTACGCTGATGATGCCGGTCGTCATGGGAGGCGTGGCCATCAAGGCCAGGCATGAATGCATACGCGAATCTGATTGGCCTTCGCTGCCGCCTTGGCTTAAAAGCAGGGCCAGTCCCCACCCCAGACGGATATCGCCATGCCCGCCAAACTCTCCGTGAACCTCAATGCAATCGCCATGCTGCGCAACCGGCGCGACCTGCCCTGGCCAAGCGTGGAAGGGCTCGGGCGCATCGCGTTACAGGCCGGCGCTTCGGGCCTGACCGTGCATCCGCGGCCGGACCAGCGGCATATCCGCTTTTCCGACCTTCCGGTCATTCGCAACCTTATCGACGACGAGTTTCCGGACGCCGAATTCAATATCGAGGGCTATCCGACGGAGGAATTCCTGGAGCTCTGCGCCACGGCCCAGCCCGAGCAGGTGACGCTCGTGCCTGACGATCCTTCGCAGGCGACCTCCGATCACGGCTGGGATTTCCGCAAGCATCAGGCTTTCCTGACCGATGTCGTGGGACGGCTGAAGAAGATGGGATTCCGCGTTTCGCTTTTTGCCGATGGCGATGGCGACGCGGAGGCTGTGAAAGCCGCGAAAGCGACGGGTGCTGACCGGATCGAGCTTTACACCGGCCCCTATGGCGGCTGCTACGATGCGCCTGAAAGGGCGGGGCCGATCCTCGAAGGGCTCGGCAAGACGGCGGATGCGGCGCTTGCCCTCGGCCTTGCTGTCAATGGCGGCCATGACCTGACGGTGGACAACCTGCCAGCGCTGGTGAAGCGCATTCCCGATCTCGCCGAGGTTTCGATCGGCCACGGGCTGACGGCCGATGCGCTGGAATATGGCATGGCGGAAACGGTGCGCCGCTTCTGCCGGGCATGCGGCCAGAAAATCTGACAAGAAAGGCCCGCCCTCTGTGGATGAAAGGGCGGGCATTCGAGCGGCGCGCGTCCATTCGGACGCACAAAGGCCGCTCTTACGAAAATCGATTCCGATCTTCGGGCCGATGCTGCGGGCCGGCTCAGGCGATGAGAGCGGCCTTGTTGGCGATGAAGTAGTCCTTCAGCGACTGCGGTTCCTTGCCCGTCAGCCTGGTGAAGTCATCGGTGACGATGTCGAACTTGCCAGCTCGGATATTGGCGTCGGCAGAGACGAGCATGTCGGCAACGAAGCCCGGCAGGCCGGCGCCGCGGAGGCCCTGGCCGAGCTGCTCGTCGGTCACGGTGACGACGTCCAGCGGCTTGCCGGTGGCCTCGGTGGCGATGGCGGCGATTTCCTTTGATGTCAACGACTGCTTGCCGGTCAGCGTGTAGATGGCGCTTGCCGAGATGCCGGCTGCAAGAACCGAGGCAATGGCGAGTGCGCAGTCGTCACGCGAGATGGTCGAGATCTTGCCGTCACCCGCCGAGGTGAACCATTTTCCGGCCTGCAGATTGTGCGGCATGCTGTGCATGTAGTTGTCGTGATACCAGGCGTCGCGCACGATCGTGTAGGGGATGCCGCTTTCCTTGATGGCATTTTCGGTGCCGAGGTGGTCGGGCGCGAAGGTGACGAGCGAATTATCGGGGGCCGGCATCGAGGTGTAGGTGATGTGCTTTACCTTGGCCCTGACGGCGGCGGCGACGGCGGCCTTATGCTGGATCAGGCGCTTGCCGGGTGTGTCGAGCGCGTCAGTGCTGATGATCAGCAGGCGGTCGACGCCGGCAAAGGCGGCTTCGAGGCCGGCGGCATCATCGAAATCCGCCTTGCGGGTGACGACACCCTTGGCAGCGAGACCGGCGAGCTTTTCCGGGCTGCGGGTCGCGGCGATGATGTTCGCCGGAGCGACCTTGTAGCTTTCGATCAGGTGATGGACGACACGCTGGCCGAGCTGGCCTGCTGCGCCGGTGACGAGAATGGTTTCGCTCATGATATCCTCTACAGTGGTTGAACAGGTGGTCTCAAAAAGAGAGTAACACTAGAATAGGAATTGACCTGATGCTGTAAAGGAGGCAGTTTTTGGGGAGTTCGTTACCAAAAGGGAACCAGCTCATGGCAGGAACCATCGTTAGCCTGAAGGATAGAACGCGCCAATCGGCAGGACCTGCGGACGGGCAGGGCGGCGCGCGGCGCGAGATCGATCTTGCCAGCCTGGATTTCACCAATTGTCCGGTGCGGGATGTGTTGCAGCAGATCGGCGGCAAATGGTCGACCCTGCTTCTGGAGGCGCTGGCCAAGCAGCCCTATCGCTTCGGCGAGTTGCGCCGGATGATCCCGGATATTTCCCAGCGCATGCTCACCCAGTCGCTGCGTGACCTGCAGCGCGACGGCTATATCGAGCGGGAGGTTTTTCCGACGAAGCCGCCGAGCGTGGAATACCGGATGACCGATTTGGGCCGCTCGCTCTATACAGCGCTGTCGCAGCTTCTGAACTGGGCCGAAGCGAACCATGACGGAGTTCGGGCTGCCCGGCTTCGCTTCGACGCCGATGCTGTGTAGAGCGCAATTCCGGACGCAAAACCGCTGCACACTTTTGCTGGAATTGCTGTAGGGGATCAGGCGGACAAGCCGCCTGATCCTGAAATGATTACTTCTCGCGGCCTTCCGTCAGGAAGAACAGGAAGGCGACTGCCGGAAAGCAGAAGCCGATCCAGGCCGCCATCGTCCAGCCACCCGTTGCATAGGCCCAGCCGCCGAGCGCCGAACCGATGGCGCCGCCGGTGAAGAAGGTCGCCATGAAGAGGCCGTTCAAGCGGCCACGATGTTCCGGGCTCAGCCCGTAGATGGCGCGCTGGCCGCAGACGAGATTGGTGGTCACGCCGAAATCCAGGAGGATCGCAGCAGCCGTCAGCAGGATGAGCGCCATCAGCGAGCCATCGGTGGCGAAGTGGCTGATGAGGAAGGAGCCCATGCCGAGCAGCATGGCGAGCGTGGATGCGACCTTCGTCATGCCGCGATCGGCCAGTCGGCCGGCAATCGGCGAGGCAATGGCGCCGGCGGCACCGGCAAGCGCAAAGAGGGCGATGCCGCTCTGCGAGATGCCGAAGGCGGGGCTGGCGAGCAGCAGCGGCGCAGTCGTCCAGAACAGGCTGAAGGCGCCGAACATGCCGGCCTGATAGAGGGCGCGGCGCTGCAGCACGCGCGAGTTCACCGCCAGATGGCCCATGGAGGCCAGCAGTTCACCGTACCGCAGCTTGGTGTGGGGGACGCGGACCGGCAGGTTGGCGCGCAGCACGATGCCGAGGGCGATCATGACCGCTGCAGTGACGTAATAGACCATATGCCAGGACGAGGCTTGGGCAACGAGGCTCGCGAAGGGGCGGGCGAGCATGATGCCGCAGAGCAGGCCGCTCATGACATTGCCGACGACCTGGCCGCGCGTCGCGTCCGGCGCCATGCTGGCGGCGAAGGGGACGAGGACCTGCGCTGCGACCGAGGCGAGACCGATACAGAGCGAGGCCGTCAGGAACATGCCGGGCGTGGAGGAGAAGGCCGCGCCGACGAGGGCAAGTGCGGAGCCGACAGTCAGCGTCAGGATGAGACGACGATTTTCGAAGAGGTCGGCAAGCGGCACCAGGAGGAGAAGGCCGAGACCGTAGCCTATCTGCGTGAGCGTGACGATGAGGCCAGTTGCGGCAGGCGAGAAACCGAGATCGGCGCTGATCAGGCCTGCCAGTGGCTGGCCGTAATAGAGGTTGGCGGCGACGAAGCCGCAGGAGGCTGCAAAAAGGAAGGTTAGCCAAGGGGATAGGGCACGAGGCAAGGCCGCATCCTGAGTGGTGGCTGAAACGCTCATCAGAAACTCCAAGAGGCAATGATTGGGAGGATTGAATGCAATTTTATCGTTTGCCGCCACCCGATCCCTGACCGGATGACGGTATTTCTCTCATCAAGTTACGAGACGCATTGCGGCCTCGGCCGCAGCCATCATCTCTTTCTCGCCGCGTCCCGTCCTCCCGATGACGCGAAAGCCCTTGGTCAGGCAGAGAAATGTGAGGGCGGTGGTGTCGGCATCCACGGTTGACGGGATCGTACCATCGGCCTGGCCGATGCGGATGAGATCGGCCATCAGCTTTTCATCAGCGGAAAAGGCGGCGGCCACATGTTCCGCGGCTTCCTCATCGAGCAGCGAAATGTCGTTTGCGCCACCGACGACGAGGCAGCCCTTGAGGCCCGCTTCGCCGTGGGAAAGCTCGGCGTAATACAGGACCATCTGGAAGACCTTTTCGCGGCCCGTCTTTACGGATGCGATCTTCGCCTCCAGCCGGCCGCGGCCGAGCTGGCGATAGCGTCTGAAGGCGGCAAGAAAGATGCCGCGCTTATCCTTGAAAGCCTTGTAGACGCTGCCGGAGGCAAGGCCCATGGCTTCGGTCAATTCGCTGATGGAGGCGGCATGGTAGCCGCGCTCGGAGAACACGCGCAAAGCCGCATCGAGTGCCGAGTCCATGTCGAATTCGCGCGGGCGGCCGCGGCTGCGGGTTTTCGGGTCAGGTGTGAGTGTGTCAACGGTCATGGCGCCTAATTAGGGAATGACCGTTTCCAAATCAAGTAAAATTTCTGCCAGGCAGCAAAATCAGAGGTCGAGCACCCAGGTCTGGCCGTTCGCTTCCGGGCCGAACATGCGATGTCTCTCTTCGGAGACAAGCCGGAAGCCGGCCTTCTGATAGATGGCACGGGCGGTGTGGAGGAAGTCGTTGGTCCAGAGCGAAATCTGCCGGTATCCCTTGCGGCGGGAGAAGGCGATGCACTCGTCGACGAGTTGCCTGCCAAGGCCGAGACCGCGGGCGGCCTTGTCGACATAGAGCAGGCGGAGCTTGGCAACGCCATCGCCACCATTGGTGATCAGCACCGAGCCGAGATTGATGCCGCCGCGCTCGGCGATCCAGCAATATTCCATCTCGGGATCGAAACTGGCGAGGAACTTGCCGGCGACGTCGGCGACCAGCCCCTCGAAGCGCAGGTCCCAGCCGTATTCCTCGGCATAGAAACGTCCCTGGCTCTGGACGATCCAGCCGATATCGCCGGCGCGATGCGGGCGGATGACGGGGGCTGCCGGTTTTGCCTGAGGATCGAGGATCGCGCGGATCGTTCGCATGGCGGCAATGGCGGCCTGCGGCTCGCCATCGGCGAGCGTATTGAAGCGGGCGGCGATCTGGGCGTTGGAGCGGCTGCCAAGCTCTTCGAACTGGGCGCGTCCCCTGGCGGTGACAGTGAGAATCTGGCTGCGCTGATCGGCCGGATCGGGCGTTGCCTCAATGAAGTGTTCTTCGCGAAAGCGCTTGAGGATGCGGCTGAGATAGGCGGGATCGAGCTGCAGGTCGCGGGCGAGGACGCCGGCATTGACGCCATCATGGGCGCCGATCTCGAAGAGCACGCGCGCATCGGTCAGCGTGAAGGGGGTATCGAGATAGGCCTTGTTCAGAAGGCCGAGGAAGTTCGTATAGAAGCGATTGAATTCGCGGGCGGACTCGATGAGGGCAATATCGGTCATGGCAGGGTCTCCTACAGCATCGGCCCGAAAATCCGCTTCGATTTTCGGTAAGCCTGATGCGCAGATTCAAAGAGATAGAACACCGTGCGTCAGAATGGACGCACGGCGTTCTATCGAAACCCTGCTGCTTTTATTTGACTGAGTCAACTAAATTGATGGCTCAGGCCGCGTCTTCTTCTTCGTTTGGGAGTTCTCCCTCGAACGCGAAATCGACAGCGGCGCGGGCGTGGATCGTCGTCGTGTCGAAGCCGGGCAGGGGCAGATGATCGGGATCGAGGATCAGGCAGATCTCGGTGCAGCCGAGGATGATGCCATCGGCGCCCTTGGCGTGGGCGCGTTCGATCACGGCCATCAGTTTTTCCCGCGAGCTGTCGAGCACCTTGCCGGCGCAGAGCTCGTTGAAGATGATGTCATGGACGGTGGTGCGGTCGGCGGCATCAGGCACGACGATGTCGAGGCCGAGGCTCTTCATGCGCTCGGTATAGAAGCCGTGCTCCATCGTGTAGCGCGTGGCGAGCAGCAGCGGGCGCTTGCAGCCTGCTGCGTGGATAGTCTTCGCGGTCTCGTCGATGATGTGGATCAGCGGCACGGAGATGTGTGTCGCAACCTCGGGCGCGATCAGATGCATGGTGTTGGTGCAGATCAGCACGCAATCGGCACCGGCAATCTGCAGGCGCAACGCAACATCGCCGAGGCGCGAGGCGGCCTTGTCCCAGGCGCCGGCCTTCTGCAGGGCAACGATCTCTTCGAAATTCACCGAATGCATGGTCAGTTCGGCAGAGGCTAGGCCGCCCAGGCGCTCACGCACCATTTCGTTGATGAGACGATAGTAAACTGCCGAACTTTCGAAGCTCATGCCGCCGATGAGGCCGATTGATTTCATGGATGCTCGCTCCCTGGAGTGTTTTCTGATGTCCTGATGATGCTGCAGATCGGGCGCGATGTGTTTGCGTTGTTTGTTCTTTTGCATCGTTCTGTGCTATACTTTTGCACCATTTTCGATTTCTCTGCAAAATTTCAGCGTGGACTTTTCATGATCGACGATCGCGACAGGCGGATTCTCGATATCCTGCAAGAGAATGCAGGCATCTCCGTGACCGAGCTTGCCGAACAGGTGGCGCTTTCGGTTTCGGCCTGTTCGCGGCGCATCCAGCGGCTGGAAGAGACCGGCCATATCGCGCGGCGCATCGTCGTGCTCGATCGGGAGAAGATGGGCGTGCCGACGACCGTCTTCGCGCTTGTGAAGACCGCACATCATTCCGACGAGTGGACCGAGAGTTTCCGGCGGGCGATCAGCGATATCCCCGAGATCGTCGAGGCGCACCGGCTGACCGGCAACTACGATTACATCCTCAAGATCGTGCTGCCGCGCGTCGAGCACTACGACGTCATCTACAAGCGCATCGTACGCCGCATCGAGCTTTTCGATGTCTCTGCCTCGATCTCCATGGAACTGATGAAGAGCGGCACCTCGATACCTGTCTCCTATGCCTGAAGTCGTGGGCAGGCATGCTGAAACGGCGGTTGAATCCTTCCTGTGAAAGGCGACATTTGCTGCAGCGAAATGACGAAAGGGTAGGGTCATGAGCGAACATCATGTCGTCGTTGTCGGCGGCGGTTTCGGCGGGCTGCAGCTCGTCAACGGGTTGAAGGGGGCGGGCGTGAAGATCACGCTGATCGATCGGCGCAACCATCATCTCTTTCAGCCGCTTCTCTATCAGGTGGCAACCACGATCCTGTCCACTTCCGAGATCGCCTGGCCGATCCGCCACCTCTATGCCGACCGGCCCGAGGTGACGACGCTGCTCGGCGAGGTCAATGGCGTCGATGCACAGGCAAAGACCGTTACGCTGCGCAGCGGCATGGTGCTGAACTACGACACGCTGGTGCTGGCGACCGGCGCCACGCATGCCTATTTCGGCCATGATGAATGGGAACCGGTCGCACCCGGCCTGAAGACGCTGGAAGATGCGACGACGATCCGCCGCCGCGTGCTGCTTGCCTTCGAGCGGGCGGAAGTGGAAAGCGATCCTGCGGTGCGCGATGCGCTCCTGACCTTTTCCATCGTCGGCGCGGGCCCGACTGGTGTCGAGCTTGCCGGCATTATTGCGGAGCTCGCGCATTTCACACTGCCCAAGGAATTCCGCAATATCGATACGCGCAAGACCCGTGTCGTGCTGATCGAGGCAGGACCGCGCGTGCTGCCTGCCTTTGCCGAGGATCTCTCGGCCTATGCGCGGAAGGCGCTCGAAAAACTCGGTGTCGAGGTTCTGACGGGAACGCCGGTGACACAGTGCACGGCCGATGGCGTAACCATGGGTGAGGCCTTCATTCCGAGCCGGACCATCGTGTGGGCGGCGGGCGTGCAGGCCTCGCATGCGGCGCTCTGGCTTGGCGTGCAGGCCGACCGGGCAGGGCGCACCGTCGTCGAAAAGGATCTGACGGCACCGGGCCTGCGGGATGTCTTCGTGATCGGTGACACGGCCTCCGTCACCCAGGAGAATGGCAAGCCGGTGCCGGGTATTGCGCCGGCTGCCAAGCAGCAGGGCGGTTATGTCGCGAAGGTGATCCGCGCCCGCATGTCCGGCAAACCCGCGCCTGCGCCATTCAAATATTTCCATCAGGGGAGCCTGGCAACGATCGGCAAGAGTGCGGCGATCATCGATTTCGGCCCTTTCAAGCTCAAGGGCTGGCTTGCCTGGTGGATCTGGGGTCTTGCCCATATTTACTTCCTGATCGGCACCCGCTCGCGTTTCAGCGTCGCCTGGAACTGGTTCTGGATCTATATGAGCGGCCAGCACAGCGCCCGGCTGATCACCCAGCGCGAGACGATGCGCGACGACGGCTAGCAAAAGGCGCACCCGGTCGCGACAGCCGCGCTGACGAAATTACGTCCACTCCGGCTGGATACGGATGTTACCGGGCTATCCGGAAATTGCGCGGCTGTAGGGGCATGGCTGTACGTGTCTCGAGGGCGGGAATTCTATCCCGCCCATTCATCCCGGCTTATTGCCAGCTGCCGTTGGGCAGGCGGCCGTGATAGGGCGTGTCGCGGCAATGTCCCCACGGGCCGAGCCAGTAGCCGGGAGGGCAGGGGTTGGCTTCGACCGGCGGATAGTACGGAGGGGGATAGTAGGGCGCTGCATAGCCCGGGCGGGCCGCCAGGCCAAAGGCGGCGCCTGTCGCAAGGCCCAAGCCATACCAGCCGGCATTGTTCCAGCCGCGCCAATGATCGATGAAGACGGCGGCAGGCCCGGAGGCGCCGGCAAGGCTCCCTTCCAGCACTGAAACGTCGAAAGTCAGCGTCGTGCCCTCGAGCTTGGGCGATTTCAGCGTGACGACAGCATCGGCAATGTTTGAGCCACCGCCGAGGACGGAGACGGTGGCATTGGGTGGATCCGCATCGAAGTTGTCAGGTCCGGTCCCCCATTGCTTGACGAGTTCGTCCGTTGCCAGATGGCCGGCTGCCCGGACGGGCCGGTCTGCGAAGATGATGGCGTTTGCGGAGACGCCCGTCAGGGTCAGCTTGTCTCCTTCAAGCTTTGCGCCATCCGAATTGACGACGATCAGCGATGCGACCGGTCCCTGGCGACTGACCTGGCCGACAGTCTTCTCGAGCGGAACATGCGGCTTCGGGACTGCGTCCTGAGCGAGAGCGCTGCCGCCGAGCAACGCTAGAGTAGCTGCAAGCAACAGTTCGATCGTTGATGTGCGTGTCATCGATACCTTCCTTTTGGGGATGCTGATTGCCACTGGTCGATGCGGTAGCCGCCTAGCCGCCACCATGCTCGGCGGCATAGGCGATGCCTGCCTGCACTTCGGCCATGGCCTGCTCGATGAGGCCGACGGCCCGCTCCTTGTGCCCGCCCTTGTTGGGAGTGGCGCGACGCAAGGCAGCGAGGGCGTTTTCGAGGGCACGCATCGCCGCGTCCATATTGCCCTGGTTAGCCATGGCAGGTGAGGCCGCGAGCGTTGCCGCCGGTCCGGCAGCCAGGGCGACGCCCATTCCGGCAAGGAGATTTCGGCGTGCGAGAATGAGTTTAGGCATGTCATTTCCTTTCGCTGCGGTTGGGTTGTCTATTCGGAGGCGGTCAGTGTCACCCGGAGCACGCCGGTTGCGATGTTGATGCCGGTTTCGCCGTCAACGGAAAGCGGCTGCAGAGAGAAAGACTGATCGTTGCCGCCGACGAGCGCATTGGCCCCGACACCGACGCCCACGGATGCACCTGCGCCGACGCCCACATACTTGCCGGCAAGCGCGCCTTTCGGGACGCCGCGCATTGCGGATGCGACACCCCAGATCAGATGGCCCTGATCCACCTTGCCAAGCTCGATGCCATATTCATCGATGCTGCCGTTGTAGTTTTCGGGCTGTCCACCATCGGGCTTGAACTGACAATTGAGTGACTGCTTGCGGCTCAGTATCTCTCCGACGCCCTTCGAGACGTCGCAGGAGAGGATGCCGATCTTTGCAACATCGGCATGGCCCGGCCCTGCAGTCGCGGCCAGCATGGCCACGACAAGCATTATTCCACCGGTGCTTTTCGAGATATTCATGATGAAGTCCCCTTTTCCATCAAGTTGCGACAAGGCAGGACGCGCAGCTACTGTCAGGCAGGCTGGCCGTCGTAGGGAGTGCTGCGGCAGTGTCCCCACAGGCAATGCGAGAAAGTAAAGGTACGACGGAGGTCTAGATCGTCGTTTTGAGCATCGGTCTTCTGAAGTTGCAGATATGCGAAATCGACGGCCCGACGTATGTCCGCAGCCGGATGCTACTACGGATACTTCAATTATATCCGCCCATTACTGAATGCTTTATGAGGCATCGCGAACATACATTGGCTTTGATATGCCGAAATATGCCTGAGCGACATAATGAGTCGTAAATAGAACATTTATCCAAGCAGTTACTTATTGCGCGCGCTGGATAGACTTGGGGAGTTCGGTCTTTGGGAAGGGCTGGTTGTGATCTTCTCGTCGCTGCAGCCTAAGCGAGAATGCGTGGGGGAACGGGGAGAATCTCGCGTTCGGGAGCGGATGATCGGGCATTCGCTCATGCCGCCGCACCCAGTTCCACGGGCAGAGCCTGTCGGGCAGTTGCTCTGACGATGCTGTCGCCATCAGTGCAGGATCCGGACATGAAAAGGGCGGCTCGAGAGCCGCCCTTTTTGTTTCATCAGGCTGCCAGCGAGGCGATGTCGATGACGAAGCGGTAGCGCACATCGCTCTTCAGCACGCGCTCGTAGGCTTCGTTGACCTGCTGGATGTTGATCTTCTCGATCTCGGAAACGATGTTGTGCTTACCGCAGAAGTCGAGCATTTCCTGGGTTTCCTTGATCGAGCCGATCATCGAGCCGGAAATGCTCTTGCGGCCGGGGACCAGCGAGAAGGCGTGGACCGGGATCGCATTTTCGGGAACGCCGACCACGACGAAGGCGCCGTCAACCTTGACGAGACCGAGATAGGCGTTCCAGTCGATCTCGGCGCTGACAGTGCAGATGACGAGGTCGAAGGCGCCGCGGAGCTTGGTGAAGGTTTCCGGATCGTTGGTGGCGTAATATTCCTTGGCGCCGAGCTTCAGGCCGTCTTCCTTCTTGGACAGCGTCTGGGAGAGCACGGTGATATCGGCACCCATGGCCGCACCGAGCTTGACGCCCATATGGCCGAGGCCGCCCATGCCGACGATCGCGACCTTCTTGCCGGGGCCGGCGTTCCAGTGGCGCAGCGGCGAATAGAGCGTGATGCCGGCGCAAAGCAGCGGTGCGGATGCATCGAGCGGAAGGTTGTCCGGGATGGACATGACATAGCCTTCCTTGACGACGATCGAGTCGGAATAGCCGCCCTGGGTGCGGGTCTTGCCGTCGGCTTCGAACTCGTTGTAGGTGCCGACGAGGCCCGGCATGTACTGTTCGCGGTCGACGTCGCGGGTGGCGCAGCCGACGCAGGAATCGACGAAGCAGCCGACGCCGACGCGGTCGCCGACCTTGAACTTCGTCACTTTGGAACCGACAGCCCTGACGATGCCGGCAATCTCATGGCCCGGAACGATCGGGTAGACGGCGTTCTTCCATTCGTTGCGGACAGTGTGGATGTCCGAATGGCAGATGCCGGCAAACTTGATGTCGATGACGACATCATCCTCGTTAGGATCGCGGCGTTCGAAAGTAAAAGGGGTCAGCGGCTTGGAAGCGTCAGTCGCGGCGTAACCTCTGGCAATAGGCATGGGTGCCTTCCTTTCCGATTTGGGAGGGTGGGGTGAAAGGGGTGGCTGAACTATTGCGCGGAACCTTGCAGCAGCGTTAGAGCGATACTCTCAGCTTTTTGCACGATCCTGCAAAAGTGAGCCGGCCACTTGTTTGCGAAATGGAAAAGCAGTCTTAAATTGGGATCAGATCGCAGGCCTGAGACAGAAAGAGTTGCCGCATGACATTGCCCTTCAGCCCCTATCGGGAAATCGTCGATATCGCGATGCGGTTTGCGCCTGGTGACGGTGAGTTTCGTACATCGATCGGCAATCTTCACATCAGCCGCCGCTCCAATCCCAGCGATCCGCTGCACAGCAGCTACAAGCCGTGCTTTGCCTTTGTGCTGCAGGGCGCCAAGAGCCTGCGCCTTGGCGATGAGTTCATCAGCTACGGAACCGGGGACTATCTGCTGACCTCGCTCGATCTGCCGGTTGCCTGGCGCATCGCCGAGGCCAGCCCCGAGGTGCCGCACCTCTGTCTCGGGCTCGCAATCGATTCCGAAAAGCTGCTGGAGCTCTTGAGCCGCATCGACATTCCGCGCCCGGCCGCCCATACCGACGGGCAGCGCGGCATGACGGTCAACGTCGCGCCGCCGGAGCTTCTGGATGCTGCCGTGCGCCTGCTGCGCTTGCTCGATCGTCCAGGCGAAATTCCAGCCATGGCGCCGCTGATCGAGCAGGAAATACTTTACCGGATACTGACCGGCCCCGATGGCGAACGGCTGATCAATATCGCGACGGCGGACAGCCAGAGCAACCGGATTGCACGCGCCGTTGCCTGGCTGAAGGAGAATTTCGCCCGGCCGCTGCGCATCGAGGAGTTGGCCGAGCATGTCAGCATGAGCGCGTCGTCGTTTCACCATCACTTCAAGTCGGTGACGGCGATGACCCCGATGCAGTATCAGAAGCAGCTTCGCCTGCACGAGGCGCGCCGGCTGATGCTGGTGGAACGGCTCGATGCCGGCACTGCCGGCCACCGCGTCGGCTATCAGAGCCCATCGCAATTCAGCCGTGAATATAGCCGTCTCTATGGCGCGTCGCCGTCGCGCGATGTCGACGGCGCGCGCGAGGTCATGGCAGCAGCCGAGTAAGCCTCAGCCCGGAAATTTCAGCGCCTTGTCGTTACGGCACTTGGCAAGCGACAGCTGGCGGAAGGAGAGGATCTGCGTGATGCGTTCCTCGCCGTCGGTCTCCACGCCCATGCAGGCGCAGGCATAACCGTAATTGCCGTTGGTCTTGACATAATCATGCTCGGAGATGTCGGGGATAAGGTCCATGCCCTCGGGCTCATCGTTGCCGCCCTGCGTCATGATCGTCCAGGTGTTTTGCGCATCGTCCAGCCACCAGTTTCCGGGCGTCGGGTTCTGGATCCAGCCGCAGCGCGTCTCGGCGGCGAGGGCCGGAAGGGCAAGCGCAAGCGACAGGGCAACGGTGAGGGCTGTTGTTTTCATGAGCGATTCTCCTTGGCTTTCAGGTTCAGCTATTTGCCTGCCTTCGAACAGCCGAATTCCGCTGTTTCATATGACATGAAAAATCTCCTGATGGCTCTTGACGAGGGCCTGCCATCTGGCGCATAAACGCCACGAACCGTACCGTACGGTACGTAAATGGGGAGTTGAAACCGTGTCAGTCGATGTCGCAGAGCCGAGCGAGTTTTCGCCACGCCAGAACGCTGTTCTGGAGCAGGCGCTGCAGCTTCTCGTCGATGGCGGGGAGAAAGCGCTGACGACCTCGGGTGTTGCGCGCGCGGCCAACTGCTCCAAGGAAAGCCTCTATAAATGGTTCGGCGACCGTGACGGTCTTCTGTCTGCAATGATCGCCTATCAGGCGAGCAAGGTGCGCACCTTCGAGCGCAGCGGCGAGCGGCTGACCTATACGAGCCTGCACGACCATCTCGTGATCTTCGCCCGCGACCTTCTCGAGGTTCTGGCCGGCGACGTGTCGCTGGCGCTCAACCGGCTGGCGATCGGCCATGCCAGTGCACATGATTCGCATCGCGACGGCTCCAAGCTCGGCAAGCTCTTGCTCGAACGCGGCCGCCGGCAGATCGACCGCCGCGCCATGGCACTGATCGATGCCGGCAAGAGGGCAGGGCTGCTGCGCTTCCATGATGCCGACGAAGCCTATCATACGTTATACGGCCTCATCGTTTCCGACCTGCATGTGCGCATGCTGCTCGGCGAGCCGGGCCTCAAGGATACCGCGCGTCAGGCGGAGAAGGCGGTAACAGCCTTCCTGCGCCTCTACGGCACGGAGAAAGTTCTGGCGGAGATGCCGATCCTCGGCTGAACCGCTTTTCTGACAGTCAACAGACAAGCAAAAGGGAAGGAATTTCAATGCGCGTCTATTACGATCGTGATGCCGATCTCAACCTCATCAAGTCGAAGAAGGTCGCCGTCATCGGCTACGGTTCGCAGGGTCGCGCCCATGCGCTGAACCTCAAGGATTCCGGCGCCCAGAACGTTGCCATCGCGCTCAAGGCCGGTTCGCCGACCGTCAAGAAGGCCGAAGCCGACGGCTTCAAGGTCATGACGGTTGCCGAAGCTGCCGCCTGGGCTGACCTGATGATGATGGCAACCCCGGACGAATTGCAGGCCGATATCTACAAGGCCGAGATTGCTCCGAACATCCGCGACGGCGCTGCCATTGCGTTTGCCCACGGCCTCAACGTTCATTTCGGCCTGATCGAGCCGAAGGCTTCGGTCGACGTCGTCATGATCGCCCCGAAGGGTCCGGGCCACACGGTTCGCGGCGAATACCAGAAGGGCGGCGGCGTTCCCTGCCTCGTTGCCGTTCACCAGAACGCGTCCGGCAACGCACTTGAACTCGCTCTCTCCTACGCCTGCGGCGTCGGCGGCGGCCGTTCGGGCATCATCGAAACCAACTTCCGCGAAGAGTGCGAAACCGACCTCTTCGGCGAACAGGTCGTTCTCTGCGGCGGTCTCGTCGAACTCATCCGCGCTGGTTTCGAAACGCTGACCGAAGCCGGCTACGCTCCGGAAATGGCCTATTTCGAATGCCTGCACGAAGTGAAGCTGATCGTCGACCTAATCTATGAAGGCGGCATCGCCAACATGAACTACTCGATCTCCAACACGGCCGAGTGGGGCGAATATGTCTCCGGTCCGCGCATCATCACCGCCGAGACGAAGGCCGAGATGAAGCGTGTCCTGACCGATATCCAGACCGGCAAGTTCACGTCGGATTGGATGCAGGAATACCGCGCTGGCGGCGCACGCTTCAAGGGCATCCGTCGTCTGAACGACAGCCACCAGATCGAGGAAGTCGGCACCAAGCTGCGTGCCATGATGCCCTGGATCGGCAAGAACAAGCTGGTCGACAAGTCCGTCAACTAAGCGACTTCAGGACAGTAATCACGAGAGGCCGGGGCGAAAGCTCCGGCCTTTTCATTTGCGGGTGGCAAGATGCAGCCAGCGGGTCGGTTTACCGTCATAGCCGCCGCCATCGACCTCGTTGATCGAGATATCCCTCCAGCCGCCCGCGTCGAGCAATGCCTGCAGCCATTCCATCGAAGGATAGTTGTAATAGCGCCCGAAGCTGTCATGGCCTTCGGCGGTACCGGCCTTGAAGCTCGCATGAAAGACGCCGTCCTGCTTCAGGGCGCTACGGATGAGAGTGAGGATGCCGGGCAGATCTGCGCGAGGTACGTGCAGGAGGCTCGCTTCGGCCCAGACGCCATCGAATTCCTCATGTGCGGACAGTTCCTCGAAACGCATGATTTTGACGGGCCTGCCGATCAGCTTCTCGGCCTGGCGAGCAAGCTCAGCCGAACCATCCGTCGGCGTAACGTCGAAGCCTTTGGACAGCATATAGGCGCAATCCTGTCCGCCACCGCAGCCGAGTTCGAGGATGCGAGCCTTCTCGGGTAGTGCGGCGAGGAATGCATCGAGCCTTGCGGTAGGCGGCTTGCGATCGCGGGCGGCGTAAGTTTCGGCGTTGTCGTCGTAGAAGGAAGTGGTCATGGATTCTTCCCGATATAGACCACGCGGTCCAGATCCTTGAAATGAGCGTCCAGTGTCAGGACATCGGCATCGTGCAATTCGGCAGTGGCATAAATGATCGCATCGGCAAGCGCGAGCTTGCGTTTGGCCGACACTTCGGCGGCGCGGCGGGCGAGGGCCGTATCAAGGGGCGCGATGACGCAGGTGGCGGTATAGGCGAAAAAGGAATCGACGGCGTCCTCACCGCGTTCGCGCTCCAGCCATTTGGCGAGCTCGAGCTGGACGATCGTGGGGACAATGCATTCTGTCCGCGCGGGCATTTCGCCCTGCAGGCGATCCGCTGCGGGGCCCTGGGTCAGCCATTCGATCCAGGCCGAGCTATCGACGACGCGCATCAGAAACGGTCTTTCCTGTCGCGATAGTTGGCGGGGTCGGCGCCTTTGGCGATGCCCTTGAGATCGGCGAGTTCGGGGACGGGGATGAGCAGAACGCCTTTGCCCTTCGGGATGAACACGAATTCCTGGCCTGCGGACCAATGCTGCTGCTCGCGCACTTCCTTCGGAATGGAGATCTGGAACTTTGCAGAGAGAGTTGCTGTTGCCATTCTTACGTTTCCTATATCGATCGTTATAGGGTAAGAATATCGTTCGCCGCCGTCAATGGTGAGTGATTTTCCGCAATAAAAAACCGGGCGATAAGCCCGGTTTCGAAGTCCTGTTTTACCTGAGATTCGCCACGGGAACGCCATAGCATTCCCGATATTCAGGATTGAGATCAGAGAACGCGGCGGGTCCAGCCGCGCTCGTCGTTGGTGACGCCCTTCTGCAGGCCGACCAACTGCTGGCGCAGTTCTGATGTCAGCTTGCCGGTCTGGCCGTCGCCGACCTTGAACTCGCCGTCGGCATGACGGACCAGGCCAATGCCCGCGAGCACGGCTGCCGTGCCGCAAGCGAAGGCTTCGACGAGCTTGCCGCTCGCCGCATCCGCTTTCCATTCCTCGAAGGAATAGGGGCGTTCCTCGACGCGCAGGCCCTTTTCCTTGGCGAGCACGATGACCGAGGCACGGGTGATGCCGGGAAGGATGGTGCCGCCGAGGGGCGGGGTGACGATCGAGCCGTCATTCATCGCGAAGAAGACGTTCATGCCGCCGAGCTCTTCGACCCAGCGATGTTCTGCCGCGTCGAGGAAGACGACCTGGTCGCAATCCTTCTTGGCCGCTTCAGCCTGGGCGACGAGGCTGGCTGCATAGTTGCCGCCGCATTTTGCAGCACCGGTGCCGCCGGCGGCTGCGCGGGTATAGGCGGTTTCGACCCAGAGGGAAACGGCCTTGGCGCCGCCCTTGAAATAGGCGCCGACCGGGGAGGCGATGATGCAGAAGATATATTCCTGGGCCGGCCGAACGCCGAGGAAAGCCTCATTGGCGAACATGAAGGGGCGCAGGTAGAGGCTGGCGTCACCGGAGGGTATCCAGTTCTTGTCGACACGGACAAGTTCTTCGACCGCCTTCAGGAAAAGTTCTTCCGGCACGGCGGGCATCGCCATGCGGGCGGCCGACTGCGCGAAACGGCGGGCGTTCTCTTCGGGCCGGAAGAGCAGGATGCGGCCATCGTCCGCCTTGTAGGCCTTCATGCCTTCGAAGATTTCCTGGGCGTAGTGCAGGACGGCGCTTGCAGGATCGAGCTCCAGCGGGCGGCGCGCCGTCACCTTCGCATCGTGCCAGCCCTTGTCGGCGGTCCAGCGTGCCAGGACCATATGATCCGTGAAGATCTTGCCGAAGCCGGGTGTTTCCAGTGCCTTGATGCGGTCGGCGTCGGAGACGGGAGACTTGTGGAATTCGATTGTGATTTCATGAGAGGTCGACGTCGCGGTCATGCTGGCACCTTGATAGTCCATTGAATAATGGCCGGCACACTACTGCCGCCGGGCCGGTTTTGGAAAGGTCTGAATGAGCCGATTTTGCTCGTGATCGGACGAATAATTCAGCGATGTGGCGAATGTTGAGCCAATGACGCAGACCATCGGTTTGGCTGCGTGAAATCCTGGAGATTGGCGCCAAGGCGTCGGACTGCCGGATCACCGACTTGTCACAGTGACAAGAAAATAGGTCAGCATTGTTGACATAAATTGCGCGGCATGGTGATCTGCAAACAACATAAAAAAAGATGAGGAAACCCCATGCTGAACTGGGATTCGATGTTTGCGACGCGCTCGTCACGGATGCGCGCTTCGGAAATCCGCGAGCTTCTGAAACTTCTCGACCGGCCGGATATCATCTCCTTTGCCGGCGGCATTCCGGACCCGGCACTGTTTCCGGATCAGGAATTCAAGAAGGCCTATGCGGATATTTTCGACAGTGCGGCCGTGAACTCGGCGCTGCAATATTCGGTATCGGAAGGCTACAAGCCGTTGCGCGAATGGCTTGTCAGGCAGATGGCGGACCTTGGCATTCCCTGCGAGCTCGAGAATGTCTTCATCGTCTCAGGCTCGCAGCAGGGCCTCGATTATCTCGGCAAGCTGTTTCTCTCGCCCAACGATACGGCGCTCGTCACCTGGCCGACCTATCTCGGCGCGCTGCAGGCCTTCAATGCCTATGAGCCCGCCTACGACCAGTTGACACCAGGCGGCAACCGCACGCCGGGTTCCTATCGCGATGCGGCTGCCCAGAAGGGCGGCAAGGTGAAGTTCGCCTATCTCTCGGCCGAATTCTCCAACCCGACCGGCGAAACTGTCGATCGCGAGGGTCGCGAGAAAGTTCTCGATCTTGCCGAAGAGCTCGACATCGCCGTCATCGAAGATGCCGCCTATCAGTCGCTGCGGTATGACGGCGATCCGATCCCACCTATCCTGGCGCTGGAAATTGCGCGGAAGGGACATATCAACGATACGCGCACGATCTATTGCGGCAGCTTCTCCAAGACGCTGGCGCCCGGCCTTCGCGTCGGTTTCATCGTTGCCAATGCGCCCGTCATCCGCAAGCTGGTGCTGATGAAGCAGGCGGCGGACCTGCATTCGTCGACCATCAACCAGATGGCAATTTCGGAAGTTGCCGAGCGTGGTTTCGACGCGCAGGTCGCCAAGATCAGGGCCGCCTACAGCCAGCGGCGGAATTGCATGCTGGCGGCGCTTGAAAAATACATGCCATCAGGCACAAGCTGGACGAAGCCGGAAGGCGGCATGTTCATCTGGGTCACCCTGCCGGAGGGCATGGACGGCGCGAAGCTTCTCGCCAAATCGCTCGAAAGCGCCAAGGTCGCCTTCGTTCCCGGCCGGGCTTTCTTTGCCGATGGTTCGGGTGCCAACACGTTTCGTGTCAGCTTCTCCTGCGCCAACGAGAGGATGATCGAGGAGGGCATTAGCCGTCTCGGCCAGCTGATCGCCAGCGAGATCGGCTGATATGTCGAGATGCATGGGCGGCGATCAGAAGATCGTCGTCCAGCCTTCGTTGGCGGTTTCGCTCTTGCCGTAGCCGACACGGTCGGCGACCGCTCCATCGGCATTGACGAGCATGATATCGCCGCCCTTGTTGGCAAGCTGCGGGCCGCCATTTTCCGGGTCGAGCGTCACGGTACGGAATTCGCCCGATGCGAGAGAGCCCGAGAGTCTTTGGCGGCGGCCTTCGCCATCTTCCAGCGACCAGCCCTCGATCGACATGGCGACATCCGACCGGTTGATGATCGTCACCGTCTCGTCCTCGGTGCCGTCAGGGTGGTTCACCGGGTTGATCATGGCGGCGATGATGCGCAGCGACGAGGCGACGATCGGTTGCGGGCGGCGAGTGCCTTCGCCGCGGCCCTGACCGCCCCTGTTGTCACCGACCGGATGGCCAGTATTGGCGTCCGTATTCCAGTTCTGCGACTGGAAGCCGAGGAAGATCGCCGCCCAGTGATCCTCATCCAAAAAATGGATCAGCAGCGCGCCGTCCTGATTGGGGGCGTTGGTGGCGCGGAAGCTGCCGCTGTCGCCCTGGTTCATGTGGATGTCGTGGATGCCGTTGCCGGGCTCGAAGCCGAAATATTCGTCCGGCTTGTTGTTCTCAGGTCCCCAGGCTTCACCAAAGGCGTAGAAATGGATGGACTTGTCGGCGATGCCTTCCTGCACGATGGGTTCGATGAAATCGCGCAGGTCGTTCTTCGGTCCGGCGAGCTGGAAGGGCGCAACATCCATGTCCTCGCGCTCGATGATGCCGCCGCGCACATAGTCGATCGCCAGATCCTGCCGGTCGCCCCTGATATCCGTGAGGCCCATCGGCAAGGCGGCGAGCTCTGCCGTCAGCTCCGCGTGCTGGAAGTCCATGACATTCGCATAGAGCAGATCGTGCGGCGATTCCTTCGAGCGCACGTTCATGGCGATGCGATAGCTGACGTCACCGGCCTCGAGGCGAATTTCGATATGCGGATCGTTGTCGTCGTCAAGGGCGAGCGCCGAAGCCGTACCCTTCAGCACCTTGTAATTCCGGAGCATGATGAACCTCGTGGTGGGGGCGAGGTTCACGATAGCATGGCGGAATTGCATCTTTTGTGACGCCGGTTACCCGCCATGCAACGTTTTGGAGAGTTTACTTCTTCACATGCGGGGCGAAGAGTTCCATGTCGGCTTCGCTCAGCCGCTCATTGGCCGTGTTGAGCTGGTGCCAATAGGGATAGATGACCGGCGGCACGCTGACATCGTCGAGACGCTTGCGCTCGTCGGCAGACAGTTTCAGCTCGGCGGCGGCGAGATTGTCCTTGAACTGGGCTTCGGTGCGGCCGCCGATAATGACCGAAGTGACCGCCTTGCGGCCGATCAGCCAGGCGAGCGCCACCTGGGCTGCGGAAACGCCGCGTTGCTGGCCGATCGCGACAAGCGTCTCGACGATGTTCCAGAGGCGGTTTTCGTCGCGGATCGGCGGTTCGGTCCAGCCGGCGAACTGGCGGGTGCCTTCGGGAGCGGCGGCATTGCGGCGGTGCTTGCCGGAGAGAAGGCCGCCGGCGAGCGGGCTCCAGACGAGCACGCCGAGGCCCTGGTCGATCGAGATCGGCAGCAGTTCATATTCCGCGTCACGGGCTTCCAGCGTATAGTGGATCTGCTGGCTGACGAAGCGCTGGTACTTGTTTTCATTGGCAACGCCGAGCGCCTTCATGATGTGCCAGCCGGAATAGTTCGAGCAGCCGACATAGCGCACCTTGCCCTGCTTGATGAGCGTATCGAGCGCTTCCATCGTTTCTTCGAGCGGCGTCTGACCGTCCCATTCGTGGACCTGGTAGAGATCGATGACATCGGTCTTCATGCGCTGCAGGCTCGCCTCGCATTCGCGGATCAGGTGATAGCGCGACAGGCCGCGATCGTTAGGGCCGTCGCCCATGCCGAAGCGGGCCTTGGTGGCGAGCAGCACGCCATCGGGACGCTTGCCGCCGAACACTTCACCGATGATGCGCTCGGATTCGCCGTTGGAATAGACATTGGCAGTGTCGATCAGGTTGACGCCGGCATCGAGGCAGATATCGACCATGCGGCGGGCTTCCTGCACGCCGAGATCGCCGACCGTCTTGGCCCAGCCGACGCCGCCGAAGGTCATCGTGCCCACGGTCACGGTGGAAACTTTAAGGCCGGAACGGCCGAGCAAACGATATTCCATTGAAATTCCTCCTCTTGAAAATGGCCTGATTGACGTACCGCAACGGAATGCCGAGGCAAGCGCGATGCTGTTCACGCCTGTGTGAATTTACGCCTTTGCCGACGCCTGTGCGAGCCTATTAGACAACGGGTTTCCATGCGAGCGCGAGGCATGTTGCCCGCAACCAGCGCTATTTCCTTGTCCTCACAGCGATGATCATATCCGCTGCAACGAGCGGTTCGCTGTGCTCCATCCGGCGCGACAATTCGTGGATGAAACCCGGTCTTTCATTTTTGCTGACGGCGTCGAGCAGGGCCTGACGTGCGGAACTGCAGGAGTTGGCAGCGATCAAGCCCAATTCCAATGGCGAGCCGTTCTGCGGAGCATAGGCAACTGCGCGCGACCACATGCAGTCCCTGTAGGCTAAAGCCTCAGGATAATCCTTCAAATCTTTGGACGTTTTACCGTCTGTCGTCTGACATGCGGCGAGAATTGCACAGGCAAGCAGGGTTACAATTCGGATCTTCATGCAAACTCCAGGCTGTTGAAAATGGCTTGGTTTTATAGAGATCTATATCGTGCAATCTTAAGTTTAGATTATTTTGCGGCGCTATCGACAAAGACAGCAGGTCTCTCATCGAAAAACGTGTGAGGATATCGGCTTCGCCGGCTGAAGCCGAGCTGCAGCCTCCTGTCACACCGCTGTAAAACACCCCCAATAAGGAGGGGCATCATCATCCGAGGATTCCTTCCATGAAAACTCTAGTTTCCGCCGCAGCACTTCTTGCCGCGAGCCTTCTCGCTATCCCGGCTTCCGCTGCCAACCTCGTTCTCTACACCAGCCAGCCGAACGAAGACGCGCAGGCGACCGTCGATGGCTTCATGGCCGCCAATCCCGATATCAAGGTCGACTGGGTGCGCGACGGCACGCCTAAGATCATGGCGAAGCTTCAGGCTGAAATCCAGGCCGGTAACCCGGTTGCCGACGTTCTCCTGATCGCCGATGTCGTCACGCTCGAGCGCCTGAAGGAAGACGGCAAGCTGCTCGCCTACAAGTCGCCGGAAGCTGCAAACTACGACGCTGCCCTCTTTGACGCCGACGGCTACTACTATTCCACGAAGCTGATCACGACCGGCATCATGTACAACACGTCGGCTGCCATGAAGCCGACGAGCTGGAAGGATTTGGCCAAGCCGGAAGCCAAGGGTCTCGTCACCATGCCGAGCCCGCTCGCTTCGGGTGCAGCCCTCATCCACGCCCAGACGCTTGCTGCCGTTCCGGGCCTCGGCTGGGATTTCTACAAGTCGCTCGCCGACAATGCTGCTGTCGCGTCCGGCGGCAATGGCGTGGTGCTGAAGTCCGTTGCTTCGGGCGAAAAGGCTTACGGCATGGTCGTCGATTACCTGCCGATCCGCGAAAAGGCCAAGGGTGCTCCGGTCGAGTTCGTCTTCCCGAGCGAAGGCGTTTCGGCCGTCACCGAGCCGGTCGGCATTCTCGCCAGCGCCAAGAATGCCGATGCCGCCAAGAAGTTCGTCGATTACGTTCTCTCGGAAAAGGGCCAGGAAGGTTTCCTCAAGCTCGGCTATATCCCGGCTCGCAACGGCATGAAGCTGCCTGACGGCTTCCCGGCGCGCGATACGATCAAGGTTCTGCCCATCAATGCCGCCGAGGCTCTCAAGAATACCGACAAGGATCTGAAGACCTTTACGGATCTGTACGGTTCGAAATAATAGACCCATGCAGGGCTATGTACGTGCAGGAAGCAGCCAGCCCGTCTGGCTGTTTCCTTTTATTGCTTCGGTGGTTCTCTTCCTCAGCGTGCTGCCCCTGGCGCGGCTCGCGATCGTCGGCATTTCCGCCTTTGCCAATGGCGGCGTCATGGTGGTCCTTTCGGACCCGATGGTCTGGTCGGCGGTCTATTACACCATCGTCACGGCGGTCCTCGGCACGGTCATCTCGCTCGTCATCGGCTGCGCCTTCGCCTATCTCTTGGCGCTCACCGATATCCCGGCCAAGGGGCCGCTCAGCTTCTTCTTCGTGCTGCCGATGATGATCCCGCCGCAGGTGACGGCGCTCGCCTGGGTGCAGATGTCGGGGCCGTCGAGCCCGCTTCTGAAGGCACTGCATATCGCGCCGCCGCTGGGGTCGCCGCAGCCGCTCTATTCTATCGGCGGCATTGCGCTGCTCTACGGCGTGCAGCATGCGCCGCTCGTCTATCTGGCGCTGAGGGCAGGGCTGATGACCCTGCCGCGCGACGGGGTGGAGGCGGCGCGGCTGTCAGGTGCGTCGAGCCTCAGGGTCTTCCGCGATATCATCCTGCCGCTGTCGCTGCCGGGCGTGATTGCGGGGGCCGCGATCTCCTTCGTCTCCTGCACCGGCAATTTCGGCATCCCGGCCATTCTCGGCATTCCCGCCTCGATCTTCACACTGCCGACGCTGATCTTCTCGAAATTCACCGCCTTTACCGGCCGCACCTTCGGCGATGTGGCGCTGCTGTCGGCCATCATCGCGCTGATCTCGGTTGCGGGCCTGGCGATCCAGGACCGGGCGCTGCGCGGGCGCGATTATCGTGTCATCGGGCTTTCGGGTGCGACGGCCGCCTTCGAGCTTGGCGGGTGGAAGCTCCTCTTCACCCCGTTGCTCTGGATCGTGCTGTTCTTCATGCTGGCCGCGCCCTTCTTCGCGCTGGTCGCGGGGGCTTTGGTGCCTGCCTATGGCGTGCCGCTCACCTTCAAGACGATGACCTTCCATGCGTTCGAAGAGATTCTCTTCCGGCAGGCGGTAACGCGTACCGCCTTCGTCAACTCGCTCTCGCTCGCAAGCGGGGCGGCGGTCGGGCTGCTCTTCGTCACGGTGCTGGCGGCCTATGCACTGACGCGGCGCAGGGATGGGCTGTCGCGCATCGTCTCCAGCCTCGTGGAAATACCCTATTCGCTGCCGGGCATCGTCATGGCCGTGTGTTTCATCCTCGTCTTTGCCGCGCCTGTTCCGGTGCTGAACGTGACACTTTACGGCACGGTCTGGATCATTCTCATCGCCTATTTCTCTTCCTTCTTTGCCGTCAGCCTGAAGCCTGTCGTCAGTGCCTTTCATCAGCTCGATCCGGCGCTCGAAGAGGCGGCACGGCTTTCCGGTGCCGGCTTCTTCCGACGGCTGAAGGATATTATCGTGCCGCTGATCGCGCCGGCGGCCGGCGCATCCGTCATCCTCGTTTTCCTGATTGCCTGCAACGAGCTGACGATCTCGGCGCTGCTCTGGTCGGCGGGCACGCAGACGCTCGGGGTCGCCATCTACAATCTCGATGACAGCGGCAGTTCCGATCTTGCATCGGCTCTGTCCGTGCTCGTCGTCTTCATGGTCGTCGCCATGATGCTGCTTCTGGAGCTTCTGGCGAAACATCTGCCCAAGGGAGTGGTGCCGTGGCGAAGCTGATCCTCAATCAGGTGGCCAAGGATTTCGGCACGGGCAGAGCGGCTGTCAGCGGCTTTTCGCTCGATGTGCGCGAGGGCGGCTTTCTCGCGGTGCTCGGCCCCTCCGGCTGCGGCAAGACCACGGTGCTGCGCATGATCGCCGGTTTCGAGACGCCGAGCGACGGATCGATCCATCTCGGCGAACGGCTGCTGGCCGATGCCTCGCAATCGCTGCCGCCGGAAAAGCGCAACATGGCGATGGTGTTCCAGTCCTACGCGCTCTGGCCGCATATGAGTGTGGCCGACAACGTCGGCTATCCGCTGAAGGTGCGCGGCATCTCCGGCGAGGCCTACAAGGCCCGGGTGCGGGATGCGCTGTCGACCGTGCGTCTTGTCGATTATGCCGAGCGGCGTCCGGCCGATCTGTCGGGTGGTCAGCGGCAGCGCGTGGCGCTTGCCCGCTGCCTCGTGACATCGCCCGACGTCGTGCTGCTTGACGAACCGCTCGCCAATCTCGACCGGCATCTGAAGCAGGAGATGGAAGAGACGTTCCGTGAGTTCCACCAGCGCTCGGGCGCCACGATGATCTATGTGACGCATGACCAGAGCGAGGCGATGGCACTGGCGACCGACATCGCCGTCATGTCCGAAGGACGGCTGCTGCAGGTGGCACCGCCGGCGGAGATCTATGCGCGGCCGGAAGGACGCATGGTCGGCGGGCTGATCGGCCGGGGCGCGATCATCACGCTGCCGGTCATGGGCGGCGAGCGTCAGCTCGAGTGGGATGAGCTCGAGGGGGCGCTGCATGCGGCCAATATCGATGGCGCGGATATTCTGGTGCGGCCGGAAGATGTCGTTATCGGCGGCGAGGGGGCTCCGGCAACCATCGAATCCGTGCTTTTCGAAGGCGAGCGTTATGCCGTGAAGCTCACGCTCGGCAACGGCCAGGCGCTGCGCGCCTACAGCCGCGTGGCTGTTGTGCCTGATGAAGCCGTGCACGTCGTCATCCGCGCCGGCTGGCGGCTCTGAAGACGAATGGCTTTGCGAAGCGCGCTTTCGGGTCTAGGTGTCTTCATGCAATTCCGGGAAAACCGCTGCACATTTTTACTGGAATTGCTTTAGTTGTATCCGTGATTCCAACCGGGAATGCCCGATGTCGCTTCGCCTTGCCACTTTCAATGTCGAAAACCTGATGACGCGCTTCGATTTCACAGGTTATCGCAACCAGCTCCGGCAGGACCGCGTCATCAAACTGTTCGAGGTCAACAACGAGGGCGTCTACCAGCAGCTGGAGCAGGCGCGGGTGATCGCATCGACCGACGATACCAGGCAGATGACGGCGCTCGCCATTGCCGATGCTGATGCCGATATTCTCTGCCTGCAGGAAATCGACAACATGGCGGCACTTCAGGCCTTCGAATACGGCTATCTCTACCGCATGGTCGGCAATGGCTACCGGCAGAAATACTTGGTCGAGGGCAATGACAGCCGCGGCATCGATGTAGCGGTGCTGATGCGCGAGGAAACGCGCGACGGGCAGAAGATCGAGCTCAGGGACATCAAGAGCCACGCGATGGCTACCTATCGTGATTTCGATCTCTTCGACGAGGAGATCGGCAAGACCAATCGGCTCGACGACAAGATCTTCAAGCGCGACTGCCTGGAACTGGATTTGAGGATCGGCGGTGTGCCGATGACGCTCTATGTCGTGCATTTCAAATCGATGGGCAATCCGCGCGACGGGCTGGACGGGCGGCAATCGACCCTGCCGATCCGCCGGGCGGAGGCGCGCGCCGTTCGCCGTATCATCGAGCACAGATTCGGCGCAGGCCATACGGCGAAAAAGAACTTCGTCATCTGCGGCGACATGAACGACTATCAGGAGCGGGTCGATGTCATCGGCCGGCGCGGGACAGGATACCGGTTCGAGCATCGGGACGAGGCCGAGAGCGCGCTTGATGTCTTCAGCCAGGATGGATTTGCCGAAAATGTCGTGCGCCGCCGCGAGCCGCTCGACCGCTGGACACTCTATCATTCGCGCGGGCCGGAGGAGCAGTGGCTCTGCCAGCTCGATTATCTCTGGCTGTCGCCGGCACTTGCTGCCGCGAATGCGAAGCGCATCCCCGAAATCATTCGCCACGGACAGCCCTACCGCACCATCTTCCCGCCGGGGCAGGAGGTGGAGCGCTACCCGCGCGCCGGGTGGGACAGGCCGAAGGCGTCCGACCATTGCCCCGTCGTCATGACACTGGACCTCATATGACACCAAATTTTTCAGAAGACCTTTCAGCCTTTCCGCCGGAACAGACGGTTTTTCCGATCGCCGGCACCAACCTGCGTGTGCTCGACGGCGATCATCCGCTGCTCATTGCCAACAGGTCGGCGATCCGCGAGAACTGGGAGCGGGAAATTGCCGCCAATCCGGCGCTTTTCGATGGCCGCATGGTATTGCAGCACCGGTTGAAGCTCTCCGAAGAAGGAATTTCGAGCGAGGCTCATACCGTTCCTTTCTCGACCTTCATGTGGTGGCGCAGGCAGCCGGATCGGAAGGGGGCCATCCATCTCTTCGCCTATCCCGTGCTGGAATCATCCGACGGCGCGCTGGTCGCGATTCGCATGGGGGCGCATACGGCCAATCCCGGCCAGGTCTATTTTGCAGCCGGTTCGCTGGAGCCCGAAGATATCGTCGACGGGCGCTGTGATATCGACAGCAACATGGCCCGCGAGGTGATGGAGGAGACGGGTCTCGATCTCTCGGATGCGGTTGCGGGCGAGGGGCTCTATGCCGGTCACGTCAGACGCTCGGTCTCGATTTTCAAGCTGTTTCGCTTCGACATGACGGCCGACGAGATGGTCGATTTCATTGGCAGGCATATGCTGGTCGCCGACGACAAGGAAATATCCGGCGCTGTCGCAATTCGTTCCGCCGATCCGGCAGCGCAGCCTTACAACGTCGCCATGCTTCCAATCATCGACTGGTATTTCAACAGGTAATCTTGCACTCAGGCGTACGGTCGGGCAGGTTGGCGCTTCGATGACCATCCAGGGAGGCCGATGTGGCGTTAAGCTACAGCGTCTATGACGTGTTCACCGACACCAAGCTTGCCGGCAATCCGCTGGCCGTGATCTTCGATGGAGGGGGACTCGGGGACGAGGCGATGCAGGCTATTGCCCGCGAAACCAATCTCTCCGAGACGGTGTTCGTGCAGCCTGCGGATAATCCCGCCTATACGGCGCGCATCCGCATCTTCACGCCCGGCCGCGAACTGCCTTTTGCCGGCCATCCCACCGTTGGCACGGCGATCGCGCTGGCGGAGCGGGCACACGGGGCCGCCGCCCTCGACCTCGTTTCGGTGCTCGAAGAAAATGTCGGCCCGGTGCGCTGTGCCGTCAGGCTCAGGGACGGGGAGGCGAGCTTTGCCGAATTCGACCTGCCGCGCAAATCCCAGCAGATACCGCTGCCGCTCGACAGGCTCGGCATCGCCGATGCGCTGTCCTTGAAGACCACCGAGATCGGCTTCGAGAATCACGTGCCGTCGATCTGGAGCGCCGGCGTTCCCTTCCTGATGGTGCCGGTCCACGACGTTGGCGCAGCGGAGCGGCTGGAGTTCGATCCGCAGCTTTGGGAAAAGACCGTGCCCTTCGTCGATGGCGCTCTCGCCTCGGCCTATATTTATTGCCGCGGCGGCGTGAACCATGTCGCCAAGTTCCATGCCCGCATGTTTGCAAGCGGCATGGGCATTTCAGAGGACCCGGCCACCGGTTCGGCAGCCGCCGCTCTCTCCGGCGCGATCAACCATTTCGACCGGCTGACGGACGGGCATCATCCGATCCTCATCGAGCAGGGCGTGGAGATGGGCCGCCCCTCCTTCATCCACCTGCATATGGATATCGAAGGCGGGACGATTTCGAACGCCCGGATCGGCGGTCAGGCGGTGCGGATTGCAACCGGCACTCTCGACCTTTGATTTCATTGGATTTCCGGCCCCTGACAAAAAAACTTTGCAATTAACCAAAGAATTTTCGACAGGGCGCTAGACAAGCCGGACGATCCTATTTATATGCCCCGTCACACCGCGCAGCCAAGCACGGTACGGGTGATTAGCTCAGTTGGTAGAGCAGCTGACTCTTAATCAGCGGGTCGTAGGTTCGAGCCCTACATCACCCACCAAATTCTCCTTCAAAGAGAACAGAATCCAGAAACAAAGCCTTTGATATCAAAGGCTTGCTGGCTTTTTCTGTTTTTCTAAATCCGCCGCCTCTTTTTGCGGGAATCAGCGGTTTCCGCTTTCCAAACATTCTGCCCTTGCCCGAAGACGCCCCCGGTATTTAACTCGCTGGAGCGAAGTCCTTGCTGCGGCAATTACCGTCGCAAGCCTATCCCTGGAGGAATGGCAATGAGCGATGACATACAGAACAATGTCGGCGCATATCGGCTGGATGAGAAGGTGCTCAATGTGCTCGGTGCCTATCACCAGCGGATCGACGAGGAGCGCGGCACACCGCGCCAGGAGGCGCCGGGCGGACGCGACGGCGGGCAGGATCAGCGGATGCGGGCGGTCGGTCCGGAGACAGGGCGATTCCTCAATATTCTCGTCCGAAGCCTGACGGCGCCGACCATTCTCGAGCTTGGCACTTCCTTCGGCTATTCCGGCATCTGGCTCGCGGAAGCTGCGCGGGCGACCGGCGGGCGGCTGATCACCATGGAAGTGCATGGCTATAAATCCGCCCATGCGCAGACGATGGCAGAGAAGGCCGGGCTCGCCGAACATATCGATTTCCGGGTGGGCGATGCGGTCGCGATGATCCGCGAATTGCGGGGCAAGGTGGATTTCGTGCTCGTCGACCTCTGGAAGGATCTCTACCTGCCGTGCCTAGAGGCCTTCTATCCGAAGCTCAATACGGGCGCGATCATCGTTGCCGACAACATGATTTATCCGGTGACTGAAGATGTGAAGATCTATGCCCGGGCCATCAGGACCAAGCCGGGGATCACCAGCGTGCTGCTGCCGGTCGGATCGGGGCTGGAGGTCAGCCGCTACGAGCCCTGAGTCTCAGGCGGATTTTCACCAGAGGCCGGGAAACAGCCGGTATTTCACCTTGCGGCAATAATCTTCATAACCGGGCAGGTCCCGGCGCAGATGCTTTTCTTCGTCCAGGAGCCGCAGGATCAGGCCGATGAAGATCAATGGCACGATAACGAGCCCCCACAGGGAGGAGAGGGCCAACGGAATGCCGGATGCGAGCGGCAGGACGGCGGCATACATCGGGTGGCGCACGAGGGCGTAAGGGCCGGTGGAGATGACCTTCTGGTCCTCCGATACCTGGATCGTGGCGGAGGCAAAGGTGTTTTCCCTGAGGACGAACACGACGAACAGGAAGCCTGCCGAGATCAGCAGATTGCCGAGAATGACTGCCCAAGCCGGAACGATCGACCAGCCGAAGCGGTAGTCGAGCGCCGAAACCAGGATGAGGGCGATCATGACGACGCTGGTGAAGAGTTGGATGCGCTTCTGCACCGGTTCCGTCTCGGCGGCAGGGCCGGCGCGCATGCGCTTTTCCAGGAGTGCCGGGTCCCGATAATAGAAATAGGCCGATGAGCCGGCCGACCAGGCGGCGAAATTGAAGAAGAACAGCCAGCCCTGCCAATAGGCGAGCGTGCCTGCCGCCAGGAAGACCATGACGGCGAGGGCGACGAGAAACTTGGCATTGGCTTCGGCGGCCCTGCGGCCGAGATCGGGTGCTGCATCCTGCATGACGCCTCCTTGCGCTTATGCCGCGCAATTCAGTTTGTGGCTCTGCCTTTAGAATCTGCAAAGCAGACGCATGATATCAAGTCATTGCCGGAGGTGCAGGTTGCGACCATCAGGCCAGGGGCGCGCTGCCTCTGCGCCTTCAGGTGATTGGTCATGCTGCCCTGCGGGGAGCAAGGAGGTTCGGTGGATATGGGCAAATCCGTTGATGGTGCCGAGACGAAGACGAAGCTTTCCATCGTCGCACCCTGCTACAACGAGGCCGAGGGACTGAAAGAGTTCTGCCGGCGGGCGAGGGCGGCTGCGCAGGCTGTTGCCGGCCAATCTTTCGAGATCATCCTCGTCGACGACGGATCCAGCGACGATACCTGGGGCGTGATATCGCAGCTTGCGGCAGGCATTCCGCAAGTACTCGGCGTCAAGCTCCTGCGCAATCACGGCCATCAGCTCGCGGCGACCTCGGGCCTTGCGGTGGCGCGCGGCGAGCGCGTGCTGCTTATCGATGCCGATTTGCAGGATCCGCCGGAATTGCTTTCCCAGATGATGGCGATCATGGATCAGGGCGCCGACGTTGTTTACGGGCAGCGCAGCGAGCGCAAGGGCGAGACGAAGTTCAAGCTCATCACCGCCTCCGTCTTCTACCGGCTGCTGACGCGGCTTACCTCCATCTCGATCCCGCAGGACACCGGCGATTTCCGGCTGATGAAGGCGCGCATCGTGCATATCCTCCTCAACATGCCGGAACGGCACCGCTTCATCCGGGGAATGGTGAGCTGGATCGGCGGCAGGCAGGTGGCGCTGCGGTATACGCGCGATGCCCGCTATGCCGGCTCGACGAAATATCCGCTGAAGAAGATGATCCGCTTCGCCATCGATGCGATCACCAGCTTCTCGATCATTCCGCTGCGCATCAGCGCGTGGATGGGGCTGATATCGGCGGTGTTTGCGGTCGGGCTCCTGGTCTATACGCTCGTGCAATGGTTCGAGGGCAATGTCATCACCGGCTGGTCGAGCATCATGGCGGCCATTTCGGCCCTGAGCGCCATCCAGTTGATCGCGCTCGGCACGCTCGGCGAATATGTCGGCCGCCTCGTGCAGGAGCACAAGCGCCGGCCGATGTTCATGATCGACTGCGTGGTGCAGGGCGAAGTAACGTCTGAATTGGCCGACAACTTTTCCGAACTCGACACGGCCAGCCGCAGGTCGGAACTCGGCAAGCTTCCGGCAGCAATCGTAACTGCAAAGCCGATTGAAACTGCCGTCGGCGGCTGATGCCGAATTGTTGCCGCACGGGGCGACAAAAATATTGGCCCTCGCGGGATTTTTCCTTTCCGATCCCGGATAAGGGGCGTATCCAGATCGGGTATCCCTCCGCGCGGCCTGCCTGTCGGTTTCCCGCCTTTTCTCCCGTAATCCGGAATTCGCACAGATCGATGACTGCAGTTCAGACGAGTGAGAAGACAGATGAGGCGTTCGGCGCCCGTCAGGCCAAGATCGTAGCGCTGGTCGTTGCCGTTTCATTCTTCATGCAGATTCTCGACGGCACGATCGTCACCACGTCGCTGCCGCAGATGGCGGCGAGTTTCGGCGTGCAGCCGGTCGCTATGAGCATCGGCATAACCGTCTATATGCTGACGACGGCGGCCTTCATTCCGCTTTCAGGCTGGCTGGGCGACCGGTTTGGGGCGCGACGCGTCTTTCTCACGTCCATTGCCGTTTTTACTGTGGCATCGCTGTTCTGCGGCCTGTCGGGAAGCCTCACCGAATTCGTCATTGCGCGTGCGGTGCAGGGCGTAGGCAGTGCGCTGATGACGCCGGTCGGGCGTATCATCGTGCTCAAGAACGCCCGCAAGTCCGAGCTGGTGCAGGCGATCGCGCTGATCACCTGGCCGGCGCTGACGGCGCCCGTCGTCGGCCCGGTACTCGGCAGCTTCATCACCACCTATGCCAGCTGGCACTGGAACTTCCTGATCAATATCCCGATCGGCATGATCGGCATCGCGCTGGTGCTGCGCTTCGTGCCGGAGCAGCGTGAAGAGAGTGTCGGGCCGCTCGATGTAAAGGGCTTTTTCCTGAGTGCGGCCGGCCTGACCCTGCTGCTTGCCGGGCTCGAACTATCGGTCAAATGGGAGGGCGGCTTACTGCCGCTCATCGTGCTGCTTGGCGCCGGTATCGTGTTTTCCGTCATGGCGACGCGGCATTTCCGGCGGGTCGACAATCCGCTGCTCGACCTCGCCGCCTTCAGGGTGCAGACCTTCTCGATGACGACGCTTTCGGCGGGCACGGCCTGCCGCACGGCGATCAATGCGACGCCGTTCCTGCTGCCGCTGCTCTTCCAGCTGGGTTTTGGCCTGAGCTCGATTGCTGCCGGCACCTATCTCCTGGTCTATTTCCTCGGCAATCTCGGCATGAAGACGGTGACGACGCCGCTCTTGCGGCTTTTCGGCTTCCGTAACGTGCTCTTCTTCAACGGCGTCATTGCTGCCGGCTCGATCATTGGCTGCGGCTTTCTCACGCCTGATACTCCTGAGGTCGTCATTTCGGCTCTGCTCCTCGTTGCCGGGCTTTCCCGGTCGATGGAGTTTACGGCGCTCAACACGCTGTCCTTTGCCGATATCGGCCCGTCGCAGAGAAGTTCGGCTTCGACACTGTCGAGCATGCTGCAGCAGATTTCCATGCTGCTCGGTGTTGCCGTTGCGGCCGCCGTGCTCAACACTTCCTCCGGGCTTCGCGGTGCCGCCGGCCCTGCACTTGGCGATTTCCGCTGGGCGTTCTTCGTGGTCGGCATGATCGGCTTTTTGTCTTGCCTGCGGTTCCTGCAGCTTTCTGCCGACGCGGGTGCCGAAGTTTCGCACCACCGCCGCTTTCAAAAAAGCTGATCTGTGGGCGGAACCATTTGCCTCTCCTTGCGTTTAGAACCTGGTTTTCAGTATTCGTGTTCGCAATTTTTTTAGAGGGGCTTCCGGCTGCAGCCGGGGCAGGGGTCGACATTCCCGATGGCATTTTCCTTCGATCCGTCTGGCATCAGGCGTCACATCATACCAAAGGCTAGGTGCTGTTTACGCGCGCCTGTCGATGCAATACGACAGTCACATGCAGAACGACTCGGCGGCCTCACAGCCGGTATTGCTGCGGGAAAACGCCCGGAGGCAGAATGAGCGAGTCCAATACGGATGCTGCAATCCGTATCCTTTATATCGATGATGACGAGGCGCTGGCGCTGCTGATGCAGAAGAACCTCGGCCGTCGCGGCTTTACGCTCGAATGGGCAAGCGACGGGACAACGGGCCTTGAGCGGCTCGCCAAAGGGGGCATCGATGCAGTCGTTCTCGATCATTTCCTGAAAGCCGAAACCGGCCTCGAAATCCTGCCGCGCATCATGGCGCTGCCCGATCATCCGCCTGTCATCTACGCCACCGGCTCCGGCGATACGAGCATTGCGGTTGCAGCCCTGAAGGCTGGCGCGGACGACTATGTGCTGAAAGGCATTTCGCCCGATTATTTCGATCTTCTGGCTGCGGCGCTGGAACAGGGGCTTGAGCGGGCGCGCTTCCGCCGCGATACGGCGCAGGCGCAGGAGGTGATCCGCCAGCAGCGCGATCATGCCGAAATGCTGCTTGCCGAAGTCAATCACCGCATTGCCAACAGCCTCGGCCTCGTCGGCGCCCTGATCCGGATGCAGTCCTCCATGACCAAGGATCAGGTGGCGGTCGATGCGCTGCAGGAAACGCAGATGCGCATCAACGCAATCGCCAGCGTTCACCGCCGCCTCTACACCAACCGGCAGGTCGGCACAGTGCAGGTGGATGAATACCTGAGCAGCCTTCTGACCGAGCTCGAGACCTCGATACGCGACGACAAGCGGCCGCACCGCGTGGTGCTGACCGCCCAGCCGGTCAATCTCTCAACCGACAAGGTCATCACGCTCGGCCTGATCGTCAGCGAACTCGTCACCAATGCCTTTAAATATGCCTATCCGGATGGCAGCTCGGGCGAGATCAATGTTATCGTCGAGCAGGATAGCGATGTGCTGAAAGTGACCGTCGAGGATGGCGGCCAGGGCTTTGATCCCTCCGGCCCGGCGAAGGGAACCGGCCTCGGGTCGAAAATCCTGACTGCAATGGCCGGCAGCCTGAAATCCGAACTTGTCTACGATCCGGAGCATCGCGGCACGAGGGCGATACTGGTCTTTTCCATAGGCTGACCTGACGCCTGGGGAGGCATCATGAACACGGATATCGTCTGCACGCCTGACGAAGTCTACGATTTCTGGTTCGTTCGCTGCAGCCGGAAGGAATGGTTCGGCTCGACCGCCGAACTGGACGAGGAGATCCGGGCCCGGTTCCGCGCAACCCACCTGTCGCTTGCTCGGAGCGTTACCGAGGAATGGCGCTCCACCCCGGAAGGCCGGCTTGCGGCCGTGATCGTGCTCGACCAGTTTCCGCGCAATATCTACCGGGCGACACCGCTTGCCTTTTCGACCGACGGACTGGCGTTGCGCGAGGCGAAGATGGCGCTTGCCGTCGGCGCCGACCACGCCCTCGAGGGCATCCAGCGGACCTTCTTCTACATGCCGTTCGAACATGCGGAAGACCTCGTCGAGCAGGATCGTTCGGTCGTGCTTTTCACCGCACTCGGCGACGAGGAGTTTCGCGACTATGCGCTTCGCCACCGGGACGTGATCGCGACATATGGGCGTTTTCCGCATCGCAACGCTATCGTCGGACGGGAGTCGAGCGAGGCCGAACTGGCGTATCTGGCGCTTCCCGGTTCCGGTTTCTGAGCCATTACCTTGGAATTCCGCCTTTCTGTCGCCTTTCTTTCCTATAAGAAGCGGTCAATTACCTCTGATACGAATCCACCCGGGGGCTTCTTGCGCTTGACACATTGGCTGTTTCGCACCGTTCTTCTGCTGTCGCTGGCTGTTGCCGGCCTGCACCTCGATGGAAAGGCCGTCTTCGCGCAGGCCCCTCAGCCGGCGGCCGAGGCACAGACGCAGTCCGCTCCGGCCCAGACAGCTCCAAGCCAGGCAGCTCCAGGCCAGGCGCCGCCAGCTCCGGCGGCCGCAACAGAGCCGCCCCTTGCCAACGGCGCACTCGATCAGGCGCTGAAGGATATCGACAAGGCGAAGAACCAGCTTGTCTCGCTGCAGGACCGCGTCAAGCAGAATGCCGACAATGACGATGCTCTCGTGGAGCTTGCCGGCCAGACGGATGAACTCGGCCGCGGCGTTATCGCGACATCCGTCAGCCTGCGCCCGCGTTTCGACCAGATCAAGAGCCGCCTGACCGAACTTGGCGAGCCGCCGAAGGACGGCCAGCCGCCGGAAGCGCAGATCGTCACCGACGAGCGCAATGCGCTGACGGCGGAACGCTCGCAGATCAATGCCGTCACGGGTGACGCGGAGAATCTGTCGATCGCGATCACCAAGCTTTCCAACGTGATCACGGCGACGCGGCGCCAGCTCTTTGCCGATACGCTGTTCCGGCGCACCGAAATTTCCGCCTCCGTCATCGACGATGCGGTCGGTGCGTTCGTTGATGAGGCGGGCGAGTTTTTGCAGACGCTTTCGAGCTGGATTACCTTCGTCTGGAAATTCAAGAGCCTGCAGCTGTTTGCAGCGATCTTCCTGTCGCTCGCGACGGCCCTTATCCTGCTTTCCGGCGGTTACCGGCTTTTCGGCCAGTATCTGCGGCGTGATCTCCATGTCGAGGAACCCTCCTATATCAGCCGCCTTTCCTTTGCCTTCTGGTCGACGCTGATCCGCACGGCTTCGCTGGATGTGCTGCTGGTGACGTCGCTGATCTTCCTCGACGGCTTCAATGTGCTGAGAAGCGATATCACGCCTGTGATCGGCGCGCTTTTCGGCTCGATCGGCCTCGTCTATTTCGTCGGCCGTTTCGTCAACGCGGTCTTTGCGCCGAATGATCCGTCCTGGCGTCTGGTGCGCCTTTCCAATCTCGGCGCCCGCTCGGTCGGCTACTGCCTGATCGCCATGGCCGTCGTCAACGCGCTCGATTATCTCTTCGGCGCCATCGGCGAGGCGATGGGATCGCCGTTGGTTCTGACGGTCGTACGCAGCCTGCTTGCGGCGCTGATCATCGGCCTCATCCTGATTGCCGTTTCCTTCGGCAAGCCGATGCTGGCGAAGAATGGCGATCCCGATGCGCCGGGCCGTCACTGGCCGCGCGGCATGGCGATCCTGCTGCGTGTTTTCGGTGCAGGCCTCATCCTTGCAGCGCTCTCGGGCTATGTGGGCTTGGCGCGGTTCGTCGCCACGCAGCTCATCATCACCAGTGCCATCATCGTCACCACCTATATCGGCCTGCTGCTCGGCAAGGCGATCTCGCGGCAAGACAATTTCGCCGATACATTCCTCGGGCGCTTCCTGCAGACCCGCTTCAAGCTTGGCGACGTTGCGATCGATCAGGTGGGGCTGGTTGTCGGCCTCCTGATCTACGCCGTGGCACTCCTGACAGGCATTCCGCTCATCCTGCTGCTCTGGGGCTTCCATGTGCAGGATCTGCAGCTGCTTGCCTACCGGCTATTCACAGAGGTGCGGCTCGGCGGCATCAGCATTTCGCTGCTCGGCATCTTCACGGGCATCCTGCTCTTTGCCGGCGGTTATCTCGCGACGCGCTGGGTGCAGAAATGGCTCGACAGCAATGTCATGGCGCGCAGCCATGTCGATCTGGGCGTGCGCAATTCCGTCAAGACCGGCATCGGCTATCTCGGCGTAGGCCTGGCGGCGATCTTCGGCGTTTCGGCTGCCGGCATCGACCTTTCGAACCTTGCGCTCGTTGCTTCGGCACTCTCGGTCGGTATCGGTTTCGGCCTGCAGAATATCGTGTCGAACTTCGTTTCAGGCCTGATCCTGCTGGTCGAGCGCCCCTTCAAGGTGGGCGACCATGTCGTTTCGGGCACCGCCGAAGGCATCGTCAAGCGCATCTCGGTGCGCGCCACCGAAATCGAGACCTTCCGCAAGCAGTCGATCATCGTGCCGAACTCGGATCTGATCAACGGGCTCGTCGGCAACTGGACGCATCGCAACAAGCTCGGCCGTTCGGAAATCCCGGTTTCCGTGAGCTACGAGGCCGATCCGCGCAAGGTGATGGATATTCTGCTGGAGCTGACAGCCGCCGTGCCGTTGATCCTGCGCAATCCCGAGCCCCATGTGGAGTTCCTGCGCTTTGGACCTTATTCGCTGGATTTCGAGCTGCGCTTCTTCCTGGCCGATATGGGCGACGGGCTGACGGTGCGCAACAATCTGAGGATCGAGATCCTCAGGCGCTTCAAGGCGGAGGGCATCGAGATCCCGTTGCCGCAGAGCGATCTGACCATTCACCGGCAGGCAAATGCGGAGGCGGAGAAGGTGCTCGTCCAAAAGCCCGATGAGCCCGAAGAGGCCGCGGCTGAAGACGAGGTCAAGGATATAGAAACGGTAGAAGACGAGCGGCCGGTGCGCCAATTGCGCAGCAAGACGGCGGACGGCAAGCTCAAAGGCTGAACGGGCCATTCAGCGCTCATTCACGGGTTTTGCGCTATAACCTCAGGCAATCGATCGCTGCAGGCGCAGCGACGAGCGCCCAGGGGAGGGCGTAAAGCCTATGTCGCATACCGTGACACGATCCGCAGTCGCATTTCTTCTTCTCCTTTCCACGACATCTTTCGCACTGGCAGCCTCCGTTACCAACAAGGACGGGGCCCCGGTGGTGCTGTCCGTCACCGAGGGCGGCAACCGCGTCGAAGTCGTCGTCGACGCCGGCGCGTCCGAACGGTTCTGTCCTTCCGGTTGCTTCATGACGACGCCCGATGGCGACCGTATCGGGCTTTCCGGCGACGAGACGATCGAGATCGTCAAGGGTTCCGCCGTCATCAAATGACGGCGGCTTGCGCCCGGCTATCATCGATTTTTATGAATTTTTGAGCCTCGTGGCTTTTGACGCTTGTCTATTTGCGCATCGTCGCGGCAAGCTTTTCCCATGTCGTAAACAGGCCTCTCATGACGCAGGCCTCGCTGCATAGTTCGCGAAGATGGTTCGTCCGGCTCGAGCAGCCGGATATTGGGAGTTCATCCGGTATGGGCTGCCGGATATCAGGTAGAAGAGGGTATTTTCTCCATGAAGTCACATGCGCGGGCAGTGGTCATCGGCGGCGGCGTCGTCGGCGTTTCGACGCTCTATCACCTTGCGAAGAAGGGATGGGGCGACAGCGTGCTCATCGAGCGCAAGGAGCTGACATCAGGCTCGACCTGGCACGCAGCCGGCCTGCTGCCGCTCTTCAACATGAGCTACTCGGTCGGCCAGATCCACAAATATTCCGTCCGCTTCTATCAGGAACTGCAAGAGGAAACCGGCATGAATGTCGGTTTCAGCAAGGTTTCCAACATCCGTCTCGCTCGCACCAAAGATCGCTGGGACGAATTCATGTACTATGCCGGCATTGCCGAGACGATCGGCGTGAAGGTCAATATCCTGACGCCGGAGCAGGTGAAGGAAATCTGGCCGCTCTGTGAAACCGACGGGTTGCTCGGCGCCATCCAGCATCCCGACGACGGCTATATCCAGCCGGCGGACCTGACACAGGCGCTTGCCAAGGGCGCGCGCGACCGTGGTGCCACGATCTACCGCAACACGACGGTCACCGCCATCGAGCAGCAGGCTGACGGCCTCTGGAAGGTGACGACCGACAAGGGTGAGATCACCGCCGAACACATCATCTCCTGCACCGGCAACTTCGCCCGCAAGACCGGCGATATGGTCGGCATCAACATTCCCGTCATCCCGGTCGAGCACCAGTATATCGTCACCGAGCCGCATCCCGATATTCTGGCCCGCAAGGCCAAGGGCCTGCCGGAAATGGGCGTGCTGCGTGAGGCCGACAGCGCCTGGTACATGCGCGAGGAAAATGGCGGGCTGCTGCTCGGCCCTTACGAGCAGGGCGCACCGGTCTGTTATGTCAACGGTCCCTCCGATGACAGCGAATATGAGCTCTTCCAGGAAGAACTCGAGCGCCTGATGCCGCATATCGAGACCGCGATCGCCCGCGTGCCGGCCTTTGGCGAAGTCGGCATCAAGAAGGTCTATAACGGCGCCATCGCCTATACGCCTGACGGCAACCCGATCGTCGGCCCGGCGCCGGGCCTCAAGAACTTCTGGCTGAACGAAGGCCATTCCTTCGGCATCACCGCGGCCGGCGGCGCCGGCTGGCAGCTTGCCGAATGGATCGTCGATGGCGAGCCGACCGTCGACATGATGGGTGTCGATCCGCGCCGCTTCGGCCCCTATGCGAAGGAGGGCTACCTCATCGCCAAGAACGAGGAGGCCTATGCCAACGTCTTCACCATGCACTATCCGGACGAGGAGCGCGCCGCCGCCCGTCCGCTGAAGACGACGCCGGTCTACGATCGCCTGAAGGCGCTCGGCGCCGTGTTCGGTTCCGTCTATGGCTGGGAGCGCGCCAACTGGTTTGCGCCCGAGGGCTATGACCTGCCGAAGGACCAGATCGGCGTTGGCGCCGACGTTCTGACCAACCACAATCATTCCGACCCGACCGAAGACGGCCGCATTCTGGAAAAGTGGTCGTTCCGCCGCTCGAACTATTTCGAGCATGTCGGCAACGAAGTCATGAACGTCAACAAGAATGTCGGCGTGCTCGACATGTCGGCTTTCGCCAAGGCGCTGGTCACCGGTCCCGGCGCGCGCGCATGGCTGGAATCGATCTTCGCCAATGCGATCCCGAAGAAGCGCGGCCGTATCGCGCTCTGCCACATGCTGACCAAGGAAGGCGGCGTGCGCGCAGAATTCACCGTTTATGAAAGCGCGCCCGGCACTTTCTATCTCGTCTCGGCGGGCGCCTATGAGGCGCATGACCACGACTATATGCGCAAGCTCCTGCCGGCAGACGGCAGCGTCAAGTTCACGCCGATCACCCAGGGCTGGGGCGTGCTCGTTCTCGCCGGTCCGAAGTCGCGCGATGTGCTGAAGAAGCTGACGCGCACAAGCCTCGACAACAAGGATTTCCCCTGGCTTTCGGGCAAGGAGATCTCGGTCGGTGCGGCGAGCGCCCATGCGCTGCGCGTCAACTTCGTCGGCGAACTCGGCTGGGAACTGCATCATCCGATCGAGATGCAGAACTACATCTTCGACAAGCTCATGGAAGCCGGCGCCGAATTCGGCATCAAGCCCTTCGGCATCCGCGCCATGCTCTCCATGTCGGTCGAAAAATCCTATCGACTGATCCCGCGCGAAATGTCGATCGAGTACAATGCCTATGAATCCGGCCTCGACCGCTTCATCAAGCCGGAGAAGGAATTCCTCGGCCGCGAGGGCCTGCTCTCCTACAAGGAAAAGGGCCTGAAGTGGAATTTCGCGACGCTGGTCGTCGAGACCGGCAACGACGTCGACGCGCGCGGCTCGGAGGCGATCTACAACGAGGCGGGCGAACTCGTCGGGCGCGCCACCAACGGCACGTTCGGCTTCCGCATCAACCGGTCGCTCGCGCTTGCCATGCTGCGGCCCGACTATGCCAAGGAAGGCACGAAGCTGAAGATCAAGATCCTCGGCACCACCTACAACGCCACCGTCGTCGGCGAGAGCCCGTTCGATACGGAGAACGCGGCACTTCGCGCCTGACCGCCTTGTGACCTGTTCTAGTTTCTTAAGCATATGAAGAAGAAAAAGGCGGCCGCACCATCGGCCGCCTTTTTCATCGCTGGCCATGGCAGCTCGATTAATAATTATTCAAATGAATTCATGTAACCGTTTCGTTCGGGGACACAATTTCCACTTTAAAGGTTTGCCATGGCGTTTCTAGGTATTTCGGGAATGCAATATTCCGGAGAAATGTTTGCCGGCGCGCGTATTATCCTCGCTGAAGATTCCAACGTCTTCACCTCGATGATCGGAAAGCGCCTGAAGGAGCTCTTCGACATCGACGTCGAGATCTGCCGCAGCTTCGAAGAGCTGCAGCTTTCCTATGACAAGTCTTCAGACCCGATCACGCTGGCGATTTCCAACATCAACCTGCCGGGCGCCGAAAACGGCGAGGCGCTGGAATATCTGGTCGACCTGTCGATCCCGACGATCGTCTTTACCGGTACTTTCCAGGAAGGCATGCGCGACAAGCTGCTCGCCAAGGATATCGTCGACTATATCCTCAAGGACAATATCTTTGCCGTCGATCTCTTGGCGGAGTCGATCTGCCGGTTCCTGACCAACCATCGCCATCACGTGCTGATCGTCGATGACAGCGCCACGGCCCGCGCGCTGCTGTCCAGCCGCCTGAAGCGCTATAATTTCCGCGTCAGCACCGCCGAGAGCGGCGCCAAGGCGCTCGAGATCCTCAAGGCCAACCGCGATATCGGCCTGATGGTCACCGACTACAACATGCCCGATATTGACGGTTTCGAGCTGACGCGCCGCATCCGCGCCACGATCGGCTCGCACGAGCTGCGCATTATCGGCGTTTCCTCCTCATCGAACCGGCTGCTTTCGGCGCGGTTCCTGAAGGCCGGCGGCAATGATTTCATGCTGCGCCCGTTCATCGACGAGGAATTCTACTGCCGCGTCAACCAGAACCTGGATACGCTTCTGCAGATCCAGTCGATGCGCAGGGAACGCGCTGTTGCCTGACCCGGCCGCAAAGATCAGCGACAGGGAAGCGGCCCGATGATCGGTCTTCATCGGGGTGGCGCAAAGGCGGCGCATATTCTTGCAATCACAGGTATTGCGACCGCCATTTGTCCCCTTCACGGAGGAGGGGCTCTCGGTTATCGTCCAGCGCGTTATGAGAGAGGGCGAGTCGAGCCCTCCGGGCGCGTCGGGGGATAGGCAGCTGTGGCATTCCAGGGGGAGTTTCAGCGAGATGGTTCGGGTCCTCGGTTCGGAGGAGTTCGCGTACTACTGGTTGAAGATTCCCGGATGTTTTCGGCCGTACTCCGCCATCGGTTCCAGACCGAGCTCAATCTCAATGTCAAATGCTGTTCGTCGCTGAAGGCGCTGCGCGAGGAGCTCTCCCAGGAAGGCCATGACTACGGCATGGCCGTGGTTGACCTGAACCTGCCTGACGCGCCCTATGGCGAGGCGCTCGACTGCATGATCGAGCACAATATTCCGGCCATCGTTTTCACGGCGACTTTCGATCTCAATACGCGTGCCCGCATCCTGGAACGCAATGTCATCGACTATGTGCTGAAGGATAACGAGTTCGCGCTCGACAATCTGGTCGCGACGGTGCGCCGGGCGATCATGAACCGCAAGACGCGCGTGCTCGTCGTCGATGACGTGCCCTCGGCGCGCCAGGTGCTGGTCGATCTGCTGAGAGCGCAGCAATATATGGTGGTGGAGGCCAGTTCCGGCCTCGAGGCGCTCGCGGCACTCGAAGCCTTCGGCGACATTGAACTCGTCGTGACAGACCATCATATGCCAGATATGAGTGGCTATGAGCTGACGCGGCGCATCCGCCACCGGTTCGGCTCGGACAAGATGCGCGTCATCGGCGTTTCCTCGTCGAACGACCGCATGCTGTCGGCAAGTTTCCTGAAGGCGGGCGCCAGCGATTTCGTCTACCGGCCCTTCGTCGTCGAAGAGCTGCAGTGCCGCATCGCCAACAATGTCGAGACGCTGACGCAGATGAAGCAGCTGCGCGCGGCGGCCGCCTGCGATTACCTGACCGGCCTCTATAACCGGCGCTATTTCTACGACAATGGCCCGAAGCTGGTGAACGAATGCCTGCGCCTGAAAACGTCGAGCGCGGTCGCCATTCTCGATATCGACCATTTCAAACGTCTCAACGACACCTATGGCCACGAGATCGGCGACAAGGTGCTGAAGGCCGTCGCAGACAGGCTACAGACGATCTTCGAAGGCAGTGACAATCTTCTCTCGCGTCTCGGCGGCGAGGAATTCGCGATCCTCTTCCCGCAAATGGATTCGCTTGCGGCCACCAAGCTCTGCGACGAGATCCGCTCGGATATTTCCCGTCTGAAGGTGACGGCGGACGATGAGGAACTGTCGGTGACAGTCTCGATCGGCGTGGCCGAAATCGCCGGCTACGAGACCTTCGAAAACTATCTGAACGCGGCAGACCAGTTTCTTTACATGGCCAAGCACAAGGGGCGTAACCTTGTCTATTCCGATGCCAAGATGACGGAAGAGGCGGCGCAGTAAGGGCGCAATTCGCTTGCCGTCCTCCTTGGGACAGGCGCGACCATGACGGTGGCAGTGCTGCCGCAAATCAAAAAAGGCGGCCACCGAGCCGCCTTTCATGTTCCGTCATGCTGCCGTCACTGCCTCAAGCCGCGACTGCCTGCTGGCGGGCCGTTGCCATGGTCATCTTGCGGTCGGCGCGCTCCTGCTGCGGGGAACGCTGATAGAGTTCGCGATAACACTTGGAAAAGTGCGAGGCGGAGACGAAGCCGCAGGCGACGGCGACTTCGACGACCGGCATGGAGGACTGCACCAGCAGGTGGCGGGCGCGGTCGAGGCGGATTTCCAGATAGTAGCGGGCAGGGGACCGGCCCATTTCCTGGCGGAAGAGGCGCTCGATCTGGCGACGCGACAGGCCGGCGCCCTCGGCGATTTCGAGCAGAGACAGGGGCTCGGCGAGATTGCCTTCCATCAGTTCGATGATCGACAGCACCTTGGCATTCTGGACGCCGAGGCGGGCGCGCAGCGGCAGGCGCTGACGGTCATGCGGGTTGCGCACGCGATCGGTCAGGTGCTGTTCGCAGATGCGGTTGACCAGGCTTTCGCCGAAATCCTCGCCGACGAGGTTCAGCATCATGTCTAGCGAGGCCGTGCCGCCGGCGCAGGTATAGAGATTGTTATCGACCTCGTAGAGGTCGGCATAGACCTCGGCCTGCGGAAACGCCTCGGAGAAGCCCGGAAGGTTTTCCCAGTGGATCGCGCAGCGCTTGCCATTCAGGAGACCCGCCTGGGCAAGCACATGCGCGCCCGTACAGAGCGAACCGACGGCAACGCCGCGATTGTAGGATTCGCGCAGCCAGGCATTGACGGATTTATTGTTGAAGGTCTCGACATCGATGCCGGAACAGACGAGCACCATGCCCGGCCGGTTTTCCCCGCCGAGATGTCGGCGCTCTTCGGCGAGCGAGGAATTGGCCTCCACGCCGATGCCGCAGGAGGAATAGACCTTTTCGCCGTCGACCGAAGTCAGGCGCCACGTATAGGCCTGATAGCCGAGCATGCGGTTTGCGATGCGCAGTGTATCCACCGCCGCCGAAAAGGGCAGCATGGTGAATTGAGGGACCATGAAGAAGACTACGGAACGTTTCTTGAGCTGCATCTTGTTCATTGGAAAATCCATGCTCGAGGGCGACTGCATATTGGTCGCGTGGAATGCGTCGCTCCGATGTTCTAAAAGCGACACTGGCATGGAAAAATGCGGCTAGGAAGAGCAAATCTGCGACATGACAGGAGATTGGCGGCGCGAGCGAAGCAAAAAGTGTCGCTGCGGCGGGGTGGTCTTATGAAATTCACCGGGGAAAGGCAGGCGACGGACATGAAAAAGGCGGTGCTGCTTGGGACTGGCACCGCCTCTAGCTTGGGAGGTATGTCGCATTCATTGCATGATCTTGCATTCACGAGCCCTGTCGTTAGTGAGCTCGGTTCTTGCCAGTCTCATCGGCGCTCGGCCAGCCGATATCCTTGCGGATGTCAAGGGGCATGGATTCGATCTGACGTTCCGTCTGCCAGCGGCGCCATGCGCGCACGAGCTTTTCAGCATAGGAACCGAACGAAGAATGTGTGCGGTAGGATGACAGGCTCTTGCCGCCATCTCTGTAAGTGATCGAGGACATTGCCGTTTCCTTTCCTTGCGAGACACGGGATCGCCGTATCCTTGAGATGAAATATGCGCTTGCGGTACTCATCATTCAAACGAATAGATTTTATAAGTACCATAAGCGATTTTGAACTATCGCTGCTGCTCGTCCAGGGCGGGCAGGGCGCAGATATCGGCCGCGAGATGCGGCGGATAATGCTTCAATTCCTGCCTGATCCGTTCGCGTGCCGCCACCCGAAACATGCGGGCTCGAAACGCGAAGAAAACCTGGAGAATGTTGAAGCCTGCCAGTTGCGACATGATCGGCCTCCTTTTCTTCAGCCTCATCGTCACAACTAAAATATAGGTACTCGGGCTGGTTCAAACAAATGAAATGAACTGGCCTTAAGGTTCAGCGAAATTGAAAGATCATAACCGCGCGCCATAGGCTGGCTTCAGCCCCGGTCGACGCCTTCTCGGTCGACATGTCGACGGATGGGGTGAGCTATGCGGCGGCCGTCAGATGACCATCTGCTCGCCAAGCTCCACCACGCGGTTGCTGGGCAGCTGGAAATAGTCCGAGGGGTCGATCGCGAAGCCGGCCATGGCGATGAAGAGCCGGTCCTGCCAGGCCGGCAGGCCGGTGTTCGGATCACCGACGAGCTTGCGTCTTCCGACATAGAACGAAGTCGACATGATCTCGAAATCGAAGCCGGCCTTCCGGCAGAGCGGCAAGGCCCTGGAAACGTCCTGGTCTTCCATGAAGCCGAAGAGGAGCTGGATCTTGATGAAGCGGTCCGAGAGCCTCTCGATCGTTACCCGCTCCGCCTCCGGCACATAGGGGCGGGGAGCGGTCTTGATGTTCAGGATCGCGTTGCGGGCGTGCAGGACGCGATTGTGCTTCAGATTGTGCAGCAGCACCCCCGGAGCCATGTCGGTGAGGCTTGTCAGGAAGATCGCGGTTCCCGGCACCTGGACGGGAGAGTGGTCCGACTTGCGTTCGATCGAGGCGATGAACGGCACCAAGGGTATCTCGTTCCTTGCCGCCTTCTCGCGAACCAGCATGGTGCCCTTCTTCCAGGTCCACATCATGATCATCAGCGCACCGGCGATCAGCACCGGAACATAGCCGCCGTCGTGGATCTTCAGGAGGTTGGCGCCCAGGAAGACGCTTTCGAGCAGGAAGAGCGGCAGCAGAACGGCAGCGGCAGCGAGCACCGTCCACCCCCAGACGACACGGAGAAACTGGAAGGAGAGGATCGTCGTGACGACCATCGCGCCGGTGACGGAAATTCCGTAGGCCGTGGCTAGCGCCTCGGAGGAGCCGAAGGCGAAGATCAGGGCAAGGACACCGAGCAGGAGCGCGATATTGACGGCCGGCACATAGATCTGGCCCGTATTGGAAGCCGAGGTAAAGCAGATCTCAAGCCTGGGCAGGAAGCCGAGATGGATTGCCTGGCGTGCCAGCGAAAAGGCGCCGGTGATCACCGCCTGGCTGGCGATGATGGTGGCAGCGGTCGCAAGAATGACCACGGGAAGCAGCGCCCATTCCGGAAACATCAGGAAGAACGGATCGGAGACGGCTTGAGGATTGGCCAGGACGAGCCCGCCCTGGCCGAGATAGTTCAGCGCAAGCGACGGGAAGACCACGGCGAACCAGGCAGCCTGGATCGGTTTCCTGCCGAAATGGCCGAGGTCGGCATAGAGCGCTTCGGCTCCCGTCACTGTCAGGAAGACGGCGCCGAGGACAATGAGGCCGACGAGACCGGCATGAGTGATGAAGTCGAAGGCATAGAGCGGATTGAGCGCTGCGAAGATCGCGGGATCGTCAGCGAGATGGATGAGGCCGCCGAGCCCCATGACGACGAACCAGAGCAGCGTTATCGGGCCGAAGAGTTTCGAGACGGAGGCGGTGCCGACCGATTGCACCAGGAAAAGCAGCAGCATGATCGCGATGGCGACCGGCAGGATGTAGGGCGTGAAGACCGGAGTCACGAGCTTCAATCCCTCGAGTGCCGAGAGGACCGACAGGGCAGGCGTAATCATGGCGTCGCCGATGAAGAGTGCTGCGCCGATGATGCCGGCGAAGAAGAAGATCGTCGCATGCCGGCTGGTCTTCTTCATCAGCAGCGCGAGCAGCGAAAGGGTTCCGCCTTCGCCCTCGTTATCGGCCCGCAGGAGAAACAGCACGTATTTGAAGGTGACGATGATCGTCAGCGTCCAGATCATCAGCGAGATCAGCCCGATGACCTCGTTCGGGGTCACGCCGTCATGCGCGAAGGGCCGGAGCGCTTCACGGAAAGCGTAGAGCGGGCTCGTGCCGATATCGCCATAGACCACCCCGACAGCTCCAAGCAGAAGCGCGGCAAACTTCTGCTGGCCGTGCTGAGGCCGGTCTGCTTCGTGCGTCGTCGTGGCGGACATTGAGCTTCCCTTGATTTACAGGAATAGATATGGGGCGGCACGATGAGAAAGGCATGTCAAACGCGCGCCAAGCTGCGCGCGAATGCATCATGCAGATTGCGTCCGGACTGGCGACGCGCGGGTCATATCTCCGCCCGTGCCTCATCCTTTGCCAGCGCGCTGACGAGAACCTTGTCGACGCGCCTTCCATCGAGGTCGATGACCTCGAATTTCCAGTCGTTCTTGACGAAGGTCTCCCCGAGTTCGGGAAGATGCTTCAGTTCTTCCAGAACGAGACCGGCGACGGTCTGATATTCGACGTCTTCGTCAAGCGGGAAGTTCATGAATTCCGAGAATTCGTCGATCGGCGTCCATCCGGACACGAGGTAGGAGCCGTCATCGCGCCGCTTGATCGCCGGCTCTTCGCCGGAGGCCGCATCGCCGAAGACGCCCATGATCGATTCCAGGATGTCGCCCGAGGTGATCACGCCCTCGAAGTGGCCATATTCGTCAAAAACCAGCACCATATGCTGCGACGACCTCCTGATCGCCTCGATCACCGAGGAGGCGGGAGCGAGGTCCGAGATGATCGGAACGTCCCGCACCAGCGTCATGATGTCGACCGACCTGCTGGCCTCGAGCGCGTCGTAATAATCCTTGACGGCGAGAACGCCGATAACCTCGTCGGAACTGCCCTTGCGGGCCGGCAGTCGCGTGCGCGACGTCGACTGAATGGTCTTGCGGATCTCCTCGGCGGAATCTTCGATATCGATCAGCTCGACGTCGCGACGCGGCGTCATCAGCGCGCGGGCCTGCCGGTCGGCAAGGCGCATGACGCCGGTGATCATGGCGGATTCGCCGATCTCGATCACGCCGGCGCTCTGTGCTTCGGCGAGAACGGTCTTGATCTCCTCGTCGGTGACGCCATCGGCGTTCTTTCCGGACTGGCCGAGCAGGGCGAGAACGAGCTTGCCCGAGCCGTCGAGCAGCCAGACGAGGGGCAGGGCCGCCTTCGACAGGTAGGTCATCGTCGGCGCGACCCTGGCGGCCACGGCTTCCGGCGCGCGAAGGGCCATCTGCTTGGGCACCAGCTCGCCGATGATGAGGGAAAGATAGGTGATCGCCACGACGACGGTACCGACGCCGAGCCCGTCCGCCCAGGCATCGGGAAGGCCCTGCGCCAGGAGCCAGGTGGAGAATCGTGCGCCGAGTGTCGCGCCCGAGAAGGCGCCCGACAGCACGCCGACGAGGGTGATGCCGATCTGGACCGTCGACAGGAAACGCCCGGGATTTTCAGCCAGGCGCAGAGCCAGTCGTGCTCCTCTGCTTCCCTGGTCCGCCAGGACCTTGAGGCGTGCCGGGCGGGCGGAGACGATCGCGAGCTCCGACATTGCAAGGACGCCATTGAGAATGGTGAGAAGAATGACGATGGCTATTTCGGTATACAAACTTTGGCCTGTTTTGATGATAACGATCCGTCGAAACTATGCGATCTCGCATCGCTTTGCGAGAGTTCCGAGCGAAGATCATGGGCACTTGGCAAGATAATTATGGCGGACTTCTCGCTACCGGCGCCGCCTCGGAAACGTGGGATGGCATCTGCCTGAAACCGAGCGTCGTATAATCGGCGGCTCATAAACCCCCTCTTAAGGATCTGTTGACCATAATGAAGGCTTAACGCCGCCCGCGTGTGCGGTGCCTGTGATGTTTTCGTGTCTCGCACCAAGGACGAAGCCTGTGTCCCTTCATCAAGCCATCGCCGCCATTCCGACGACCGCCTATGCGTGGTTTCTGTCTGTCGTCGCCCATCGGTTGGCGGTCGTGGCGGCCTTTGTCTTTGCCGTCATAGCCGGAGCGGGCGAGGCAGCGGCCGAGGACAGGGCACTGAAACTCTACTTCACGCATACGGGCGAGCGGGCGACTATCGTCTTCAAGCGCAACGGCAAGTACGACCAGCGCGGCCTCAACCAGATCAACCGCTTCCTGCGTGACTGGCGGCGCAACGAGCCGGCCAAAATGGACCCGCGGCTGCTCGATCTCGTCTGGGAAGTCTATCGCAAGAGCGGGGCAAAGGAGACGATCCACGTCGTCTCCGCCTACCGCTCGCCGGCGACCAACAACATGCTGCGCAACCGTTCGCGCAATACAGGTGTCGCCAAGCGCAGCCAGCACATGCTCGGCAAGGCGATGGATTTCTATATTCCCGGCGTCAAGCTTGCGACGCTGCGCGGGCTCGCCATGCAGATGCAGGTCGGCGGGGTCGGCTATTACCCGACCTCGGGTTCGCCCTTCGTGCATCTCGATGTCGGCAATGTGCGCGCCTGGCCGCGCATGTCGCGCCAGGAGCTGGCGCGGCTCTTCCCTGACGGGCGCACGATCCACCTGCCGGCGGACGGCCGTCCGCTGCCGGGCTATCAGGTAGCCCTTGCCGAGCGCAAGAAGGGCATCCGCTCCGCGCCGATCGAAATCGCAGCGAGCGAGGATGAGGATGACGATGCGCCGGTAACGCCAAAGGCAGCGGCACCGACCCTGCTGACGGCGCGCGCGACAGCACCTGCCAAGGCACCCGATCCCGTCGTGACCGGAAGCCTTGTCACCGCCATGCTGCCGACGCCGCAAAAGCGGGCCGATATCGGGCTTGCGCCGCAGCTTGCCAAACCCGAGGACCGGGCGGTTGCCGACCGCGGATTTGCCGATCTCGCCTCGCTCACCGTTCCGCTGCCGATGCTGCGCCCGGTCGAGGTCGAGGCCGTCGAGAGCGAGGCGCCGGTGCCGGTGCCTGCGCCGCCTGTGGCCACGCTTGCGCCGGTGTTCGCATCCGTCCAGCCGGCTGCGGCCGACTTCACGCGCTTCGTCGTTGGCCGCAAGCCCGCCAACACGTCTGTCGTCGCCGACCGGTTGACCCATCCCGCACCGACGGCGGAGCAGATCGCGGTATTGCCGGTCTCCGCATCGGAACATGTCTCGGGCGGCGTCGGAGAAATGTCCGCACGAGCGCTGATTGCCTGGGCGGTGCGGTCTCCGGAAACGTCGGTTGAACTCACCGCGCCTTCCTTGATCGGCAACACCTATCCCAGGGGCGAGGGCAGGACGGTTGCTTCGGGTGCTGCTAGGGCCAGCTTCAAGACCAGCCGTTTCGGCACCGAGGGCTGAACTCTGATCGGCTCATCGCGATCACCCTCAAAATAGGGGGCAGATTGACTTTCAATCAAATAGAATGATACACCTTGGTCATTCAGAAAAATTGAAAGATGTGACGATGACTATCCCATTTCGCCGTCCCATTCCTCTGCTCGATAATGACGTGTTGCGCACGTTTGTCGCCATCGCAGAGACCGGTAATTTTTCGACAGCGGCCGAAACTGTGTTTCGCACGCCATCGGCTGTTTCCATGCAGATCAAGAAGCTCGAAGAGCAACTCGGCGTCACGCTGTTTCGCCGCGATGCGCGCTCGGTGACGCTGACGCAGCATGGTGAAATGCTGCTTTCCTATGCGCGCAATATCCTGGCGCTCTCCAACGAGGCGGTATCGCGTTTCATCATGCCCGAGCTTAGCGGCGTGGTGCGGCTCGGCGCGCCCGAGGATATCGGCGAGCGCCTGCTGCCGCAGATCCTGAAGAGCTTTGCGCAGATCTATCCTGGCATCATGGTCGACGTGACGATCGACATGAGCATCTGCCTGAAAAAGCGGATGGAGGAGCAGCGCCTCGATCTCGCGCTCATCAACTGCGCAACGCGGCCGTTCCCGACCAATGGCGAGGTTGTCTACCGCGAGCGCCTGGTTTGGGCCGGCGCCAAATGCGGTTCGGCGCATCGGCGCGATCCGCTGCCGATCTCGATCTGGGAAGACGGCTGCATCTGGCGGCAGGAGGCGATCACCCAGCTCGAGCGCAACAAGCGACCCTATCGCGTCGCCTATCTCAGTGCCCACACGATGGCGCAGCGCGCCGCCGTGGTTTCCGATCTCGCCATCGCGCCGTTGCCGCTCTCCTATGTCAGCGAGGACATGGCGATCCTCGGTATCCAGGAAGGCTTGCCTGAACTCGGCTCTTTCGACATCCAGCTCCTGACCGCATCACAGACGACAGGGCCGATCGAGACGGTGGCCGACAGTATCCGCGCATCCTTCGCCGAAAAGTCCAAGGCGGCGGCAGCCTGATTATCCGGGAGAGCGGGGAACGGACGCACTGCGACCCTGGGTAGGGAATGATGAGCGCCGGCGAATGCAGGATTAGTAACCTGTTGCAGGGGGAGGTCAGGCCATGGATCAGCAAATCCGGCTTTTTGGCGCTGTCGCAGTCCGGCCGGCCGTGCTTGCCGTCATCCCCCGCTTCGAGACGATCACGGGATACAAGGTCGCGGCCAGGTGGGAGCTCAATCCCGCCGTGAGGACGCAGATCGAAGCCGGTGAGCCTTTTGATCTCGTCATTACCAATCCGAACCTGATCGAGGAACTCGTTTCCCTTGGAAAGGTCAGGACGGGAAGCCAGGTCACGTTCGGCCGGATAGCAATGGGCGTGGCGGCGAGGGAAGGCAGCCGGGCCCTCGATATCGGCTCCGTCGAAGCTTTCAAACAGACCCTGAAGGGTGCGCGATCAATCGCCTATGCCAGTGACGGAACCAGCGGCGGCTACTTCCAGGGTTTGCTGGAGCGCCTGGGAATAGCCGATGCGGTGAAGCCGAAGCTGGTGCCGGTATCGGGAGGGCAGACGGCGGCGGCCGTCGGCCGTGGAGAGGCCGATCTGGGTGTCGTTCCCGTGACGTCCATCCTTGCTGTCGCGCCCGAGGCCATGCTGGTCGGCAGGTTTCCGGCAGAACTGCAGAGTTACATCGATTTTGCCATTGGCGTCAGCGCCGATTCAACAGATGCGGAGGCTGCGAGCCAGCTATCGGCGTTCCTGGTATCGGCAGACATTGACGAGACCCTGTCGGCAAGGGGCATCGAGCGCAGCTGAGATGCGCTTGAGGAGCGGCGATATCGAGGATGTCGGCCTTGTCTGGAGAAAGGCTCTTAGCCGGTGAACTTTTCGCTCACGAATGCGTTATCCCGCCCGGACGGCATCGGCCGTTCGGGGTTGAATTCACAAAGGGATTTCGCAAATGACGACCACGGGTAAAATCGCATCCGCCTTGATGATCCTTCTCGCGCTCTCTTCCTGCGCCAACACGATCCGTGGCGTGGGCAGGGATACGGCCAATGCCGTCAATGCCACGCAGGATGCCGGCCGCAGTGTCGATCGCGCAGCTAAGAGATAGTTATTTTCAGATTTTTGAAGTCGGATAGGCTTTTTCGAGACCACCGGATCGGGTCAGCCCGGTCCGGAATGCGGCATAGGCCGGGTGCTGGCTCGAGCGCGCCGCTTCCATGAGCCTGATCTGCAGCCGGTCGGGTGCAGCTTCGCCGATCCACTTGCCGAGGGCTTCGAGCTTCAGCGAGTTTAGAAGACGCGAGGACGAGGCGACATCGAGATGCCGATGCAGGCCCTCGAGCAGGTTGTCGTCCTGCTGCGGATTTTCCATCAGCAGCGACAGGTAGGATTTGTCGGTTTCCGAGAGCGCCGCGAGTTTTTCCGCGACGGTATCGCGATCGGGGAAGGGCACCGTGCCAGTCATAACGAATCGTCCAATCCTTGTTGCCAGGAAGGTTTATAGACTGGCCTTGACCTTCTCGGCTACATCGGCCGGAACCCAGCGGCTCCACAGTTCCTCATAATTCTCAAGGAAATAGAGGGCGGCGTTCTCGTTGTCTTCGCCGTTCTCATCCTGCCAGGCCAGTACCTGGCTGATTGTTTCGTTGTCCCAGCTGCGGGTCTTCAGATAGTTCATGACGGGGCCGGCGCGATCGGCAAAAGCGCTGGTAATCAGCGTGAAAGCCTGGGACACGGGGTAGGCGTTCAGCCTGGGATTGGCGCAGTGGGGCACTGAGGTACAGGTGTCCCATTCAGCCTGATCGTGAGGCACGCCGAAACCCAGCTGTTTCATGTCGTATTTGCCGAGAACCGATGTCGGCGACCAGTAATAACCGAGCCAGCCGACCTTGTTTTTGAAGGCGCGGGCGATCGAATTGTCGAAATCGGCCGGGGTCGGGCTGTCGATCAGCGCAAAGCCGAGCTTATCGGCACCGAGAGCCTTGAAGAGATTGCTGGTCGAGATTTCGCAGGCCCAGGCTTCGGGGCAATTATAGATCGCAGCAAGCGAGGGATGGTAGGTATCGGGAAAGAGTTCCGGATGCTTCAGCGCATCCTGCACGGACAGGATATCCGGATTTGCATCGGCGATGAATTTCGGAATGTACCAGCCTTCGACGGCCCCATCCGCAAGAATTTCGGCGCCCTTGACCAGGCGACCGGCGCTGATGGCGGTATCGAGCTGCGGTTTGACCGCTTTCACCCAGAATTCCGAGGCGATATCGGGCGTGCCGTTGCCATCCATGGAAGCGAAGGTCGGCAGCGTGTCACCATCGACAATGGTGACGGAGCAGCCGTAGCCCTTTTCCAGGATGAACTTGTCGAAGCTCGCAGCGATTGCAGCAGAGCCCCATCTCATCTCGGCGATCGAGACCTTGCCGCAGCCGGCGGCTTGCGCAATTCCCGCGTAAAAACAGACGGCAAGAATGAATGACGTGAAAAATGTCTTCATGAAAGTTCCCCGGATCTTTATGTGATCGAACGCGCATGCGCCGGGTCATTAGCCGACAAATCTCTCCGCCGCTTCAGGGTGCCAATGCCCGGCCGGAATAGGATTTCGCCAGGCTTTCCCGTCTGCGGCGCCGTTCGTCTCGTTTTCCGGCGGCTCGTCGCTGGCCATTTCTATCGATGGCTCATTATGAGCAAACCTACGGATTTGCGGCAGGAAATCAACTCTCTTTTGCGCGTTGCAATCTTACTAAATAATTGAATCCGAAGAATTTATGCGGCCAATCATGAAAGCGCGAAATTTGATGTCGATCAGCAGGCTTGCTGGGGCCGCAGAGAGGGCTAAAAGCGGTTTCAAAAGCGAAAAATTCGAAAAAGTTCAAAAAAAGTCAAAATTCCCTTCAGGAGCCGTCTTCAATAACCATCCGGTAAGGATGTGCCGTTATCTGTTGTGACGCGGCGGGGGACAACCGCTGCTTTTCCGGATCAGGTAGTGCGTCCCGGAAAAAGCGAGCTTCATTGCGTAATGATGATGGCGTCAGCGTTTTATGGCAAACCGCGTAGGGTCCATGGCCCGATCGCGGTTTTCGCATTTCTGGGCCTTTGTCGGGTTTTCAACCGTCTGTTGACCTGACGTCTGCCCGCATTGTAGGCCTGCCGGAAACGCTTCACGGACAGGCACCAATGACCAGAGCCATCATGCTGCAAGGAACCGGCTCCGATGTCGGCAAGACAGTGCTGGTGGCTGGGCTTTGCCGGCTGGCTGCCAATCGCGGTCTGAAGGTGCGACCGTTCAAGCCGCAAAATATGTCGAACAATGCCGCGGTTTCCGACGACGGCGGCGAGATCGGCCGGGCGCAATGGCTGCAGTCGCTCGCGGCGCGGGTACCGTCATCGGTGCATATGAACCCGGTGCTCCTGAAGCCGCAATCGGAAAACGGCAGCCAGATCATCGTGCAGGGCAGGGTATTCGGCCAGGCAAAGGGGCGCGACTACCAGCGGCTGAAGCCGCAGCTGCTTTCGTCGGTTCTGGAGAGTTTCGCCAAGGTGTCCGAGGGGGCTGACCTCGTGATCGTCGAGGGGGCGGGCTCGCCGGCCGAAATCAACCTGAGGGCAGGCGATATCGCCAATATGGGCTTTGCGACGCGGGCGAACGTCCCTGTCGTCCTCGTTGGAGATATCGATCGCGGCGGCGTCATCGCCTCGCTCGTCGGCACGCATGCGATCCTCAGCGAAGAGGATCGCGGCATGATTTCCGGTTACATCATCAACAAGTTCCGCGGCGATGTCTCGCTGTTCGGCGACGGTATCCGGGCCATCGAAGGTTTCACCGGCTGGCCGTGCTTCGGCGTCGTGCCGTGGCTGCCGGGTGCCACACGCCTACCGGCAGAGGATTCGGTCGTGCTCGAACGGCTGGCGCGGGGCAGGCAGGGTGCGCTGAAGATTGCTGTGCCGGTGCTGCCGCGCATTGCCAATTTCGACGATTTCGATCCGCTGCGGACAGAGCCCGATGTCGAACTCGTCTTCATCAGGTCCGGTGAGCGGCTGCCCGACGATGCCGCGCTCGTCATCCTTCCTGGTTCGAAATCGACGATATCGGATCTCGCGGACCTGCGTGCGGCCGGCTGGGATCGCGATCTCCTGGCGCATGTCAGGCGCGGCGGCCGGGTGATCGGCATCTGCGGCGGTTACCAGATGCTTGGCCGCAAGGTGCATGACCCGCTCGGTATCGAAGGCGGGACGGTCGAGACGCAGGGGCTTTCGCTTCTCGATGTCGAGACCGAGATGGCGCCGGAGAAGACCGTGCGCAACAGCACCGCCCGCTCGACCGAATACGACGCGCCGCTTGCCGGCTACCAGATCCATCTCGGCATTACCCGCGGGCCGGATTGCGTCAGGCCCTCTGCTATCGTCGACGGCGCACCCGACGGAGCGCTTTCGCCAGACGGCCGCATCATGGGCACCTATCTGCACGGCCTCTTCAGCAGCGATGCCTACCGCGCCCGGCTGCTTCAAAGCTTTGGCCTGTCAGGCGAAGCGAGCAACTACCGCGAAAACGTCGACCGGGCGCTCGACGAGGTCGCAGGCGGCCTGGAACAGTATCTCGACCCGCGCTGGCTTGCCGGTCTGTTCGGCTAGGCCGGATGTCGCTTGCCTGCCTCACGGTCCCGCAGAGTGGGCAGACGCAATCAGGGCATCGTTTGCTATTGCCAAATTAGTTGACTGAGTCCATTAATTGTTCCGATACACCCGGTCGAGAGCAATGAAAACCATGACCATACTGGATAGATTTTCCCTGACGGGCCAGGTGGCGCTCGTAACCGGCGGCGGCCGTGGCCTCGGATTCGAGATGGTGCGCGCACTTGCCGAGGCCGGCGCGCATGTCATCGTCACCGGGCGTACGGCGACGACGCTTGAAGATGCCGTAGGGACGATCCGCAGTAGCGGCGGCACGGCGCAGGCTGCCGCCTTCGACATCGTCGACCGGGAGGCGCAGCGTGCGCTGATGGCCGACATCGAAAAGATCCATGGCCGTCTCGATATTCTGATCAACAATGTCGGCGCCCGCGACAGGCGGCCGCTGGCCGAATTCGATGACGATGCCATTATCGAGCTGTTGCGCACCGATCTGGCGGCCGCGATGACGCTCTCGCGGGATGCCGCCGCGCTGATGAAGCGGCATAATCATGGCCGCCTGATCGCGGTCACCTCGATCAGCGGCCATGTCGTCATGCCCGGCGATTGCGTCTATCCGGCGGCCAAGCAGGGCCTGACCGGCCTGATGCGCGGCATGGCGGTCGAGTTCGGCCCATACGGCATCACCAGCAACGCGATTGCACCCGGCTGGTTCGCCACCGAGACGAACGCGGAGATGGCTGCGAACGAGGAGTTGACGCCCTTCGTGCGCCAGCGCATCCCGGTCCAGCGCTGGGGTCGCCCGGATGAGATCGCCGGTGCAGCGCTGTTTCTTGCGAGCAGTGCCGCCTCCTTCGTCAATGGCCATGTGCTGACCGTGGACGGCGGCATGACCGTCAGGATGTAAGCGCAGACGGGCGTTCCCGCCGCTCCTCAAAGGGCGGAGGTCCGCTCGGGAAGCGGTTCTTCCGATGGTGCGGATGAGGTCCGGGCGAGGACATTGCCGATATCGGTGAGGAACGTCAGCAGCAGATTGAACTCGGCTTCGCTGTAGGTCTCCAGCAGTGCGGCCATCGCCTCGCCATGCTCCTCGTATAGCGAGCTGGCGCGTGCCGAGGCCTCGGGACAGGCAACCAGGACAAGGCGGCGCTTGTCCGTCTCATCACGTTGCCTGACGACGAAACCGGTCGCCTCCAGCTTGTCGATCAATCCGCTGACCGTTCCGACCTTCAACCCGACCTCGCGCGACAGGGCCGTCATCGACAGCGGACCGAGCTGCTCCAACAGCCGGAAGCACTTGAATTCGGTGCCGGTCAGACCAACTTTCTCGGCCATCTTCTGATGGAACAGTACGAGCCTGGCTGAAAACAGCTGGACCGTCGGGATGTAGCGCGCGAGGCGGCCGGTTGACTTTTGCGGCAAAACGTTTAGATCTCCGAACTAATAATTGTTTCGATATTCTAAGGAACTGTCGGCGTCATGTCGATACTCTCGCATGGCTGCCCGGTCCTTGTCGGAGGCAGCGATCGATGAGCGCTTATTTCATTCTCGAAATCCATCCCGATATCGAAGATCAGACGATCGATGATTATCTCGCATGCATATCGCCCGACGTGACGTTCCATGGAGGCAATGTGCGATCCTGTGGCGGCGCGGTCCATCCGGTTCAGGGAGAGCGGCAGATGAACAGGCTGATCATCATCGAATTCCGCACTGCCTCGGTCGCCCGTGAATGGCATGATGAGGTGAAGCAGGCGATTGATGATGCCAGGTATCACTCTCTCCGTGCCTGCCCGGCGGTTGTCGTCGCCGGGCGCGATGGCTAGGAACCCCGGCTGGCGCGACGATTGCCGGATTTTGTGCCGGCACGGTCCGGCCTTGCCGCCCATTCGCCGGATTTCCCGATCATAGAACGGTTTCAACCATCTGGAGATTCCGAAATTAACGATCATATTCAGTGGCTTATAGAGCAGGGAATCGCGAGCGACAATATTGGCGACCTCGTTGGAGGCCTGTGCGACCGGCTGGTCGCTGACGGGTTTCCGATCTGGCGGGCCAGTATCATGATGCCATCCCTTCATCCGATGTACCGCGGCATCTCCGCCAATTTCGTGCGAGGCGGGGTAACGACCCTCGAAAATTCCGAGCACGGCGGCGTGGACGAGCGCAACTTCGAGAAAACGCCGACATTTCATCTGCTGAGCCGCGGTGAGAGAGCGGGGCGCTGGAGCTTAGCCAAGGGAGAGGGTCTCGAGTACCCGCGGCTCAAGGAATTCGCCCTTGCCGGAGCGACCGATCACGTGGTCAGCATTTTCGAGTTTCCGAAGGAGGTCGCGTTGCGCGGCTTCAGCCTCGCGCTGACCAGCGACGCATCGGGTGGATTTTCCGACGAGCAGCTGAGGACGGTCGCAGAGCTTATTCCGGCTCTGGGGCTCGCCTGCTACCGCATGGCCGCATCGAAAACCGCTGCCGATATTCTGGCCGTCTACACGGGCGCCAGGACAAGCGCACGCATCCTTGCGGGCGAGGCTCAGAGAGGCAAGGGCGGATCCATCAGTGCTGCGGTCCTGCTTGCAGATCTCAGGAATTTCACGGCATTGACCGACGTCTATGAGCCGGGCGAAATCGCTGGGTTTCTGGATGCGCATTTCGAGCTGATCGGCAGGCATGTCGAGGAAAATTCCGGGGAGATCCTCAAGTTCATGGGCGACAGCGTGCTGGCGATCTTTCCGACCGGCAGCGAAGAGGGGGATGATCCCGAAAAGGCTTGCCGCGCAGCACTCGCCTCGGCCCGGAACATGCTGAAGGCCAACGAGGCACTGAACCGGGAGCGGGCAGGCAACGGTGGACCTGACATCGGTGTGGACGTCGTCCTGCATCTCGGAGAAGTGTTTTACGGAAATATCGGCGCCCGCGGCAGGCTCGACTTCACCGTGATCGGCAGGGCCGTCAACGAGGCCTCGCGGATCGAGAAACTCTGCGGCGAACTTGGCCAGCCGCTTCTGATGTCGGAAAGCTTCGCGGCTGCCTGCGGTGTCGCCTGCGAACGCCTGGGATCGTTCGAGTTGCGCGGCGTTTCGAGGAAGGCCGACGTGTTCAAGCTTGCGGATCCGATCGTGGCATCGGCTCGAAAATCGGCGGCAAAGGCCTCAGATCTCGCCTGACACCTCGCGGCGCCGGCGGTCGAGTTCTTCGCTGTAGCGGCGCAGCGTGTGGCTTTCGCTGAGCTGGCCGATCACCTTGCGCTCGATGAGGTTGTTGACGACGGCAAGCGCTTCGCTTTCCGTCTTGTCGAAGATCGCGGCCGCCTGTTTGGCATTCATCTGCGGCTGCAGGAAATCGTTCTTATAGCGGATGAAATCACCGAGATTCTGGGCTTCGTCCTGCGCGCTGGTGGGGTTTGCGTAGATTTCCGGCACGAGCACGAGGCCGGCATATTTGTCGCCCTCATCGACGAGGATGACACGCTGCGTCGAGCCGATGGGGAAAGCCTCCCTGAATGCGTCCAGCGTTATTCCGAGTCTTGCGGTCTTCACGTCTGAACGCATCAGCTTGTCGACGGTGAGATTGCGGATCCAGCCGACATCATGGGCGCTGCGGATGCTTTCGCCGCGCAAGTGAAAGCGCCATGTGGCGAAGGAGTAGCCGAAGGTCGTGCGCACCACGAGCGAGGAGGTGATGACGGCTGCGAGCACCAGTGCGGTGATCGGAAAGTCGCCGGTGATCTCCAGCGCCAGGAAGGTCATGGTCAGCGGCCCGCCAATGACGGCGACGGCGAGCGAGCTCATGCCGACCACGGCATAGATCACGGGCGTCAGCGTCGCATCGGCGAAATAGGGGGCGGAATAGGCAAAGAGCTTGCCGAGCAGCGCGCCCATGAAAAGCGAGGCGAAGAACAGGCCGCCCCTGAAGCCGGAGCCGATGGAGACGGCGGATGCCACCGACTTCAGAAGGAAGAGACCGATCAGCGCGGGGATCGTGATCTCGTGGGAGAGGTTCAGATGCAGCGCGCCGTGGCCGGCGGCCAGCACCTGCGGCGAGACCAGCGCCAGCAGGCCGACGACGATGCCGCCGAGCGCCGGGCGGAAGGGCAGCGCGATGGCGCTCTTGCGCGCCAATTCCTCTACGAAGGAGACGCCCTGCATGATGAGGATGCCTACGCCGGCGCAGAAGGCGCCGAGCGCAATGGCCGGCACGTAGTCTGCCGGCTGTACAGCGCCGAAACTGCCGACATCGATGATGAAATCGCTGCCAGCAAGAAGGCGCGCAACAAGAGTTGCGACAAGCGCTGAGACGACGACAGGCGTCAGCGACATAATGGTGTAGGTGCCGATGATAAGCTCGAAGGCGTAGAAGGCGCCGGTCAGCGGCGCATTGAAGGCGGCGGCGATGGCGCCGGCTGCGCCGCAGCCGACGAGCACACGCAGGTCCGCGCGGCGCAGCTGCAGCTTCAGGCCGAATTTCGAGGCGATGCCGGCCGCAAGCTGCGTATAACCGGCTTCCAGGCCGACGGATGCGCCGAAGCCGTTGGAAACGAGGTTCTGGATCGCGACAAGGATGCTGTCCGTCAGCGACAGGCGGCCGCCATGCAGCGCATTGGCCTCGATCGGGTCGACCATCGGCTTTTTGCGCCATTTGGCGAGAATGAAGAGCAAGAGCCCGAGAAGCATGCCGCCGGCTACCGGGGCCGACATCAGCAGAAACTTGCTGTCGATCTGCGAGGCGCTGAGCCTCGTCGTGCCGTCTATGCCGAAGATCAGGCTGTGCATCTCTTCCGAGGCATAGCTCATGGCTGAGACCGCAAGCCCCGATACGATGCCGACAAGCGCGCCGGCAAAGACCATGCCCATTTCGCTGTGGCGAATGAGCGCGCGCAGGCGCCCCGGATCGAAGGCGGTGCCTAGAGGGCCGAGGCGGCGAATGTGCATTCGGGAGAGCATCATGGGGAAATTAGGCGGCAAGAATAGGGGTCAAGGGCGGAGCCGGCATCCGCATGAGCGGCAATTGCGGCAAAAAACCGGCCGGGCCGTAAAGTTTTTGTGACGTAAGCCTTTGATTAAAGACGATAATATCGGTAGTGTAAGTCGAGATGAACATGAGCGGGACGTTGCGCGGCAATTGACATGGGGGTTGCACGCGCCTAACCATGAATCCACATAATGGATGGTTCCGGATCGGCAAACGCCTTCCGGATTAAAAGGGAATGTGACGGGGCGGACCCAAGCCGGGCGCCTTCATCACAGCCGACCCCGCGACTGTAGAGCAGTCAGGGTCTTCCATCCGGCATTTGGATTGCGGCGCCGACAGTCTTGCATTCTGCAAGCGGGCAAGGCGGACAAGTGCCGGAAAAGCCACTGGAAATGCATCGTGATCAGCCGGGGCAGGACGCCTCTAATTCTACGAATCGTCCGCCTTTTCACGAGATGCAGCCGGGAAGGCGAGGCGGATCCGCTGGCACGATAAGGGGCGACCGAGCGGTCGCCCCTGTCGCGGCCGATAACTGCGAGCCAGGAGACCTGCTATCCGTGCCGGGCATAATGCCCAATTTGGGCGCTTTGCCCGCTGCCAGCACGGAGGTTGTCTTGGCTGAAGGATGTTATTCAGCGCTGCCTCTGGTGGTGCGATATGGGCGCGGTGTTCCGCCGCCCCTCTGTGATGAGCTTCTGGCGCAGGCCGTTTTCTCTTCCCTGATTCCTGTGACAAGCACAGGAATGAGGGGTGCGGCGAAGGCCGTGCCCATCCTCAACGGACGGTGCTGTCATGACCACCACCTTCATCCTCGGCGGCGCTCGCTCCGGCAAATCCCGCTTCGCCGAAAATCTTATTGCCACGAGCGGTCTCGAGCGCCATTACATCGCCACCGGCCGCGCCTGGGACGACGAGATGCAGGCGCGCATCGACCAGCACAGGGCCGATCGCGGCCCCTCCTGGACGACGCATGAGGAACCGCTCGATCTCACCGAGCGCCTGACCGCCATCGACGCGGAGGGCAGGGCCATCCTCGTCGATTGCCTGACGCTGTGGCTCACCAATCTGATGATGGAGGGGCGCGATATCGCCGCCCAGTCTGCCGCCCTTGCTGGCTTTCTGCCTCATGCTAAGGCGCGGCTCGTCATCGTTTCCAATGAAGTCGGCCTCGGCATCGTGCCCGAGAACCGCATGGCGCGGGAATTTCGCGACCATGCAGGCCGGCTGCACCAGATGATCGCGGCTTCGGCCGAGGATGTTTATTTTATCGCAGCGGGTCTGCCGCTGAAAATGAAGGGTTAGTTCCATGCAGCAGAAAATCCCCGCAACCGTCATCACCGGCTTTCTCGGCGCCGGCAAGACGACGATGATCCGCAACCTGCTCACCAATGCCGGCGGCAAGAAGATCGCGCTGATCATCAACGAGTTCGGCGATCTCGGCGTCGATGGTGACGTGCTGAAGGGCTGCGGTGCGGAAAACTGCACCGAGGACGACATCATCGAGCTCACCAATGGCTGCATCTGCTGCACCGTTGCCGACGATTTCATTCCGACCATGACCAAGCTTCTGGAGCGCGACCAGCGCCCTGACCATATCGTCATCGAAACCTCGGGCCTTGCCCTGCCGCAGCCGCTCGTCGCCGCCTTCAACTGGCCGGATATCCGCAGCGAAGTCACCGTCGATGGCGTCATCACCGTGGTCGATAGTGCGGCCGTTGCTGCCGGTCGTTTTGCCGATGACCACGATGCCGTCGATGCGCGCCGTGTCGAGGATGAATCGCTCGATCATGAAAGCCCGATCGAGGAACTTTTCGAGGATCAGCTGACCTGCGCCGACCTGATCGTGCTCAACAAGACCGATTTGATCGACGCGGACGGGCTTGGCCGCGTGAAGAGCGAAGTCGCCTCGCGCATTGCCCGCAAGCCTGTCATGATCGAAGCGAAGAACGGCGAGGTGCCGGCAAGCGTGCTGCTCGGCCTCGGCATCGGCACGGAAGACGATATCGTCAACCGCAAGTCCCATCACGAGCTGGAGCATGAGGATGGCGAGCCGCACGACCACGATGAATTCGACAGTTTCGTCGTCGAACTCGGCGCTGTCTCGGATACGGCAGGTTTCGTCGAGAAGCTGAAGGGCATCATCGCCGAGCATGACGTGCTGCGCCTGAAGGGCTTCATCGATGTCTCCGGCAAGCCGATGCGCCTGCAGCTACAGGCCGTGGGTGCCCGCATCGACCAGTATTTCGACCGTGCCTGGGCGCCGGGTGAGGCCCGCAATACGCGTCTCGTCGTCATCGGTCTGCACGAGATGGATCAGGACGCAGTGCGCAAGGCGATCGAAGCGCTCGTCCGAGGGTAAACAATGCATCTGCTTCTCGCTCAACAGGGGACGATCAGCTACGGGGACGAGGCGATCGACCTCGGCCAGTCGCCCGGCGATATCCTGTTCCTGTCCGCTGCCGATACCGAGCTTGCGGCGATTGCCGCGGCCCATAGCGGCAGAGAAGGAGGCTATTCGCTGAGGCTTGCGAGCCTGATGAGCCTGAAGCACCCGATGTCGGTCGATGCCTATGTGGAGCGGACGGCGCGGCATGCGAAGCTGATCATCGTGCGGGCGCTCGGCGGGGCGAGCTATTTCCACTATGCGCTGGAGGCGCTGCATGCGATCGCGGCGCGCAGCGGTGCGCTGATTGCGGTGCTGCCGGGGGATTCGAAGCCGGATGCCGGGCTGACGCCGTTTTCCAATGTGGCGCTGGATGATCTGAATGCGCTCTGGGCCTATCTGATCGAGGGCGGGGATGCCAATGCACGGGGCTTTCTGGCCTATGCGGCGGCGATGCTCTCGGGAGAGGAGAAGCCGGCGCCGGCTGTGCCGCTGATGAAGGCCGGGATCTGGTGGCCGGGGCGGGGGCTTGTTGGGGTCGAGGAGTGGCGGAAGCTCACCGGTTCTGTCTTCTCCCCAGCGGGGAGAAGATGCCCGGCAGGGCAGATGAGGGGGGCGAGCGACGGAGAGAGCGAGCAACAGGAGCACGATTTCGAGGTTTGTGGAGTGGCCCCCTCATCCGACCCTTCGGGCCACCGACCGGGGTCGAGCCACGGGTCTCGACCCGTCCTCCGGACCCCCGCTGGGGAGAAGGGACAGGCAGCACCCGTCGTTGCCATCGCCTTCTACCGCGCACTCGTGCAGAGCGGCGAAACCCGCCCTGTCGAGGCACTGATCGAAACCCTGGAGGCGCAGGGTCTTCGCCCATTGCCGGTCTTTGCCTACAGCCTCAAGGACCCGGTTTCCAAGGGCATCCTCGAAGCCATCTTCGCCGATCTCCAACCCGACGTGGTCATCAACACGACAGGCTTTGCCGTGTCCGCACCCGGTGCTGATCGCGAGCCGACGGTGCTGGAGGCCAACGACGCGATCGTGCTGCAGGCGATCTTTTCCGCCTCGTCGCGGGAGGCCTGGGCAGCCTCATCGCAAGGCTTGTCGGCCCGCGATCTCGGCATGAACGTCGCGCTGCCGGAGGTGGATGGCCGCGTGCTTTCGCGCGCCGTCTCCTTCAAGGCTGCCGCTCGCTACGATGCCGCGGTCGAGGCTAATATCGTTTCCAGCGAGCCGGATGCCGGACGCATGGCCTATGTCGCAGCCCTTGCCGCCAACTGGGCGCGGTTGCGGCAGCGGCCGGTTTCGGAGCGGCGTGTCGCGCTGGTCATGGCGAACTATCCGAACCGGGACGGACGGCTCGGCAATGGCGTCGGGCTCGATACGCCCGCCGGGACGATCGAGGTGATGCGGGCGATGGCGGAGGCTGGTTATCCGCTCGCCGATATTCCCGATGATGGCGATGCGCTCATGCGGCATCTGATGGCCGGGCCGACCAATTCCGGTCTCGACGGCAAGGTTGTGCGCGAGCGGCTTTCCTTGAGTCGATACAAGGATTTCTTCGCCTCTCTTCCCAATCAGATTCAGGATGAAGTCAACGCGCGATGGGGCGATCCGGAGGCCGATCCCTATATGCGCGAGGGTGCTTTTGCGCTCCCCTTTGCGCGTTTCGGCGGGCTGCTCGTCGGCATCCAGCCGGCACGCGGCTACAATATCGATCCGAAGGAAAGCTATCACTCGCCCGATCTCGTGCCGCCGCACGGCTATCTCGCCTTCTATGCCTTCCTGCGCGAAGAGTTCGGCGCCGATGCGGTGATCCACATGGGCAAGCACGGCAATCTGGAATGGCTGCCGGGCAAGGCGCTGGCGCTGTCGGAGGTCTGTTATCCCGAAGCGATTCTCGGGCCGCTGCCACATCTCTATCCATTCATCGTCAACGATCCCGGCGAGGGCACTCAGGCGAAGCGCCGCACGGCCGCCGTCATCATCGATCATCTGACGCCGCCGCTGACGCGGGCCGAAAGCTACGGGCCGCTCAAGGATCTGGAGACGCTGGTCGATGAATATTACGAGGCCTCGGGCGTCGATCCCCGGCGTATCCGGCTGCTGTCGCGGCAGATCCTCGAGCTTGTTGCCGATATCGGGCTGGATCGGGACGCGGGGATTGCAAAGGGTGAGAGCGAAGGCGAGGCTTTGAAGAAGCTCGATGCCTATTTGTGCGATCTCAAGGAAATGCAGATCCGCGACGGGTTACATGTGTTTGGCGTGTCGCCCGAGGGCCGGCTGCTGACGGATCTCACCGTGGCGCTGGCGCGGGTGCCGCGTGGGTTGGGTGAGGGCGGGGATGCGAGTTTGCAGCGGGCGATTGCGGGGGATGTATTGACTTTCCCCCTTCTCCCCAGCGGGGAGAAGATGTCCGTCAGGACAGATGAGGGGGCAAGCGACGTGAGGAGCGAGCGGCTGAGCGAAGGCGAGGCCGAGCCTATGGCCCCCTCATCCGACCCTACGGGCCACCTTCTCCCCGCTGGGGAGAAGGGGAGTCGCGTGCTTCAGCGTTCCTTCGATCCACTTGATTGTGACATGGCCGGCACTTGGGTCGGCTCACGCCCGGCAATCCTAGCAGAAATCACCGATGCCCCCTGGCGCACAAACGGCGACACCGTCGAGCGCATCGAGCTGCTCGCCGCCAAGCTCGTCTCCGGCGAACTCGCTTGCTCAACCCTCTGGTCCCAAACCAGACGGGTGCTTGACGAAATCGAAGCTCGCCTCAAACCTTCCATTCTCGCCTGCGGTCCGGCTGAAATCACCAGTCTGCTGCGCGGCCTCGACGGTCGTTTCGTCCCGCCCGGTCCATCCGGTGCACCGACGCGCGGGCGGCCTGACGTGTTGCCGACCGGGCGGAATTTCTACTCCGTGGACAGCCGCGCGGTGCCCACACCGGCCGCCTACGAACTCGGCAAGAAATCGGCCGAATTGCTGATCCGCCGCTACGTTCAGGATCACGGCGAATGGCCTGTCTCCTTCGGGCTGACGGCCTGGGGCACGTCCAACATGCGCACCGGCGGCGACGATATCGCCCAGGCGCTGGCGCTGATCGGCGTGAAGCCGGTCTGGGACATGGCGTCGCGGCGCGTCACCGGCTACGAGATCATTCCGCCAGCCATGCTGCGGCGGCCGCGGGTGGATGTGACATTGCGCATTTCCGGTTTCTTTCGCGATGCCTTTCCCGAGCAGATCGCGCTCTTCGACAAGGCGATCCGCGCTGTCGGCGCACTCGACGAGGATGCGGCCGACAATCCGATAGCCGGGCGCATGCGCGGCGAGGCGGCGCGGCTAATCGCTGCCGGGCTCGACGAGAAAGCGGCGGCAAAGCGGGCGGGCTATCGCATCTTCGGGTCCAAGCCGGGTGCGTATGGGGCGGGCTTGCAGGCGCTGATCGACGAGAAGGGCTGGGAGCGGCGGGCCGATCTTGCCGAAGCCTATCTCGTCTGGGGCAGCTATGCCTATGGTGCGGGTGAAGAAGGCAAGGCCGAGCGCGGCGTCTTCGAGGAGCGGCTGCGCTCCATTCAGGCGGTTGTCCAGAATCAGGACAACCGCGAGCATGACCTGCTCGACAGCGATGATTATTACCAGTTCGAAGGCGGCATGGCGGCGGCGGCCGAGGCGTTGCGCGGAGTGCGGCCGGCGATCTATCACAATGATCATTCACGGCCGGAAAAGCCTGTGATCCGCTCGCTCGAAGAGGAGATCGGGCGGGTGGTGCGCGGGCGCGTCGTCAATCCGAAATGGATCGAGGGCGTGATGCGCCATGGCTACAAGGGGGCTTTCGAGATTGCTGCGACGGTCGACTATCTCTTCGCCTTCGCGGCGACGACGGGGGCTGTCGGCAACCATCATTTCGAGGCGGTCTATCAGGCCTTCGTCGCTGATCCCAAAGTGCGCGATTTCATGGAAGAGAAGAACCCGGCGGCGCTCTCCGAAATGAAGGAGCGGCTGCTGGAGGCGATCGAGCGCAGGCTCTGGACGCCGCGCAGCAACTCGGCGCAATTCGATCTTACAGACATCAACGAAACCAAGAAAAAAGCAGGCAGCCAATCATGAGCGAAGAGCCAGTCGTACCAGCCGAAAAGGACGATGCCCGTCACAACGAGAAGATGGCGAAAAAAAAGGCCGCGCGTGACAAGATCATGGCGACCAAGACGGATGAGAAGGGCCTCATCATCGTCCATACCGGCAAGGGCAAGGGCAAGTCGTCGTCCGCCTTCGGCATGATCTTCCGCCACATCGCCCACGGCAAGCCTTCGGCCGTCGTGCAGTTCATCAAGGGCGCGATGTGGACAGGCGAGCGGGATCTGATCGAGAAGCACTTCTCCGATCTCTGCCAGTTCCACACGATGGGTGAAGGCTTTACCTGGGAGACGCAGGACCGGGCGCGGGATGTGGCGGCGGCGGGGGCTGCCTGGGAAAAGGCCAAGGAGCTGATCCGCGACGAGCGCAATTCCATGGTGCTGCTCGACGAGATCAATATCGCACTGCGCTACGACTATCTCGATATCAACGAAGTCGTCGAATTCCTGAAGAACGAGAAGCCTTACATGACGCATGTCGTGCTGACGGGGCGCAATGCCAAGGACGAACTGATCGAGATTGCCGATCTGGTGACCGAGATGGAGCTCGTCAAGCATCCGTTCCGCTCCGGCATCAAGGGGCAGCCGGGGGTCGAATTCTAAAGCAATTCCAGCAAATATGTCCGCGGTTTTGCGTCCGGAATTGCGCGGAAAAGGTCTAATTGGCCAGATGGCTGCGCAGGATTGCGGCCGTTTCCTCATCGGCCGGGAAGAGCGTTTCGATCGCGAGTTCCGACAGGGTGATATCGACGGGCGTGCCGAAGACTGTTGTCGTCGAGATGAAGGAGAGAAGGCCGGCTTTGGTCGAAAGCTGCAGGGGCACGGCGATGCCGGCGAGGTCGGTGTGGGGCTCGGCCGCCTCTTGGGGCGCGGGGTAGGAGAGCAGTTCCTTCAAGAGCTTTTCCAGCACGGGATCGCCCGAGACCGATATCTGCTGGCGTAGCCTATCGAGCAGGTGGGCACGCCATTCGGCGAGATTGGCGATTTGCGGTGCCAGGCCCTGCGGGTGCAGGCTGAGGCGGAGCACGTTGACGGGTGGTTCCAGCAATGTGGGATCGGCGATGGTTTCGAGCAGCGGCGTCAGGGCGGCGTTGGCCGCGATCAACGTCCAGTGGCGGTCGATCGCGATGGCAGGATAGGGCTCATGGCCTTTCAGCACCCTGTCGATGGCGCGGCGTGCAGGAAGAAGGGCCGGATCGTCCATTTTGCGTTCGGCAAAGACGGGGGCGAAACCCGCTGCCAGAAGCAGCGGGTTGCGATCACGCAAGGGGACGCCGAGGCGTTCGGCCAGATGCAACAGCATTTCGCGGCTCGGGGTCGAGCGCCCGCTCTCGATGAAGCTCAGGTGCCGTTGCGAGATATCGGCTTCCAGCGCGAGATCGAGCTGGCTCATGCGGCGGCGCTGGCGCCATTCGCGCAGATGATCTCCGAGAGAGCGGGCGGTCGGGCTCATCAGGCGGCTTCCGGCAGTTGGTCGATGAACCCGCGGACGGATTTCAGCTTGCCGTCTTCGAGTTCGGCGAAATCCGTGCCCTTGATCAGCGCTTCGCCATTGTCGGGACCGAGGCCCCAGGAGAAGCGCAGGTTGTCGCCGTAGCCATCGGCGGTGCCGATCAGTTCGAAGCGGAAGCCGGGGAAGCGGCTCTGCACGGCCTCGACCAGCGAATTGATCTGCTCATGGCCTTCGCCGCGCATCAGCGGGTCGATATAGGTTGCGGCTTCCGTCCAGCTCTCGGCGATCAGCGCACGGCGGCGGGTGGCATCCGTCTCGTTCCAGATTGCGAGATAGCGCTCGGCGCTGGTCCTTGCCTTGTTCATCTGGGTGTCGTTCATCGGGTCGTCTCCTTTTGATCTCCTGCCATGTTCAGGCAGGGCGATCATCGGCGAAAGCGGTGCAGCCTATCAATTACGCCTGACGTAATGGAAGCCTGATTGCCGGAATCAAATCCAGGTCGCGGCTTGGTGATTTGACAGGTGAGGAGCGAGCCCGAAGATTTGCGGCAACTCTTTTGCCCCGGGAGAAGAAACCCCATGAAAACCCGTTCCTGCAAGGCTTTAGCCGCCTTCGCCATCGCACTTCTCGGCGCTTCGGCCACGCAAGCGAATGTGATCGACGACTGGAATACGATCAAGGTGCCCGCTGCACCGGTGCTGAGGCCGGTCAATGTGAATTTATCGGATACGGCGCTGCTGCTGCTCGATTTCAACGGCGCGCAGGACCCATCGAAAGGCCCGTGCAACGCGAAGACCAAGCCCCGCTGCATCGCCTCGCTGCCGAAGGTGGAAAAGCTTTTGAACGAGGCACGCAAGAGCGGCGTGCCCATCATCTACAGCATTACCGGCGGCGCAACGAAGGGCGATATCGCCAGCGTACTGGCGCCGAGAGAGGGCGATCCGGTGGTGCAGGGTGGAGCCAACAAGTTCATCAACACCGATCTCGAAAAGATCCTGACCGAAAAGCATATCAAGACCATCATTGTGGCCGGCACGGCATCCGAAGGGGCGGTGCTGAATACGGCGGCCTATGCGGCGCTGACCGGCATGAATATCATCCTGCCGGTCGACGGCATGTCGTCGACCAATCCCTATGCCGAGCAATATGTCGCCTGGCATTTCGCCAATGCGCCGGGTGTTTCGGCCAAGACGGTGTTGACGACCATCGACGAGATCAAATTCTAGACGCCAAGCCAGACACGCAGCGGGTTTGCGGGGTCGGAGAGCAGCTTTATCGCAAAGGCGATGCAGACGATGACGAGCAGCGGCTTGATGAGCCTTGCGCCGATGCGCATGGCGAGCCGCGAGCCGAGCTGCGCGCCGAGGAACTGGCAGGCACCCATCAGCAGGCCGATTTTCCAGAGCGTGGCGCCGAAGCTTGCGAAGACGATGAGCGCGCCGAAATTCGAGCCGAGATTGAGAAGCTTGGTATGGGCGGTTGCTTTCAGCATGCCGAAGCCGGCAAGCGTGACGAAGGCCAGCATGAAGAAGGAGCCGGTGCCGGGGCCGAAGACGCCATCATAGAAGCCGATGAGGGGCACCAGCGTCAGGCCGAAGAGGAAGGGCGTCATCCGGCGGTGCGTGTCTGAGTCATTCAGGTTCGGCTTGACGGCGAAGAAGAGGGCGATCGCCATCAGGAGCACCGGCATCACGGCCTGCAGAACCTGGCCGGGCACGAGCGTGGCAAGGGCCGCGCCCAGCGAGCCACCCATGACGGCCATCAGCGCCATCGGCAATTGTTCCGAAAGCTTCACATGGCCCTTGCGGGCATAGGCGATGGTTGCAGAGGCGGCGCCGAAGAGGGACTGCACCTTGTTGGTGCCGAGGGTCTGCAGCGGTGGAATGCCTGCGATCAGCATGGCAGGGACGGTGATGAGGCCGCCGCCGCCGGCGATGGAATCGACGAAACCGGCAAAGAAGGCAGCCGCGCAGAGCAGCAGAAGCAGATGGATGGCGATGTCAGGCAAGAGATTATTCCGGGAGGGGCATTCGGGGCGGGGGCTTTCGGGCGGCCTTGTTGCATTTCCGGCCATGAGCTGCAATGGCATGGCGGACACAGCGGGGTGCAATCGGCTGATGGGAATGAGCGACATCACCATTGATGAGACAAGGCGGCATGTGCTCGGGCTCGGCTGCGAGCGCGGGACGCCGCCTGCCGAGGTGATGGCTTTAGCAGCCCAGGCGCTGGACGCGGCCGGTATCGCGGGCATGGCGCTGGCTGCGGTTGCCTCGATCGAAAGCCGCAGGCAAGAGCCGGCGATCCTTGCCGTTGCCGCGCATTTTTCCGTGCCTGCCGTGTTCTTCGATGCGGCGCGACTGGAAGCGGAGACGCCGCGGCTGAAAAATCCCTCCGAGATCGTCTTTGCCCGTGTCGGCTGCCATGGGGTGGCGGAAGCGGCAGCACTGGCGGCACTAGGCGCGGATGCTGAACTCGTGCTCGGCAAGATCAAATCTCGACATGCGACAGTGGCCGTCGCCCGCATCGGGTTGCACAAAGCCTGACGCGCGCTATGGTGGCGGCACTTCGCGGCGCCATCCGGCTGCCGGCGACTCGCATCCGGAGCACTTCCGATCCTGATTCACGGATTTGCTCTATCCCTTTGTTTTTATGCAATTTCGAGTACAAGGCCGCCGCACGGTTTTGCTGGAATTGTTCTGGAGGATACACATGCACAAGGTCATTTATGACACTGATCCCGGCGTTGATGACGCAATGGCGCTGCTTTTCCTGCACCGTCATCCGGAGATCGATCTGATCGGCATCACCACTGTCTTCGGCAATGCCTCGATCGAGACGACGACGCGCAATGCGCTGTTCCTGAAGCGGGAATGGGATATCGCGGCCCCCGTTGCCAAGGGTGCAAGCGTCACCGTCGATCCCAAGCGTCACGAGCGCCCCTGGCCGACCATGGTGCATGGCGAAAATGGGCTTGGCGACATGCCGGTGCCCGAGACGATCGACCTGCCGCTCGATCCACGTCCGGCATATCGCTTCATCATCGAGACCGTGCGGGCCAATCCGGGCGAGGTGACGCTGGTTGCCGTCGGGCGCATGACGAACCTCGCGCTGGCGCTGAAGGAAGATCCCGGCATTGCAGGCCTCGTGAAGGAAGTCGTCATCATGGGCGGCAATTTCTATGTGCCGGGCAATGTCTCGCCGGTTGCCGAAGCCAATATTCATGGCGATCCGGAAGCGGCCGATATCGTGCTGACCGCGCCGTGGAAGGTCGTCGTCATCGGTCTCGATGTGACCGCGATCACGACGATGAGCAGGGCCTATCTGCGCGACATGGCTGACAAGGGCGACAAGGCGGTCAAGCAGCTCGACGAGCTCTCGCAATCCTATATCGACTTCTACAAGCATGCGGTCGAGGACGGAATGATGGTGCATGACAGCTGTGCTGCCGTCTATGTCGTGGCGCCGGACCTGTTCAAGACGATTACCGGCGCGCTGCGCGTCGTCTGCGGCGGCATTGCCGATGGCCAGACGGTGATCAAGCCGGACGGCCGTCGGTTCCCGCCGGGCGACTGGGATGGCCTGCCGAGCCAGGTGGTTGCAACCGGTATCGAGTCGGAAAAGGTGCTCTCCCTGATCCGCGATACACTGCTGCGCGTCTGATTGCCTCAGACGGGCCGGATGCGCGATCTGCTGCCGGCCCGATTCTGATTCCGGAATCCAATCAATCGTTTATCTGGATTGTTTGCGAGCTTGATTCCGGTTCTTGCGGAGTTGATTCAATCGCGTTTTGTCAACTTCCAGTGCGCGGCCCTCGACGCCGTTGACCTCGTCATCCGGCGGGCCTAGATCAGCTGGATGATCGATGGTGCATTCTCACATCTGCCGGCGCTGGAGCCGGGCAGCGTCTGGCTTGTCGGCGCTGGTCCGGGTGACCCGGGCCTGCTGACGCTGCTAGCTGCGAAGGGATTGGCGGAAGCCGATGTTGTCGTCCACGACGCGCTGGTCAACGAAGACTGTCTGAAGCTCGCACGACGGGGTGCGGAGCTCGAATATGCTGGCAAACGCGGCGGCAAGCCCTCGGCCAAACAGCGGGATATTTCCCTGCGGTTGGTGGAATTGGCGCGGGCGGGCAAACGCGTGCTGCGGCTGAAGGGCGGCGATCCCTTCGTTTTCGGCCGTGGCGGGGAAGAGGCGCTGACGCTGGTCGAGCACAATATCCCGTTCCGCATCGTGCCGGGCATCACGGCCGGCATCGGCGGGCTGGCCTATGCCGGCATTCCGGTCACGCATCGCGAGATCAACCATGCCGTGACGTTCCTCACCGGCCATGATTCCTCCGGCATCGTGCCCGATGCGATCAACTGGGGCGCGATCGGCCAGGGTTCGCCCGTCATCGTCATGTATATGGCGATGAAACATATCGCCCAGATCAGCGCCAATCTGATTGCATCGGGCCGTTCGGCATCCGAGCCTGTCGCCTTCGTCTGCAATGCTGCGACCGGCGATCAGCAGGTGCTGGAAACCACGCTTGGAGAAGCGCCTGCAGCGGTTGCCGCTTCCGGGCTGGAGCCACCGGCGGTCGTCGTCGTCGGCGAGGTGGTACGGCTTCGCGCTTCGCTTGACTGGCTCGGCGCGCTCGGCGGGCGCCGCCTGCAGCCCGATCCCTTTCGTCATGCCGGCGGGCAGGGAAAGGAGACGGCATGAGCGGATTGCTGATCGCTGCGCCATCCTCCGGCTCCGGCAAGACCACGGTGACACTCGGGCTGCTCCGGGCGCTGCGCAACCGCGGCGTGGCCGTCGCTCCCGGCAAGGCCGGCCCTGACTATATCGATCCGGCCTTCCATGCCGCGGCGAGTGGCTCGCTCTGCCTGAATTTCGATCCCTGGGGCATGCGACAGGAGCTGATTTCAGCCAACGCGACACTGCATCGTTCCGGCGACCGCGTGTTGCTCATCGAGGGCATGATGGGCCTGTTCGACGGGGCGGCCGACGGGCGCGGCACGGCGGCGGAACTTGCGGCGCAGCTTGGGCTTTCCGTGGTGCTGGTCGTCGATGCCTCGCGGCTGTCGCAATCGGTGGCGCCCCTCGTCAGCGGCTTTGCGGGATTTCGCGCCGATGTGCGCATTGCCGGCGTCATCCTGAACAAGGTCGGCAGCGACCGGCATGAGATGATGCTGCGTCAGGCGCTGGAAGCTATCCGCATGCCCATCGTCGCTGTCATCCGCAAGGATGCGATGCTGGCGCTGCCCGAGCGGCATCTCGGGCTGGTGCAGGCCGGCGAGCATGGGGCGCTCGAGGAATTCATCGATTATGCGGCCAATGCCGTTTCCGAAGAGTGCAATTTCGAATTCCTGATGCGCATCGCGCGGCAGGGCTTGAACCGGCCCTCGGCTGCCAATATCGCCCGGCTAATGCCCTTCGGCCGGCACATCGCCGTTGCCCGCGATATCGCCTTTGCCTTCTGCTATGAGCACATGCTGCTCGGCTGGCGGCGGCGCGGGGCGGAGATTTCCTTCTTCTCGCCGCTTGCCGATGAAGCGCCGGCAGCCGACGCCGATGCGATCTATCTTCCCGGCGGCTATCCGGAACTGCATGCAGGAAAGCTGGCGGCCGCACAGAATTTTGCCAGGGCGATAAGGGCCGCGGCGGCCCGCGGCCTGCGCATCTACGGCGAATGCGGCGGCTACATGGTGCTCGGCGACGGACTGATCGATGGGGAAGGCGTGCGCCATGAAATGCTCGGCCTGCTGCCGGTCGTCACCAGCTATGAGACGCGCCAGCGGCACCTCGGCTATCGGCAGGTGACGCCGCTTGCGGGCGCCTTCTTCGACAAGGCGATGACGGCGCATGAATTCCACTATTCCACCATCGTCTCCGAAGGCGAGGGCGACCGGCTGTTTTCGACGCAGGATGCGCTTGGAAACGATCTCGGCGCGGCGGGTCTCAGGCGCGGGCAGGTGGCCGGCTCCTACATGCACCTGATCGATCTTGCCGGGACAGCCGCATGAACGCGCCCATCGTGCATGGCGGCGGCATTACCGCGGCGGCGGCAAGCTTCGGCGGCCGGCTGGAGGACTGGCTCGATCTTTCGACCGGCATCAATCCCATTCCGGCGGCGCTGCCGGAAATCCCTGCAAGGGCCTGGCATCGCCTGCCGGATCGGCATCTTATCGAGACGGCGCGGCATGCGGCGCGGGATCACTATCGCAGCGGCGGAATCCTGCCGCTGCCGGTTCCGGGCACGCAGTCCGTCATCCAGCTTCTGCCGCGCCTGGTTGCGGTCGGCGGGCCTTCCGCCGAGGGCCGGCGCGTGGCGATCCTCTCCCCGACATATGGAGAGTATGCGCGAGCTTTTACGGCGGCCGGTTTCGTCGTCGATGCGGTTGATCATATCGATGATATCGGCGCGCAGCACAGGCTGGCAGTCGTGGTCAATCCGAACAACCCGGATGGCCGGATCCATGCTGCCGACAGGCTGGAAGCGCTGCATGAACGGCTAAAGGCGGGCGGCGGTTTCCTTGTTGTCGACGAGGCTTTCGGGGACACAAGCCCGGACACGAGCCTTGCGCCGCGTGCAGCGAGGCTTTCGAACCTGATCATTTTCCGCTCCTTCGGAAAATTCTTCGGGCTGGCGGGGCTGCGGCTCGGCTTTGCCATTGCGCGGGGCGATATTCTCGCGCGTTTCGAGGACTGGCTCGGCCCCTGGGCCGTATCGGGGCCGGCTCTTTCGATTGCCGGTTCGCTGTTGAATTCTGATGTCTCCGGGATCGCCACCTCGATTGCCGAGCGGCAGGCGGGCCTGCATGCGGTGCTGGCCGGGGCCGGCCTCGTCATTGCCGGTGGTACACCGCTTTTTACGCTTGTTGCCGACGCCAGGGCCGGTGACATTTACACGACTCTCTGCCGCCATCATATTCTCGTCCGCCGGTTCGATTATGCGCCGGACTGGCTGCGCTTCGGCCTTGCCCCCGACGCTGCCGATGATGCAAGACTTGCCGCGGCCCTTCGGAGCATTGACCGATGAATTTCGATGAACATTTTCTGGTGCTGGTTCTGGCGCTGCTGCTCGACCGCATCATCGGCGATCCGCAATGGCTGTGGATGCGCGTGCCGCATCCCGTCGCGATCTTCGGCAAGGCGATCGGCTATTTCGACCAGCATTTCAACCGCGAGATCCTGAGCAAGGCACAACGCCGGCAGAATGGTGTTGTGGTGATCCTGGCGCTGTCGGTGCTCGCCGTCGTCACCGGGCTGGTGCTGCACTGGTTTCTCATGCTCTTCGGCCCCGTCGGCATCCTGCTCGAGGTTTTCTGCGTGGCGATCTTCCTGGCGCAGAAGAGCCTGTCGGATCACGTCGCGGCTGTCGCAACCGCGCTCAGGGCCGAAGGTCTCGTCGGCGGGCGCAAGGCGGTGTCGCGCATCGTCGGGCGCGATCCGGAAACGCTGGATGAGCCGGGTGTCTGCCGTGCGGCGATCGAGAGCCTCGCCGAGAATTTCTCCGATGGCGTCGTCGCACCGGCGCTCTGGTATGCGATCTTCGGCCTGCCGGGCCTGTTCTTCTACAAGATGCTGAATACCGCAGATTCGATGATCGGCCACCGCTCGGAGAAATATGTCGATTTCGGCTGGGCGTCGGCCCGGCTCGACGATATCGCCAACTGGCCGGCGGCGCGCCTCTCCATCCTGTTGATCGCCGTCGGCGCCGGCATCCGCCGCGGCACAACCGCCTTCAGCCATGCCTTCCGCGTGGGTGTCCGCGACGGCAAGCTGCACCGTTCGCCGAATTCCGGCCGCCCGGAGGCGGCCATGGCCGGCGCGCTCGATCTCCAGCTTGCCGGCCCACGCGTCTATTCGGGCGTTGTCGTACGCGAGCCGATGATCAACGGCACGGGCCGGGATGTGGCGACGGCAGGCGATGTGGAGGACGGGATTTCGGTCTTCCAGGCAAGCTGCATGGCGCTGACGCTGCTTACCTTCGTGGCCTTCGTCTGCCTGCTGTGACGATGTACTAGCTTAAGCCTCGTAGATGATATCGGGGTAATGTCACCGGAGATGGGCGCAGTGATTGTCGGAGAAGCCAGCCTATTTGCCATCGAAAGCGAGATCACGAAAGTCGTTCCCAGTATTTCCCAGCGCGCTCTCGGATTCTTTGTCATTCACGTTTGTGGACGAAGATTTGGTGTGCGGGAACCTGATGCTTCGATGCTTGGATGCTCCTTCGAGGAGGTGAATAGCCGTCTGCAGCGCTGCGGAACACATTGCGCTCGTGTCCTGCGCGATATTAACGCTGCGGATGTAGCGGAGGCTTATCTCGATGCCATTTACCGAGACACGTCGCGAACTGATTATTTTGGACTGTCGCATCAGGGTTTTGTTGAGGTGGTCCACTCCAGCGCGATCAGATGGGCGCCTGATGGTGACGAGGCGTTTGATGATGGGAGCGTCGTTCTCCATCTGGACGTGGAGAATAGGGTTCGTCTTATTGCCTTCAACAATACCGACGTCGCCGACGACATGATTGGTACGATCAGGGAAGTGTGGTTGGACGCTGACCTTTTCTATGGCGTTTTATCCCGCTGGAGAGATAACTTCGACGCGGAGTGGGAAAGTCGATTGGATTTGCCGGCGTAGCGTAGGATCAACACGGCAGTCAGTATCGGCGTTTCTCCGCCATCAACAGTACCGCAAGAGCCAAGCTGAGCAGTCCGAGCGACAGCGGCAGGCCTTGGTGGCCTGCCAGTTGCATCGCCATGCCCGTTGCGGGCGAGCCTACGATGCCGCCGAGGCCCCAGACGAGGGCGAAGGCGGCGTTGCCGGCGATCAGGGATTGGCCGGTGAAGCGCTCGCCGAGCTGGATCAGCGACAGCGTGTAGATGCCGAAGGAGACGCCGCCCCAGGCGAAAAACAGCGGCCAGACGAGCCATGTGTCGAACAGCACGGGCAGGAGCAGGCAGCCGGCGAGCGAACTCAGCACGCAGCCGAAAAGTGTGCGGCGCGAGCCGGATAGTTCGGCGAGGCGGCCGAGCACGATCTGCAGCGCCGCATTGCCTGCGATGAAGCAGGTAATCAGCGCGGCGATGCGCTGCTCGGGGCTGCCGAGGGCGGCGCCATAGACGGCGAAGAGGCCGAGCAGAACCTGTTCGAAACCGGCGGCGACGAAGACGGCAAGGAGCAGGAGCGGAGCCAGCCGGAAAAAACCGGCGACCGATGTTGCTTCGCCTTCCTGGGGCATGGCGGGCAGGCGCCTTGCGACGGCAAATACGATCAGGCCGCAGAGGAGGAAGGCCGCGATACCGATCAGGAAGGGTGGCCAGCCTTCCGTGCCGGCAAGGCCGAGGGTTAGCGGGCCGAGGGCGAAACCGCCTGATACGACCGAGGAATAGAGGCCCAGGATGCGGCCGCGGCGCGCGGCGGGCGTGACGGCGAGCAGCCAGGTTTCGCTGATGACGTAGAGCGGATTGGCGAAGACGCCGAGCAGGAAGCGCAGCGGCATCCAGGCCCAGACGTCTTGGATCGCGGCAATGGCGATCAGGCTCAAGGCTGCGAGGACCGAGCAGAGGATGGCAAGCCTGATGGGGCCGAAGCGGCGCGACAGGGCAGGAATGAAGGGGGCCGAGACGATGAAGCCTGTCGGTGTCATCGCCGCGGACAGGCCGATCAGGCCGGATCGTGTATCCTGCCGCTCAAGGATGAAGCTCAGGAGCGGATAGGTCAGGCCTTGCGCCATCGCGAAGACCGTGACGGTGGCGATGATGCCTGTCATAGCGGCCCATGGGAGGCGCGCATCTTGTGGCGGTGTCGCTGCCGACCCGTCGATTGTTGCTGCCAGCGAAAACTGGCGATCATCCATCATCGCGACATTCCTCACACGTGCCAGAAGAACCCAGAGGCCTCGAACCCTGCCTGTTGCGGCGTCAGGCCGATGTCGTCGAGCAGAGCGGGGCTGATCTTCGACCTTTGTTTCCATTGCCGGCGGATGAGGATCTGCCGGAACCAGCGTGCGATCACGCCTGCCGGGATGAGCAGGCCCTGATGCTGGCGCGGCGGTCTGCTATGCGGGGCGCAAGCAAGGGTGCAGCAATCGCTCATGATTACCTCCATTGGCATTGAAGGTTCGCAACCTTCGACTTCGAACGGGCCTGGAGTCTGGACGATGCGGCGGGCGCCGTAATTAAGCGCTTCCAAAAAGTTCTCAAAAAATTCCAAACCGTCGAAAGGTCGCCATTTGGCTACCTATATTGACAGCGAGGCCGCCTCATGCTTAGGTAGCCATATGGCTACGTATCAACCAGACTTGCCCCGTATCTTTGGCGCTCTCTCCGATCCGACGCGGCTCGCGGTCGTCGAAAGGCTCGTGAGGGGCCCGGCGTCGGTCTCCGAACTGTCCGAACCCTTTGATCTCGCACGCCCTTCCTTTCTCAAGCACCTGCGGGTTCTCGAAGAGGCCGAGCTTGTGACATCCGTCAAATCGGGCAGGGTTCGGACCGTCAGTCTTTCGCCGGTTGCACTGGGTTGGGTCGAGTCATGGGTGCACACGCATCGCCGGGCCTTGGAAGATCGCTTCGATCGCCTGGCCACGTTTCTTAATCAGGAGCAATGAGATGACGAGTCCGGAACAAGTTCACGAAACCATAGTGATCGAGCGCGTCCTGCCGAATTGCCGCGACCATGTCTGGTCCGCCTGGGCGTTGATCGAGAAAAAGAAAGCGTGGTTCGGCCACGGCATGACCAAACTGGAATTCTGGCCCGGCGGGGCCGAGCATCTCACGCATGTCTCGGATATGGGCACGCACACCAACGAAACGCGGTATTTCGAGATCAAGGACCGTGAACGGATCGTCTTTGCCTATTCGATGGCACTGAATGGGAGAGTTCACACGGTGTCGCTTGCCACAGTCATATTTGCAGACCACGGCGGCGGCACCCGGATGACATATACCGAACAGATGTGTGTCATTCCTCCGAGTGACGGCGCAGACGGCCGCAAACACGGGTGGACGGCGCTGCTGAAATCGCTGGAGGACTTCCTGGCAACGGATACGAGACTATCGGCATGACGCATCAGGACATGACGGCCCCATCTTCCTTTCTTGGTCTTCCCGATCACTTCGCCGATGGCCGCACGCCGCATGCGGTGATCTTCTCGGCCGCGCACGGCAGCACCTATCCCGGCAAGGACAGCAGCGGCTATGCGCTCGCGGCCGCCGCCATCCGCGCCGCGAGCCGGGAGGATGCCGATCTCGTCGAGCACTGGGATTTCGATCTCGGCGGCCCGCTCTTTGCCGGCGGGCCGGTCTCCTGCGTGGACGCCGGCGACATCAAGACCATCATGCATGACAATGCCGGCAACCGGGGACGGATCGAGGCGAAGACGCGTGAGATCCTGGCATTGCCGGCCGTGCCGATCCTGCTCGGCGGCGATGATTCCGTGCCCATTCCCTTCCTTGCGGGCTTTGCGGATCACGGGCCTGTCTGGGTCTTGCAGATCGATGCCCATATCGATTGGCGCGACGAACTTCATGGCGAGCGCCATGGCTATTCGAACCCGATGCGACGGGTCAGCGAGATGCCGCATGTCGCGGGCATCGTCCAGGTCGGCATGCGTGGCGTCGGCAGTGCGCGGCCGACCGAGATCGAAGCCGCACTAAGCTATGGCAGCCGTCTCGTCACGGCGCGCGAGGTTCATGCCGGCGGTGTCGAAGCTGCCTTGCAGCATATTCCCGAGGGCGCGCGGGTCGTCGTCACTCTCGATTGCGATGGCCTTGATCCTGGCATCATGCCGGGAGTGGCAGCGCGCAGCCCGGGTGGGCTCACCTATACGCAGGCGATCGACCTGATTGCCGGGCTCGGCAGGCGGGCGCGCATCGCCGGTTTCGACCTCGTGGAGCTTTATCCTCCGGCCGACATTGACGGCCTGTCAGCGCTCACCGCATCGCGCCTGCTCGTCAACGCGATCGGCGCCATCGTCAGGCAGGGCTGAAGCACTGCCTGCTGTCGTAGCATCGGCACCAGGCAGAGCGGTTCCAACCTGGCATGAAAGCCTCTAGGATGCGCGCCATGCAGGGAGCGCGTTTTGCCTTTGGTCCGTTCGTGCTTGATCCGGAGGCGGGAACGCTTCTGCGGAATGAAGATCCCGTTGCGGTCGGGCATCGCGGGGTAAGGCTGCTTGCCGCATTTGTCGGGAGGCCCGGCGAAATCCTGGCCAAGACCGAGCTGATGGACGCGGCCTGGCCGGGCACGGCGGTCGAGGAGGGCAATCTCACCGTCCAGATCGCGCAGCTGCGCAAGCTTCTGGGGCCTGCCGCGGATGGCGGCGAATGGATCTCGACGATTCCGCGCATCGGCTACCGCTTCACCGGCACCATAAGACAGCTTGGCGGCGAGAAGCGGAAGCATTTGGCGCTGCCGGACAAACCCTCGATTGCCGTTCTGCCCTTTGTCACCGTCAGAGGCGATCCGGAGCAGGAAGATTTTGCGGATGGGCTGACCGAAGACCTGATCACTGATCTTTCCCGGACTTCCGATCTCTTCGTCATCGCCCGCAATTCGAGCTTCGCCTACAAGGGAAGGGCGATCGATGTGCGTGATATCGCAGGCGAACTCGGCGTGCGCTATCTGCTCGACGGCAGCGCCAGACGGGCCGCCGGGCGCGTGCGCATCAATGCCCGGCTCGTCGATGCCGAAAGCGGCGATCATCTCTGGGCGGAGCGTTTCGATCGCAGCCTTGAGGATATATTTGCCGTTCAGGACGAAGTCACCGCAAAGATCGTCGAAGCGCTGCTTGGCAGGCTGCGCCCTCTGCCGCCACGCAATCGGCCGAAGAATCTGGAGGCCTATGATCTCTGCGTGCGGGCGCGCACGCTGATGGACGATGCGCCGCAAACTGCGCGGGAAACGCAGCTGATGCTGACGCGGGCGATTGCGCTCGATCCTGATTATGCCGAGGCGCATCGCTGGCTTGCGCTGAACCACTGGATGGGATGGGTGCATAGCGGCGGTCCGACCAAGGCCGATCGCGGCAGGGCGCTGGAACTGGCGCGCAAGGCGGTGGCGCTCGATGCCAACGATGCCGGCTGCCGCTGGGTGCTTGCCTATCTCCTTGCCTATGAGCGGAGTTTTACGGAGGCGGATGCGGAGTTCGAAAAGGCGATCGAACTCGACCCGAACGAGGCCGACACATGGGCGGCGCTGTCGGACATTTCCGTTCTCGCCGGGCGGATCGAGGAAGGTCTCGAACAGATCGGCAAGGCCTTCCGGCTGAACCCGTTTCCGGCCAGCTGGTATTATCTGACGCTCGGTCAGGCGCAATATGCCTGCCGCAACTATGAAGCCGTCATAGAGACGCTGCGGCGCGACGAGACCTATCGCACCAGTTCACGCCGGTTTCTGGCGGCAGCCCTGGCACAGCTCGGGCAGATCGAAGAGGCGCGCGCCGAGGTCGAGCTGTTTCTCGTCGCCAATCCGCAATTTTCGATCGGCCACTGGGCCGAGATGGAGCCCTTCCGCGATGCGGCCACGCTTGCGCATTTCATCGATGGTTATCGCAAGGCCGGATTTCCGGAGTGAATGCGTCAGCTGATTGCGCGTCGTCGAACGGCAATTTGTGGCCGTGCTCGATCAGCGTTACCTTATAGTGGTTCAGATAGGCCCATAGAGTGTTGCGAAGCTCGTTGAGTTTCTTATAGCCCGGCGCGGCTCTGCCGACCTCGTTGCAGATCAGGTCCGCCTTCCAGCACATGGCGTAGAGGTTGTCGCCCTGGACGAGGACGCCCGGGAAGGCGCGATCAGGATGGCGCATGATGGCAGCATTGGTCTTGTCCGACAGTATTTCGACGTTTTCACTGCGCATTGGCACCTCGGGATCAACTGGCTGCGTTGTTGGAACATAAAGGACTTTGCTCGGCAACGCCTTACATCGATGAAGGGCTGCCCTCTAGCTGAACCTGTCTCCGGCCAGCTGGTATTATCTCATACTCGGACGGGCGCAATATGCCGCCCGTGACGACGAAGCCACGCTTGCGCATTTCATCGATCGCTATCGCAAGGCCGGGTTTCCGGAGTGAGTGCGTCAGCTAATCTCTGAAGTGGCTGCGTCCTTACCTAATTTTTCCTCTACCACGAGAAGTATATTGCCATGCGCGGCTACGAACGCATCCGGTCCATGTTGCTTGATATGTGAGAGTGCCTGTTTGCGGCATTGACGCTCATGGTTGATGCGGTAGTTGCATAGGCGCCGCCAGCCTTTGTGCTGGAGCGCGATCCTTTGCGCCTCGACGATCCCAACCCCCAATGCCTCTCTGATATCCTTGATCAGGCGCTCCCACGACTCTCCCTCCTGGAAGAGCCTGTCGACCAAGTTTTTAATATCTTCTGACATTTCCATGAAGAATTATGCTCCGTTTAACTGCAAGAATTGATTGAAATCCAGTGTTACCAACATTGCCCGGTGCCGTAATTCGCCCTCACTTGTTAAAAATGTGATTACCATTCGGCTTAAAGCAAAATAGTGAGTATTGCCGTACTGTCTTCTCTCGTTAGGCAGAAAAAAGCCTTTAAAGGTTCGATAGAGGGACGACCATGAAGACGTTTTTGGCGGCGGCGACCGCAGTATTGTTATTGCAATTTGCTCCCGTTGCGGCTGAGGCAGCAACGCTGGTTGCCAATGTCAGTCTCAGCAAGCAGACGATGACCGTTACCGAGAATGGTTGGGTGAAGTATCGCTGGAAGGTTTCCACCGCGCGCAAGGGTTATTCCACGCCGACGGGTTCGTGGAGCGCCAAGTGGCTGTCGCGCGATCACCGCTCGAAGAAATACGACAATGCGCCGATGCCGTTCGCCGTGTTCTTCAACGGCGGTTATGCCGTTCACGCCACCTTCGAGCGCAAGCGGCTCGGCACGCCGGCCTCGCATGGTTGCGTGCGCCTCGATCCTGCCAATGCGGCCGAGTTCTTCTCGATGACGCGGGAAAACGGTCTCGCCAATACGCGCGTGGTCATCACGCGGTAATCACATCACGCAGTGATCAGACGCTCCAGCTCGTCCATATCGGGAACGGTGATATGCCGGTTGTTTTCGATGCGGATGACGCCCTGCTTGCGCAGCTTCGTCATCTGGCGGCTGACGGTTTCGATCGTCAGCCCCAGGAAATCGGCGATTTCGGCGCGTGAGAGCGGCAGATCGAAAGCCGTGCTGCAGGTCGTTTCCGGCTCCGCATGCGTGGCGATGAGATAGAGAAGGCTTGCGACCTTTTCCTGGGCCGTGCGGCGGCCGAGTGTCAGCATCCATTCCCGCGCAGCATCGAGTTCCTTCAGCGCCTGGGCGTGCAGGCTATGCTGCAGTTCCGGCGTATCCGTGATCATGCGATCGAGCAGGCGGCGGGGAAAGACGCAGATTTCCGCCGGCGTGGCCGCTTCGGCCGACAGCGTGCTTTCCGGCAGGAAGGGGCGACCGATGAAATCGGGCGCGAATTGCAGGCCGACGATCTGCTGGCGGCCATCGGGCATCACCTTGCAGAGCTTCACCACGCCATTCATGATGTTGGAATAGGACGAAACTTCCTCACCTTGGGCGACGATCTCGCTGCCTGCATCGATCTTGCGGCGCATCGAATGCTTGCAGAGTTCGCGAAGCTGTGCGGTTGTCAGCGCGCTGCAGACGGCGCCGTGGCGTGCCTCGCAGACGCGGCACGCTGCGGGAATGCTTATGTCTGGATCTTCACTGCGCGCGATATCCATGTCGATGCCCCGATCCGACCATTCGGCCTGCGTTCGTGATACGCCTTGGCCCGCTGGTCATCTATCCCGATTTCTTGCGGTTACGTCTTGATCTTTATCAATTCCGCCACGGATCCGATTTGATCCATGTCAAAGTTTCCTTTTTCAGCAGGTTTATTTGAAGGGGAACATCCGTGAAGGAAGTTCCGGCCTTGAAAACAGATCTGCTGAAGAAATATTCCGGCCCTGTTCCGCGCTATACGAGCTATCCGACAGCGCCGCAATTGAACGCAAGTATAGGAGCCGGCGAATATGCGCTGTGGCTGGACGAGATTGCGCCCGGCACCGCGGTTTCGCTCTACGTGCATATTCCCTATTGCGACCGGCTCTGCTGGTTCTGCGCCTGCCATACGAAGCAGACGCTGCGCTACGAGCCGATTGCCGCCTATCTGCGCTCGCTGAAGAGCGAGATCGACATGGTGGCGCAACTGATCCCTGAGGCGCGCATCAACGCGCTGCATTTGGGGGGCGGCTCGCCCACCATGCTGAAGCCAGAGGATATGATCGACCTCGTCGGCCATCTGAAGGCACGCTTCCGGTTCGACGCGGATGCTTCCATCAGCGTGGAGATGGACCCGAACGATCTCGACGAGGCGCGCTACGAGGCGCTCTCGGAGATCGGCCTGACGCGGGCAAGCCTCGGCGTGCAAGATTTCGATCCCGTCGTGCAGCAGGCGATCAATCGGCTGCAGACATTCGAGCAGACCAAGGATGTCGTCGATGCCGTCCGGGCGAGGGGCGTTCGCTCCGTCAATTGCGACCTGCTCTACGGGTTGCCGCACCAGACGCTCAAAAGCCTCGAGCGCACCGTATCCGATATCCTGACACTCGACCCGGACCGGATCGCGCTCTTCGGTTATGCCCATGTACCGTGGATGAAGAAGCACCAGACGATGATCGCAGAGGAGACCTTGCCCGATGCGGCCGAACGCTTCCGGCAGATGTCGCATGCGGCCGCAATGCTACGCGCGGCAGGCTACCAGCCCGTCGGCATCGACCATTTCGCCAAGATTGACGACGGGCTGGCGGTTGCAGCCCGGGAGGGGCGCCTGCACCGCAATTTTCAGGGTTATACGGAGGACGAGGCGCCGGTATTGATCGGGCTCGGCGCATCCTCGATCGGGCGATTGCCGCAGGGTTACGTGCAGAACATACCCGCGACGGGCGAGTATCAGCGCATGGCCGACGCCGGCGGGCTTGCCGTGGTGCGCGGCATTGCGCTTTCCGACGATGACCGACTACGGGGCCATGTGATTGAGCGGCTGATGTGTGATTTCCGCTTTTCCTTCCGTGATCTCAGGCAGAAATTCGGTGCTGCTGCCGAGCCGCTGATATCGCAGGCGCGGCGTGTTGCAGCCATGGATCAGGACGGTCTTTGTGCCGTCGAGACGGACTGTTTTTGCATCACGGAGAGCGGAAAAGTGCTTAGCCGGGTGGTCGCTTCATGGTTCGATGCCTATCTCACCGAGGGCAAAGGGCGCCATTCCATTGCTGTTTAAGCAACACCTGTTCGTCAAATTGGCTTGCAACCGGGACGAAAGCATTGGCTTTTGAAATGGATTTGCCTATGAGGAGGGGAATCTTCATTTCCCAAGAGGTAGAGCGAGTGACCGCTACATTCGATAAAGTTGCCGACATCATTGCTGAAACCAGCGAGATCGACCGCGCAACGATCACGCCGGAGAGCCACACGATCGACGACCTCGGTATCGACAGCCTCGACTTCCTCGATATCGTTTTCGCCATCGACAAGGAATTCGGCATCAAGATTCCGCTCGAGAAGTGGACGCAGGAAGTCAATGAAGGCAAGGTTTCCACCGAAGAATACTTCGTGCTGAAGAACCTCTGTGCCAAGATCGACGAGCTGCGCGCCGCCAAGGCTTGACGCCAAGTCATCAGGTTTTTTTCACGCCCTGCCGCCATTGATATGGCGGCCGGGCGATTTTGTTCCTAAGTAGGCCTTCCGACGGGCTTTTTGCGCGTCGCGCCGGAGAAGTCTGATGCTGCTGGAATATTTCCAGATGATTGACCGTGTCGAGGCGGTAGACCTTGAGAAGCGCACGCTCGTTGCGCGCTCGGTCGTGCCGGCCAAGAGCCCCGTTTTCGAAGGGCATTTCCCGGGCATGCCGCTCGTTCCCGGTGTGCTTCTCATCGAAACCATGGCGCAGGCTTCCGGCATGCTGGTGCTTGCCGCCACCGATTTTACGTCCATGCCCTTCCTGATGTCGGTCGATGGCGCCAAGATGCGCACCTTCGTCGAGCCGGAAGCGGTACTCGACATCGAGGCCTTCCTCGAACATGACGGCTCCGGTTTTGCCGTCACCAAGGCAAAGATCACCAGCGGCGGCAAGAAGGTCTGCGACGCGCAGCTCAAGCTGCGCACCATGCCGTTCAGCGAAATTCCGCTCGGTGATATCGTCAAGAAACGTGCCGGCGAAGTGGGCCTGATGGACGCCATCGCTGCGCAGCGGGCGAAAGCCCAGGGGAGTGAATAGATGAGCAAGGCCGCCAATGACGTCGTCATCACCGGTGTCGGCATCGTAACCTGTCAGGGCGTCGGCAAGGATGCGCATATTGCGCTGCTGACGGCCGATGCCGCGCCCGCGACCATTGTCGAAACCGAGAAGTTCAAGCCCTATCCGGTCCATCCGCTGCCTGAGATCGACTGGTCGCAGCAGATCGCCAAGCGCGGCGACCAGCGCCAGATGGAAAACTGGCAGCGCATCGGCGTTTTTGCGGCCGGTCTGGCGCTCGACGATGCGGGCTTCAAGGATGATCTCGAAGCCTGCGGCACGATGGACATGATCGTTGCAGCCGGCGGCGGCGAACGCGACATCAATGTCGATACGCTGATCGTCGACGAGGGCCTGAAGCGCAACGACCGCGAGCTGCTGCTCAACGAGAAGCTGACGACGGAGCTGCGCCCGACGCTGTTCCTGGCGCAGCTTTCCAACCTGCTGGCGGGCAATATTTCCATCGTTCACAAGGTCACCGGCTCCTCGCGCACCTTCATGGGTGAGGAAGCATCCGGCGTTTCCGCCGTCGAGACGGCCTTCTGGCGCATCAAGTCGGGCGAATCCACCCATGCGCTCGTCGGCGCCGCCTTTGCTGCCGAGCGTCAGGACATGATCCTGCTGACCGAATCGATCGGCGCCAATACGCGCGGCGACTGGGCGCCGCTCTGGTCGCGCACCGGCCTTGAGGGCGGTGGCATAATCCTGGGTTCCGCCGGTGCCTTCCTGGTGCTGGAATCGCGCAAACATGCAGAAGAGCGCGGCGCGCATATCTATGCAACGATTGGTGCCGTCGAAGGCGATCGCGGCAATCGCGCCGGGGGCAATTTCGAAGTGCGCATGGAGCGGCTGCTGAAGCCTGCTGCCGATCTGCCGGCCGAGAGCACGGCTGTTTTCTCCGGCTCGACCGGCATGCATGAGCTTGCTGCCCGCGAAAAGGCCGTGCTCGAGCATCAGCTTCCGGGCGCCGCGATCCGCGGCTTCGGCGGCGTTTCCGGTCACACGCTCGAGGCGCAGTTCACGCTCGGCCTGGGACTCGCAGCGCTTGCCATCGATGCCAAGGCCAAGGTTCCGCCTTTCGATGCCGCGCACGAGGCACCGATGAAATCAGCTACGAAGGCTGCCGTCGTGACGACAGTTGGACATCAGCGCGGCGAAGGCGTCGCCGTTCTCTCGGCAGAAGCGTGAGGAGTGACTGAAATGACAGCATCCGCTTATAAGGATCATCTCGGCCGTCCGATCGTCGCGGTCACCGGCATGGGCATCATCACTTCGCTCGGCCAGGGTTTGAAGGACAATTGGGCAGCCCTTTCGTCAGGCACATCGGGCATTCACGATATCACCCGCTTCCCGACCGATGGGCTTTCGACACGCATTGCCGGAACGGTCGATTTCATCGGCATCCCGGTGCCGAACGCTGTCGAGCGCTCCTATGCCTTTGCGCGCGAGACGACGATCGAAGCGCTTGCCGATGCCGGTCTTTCCGGCGATTTCAACGGTCCGCTGTTCCTGGCAGCACCGCCGATCGAGCCGGAATGGAGCGCCCGTTTCGAGCTTGCCGACCGTTCGCCGGCCGCCGATCATCCCGGCGATGCCTATGAGCGATTTTTAGCCGCCATGCGCCAGCGTCCCGATCCGGCCTTCCATGAGGCAGCGCTGTTCGGCGCGATCTCCGAGCGCCTGTCCGACCGCTTTGGCACGCGCGGCCTGCCGGTGACGCTGTCGACGGCCTGTGCATCGGGTGTGACGGCGATCCAGCTCGGTATCGAGGCGATCCGCCAGGGCCGCACGGAGCGCGCGCTGACGGTTGCGACCGACGGTTCGCTGAGTGCGGAAGCGCTGATCCGCTTCTCGCTGCTTTCGGCCCTTTCCACGCAGAACGATCCTCCGACCAAGGCCTCCAAGCCCTTCAGTAAGGATCGCGACGGCTTCGTCATTGCCGAGGGTGCGGCGACGCTGGTGCTGGAATCGCTTGAATCCGCCATCGCACGCGGCGCCAGGGTGCTCGGCATCATGAAGGGTGCCGGCGACAAGGCCGACAGCTTCCACCGCACGCGCTCTTCGCCCGATGGCGGTCCGGCGATTGCCACGATCCGCGCAGCGCTCGCCGATGCCGGCATGAGCGAGAACGATATCGGCTATATCAATGCGCACGGCACTTCGACGCCCGAAAACGACAAGATGGAATACGGCTCCATGTCCGCCGTCTTCGGCGAAAGGCTGGTCGGCATTCCGGTATCCTCCAACAAGTCGATGATCGGACACACGCTGACGGCGGCAGGAGCGGTCGAGGCGGTGTTCTCGCTGCAGACGATGCTATCAGGCACGCTGCCGCCGACGATCAACTACAACAATCCGGATCCGTCGATCGTTCTCGATGTCGTGCCGAACAAGAAGCGGGAAGCCCAGGTTTCGGCCGTGCTTTCCAACTCTTTCGGCTTCGGCGGACAGAACGCAAGCCTTGTCATGGCGCTCGAACCGGCATAAGCGGTTCCCGACAAATCAACCGATAAAAAAACGCCCCAGAGGCGAGAGGTTTTGCCATGCGCGCTTTGCAACTGATCGATGACCGCAAGCTTGAGATCACCGACCTGCCGGAACCGGATGCACCTTCCGCCGGCGAAGTGACGCTGCGCGTCAAGGCAGTTGCGCTGAACCATATCGATGTCTGGGGCTGGCGCGGCATGGCTTTTGCCAAACGCAAGATGCCGCTCGTCATCGGCGCGGAAGCCTCCGGCGTGGTAGAAGCGATCGGTCCCGGCGTTGCAAACGTCCTGCCGGGCCAGCTCGTGTCGATCTACGGCGCGCGCACCTGCGGCCTCTGCCGTCCGTGCCGCGAAGGCCGTGACAATCTCTGCGAACATGTCTCCGGCGTGCACGGCTTCCATCTCGATGGCTTTGCGCAGGAGAAGGTGAACCTGCCGGCGCGTCTGCTGGTTCCCGCACCTCCCGGCGTCGATGCGATCGGCGCAGCCCTTGCACCCGTCACCTTCGGCACGGTCGAGCATATGCTCTTCGACAATGCCAAGCTCGAGCCCGGCGAGACGATCCTCGTTCATGCCGGCGGCTCCGGCATCGGCACGGCGGCGATCCAGCTTGCCAAGAAGATCGGCTGCACTGTGATCACGACAGTCGGCTCGGACGACAAGATCGAGAAGGCGAAGGCGCTCGGCGCCGATCACGTCATCAATTACCGCACCGACCGTTTCGAAGGCGTTGTGCGCAAGCTCACCAAGAAGAAGGGCGTCGATGTCGTCTTCGAACATGTGGGCAAGGATACCTGGGCGGGCTCCATGCTCTGCATGAAGCGCGGCGGGCGTCTCGTCACCTGCGGCTCGACCTCGGGTGTTTCGACCGAAATGAACCTGATGATGCTCTTCCAGCAGCAGCTGAAGCTCTTGGGCTCCTTCGGCTGCCGCATGGAGAACATGGCCGACGCCATGCAGAAGATGGGCCGTGGCCTCGTTCATCCCGTCATCGATACCGAAGTCGGCTTCGACGATATCGACCGCGCGCTGGAACGCATGGAAGGCCGCCAGATCTTCGGCAAGATCATCCTGAAGATGGACTGATCCGCGTGAAGCTTTTCATCACGAGGATCGTTCTGGCGCTCAGGCACTTCCAGCAATGGCTGGTGGCGCAGCTGATGTTCGGCTTCCTGAACTTCCTCAAGCTTTTCCCGGCTGACGGCGCCATGCGCTTTGCCGATTGGCTGACGCGCCGGGTCGGCAAGCGGATGAAGCGCCATAAGCTGATGCTCTACAATCTGCGCCGGGCCTTCCCGGAAAAGAGCGATGCCGAGCTGGAAGAGATCGCGCTCGAAAGCTGGGGCAATATGGGCAGGCTCGCGGCCGAATATGTTTTTCTCGACCAGCTATTCGATTTCGATCCAACGAGCGACAAGCCGGGCAGAGTGGAAGTCTCGGGCATTCCGATCTTCCTGGAACTGCGCGACAATCCGCGTCCCTTCATCGTCTTTACCGGCCATACCGGCAATTTCGAGCTTTTGCCGGTCGCCGGTAACGCTTTCGGTCTCAGTGTGACCGTGCTCTTTCGCCCGCCGAACAATCCTTATGTGGCGCAGAAGGTGTTCGATTTCCGCAGCGGCCGCATGGGCAAGCTGGTGCCTTCGCATGCCGGCTCTTCCTTTGCGCTTGCCCGTCAGCTCGAGGCAGGGCAGGGCGTTGGCGTGCTCGTTGACCAGAAATTCAGCCGCGGGTTGAAGACGACGTTCTTCGGCCTGGAAACCAAGACCAATCCGCTGCTGCCGAAACTGGTGCGCCAGTTCAATTGCGAGGTCTATCCTGCCCGCTGCATCCGTCTTCCGGGCAATCGCTACCGGCTTGAAATCGAGCCGAAGATGGAAATGCCGCGCGACGAGAAGGGCAACCTGGACCTTCCCGCCACGGCGCAGATGATGAATGACAAGGTGGAAAGCTGGGTGCGCGAATACCCGGCCCAATGGCTGTGGTATCACGACCGGTGGGATATCAAACGTTCCGTCAGCCTGTAAGATTCTGCCTGTAAGTTTTTGCTCCCGATTTATAATCAGTGAAAAGCGACAGGTTTGCGTCAGTTGAAAATGAGCACAGTTCATGTTACGCGTCTCTACTAGGGCGCGTAAAGTGCCTACCGTAAGGCGTAATCTTGCATGAAGCATAGGCCTCGACCGGTGTTCGGAACGTTTCTCAGGAAATGGATATTGGGGGTATCTTGCTTGAGTTGTTCAGGGCCTTTTCCTTGCGCTGCGCGCAGATCGAGGAAGCGATAAGGCTAGGGGATGATGGGCGCGTGGAGGCGCTCGACCGTGATATCCAGCCGCTTGTCGAGGCGATCCTCGCATGCAGGGCATCCAATCTCATCGAAGTCTACATGCAACTTCAGTTTGTAAGCTACCTCATTGCTCAAGACGCCGATGACGGTGCTTTCGTGACGCAATATGCCGCCGTGCTCTCCTATCTGCTTGATCGCTATTTCGGCGCCCATGCGCCGGATTGGCGGGTGCCGTTGCCGGTAGAAATGAAACTCAGGCCGCCGCCCGCCTATGTTCCCGACACCGACAATGGCCAGTTCCTCAATGCGGCGATCCTGCAGACGCTGCCGGACCGCGTGGCGGTGCTGACGAAGGATTACCGCTACCTCTATTCCAATCCCGTCAACTGCGCCCATCTCGGCAAGAATGCCATGCAGCTCATCGGCCGGCATATCCTCGAATTCATCGGCGAAGAACGGTTTGCCGGCGAGGTGAAGGAAAAGCTCGACGCCTGCTTCGACGGCGCGACGGTCGACTACATCTACGAGCGCTCGGCGATGCGCAGCCGCTGCCGCATGTTGCCGCTGCATGATGCTGCGAGGAAGGTGATCGGCGCGCTGATCACCATCCAGAACATGAACGGCCCCGTATCCGCGGACGTCTAATCCTTGCTCCAGACGGCGAGTTCGTAGCCGTCCTTGTCGAGAAAATGAAAGCGCCGGCCGCCGGGGAAGGGCGTGATCGGTTTTGCTACGGTGCCGCCGGCCTTTTCGACGCTTGCCAGCACGTCTTCCAGCTTCTCGGCATAGAGAATGACGAGCGGGCCGCCTGCGGCTCGCACCGGGCCGAGATTGGTAAAGCCGCCTTTCAATCTTCCGTCGTCGAACTCGCAATAGTTCTCGCCGTAATCGGTGAAGCGCCAACCGAAGGCCGCACCGTAAAAGGCTTTTGAAGCGCCGATATCTTTCACGTTGAACTCGACATAGTCGATGCGGCGGTCATTTCGAGCATCGTTCTCAGCCATCTAACTTCTCCATCATCGATTTCAGGGACGCCAGATCCTTCTGGATATGGGCGGCGTCGGCCGCGAATTGTTCGTCGGTCATGCCCGGCAGGCGCAGCAGCGTGAACATCACCTCGCAGCCGTCGCCATTCGGCACGATGCGCAGCGCGTTATAGACGCGCAGGCCGGATTCGATGGTGACGGTATGGTCGATGACGCCGAATTCGTTGGGTGGCACGAAGCTCACCCGGACGCTGCCGAGCGGGCCATGGGCGATCCAGTCCTCGCCATCGGGTTCCAGGCCGCTCGCAAGGCCGGAGGCCCAGAGCGGCATGTTCTCCGGCCTGCCGGCGAAATCATAGACATCGCGCCAGTCTCTTTTGATCGTGATGTGGACGATGCGTGCGGGCATTGTGTTCATCGGTCTGTCCTTTTGCTTTGCGTCAGACTAGCAGGCCGGCACGGACCGTCTTGAACAAAACGGTCAGCGGGCCGTCAATTGAGCCAGCATGGCTGATGGCGTCAGTGTCGTCAGGTCGCCGATCTCGCGGGTCATATGCGCCTGGTCGGAAAAGCCGGCTTCGAGGGCGAGGGCGGCCAGGGACAGGGTTTCGCCAGCGCGGCACAAGGTCATGAAACGCTGCAGCCGGCGGACGCGTTCCAGCGTCTTGATACCGTAGCCGAAATGATGGTGGGCGCGGCGCCGCAATTGCCGTTCGCCGATATCGAGCCTCTGCTGCAGCTCGCCGATGCGGCCGGGCCTATGGTCGGCGGCGGCAAAGATCAGGCGCGCCTCGGGGTCCGGCTCCGCTTCTTCCCTTGCCAGTTCGCTCAAGAGGGTGGCGAAGAGCGAGAGGGCGGCAGCTCCATCCGGACAGTCGGAAAGGCGCGGTTCGAGGAGGGCAGCCTTTTTGGGCGCGAGATCGCTGAGGGGAATGGAGAGGCCGGTGATCTCCGACAGGGGCAGCTTCAGCCATGCGGCGCCGGCGCCCGGTGCAAAACGCGCGCCGATAATGCGCATGCCCGGCGCCATCGGCGGGAAGGCGGCGGTGCGGTCCGGCCCGACAGCGAAGAGGCGGCCATTCGCGAAAAGCAGGTCGCAATAACCATCGGGCACAATGGCGACCGGGCCTGCGGTTCGAATCTCGTGCGACCAGAGGCAGCGGAAATGCGGCGCAAGGGCAGGCAGGGGCGCATATTCGCGGTAGCGCCCGGCACTCTTCGCGAGCAGCGGCCCGATATCGACTTGCCTTGCAGCAACAGTCATTTCAGCCTCCCAAACCCATGCATATGGTGCTTCCCCGGTCATTCGAAAAGCCTGTTCCGACAGCCTTTTTTCGACCCGAATCGCCGTCTTCGACCTTGCCGTTTGAGCGAGAGAGTGCCACAACATCGCACCATTTCACTCATCGGAGGTTTGTCGTGGAAAAGGCAGAAATCGGACTGATCGGCCTTGCCGTCATGGGGTCCAACCTGGCTCTCAACATTGCGGAAAAGGGCAACAAGATCGCGGTTTTCAACCGCACGCCTGAAAAAACGGATGAATTCTACGAGAGTGCCGGCGATCTGAAGAAGCAGATCATTCCCTGCAAGACGATCGAGGAGTTCGTCGAGGCGATCCGCCCGCCGCGTCCGATCATCATCATGATCAAGGCCGGCGAGCCTGTCGATCAGCAGATGGAGGCGCTGCGCCCGCATCTGGAAAAGAACGACATCATGATCGATGCCGGCAATGCCAATTTCCGCGATACGGTTGCCCGCTTCGACCGCCTCAAGGATACCGGCCTGACCTTCATCGGTATGGGCGTTTCGGGCGGTGAGGAAGGTGCCCGCCACGGTCCGTCGATCATGGTCGGCGGCAAGGAAGAGTCCTGGAAGCGTGTCGAGAAGGTTCTGACCTCTATTGCCGCCAAGTATAATGGCGATCCCTGCGTTGCCTGGCTCGGCAATGACGGCGCCGGCCATTTCGTCAAGACGATCCATAACGGCATCGAATATGCCGACATGCAGATGATCGCCGAAATCTACGGCATCCTGCGCGACGGCCTCGGCAAGAGCGCATCGGAAATCTCCAGCATCTTCGGCGAATGGAACAAGGGCCGCCTGAACTCCTACCTGATCGAAATCTCCGAGAAGGTTCTGGCCGCCACCGACCCGATCTCCAAGACGCCGATGGTCGACATGATCCTCGACAAGGCCGGCCAGAAGGGCACCGGCAAGTGGTCGGCGATCGAAGCGCAGAACATGGGCATTCCGGCAACCGGCATCGAAGCCGCTGTCGCGGCCCGCAGCCTGTCCTCGATGAAGGACCAGCGCGAGGCCGCCCAGAAGATCTTCGGTGACCTCGGTGCTGCCTTCCCGGTCGCCTACGGCCCCGAGTTCAACAAGGATCTGGAACTGGCGCTGTTTGCCGGCAAGATCGGCGCCTATGCGCAGGGCTTTGCGGTGATGGCGGAAGCTTCCAAGGAGTTCAACTGGTCGCTACCGATGCCTGTCATCGCCCGTATCTGGCGCGCAGGCTGCATCATTCGCTCGCAGTTCCTGGATGAGATCACCAAGGCCTTCACCGATGCGCCTGATGCGGCGAACCTCATCGTCACGCCAGCCTTCTCGGCCATGGTCAAGGAATCGATCCCGGCACTGCGCCGCGTCGTCACCGCAGCTCTGGCCGCCGGCCTGCCGGTTCCGGCGCTTGTCTCGGCGCTCAGCTATTTCGACGCCTACCGCCAGGGCCGCGGCACTGCCAACCTGATCCAGGCGCAGCGCGACTTCTTCGGCGCCCACGGCTTCGACCGCCTCGACGGCAAGGACTTCCACCATGGCCCCTGGGGCAGTGGTGCATCGACCTTCTGAGGTTTGCGAAAACAGAGTTGAAAGCCCGGCCATTGTGCCGGGCTTTTTGTTATCCTGCCGCGAAGCGGCTGATTGCAATCGGGAGGTCCATAATATGCTCCACCATGCATCTTTCGGGGTGGCCGATATCGAACGAGCCGCGCGGTTCTATGATGCTGCCCTCGGCGCGCTTGGCTATGTCAGGGTCTGGGAGGATCTGCGCCCCGGGGAGGCCGGACAGGCCGTCGGCTATGGTATGCCCGGCGGCGGCGACAAGCTGGCGATCAAATCGGTCGAGGCGGGGCAGGGTGCGCCGGGTGCGGGCTTCCATCTGGCCTTTGCCGCGCCGGATCAGCGGTCGGTCATTGATTTCCATGCCGCAGCGCTTTCCCAGGGTGGCGTCGATAATGGTGCGCCGGGGCTCAGGCAGCACTACGGGCCGAATTACTTTGCTGCATTTGTCGTCGATCCCGATGGATATCGTATCGAGGCGGTTTTCAATCAGGTGAAGTGAGGCTGGCGCGCCGATTGGAACAGAGCTGCGGACGTATATCCGGCATGCCTCGGTTCACGTTGTGATGTGGAATACCCCCGCCAGACATTAGAACGACGCTGCACAACACTCGCACAAGCTCGCCGCCGCATTTAGGTTGAGGCCGACCCGCCGGACAGAGGGGACCATCATGCGACCGATTTCCACCTTTCTCATTACCTTCTGCCTCGGCCTCCTCTTCACCGCATCAGCAGAAGCCGCGGGCTTCAATTGCGCCAAGGCAGCCAGCGCCGACGAAAAGATCGTCTGCGGCGATACTCAGCTTTCCCACCTCGACGATGTCTTCAATGCCCGCTATGGCGCGGCACGCAAGACAGCTCCCGATGAGGATGATGTCGTCCACTCGGCCCGTAATTTCCTGGCCGACCGGCGTGATTGCGGTAACGACCGGGCCTGTATCCTCAGCACCTATCTTGCCATTCTCTGGGAGATATCACCGGACAAGAGCAGCTTCATGCAGGGCATCTCCGCGAAGTCGCTGACGGGCGGCAAGCAGCCCGGGACTTCGGACATCCCGACAAAGCCCGGGCAATGCGCTGCAACCACGATCCTGGCGGTGCATCCGCGCGTCGAGAGTGGCGACGCACCCGTGACCGATGAGGATTTTGGCAATGGCACGGGCATCGATTATGCCAATGACGGCTACCAGGTCTCGTATAACCGCGAGCAGATGCTGATCCGCTCCAAGCCCGGCGATCCGGTCACCCAATGCCTGGTAGAGATCGATCGCGACTGCGAGCCGGATGAGGATGGCCGGCTTTTCCTCGTCACCAATGGCAGGACGAAAGAAAGCTGGATACTGCCCGATGCGCAGCACAAGTGCGGGGGCTGAACGGCTTTCCGTATCTCGTCTCTTGCCGCGCGCTGCCTATTCTGAAAGGGCAGGGCCGGGATCTTATGGCTTAAGGCGAGCAAGCGCCGTCCGGACTTATTTTGGCAGGGGATAAAATGATCAAGGAATCCATCGACCACGCGGCTCTCGCCCGGCAGATCGCCGACATCGCCACGCTGGAGGGCGAATTCGTGCTCCGCTCCGGCCAGGTATCGCACCGCTATTTCGACAAATACCGTTTCGAAGGCACGCCGGCTCTCCTGAAGCCGCTGGCGCAGGCAATGGCAGCCCTTCTGCCCGCCGATACCGAAATCATCGCCGGGCTGGAACTCGGCGGCGTGCCGCTCGCGACCGCGATCTCGCTGGAAACCGGCCTGCCCGCCGCCTTCATCCGCAAGGAGGCCAAGACCTATGGCACCTGCCGGGCGATCGAGGGGCAGGACGTGGCTGGCCGGCGCGTGACCTTCATCGAGGATGTGATCAGCACCGGCGGTGCGGTAAAGGATGCCTACCAGCTGGCGATCGGGGAGAAGGCAGAAGTGCTTGGTGTCGTCTGCGCGATCTGGCGCGGCGAGGGCGCCGCGCGCATCGATGGCGTGCCCGAGCTTGGGGTATTCCCGGTGTTTACGCGGGCGGATCTGGAGAACGCGCGGTAGGCAAGTAAGACTCCGGGTTCCGGCATGGGAAGGCCCGGGCAGCCGGTCGTCTTACGCCGGCCCGGAAAAACCTTAGCCGCGACAAGTGATCAGCCGTTCTACCGTCCGTCCGGCCATTCCGGCTTGCTGATGCTCTGCAGCAGTTCGGCATCCACGCCATCGATGCGCGCAATCACCTGCTTGGCCATCTCGCGCCCGGCGTGGCGGACGTCTTCGTGGGCGGTGATGATCTCGGGGCGGATCCAGTTGAGGATAGAGGCGGATTGCTTGGAGACGAGGTCGACGTCATGGCCGAGGCGTTTGCCGGCGGCTTCGATGCCGGCGTTGACGGCGATGGTGGCGCTGCCGGCCGACGAGACAATCCCATCGGGGGCGCCGGGGGAGCGCATCAGCTGCTCCACGGCGTTGCGGATTTCGGCGAGCGGGGCGTCAATGTTGACACGCAGCGGCACTTCCTCGGCGCCGTAATCGTGGAGGCCGGTCTGAAAGCCTATGCGGGTATGCGTGTAGTAGGTGAGCTTGCTCGGCGGCTGCAGCAGGGCGATGCGCTTGCGGCCGCGCTTGACCAGCTTCTCGACGGCCTGATGAGCATAAGCCTCGTTGTCGAAGTCGTGATAGGGGTGGACGAGGCCGGCATCGGTGCGGCCATGGGTGGTAAAGGGCATGCCGCTTTCGGCGAGCAGGCGCACGCGCGGATCGTCAGGCTCGACGCGCGAGATGATGACGCCGTCCGCCGAGCCGGTGTCGAGGATATAGCGCACCGGCAGCATGGGATCCTTGCTGTGCGAATGCGGGGTGACGACGATATGGTAGGGGGTGCCGGTCAGCACCTCTGAAATGCCGAAGACCATCTGGCTGGAAAAGCCCATGATCTCCTCGTCGATGCTGAGCACGAGGGCGATGACATTGGTCTTGCCGGTTCTCAGGCGCACGCCGGCCCGGTTCGGCTGGTAGCCGAGCTGACGGGCGACCATGCGCACGCGTTCCTTGGTTTCCGCGCCAATATCCGGTGCATCTTTCAGTGCCCGCGATACGGTGGTCACGCCAAGGCCCGTCATGAAGGCGATCGTCTTCAATGTCGGGCGCTCGCGCGGAACGGAACCGGATGCCGCTCCGCCGAAATTTCCGTTGTTTTCCATCCCTCTAGGCCCGCCTCGCGCGATTTGCTTCGCCTTATAGAGGCTTTTCGCCGCGCTGTAAGTACGCCGCTGCGGAAAAGCTCTCCTCCCTGAGCCAGACAATCTGTAACGATACAGTAGAAATGTCGAGCGCTTTTTCTGACCAGCGTTGCATAGGGATCCTCTCTGGTTGAATCGCCTGTCCCGCACGCGATTTTTTGCACCTGCGAAGCCAGGAAAGGTTGAAATTATCAGATTAATCAAAAATTAATAAGCAGAATCAAATGTATAATGCAATGCCGCAATTGCGAAATTGCTTGCTTACGCTTTTCTTGTGAAGCAAAGGTCGAGCCGTTGATTGCCCTCATAGGATGTAATGGTGACTTTCACAGAAAATTTTACGAGCGGGCGGTTGCGCGGATAAATCGATTGCTCTAAGTTTTTCCGGCAACGTTTCAGTGAGGGAGGAGAACTCATGAAAATCCGTATTATGGCGGCTGTGCTTGCCGCTTCCGTAGCTATTCCTTTTGGCGCCGCAAAGGCTACCGATCTCGAAGTCACCCATTGGTGGACCTCTGGCGGCGAAGCTGCCGCCGTGGCTGAGCTGGCAAAGGCATTCGACGCCACCGGCAACCACTGGGTTGACGGCGCAATTGCCGGTTCCGGCAGCACAGCACGCCCGATCATGATCAGCCGCATCACCGGCGGTGACCCGATGGGCGCGACCCAGTTCAACCACGGCCGCCAGGCCGAGGAACTCGTCCAGGCTGGCCTGATGAAGGACCTGACCGATGTGGCGACCGCAGGCAAATGGAAGGACATCATCCGTCCGTCGACCCTGCTCGATTCCTGCACGATCGACGGCAAGATCTATTGCGCACCGGTCAACATCCACTCCTGGCAGTGGCTGTGGCTGTCGAATGCAGCCTTCCAGAAGGCTGGCGTTGCGGTTCCGAAGAACTGGGATGAGTTCGTCGCTGCCGCTCCGGCCCTGGAAAAGGCCGGCATCGTTCCCCTCGCAGTCGGCGGTCAGGGCTGGCAGGCAAGCGGCGCCTTCAACGTTCTGATGATCGCCATCGGCGGCAAGGACAACTACCTGAAGGTCTTCAAGGACAAGGATGCCAAAGTGGCAGCCGGCCCCGAGATCGCCAAGGTGTTCAAGGCTGCCGACGATGCACGCCGCATGTCCAAGGGCAGCAACGTGCAGGACTGGAACCAGGCCACCAATCTCGTCATCACCGGCAAGGCCGGCGGCCAGATCATGGGTGACTGGGCGCAGGGCGAATTCCAGGTCGCCAAGCAGGTCGCCGGCAAGGACTATACCTGCCTTCCGGGCCTCGGCGTGAACGAGATCATCTCGACCAGCGGTGACGCCTTCTACTTCCCGCTCCAGAAGGATGCCGAGAAGGCTAAGGCTCAGGACGTGCTTGCCGCCACGCTTCTCGACCCGAAGACGCAGGTTGCCTTCAACCTGAAGAAGGGCTCGCTGCCGGTTCGCGGTGACGTCGATATCTCGGCCGCCAACGATTGCATGAAGAAGGGTCTCGAAATCCTCGCCAAGGGCAATATCGTCACCAGCTCGGATCAGCTCGCTTCGCCGGATACGACGAAGCAGATCGAAGACCTCTTCGCCGAGTTCTTCGCCAATACCACGATGACGCCCGACGCAGCGCAGAAGCGCTTCGCCGACATCATCGCCGCCGCCGACTGATCCTCGGTCCTCAAGCCCATCAGGTCCGGTCCTGCGCATTGCAGGACCGGATCGCGCCGCCCTGATCTCCGGTCCTTCCGGCGACGTCACGTCACACCCGGGTGCGATCGCGCCAGGACCGCGTTGCGGTCGAGACGGGGGCGGGAAGGGTGGCCGTCTTCGGATGGAGCCCCGATCACCGAAGCGACCGTGCTTCAGGAGGAAACTCAATGACAGGTCAAGCGAAAGCCGGCCGACCGTTTAAACTATTCCGCAATCTGAATTCGAAGATTGCTTCCATTCCCATGATCCTCACCGCCATGGTCATCTTTCTCGGTGGCACGGTCTGGACGGTGGTTTATTCCTTCACCAATTCCAAGCTCCTGCCGCGATTGAACTTCGTCGGCATCGAGCAATATCAGCGTCTCTGGGCCGCCCCGCGCTGGGTCGTGTCCATCGAGAATCTGGCGATCTACGGCATTCTGTCGCTGATCTTCAGCCTGGTCATCGGTTTCATGCTGGCGGCTCTCATGGATCAGAAGATCCGTTTCGAGAATACGTTCCGCACGATCTTCCTCTATCCCTTCGCGCTGTCCTTCATCGTCACCGGTCTCGTGTGGCAGTGGATCCTCAATCCGGAATTCGGGGTCCAGGCGGTCGTGCGGTCGCTGGGATGGACGAGTTTCAGTTTCGATCCGCTCTATACGTCCGAAATCGTCATCTACGGGGTGCTGATTGCCGCCCTCTGGCAAGGCACCGGCCTCGTGATGTGCCTGATGCTCGCCGGGCTTCGCGGCATCGACGAGGATATCTGGAAGGCTTCCCGCGTCGACGGCATTCCGATGTGGCGGACCTATCTCTTCGTCGTCATTCCGATGATGCGCCCGGTGTTCATCACCACGCTCGTCATCATCGCCAGCGGCATCGTCAAGGTCTACGACCTCGTGGTCGCCCAGACCAGCGGCGGTCCGGGCATCTCGTCGGAAGTTCCGGCAAAATACGTCTACGACTACATGTTCCAGGCGCAGAATCTCGGTCAGGGCTTCGCGGCTTCGACCATGATGCTGGTGACAGTAGCGATCATCATCGTTCCCTGGGCATATCTGGAATTTGGCGGAGGGCGCAAACGTGGCTGACAATATCGCTCTCAAGGCCGTTAACGACGGCGATACTTCCCTCCAGAAGGGGGCGGTTTCCGGTCCGGCCGGACCAAAGCCGCGGCCGGTGGTTTCGGCCCGCAACATCATCGTCTACGGCACGCTTTTCGTGGCCGCCGTCTACTATCTGATCCCGCTTTACGTGATGGTCGTCACGTCGCTCAAGGGGATGCCGGAGATCCGGCTCGGCAACATCTTCGCGCCGCCGATGGAAATCACCTTCGAACCCTGGGTCAAGGCCTGGGCGACGGCCTGCACCGGCCTCAACTGCGACGGTCTTTCGCGCGGTTTCTGGAACTCGGTCCGCATCACCGTTCCGTCGGTCATCGTTTCCATCGCGATCGCCTCGGTCAATGGTTATGCGCTGGCGAACTGGCGCTTCAAGGGATCGGAATTCTTCTTCTCGGTCCTCATCATCGGCGCCTTCATTCCCTATCAGGTCATGATCTATCCGATCGTCATCATCCTGCGCGAAATCGGCATCTACGGATCGCTCACCGGTCTCATCATCGTGCATTCGATCTTCGGCATGCCGATCCTGACGCTGCTGTTCCGCAACTACTTCGTGTCTCTGCCGGAGGAACTGTTCAAGGCGGCGCGTGTCGACGGGGCGGGCTTCTGGCAGATCTTCCTGCAGATCATGCTGCCGATGTCGCTGCCGATCTTCGTCGTCGCGATGATCCTGCAGGTCACCGGCATCTGGAACGACTTCCTGTTCGGCGTGGTCTTCACCCGGCCGGATACCTATCCGATGACCGTACAGCTCAACAACATCGTCAATTCCGTCCAGGGCGTGAAGGAATACAACGTCAACATGGCCGCAACGATCCTGACAGGACTCGTGCCGCTCGTCGTCTATTTCGTGTCGGGGCGACTTTTCGTCCGTGGCATCGCCGCTGGCGCAGTGAAGGGTTGATCCAATGAACATGAATGCAAGTGTCTCCATCAAGGACCTGTCGCTGAACTTCGGCGCGGTCAGCGTGCTCAAGGATCTGAACCTCGACATCAACGACGGCGAATTCCTGGTGCTTCTCGGCTCCTCGGGATGCGGCAAGTCGACCCTGCTGAACTGCATTGCCGGGCTGCTCGACGCCTCGGAAGGGCAGATCTTCATCAAGGGCAAGAACGTCACCTGGGAAGAGCCCAAGGACCGCGGCATCGGCATGGTGTTCCAGTCCTACGCGCTTTATCCGCAGATGACTGTCGAGAAGAACCTCTCCTTCGGCCTTCGCGTCGCCAAGGTGCCGCAGTCCGAGATCGACAAGCGCGTGGCGCGTGCCTCCGAGATCCTGCAGATCCAGCCGCTCCTGAAGCGCAAGCCGGCCGAGCTTTCCGGCGGCCAGCGCCAGCGCGTGGCGATCGGCCGTGCCCTGGTGCGCGATGTCGACGTCTTCCTCTTCGACGAGCCGCTGTCGAACCTCGACGCCAAGCTGCGCTCGGAACTGCGCGTCGAAATCAAGCGTCTGCACCAGTCGCTGAAGAACACGATGATCTACGTCACGCATGACCAGATCGAGGCGCTGACGCTCGCCGACCGTATCGCCATCATGAAGAGCGGCATCATCCAGCAGCTCGACGATCCGACGACGATCTACAACAGGCCGCGCAATCTCTTCGTCGCCGGCTTCATCGGCTCGCCGTCCATGAATTTCCTGCAGGGCGAACTGGTGAAATCAGGCGATGGCATTGCTTTCGCCGCCAACGGCGTGAATTTCTCGCTCGCCGCCTATGACGGCGTGGAGAAGCTGCAGCCCGGCCGCAAGGTGGTGCTCGGCGTTCGCCCCGAGCATATCAAGGTCAACGAGAATACCGGCGGCGAAGAACACGACGCCACCGTCGACATCGAAGAACCGATGGGTGCGGACAATCTTCTCTGGCTGAAACATGCCGGTCACACGATGTCGGTACGCATCAATGGTGCGCGCCGCTTCAATGTCGGCAGCAAGGTGAAGCTCAGCTTCGACATGGCGCTCGCCTCGGTCTTCGATGCCGAAAGCGAGTTGCGCCTCTAGAAAGTTCTGCGGGCGGCGCCGGAAACGGCGTTGCCCGATCCTCCAATTGGCCGTCTGGCCAGCCAATTTCGGCCGCAGTCCGGCTTGCCCGGCACTCCCAGGAGCGGCGCGATCAGGATAAGACTATGACATCCTTGCCGAAGAACGGTTTCAACATCGAACTTTCGGGTTCGTGGCAGCTTGCTTCCGCCGATGGCGAGATCCGCAGCGTCATCACGCTGCCGGGCGACGTGCACACGGCGCTGCACCGCGCGGGACTGATCCCGGATCCCTATTTCGGCCGAAACGAGGAAAAGGTGCAGTGGGTCGCCGAGCGCGAATGGACGGTGGAGCGCAGCTTCACGCTTCCTGACGCCGAGGGCGACTGGTATCTCGACATCGATTATCTCGACACGGTCGCCAGCGTCCACGTCAACGGCTTCCTGGCGCTCGAGGCCGATAACAGCTTCCGCCGCTACCGGCCGGATGTTTCGAGCATGCTGAAGAAGGGTGAGAACACGATCCGCATCGTGTTTGCCTCCAACGTCGCAGCCGGTGCCGCGCGGCAAAAGCAGCAGCCCTTCTATATTCCCTACAGCACCGGCAACTCGCCGATCCCTGACGGCAACATGCTGCGCAAGGCGCAGTGCCATTTCGGCTGGGACTGGAATATCGCCATTGCCCCGCTCGGGCTTTACGGCACGATTGCGCTGAAGAAGCTGGAGACTGCGCGCATCGAGCATGTTCTGACGCGCCAGACGCACAATTCCGACGGTTCGGTGGAACTGCAGGTTACGGCGACGCTTTTTGCCAAGGATCCCGGCATCGCGCAGCTCTATTTCGATCTCGACGGCGAGCGCGTAAGGCTCGATGTCGGCGTCAGTGCCGGCGAGACCAGCGTCAACCACGTCTTCCAGATCGACAATCCGCGCCTCTGGTGGCCCTCGGGCAGCGGCGAGCAGGCGCTTTATACACTGACCGTCGAACTGCCGGCCGACAGCGTGACGAAGCAGATCGGGTTGCGCACCATCGAGCTCATCACCACGCCGGATGCTGCCGGCAGCCGCTTCGCCTTCAAGGTCAACGGCCGTGAAATCTTCTGCCGCGGCGCCAACTGGATCCCGGCGGACGCGCTCTTCTCGCTATCTTCTGAGGAAAAGACAGAGGATCTCTTACAGTCGGCCAAGGCCGCCAACATGAACATGATCCGTGTGTGGGGCGGTGGCTTCTACGAACACGACTGGTTCTACGATATCTGCGACCGGCTCGGGCTCATGGTCTGGCAGGACTTCATGTTCGCCTGCAACCTCTATCCCTCGACCGAGGACTTCCTGGAGAATGTTGCAGTCGAAGTGGATTATCAGGTCCGCCGGCTCTCTTCGCATGCCTCGATCGCGCTCTGGTGCGGCGATAACGAGCTCGTCGGCGCGCTCACCTGGTTCGAGGAGTCCCGCAAGGATCGTGACCGCTATCTCGTTTCCTACGACCGCCTGAACCGCACCATCGAAGTAGCGGTCAAGAAGGCGCTGCCCGGCGCCCTCTGGTGGCCGTCGAGCCCGGCCTCCGGCTATCTTGATTATGGCGATGCCTGGCATGCCGATGGTTCCGGCGACATGCACTACTGGTCGGTCTGGCATGAGAACAAGTCGTTCGACAATTACCGCTCGGTGCGCCCGCGCTTCTGCTCGGAATTCGGCTTCCAGTCCTATACGTCGCTGCCCGTCATCAAGACCTATGCCGACGCCAAGGACATGAACGTGGCATCGCCCGTCATGGAGCTGCACCAGAAGAATGCCGGCGGCAACGAGCGTATTGCCGGCACGATGTTCCGCTACTTCCGCTTCCCGAAGGATTTCCCGAATTTCGTCTATCTCAGCCAGATCCAGCAGGGTCTCGCGATCAAGACGGCGGTGGAATACTGGCGTTCGCTGAAGCCGCATTGCATGGGCACGATCTACTGGCAGCTCAACGATACCTGGCCGGTCGCGTCCTGGTCGAGCCTCGATTACGGCGGTCGCTGGAAGGCGATGCACTATCTCGTCAAGCGCTTCTTCCAGCCGGTGGCGGTGGCCGCGATCCCCTCGGAGGATGGCAAGTCGATCCGCTTCTCGCTGGTCAATGACACGCTCGAAGATGTCAGCGTCGATCTTTCGATCTCGGTCCTGACGATGAAGGGCGAGCGCAAGCATCTGAAGAACGTGCAGGCCATGTGCGCGCCGGATGCGGCCTGCACTGCCGCCACGCTCGACATCTCCGAGATTCCGGAGGGCACGCTGCTTGCCTGGCATTTCACCGCCTCCAATGGCATGGGCGGCGAGGGGCATTTCGTCAACGGCACCTACAAGGCGCTGGAACTGGAGCCGGCGGGTCTTTCCGTCGTCCGCGAATTCGTCGAGGAGAACGGCTCGATCGACCTCGACGTCACCGCCAAGGGCCTGGCGCTCTTCGTGATGATCGAGACGGATGTTGACGGCAAATATTCCGACAATGCCTTCGACCTGGCTGCCGGCGAAAGCCGCCGCATCACCTTTACCCCGGCAAAGCCTCTCGAAAAGGGCAAGCTGCCGGAATTCCGCTTCTATGACCTGCATTCCTGCCAGTCGGCAGATTGATCTTACGTGAGAACGGGCACGAGGCCCGAGGAGGATGACATGACCAAGCTCAGCTATCAGCTCTATAGCGCCCGCAATTTCCCGCCGCTTTCGACGATCTTCGAAAAGCTCGGCAAGGCCGGTTACGCCGAAGTCGAAGGTTTCGGCGGCATCTATGCGGAACTCGATGAGGCTGGCCTCAAGAGCCTGCGCGCCGATCTCGACAAGAACGGCCTCGTGATGGCGACCGGCCATTTCAGCCCCGATTTCCTCGACGGCAATGTCGAGAAGTCGCTGCAGATCGCCAAGATCCTCGGCATGGATTCGATCTATGCGCCGCACCTGATGCCCGACCAGCGCCCGACGGATGCAGCCGGCTGGCTCGCCTTCGGCAAGCGCCTGCAGGAAATGAGCAAGCCCTACAAGGATGCGGGCTATGAATTCGGCTGGCACAATCACGACTTCGAATTCGTGAAGCTTTCGGACGGTTCGCTGCCGATCGAGCGCATCTTCGAAGCCGCCCCCGGCATCACCTGGGAAGCGGATATCGCCTGGGTCGTTCGCGGCGGTGCCGATCCCTATGCCTGGGTCGAAAAGCTCGGTGACCGTATCAGCGCCGTTCACGTCAAGGATATCGCACCGGCTGGCGAAGCCACAGACGAAGGCGGCTGGGCCGATGTCGGCCATGGCACGATCGGCTGGGCGAAGCTGCTTCCGGTCGTCAAGGCGAAAACCAAGGCCAAGCATTTCGTCGTCGAGCACGACAATCCCAATGATATCGACCGCAACATCACGCGCTCGATCGCTTCCTTCAAGACCTACTGAGGCAGATCATGACCAAGGAACTTGGCGTCGGCATCATCGGATGCGGCAACATCTCCACCACCTACTTTTCGCTGTCACCGCTCTTCAAGGGGCTGAAGGTGCTGGCTTGCGCCGATATCAACGCGCAGGCTGCAAAGCAGCGCGCCGAAGAATATGGCGTTGTCGCGCAGACGATCGAAGAGCTTCTCGCCAATGACGAGATCGACGTCGTCGTCAACCTGACGATCCCGGATGCGCATTATCCGGTGTCGAAGGCGGCGCTCGAAGCCGGCAAGCACGTCTACTCGGAAAAGCCGCTCGTGCTGACGCTCGAGCAGGGCGAAGAGCTTCGCCGCATCGCCAAGGAAAAGGGCCTCGCCGTCGGCTGCGCGCCCGATACGTTCCTCGGCGGCGCGCACCAGCTTGCGCGTAAATTCATCGACGACGGCGGTATCGGCCGCATCACGTCGGGCGCCTGCTACGTCATGGGCCCGGGCATGGAAATGTGGCACCCGAACCCGGACTTCTTCTTCCTGCCGGGCGGCGGCCCGATCCTCGACATGGGGCCGTATTACATCGCCAACCTGATCAACCTGGTCGGACCAGTGAAGCGCGTTGCCGGCCTGACTTCGATGGCGTCGGAAACCCGCACGATCACCAGCCAGCCGCGCAATGGCGAGATCATCCCGGTCAAGACGCCGACGACGATCCAGGCGCTCCTGGAATTCGTTTCCGGCGCAACCATCACGCTGACGGCAAGCTGGGATGTCTGGTCGCACCGCCATGCCAATATGGAGCTCTACGGCACGGATGGTTCGCTCTACGTGCCAGACCCGAACTTCTTCGGCGGCGTCGTAGAGGCCAGCGGCCGCGACAAGGACATCAAGGCGCTGGAAGCCTGGGACCACCCGTTCGGCAAGTTCAACCAGGAAAGCCCGAACGGCCCGCGCGCCAACTACCGCACGGCCGGCCTTGCCGACATGGCCATGGCGCTGATCGAGGGCCGCGATGCACGCTGCTCGCTCGACCGCACGCTGCACGGCGTCGACATCATGACTTCGATCCTGAAGTCGGGTGCAGAAGGCCGGTTCGTGGATCTCACCACGACCTGCACGCAGCCGGCGGCGCTCGGTATCGAAGAGGCGCAGGCGCTCTTGAAGTAAGGTAAGCGGTGCGCCGTACGCTTGTCGTGCGGCGCACGCCTCCGTCATCCTGGGGACAAGCCCGAGGGTGACGACAGGCGGGGAGGGCCGGCCCCAAAGCTGGCTCCGTTGAAGTTGTCGAGAACACGCGCCACGCGCTTGCCGTATCGGTGTGCTTGATCCAATAGTGCCGTCGCGCCCGGCCCCATACGAGGGGCAGCGACGTTTTCAGCTTTCGACTGCCGCCTGATGCGGTCACGAAAGAGAAGCACTTTTACAGGTTGAGGAGACCTCAGATGAGCTGGCAACCGGCCGAAGACCGTTATTCGAAGATGAAATATAACCGCACGGGCCGTTCCGGCCTGAAGCTGCCGGCCGTTTCCCTCGGCCTGTGGCACAATTTCGGCGGCGACACCCCGAATGACCGCAAGGTCGACATGTGCCGCACGGCTTTTGATCTCGGCATTACCCATTTCGATCTCGCCAACAATTACGGCCCGCCTCCCGGCAGTGCAGAGACGGCGTTCGGCGAGATCCTGCGCACCGATTTCGCCGGCCTGCGCGACGAGCTGATCATCTCTTCCAAGGCCGGCTACGACATGTGGCCGGGTCCTTACGGCGAGTGGGGTAGCCGCAAGTATCTCGTCGCCTCCTGCGACCAGAGCCTTGAGCGCATGGGCCTCGACTATGTCGACATCTTCTATTCGCACCGTTTCGACCCGGAAACGCCGCTGGAAGAAACCTGCGGTGCGCTCGACTATATCGTGCGCTCGGGCCGCGCGCTCTATGTCGGCATTTCCTCCTACAATTCGCAGCGCACCCGCGAGGCAGCTGCCATTCTGAAGGATCTCGGCACGCCGTGCCTCATCCACCAGCCGAGCTATTCCATGCTCAACCGCTGGGTCGAGGACGACAAGCTGCTCGATACGCTTGACGAGGTCGGCATGGGCTCGATCGTGTTCTCGCCGCTCGCGCAGGGCATGCTGACGACGAAATATCTCGGCGGCATTCCCGCCGACAGCCGCGCGGCGCAGAACCACTTCCTGAAGAAGGACTTCATCCGTCCTTCGATCATCGACAATATCAAGAAGCTCAACGAGATCGCTGAAAAGCGCGGCCAGACGCTGGCGCAGATGGCGATCGCCTGGGTGCTGCGCGGCGGACGCGTGACCTCGGCGCTCATCGGCGCCAGCCGTTCCTCGCAGATCGTCGATTGCGTTGCCGCACTCGGCAATCTCGAGTTCTCGGCAGAGGAGCTGAAGCAGATCGATGTCTATGCCAAGGAGGCCGACATCAACCTCTGGGCCAAGTCCGCAGAGCTGGAAAAGTTTTGATCGCCCGGGGCAAAACCCCGGGCGTTTTTCTGGTATAGTTTGACGTACGTATAGCAAGAACCTTGCTCAACGGAGGAGCCGCCATGATCCGCAATCCCATCCTGCCCGGGTTCAATCCCGACCCGTCCATCTGCCGCGTCGGTGACGATTATTACATCGCGACCTCGACCTTCGAATGGTATCCGGGTGTGCAGATCCATCACTCGCGCGATCTGGTGAACTGGAAGCTGGTGCGCCGGCCGCTGGAGCGGGCTTCGCAGCTCGACATGCGCGGCAATCCCGACAGCTGTGGTGTCTGGGCGCCGTGCCTTTCCTATGCGGACGGGCAGTTCTGGCTGGTCTATACCGACGTCAAGCGCTTCGACGGCAACTTCAAGGATGCGCATAATTACATCGTGACCTCGCCCACGATCGAGGGCGAATGGTCCGAACCTGTCTACGTCAACTCCTCGGGCTTCGACCCGTCGCTCTTCCATGACGAGGACGGGCGCAAGTGGTTCGTCAACATGCAGTGGAACCACCGCACCGAGAGCTATGGCGGCTCGCCGAAGTCCCCAGCCTTTGACGGTATCCTGCTGCAGGAATGGGATCCGCAGACGAAGGCGCTGAAGGGCCCGATCAAGAACATTTTCGCCGGCAGCCCGCTCGGCCTGGTCGAGGGACCGCATCTCTTCCGCAAGAACGGCTGGTACTACCTGACGACGGCCGAAGGCGGCACCGGTTACGACCATGCGGTGACGATGGCGCGTTCGCGCAATATCGACGGCCCTTATGAGCTGCATCCGAACCGGCACCTGGTCACCTCGAAGGACAATCCGGAAGCGGCGCTGCAAAGGGCAGGGCACGGGCAATACGTCGAGACACCAGATGGCCAGGTCTATCACACGCATCTTTGCGGCCGGCCGCTGCCGCCGAAGCGTCGGTGCACGCTGGGGCGCGAGACGGCTCTGCAGAAATGTGTCTGGCGCGAGGATGGCTGGCTCTATCTGGAAAACGGCACTGTTGTTCCCGATGTCGAGGTGCCGGGTCTTGGCGATGCAAAGCGCGCTGAAAAACCTGTTCGCAGCGAGTATTCCTTCGATGGCGGCAAGTTGCCGGGTGATTTCCAGTGGCTGCGCACGCCGCAGCCGGAGCGCATCTTCAACCTGACGGAGCGCCCCGGCCATCTGCGCCTGATCGGCCGCGAGAGCATCGGTTCCTGGTTCGAGCAGGCGCTCGTCGCCCGCCGGCAGGAGCATCACAGTTTTCGCGCGGAAACGGTGGTGGAGTTTGCGCCGGATACCTATCAGCAGGTCGCCGGCCTGATACACTATTATAACCGCCACAAGTTCCATGCCGTCGTCGTAACCCTGCATGAAAAGCTCGGCCGCTGTGTCACGATTTTCTCCTGCGACGGCGACTATCCGCATGGGCGCATGAGCTTCCCGGCGGAAGCCGGCGTCGCGATCCCGGCTGAAGGGCGCGTGCAGCTCTCCATGGAGATCCGCGAAAACGACCTGCAATTCTTCTGGCAGACGGAAGGCAAGGGCGCCTGGCAGCCGATCGGCCCGGTTCTCGATGCCGGTGTCATCTCGGACGAGGGCGGGCGCGGCGAGCATGGCTCCTTTACCGGCGCCTTTGCCGGCGTTTTCGCCTTCGATACGTCGGGCCGGGCAAAGACGGCCGATTTCGACTGGTTCAATTACGACGAGCTTTGAGGGCTTCATGGCTGGCGATACCGGCATCGAGCGGCTGAACGAAACGCATGTCGAGGGCTTTCACCGGGCTCTCGACATTGTGGTGCGCGAGCGGAAATATCTGAGCCTGCTTGAAGCCCCGCCGCCGGAGGAGACGCGCAGGTTTGCGCTGTCTTCCATTGCCAGCGGCAATGTGCACTTCGTCGCCCTCGATGGCGGCGAGGTGATCGGCTGGTGCGACATCCGCCGGCATCACTTTCCCTCCCACGCCCATCGCGGCACGCTCGGCATGGGCCTGCTTCCCGCCTACCGTGGACAGGGGCTCGGCCGCCGGCTGATCGAGGCGTCGATTGAGGGCGCGCAGCAGGTGGGCATGCTTCGTATCGAACTTGGCGTGCATGCCGACAATGCAAGGGCGATCCGGCTTTACGAGGGGATCGGCTTCGTACGCGAAGGGGTGAGCCGCGATGCGTTTTGCGTCGATGGGGTTTATAAGGACGTGATCGAAATGGCGTTGATTGCGCGATAGGTTTCGAGCGGCGGCTGCCGGGTTTTCGCTTCCCCATCGGAGAGACCGTGCCTGCAGGGGCTGTGGAAGCAATGGGCGTGGTCTCCTCATCCGACGCTTTACGCCACCGACCAGGGTCGAGCCACGGGTCTCGACCCGTCCTTCGACCCCCCCGCTGAGGAGAGGGGGAAACCGCCCGTTCAAAACACCGTTTCATCACGCCCGATTACGCAGACGTGATATCCGGCAACATGATCTCGCCACCTTCCGTTATCCTGAAATTAGGATATTAGGAATCGCGCATAAGTGCCCGATTCCATTACAGATCTTTAATTTTATTTTCAGATTCCGTTCATTTTCAGGGACGTAATTTCGGGGCGTGTTCAACACGAGGAAACCCCATGAAAAAGATCTTCGCAGCACTTCTTTCTACTTCTTTCCTGCTCTCGCCGATCGTCGCATCGCAAGCCAGCGCCGCCGATCATCGCCGTCCGCCGGTCGTCGTTCACGAGAAGGTCATCGTCCACAAAAAGGTCATCCGTCCGCATTACTGGGCCAGGGGTTACCGCATGTCGGCTGCCGAGCGTGGCCGCTACGGCGAAGTCCGCGACTATCGCCGCTATCGCCTGGCACCGCCGCCGCGCGGCTATCACTGGGTGAGGGCCGATAACGACTACCTTCTCGTCGGTATCGCCAGCGGCGTGATCTCCAGCATCATCGCCGCCAATCGCTGAGTTCACGCGCAATCCCGAAAAGAGGGCGGCTTCGGCCGCCCTTTTTTGTTCGCCGCGCGAATCGCGGTCTTTAGCCGTCAGGCCAATGCACCGCCGGGGCGCATGATCACGCCATCCTCCGTGACGATTGCATCCATTGGAACATCGTGCGGCTGCGGCTTGATCGTTCGGATTTGCTGTTGCGAGTATCCGATGCCAATTGCGAGTGGTTTGGGGGAGAGTGCCGCCAATGTCCGGTCGAAATAACCGCCGCCGACACCAAGACGATAACAGCCGCGGTCGTAGCCGACCACAGGCGCAATGACGATATCGGGCCGCTGCTCCTCGCCGCCGGCGGGAATGAGAATGCCGAGCACGCCGCGCTCCAGCTTGGCTCCCGGCGTCCAGGCGCGGAATGTCAGCGGACCCGCTTTTTCTGCCACGACAGGCAGAAGGCAGGCCGCGCGCCCCACGATCTCCTTCATCCAGCCGCGCAGATCCGGCTCTCCCTGAAAGGGCCAGTAGACGCTGACGGATTTTCCCGCGACGACAGGACCCAGAAGGCGGTCGAGCTGCGCCGATATCAGCGCCGTCTTCTGCTCCCGATCGGTTGATCCTATCGATTTGCGGGCGTCGATCAGCCGCCTGCGCTCGCCGCGGCGCCATTCCCGCACCACCTCCCACGGCTCTTCGAGACCCATATAGGCGGGATCGACTTCGTGCATTAGGCATGCGGGCGAGGCATAGGCCTCTGGTTCGTCTTTCTGCATCTGGCGGTCCGATCGGAAGAAGTTTTCAGTTCATGTGACGATTTTGGGCCGTGGGACGATTGCGATCATTCTCTGATTTGGAATAATAGACAAGTTCGTTCATCAAGCGAGATCGATGTGGATCTGTCTTCCCTGGAAATTTTCCTTGCCGTCGCCGAAGAGGGCAGCGTGACCCGCGCAGCCAGGAGGCTCTCGCGCGCGCCGTCCAACGTCACGACCCGTATCCAGGCCCTGGAAGGGCAGATGGATGCGGTGCTGTTCAGCCGCGACGGCAAGCGCATGACGCTGACGCCGGAGGGGCAGACCTTCCTTTCCTATGCGAAACGGTTGACGGCCCTGGCCGGGGAGGCGCAGCTTGCGCTCAAGGGTATCCGTCCGCAACCGGTGCTGCGTCTCGGTACAATGGAAAGCACGGCCGCAAGCCGGCTTCCGCCTGTACTTGCCCGTTTCAATGAGCAGAACCCGGATATTGCCCTGAAGCTCACGCTTGGCGCCACGCGGGAGCTGACAAAGGCGGTTTTATCCGGCGAGCTCGATTGCGCGCTGATTGCCACACCACAGGGCGAACCCGGCTGGCTGTCATCCGCAGGTCCGGATGTCGGCGATCTCCATTCTGCGCGCGTCTACGAGGAGGACCTCCTGCTGGTGATGCCGCCGCATCATGCCTCGGTCGCAGTACCTCAGGATATCCGCCTTCCGGCGCTCGCCGCGCTCGAGCCCGGCTGTACCTACCGGCAGATTGCCGAGCGATGGATGCGCGCCGGCGCCAATCTGCCGACGGTGGAGATGACGTCCTATCATGCAATCCTTGCCCAGGTCATCGCCGGCAATGCCGTCGGCGTCATGCCGCGCTCGGTGCTCGACATGCTGCCCTGGAACAAAGAAGTTACCATCCACCGGCTCGGCCTGGTCGATACGCTGCTGATTTCCAGGCGGCAGCAGCGATCCGATCCGTTGCAGGCCTTCGAGCAGGTCATGCTCATGTCGGCCAATCCGCCCGCCATGCTGCAATAGCAGCGCCTTTCAACTTCGCTCGCAGTCGTCTTCAAAGAGTTTCTCATGCGCTTACCAAATCCCGACGAGCCCCGCCGGTCCTCCATTTCGCGGCTCTTCCACCCCATTCTTGCCGGTGCGACGCTGCGCGACCGGCTGCTGGCCTGTCTCGGCGCGCTTGTCTCCATTGCGCTGACGGGCCTGCTCTGCGGCGCGCTTTTCGGCGAAGGTTCTCATCTGCCGCTGATCGTGGCGCCCATGGGGGCGTCTGCCGTGCTGCTCTTTGCGGTGCCGGCGAGCCCGCTCGCGCAACCCTGGTCGATCATCGGCGGTAATACGATCTCGGCGATCATGGGGGTGGTGGCGGCGAGCCTGATCCATGATCCGATCATTGCAACCGGGGTCGGCGTGTCACTGGCGATCGCCGCCATGTCCTTCACCCGCTGCCTGCATCCTCCCGGCGGGGCGGCGGCACTGACGGCCGTGCTCGGCGGTCCGGTTGTCGCCAGCTGGGGCATGCTCTTTCCCTTTGTGCCGGTCGCGCTGAATTCCTGCCTGCTGGTGGTGCTCGGCCTCGTTTTTCACAAGCTGTCGCGGCACAATTACCCGCATGTGGTGGCAGTACCCGTCAACACGCACCTGACGGCGGACCGGCCGGCGGCTGAACGCACCGGCTTTCAGGAGGAGGATATCGATGCGGCACTCGCCAAGCTCAACGAGACCTTCGATATCGACCGCGCCGATCTCGGCCGGCTGTTGCGCCAAGTGGAGTTTGAGGCGGTTGCCCGTTCGAATGCCGAGATCCGATGCGCCGATATCATGTCGCGCGATGTGATCGCGATCGATGCCGATGCAACGGTCGAGCAGGCGCGCTGGCTGCTGCTGAACCACAATATCAGGACATTGCCGGTGCGCGACGAGGCCGGAAAGCTGATCGGCACCGTCGGTCTGCGGGAGCTCGCAGTCGCCGCCGGTTCGGTCGAGCGGCTGGTCTCGCCGGCGACGACTGCGCGTGCCGATGACGTGGCGATGGGCCTGCTGCCGGATCTGACGGACGGGCGCACCCACGCAGTCATTATCGTCGATGGGGAGAGGCGTATTCTCGGATTGATTTCTCAGACGGATCTGCTGAGCGCTGTTGCACGGGCCTTACCGAAGGGTGGCAAGCGGCCGGAAGTCGCGGCCTAAAGCAAATCCGCGGGCGCGACGCGCAATCAGCGCATCCCGAGATAGACGAGAAGGCATGCTGCCGCAGCGGTGACGGCAAGTTTCGGCCACCTGTCGTCAAAGACGAAGGCGAGCAAGGCTCCGCCGGTGAGCGTTACGCTGGCGCTCCAGAAACTCTTGTCGGCGCAAGTGAGCGCGAGGGCGGCGAGGAATACCGCGCTCGCCACCATCGTCACCGGTGCCGACGCCCGGACGATGTCATCCTCCACCACATAGGGGAGAATGAAGCGCCGCAGGCTGAGGGCGAGGGCGGCTCCGAGCAGGAGGTCGGTAAAGACAGGCGGCATGGCACATCCGATTGTTTCGAACGAAGCCGTTGCAAGCGGTGTGCCAGTCGCGGGAATTTCGGCCGAGCCCCGCGGCTGCGGGAGATCGGCTCGGGGAGGGCCCACAGTTTTGGGGTTCGTGCCCATTTATTGAATTTGGGATGATGAAAAAAAGATCATAAAGTCGATCTGCGCAAAGTTTCATCCGAGGGGCAGGCTGCCAAGGCGAGGCTCGACCCGGCAGGCGCAGGTGCGACCCTGTTCAATGCCTAGTCCCGCCGGCGCGAAGGCATGACCAGTTCGGCGATGGTTCTTAGGACAGGCTTCGGTTTGCTTGCTTCATTCCCGGTTCCATCTCCGTAAGTGAGCGGATGCAGCCCCTCGATCGGCGGCAGCGGTTCGCATTCGATGCACAGGCAACGATAGGGCCTGATCGCCGTCGCCTTCATGCTGCCTGCCGGCTCCAGCTGGCGAAGGGGTCGGGCAGATTGCGCCAGCGCTCCGGCGTGAAGCTGGCGCTCTCCACCAGGCAGGCGTCGAGCTCCCGCCTGATCCAGGACTCATCCATCGGATCGGCGCCGATGAAGACGATTTCCTGGCGGCGATCGCCCCAGATAGGGTCGAGATAGGGGCCGATGCCGTTGAGGAAGCCGGTCTCCTGCGGCCATTGTTCACGCGGGACGGCCGCCCACCAGAGGCCCATCTTGCCGGTGCGCACGATCGCGCCGGCCTGGCTGATTTCGCCGACATAATGCGGGCGCGTGGCAAGCCAGAAGAAGCCTTTGGCGCGCACCACGCCCGGCCAGGATTTATCGAGGAAGGCCTGCAATCTGGCGGGGTGAAAGGGGCGTCTTTCGCGATAGACGAAGGAGCGGATGCCGTATTCCTCGGTTTCCGGCACATGATCCTTGAAGCCGTGCAGTTCCTTGTACCAGAGCGGGTGAGTCTCGGCCCTGTCGATATCGAAGCGGCCGGTGCCGAGCACATCCTTCAGCCCGACCTTGCCGAAATCCGTCTCGATGATGCGGGCATCGGGGTTGAGGCCGGTGATAATCTTTCTTGCCGCATCGCTTTGCTCCTCGCTTGCCGTGCCGATCTTGTTCAGAACGACGATATCGGCGAATTCGATCTGCTCGACGAGGAGATCGACGATCGTCCTGTTGTCGCCGTCACCGGCGGTTTCGCCGCGGTCAGCGAGGAAATCGGCGGAGGCGTAGTCGGCAAGCAGGTTGGCGGCATCGACGACGGTCACCATCGTGTCGAGGCGGGCGATATCGGAGAGGCTCAGCCCATTCTCGTCGCGGAATTCGAAGGTGGTGGCGACGGGCAGGGGCTCGGCAATGCCTGTCGATTCGATCAGCAGGTAGTCGAAGCGGCCCTGTTCGGCGAGCTGGCGGACTTCCTTCAGAAGATCGTCGCGCAGCGTGCAGCAGATGCAGCCATTGGTCATTTCCACCAGCTGTTCCTCGGTGCGGGAGAGATTGGCGCCGCCGTCGCGCACAAGGGCGGCATCGATATTCACCTCGCTCATGTCATTGACGATGACGGCGACGCGCATGCCTTCGCGATTCCCGAGCACATGATTGAGCAGCGTCGTTTTCCCGGCGCCGAGGAAGCCGGAGAGCACAGTAACCGGAAGTCTCTTGTCCATGATATCATCCTATTATGTTATAACGTAACATATGGGTCGACAAAAAAAGGCGGAACGGGGGTGTCGCCGCCTTCTTTCGCCGCAGCGCTCGCGGGGGCGGGCTGCAAGTTCGACAGGGTGCCTTTTGGGCATTTCCCTACTTGTAGAATGCGCACACCGCTGCCGAAACTCGTTCGGACTATGCGCTGGCAAGGCAGTTCCTCATGCTGTCGGCGATGCCGCGCATGAGGGAGAAGTAGAGATCGGGGCCAGCAGGCAGGGTGGCGGCTTCGGGGTCGAGCACGCCCGACTTCGCCTTGGTGCCTTCGATGACCACGTTGACGAGACGCGGCTCGAATTGCGGCTCGGCGAAGACGCAGGTTGCGCCGAGATCGCCGACCTTCTTGTGGATCTCCGAGATGCGCTCCGCACCCGGGATGGTTTCCGGGCTGACGGTGATCGAGCCGGCGACGCGGATATGGTAGCGGTGCTCGAAATACTGATAGGCATCGTGGAAGACCACGAAAGGCTTGTCTTTTACCGGCGCAACGGTCGCGGCGACTTCCTTGTCCAAAGCATCCAGCTTGTCGTCCAGCGCCTTTGCATTGGCCTCGTAGGTCAGAGCGTTGGCGGGGTCGGCGGCAACCAGCGTGGTGGTGATTTCGGCTGCCATGGCTTTTGCATTCATGGGATCGAGCCAGAGATGGGTATCGAAGCCGTGGTGGCCGTCTTCATCGTGAGCGTGGGCATCAGCTGCGTGGTCATGGCCGGCTTCGCCGTGCTCGGCGGAAGCACTATCGTGCTCCGCGGAAGCACCATCGTGCTCCGCGGAAGCACCATCGTGGTCCGCGTCGTCGTCGTGAGCCTCGAACGCGCCGCCTTCGCGGAAGGGCAGCTTCACCAGGCCCGGCGCATCGTCCAGGCGGGCGACGATCGCGTCGGAACCCAGCGATTCCAGTGGTTTTTCGAGGAAGGCTTCGAGGCCGGGGCCGACCCAGAATATCACCTTGGCTTCCTGCAGGGCGCGGGCGTTGGAAGGCTTCAGATTATAGGTGTGCGGGGAGGCGGCGCCATCGACGATCAGCTCAGGCTTGCCGACGCCGTCCATGATGGCGGATACCAGCGAATGGATCGGCTTGATCGAGGTGACGACGACAGGTGCATCGGCCGCCTGAAGAGCCCCGGCGATGAGGAAGGCCGGGATCGCGAGGGTAATGCCCATCGCCAGTTTCATCAGCATGCTCCGCTTGAATTGCAATTGTTATGTTATTACATCAATTGCGTTATGCTATAACGTGTGCAATAGCAGGACGCAACAGCACTTTCGGAAAATTTGATGCTCTCTCCCGCAAATACCCCTGCTGGTATGAAGGCCGAACCGCTGGTTTCGCTTGAGAATGTCGGCATTCGCCGCGGCGGCCGGTGGCTGGTGCGCGGTGTGGATTTCTCCGTTTCTCGCGGCGAGATCGTCACGCTGATCGGCCCGAACGGCTCCGGCAAATCGACGAGCGCGAAGGCGGCGATCGGCGTCCTGAAGGCGGATGAGGGCAGGGTGACGCGCATTGCCGGCCTCAAGGTCGGCTATGTGCCGCAGAAGCTTGCCGTCGACTGGACGCTGCCGCTTTCGGTGCGGCGGCTGATGACGCTGACCGGGCCGCTGCCCGAGGCCGATATCATGGCCGCGCTTGAAGCCTCCGGCATGGCGCATATGCTGGATGCGCAGGTGCAGCACCTCTCCGGCGGCGAATTCCAGCGCGCCTTGATGGCGCGCGCCATTGCCCGCAAACCCGATCTTCTGGTGCTCGACGAGCCGGTGCAGGGCGTCGATTTCGCCGGCGAGATCGCGCTTTACGAACTCATCAAGTCGATCCGCAATACGACCGGCTGCGGTATCCTGCTGATCTCGCACGATCTCCATGTCGTCATGGCGGAAACGGATACCGTGATCTGCCTCAACGGCCATGTCTGCTGCCGCGGCACGCCGCAGGCCGTCAGCCAGAGCCCGGAATATGTGCGCCTCTTCGGCAGTCGGGCTGCGCCGACGCTCGCCGTCTACAGCCACCATCACGACCATACGCATCTGCCCGACGGGCGCGTTCTGCATGAAGACGGCTCGGTGACCGATCATTGCCATCCCGAGGATGGGCATCACCATGATCACGGGCACGCGCATTCGCACGCTCATGCTCATGCGCAGGCTGATGGCGATCATCACCACGGGCATGCGCATGCGGAGGCTCACGCCCATACTCACACGCATTCTCAGAGTGGCGCGCAGAGCACGGCCAGCAGCGCGGAGGACCGTCATGCTTGACGATTTCTTCGTGCGCGCCATTCTTGCCGGCGTCGGTCTGGCACTGACGACGGGGCCGCTCGGCTGCTTCATCATCTGGCGGCGCATGGCCTATTTCGGCGATACGATCGCCCATTCGGCGCTGCTCGGCGTGGCGCTCTCGCTGCTCTTCGAACTCAACCTGACGCTTGCCGTCTTCGTGGTGGCCGCTGTCGTCTCGATCCTGCTTCTCTTCCTGCAGAAGCGTCAGGCGCTGTCGGCCGATGCGCTGCTCGGCATTCTGTCGCATGCGACGCTTGCGATCGGCCTCGTCATGGTCGCCTTCATGACATGGGTGCGCATCGATCTCATCGCCTTCCTGTTCGGTGACATTCTTGCGGTTTCCACCACGGATATCGCGCTGATCTGGGGCGGCGGCATCTTCGTGCTGGCGGCCATCGCCTGGCTGTGGCGGCCGCTGCTTGCGGCCACCGTCAATCCGGAACTGGCTGAGGCCGAAGGCCTTCAGCCGGAGCGCGCGCGGCTGTTCTTCATGCTGTTGATGGCGGTCGTCATTGCCATTGCCATGAAGATCGTCGGCATCATGCTGATCACCTCGCTCTTGATCATTCCGGCGGCAACCGCGCGGCGCTTTTCTTCGACACCGGAACTGATGGCCGTGCTTGCCTCGCTGGTCGGCGCTGTCGCCGTCGTCGGCGGGCTCTTCGGCTCGCTGACCTATGACACGCCATCAGGCCCGTCGATCGTGGTGGCCGCCCTCATTCTCTTCATTCTGAGCCTGCTTCCCGCCTGGCGCGGGCGCAGGGACCTGCAAGGACAAGGCTCATGACCGCACCGCAAATGACCCGCAACCAGGCGCTCGTTTTCGACGTGCTCGAAAAGGCCGAGGGACCGCTCAGCGCGTATACGATCCTCGACAAGCTGCGCGACCAGGGTTTTCGAGCACCGCTGCAGGTCTACCGGGCGCTGGAAAAGCTGCTCGAATATGGCGTCGTGCATCGCCTCGAAAGCATCAATTCCTTCGTCGCCTGCGCCCACCCGGGCGAGGATTGCCACAGCCACGGCATCGTCGCTTTCGCGATCTGCGAAAGCTGCGGCCAGGTGATCGAATTCCACGACCATGAGGTGGACCACCGCCTGATGGGATGGGTGCGCAGCCAGAAGTTCAAGCCGGCGAAAACGACGATCGAAATCCGCGGCACCTGCGAGGCTTGTGCGGCCTGAACCGGAAGCGGGGCCTGGTTACAGGGCCGATGCTCAGTGGACCGTCGATTCATCAGGGCGGATAAAATCGGCCTGTCCGACCATCTTTATCGCTTCAGCGATCCGGTTTGCGACCTCATCCGCGTCGCCTGAAATGGTCTCGTAGTTCTGCAGCAGGTCGGCAATGTTCTCCATTGCCTGTGACAGGCTATTGCTTTCCTCGAGTGCGGTCGAAGAGGCGTGGAGCATGTTGCTGAGCTTCAGCAGCAGCCGCTCGATCTCTTCCCTCGTCATTTCGTCGATACCCTTGGTCTGAGCCACGACCGCCCCCAACGATCAATCCGGAATCTGCTTGAAATGCGATTGCTAATCACTTGCATTAGCAAAACATAATTGCGAACTATTCGCAACAGAAAACGAAGGAATCTGCTGCCCTGTCGAACCGAAGGTGTAATCGGGAAGGGGCATTGAGAGGGCCGTCACGTCTTTCATGATCAAGCACTGGCGCTGGGGCGGGCGGAGACCGCCGCGTACCACCAGCTGAGCGGCGTGGCGCTCTTGCCCGCCCATGCCGAAAACGTCCTTCCCTGGTCCGTCACCAGCCGCCCGCTGAAAGGCGAACCGCCGACGATCGATCTTGCCGTCGGCCATAAGAGGCCGAACAGCTCGCCGACGCTGGCACTATTCCTCTCCAGGCTGAGGCAGCTTGGCAAGGATCAGGTGCAGACGGCGAAAGGCGATGCGAATCAGGAAGTGGCCCTATCCGTCGACAGGGGCGAGTGCTGCAAGATGCAAGAGATCTTCGTTCTCCTCGGGCACTTCCTCTGCCAGGCGGGCTGCGGCGATAACCGGCAGCCAGGTGAAGATCTCGTCCGCGGGTAATTCGGCCGCCTTCGCATAGGTGACGACATAGGCCTCGGCGATTGCCGGGAGCACGCGGCGCATCAGGAGGTAGGTGCGGCAGACATCGGCGGCCGGGTTGCCGCTGCAGGCATCGAGCCAGTCGACGATCATCGCGTCACTGCCGGAGCCCAGGATATTCCAGGGATGGAAGTCACCGTGGCAGACCCTGTCACCATCGGGCAGGGCGGCAAGTGTGAGAAGCAGCCGGTCGCGCAGGTCTTGTGTCAGGGGTTCGGCGCTTTCGATATTGGCCGACAGCCTCGATTTCAGCGAGGGGAGGCCGGTGCCGGGTTCGCGGTGCAGGCGCAGGTGAAGGGCGGCCATTTCCTTGATGGCTGACAATGGCGGTTCGGGCGCCATCTCATCGGCAAGGCTTGCCCCGGTCACGCGATCCATCAAAAGGCCCCAACGGCCGTGATAATCGCCGACGACGTGAACCCTGGGCGCTGGCAGCGACAGTTTCTCGGCGATCGCCAGACTGGCGGCTTCGCGAAAGGCGGGGGCTTTCGGCCGGCCGGGCTTATAGAGCTTCAGCGCCAGCGTGCCATGTTCAAAGACTTCCGCTTCCTTGCCGGCGCCGAGCAGACGGCCGATTTCGCTCATGTCGGGCTCCCGTTCATTGAGTCTCTTCGAGAAACATGTGGTGCTGATCTTTGCGGCGGGAAGAGGGAGGCGACGATGCGTCGATTGTTGCGCCTGCGGAGACACTGTGTCCGTGCCGACGGGCTTTATCCGGCGCGCGAGGCGTGGATGATGGCGACGGAATAAGGCCGTTGACGATGTCCGCGGCCGGTATTTGGGGGTGTCATGACCATCAAGAATAAAAACTCGGAAACGGTCGCCTGCTGCGGCGAGGAAATCCTGTCGCGCGAACTGCTGCTGAGCGGCGTTTTCGCAGACCTGATTGCCGGGGCGGCGCCGACGCTCCGGCTTCTGAGCGACGAGGAGCGGCAGGCGTCGCTCGCATCGATCCTTGCCGAGCGGCCGGAAGGCCCTGTCTGGATTTTCGCCTATGGGTCGCTGATCTGGAATCCGATCATTCTGAGTGTGGAAAGCCGGAAAGCCCGTATCGAGGGCTGGCGCCGGTCCTTTTGCCTTGCCACCGCTTCCGGACGCGGCTCGCCGGAAAATCCGGGCCTCGTGCTCGGGCTGGATGCAGGCGGCAACTGCGACGGCGTGGCCTTGCGCCTGGAGGAAGACGATCTCCTGCACGAGCTCGAACTGCTGTGGCGGCGGGAGATGGTGGCCGAGGCCTATATCCCACGCTGGGTCGACCTGCTTGACGAAGACGGCGCGCGTTTTGGAAGCGGTATCGCTTTCACCATGAACCCGCTGGCAAATACCTATGCCGGCGGCCTTTCCAGGGAAGCGACCGTACAGCGGCTTGCCACGGCGGCAGGCAGTATCGGCAGTTCCGCCGATTATCTGTTTCGTACACGTGAAGGCCTGCGGGCGCTCGATATGTGGGACGAGCTTCTGGAAGGGCTTGCGATCGAGGTGGAAGAGGCGCAGCGCCGGCTGCAGCAATTGCCTGCCGCAGACCTTTGATCAGCCCGATTTTCGAAACCGTTCGGCAAACATGCACCGAACCTGGTTCCGGCGAACTGGCTGCTGCCAACAAGGCCTTGTTCCCGACCATATTGCCGACGTGCTGAAGGCCCCGCCGGAATGGCGGAGCCTTCAACCTGTGTTTCCGATCAGCCGGCGGCGCGTTCGGCGGGCGGGCGGCGGCGCAAACTCGCGGTCTTGATCGCCGGGGGCTGGTAATTGGCCTCCAGCGGGCCCGTTTCGGTGCCTGGGGGTACGATGGCGTCGATGGCGTCGAGCAGTTCGTCGCTCAGGCGCACTTGCGCGCCGGCCAGGAGATCGTCGAGCTGTGCCATGGTGCGGGGGCCGAGAATAGCCGACGTGACGCCCGGATGGGCGATGACGAAGGCAAGCGCCATGTGGGTGAGCGAGATGCCGGCCCCTTCCGCGAGCGGAATGAGCTGCTCGACCGCATCGAGGCTGTTCTCGTTCGACATCTGCTTCGGGAAATAGGCAACGCGGGTGCTGTCCGGCTGGGCCGCACCCCTGCGGTAGCGGCCGGTCAGCATGCCCATGGCGAGAGGGCTCCAGACCAGCGCGCCCATGCCGTAGCGTTCGAGGGCGGGGAGGACTTCGCGCTCGATGCCGCGATGCAGGATGGAATAGGGCGGCTGCTCGGTGCGGAAGCGGGCGAGCCCCCGCTTTTCGGCCACCCATTGCGCCTCGATGATCTCGGAGACGGGGAAGGTGGAGGAGCCGATGGCGCGGATCTTGCCTGCGCGCATCAGATCGGTGAGGGCCGAGAGCGTTTCCTCGATATCGGTATCCTGTGCCGGGCGGTGCATCTGGAAGAGGTCGATATAATCGGTCTGCAGGCGGCGCAGAGAATCTTCGACGGCGCGATAGATCCAGCGGCGCGAGCTGCCCTGCTGGTTCGGATCCTGGCCCATCGGGATGAAGCATTTGGTGGCGAGAACCACATTGTCGCGCCGGCCTTTCAGCGCCTTGCCGACGATCTCCTCGGATTCGCCGTGGCTATACATATCGGCGGTGTCGATGAAGTTGATGCCGGCGTCGAGGGCCTTGTGGATAATGCGGATGGAGTCATCGTGATCGGCATTGCCGATGGCGCCGAACATCATGGCACCAAGGCAATAGGGGCTGACCTTGATGCCGGTGCGGCCAAGGGGACGGTATTGCATCTTCGTTTCCTTCGAATCTTGGACTGCTCGCGGGAGCAGGTGAATCTTGAGCTGCCCGTCAGGCAGGCTTTGCGGCTGGCAAAGTCCTGGCAAACGAGGTATAAGAGCGCATCCGGAACGCGGTTCCGTTTATACGGAACAATGTTCCGTTTTGCAAGAGGTGTTGATGTGACTGACGGGACGGACCGCCCGGGCGAGGCGCGTGAGGCTGATGGCGGCCATGAGAGGCCTGTAAGGGCGGATGCGCGGCGCAACCTGGATTCGCTGCTGAAAGCCGCCTTGGATGTATTTGCCACTTCCGGCGTGGATGCGCCGGTGCGCGAGATCGCCGACAAGGCAGGGGTGGGCGTCGGCACGCTCTACCGCCATTTTCCGCAGCGCTCGGATCTCATCAAGGCGGTCGTGCGCAACGAGATGGATGCCTGCGCCGATGCCGCCGTGACGCTTGCCGCCGAACACGAGCCGGGAGAGGCGTTGTCGCGCTGGATGCTGCGCTTCACGGACTTCATCATGGCCAAGCGCGGCCTTGCCGCGGCACTCCATTCCGGCGACCCGGCCTATCAGGCGCTGCCCGTCTATTTCGAGCAGCGCATGATCCCGGCGTTGCAGGGCCTGCTGGACAGGGCCGTTGCCGCCGGAGCCGCACGCGGCGATATCGAGGCGAGCGAACTCCTGCGCGCCGGCGCACAGCTTTCCAATCTCGGGCAGGGGGATGATCCGGCGACGACGCGGCGGATGCTTGCGTTGCTGGTGGACGGGCTGCGCTATGGGGCGGGCGTGAAGGGCTGAGGGTCCTGATCCTCGCCGCCTGTCTTCAGGCCGCCGCTGTCTTTTCCTTCGGTTTCAGCAAAATGATCAGCAGCAACCCGGCGATGATGAGGGCCGCCCCTTCGAGGTGATAGGTCTGCAGCTTTTCGCCGAGGATCAGATAGGCGAGCACGGCGATGAAGATCGTCTGTATGTAGAGGAGCACGCCGGCGCGGGCGGCACCCAGTGCCTCGATGCTGCGGTTGAAGAGATAGTACATGAGCGCGCCGCCGGGGATTGCCACATAGGCGAGCGCGATGAGGCCGCTCGTATTCAGCGTCGTGCGTTCGTCGGCGGTAAGCTCGTAGAGGTAGAAGGGCAGTGCAGTCAGCGCCGCGGCACCGAGCAGCAGGACGAGCAGGGCAAGGCGGTTCAGGTCGAATTTCGCGCGCCGCAGCAGCACCGTATACAGGCTGAAGCAGAAGGCGCCGGCGACGATCCAGAGTTCGCCGGGATTGAAGTCGAGGCGCAGCAGCGCATCGGGGCTGCCCTTGACGATGATGAGGAGGATGCCGAGGAAGGCAAGGATGGAGCCGGCCACCTGCCAGCTTCCCATCGGCTCTGACAGCATGACGCGGGCAAGGATCATGGTGATGATCGGGATCAGCGCGATGATGATGCCGGCGGTGGTGGCATCGGCATGTTCGAGGCCGATGAAGATCATGCCTTGGCAGATGGCAAGCCCCATGCCGCCGATGAAAAGCAATTCCATGCCGCGCCCCCGCACCAGCGCGAGCATCTCTGAAAAATGGCGTTGGACGATCGGCAACAGGATCGCGAAGGCGATCAGCACGCGCCAGAAGCAGAGTGCCCAGGGCGGCATTTCGGTGGAGACCCATTTGGCGGCGATATAGACGCCGGCTGAGAGGAGCCAGCAGAGAACGCCCACGGAATAGGCGCCTGCAAGCGAGCCGCCTGCCGCCCGTTCCGTCCCGACACTATCACCATGGACTGCCAAGACATGTATCGCCATCGCCCAGTTATGCCACAAATTCCGGGCGCCGCACAGGTGAAGGCGCTGTCGGCAATAAGCGGTAGGACGCAGGCTTATCCTTCCACGCCGAAGATGATCGCAAGGGCGCGGTTCTCATCGATGCCGTGCAGGCGGGCGAGATCTCCGACGGATTGATCCGCCTCCGCCTCTATGCCCTGCTGCCTGAGCCTGGCCAGGAGATCGGCCTGTGACTGGCCGGTGACATCGGCAAGGGCCGAGAGAGGGGCATAGACAAGCGCCTGTTCGATCGGGCGCTCCAGCTGCGGCCCGGTGATCTGCCCCCAGCTGAAGACGGAAGCGGCAAGCACGATCGCGAAAACCGCGATGCTGTAGCGGCCCCAGCGCGCCTTCAGATGCGACTGGAAGGGCTTGATGTTGGCGACGATGTGGCCGATGGCGCCAATAACGAAAAACCAGGAGAACCATTGGTGGACGACGGTCATCAGGCCTCGTTCCCATTCGAAGAACATCATGACGCCCGTGCCTGCCATCAGCAGGAAGGAGCCGATCGTCAGGGGTGTCGCCCAGCTGCGTGTGGTGATCCTAGCGGCCATCGGAGCTGCTCCCGATGATTGCCGCGCGCGGTTCTGCTGCGCCGGCGCCGCACTTGCGTGCGCCGGTTGAGATTTGCTGTGCCATATCCACTCCATTATGTGTATAATGCACATATATCAGGGGCGCGACATGTCGTCAATGAATATGTGTAAAATGCACATATCTTCATCCGCCGACGATTGTCGGCAGGGACGACGAGAGGATTGGCAGAGGCAGCTGGCGATGAAGGGGCGGGGCTGGCACAGCCCCGGCCGAGTTACGATTGAGCGCGGCTTGCGGTCGTCGCTGAAATCGCCGTCAAGGTTTCCGCATCGCGGCCGTAGATGTCGTCGAAATAGTGGATGACGCCATCATCCGTCGGCCATGCGGTGAAATAGGAGACGTAGACCGGAACCTGTTCCGGAACCGGCATGTCCTTCTTGGCGCCATCGGCGATCTGCTGGTCGACGAACTCGACCGAGGTCTTCAGGACGGCGGCGGCCATCGCCTTCGGGTTTTCCAGGCGCACGCAGCCATGGCTGAACATGCGGTCCTGCGAGGCGAATTTACCGCGGGCAGGGGTATCGTGCATGTAGATGTCGTGCGAGTTCGGGAAAAGGATCTTCAGCTGGCCGAGCGCATTATCGGGACCGGGCGGCTGGACGACACCGATATTCTCAAGTGGCTGTGACCAGTCGACCTTGGCCGATGGCATCGTCTTGCCCTTGACCGAGACCACATAGCCTTCCTTGTCGAGATAGGCGGGGTCGCGCTTCAGATGCGGCAGCATCTCGTTGCGGATGATCGATTGCGGCACGCCCCAGTCGGGGTTGAATTCGACCGTCTTGATCGAGGCGTCGAAGAAGTTGGTCTGGTGATCCTGCTGGCCGATCACCGCCTTCATCGAGAGCGTCAGCGTGCCGTTTTCGTAATAATAGGCCATGTAGGCCGGCTGGTTGATGAAGACGTAGCGCTCCGGGAATTCCTGCGGCAGCCAGCGCATTTCCTCCATCGCCACGATCACCTTGTTGATGTTGGCGGCAGTGTCACCGCCCTGGCCCGAGGTGCGCAGGTAATGCAACTCGGCGGCAAGCTGGGCGAATTTCGGATTGCTCGGCAGAAGGCGGTCGAAGACCACCATGAGGTCGGGCGTGGCCGAGAGTTGGGCGATCGTCGCCCTCAGATCGACCGGCTTGCGCTTGAAGTCATAATAGTTGGACAGCTTGTTGGGATCGATGCGGCCGCGGAAATTATCCTGCAGGAACATCAGCATCTTGGCCGAGAGGGAGGCTTCGAACTCGGCCAGTGCTCTCGCGCGGTCCGATCCTTGAGGAGGAGCAACGGCATAGTCGCCGGCATTCAATCCCCAGTCCTCAGCCTGCTTCAGGAGGCTGAGCGCCTGCGCGGCCTTGGGGGTCGGTCCCTTGCCATCGACCCAGATGAGCTTTGCCTTCGGCTGGGCGTAATAGGCCTCGACCGCCTCGGCGATGTCGTTGTTCATCAAGACTTGGAGGCCGTCCATCTCGTTCAGCACCTTGGCCTGATTGCCGCTGGCTGAATCAAAGAGGGCCGACAGCGACGCGCCCGTATCCTGCCGGAGGATATGGACGGGGCGGCGGGCTGGAACCGTATAGTTGGGCCTCGGGCTCGCCTGGGTGACGGGCGATGCCGGCAGCGGCTCGGCGCGCACGGCAATTGCACTCCCCGAGAGCACCAGAAGACCGGCGAGCGGTGCGATCCAGCGGGAAGATGTTTTCAGCGACATTCTGACGTCCTTGAAAGCTGATTGAAACACTGTCTCGGCGCGCAGTCTTGGGCCCAGCGCGCGCGGGCAGTCTGAGTGGGGGCATTGGCTGACTAAAGCGCCAACAATCGGGCAGAAGATGGGCATTGCTTGCGTCTGGCAAGTCCACATAAGCCAGAAGTCTTTGGAACGAAATCACTTTTTCGACAAATCAGCTGTGATCCGTCGACACTTCCGCCGGCGATGCCTTGCGCAGTCTCTGCGACAGGAAATCGATGCAGAGGCGGACCTTGGCGGCGGCAAGCCGACTGTGAGGGAAGACGGCATGGATCGGGGCGGCGGCGAGCCTTGCCTCCGGTAGCACAATCTCCAGCGCACCGCTGTCGATGTCGTCCTTGACGTCCCAGATCGACTTCAGCACGAGCCCGGCCCCTAGACGCGCCCAGCGATGGGCGAGCTCGCCATTGTTGGTGGTGAGCCTGGCGGTGACATTGGCGCTGCGCCCATCCGCAAAGGTCCAGTGCGTGTTGGGCGGCTCGCCGAAAGCGATGACCTCGTGGGCGGGCAGATCGTCGATCGTCTCGGGACGGCCGCGGCGGTCGAGATAGGCAGGGGAGGCGCAGATGACACGACGGTTCGGCGCGATCTGCCGGGCGATCAGGCTGGAGTCTGACAGCGCGCCGAAACGAATTGCGAGATCGTAGCCCGCCTCGACGATGTTCACCAGGCCATCCTCGGTATCGAGATGGATGGTGAGATCGGGATGAGCCTCCCGGAAGTCATGCAGGAGCGGCGCCAGCCAGCGGCGGCCGAAGGCATAGGTGGCGGTGACCTTCAGAAGGCCGCTTGCCGTATCCCTGCCGCTCGTCGCCTCGGTTTCGGCATCGTCGATCTCGGTCAAGATCTTAGAGCAGCGTTCGTAGAAGCGCACGCCTTCCTCGGTGAGGGAGAGGGAGCGTGTCGTCCTGTTGACGAGACGCACACCGAGCCTTTCCTCCAGACGCGACAGCTTGCGGCTGACGACGGTCAGCGAGAAGTTCAGATCACGGGCCGCACCGGAGAGGCTGCCGGCTTGAACCACGCGTACGAAGACCAGCATGTCGAGGAAGTTGTCGCTCATATTCTTGCTGATATCGCAAGAGACAGTCTACGACAATATCCATTCCGGCAAGAGCCCTGTCGCGCTAACTTCCAGACATCGAAACAGGGCGGGATTGCCGCAAACCGGAGAGAAAAGATGACTTCGACCATGAAATCCTTGGCCAAACAACGCGTTCTCGTCGTCGGCGGGAGCTCCGGCATCGGCCTTGCGGTCGCGCAGCAGGCGGCAGCTGCCGGTGCTGAGGTGACGATCGCTTCGCGCTCGGCAGACAAGCTTGCCGAGGCTGCAAAGTCGATCGAAGGCAAGGTCGAGACGGCAGTGCTCGATACCGGCGATAACAGCAGTGTCGAAGCTTTCTTCGCTTCGCACGAGGCATGGGATCATGTCGTCATCTCCGCCGCCCAGACGCCGAGCGGGCCGGTGCGCAAGCTTTCACTCGATGATGCTGCGCGGGCCATGGACAGCAAGTTCTGGGGCGCTTACCGGGTTGCGCGGGCGGCACGGTTTGCCGAGCGCGGCACGCTGACCTTTATTTCCGGCTTCCTCAGCGAACGTCCGTCAGCGTCTTCCGTCTTGCAGGGCGCCATCAATGCCGCACTGGAATCCCTGGCTCGTGGCCTGGCACTGGAATTGTCACCGGTCAGGGTCAACGCGGTTTCGCCCGGTCTGATCGACACGCCGCTCTGGTCGAAAATGGAGGAAGGCAACCGTAACGCAATGTTCGAACGTGTCGCAGGCTCGCTGCCGGCAAAGACGGTCGGGCAGGCCTCCGATATAGCCAATGCCGTGCTCTTCCTCATGATGACGCCCTTTGCCACCGGCTCCACGGTGCGCGTCGATGGCGGCGGAGTGATCGGGTGATGCCATGCAGCTCGATCATGTGACTTTGCGCACGGCGGATCTGGAAGGGACGCGACAGTTCCTCCAGAACCTGCTGGGCCTGACGGTTGGCTACCGTCCGGATTTCGGCTTTGCCGGCTATTGGCTCTACAATGACGGGGAACCCGTCGTGCATCTCATTCCGGGCGGCGGCAGGGCCATCGGCCGGGATGTTGAGGCGATCGACCATATCGGCTTCCGGCTGGAAGGTTATGATGCCTTCCGGGCTCGGCTCGACGATGACGGGATTGTCTATTCGACCATGGATCTTGTCGAGCTTGGCGAACGGCGCCTCTTCGTGCGCACGCCGGGCGGCATCCTGCTGGAACTCGTTTTTCGCGAGGGCGGGATGTCAGCGGCAAGGTAAGCCTAGCGCGCGCTCCAGGCGAATTCGACGCGGCAGGACGGCTTTCGATGCGCGACCAGACGGCAATTTCAGATATGCTTAATGGCTAATTAAGGGTGTCCGACTAATGTCTTGAGAAAGTGCTGCGGCTACCCGAAGTGGTCCGGTTCTTCCCACCTCTGAGGGTCCAAAGGCATGTCTCGCTTTCCCATACCCGGCCTCGACGCATCGGCCGTGCTTGATGCCCTGAGCCGGTCGCAGGCCATCATCGAGTTCGATCTTACCGGCACTATCCTGACGGCGAACGAGAATTTCTGCAGAGCGGTCGGTTATCGGCGCGAGGAAATCGTCGGACGCCATCACAGCCTGTTCGTCCTGCCGGAGGAGGCGGCCTCCAGGGAGTACAAGGCCTTCTGGGCGAAGCTGGCGCGCGGCGAGTATGACCAGTGCCAGTATCGCCGTCGGGCCAAGAATGGCCAGGAAATCTGGATCGAGGCCTCCTACAATCCGGTCTTCCGCTTCGGCAAGCCATACAAGGTGGTGAAGATCGCTACCGACATTACGGCAATCAAGCGCAAGAGTGCCGAAGACGAAGGCAAGCTTGCGGCGTTGTCTCGGGCGCAGGCCGTTATCGAATTCACGCCCGACGGCAAGATCCTCGGTGCCAACGAGAATTTCCTCGCCGCACTCGGCTACAGCGCGGAAGAGATCATCGGCAAGCACCACTCGATGTTCTGCGAGCCTGACTATGCCCGCTCCGCCGAGTATCGCAGCTTCTGGGATGAGCTGCGCGCCGGCAAATTTGCGACCGGCCAGTTCATGCGGCTCGGCAAGGATGGCAAGCGCGTCTTCATCCAGGCATCCTACAATCCGATCATCGATCACCGAGGTCAGGTCTTCAAGGTCGTCAAATTCGCGATCGACGTGACCGACCGGATGGATGCGGTCGAGGAACTGGGAGCGGCACTCGAGCGGCTTTCCGAGTGCAATATCCGCATCACGCTGGACAAACCCTTCGTCGGCGAGTTCGAGCGGCTGCGGCGCGATTTCAACAAGTCGATCGGCGAATTCCAGAAGACGCTGGTCAATGTGCTCGGCCAGACCGGCGACCTTTCGAAAAGCAGCCAGGAAGTGCGTGAAGCTTCCGAACATCTCGCCGAACGCTCCCGCGAGCAGGCCACGGCGCTGGAAGAGACGACGGCGGCGCTGGACGAGATCACCGCCACCGTGCGCTCGTCGAGCGAGAACACGAAGGAGACGCGCCAACTCGTGCAGAGCGCCCGCGCCTCGACGGCATCCTCGACCGAGGTGGTGCGCCAGACCGTCAATGCCATGCAGCGCATTGAGACGGCGTCGGGCGAAATCAGCAAGATCATCGGCGTGATCGACGAGATCGCCTTCCAGACCAATCTTCTGGCGTTGAATGCCGGCGTGGAAGCTGCGCGTGCGGGCGAGGCCGGCAAGGGTTTTGCCGTCGTCGCGCAGGAAGTGCGCGAACTCGCGCAGCGCTCGGCCAACGCCGCCAAGGAGATCAAGGCGCTCATCAACAATTCCGGTGCGGAAGTTCTCGAAGGCGTGCGCCTTGTCGGCGAGACCGGCGAGGCGCTGAAGCAGATCGATGTGCTCGTGCGCCAGATCGACGGCAATGTGGACAGGATCGCCAAGGCTGCAGACGAGCAGACGACAGGTCTCGGCGAGATCAGCAAGGCCGTTTTGCGGCTCGACCGCCTGACGCAGGACAACGCCGCCATGAGCGCGCGCACGACCGTCATCAGCGCCACGCTTGCCGTCGGAGCCGATGCGCTCGCCCAACTCGTCAGCCTCTTCAAGCTCAACCGCCGCGCCGTCCAGCGCGAGGACGGATCGTCCGTCAAGTCGAACTGGACCGGCAATCGCGGCGGGCAGGAGCAGGGGCGCAACGCAGCCTGAGGCGAAGGTGGCTTTTCACGGCGCTTGTGAGAAGCCGCGCTTCGGCACGGCACGAAGGCCTCTCTTTCAGGGCAGGCAGGATACCGCGAAACGAGTGCGACTACTTCCAGTTCCGCCGGCGTTCCAGCTCGGCCTCGGACGGATTGTCGTCGGCAAACGAGCCGGTCGGGACTTCGCCGCTCCGCTCATAGGTGGCGATGATGACGCCCTTGCCTGAGATCGACGAGCGGTTAAGCTTGAGAGCACCAGGCGTGGCGCCGCCCTCGAACAGGCGCTTGCCCTTGCCGAGGAGGAGCGGGAAGGTCATCACCGTCATTTCGTCGATCAGGTCGTTGGCAAGCAGGGTCTGGATGAGATTGCCGGAGCCCTGGATGAGCAGGTCGGGTCCATCCTCCTGTTTGATCTTCTTCAGGCTGGCGACGATATCGGAGCCGAGAGCCTTGCTGTTTTCCCATGTGAGCGTATCAGGCCGGTGCGTCGCCACGTATTTGGTTGCGGGGTTGAAGACCGCGGAGATCGAGTCATCCTGATAGGGCCAATGGGCCGCGAAGATATCGTAGGTCTTGCGGCCGAGCAGCAGGGCGAAGGGCTTTGCGAAGAGCTCGTCGATCACCTTGCCGGATTCCTCGTCCCAGTAGTGGAATACCCAGCCGCCGAAATTGAAGCCGTTGACGGGATCTTCCTGCGGGCCGCCCGGAGCCTGCATGACGCCGTCCAGGCTGACGAAGGTAGAGGCTATGATCTTTCTCATTATGGTCTCCTCGTGGTGATGGTCTTTCAGATGATCTCGGCCACAGGACGAATTGGGCGAGGGCTAGCCGACAAATACTGCGAAAATTTATGGAGACCGCGCCGTCTGCGCATGGCAGTTTCGGCGGATCGAAGGGCGGGGTGGCGATGCTGGATGTGACGCGACATCTGATCGACAGGGGCGACGGGGCGAATGTGGAGCTTTTTCAGGCGCAGCCTGAAAGCACTACGCCTGCCGGCGCAATCCTGTTTGTCCACGGCAACCAGGGTGGCCGTCTGATCGGCGCGCAGGAGGCGGTCGATAGCGGCACGCTCCTTCGGTTCTGCTCCGGTTTGAATATCACCGCGGCGGCGGTCTCGCAGCCGGGCTTCGGAGCTTCTGACGGACCTGCGGATTTTTGCGGTCCAAACACCCAGCGAGCAATCATGGCCGCACTCTCTTTCCTGCGGGAGCAGCCATCAGTCGATGCCGGTCGGATCGTTCTTTACGGCAACAGCCGGGGAGCGGTTGCCTCGGCCATGGTCGCGGCCCAGGTTCCCGATCTCAGGGCCGTCATTTTGCGCAGCGGGGTCTACGATCTCAAGGCTGCCTATGAGGTGAGTTCGAAAGGTTTGCGGTGGACGATCGAGCAGGAGGCCGGCCTGTCGAGCGAAGCCTTCCTGGCCCGCTCCGCCCTGCATCACGTATCAAAAATCCGGGCGGAAACCCTTCTGCTGCACGGGAGGCTTGATGAGCGGGCTCCCGTTGCCCAGGCCGAACAGTTCTCGGATGCGCTGACCGACGCCGGGGTGCCGGTGACGCTCCATGTCTTCGAGTGCGGGCACGACATTCCCCGGGAATATGCGCAGGCCGCGCAGCGCTCCTTCCTGCAAAGGATGTTCAATCCCGTCGTGACCTATCATTGAGCCGGCAGCCAGCCGCGCTGGTCAGTTGAGGCTGCGGAGGTAGGCGCAGAACATGTCCGACATCGCGTCCGCGAAGGCTGAGATCTCGTTCTCGGCATGCGCTGCCTCGGAAAAATCCTTTCCGACCGTGCTCATCGTCGTCATGATCAGGTCTCCGGCCATGGTCCGGATTGCGTCCGAGGCATCGGGCAGTGCTTCCCGCATGAACTGCTCGATAATGTCATCGGCGGCACCCCGTGCCTCCTGCGCTTCGGGAGCGTCGCGATAGAGGGGTGCGGCATCGTTCAGCGCGACGCGGACGGCGGCTTCCTCGCATTCGGAGCGGATGAAGGCGTGGACCAGGGAGCGCAGCCGGTCGAGCGGCGGACGGGCCTCGTCACCAAGGACGTCGCCCAGCAGATTCGAGGTCTGCCGCCATTCGTCACTCTGCAGCCGGAAGAGGATGGCCGCCTTGTTGGGGAAATATTGATAGAGCGAGCCAACGCTGACGCCGGCTCTTTCGGCTACGCGAGCGGTCGTAAAACGCTGCGCACCTTCCTGCTCCAAAACCTGAACAGCAGCTTGCAGAATGGCGTTTACGAGCTCGTTCGAGCGCGCTTGTCTCGGTGATTTTCTTGAGGAAATTCCGTGGCTTGGACGTTCTGCCATATTGACGTTCCGCAAATGCGATTAGCGAATGCGACGGATTATTCGTATTTTCATTTCGAAAGCAAGCCATCCGAAATGAGGGATTTTCCTGATGAACACCATGACAAGCGCACCGCTCGCGCCGCTTCTCGATCAGCTGTTTGCCGAGGCCGACAGAGCCACCAGCCCGGCCATGGCCGGGCTCTCGCACGACGAGCGGGAGCGGCTGATACACAGCAAGACCGAATATCTCGATTTCTACGGTCGCCTGAAGGATCTGTGGCTGCCCGTCTCGCGCCAGACCGGAGAGCTGCTCTACATGCTGGCGCGCAGCACCAACGCGAAGACCGTCGTCGAGTTCGGTACGTCCTTCGGCATCTCGACGCTCTATCTTGCCGCGGCCCTCCGCGACAATGGCGGCGGGCGGCTGATCAGCAGCGAATTCGAGGTCTCGAAGGTTGCGCGGGCTCGCCAGAACATTGCCGAAGGCGGCCTTGCCGATCTCGTCGAAATCCGACCAGGCGATGCGCTCGAGACATTGAGCGCCGATCTTCCCGATTGTATCGACCTGCTTCTGCTTGACGGGGCGAAGTCGCTCTATCCCGAGGTGCTGGCGCTGGTCGAAAGCCGGCTTCGGCCTGGGGCGCTCGTCATTGCCGACGATGCCGATTATTGCCCGCAATATCTCGACCACGTGCGTTCGCCCACGAGCGGATACATGTCCACGCCCTTTGCCGACGACATCGAGCTGTCGATGCGCGTGGCGTGACTTCGACTAGTCTTCGCACAACGCAATAACCTCAACACCGGCTGCCTGACGGCAGTCCGGCAATGGAGATCTCAGCAATGCACATATTCGTAACGGGTGCGACCGGCTGGGTCGGCACCGCCATCGTCGAGGAACTGGTCCGCGCCGGACACAAGGTCAGCGGGCTTGTTCGCTCGATCGCAAAAGCAAAGGCGATTGCGGTCATCGGCGCAAAGCTCGTTCCAGGATCGCTCGATGACCTCGACCTTCTCGCCGAGACCGCGTCCAAGGCCGATGCGGTGATCCACACCGCCTTCAACCATGACTTCTCGAAATTTCTCGACAATGCGGCGCAGGACGAGCGCGCGATCCATGCGCTCGGGAATGGGCTTGCCGGGTCGGATCGCCCGCTCATCGTCACATCGGGGCTGCTGGGCTTTCCGCGGGGCGCCACGGAAGCGGACCTGCCGAACCCGGCGTCACCGCGCAAATCGGAAGCCGCCGCCCGTGCGCTTGCCGGGCAGGGGATCCGTGCGGCGACGATGCGGCTTGCCCCGAGCGTGCATGGCATCGGCGATTACGGCTTCATCCCGATCCTCGTGCGCATTGCCCGCGAGACCGGCGTATCCGCCTATCCTGACGATGGGACGAATTGCTGGTCGGGCGTGCATCGGCTGGACGCGGCCCGCCTCTATCGCCTGGCGCTCGAAAGCGGCGTGACCGAAGCGGCCTATCATGCTGTCGCTGACGAGGCGGTGCCGTTCCGGCAGATAGCAGAGGTGATCGGACGCCAGCTCGGCCTGCCGGTGGAGTCTCGCCCCCGCGAACATTTCGGCTGGTTCGCCACCATGGCAGCAACGAACATGGCAGCCTCCAGCGCCCATACGCGCTGGCTGCTCGGCTGGCAGCCGACCTGCCGGGGCCTCATCGACGATCTCGACCAGCCCGGCTATTACGCGCGTTAGAACATTTCCGTTTTTCTTCGAAACACGGAAATGTTCTAACTCTTTGTTTTCACGCAATTCCGGACACAAAACCGCTGCGCACTTTTGTTGGAATTGCTCTAGGCTCGCCGGAAGCCTTCAATGCCCGCCCATCGGCTGGCCGTCAGGCTGGTTGGGCGGGCGTCTCACGTAAAGAGATGCCACGACCGCTGCCAGCGAAATCAGCGCGCCGACGAAGAAGGCGGACTGCATGCCGCCGACGGTTGCCGTTGCGGCATCTGCCTCACCTTGAGTCAACACGCCGGCGCGCCAGGTCATGATGGCGACATAGAGCGTGGTGCCGGCGGCACCGGCGACCTGCTGGGTGGTGCCGATGATGGCGCTGCCGTGAGAATAGAGGTTCGGCGGCAGCGAGCCGAGGCTGACGGTGAAGAGCGGCGTGAACATCAGGGCAAGGCCGATGCTGAGCACGATATGGATGGCGAGCACGACCCAGACCGGGGTCGTCGTGGAGATGAAGGTCAGGCTCCACATCACGCCGCTGAAGAGGATGGCGCCGGGGATGACGAGGCGGGCAGGGCCGTAGCGGTCGAAAAGCCTGCCGACGAAGGGGGCGCAAAGGCCCATGATCAGGCCGCCCGGCAGAAGCAGGAGGCCTGTCGTCAGCGTTGTCTGGCCGAGAACCGACAGAAGATAGATCGGCAGCAGGATGAAGACACCGAACATCGACATCATCAGGATCGCCATCATGCCAGCGGCGATCGTGAAGGTCTTCGTCTGAAGAGTGCGCAGGTCGAGAAGCGCCCTTTCGTGTTTCTGGAGATAAAGCTGCCGCCAGATGAAGATGGCGATCACGGCAGCACCGGCAATAAGCATGACGCGGGGATCGAGCGGCGTCGCACCGCCCTCGGGCGCACCGAGCTCGCTGATGCCGAAGACGAAACTGCCGAAGCCGATAGCCGAAAGTATGACCGAGAGTATATCGAGCGGTGCCTTCGACGGCACGGTGACGTTCTCGATTTTCGCAGCACCCAGCGCAAGAGCCGCAAGCGCGATCGGCAGCACCAGCAGGAAGAGCCAGCGCCAGTCGAGCGAGGAGAGGATGAGGCCCGAAATCGTGGGGCCGATGGCCGGCGCGACGGATATGACGATCGAGATATTGCCCATCGTCTTGCCGCGCGAATGCGGCGGCACGAGGTTCATGATCGTGGTCATCAGGAGCGGCATCATGATCGCCGTGCCCGAGGCCTGGACGATGCGGCCGACGACCAGCATGGGGAAGCCGGGGGCAAGCGCGGAGACCAGCGTGCCGGCGGAAAAGAGCGCCATGGCGAGGATAAAGACCGGCCGCGTGTTCAGCCGCTGCAGGAGATAGCCTGTCACGGGGATGACGGTGGCCATGGTCAGCATGAAGGCCGAGGTCAGCCATTGGGCGGAGCTCGCGGGGATCTTGAGATCGGCCATCAGGTGCGGGATTGCCACACCCATGATGGTCTCATTGAGGATGACCACGAAGGCGGAGACAAGCAGCAGGCCAATCACCAGCCTGTTGCGGGCACTATGGTCTTCGACCGGCAATTCGGCCTGTTCTTCGATCTCTGAAAGCAAAGGTTCACTGGTCATGGCGTTCCTATATCCATATCTGAAAGAAGGAGTTCTGCCTTAAGACGAAAGTGCCGGGCTGATTGCGACACGGGGTAAGCGTATTTCCTATGTCTTTATGCTGTCGCTGGGATGCAAGGCGTTTTTTAGCGGAATCTGATCAAGTCTCTTTTCGATAGGCATGCCATAGGGGCGTCCGGCATGACTGCCAACAGTGTCCACGGCACAGTTCAAGCTCATGCAATCTGCATCACCGCAGTGCCGGCAGGCCCCATTCGTCCAGCGAAAAGGCTGCGGCCGGCAAGCGCATTTCGGAGAGATCGACCGGGCGGCGGCGGAATGATGTGGCGGTGTAGGGGAAGGCCAAATTCATGCCGCTGGCATCAAGCTTGAGCGGCAGGCCGTCAGGTGTGAGGCACTGCCTGTTTCCCGCGTCCTGAACTCCCGGCATCAGATCGAACCATTCGCAGGTCTCGCCGAGGATTGTTTCGCTTTTGTCGAGCGAAGTCCTTCCGGTTGCCTCATCGACTTTCAACGACGATGAGCCGTCGTCTGCCGGACGTGCGGCGGTGAGCCGGCGATAGCCGTCTGCCTGCTGATAGGAGACGCCCCGATCTTCGCGCTTGTTCCAGATCTTGATGCTGACGGAGCCATCGCCGTGCCGCTGTTCCCGGTAGTGCCAGGGATAATGCCGCAACAAGCGGATCGTCGCGCCGCCGGGGCTCTCCAGCGTGATGTCGAAATCGGGCTGGGAGGGATCGGCATTGCTGCTGCGGGTCGGTCTGAGCCAATATTCCGGGGTGAGGATTTCCAGTGGCGGAAGGACCTCGGCGGGGGCGACATCACGGCGCTGGAGGCTGACGAGGCGGGTGTGGTAGATCGGCACGTCGTTCGGGGTCAGCAGCCTTGTCTCAATGACGATGCCGTCCTTGGTGGCGCAATTCTGCTCGCGCGAAATGAACGTCCCTGGTGAGGGCGGCCTGCTTACCGTTTCGCTCCATGTGCAGCCTTCGCCGGCGATGGACGAGACCTCCGCGAGCGGCTGCGGCGCGTCCGCTTTCGCGATGTCAGGTTTGCGGGCGCGAAGAAGAAGCTCGAGATATGTAATTTCACCATCCGCCTGCCTGCTCCAGCGCAGAACGGGCCTGGCCTCATCCGGTCCGAAGCCGATGCTGGTCCGGCCGCCGCGCAGCGTCTCGCTCAGAAACATGCCGTCGTGATGGATGATGGTGACAGTCGGGTCGACCGGCCTGCCATCCTTGTCGAGCGCCTGCATCACGGCGACGTAGTCCGGCTGGAGCGGGGAGGCATCGAGCGTCGATTGTGCAACCGCGGCCTGCGTAAAGGCCATGCAGACGATTGCCCCTGTTATTGCTGCTGTCTTCATTGCCTCTCGGGTCTTCGAACCTGCGCGCGTCATGGCGCCGCCGAAGCAGATGACGGTTCTACCGAGAAAATCAATGCAGTCTATGTCTTTTGCCCAAAAGGCGTCCTTCAATGGACAATCGTCAACGCCGCGATACCCGCCTCGTCGGCGGCGCGCAGAAATGCTTCGCGGAACTGTTCCGGAGCGACTTCTCCACAGATGGCGTCGATGCAGGCTTTGACGGCGATCATGTATTCCTCGCCATCATCGAAAGGCCAATCCCGGATCAGCAGATATGCGGCATCGCCGAGGGTACGCACGACAGTGTGCGTCTCCCGACCGCGCAAAACCAGCCCGACCGGCGCGAATACCGATGACGTATTCCAACTCATTGTCCTCGACCCCTCAAGGCACGGAGATTGAGACCCTCAAACACACTATACGCGTGAATTATGAAATTCGGAATTGCGGAATGCGTGAATGTTGAGTGCGTGACTTATTTGCCGCGGCCAAAAGAAAGGGCGCTCCACGACCTGATGTCGGAGCGCCCTGTGGCTGCATCGGCGTCAGTTGCGGCGGAGGCCGATGGCAGGCGAGATCAGAAGACCGCATTTGGAACGAAATGGCAACGCTCGGCGCCCGGCGACGCCTGCAAGCGGTCTGCAGTCCACAAGATTTCCACAGGTTATCCACAGGCACGGCCCGATCTCGGCCAACGCTTTCAACAACATATGCCAGATCACGACCAGCGTGCTCCAGATGGGTGATGTGACTCTCGGACGACACCGGGAATATCTTCCGGGCAAACTGCCCTAAAGGCCACAATGCCGGGCTATGGTGTCCCTCCCTCCTTGAGCGCTGGGCGGCGGACGCTCGGAGGCGGGAGGCGGCAGGCATACATGAGGGCCTGCCGCCTTCATCATCTGCCATTTCGGCCGGATCCGCGGATTTCAATGGAATTTTCGAGGTTTGCGTCTTCGCAAATAAAAAGGACCCGCTCACCAGGGAGCGGGCCTCAGGGGTGCCCGGAGTCGGACGGGCATCGCGGAAAAACGGTCGGTCAGATATAGGCCGCAGCATCGACGCTCCAGGTTTCCGACATCTTCGATGTCGGGAAGCTGCCATCGCCTGCGGGACGGGCGTGCTGACGGGCTGCAGCGTCGAGCAGGGCTGCAAAGGTTGCCAGACTGATCTTGTCAGCGCGAAGCATCTGGCGGATCAGTGGATCTCTCAGCATTTCCGATGGTGTCATCTCGTGCATGGTTATCTCCAGTGACTGGTTTCCGACGCTTGCGGCATTCTAGATCCGTATTGCTATCAATGCATGTCGCAGCGATGGCGAAAAGACGGCATTTGAGGTTCATTCGGGCTAGCTCCAATGTGCGATTGGTCTGCCATTTTATCGGATGCTACCGTAGCGCCCCAGAAGAAACCGTAGGGGAGGACGGTCATATGGAAGGCAGGCATGGGGGAGCAAGAATGTTCGACGAGATCATCATGCGGATGGCCCCGCGAGAGACTGACAGCAGCACGACCAACGGCAAACCCCTGCCTCTCATGGACTTGATATATGCGCCGGCCGTATTGAAGGCCCGGCCCGCAAAGGTGCGCAAGCGCATCGGCAAGAGGAAAATGGCAAAGCTGGACCTATGACATCAGGCCTTGGCAACGCAATTTTGACCATGAACGTATTTTCTGACGTTCACTCACATTTCGCCGATTGCATGTCTGCGGGAAAGCCGCTTTCTTGTCATCCTCATCCCTCTTTCAGAGACCTCACGACCGCAATGAACCGTTACGACATCGAGCGCCGGAATGACGACGACTGGACTGTGATCGACCGGCTGACGGGCGCACCCGTGCCGCATCTGCCGGAAAAACTCGGAAGCAGGCTTGAGGCCCAGGCGCTCGCCGATTTTCGCAACCGGCTGGCCATCCCGCAACAGGAGCGCATACGCTCCCGCCTCGATACGCTGCGGCTTGCCTGGCAGGCGCTGACAGGCAAGCGCATACGCTAGAGCGTTGTAGCCGCCTGGCATAAAAAGGCCCGCCGAAGCGGGCCAACAATTGGGAAACAACAGGCTGGATCGCACGACGCCCGTGTGGTGCATGCTTTTATCAAAGAAAAGGACGCCGTACGGTCCGGGTATCAGACTGGGAGCGGCGCCAAAAGTTCCCGGTGGTTGGCGATATTTTGCCAAGTCCGCGCGGCATCGATCGATGCAGACCTCGCGCGCCTCACCAGCGAAGAATTTTCCGGCCAAGCAAGAACCCGGCTGCCGTCGCGACCAGGATGCCGATCGAGTACCATGTCGCCAGAAACAGAGGGCTGTCATCGGGGCAATGCCAGGCATAGATGGCGGCCGCAATGCCGCCTGCGGCAAGACCCGCCACCGCGCCCGCCGTGCCCGGATTTTCCGGCGCCCCCTGACGGACCGAATAGAGGATGGCGGCAAGCGGCGCGATCGAAAGCGTCGGCACGAAGAACAGGCAGAAGGCGGAAAAATGCCCCTCCATGCTCGCCGCCCAGTCCGCCTGCGGCACGACGAAGAGCTCGGTCGCAATACCGGCGATCAATACCACCAGCGGCAGGATGAGGGTCAGGGCCGCGGAGCGCAAGGACAGGCCGGGTTTGCCGATCCGGAAGGCGAGGCGGGTGGCCGTCACGGCGATCAGCAGGGTGGTACCGAGCTTGAAGAGGACGCGCGGCGTCTCGATCATCTCGGCCATATTTCTGCGGATGCCGATGGTGGAGATGAGAAGTGCGGCTGAAATCACCACGCCGATGGCAAGCGCGATCATGAAGACGCGACCGAAGCGGATGCGAACGCGCGCATCCTTTGCCAGCATGTTGATCAGGTCATCCGTTTTCACGCGTATTGCTCCGATAGAGGGCCGCCAATCCCTTGAGCGCCCTGTGCAGCGCCACTCGCACGGCGCCCTCCGTCATCTGTAGCCGCTCGGCCGTTTCGCGGATGCCGGCGCCGCCGAGCGAAATGGATCGCACGATCTCGCGCTGCGGGTCGCGCAGGCCTTCCAGCATGCGGTCGACATCGATGCGGTCGGCGCCATCCTCCTGGTGGTCGGCTTCGAGCGTCTCCATCACATCCTCGATCGGGACCGAGACATGGCGGCCGCGCCGGCGCAGGCTGTCGATCAGCTTGTTGCGCACGATCGTCGAGAGCCAGGGACCGATGGGGCGGGATATATCCCAGGTCCCGCGCTTCAGGTGCACTGCCAGCAGAACTTCCTGCACCACGTCTTCCACCTCGCTCGGCGGGGCACCGAACTGGTCGCAGCGCCTGCGCGCGATCGAACGCAGATAAGGTGTCACGGCCTTCAGGAAACGGTCATAGGCCGTTGCGTCGCCGGCGATCGCCGCGCGCATCCAGGCCGCCCATTCCTCTTCGCGGGCCGAATATTTCATCCGCTACTCACCTCTACGCACGTAGCCACGTGTTTGTTACCGTCATCCTGAAAAATTTGATGACGCGGCGCGTGAGGCAGAGCCGGCGTCGGCGCCTATTGAGCGCATCGGCGGGCAAACGGCAAGAGTGGTGCGGCAACAAAGCGCAAAAGCCGCCCGGCGCGATGAGGAGCCGGGCGGTTGATCATGTCGATGACTGACGTCGAATGTTCTAGCTTTTGGCAGTGCCTGACATCCGCGCGATCAGATGGTCGAGCGACAGGCGGCCGGGCCCGTAGCGCATGATGGCAAGGGCCATTGCCGCCCAGGTGATATGGATCGGCCAGCCATCGGGCACTGTCAGTTCGACGATCAGGGTCATGAACAGCAGGCCGAGACCGGCAAAGCGGGTAGCAAGACCGAAGACGAGCAGCGTCGGAAAGGTGATCTCGCCGCAACCGGACAGGAAGGCCATGACCGCGGGCATCGGGAAGGGATAGGGGCCACCTGGCAGGTGCAGCATGAATTCCTGAGTGAAGAGATCGATTGCCGTATCGTTCAGCTGCAGGAAGCCATCCCATTTCAGGATGCCGGAGCGCCAGAAGGGAACGGCAAGCGCCACGCGGATGACGGCCTGGACGATATCGGGCTGGGCGACGGCCCGGACAAGTCCGTCGGCCGTCGCCACCAACCTCGTCAGCGGGGAGAGAGCGCCGTTGCGAGGCTTGTTGTGGGCATTGGAGCCAAGCATATCAGACATTGGAATTCTCCAGTTCGATCGCGGAAAATGCGCCGGCTGCGATCGTCTCGCCGATGGCGGCGGACAGATCGAAGGCAGGCCAGGCGTCGAGGCCGGCGGCGACGGCTGCGGCAAGGCATTCGCGCGAGAGCAGCGCATTGAAGAAGGCGGCTCCGCCCGGCGGCAGGAGGCGTACTGTGACGTCGTCGTCGATACGCGTAATCAACCCGTCCTCGGGGCGATTTTCGACGCGGGTAACGGGATCCGTGCCGCGATTCATGGCAAAGATGGTGACGGCCGGATAGGCGGATGAAACCAGCCGCGTTGCCGGATGCGGACGAAACGTTACGCCGCCCAGCTCTTCCTGCGGCACGGCGGCGAGTGTTTCGGCCGTCAATGCAGCCGCATCGGCGGCGTGATAGGCATCCAGCCAGGCGCGTTCGATGCGCGCCACGTCCGAGAGCCAGGGCATTTCCTGCGCATATTCGTAGCGGTCGATGAAGTCGGGAAAGTCACGTCCGTATTCGAACAGCAACCGCGAGGAGGGCGGCGTCTCGCGCACATGAAAGCGGGCCATGGCGCGGAAGAAATCCGGCCCGGTGATACGCTCGACCGCCGGGAAGATCGACGACAATGCGGCAATCAGGCTGACAGTGACATTGTTGCGATAGACATTGTATCGCTTCTCCGCCCGTTTGCCGCGCGGGCCGGTGACCAGAGCGGGCGCCGGGGCATCCGGATTGAGCAGCGTGGCGGAGAACTGCCCGGCGAAATCTGGCAGCATTGGCCGGATCGGCACGATTTCAGCCGAGCGCATGGGCAGTTCCCCTGTTATTGGCATGGCGATCCAGAATTGCCTGCGCAGCCAGTGCCTCGGCGCGCAGCACCGGCCAGTCGGGGATCTTGCTGTCCCATTCGATCAGGGTCGAGATCGGCCCGCATCTGGCAATGACGATCTCGTAAAGCTGCCAGACGGCATCGGCGACAGGGCCGTCATGGCTGTCGATCAAGAGCAGCTCGCCCTCGTCATCCTCCTGTTCGGCGTGGCCGGCGAGGTGGATCTCGCCGACCTGAGACAGCGGGAAGTCACGCAGATATTCCAGCGCCGAAAAGCCGTGATTGGTGGCGGACACGAAGACATTGTTGATGTCGAGCAGCAGGCCGCAGCCGGTGCGCCGCGCGATCTCGCGAATGAAATCCGTCTCGCTCATCGAGGATTCCGCAAAGAGCACGTAGGTAGATGGGTTTTCCAGCAGGATCTGCCGGCCGATCGCGTTCTGCATCTCATCGACGTGATCGCAGACATGGGCGAGCGTCGCACCGGTATAGGGCAGCGGCAGCAGGTCGTTCAGATAGGTATCGACATGCGTCGACCAGGCGAGATGCTCTGAAATCAGCGCCGGCTCATAGCGGTCGACGAGGTCCTTGAAGCGCCTGAGGTGTAACTTGTCGAGCGGCTGCGGGCCGCCGAGCGACATGCAGACGCCGTGCAATGAAATCGGGTGGTCGCGGCGCACTCTTTCGAGTGCGCGATGCGGTGGGCCGCCGGCGCCCATGTAATTCTCGGCATGGATCTCGAAGAAGCCCTGCGGGCCGGATATGGCCGAGATCGCCGCAAGATGTTCCGGCTTGAAGCTGGTACCGGCCACGCCGGCAAGCTGATATGTCGGAAAGCGGAGGGTGCTCTCCGTCTCCATGGGAAGGTTGGACGCCTTGTCGACGTTTTTCATCTTCGCCTCCGCTTTCCTTGATCCTGGTCTGATTGCGGGCGGCTTAGATGTCGCGCGTCAGCGGCTTCAGCGAACCGTGACGGCCACCTGGAATATCGAGCGAGGCGCAGGTTCCGCCCTGGACGAATTTCCACGAATTGCCCTGGAAGTCTTTCACCGAAGTTCCCTGGCAGGTCGTGCCCGGGCCGGCGGCGCAATCGTTCTGACCCTTGAGCGCAACGCCGTAGCACTTCTCCTTGTGGGCGGCGGTTGCAGCAGCAGCTTCAGCCTTGGTCAGCGGGGCGGCACTGGCCATCGTGGCAAGAGCTGACGTGATCGCGCCGGCAAGAAGGGCGGTGCTGATGGAAGTCTTCAACATTGGTAGTCTCCGTTGCTTGAAACGCCCCTGTTTCAGCGGGGCACGTCGAGGTATTCGCAACGGGAAAGCGGGTTGTTACAGGCGTGGTGGTAACGAAGGCGTGATGTTGTTTTGGCGCGCGCGGAGGGCGCTTCCCCGCAACGGAATCGTTTTGCCGGACGCAAGGACGATGCTTATGCTGGTGCAATCATCCGTTCGATCCCAGTTTGCGGACAGGCTCCGATATGTCGATCAAACCTCGAAACGTGCTGTTTGTCTGCAGCCAGAACAAGCTTAGAAGCCCCACTGCCGAGCAGGTGTTTTCTACGCGCGAGGACATCGAGGTATCGTCGGCGGGAACAAACAACGATGCTTGCAATCCGCTCGATGCCGAACAGGTGGAGTGGGCCGACATCATCTTTGTGATGGAGAAGGCGCATCGTGGCAAAATCACCCGCAAATTCCGCAAGTCGCTGAACGGCAAGCGCATCATTTGCCTCGACATTCCCGATGATTACGAATTCATGGATCCGATGCTGGTCAGCCTATTGGAGCGCAAGGTTCCCAGATATCTGTGAACCGACTGATCCGGTCGGACATCCAGCAGCGCTGCTGCGCTCTACATATCTCCGGCGATATCGAACACGAGCAGACCGGGGGCTTCGAGTGGGAGCTGTGCGACAACGTCTCCCGCGGGGTTCAATACCGCCGTCGGTCCCCAGGAAATGCGTCCCTCGCGTTCGCCCGTCACGTCGGCGGAGATGAGCCACAGGCCGGTTTCCCGGCAGCGCTCGCCTCTGGCGGCGTTGTGCACGTCCCGGAATTTTTCGGCATTGGCGCGCGGCATCATGTTGTTGGCGCAGCAGACGAGGAGGGATGCGCCTGTGAGTGCGACCTTGCGGGCGGCATCGGGGAAGCCGGTGTCGTAGCAGATATTGATGCCGAAGCGCAGACCCTCGACCGTGAAGACGGATGTCTCGGCGCCCGGCTGGAAGAAGTTTTCTCCCTTGAGCAGATGCGCCTTGCGATATCGGCCGATCAGGTTGCCGTTTTCGATGACGACGGCGGTGTTGAACAGCGCTTCGCCTTCAGCTTCGATCATGCCCATGACGATCATGGGGCCGGCATCGGCGAGCCGGGTCATCACGGCGGCGAATGCAGGGGATCCGAGATCCATGGCGGCTCGTCGTGCCGTTTCGGGCTCCGTCAGATAGCCCTGCAGAAAACCTTCGGGAAAGATGAGGAGGCGGGCGCCTTCCGCTTCGGCCTGACGGATCATATCGAGCGCGCATGTCAGGGCGGCCTCGACATTTTCGCGATATTCCAAGGTCTGGGCGGCGGCGATGCGGACGGTTTTCATTCCGGGTTCCGGTTGTTCTCGCAATTATCCGTATCCGAGCAGGCGAGCATCCGTCCACCATGATCACCACTTCCCATGCCGAGGCCGAAGAGATCGTTTCCGCGGTGTCGGGCGGAGCGGATGAGCTGACTGCGATCGGCAGCCACCCATCTATCGGTCGGAGTTTCGAGGGTTTAAGATCTCCACGGGGAAGGCGGGATAAGGCTGCGGGGATGGACCGGCTGGATGCCATGCGCGTGTTGCTTGCCGTTGTCGATGCCGGCAGCCTGTCGGCGGGCAGCAAGCGGCTGAATGCGCCGCTACCGAGCGTCAGCCGCAAGGTGGCCGAGCTGGAGCGGTCGCTCGGCGCCAGTCTCGTCATCCGCACCAGCCGGAAACTGCAGCTCACCGATGCCGGGCGCGATTATGTGGAGGCGGCGCGCAAGATCATTGCCGATATGGAGGAGGCGGAGCGCCGGGCTTCCGGCGAATATCAGCGACCGCGGGGAACGCTGACGATCACCATGCCGGTGGAATTCGGCAATCGCTATGTGCTGCCGATCGCGCTGGATTTCATGGCCGAGCATCCGGAGGTTTCGCTGAACCTGCTCTCGCTCGATCGCACCGTTCATCTCGTCAGCGAGCAGGTGGATGTCGCCATCCGGCTGGGGGCGCTGGCGGATAGTTCGCTCTATGCCGTCAAGGTTGCCGAGTTTCGGGTCCTGACCTGCGCGAGCCCGGATTATCTCAGGCGTTGCGGGTGTCCGCAGCATCCGGGCGATCTGCCCGATCATGACGGGATCATCTTCAACAGCAGGACCTTCTTCTGGACCTTCGATATCGATGGCCGGCCGGTGGAGGTGGTGCCGCGCCATCGCATAGAGGTCAATACGGCGGCAAACTGCGTTGCCGCCGCCGTGGGCGGAGCCGGTATCGCCAGGCTTTTCGATTACCAGATCCCCGGCGAACTTGCCTCCGGTTCTCTCGTGCCTGTTCTTGATGGTTACACTGGCGCGCCGCAGCCGATCCATATCGTCTATTCGCGCCAGGGCTTCCTGGCGCTCAAGGTTCGCTCCTTCATCGACTGGACCCTGCCACGGCTGCGCGAAGCCTGCCGGAGCTATGGTTCAATCCAGTAAGGCACGGATTTCGGCGACGACGCGTTCCGGCGCCTGCAGATGCGGATAGTGGCCGATGCCGGGCAGGACGTCGAACGGCGCGCCGGTCCTTTCGGCAAATTCTGCGCCCATGCGGCTGTCGATATAGATGTCCTTTTCGCCCCAGATCACCTTTAACGGCGTCCTGAGACTGCCGAGGTTTGTTTCCAGCCAATCCTGGTCGCGGGTGAAGGCCGCATAATAATGGTAGAAGGCATCGGCGGAAGTAAGGGCGCCGTTGCTCCAGCCGCGGACCATGTCTTCCTTCACGCCGGCAGCGAGATCGAACTGCTCATCCTCTGCCAGACCGCGCCTGTAGACGTTTTGAAGGATCTCGTCGCTCGTCTGGTTCATGACTTCGCGGGTAAGGGAAGCCGCCGGCTCGCTCTTCAGGTTCTGCAGGCGCTCATGCATATAGGCCGGCCGGTTGAAGGGGGCGAAGTCGCCGACAATGATACGCCGTGCGATATCGGGCTCGTCGAGTGCCAGGAGCAGCGCGGGCAGGGCGGCGATATCGGCGGCATAGATGGTCAGCTTCGAGCGGTCGATGCCTGATTTGTCGATATAGGCCTTCAGCACGCCGGCATAATCACGCGGCGAATAGGAGAAGTTTTCGGGCCGCGATGACAGGCCGTATCCCGGCCAGTCGAAGGCGCGCACCTCGAATTCATCGCCGAGCGCGGCTGCAATGTCGCCCCAGACGGCAGCGGTTTCGGGAAAGCCGTGCAGAAAGAGCACGGTGCCTTTCGCGGCCGGATTGTGCACGACAAACTGCCTGAGGGTGATATCGCCGCCGATGGCAATGGTGCTGGCTTCAGGCCTTGCGGCTGCAATCGCGCCGGCGCTTGCGGGTGTCAGTGTCGCGCCTGTGATTGCGGCGGCGGCGAGCAATGCTCCAAGTGACGATGTCATCATGTCCGTTGTCCTTCTCTCCGGCGGCCGTGCTGGCTGTTGTTGAGCCTCGTGGTCGCGGCCGGGTGCATTCTCGATGACAAGGATCGTGCATCGCGCCTGGCGCCGGTAGAGCGCATCGGTGAGAGCCTGCCTCTCACTTTCCCGCAGTACCGGATGATCCGTCCACGCCGTAAATCGTCTCCATCCGCGGCGCCGGGGAATGGCCCGCGTCCAACGCAGGCAGCAGGCAGAGGCCGTGCTGTCGCATGAAAGGATGATGAGACATGAACGACATGACCGTAAATCTGAAAAGCGCCGAGCCTCAAAGAGTGCGCGGCCTGCCGGGTCACTCGACCGTCGGCACCAATAATCTCGAGGCTGCGGCCGAATTCTACGACAGGCTGATGGCCGTCTTCGGGATTGGCCGGTTTCTGGTCCAGCCCGGCAGGGCCGTCTATTACGGCGAGCGCACGCTGGAATTCGGCGTGATAAAGCCCTTCGACGGCCGGCCGGCCAATGTCGGCAATGGCGGCATGGTGGCTTTCGAGGCACGCTCCCGCGCTCAGGTACGCGAAGTCCATGCAACTGCGCTGCAGGCAGGAGGTTCGGACGAGGGCGCGCCGGGGCCGCGCGGGGAGAACGGCGAGGGGCCTTACTGCGCCTATTTCCGCGACCCCGAGGGCAACAAGTTCCTGGTTTACCGGGCCGGACCTGACGAGGCCTGAGATCGCTTCCGGTCCATTTCAGGCGCATGATGTCAGGCGTCTGAAATGTGGCCGCGAACCTTCCGATGGAATGGAGGCATGTCATGAAATCAGGGCAATCAATCGAGACGTTGAAGATGTCGCGGCGTTCGCTGTTATTTGCGGGCGCGGCGGCCGGGGTTGCAGCGACGCTTGCTTCGGTTGCGGCTGCGGCCGATCCCGTCGCGGCGGAAGCGCCGGCCGGCGAAATCCGGCCGTTCCGGGCCAATATTCCCGAGGCGGCACTTGCCGATCTCAGGCGGCGGCTTGCCGCCACCCGCTGGCCTGACGGGGAAACCGTGCGTGACCGTGCGCAGGGTGTGCAGCCGGAGCGGCTGAAGGCACTCGTGGACGAGTGGCAGTCTTCCTACGACTGGCGCAAGGCGGAGCAGAGGCTGAATGCCTTTCCGCAATTCGTGACCGGGATAGACGGGGTGGATATCCACTTCATCCATGTGCGCTCCCGCCATGAGAACGCCCTGCCGCTGATCATGACGCATGGCTGGCCGGGATCGGTGTTCGAGCTGATCGATGTGATCGGCCCGCTGACCGATCCGACCGCGCATGGCGGTACGGCTGGCGATGCCTTCCATCTGGTGATCCCCTCGATCCCCGGTTTCGGCTTCTCCGGCAAGCCCACGGAAAAGGGCTGGAACTCGCAACGCATCGCGGCCGCCTGGGACACGCTGATGAAACGGCTCGGCTATTCCAGCTATGTCTCGCAGGGCGGCGACTGGGGTGCGATCATCAGCGATGCGCTGGGGCGGCAGGCGCCGGAGGGGCTGCTCGGCATTCACGTCAACAGGGTCGAGCGCGCTACCACCTTTCCGCCTGACGCCGCTCAGGCGCTGATGAGCGGTGCGCCGGCGCCCGACAGCCTGTCACCGGAGGAGAAGGTGATCTTCGCGGAAGCCCGGGATTTCCTCGCCAATGGCTTCGGTTATGCCGCGATCATGGGAACGCGGCCGGAAACGATCGGCTACGGGCTTGCGGATTCTCCCGTCGGGCTTGCGGCCTGGCTCTATGACAAGATCGCCGACTGGGTGTTTACCCGCGGAGATCCCGAACAGGCGCTCGGCCGGCAGGCCATTCTCGACAATATCACGCTCTATTGGCTCACCAATACCGGGCCTTCGAGCGGGCGCATCTATTGGGAGAATGTCGCAGGGGGAGCGAAGCTGGAACCGCTCAAGGTTCCGGTCGCGGTCACTGTTTTTCCCGGCGAGGTCTACCGGCCGCCGCGGCACTGGCTCGCCAGGGCCTACCCGCAGCTGATCTATTACAATGCGGCTGAAAAGGGCGGGCATTTCGCTGCCTGGGAGGAGCCGGAACTCTTCGCCGGGGAGGTCCGGGCCGCGTTCAGGACATTGCGCTCCTAGAAGATCGCATTTCTCCACATGGATGGGGAACATCGGGCTTTTTCGTCCGTTTGCGGAGAGGAAAACCTGGAGGAGGAATCCCGATGAGCAATCTCCGCAATGACAGCGCTCCCGCATTCTCAGGCGGCGGGGGCCACAGTACGCTCAGTGCCTTCTTCGACAGCCGTGACGACGCCGAGCGTGCGATCGACCGGCTGAAGAACCTCGACATCAGCAATGTCCGAATGATGCCGGGATATGAAGCCGACGGCGATAAGGCCGGCGTTGCCGGGGACGACCGTGGCGGCTTCTGGTCGAAGCTGGAGGACTGGCTTTTCCCTGACGAGGACCGGTCGGTCTATGCCGAGGGCCTGCGCCGTGGCGGCTTTCTGATCTCCGTCGAGGTCGACGACGCGACCTACGGCATCGCCCACGATATCCTCGATGACGAAGGCTCCATCGACATGGATGAACGGGCCGACCTCTGGCGCGCCGAGGGCTGGAACACGAGCAAGTCGAACGAGGCTTTCGCAACATCGCAATATGATGCAAGCAGGGCTCGCGAGGCGGATGAGGCCGAGCGGGCGCGGCAGGCCCGTGCCGCACAGGACGACGTCTTTGCCGCCGATGCCGCAGGCGTTGCCGGCCCGGCGATGCCTGCCGGACACTACACCCGCCGGCTCGATCCCAACTCCCCGCGCGTCCGCGCCTATGATCTCGACGACGAGGCGCCGCTCGATCAGGATCTGCGCGATGACATCGCGCCGACAGGACATCACCGCACGGTGGAAGAGTCCCAGGAGCGCGCGGAACGCGAGCTTCGCCAGGCTCAGGATATCGACGGGATGCGGCAGGACCAGACGCTGCCGCGGGGCCGATAGCGATTATAAATCAGTGATGCATTGACATAAGGGCGCGCCGGTTTACCGGTGCGCCTTTAATGCGCCGTGCCGTCCACGATGACGTGGTCGTGATCCCTGGAGCATTTCTCGATGCGGGCGTGGATCTTGTAGACCTCGCGCAGCATATCGACGGTGACGACGTCGCGCGGTTCACCGCAGGCACGCATGCGGCCGTTCTGGATGATCAGAACCTTGTCGGCGAAGCGGAGCGCCTGGTTCAGATCATGGATGGCGATCAGCACGATCATGCCGCGCTTGCGGGCCTGACGCTGCATGAAATCCAAGACTTCCACCTGGCGGTGAAGATCGAGCGCGCTGGTCGGCTCGTCCATCAGCATGATTTCGGGCTCACGCACCAGCGCCTGGGCGATGGAGACGAGCTGGCGCTGGCCGCCGGAGAGTGCGCCGAGATCGCGAAAGGCGATCGCCTCGATGTTGAGCGCCTTCATGATGTCGTCGATCAGCCGCAGTTCCTGATCGCTGACGCCCCAGGAGTGACCCTGCTTGCGAGCAAGCAGGATGGATTCATAGACCGTCAGCACGGCATTGGCCGACGTATCCTGCGGCATGTAGCTGATGGCGTTTTTCGTCCTGGCGCCCTCGACCAGCACGTTTCCCGGGCCCTTCAGCAGGCCGGTGATGCGCTTGAAGAGGGTCGATTTGCCGGCGGCGTTCGGGCCGATGACGGCGATGAGTTCGCCGGCATTCATCTTCGGCGTGGTCACGTCTTCGACGAAGAGCTTGCGGCCGTGATAGGCGCCGACCGACTGCAGCTGAAGTGCTACCATGAGCGGCTCCTGTTCGAGAGGATGAGCGAGAAGAAGAAGGGCACGCCGACGAGTGCGGTGATGATGCCGATCGGGAAGACGACGCCCGGAATGATCGACTTCGAGACGATCGAGGTCAGCGAGAGCAGCAGCGCACCTGAAAGGATCGAGCCCGGCAGGAAGAAGCGCTGATCCTCGCCGAGGATCATGCGGGCAATATGCGGGCCGACGAGGCCGACGAAGCCGATCGTGCCGACGAAACTGACGGGCACGGCCGCCAGCAGCGAGATGATCAGCATCGTCTCCAGCCGGATGCGGCGCACATTGACGCCGAAGCTTGCCGCCTTGTCCTCGCCGAGGCGGATCGCCGTCAGCGCCCAGGCATGGCGGGCAAAGAGCGGGAGCGCAAAGAGCAATACGGCAAGGGTGATCCAGATCTTCGGCCAGGTGGCCTTGGTGAGGCTGCCCATGGTCCAGAAGACGACGGCCGAGAGCGCCTGTTCGGAGGCGAGATACTGCAGGAAGGCGAGAGCCGCATTGAAGGTGAAGACAAGCGCGATGCCGAGCAGCACGACCGTCTGCACCGAGACACCGCGCGCCTGCGAGATGAAATGGATGAAGAGGGTTGCGACCAGCGCCATGATGAAGGCATTGACCGGCACGAGCAGGCCGGCGGCAACGGGCAGGATCGGCACGCTGGTGACGATCGCGAGTGCCGCGCCGAAGCTTGCGGCGGCGGAAATGCCGAGCGTGAATGGACTTGCCAGCGGATTCGCAAGGATCGTCTGCATCTGCGCGCCCGCGACCGAGAGCGAGGCGCCGACGACGATCGCCATGACGGCGACCGGCATGCGGATATCCCAGACAACGGCGCGGACCTGCGCCGAGACGGCGTCGGGGTCGAAGAGCGCCGTCACGACCTCGTCGAGGCCGTAGCGGGCCGGCCCCCAGGCGAGATCGACGGCGAAGGACAGGCAGAGCGCTGCCGTCATGGCAACGAGGATCAAAAACTTGCGGCGGGCGAGGGCGCGGTAACGCGCCCTGCCTTCCTCGGCTTCGATCGGCATGGCGGCGATCTCTGCCATTGGCCTTACTTTCCAGCCTTGGCGTCGACCCAGTAACCCGGCTGATAGGCGACGGGCAGGAACTTCTCGTGGAATTCCTTGAAAGTCGCATCCGGATCGAGATCGGCGAAGAGGTCCGGATGGAACCACTTTGCCATCTGCTGCACGGCGACGAACTGGTAGGGGCTCGTGTAGAACTGGTGCCAGATCGCGTGGACATTGCCGCCGGCAACGGCCTTGGAGCCGGTGAAGGCCGGGTTCTGCATCAGCGCATCGAGCGCCTTGCGGCTGTCGTCGATGGTGCCGGCAGCGGCCGGGCCGACATTGACGTAATCCTTGGCGTCCTTGGTCTGGCTCCAGTTCGAGCCGGTGACGACGACGACGTCAGGATTGGACGCGACGACCTGTTCGGCATTGATCGAGCCGGTATAGCCGGGCAGGAAATCGGAGCCGAGATTGTGGCCACCGGCCCAATCGACCATCAGGCCGAAATTGTCGGGGCCGAACGTGCCGCAGCACTCGACGAGGCCGGCGGCGCGATACATGAAGACATTGGGCTTCTTGGGATTGGCTTCCTTAAGCTTGTCGGTGACGCGCGCCATCTGCTCTTTCCAGTAGGCGGCGACGGCCTCGGCGCGGTCTTCATGGCCGAAGAGCTTGCCGAGGATTTCCAGGCTCGGCTCGGTATTGGCGAGGATGTGTTCGCGGAAATCGATATAGACGATCTTCACGCCGATCTTGTTCAGCATGTCCTCGAGCTTCACCTCGTCGGCCGCCTTCTTGTTGCCGATCGGCAGCAGCATGACGTCGGGGTGAAGGGCGACGACGGTCTCGGTCTGCAGCGTGCCGTCCGTCAGGTTGCCGAGGAAGGGCAGGTCCTTGCCCCTAGGGAATTTCTCGACATAGGCGTTGAAGCCATCCTTGTCGGTGGTCCAGAGATCGTTGCGCCAGCCGACGATCTTGGCGAAGGGATCATCCTTCTCGATCGGGGCGACGGCATAGAGCATGCGGCCTTCGCCGAGAATCACACGCTCGACCGGTTTGTCGAAGGTGACCTCGCGGCCAGCCACATCCTTGATGGTGAAGGGCTCGGCCATAGCCTGGAGTGGCAGAATGGCTGCAACTGCAACTACGGATAGTCTAAGCAAACTCAAAAGATTCAACTGGAAACTCCCCCGGTCCTTGGTAATGTCCCGAGGCATAGAAAAACTGACTTTCGGAATCAAGTTTTATGTTTTAGAGCATTTCCAAAGTAGTACGGCGCCTGGGTGCAGATAATGAACACGATGAACACAAATTACTCTATTCGCGATGAAATCCGGGACTTCTGGTCTGAACGCGCAGCGACATTCGACGAGAGTGTCGGCCATGAAATCTTTTCCGAAGCCGAGCGCACCGGCTGGCAGCGGCTGATCCGCAAGCATCTCGGCGAGGGACAGGGGCGGGCAGCGCTCGATCTTGCCTGCGGCACGGCTGTCATTTCGCATCTGATGCACGGGGCGGGTTTCAAGGTGACGGGGCTCGACTGGTCGGATGCGATGCTGGCGCAGGCGCGCGCCAAGGCCAGGAAGCGCGGCACCGATATCCGCTTCGTCTCGGGGGACGCGGAAAACACCATGGAGCCGAAGGATAGCTATGACGTGATCACCAACCGGCACCTCGTCTGGACGCTGGTCGATCCGGCCTCGGCCTTCCGGGAATGGTTCTCCGTGCTGAAGCCCGGCGGCAAGGTGCTGATCGTCGACGGCAACATGGGCAAGGAGACCTGGGTCAAGAGTCTGCAGAAAGTCTGGACGAAGCTGACGGGCAAGGCGCCGGCGAGCCACATGAAGCCCGAGATGATGGCCCGTCACCAGGCGATCCGCTCGCGTGTCCATTTCTCCGACAAGATGCCGGCCGAAGCGATCGTCGACCTTCTGCGCCAGGCGGGCTTCGACAATATCGTCGTGGACCGCAAGCTCTCCGACATCCATTGGGCGCAGGCGCGCAAGATGCCCTTCCTGCGCGGGCTCGAGCGCATGGTGCAGGACCGTTTTGCGATCTGCGCGACGAAGCCGCTGGCCTAGGTTTTTGGCGGGGGCCTGCGTCACGCGCGAAGAGCGCGTGGCTGGCGATGTGCGGTCACTGAAGGGTCGGGCGCCCCTTGCCGATGAGGTTTGCGAGCAGCCCGGCTACTTCTCCGGCATCGGCGGGTTTCGCTACCAGCGGCACCTGGCAGAGGGATGAGGGTATGGCGAGCTGGTCGTAACCGCTCGTAAAGATGAAGGGGACGTGCCTTTCCCGCAGCATCTCGGCGATAGGAAAGCTCAATTCTCCCCTGAGATTGATATCGATCACGGCGCCGTCGAGCTCTGGAGTGTTTTCGATCGCTGCCCTGGCAGACGCGAGGCTTGCAAACGGGCCGACGATCATTGCCCCGTACTTTTCGAACGCTTCCGCAAGATCGAATGCGATCAGATATTCATCTTCCAGAATGAGCACATGGCCGAGCTTTTCTTCCACCTGAGCGCTCCATATCGTCGCGGTTTCAAGAGTGAAATATGGCAGAAACGCGCTGAGTAAATGGAGATTGCCAAAGAGACTTCCGCTCCCTAATTCTACCGATTGTAAGGCCGCCATCTTCGGTCTTGAGGAGCGGTGAAATGGTACACGCAAATCCGAAATTCCCGATCGTCGGCATTGGCGCTTCGGCGGGAGGGATCCCTGCCATGGAAGGGTTCTTTCAGGGCTTGCCGGAGCGCTGCGGCATGGCGTTCGTCGTCGTGACCCATTTGAACCCGGACCGCGAAAGCCGCCTGCATGAGGTGATTGCCCGCTATACCGACATGGAAGTGGTGCTTGCCGCCGACAAGCTGAAGGTGGTTTCCGAAACAGTCTACGTCATGCCGGAAAATGTGGTGCTGAGCCTTCATGACGGCGTGCTTTCCGTCAAGCCGCTCGACGTCAATTCCAGGGAGCGCAAGCCCATCGACGTCTTCTTCGGCGAGCTTGCGAAAGACCAGGGCGACTATGCCGTCGGCATTATCCTGTCCGGCGGCGACGGGGATGGGACGCTCGGTGTCAAGGCCATCAAGGAGCGCGGCGGGCTGACGATCGCGCAGATTGCCGACGGTTCCGGCCCCCGCAATCCGGATATGCCGCAAAGCGCGATTTCCAGCGGTCTCATCGATCTCGCCCTGCCGGCCGAGCAGATGGGTGAAAAGCTGGTCGCCTTCGCACGCAGCTTCGATCTTCTTTCAGATGTCGGGGAGGCTGGCGAACATAACAAGGCGAGCGATCTCGAACAGGCACGCGAGCGTATCTACGCGATCCTTCGCAATCAGACCGGCCATGATTTTTCCGGCTACAAGACCAAGACCTTCCTGCGGCGCGTGCGTCGACGCATGCAGGTCAAGCAATTGAAGACCATCGAGGCCTATGTCGCCGTGCTGGAGCAGGATCCCGATGAAGTTTCGCGGCTTTTCAGCGATCTGTTGATCAACGTGACCAATTTCTTCCGCGATGCCGACGCGTTTGCGGTGCTCGAAACCACCGTCATCCCGCAATTGTTCGCCTCCAGAACTGCGACCGATACCGTGCGTATCTGGGTGCCGGGCTGCGCAACGGGGGAGGAAGTCTATTCGATCGCCATTCTCATGCGCGAACACATGGAGCGGCTGTCGCACGTACCAAGGGTGCAGATATTTGCGACCGATATCGATGAGCCGGCGCTGCAGATCGCCAGGACGGCGCGTTATCCGGAGGCGCTGCTGGAGGGCGTTTCGAGCACGCGCAAGAAGAAATTCTTCAGCAGCGACGGAGCCAGTTTCGTCGTCAGCAGCAGCGTCCGCGAGTTGTGCATCTTCTCTCCGCATAGCGTCATCCGCGATCCGCCGTTTTCCCGGATGGACCTCGTGTCCTGCCGCAACCTTTTGATTTATCTCGGACCTGAAGTACAGAACCGGGTCATCCCGACATTCCATTATGCGCTGAAACCCGGCGGTTACCTCTTTCTCGGTACGTCGGAGGGGATCGCCCAGCATGGCGATCTCTTTACCACCGTCGACAAGAAGAACCGCATCTTCCAGACGCGGGAACATGCCAGCGCGCACCGTCTTCCGATCCTGATCGGGGACGAACGATATGCGCCGTTCACGGCCTCTGCAAAAATCGAGCCGCGTGGATTGGGCGGTGTGCAGTTGCGGCAGGCGGTCGAAGCGCAGGTGCTGGAATCATTCGCACCGGCTCACGTCGTGGTGAATGCGGACGGTGATGTCGTCTATTCGTCCGGGCGCACGAGCAAATTTCTGGAAGTGCCGCAGGGCGCGCCGAGCCGCCAGCTGATCAACATGGCAAGACGGGATCTGCGGCTTGATCTCAGGGCAGCCCTGCGGGAATGCGTCTCGTCGAGACAGCGTGTCACCAAGGACAATATCGTCGTTGATGACGATGATGGCCGCGTTCAGCCGGTGTCGCTGGCGGTCGAGCCGCTCGGCAATCGCGAGTCAGGCGAAGCGCTCTACGTCGTCCTGTTTCAGACGCTTGGACCGCCGCAGGCGCGCTCGGAAGCCGAACGCGTCCAGCGGAGCCTGGAAGGGACGGCCGACCTCGAGAGGGAGTTGCGCGACACGCGCGAACGCCTGCAGTCGACGATCGAGGAATACGAGACGGCGCTCGAAGAACTGAAGTCCTCCAACGAGGAGCTGGTATCGGTCAACGAAGAGGCTCAATCTTCCAACGAGGAGCTCGAAGCTTCCAAGGAGGAGATGCAGTCCCTCAACGAGGAGCTCAACACGATCAATGCCGAGCTCAACAGCAAGATCGAGGAGCTCGACCGGGCCAACAACGATCTGAAAAACCTCTTCGACGCCACACAGATCCCGACGATTTTCCTCGACCGCAATCTGGTGATCCGCAATTTCACGCCGACAGCGTCGAATTTTTTCAAGCTACGTGCATCCGATGTCGGCCGGCCACTGACCGAACTCTCCAGCGATATCGACTATCCGGAGCTGAACGACCATATTGGCGAGGTTTTCGCTTCGGGGGAAAACCTCGATCATCACCTTCCGCGCGACGACCAGGGGCGTCATTTTCTGGCCCGGCTCATTCCCTATCGCGGCGACAACAACAGGATCGACGGTGTGATCGTGACGCTGATCGACGTCACCACGCTGGCCGAAGCCGAAAAGCACCAGAAGGTGCTGATTTCCGAGCTCAATCATCGTGTCAAGAACATGCTGGCGGTGGCGATCAGCATCGCGACCCAGACGCTGGAATCGGCTGCCTCGCCGGAGGCGTTTCACGCAGCTTTCGTCGGCCGGCTCAAAGCCATGTCGCGGACTTACGGCCTGCTTTCACGCGAGAACTGGAAAGAAGCGTCGGTGCTGGAGCTGATCACCCAGGAACTGACGCCATTCGGCGCCGATCGGGTCACGCTCGACGGCCCGGAATACAAGCTCAATCCGCCACGCGGGCTTGCGCTCGGAATGGTCATCCACGAGCTCGCGACCAATGCTGCCAAATACGGGGCCTTGAGTAATGGCGAGGGGCACATAGATATCCGCTGGCAGCTCGGGAATCGCTCCTTCATCCTCGACTGGAGTGAACGTGGGGGTCCGGCAGTCAAGGATCCGCAGTCGGACGGTTTTGGCATGTCGCTGATGCAGGGGGAGATCGGCTACCGACTTGGCGGACAGGTTGAAACTAATTTCGCTCCCGGTGGTTTAACCGTTAGCCTCTCGTTCCCGCTCAGCTAGCGGCCAAGTGGAGTGAGCAATTGAAATCCAGCTTTCCCAGGAGTTCCCTCTTTGCAGGAAAGCGGGTGCTTGTCGTCGAGGACGAATTTCTGCTCGCAGAGGAAACCCGCAGGGAGCTTGTCAAGCTCGGCGCGGTCGTGATCGGTCCGACGCCACGCGTCGACGATGCGCTTTTCCTGATCGAAGATGAGCAGATCGATGCCGCCATCCTTGATGTTTTTCTGTCCGACGCGATGGTCTTTCCCGTGGCGGAACGGCTCGAAGAGCTCGGCATACCGTTCGTTTTCGCCACGGCGTACGATCCATCCATCATTCCGGAGCGGTTTGGCGGCTATATTCTCTGCGACAAGCCGATAGAGCTGGAGAATATCGCTCAGGGCCTTTTCGGATCGCCGGTATCGGATGCGTGATGATTGCGGACCGGTGCGGCATTTTGATCGGTCTTGCGCCAAAACCGGCCCCGGCGGGATGGGTGGCTGTAGTTTGCAATTCTATTTTAAGGGACATAGTGCAGCAGGTGATGGCCGACTGCCGGCGAAGCTTCGCGTTCAAGAAAGTGCACGCACGAGAACTTGGGGCGCGCAAGGGCATACCAACGCCGCGAAGGCCAGCTGCAGGTCGCTCAGGCCGTAGTTTGTCCAATTCGAACTTGCCTGGAGAGATCCGTTGACGTCCATATCAGCCGCAATGCGCTCCGCCACTGATGCGGCCGAGGTTTTGACCGTCGAAGCCATTGTGGAAAATCGCCTTTACGCACTCGCCCTGAAGGATGCGGCGCTGAAGCTCATCGCCATGCACGACGCCGCGCCCCGTATCGTGCGCTATACCGCCGACATGAAGCGATGGTTGCTGACGCAGTCAATTCTGGCTTTTCATTTTCGGCGTGTCACATCGCCATCCCACCCGGGCCTGACGGCTGCCAAGCTGAAGGCCCTCATCGCCGAGAGTGACATTGCCTCCAAGAACACGGTATTCGCGCATCTGGCGGAGATGCGCAATTACGGTCTTCTGGTCGATGTTCATGAACGCGCGGACAAGCGCGCTCGCCCGCTCAGAATTTCCGAAACTGCCGAAACGCTGATTCGCGAATGGTTCGACGAACATCTGAAATCACTCGATATGCTCGATCGGGGCACCCGATTCCAGCGATCATCGGCCGATCGGCGCTTGCTGTGGTATGCGCAGCCAAGAATGTCAGAGAGCCTCTTTCGCGACCCGAACTGGGCCAGCCCTCGGCAAAGCGTGGATACTTTCGTTCGAACCGCTTCCGGCAGCAACATCCTGCACGACCTGATGTCGCGATTGCCGCCGGAAAAGGAGCTGGAAACGCGCATGTCCATCGGGCCTTTGCGCGTCGGAGAATTCTCCAAGCGCTACGCCATCTCCCGAACCCACGCGCGGCGCCTTTTCGAGCGTGCTCAGATGCTTGAAATTGCCGGATGGGACGCTTCCGGCGACCGCGGCGATTTCTGGATTTCGGCAGAGCTGGTCCGGGACTATCGGTATTGGCAGGCGGTCAAGTTTGCGGCGATCGACGAAGCGTTCGAATGGGCATGTTCTCATGTGCCCGAGCAGGCTGGCGAGCAATAGGGGTCAAGCTCTCCGGCGTCGGCGCAATTACTGCCCGCCGCTGCCGCTAACCCGACACACCCTCTTCAATCTCTTCCGGAATGAAGCCACCGGTCTGGCGCCGCCACAGGCGCGCGAACAGCCCGTCGCCTTCGATCAGCTCTTCCGGCCGGCCTTCCTCGACGATGCGGCCGTGGTCGAGCACGATGATGCGGTCCATGCTCGATATGGTCGACAGGCGGTGGGCGATGGCGATGACCGTCTTGCCTTCCATCACCAGGTTCAGACGCTCCTGGATGGCGGCTTCGGATTCGCTGTCGAGGGCCGAGGTGGCCTCGTCGAGCACCAGGATCGGGGCATTCTTCAAGAGCACGCGGGCGATCGCCACGCGCTGGCGCTGGCCGCCCGAGAGTTTTATGCCACGGTCTCCGACATAGGCTTCGTAGCCCGTGCGGCCTTCGCTGTCGGCGAGGTCGGCGATGAAGAGATCGGCGCTTGCCATCTTCGCCACGTCCTCGATCTCTTCCTGCGTGGTCTCCGGACGGCCGTAGCGGATATTGTCGCCGACGGAGCGGTGCAGCAGCGCGACATCCTGGGCGATAACGCCGATGGCGCGGCGCAGGCTCGACTGGGTGACCGAGCGGATATCCTGCCCGTCGATCCGGATCACGCCGTCCTTGATGTCGTAGAAGCGCAGGAGCAGGTTGGCGAGCGTCGTCTTGCCGGCACCGGAGAGGCCGACAAGGCCGACTTTCTCGCCGGGACGGACGGTCAATGACAGGTTGTCGATGACGGGCTTCCCGGATTTGTAGGCGAAACCAACGTCGTCGAAGCGGATTTCGCCGTTCGGGACGACAAGGTCTCGCGCATCCGGCCGGTCGGTGATGGTGGGCGGTGTCGTCATGACCGGCATGGCGTCCTTGATCGTGCCGATCGCCTGGAAAATCTGCTGGCCCATCTGCAGGAATGTAAATGTGTGACCGGACAGCCGGTTGAGAACATAAACGGCGGCGGTGAATTCGCCGATCGTGACGAAGCCGTCAACGAGCCCGGTAAAGCCGATCGACAGGATGGCCAGCCAGTGCGTCACGTTGAGGACGACGACGATGACCTCTGCTGTCCGATAGATACGCTGTTCGCTTTGCTGGGCCTTGATCGCCTTGCCGATGATGCCGCGGATAGTGCCCGCCTCGCTGTCTTCGGCGGCGAATTGTTTCACCATCTGCATATTGGCGTAGAGATCGGTAATGGCGCCGGAAATCAGGCTGCGGCGCTTGGCGGAGCGGCGTGCCCGTTCGGTGAAGACAGGCGCCAGCCTGACGGCGAGCACCACGTTGAGCGTGATCCAGACGATGGTCGGCAGCGCAAGCTGCCAGGACAGTGCGCTCAGAAGGATGACGGAGCCGACCATCTGCATGATGAAGCGCGGGATGGACTGGAAGGCCGATATGACCTGCTGCTGGACGGCGGAGGCCACCTGCTGGAGGCGCGAGGCGACCTGGCCGGCATAGAGATCGTGGAAGAAGGCGAGATCCTGCCGCTCCACCGCCCGGTGGCCCTGCCACTGAATGGCAGCCGGCATGCCGATGCCGAGCGTATGCGAATTCAGCGTGTTGACGAGGAAGGAGGCAATAGGGATGGCGGGGAAGAGCATCAGGCCGAGCAAGATCAGCAGTGGCCGGTCATTGCGCAGGAAAGCCGAGGCACCCTGCTGCGTGACGCCATCGACGATGACCGACAGGCCCCAGACGATCGTCAGATTCATGGCCTCGATCGCCATGGTGCAGAGGGCGAGCGCGATCAGGATGCCGCGAAACATCGAGATGAAGTGCAGCAGCACCGTCACCGGCCCTTTCGACGGCAGCGGACGGTAGGGGATATCGAGCGGCCGGATCAGCGTTTCGAAGGGACGGTAGATCGCATCTGAAATCGACATGACCGACTTGAGCCTCTCGGGTGCAGCATCGGGAAGAGGGCGGGCGTATCAGGCGACGCGCGTCATATCGAATCATCTTCCGGCTGCAATCTCAATCAGAAATTTTGGAAATCTCGAGATCGCTATCAACTCGACGTCCGCACGACGCTGCCTTGCCGGAAGTGCTCGCCGGCAGCGTCGATACCCACCCAATGATGTTTCGATTGCTCGAAGATCGATTTGGCGGGTGCCGGGAGCTCGCTCACGTCGGTCAGGGCTCCCAAAGCCACGCCGATCATCGAGGGCAGGTTGTCGGCTGTCCAATAGACCGAGGAGCCGCAGTTCGGGCAGAAGTAGGAATGCACCTTTCCGCCGCTTGCCGCATCGCGCGTGTATTGCTTGCCGAAACCGGACACAGTGACGGCTTCGGCGGGATAGAAGGCACCGGCGCCGAAAGGGGCGCCTGTCCGTCTCTGGCATTCGATGCAGTGACAGGCAATCACCGCATGTGGATTATCCGGCAGCGCCAATCTGAGCGCGCCGCAGCTGCATCGGGCATCGGCCATCGGAAGCTCCTGTTTCGTGGGGATTGAACATCGCGATTTCGGGGAAGATGCCGGGTGTGGCGCTTGCGAGCGGCAGCGGCACTTTCGAATGTGCCACGAGCGGAGGATCAGTTCAACATGCCCATGACGGGCCATGTTCGAAGCGATCCCCGCCTGGAGAGACGACGCCGAGAACAGGCGCCGCTTGCGACCCTGCGATTGGGGCCTCAGGCGCGGCGGGCTGCTTCTATTGCCGCGACGTCGATCTTGCGCATGGTCATCATCGCGTCGAAAGCACGCTTGGCCTCGGCTCCGCCAGCCTGCATCGCTTCCATCAGAACGCGCGGGGTGATCTGCCAGGAGACGCCCCATTTGTCCTTGCACCAGCCGCATTCGCTTTCCTGGCCGCCATTGCCGACGATTGCGTTCCAGTAGCGGTCGGTCTCTTCCTGATTTTCGGTCGAGATCTGAAAGGAAAAGGCTTCGCTATGCTTGATCGAGGGGCCGCCGTTGAGCCCGATGCAGGGGATTCCGGCAACCGTGAATTCCACCACCAGCACGTCTCCCTGCTGGCCGGCGGGATAATCGCCGGGGGCGCGGTGGACGGCGCCGACCTTGCTGTCCGGAAAGACCCCGGCATAGAAGCGGGCGGCCTCTTCGGCGTGTTTGTCATACCAGACGCAGATCGTGTTCTTGTGCATTGCGCGTTCCTCCGTCGCTTTCTCCCTGATGGCAGAGACATAAGGGGGAAAGCGTTTTTCTCCAGTCCGGCCGCGCGACAAAACCGTGACCGCTACCCCCAGAACCAGGATTTGTTGATCTCGTTCCTCGCCTCGGAAGGGCTGACGCCGATATCGCGAAGCTGATCATCGGACAGATGGGAAAGGACCTGTCGCTCACGGCGCTTGCTGAAATAGAGGGTAAGGCGCGTGAGGCAGCGCCTGGCGATGCCGCCGCTCGGGGCGCGATCCATTGTTATCGGCAGTTCCACGTCAGTCGCCATCGGGCATCTCCAGCATTCATCTCGGACGCCTTGAAAATGGACTGGCGAACGCCTGCAAGGAAGCTTATGGTTTTTATGCAATCCATAAGGAATTCTTCTGATGCTGAATCTCGACCAGCTTGCTGCCTTTGTCAGCGTCGTCGATCTCGGGAGTTTCACCGCTGCCGCCGAGAGGGCAGGGCTGACGCAGCCGGCGGTCAGCCTGCAGGTCAAGCTTCTGGAACAGCGGATGGGGGTTCGGCTGATCGAGCGCGTCGGGCGCCGGGCGCAGCCATCGGCGGCGGGCGTCGAGCTGCTTGCCCACGCACGCCGGATCGTCGGCGAATGTGCGGCGGCCGAGGAGGCGATGGCGCCCTACAGGCAGGGGGCGGTGGGTCGCGTGCGGATCGGCAGCGGCGGTACGGCCTCGATCCACCTGCTGCCGCGGGCGATCGCCGCCGCCAAGAAGCGCATGCCGGGTCTGGAGATCGTGGTGCGTGTCGGCAATACCGACGAGATGGTGCGCGATCTCGAAACCAATGCGCTCGATATCGCCGTCGTCACGCTGCCGGCTTCCGGCCGCTCCATCGAGATCGAGCCCTTCTACGAGGATGAGCTCGTCGCCGTGGCGCCGAAGGGCAGCGCGATGCCGCAGGACGGGCCGACGCCCGAATTCTTCAAGGACAAGATCATGATGCTCTACGACGGCGGCAATACGCGTCGCATGACCGACGACTGGTTCGCTGCTGCCGGCCTCAGGAGCGAACCCGCGATGGAGTTCGGTAGCGTCGAGGCGATCAAGGAACTGATTGCCGCGGGGCTTGGGTGGTCGGTACTCCCCGGCCTTGCCCTGAAGCGCGACCGGGGCCGGTTCGTGACGTCCGCCGTCCAGCCGCCGCTCGTGCGCCAGCTGGGCATGGTGATCCGGCGCGACAAACATCTGACGCGGGGGCTACGCGAGGTCATGAAATGCCTTCGTGCTGTCGAGACGTAGCAGGGATGCTCCCAAGCGGCGACTTCGCCGATGAAGTTGCAGGGGCCGTGCTGTTTCCTGCTTCCAGCGATGCGGCTTCCGTGACGGGTGTGGCGCTGAGCGTCGACGGTGGCTCGACGCAGATATGAGAGGATGCCCGGCGCCTGTCGACGAGCGCCGGGGTCCAGAAAGTCAGGCCCGGCCGAGCGCGCTCTGTTCGGCGCAGATGCGATCGATCAGAGCGTCGAAATCGCCTTTCGGCGGACGGCCCTTCGCGAAACGCTGCTTGAGGTGCATGATCGGTTCGGCCAGGATTTCATCCAGGCTTTGGGCGCAGGTGAAGTCGCCGGCCACGCTCTTGACCTTGGAATTATCGAAAATCGCGGTCCAGGCCTTGTCGCCGGTCAGCGGGCCGATCCATTCGGGATTGTACTTGACGAGCGTATCCGTCGGCACGTGCACGATCTTCGCCTCGACGCCGAGCAGGCGGGCGATCGCCTGCTGGATGTGATCCCAGATGTGGGCGTGGTCGTTGGTGATGTGGAAGATGTCCTGCAGGGCCTTCTGCTTGCCGAAGAGGCCGACGAAGGGCACGGCGAAATCGACCGAGCGGGTCAGCGTCCAGGGCGTGTGGCCGTCGCCGGCAACGATGGTCGGCTCGCCGTCCAGCATGCGCCGCGCCATGACATCGCTGTCGCCCATCATGATGGGCAGGCCGGTGCGGACAGTGTGGCTGGGGCGCACAATTGTCCAGGGGAGATTGTTCGCCTTCTTCAGCAGTTCCTCGCAGGCGATCTTGGCCTGGCTGTAGGGCCAGTACGGGTTGATCGCCGGCGTCTTCTCCTCGGTGATGATGTAATGGCGGGCCGGCTTTTCGTAGACCGAGGCCGACGAGATGAAGATGTACTGGCCGCAATGGCCGGAGAAGATCTCGATATCGCGGGCGATCTGATCCGGCGTGAAGGCGATGAACTGGGTGACGACGTCGTAATTGGCCTTTGCGAGATCGGCATAGGCCGATGATCCCAGTTCGCCGACGATGGAGGTGACGCCGGCGGGCAGTGGATCGCCCCTGAGGCCGCGGTTGAAGACGCTGACCTGATGGCCCTCAGCGACCGCGCGCTCGACGCAGGGATAGGAAATCTGGCCGGTGCCGCCGATGAAAAGGATCTTCAAAGCCATAAGGGATCTCCGTGTCGGATGGGGCGGGATTATCGATAATCTTCATAGCGCGAAAGAGATGGGACGTCTTCTGCAAAATGGCCGGCATGGTGACGCAGCAGGCGTTCTGCACGGTTTCGCGCTGCGGCGAGGCAAGAGATGGGCCCTGCCTCTTCTCAGGCAAGCGGTTTCGCGTTAGATCTTTCCTGTTGGCACCGTCCATCTCATTCCAACATCGAAGCGCCTCACATCGATCCAGCACCGTCTGAACTGTGAGCGTGGCTTCGCAAGCAGAGGTTATGCGATGAATGAAATCGCTGATCACGGTGTCCGTTTCGGTCGGATTGCCGCTATGATTCCCGTCAAGGACATGGAAAAAGCCTATGGCTTCTACGCCAATGTTCTCGGCTTTCACAAAGTCTTCGAAAATGGAAATCCCGTCGGTTTCATGATCCTGAAGCGGGATGGCGGCGAGCTGCATCTGACCTTGCAGAAAACTCACAAGGCTGCGGACTTCAACGTTGCCCACTTGCTGGTGGACGATGTCGATGCGTTGCATGCGGTTTGCAAGCAGCATGGCGCAAGGGTCATCAAAAACCTGCAGAACAAGGATTATGGCCTGCGTGCTTTCGTCTTTGAAGACATCGACGGGAACCGTATCGACGTCGGACAGGTAATCTAAACCCGACATCGGATTCGGGTGGCTATTGAGCCATCCGGATTCGGTGCGCAAGATGCGCGTCGGCTCAGTGGGCGACCATCAGCTTGCCGATCTCCTGCGCAAGTTGATCCTGGGTGTAGGGCTTTCCGAGCTTGGCGACGTCGAGGTCCAGTCCGGGCGGGAGTTCGGCATAGCCGGATGCGATGAGGATCGGCAGGCCGGGGGCGATCGTGCGGGCGGCTTTGGCGAGGTCTCCGCCGGTCATGCCGGGCATGGAGTAATCGGTGATCATCAGATCGAAGTCTGCGCCGCTGCCCAGGCACTCGAGAGCTTCCTTGCCCGAGTGGGCCTCGACCACCTCATGGCCGAGATCGGTGAGCATATCGGCCGAACTCATGGCGATCAGGACGTCGTCGTCGACGAGCAATATGCGCTTCGGGCCCGACAGCGTGTCCGCGTCTGCGGGCATTGTCTCATCCGGCTCGGCGTGGACGCTGGCCGATGTGGAGACGGGAATCCAGAGTTCGGCCGTCGTGCCCTTGCCGGGCGTGCTCTCCAGTTTCAGGTCGCCCTTCAATTGCAGGGCGAGGCCATGGATCATGGAGAGGCCGAGCCCTGTTCCCTTTCCGAGTTCCTTGGTCGAAAAGAAGGGTTCGATCGCCTTTTGCAGCGTTTCCTTGTCCATGCCGTAGCCCTGGTCGGCGACGGTCAGGACGACGTAGCTGCCGGAGGCAAGTTCGTCGGTTGGCGCAATCTGCTCCGCCTGCTTCAGCGCAATGCGGATCGTGCCTCCGTCCGGCATTGCGTCGCGGGCGTTGACGGCGAGATTGAGGAGGGCGAGCTCGATCTGGTTGGCATCTGCCGACACGAGGGGAAGATTATCGGGAACCGTGGTTTCGATCATGATGGTGGAGCCGACGGAGCGCTTCAACAGGTCCGTCATGCCGAGCACGAGGGTGCGCATGTCGACGGGATCGATGTGCAGGTCCTGCCGCCGGGCAAAGGCAAGCAGTCTCTGGGTGAGGGAGGCGCCGCGCTTTGCTCCCTGCAGGGCGCCCTCGATCAGGCGGGCGGCCCTGATATCGTTTCCGACATATTTGCGCAGCAGTTCGAGATTACCGAGGACCGCCATCAGCAGATTGTTGAAGTCGTGCGCCACGCCGCCCGTCAGCTGGCCGATCGCCTCCATCTTCTGGGCCTGGCGAAGCTGCTCTTCGGCGCGTTCGCGCTGGCTGACTTCCGCCATGACCACGGCATGGGCCTGCTCGAGTTCGCGTGTGCGCTCGGCGACCCTTTCCTCCAGTATTTCATTGATCTGGCGCTGATGTTCCTCCGCCTTCAGCCGCGCGGTGATATCGGCAGAGACTCCGACCAGCTTGATGCCCCTGCCGGAGCGGTCCCGGTAGAGCTGTGCCCGGATTTCGACCCAGTGGACGGAGCCATCCCTCCAGACCGTGCGATATTCGATCGAATAGTCCGCACCGGTTTCAACGGTCCTGCTCATCGCGGCCTGCATGCGTTCCCTGTCGTCAGAGTGAATGGAACGCTGCAAATCGTCATAGGTGAAGGGTTCCTCGGGGCGACGGCCGAAAATGGCCTTGCAGGTCGTCGAGGTCGTCAGCACGCCTGAGGCAAGGTCGAGTTCCCATGCGCCGAGCCGTCCGGCTTCCAGCGCGGTCTGCAGCCGGCGCTCGCCTTCATCGAGCGCTTCCATGCGGGAGCGGGCCTCGAACTGCCGTCGCCGCCCGCGCATGGCGGAGCGGGCAACGCTGATGAAGGTGGTTGCGTGGAACGGGCGCTCGATGAAGCTGACATTGCCCAGGACTTCGGAAAGCCTGGCGGCTGCGGGATTGCGTTCCGGACCGCCGCCTCTGTTGGTCAGAATGATGAACGGCAGGTCTGACCAGCTCGGCTGCTCCTCGATCCAGGCGGAGATGGCGCGAAGGTCGGCTGATCGCAACGCCTCCTCGGTGGCAATGGCAAAGGCGACATTGTCATCGAGGTTTTCGACGAAGGAGGGAAGATCCGGCGCCGCTTTTGATTTAATACCCGCTTCCTGCAGAAGCGAAGCGGCAATCTGCGCGTCACGCCCGATGGGGGCATGGATCAGGCCGATGGCGTCCCAGTTAGGAATTGTCCCTGTCCTCTTCTGGCATTTGAAGAAGCGGCTGTTTTTCGCCGACAAATGTCGGAACGCCGCGAAGCACGCCCTGGAAGCCGGAAAGCGGCCCGCCCAGGGTCAGCCCGGTACTCGTGATCCGGAATTCCCGTATGGTCTCCTCATGCCTGCCGGTTCGTTTCTTGACGACGGAAATCGCCCGGCGCACTTTTCCCAGCGCCTCGAAATACCGCAGAAGGATCACGCTGTCGGCGAGATAGGTGACATCGACGGGTGACTTCATGTCGCCGACGAGGCCATGCTGGGCAACGGTGAGGAACGTGTTGGCACCCTGGCGGTTCAGATATTGAAGCAGTTCGTGCATGTGCAGGATAAGCGCGTTTTCCTGCGGCATCGATGCCTGGTAGCCGTTGATGCTGTCGATCACGACGGTCTTGGCGTCGTAGCTTGCAACCCGGTCCCGGACACGCTGGGCAAACTCCCCGGGGGAGAGTTCGGCCGCATCCAGTTGCTCGATATGGATCAGCCCTTCGTCGCTCATCTTCTCGAGGTCGATACCCATCGATTTCGTCCGCGTGAAGAGCAGCCCAAGCTCTTCGTCAAAGATGAAGATCGCGGCCTTTTCGCCACGCTTGACGGCCGCATCGACGAATTGCAGGGCAAACAGGCTCTTGCCGGTGCCGGCCGGGCCGATCAGCAGTGTGCTTGAGCCGCGCTCGAGCCCGCCGCCAAGGAGATCATCGAATTCCCGGATGCCGCTTGAGAGTGTCGTCCTGTCAAAGCCCGTCTTGTGCTCGATCGCGCGCAGCCGCGGAAACACCGCGACGCCGCCGGTCTTGATGACGAAGTCGTGGTAGCCGCCGCGAAAGGACTGGCCGCGATATTTGATGACCCGCAGCCGGCGGCGTTCCGAGCCGTAATCGGGGGCCAGCTGCTCCAGATGGATCACCCCGTGAACGACGCTGTGGACGGTCTTGTCGAGATTGTCCGAGGTCATGTCGTCGAGGAGAAGGACCGTGGCGTCCGACCGCGAGAAGAAATGCTTCAGCGCAAGGATCTGCCGGCGATAGCGCAGCGAGCTTTGGGCGAGCAGCCTGATTTCCGAGAGGCTGTCGATGACGACCCTTTGCGGCCTTATCCGCTCGAAGGCCTCGAAGATCAGCTTGGTGGTTTCGCCGAGTTCCAGGTCCGATGAATAGAGAAGGCTCTGCTGCTGGTCGGCATCGAGCAGGCTTTCAGGTGGCACGAGTTCGAAGATTTCGATGCCGTCGCCAAGTTCCATCCCATGCGAGGCTGCGCTGTCGCGCAACTCTTCCTCGGTCTCGGACAGACTTATGTAGAGACAGCGCTCATTCAGGTTTGCGCCTTCAAGCAAAAATTGCAGCGCAATCGTGGTCTTTCCAGTGCCGGGCGAACCTTCCAGCAGGAATACATGCCGGCGTGTAAATCCGCCGACCAATATATCGTCCAGGCCTTCTACCCCGGTCTTCGCCTTCTTGCTCAAAACTTGGTCCATACTGTCTCCTAAATCAGTCAGGGAATTAGGGCAGCAGGTGTGAGGAACAAGGCTGCTGATAGCGTTGGCGCGAAACGTCATTCGAGCCGGAGTGGGTACCGACCTTTTCATACCGTCTTCGCCGCTTTATGAACCTCGCATCGAATGAAATGCGTCGGAGAAACAATGAGCAATGATGTCCGCAAAACCATAACCACCTGGTATGTCGATCCCGACGCAGAAGATCGGATGGCGGATGGGCATGCGCCAATCTGGCGACACCTCATCGACATCATCACCGAGCGCGACCTTTCGGAAAAAAGCGTTCTCGATTTCGGCTGCAATCAGGGCGGTCTGCTGCGGCACCTCTATGCCATCCGCCCGTTTCGCAAGGCGCTGGGCATCGATATCGCCGAGCAGTCGGTCGCCAAGGCCGAAGCGCTCAAGGGCAACCTTCCTGTACAGCATGCGGTCGGCGGAACACTTGACGGATGGGTGGAGGAATTCGATCTGGCGATCAGCCACGAAGTCATCTACCTCGTCGAGGACATCGATGCGCATGCTGCCGATATCTGGAAGTCGCTCAAGCCGGGTGGCGTCTATTATGCGGTGACCGGCTGCCATACCGACAATCCACTTTGGCCGAAATGGCGTGAGCTTGTCGCCAAGCGGACGAACACGGTGGTGCAGGATCGCTCGATCACCGACTACGGACGCGCATTTGCCAAGGCTGGCTTCCAGGTTTCAGGCAGGAAGCTGGAATATGACGGTTTCATCCCCTTCGTCGAGGATGGCTGGACACCCGATTTTGCCGATGCGCTGGATTACTACACCCAGACCAAGATCGTCTTCCGGCTCGTCAAGCGCCCGGACGGGCGAGCCGCGTAAGTTCGACGTCGAAATGCGGCGGCTTGTCGGGATCAACCTCGACGAACCGCCCTTTGACCCGGAACGTTTTTTCGATCAGGCCGCTTTCTGCGAGCGCTCTCGGCTCACCATCGAAACGCAATTCTCCCCGCTCGAGAAGTGAAATGCGGTCGCTGACGGCGATCGCCTGATTGATGTCGTGGATCGCCATGACGATCGTGACGTCCTTTTCCCGGCTGAGGCGGTGGATGAGATCGAGGATCTCCACCTGATAGCCGATGTCGAGGAAGGAGGTTGGCTCATCGAGGAGCAGGATGCCGGCTTCTTGCGCAAGGGCCGCCGATATCCATGCCCGCTGGCGCTCGCCTCCGGACAATTCCCGCAGTGCCCTGTCCGCCATGCTCGTCAGGCCGGTGCTGTCGAGCGCCCATTCGATGGCTTTTTCGTCCTTGCCGTCATAAGAGCGAAACAGGCCGACATGGGAAAACCGGCCCTGGCGCACGAGCTGCGCAATTGTCATTTCATCAGGGGCCGAAGGCTGCTGCGGCAGGAAGGCAAGCTTCCTGGCGATGGCGCGCCGTGACATCGAAGCGACGGACAGATCCTCGATCGTGGCAGATCCTTCTGCCGGTTTGATCAATCCGGCGAGCGCCTGCAGCGCGGTGCTCTTGCCTGAGCCATTGGGACCGATCAGCGTGCGGATTTCGCCTTTTTCCATGGAGAGGCGAAAGCCGCTGAGCGCCTTTCGGCGGCCGTAGAAAACAGATAGTTGCGAACAGCTCAGCGGCATGGGCGATCTCAGGGAACTTTGCGGAGAAGGGCAAGAAGAACGGGCACGCCGAGGATTGCGGTGACCACGCCGATCGGGATTTCTTCGGCGCCCCCGACGAGGCGGCCAACGAGATCGCCGAGCGTGACGAGAACCGCGCCGAGGACGACCGTCAGGGGAATGACCAGCCGGAAGTGGCGTCCGGCCAGGAAGCGGGCGAGGTGGGGGACGACAAGCCCGATGAAGATGATGGGGCCGACTGCGCCGACCGCGCTTGCCGCAAGAGCGCAGGACACCAGAAGCACCAGGGAGAATTGCCTGCGGTAAGAAAGGCCGAAGGAAGCGGCGACCGAGGCATCCAGTTGCAGCAGGACCAGTGGGCGATAGATCAAGGGCAGGACGGCAAGGCCTGATATCGTGAACGGCAGGAGAAAGAGCGCGTGATCCCAGGTGCGGGCATAGAGACTTCCCGAGAGCCATTCGAGAATGATTTCTATCCTCGCCGAACCCCAGCCTGCAATCAATCCAATGGCGAGCGCATGCAGAACCGCTCCGATCGCAATGCCGCAGAGGGTGATCCGGAGAGGGCTGAGATCGAGCCGGAAGGCCAGCAGATAAATGATCCCGCCTGCTGCCAGACCGCCGGCCAGGCCGGCCGCCGGCAGCCATGCGATCGGCAGTTCGGCGAGTGTGTTCGAGCCCGGGTCGAAGATATAGACGGTGAACAGCAGGAATATCGTCACCGTCAGCGTCGCGCCCTGCGAGACACCCATCAGGGAAGGGTCTGCAAGAGGGTTCCGGGTGATGGTTTGCAGCAGGAGGCCCGCGACGGCGAACTGAATGCCCGCCAATATGCCGGTGACGATCCGCGGCAGGCGGATATCGATGATGATCGAACGGGCTTCCGGGGACCCGTGTCCGCTCAGGGCGGCGGCGATATCTGCGGCAGGAATATCCACCACGCCCAGAAAGACCGCGGCGACGAGAGACAGGACGACAAGCGCAAGGCCTGATGGCAGCAGCCAGGCGGCCGATCGGGTCTGTGCCGGGGACGCCATGATCATGCGACATCCCGCTGGAAGTCGAGGCGGCCGCGCTGGATCAGGTAGACGAAGACCGGCCCGCCAAGGAGCGCGGTGATGATGCCGACCGGCAATTCCTTGGGAATGGCGATCGTTCGGGCAACCAGATCCGCGCAGGTCACGATAAATGCTCCAGTTGCCGCCGTCAGCGCGATCTCCCAGATCGTGCCCTGCGGCTTGATAAGACGAGCGATGTGCGGGGCGGCAAGGCCGACGAAGGCGACCGGGCCGGCCACCGGAGCGACGCCGGCCACGGGACAGATTGCGAGAACAAGCAGGACCGGCTTCCAGACGTCGAGCTGCAGACCCATAGCCGCGGCCGCGTGCTCGCTCAGCGCAAACATGGCGATGACCCGGTGCAGCAATAGTGCTCCGACAACGCCGACGCCGATCCACGGCAGCATATGGACCAGATGCGACCATGTGCGGCCCTGGAAGCCTCCTGATAACCAGAAGAGAAGTGCGGTCGACTGCGGCCCTGCGAGCAGCAGGACATAGATCGTGATTGCGCCAAGGAAGAGCGAAACGCTGACGCCGCCGAGCGCCAGGTGCAGGGGGCGTCCGTTGCCGCCTCTGGCCACCCAGAAGGTGACCGAAGCAGCAGCCAGTCCGCCGGCGAGGCCAACCAGGGGGTAATAGGCAGACGAGATCCAGGGCAGGAGAACGAAGCACCCGACGATCGGCGCGACAGCGCCGGCTGTGACGCCGGTGATGCCGGGATCGGCGAGCGGATTGCGCGTCAACGACTGCAGAAGGTAGCCCGACACGGCAAGACCAGTGCCCGCGACGGCGGCTGCAAGGCTGCGCGGCAATCTCAAGGTCCAGACGAGGATCGAGTCGATCTTTGCATCCGGGGCAAGGAGCACGCGCAGCACGGTATCGAAGGAGAGCATCTTTGCGCCCGGCAGCAAGCCAGCGAGCACAATCAGCAGTGTCGCGGCGACGACGAACCCAATGGCAAAAGAGGATTTGCGAGCGTTCATCGTCGTCGCGATCAACCGGTTATCTCTGTGCTTCGGCCGGAATGATCTTGGCGGCTTCCGCCCGCACGTCGACTGCGGGGAACGTCTCCGGATAGAGGTAGTGAGCCGCTTCGCGCAGCACGATCTCGCGCGCGATGGGGCCGTTCGTTTCGACCCACTGGTCGCCGACATAGAACACCCGCTTGTTCTTCACGGCAGTCAATTCCTGCCAGATCGGGTTGTTTTCATGCGGCCGGTCGGGACCTGAATCGTAGATGAAGAGGACTTCCGGATCCTTCTCCAGCATGGTTTCCAGGCTGAGATCGATGCCGAACTCACCACCCGGCGTCATGTTGCCGGCGATATTGTCGCCTCCAATGGCTGCCAGGATCGAAGCGGAGGTGTTTTCGGTGTGGAACGCGAACGGCGTTTCGCCGCCCCACATGATCGCGAAACGAGGATGGACATCCTTGGGGGCTTTGGCGGCGTAGTCCGCGAGATGCTCCCGGAATTCCTTGTTCAACTGAACGCCGCGCTCCGGGTTGCCGAGGATTTTCGAAAGCTCGGCGATCTCGCGATCGCTGCCATCAAGCAGTTCCATATTGTAGGCGACATAGGGGGCGATCTTCTCAAGCTGCGGCGCGTTGCCCACCGTGTAGCGGCGGATAGCCACGATCAGGTCGGGCTTTGCTTCGGACAGAAGCTCGAGATTGGGTTTTGCCCGCTGGCCGATCTGCTTCAAACCGGCAGTCATGCCGAGAAGGAAGTCCGGCTCGCGCCCTTTTGTCATGTAGGTGCTGGCCACGGGCTTGATGCCGAGAGCAAGGGCGACGTCATCCGCGAAATAGGAAATTGCCGCGATCCGCTTGGGCTGGACCGGAACCTCGACCTTGACGCCACGGTCGTCGATTACAGAGATGGTTTTACCATCCTCAGCGAACACGGGGGCACTCGCCATCGCGGACAAGAGGCCGATGAGAGTTGCGAATTTCCGGACGTTGGTGGCCATTGCGTATCCTCCACAGACTAGGCGGAGTCGCTTTAGGCGTTAAAGAGGAGTTCTGCAATCCACTTTTAGATCCGACGCCGACAATTATTTCCGGTCAGCATGTGAAAGGCGGCGGCGGACGATGCTCGCGTGCAACCTTGCACCATGGAGCAGTCCGTCATCATTGAAATCGAAGGTCGGATTGTGCAGCGGTGCGGAATCCTCGCCATTGCCGAGGAACACGTAGCAGCCGGGTGCCAGGCCAAGGAAACGGGCGAAATCCTCCGATGCCGTCATCGGTTCCTTCCGGATCTCGATGCTCGCGGGATCGAAGACGTCGCGGGCGGCGGCGAGCGCCTCTTCGGCAAGGGCGGGGTCGTTCAGCAGAGGAACGAACTCCCGTGTGTAGGTGAGTTCGGCGGCGAGGTTGTAGGTGAGCGCCGTGCCTTCGGCGATCACACGCATCTGCTTTTCGATTTCGGCGCTGACATCGGGGTGGAAGCTCCTTGCGTCGCCGAAGATGCGGGCAAGGCCGGGCAGGGCATTGCGGGTGCCGTCGGTCAGGAGTTCGGTGACGGAAACGACGCCGATATCGGTGGGGTCGAGGCGGCGAGAGACGATGGTCTGCAGGTTCATGACCAGTGCGCAGGCGGCAACCAGGACTTCGTTCGTGGCGTTCGGGCGGGCGGCATGGCCGCCGGTGCCCTTGAGCACGATCTCGAAATTGTCTTCCGCCGACATGAGGGCGCCGGGACGCGTCTGGAAATGGCCGACGGGCAAGCCCGGCAGGTTGTGGATGCCGTAGATCTCGTCGAAGGGGAAGCGTTCGAAAATCCCGTCCTCGATCATGGCGAGCGCGCCCTTGCCCCATTCCTCCGCGGGCTGGAAGATGAAGCGCACCGTGCCGTCGAAACCGCCGTCTTCGGCAAGCATTCTGGCCGCACCGAGCAGCATGGCGGTGTGGCCATCATGGCCGCAGGCATGCATGACGCCGGGATTGCGGGAAGCATGGGGCCGGTCTGCCTGTTCGGGGATGCGGAGCGCATCCATATCAGCTCTGAGCGCAATCGAGCGGTTGCCGCTGCCGCGCTTCAGGGTGCCGACGACACCGGTGCCGCCGATCCCTTCGGCGACATCGTCGAGGCCGAATTCGCGGAGCTTTTCGGCGACGAAGGCCGAGGTCTGCTTCTCCTCGAAGCCGAATTCCGGATAAGCATGGAGATGGCGTCTCCATGCGCGCATGTCGGCGGCCAGTCGGTCGAGATCCATAGTCATTTCTCCTCCGTCAGGCTGGTGACGACATCGAGCAGGATGTCGGCGCCGGCAACAAGATCATCATTTTCGGTAAATTCCCTGGGATTGTGGCTGATGCCGCCCTTGCTCGGCACGAAGATCATGGCCGATGGCGCGATGCGGGCGATCATCTGGGCATCGTGGCCGGCACCTGAGGTCATGCGCCTGCAGGGCAGAGCGCGCGCTCGGGCGGCGGTCTCGATCGCGGCGACGATCCGCTCGTCGAATTTGACCGGCTCGAAGCGGGCAAGCCGCTGCACGGAGATTGCGACCTGCTCTTCCGCCGACAGGCTTTCGAGGAAGCGGGCAAGGGCTGCCTCTTCCTCCCGCAGCCGGTCCTCGTCCGGATCGCGCAGATCGACCGTGAAAATCGCCTTCGAGGGGATGATGTTGATGGCGTTCGGCTGGAATTCCATACAGCCGACCGTCGCGACCGTCGGCGTGTTCGATGCCATTGCCCGCTCGCGCAGGAAGGTGATGACGCGGGCGCTCGCATGACCGGCATCGCGGCGCATGGTCATCGGCGTGGTGCCGGCGTGGTTGGCGTCGCCCTCGATCGTCACGCGCTGCCAGGAAATGCCCTGCAGGTTTTCGACTGCGCCGAGGGACAAACCCTCGCGCTCCAGAACCGGACCCTGCTCGATATGGAGTTCGATATAGGCGTGTGGCGTGAGGAAACCCGGTTTCCTGTCGCCCGCATAGCCGATGCGTTTCAGCTCGTCACCGAGCAGTGACCCGTCCGTTCCCGTGGTCGCCAGCGCTGTCTCCGTATCGAGCCCGCCGGCATAGACGAGCGAGCCCATCATATCGGGCGCATAGCGTACGCCTTCCTCATTGGTGAAGGCGGCTACGGCGATGGGGCGGGACGGCGCAAAGCCCGATGCCTTCAGCGTTTCGATGACTTCGAGGGCCGAGAGCACACCGTAACATCCGTCATAGATGCCGGCGTCGATGACGGTATCTATATGCGAGCCGAGCAAAAGCGGGGCGCGATCCTGCGTGCCATCGGGCATCCAGATACCGAAGATATTGCCGATCCGGTCGATTGCGAGCTCCAGTCCGGCGGCTTCGATCCAGGCGACGAGACGATCGCGGCCGAGCTTGTCCGCGTCGGAGGCGGCAAGGCGCACCAGCCTGCCGTCCGCATCGCGGCCGATCGCGCCGAGTTCGGCAAGCCGGCCAAGGAGCCTCGATGCGTCGATGGATGTCTTGCTCATTCCGCACCTCGCGTCAGGACCGCATCCGGCGAGCGTCCGACGATCTCCTGATATCGGCCGGGATCGGTGGCGCCTTCCGTGTTTACCACGAAGATGCGCGAATCCGGGCCAAGGGAAAGAGCGGATTTTGCCGCGGGGTCGGCGAGCGCCTTCAGGAGACCGGCAAGGCCGACACCACCGCTTTCGCCGGCGACGATGGCAGGATCTCCATCCAAGGGCTCGGCAAGCCGGCGCATCACGGAGACCGCGTCTTCCTCTTCGACGGTCATGAAGGCATCGGCGGTACGCGACAGGATGCGCCAGGCGACAAGCGAGGGCTCGTAGCATTCCAGCATCGCCATGACCGTCGGTTCGCCATGGGCAATGGTGACGGGATGGCCGGCGCGCGCGGTTTCGAACAGGCAGGCGGCGCGGGCGGGATCGACGACGGTGAAGACCGGACGCTGTGCGCCGAGCACGATCGCGAGGTGACCGGCAACGGCAGCGGCGATGCCGCCGACGCCGGACTGGATGAAGACATGCGTCGGCGGCTGCGGCATCTGTTTCAGCACCTCGCGCACCAGGGCCGTATAGCCCTGCATGACGAGACCGGGGATACGTTCATAGCCGGGCCAGGACGTGTCGGACACGACGGTCCAGCCGCGTTCTTTTGCGACGCGGGCGGCGTCCCTGACAGAATCGTCATAGCTGCCATCGACCCGGATCATCTCAGCGCCGAAGCGGGCGATTGCAGCGACGCGTTCGTCGCTGACGCCGGCATGGACGAAAATTGCAGCGCGCGCGCCGACAAGGGCTGCGCCCTGGGCGACCGAGCGGCCGTGATTGCCATCGGTAGCGCAGGCGAAGGTCATGGTCTCCGCGAGTTTTCGCACGTCCGGGGCATGCAGGTCTGCCATCTCGACCTTGCGTCCGAGCTTTGCTTCCGCTGCCTCCAGAACGAGGCGGCTGACGGCATAGGCGCCGCCGAGCGCCTTGAAACTGCCGAGCCCGAGCCGCTTTCCCTCATCCTTGACGTGGATCGTGGCAACGCCTGACGCGGCGGCAAGCGCCGGCAGGGAGATGAGCGGCGTTTGCGCATTGTCGTCGCGATAGCGCAGGTGGTCTTCCACGGCCGTGGCAGCGGCAATGCCCAGTGTCTCCGCGTCCGCCGCTTCGAGCGGATGTCGATAATCGCTTGTCGTGTTGAGAATGAACATGAAGGCCTCGCTTGCTTCCGCATGGAAACATATTGCAGAGCGAGCGAAAAATGCGCTGATATTGAAGGGCGTTTTTGCAAGTTTGTTTCATGAGGGATGCCCATGCCTGCCCCTTCGATATCAGCGCTCGATGCCTTCGACCGCAAGATCCTCGAGATCCTCCAGCGCGACAATACCACGCCGCAAAGGACGATCGGCGAGGCCGTCAACCTGTCGGCGCCGTCAGTGCAGCGGCGCATCAAGCGGATGACGGAGGAAGGCGTGATCAGGGCCAATATCGCCGTGCTCGATCCCGCCGCCGTCGGGCAGGCCATCACCATTTTCGTCGAGATCGAGGTCATCAGCGAAACGGCCGAGCAGATCGAAGCGGCGAAGCGAGAATTCGCCGCCGCTCCGGAAATCCAGCAGTGTTATTACGTGACCGGCGAGGCCGACTTCGTGCTCGTCATCGTCGTGCCATCTATGGCCGATTACGAGGCGCTGACGCGGCGCCTGTTCTTCGGCAACAAAAATGTGAAGCGGTTTCGGACGTTCGTCGCCATGGACAGGATCAAGGTGGGCCTCAGCGTTCCTGTCTGAGGGGGCTCCGGGCTTCAGGCCCGGAGATATTTCGCCGTCACACGGCAAGGGCTGCCGTATTCCGCGTACGCCTCAGCAATTGGCGCAGTGAAAGCGCATGCAGGACGAGAGAGGTGGGAACGGTGAAGGCCGGAATGATGGCGGTGGGGTAGGTCCCGGTCGTCAGGTTGGGATGATCGAGGGCGAGCTGCTGCAGGGGGCCGGGCGTCGTGAGGGCGCCGAGCGTGACTGCGACGACGAGATCGGCCATGCCGAAGAGATTCCAGAACAGAGCCGCCCGGGCGCTGCCTGGCCGGCCGCTTGCAAGCAATACGGCTGTCGGCAAGGCCATCAGGCCGGTGATCACGTCACCTGTGCCGGCAGGAAGGGCAAACACGCCCGGCGCCGTGCCGGCCAGCCAGTTGGCGAAGAACAGGCCGCCGATCACCCTGTAGGCCTGCAGGCCGATCAGCCAGCTGGCGGGCATGGCATCGAGCAGCAAACCGATCCGGTCCGAGCGCGACAGGATCGTGATGACGACCGTCGTCGGCACCACGATCATCAGCGGCAGCAACGGGATTGAAATTGCTCCCGGCAGGAGTAGGCCATCGGCGACAATGATCCAGGCCGCGCCGTGCCATAGGGTGAGCGGAACTGCGATCGCCAGCCAGGTCCACGTCCGCTCTGACGTGGTGAGGGCGGTGCGGGACAATGCTGCCCAGGTTCCACCGAGCACGATGAGATGGACTGCGATGCGCGCGACGAAGATGGACAGGTCCGAGCGCTGAAGCTCCGGTATTGCGACAAGGGCTGCGAACCAGAGGGCTGTTGCCGCCGCGCTGCCGGCAAATGCAAACGTCGGGGTAATGGAGGTTGGGGTTGAGTTCGGCGCCAATGTGAGATCCTCCCGTTTTGGCAAAACCGGTGATATGTTGCAGCGATCCGGCTCGATCTCGATCGGGCATCGGCCCGCTGGCTGCGATCAATGGGAGTGGGTCACTCGCCAATGATGTTTATAACTCTTATAATAAGAGTTACTGTGCGGCAAGCAGTTTGCCGGTCCGGTTTGTCGCAGGCCTCGTGGCTGTCGAGCTTTCTTGAAACGGTCATTCCGGCAAACTAGTGTGGCTCTCATGATGAGAGGTGCCGGCAATAACGCGGGTGCCGGGAAAGGATCCGATGCGGTCGAAGGGTTTCGATGGAATGGTGTGCTCGATTGCCGGCGTCATGGCGGCGATCGGCGATCGGTGGGGGCTGCTGATCCTGCGCGATCTCGTCTGCGGTCTCAGCCGCTATGAGGATTTTCGCCAGTCGTCAGGCATCACCAATGCGACGCTCAGTGACCGGCTGAAGCACCTGGAAGCCAATGGCCTCATCGAGCGGCGGCGCTATCAGGTGAACCCGGAACGGTTTGAATACCTCCTGACCCGAAAGGGCTGGCAGATCGCGCCCATCATGCCGGTGCTCGCCCAGATCGGCGACAGCCTCGGCATGTCAGGTGCTTCGGGACCGCCCATGACCTTCGTCAATCGCAAGACGGGCGCGGAGATTCGCTGGGGGTTCATCGATCAGAAAACCGGCGAAGCGGTGAGCCCGGTGGATCTCGAGATCAGGGAAGGCGATGGTGCGGATGACGCCGTTCGCTGGCGATTGTCCCACGCTGCGGACCGTCGTCAGGCCTTGGACGATATTCTTGCTGCCTCGGGTGAGGCAACGAATGGGCAACCGCAGAAGCCTGCGAGGTAGGCGCGGTTCCCGATTGGGATCGAAGATCGAATTCACGCGGTTCATCAGCACGCGGGAGGTGCCTATTCATGCTGATCATTTTCGGCGGTTTGCCGGGGTCGGGAAAGACGACGATTGCGCGTGCCCTGGCGAGGGAGCTTGGGGCGGTCCATCTGCGTATCGACACGATCGAGCAGGCCATACGGGCTTCGGGCATGTTGAGATCGGAGGTCGGCCCGGCAGGCTACATGGTCGGATACGGGCTCGCCGAAGACAATCTCAAGCTTGGCAAGATTGTCGTGGCGGACTCGGTCAATCCCCTGAAGGTGACCCGGGATGCCTGGCTGTCGGTTGCGGCGAAATCGGGCGTGCCGGCCATCGAGATCGAAATCGTCTGCTCGGACCGGGATGAGCATCGCCGACGGGCGGAGACGCGTGCAAGCGATGTTCCGGGGCTGAGAAAGCCGAGCTGGGAAGAGATCGTCACACGCGACTATGAGGATTGGGGCGCAAGCCCGATCGTGATCGACACTGCGAAGCAGAGTGCGGACCAAGCGGTTGCCGAACTGATATCGAAGCTTGGAGCGGACCAGCATCGGCAATAATGGCGCGACCTGCGCCCGCCAGGAGCCCGCTTCATTGACCTTGAACGGCATCCGGGCGCTAATGGACCGGTATCGTCACCGCCTGCAGGCAAGGAGGATGCGATGCTGCTCAAGGGCGAACGAACCTTCGTTGTGCGCGACGCGGGAGGGTTTGTCGCGCATGTCAACATGCCCGGATGGATAAAGCCGAAGCCTGGGGACCATGGCCACGGGCCGCTGGCGATGGTGGTCGAGTCCATCCTGCATCCGGGCCGGCGCGTTGCCATGCACGAGCATCGCAACGACGAAATCATCTCCTGGGTGCCTGAAGGCGTCATGCGCCATGAAGACAGGGCGCGGGGCCGGCTGGTATGCGACAGCGGGCATCTGATGGTCATGAATGCCGGCCGCGGCTTCTGGCACTCCGAGGAGACGCTGGCCTCCGATCCGCCGCTGCGCATGCTGCAGATCCTAGTGCGGCCCGATGCAGTCGATCTCGAACCCGGCATCCAGTATGGGGCAACGCCTAACGGCGCGCCCAATTGCTGGCGGCATCTTGTCGGGCCGGCAGGCGGCGATGCGCCGTTCTTCGTTCGCAACCGGATCGACTTCTTCGATATCCGGCTGGGGGCGGGCATGCGGGCGGAGTTCCCGCATAAGCAGGGGTGCGAGCTGTATTTCTACGTGTTCAGCGGCGCGGTTCTCGCCGGCGGGCAGGCCTTTGGCGAAGGCGAGCAGGGGCTGCTGCTGTCAGACGAAGTGTTGACGGCAGAGGCGGCGAGCGACTGCGTGATGGTGGCCTTCCTGATTGATCCACGAGCGCCTGTCACGCGGCATGGCACGGTGGCCGACACCAAGAAGATCCCGCCGCCCATCGTGATCCGTATCGTGAAACGGTGGCAAGGGTTGAAGCGGTTCTGGCGGCTGGGGTGAGGATCGCGACGGGCCTCAACTCCAGTATTTGACCGCGTAGACGATCGTCATCGCAGCGCCGGTGACGATGACGAACCAGCGGACCACGATGGCCGGCAGCACGCGCACGAGGGTGCCTCCGAGATAGCCGCCCAGCAGGGCGCCAGACAGCATCGTCAGGGTCTCCGGCCAGCGGACGGCGCGCTCGGCGATGAAGATGACGACGGCTGCCATGCTGACCGAGGTCGCAAGCAGGTTTTTCAAGGCTTTCACCCGGCGGATATCGTCCGGGTCGGCAATCGAGAGAACCGCCGTCAGGATGACGCCGAGGCCGGCGCCGAAGAAGCCGCCGTAGATCGACGAGAGGCCGAGGACGGAAAGGCCGAGGCCGCGTGAGGGCCCGGCATCGCCGCGCCTTGCTTCCGCCCAGGCGGCGATGCGCGGCGAGAAGAGGAAGAGCAGGGTGGCAATGCCGATCAGGGCCGGAACGGGCAGGACGAAGAGCCGTTCGGGCAAGGCAAGCAGCAGCAGCGCGCCGATGGCGCCGCCGAGGAGACAGACCAGCACGGACGACCAGAGTTTTGCGTCGAGTGGCAGTACCTTGCCGCGGTCGGCGAGGACGGCGAGCAGATGGCCCGGCACGATCGCTACCGCATTCGAGGCATTGGCGGTAATGGGCGGCAGGCCGGCTGCGAGCATGGCGGGGAAGGTGAGCAATGTCGCGCCGCCGGCGAGTGCATTGATCACGCCACCCGCGACGCCTGACAGAAACAGCAGTAAAACGATGCCCGATGTCATTGGCCGCCCCCATCTCCCCGACGTGTCTCTCGATGCATCGGGGGCATGGAAAGGACAAGCCGTCGATAGGCCGAGGGCGTTCGCGCCGTGAAATATTCCGCAGGGGGTGCCATTCATCCGCCGATAACGGCTGGTTGTGCCTCACCCGTTTGGGCGACTTGCACAAGCTCGGCGCTCGCGCTGCCATGGGCAAGCGGGCTGCGGGTTTCGGCATGTCAATCGTGGGTTCAACCCGGGGAGGGGAAGATGCATGATTTCAAGCAATATTCCGGTGTGGCTTGCGGCTGCGGCAGCTGTCCCGATCTGCCTGACGATCAGGGGCGGCGGCGTTTCCTGTGCAGCGCGCTGGGAGGTGCGGCGTTGGCGGCCGGGATTGCCGTCGCGTCCGCCGGGCCTGTTTCGGCGCAGAGTACGATGATGCCGGACGAAGCGCTGAAGGCGATGATGGAGGGAAACAAGCGGTTCACCGAGGGGCGTCTCCAGTCGCTCAACGAGGACCTGTCGATCCTCAAGGCGAAGACTGCGGAAAAGCAGGAGCCTTTCGCGGCGGTGCTTTCCTGCGCCGATTCACGCGTGCCCGTGGAGTTCGTCTTTGACCAGAGCATCGGCCAGCTCTTCGTCGTGCGCGTTGCCGGAAATATCGCCACGCCCGAGATCATCGCCAGCCTCGAATATGGCGTTGCCGTTCTCGGCGCGCGGCTGCTGATGGTGCTCGGCCATAGCAATTGCGGCGCGGTGAAAGCCACGATCGACGGCAAGGCCGTGCCCGGTCAGATCGGGGCCCTCTATGCGCCGATCTGGCCTGCGGTAAATGCTGCGGGCAATAATCTCGAGGCTGCCGTCGACGCCAACGCCAAGATGCAGGCGACGCTGATCAGCCGGAGCTCGACCGTGATTGCGGGTGCTGCCAAGGAGGGAAAGCTCAAGGTCGTCGCGGCGCGCTACGATATCGCGAGCGGGGTCGTGTCCCTGCTCGGTTCGTGAATGCGCTTTCTTGCGGAATGGGATAGGTCTACGGGCTGTCAGCGCGGAGATCGTCATGTCTGGTGACATCCTTGCCCGTTCGTTCGGCCGGCAAGCCTTTGGACTGAGCCCTGAAAACTATCAGTTGGCCCGGCCACCCTATCCTTCTTCGGTGTGGGAGGTGTTGCGGCAGCGGGTGGGTTTGCGACCGGGTTTTTCGATACTGGAGATCGGGGCAGGGACCGGGCTTGCTACCGAGCATCTCCTGGATCACGGGCCGCAGCGGCTTCTGGCGGTGGAGCCGGACAGCCGGCTTGCGGAATTCCTGCGAGCGCGGCTGCATCGCCCCGAACTCGAGGTGATCGAGCAGCCTTTCGAGGAACTGAACGAGGCGCCGGAATCCTTCGATCTCGTCGTCAGCGCAACGGCATTTCATTGGCTCGATGCCGTTCCGGCGTTGCGGCATATCCATGCCTTGCTTCGGCATGGCGGCGCGGTCGCTCTGATCTGGAACGTCTTCGGGGACAATATCAGGCCCGATCCCTTCCATGAGGCGAGTGCGCATCTCTTTGCGGGGCATCGCGAAAGTCCATCGGGCGGGGGAACGACGCGGACGCCTTACGGGCTCGACAGCGAGGCCCGGCTCCGGGATTTCGAGGCCGCCTCATTCCATTGCGATCCGCCTGTCATGTTCGAGTGGACGCTGACGCTCGATCCGCCCGCGGTGCGGCGGCTCTACGCGACCTATTCGAATGTCGTGGCATTGGAGGCGGAGAAGCGGGAAGAGCTGCTGGACGCGCTGGAAGATCTCGCAAGGGGTGATTTCGGCGGTGTCGTCACCAGGAACATGACGACATCGGTTTTCATCGCGAGGCGGAAGTAGAGCGGGAATGGAATAGCAGTAGTCTCAGGCAGGCTCGCTCCGGTGATACTTCCGATGGGCATTGCCATCCGCTCATGACGTTGCCGCATCTAAGCCCTTGGGTGGCACTTGCCCCCCAAAGGTTGGTGGCCGGTCTAGAGAATTTGTCCTTAAGAGCATGTGTGCTGCGTGCCTATTGGCCGGTAGCCTAGTGATGATGGCCTAGGGCGAAGGAGGCCGCGTTGGGCGGCCTTGCGTCCAGTGAGCCGGGCAAACAGTCTGGCGCTTTGAGTGCGCGTGGTTGATAGTTGAGGGTGGGTTCCCATGGTTTCAGTTCAATATCCCAATTCCGCACGCATCAGCGATACCTATCTCCGGCATCGCTCCGATGAAGATAACAATGCGTCAGAAAGCCATCTGCCGTCGCGCTACGTCGCCCAGGATACGGTCGACTGCCTGCATCACGACCGGATGTATGCGTCGCTCAATCCGCTCCTCAGGCACGCTGCAGGCACGAGCTGGATGACGGTCGGCGATGGCCGCTTCGGGACCGATGCCAATTTCCTGCGGCCGCACGTCCAATCGGTTCTTGCAACCAGCATATCCGCATCGACGCTCGAAATTGCCAAGCGGCGAAACTGGATCGACGGCTATTCGGAAGAGAATGCCGAAAAGATATCCTTCGACGACGAGCAATTCGACTATGTGCTGTGCAAGGAAGCCTATCATCACTTCCCGCGGCCATCCGTCGGCCTCTATGAGATGCTGCGCGTTTCCCGCCTGGGTGTCGTGCTCATCGAACCATTGGATGGTCATTCGCCGCTTGGAAACCTCAAGAGAAGCATCAAGCGCTTCCTGCGCGGCGAGCATGCTTACGACCAGTTTGAGCCTGTCGGCAATTTCGTCTTCCGCCTGTCGCGATCGGAAACATTCAAGATCATGACGGCGCTCGGATATTACGGGATCGCCTGGCGGCCCATGAACGGCTTCTGGTGGGGGCCGCTCAGCGGCGCAAGCAAATCGAAATCTTCTGCGCGGCTGGCGGGTTACTGGTCAGGCATCTATGCGCAGGATATGGCTTGCAGCCTGCGGCTGCTGTCGCCGGGGCTGGTGACCATGATCTGCCTGAAGAAACCGCCTGCTCCGGAGCTTCTTCGCGACCTGAAGAAGCAGGGCTTCCGGATCGAGGTGTCGCCGAAAAATCCCTATACCTGATCATCCGGTAATCTGTCCTGCCCGGGCAAGGTGGCAGGCATTCGCGTCGGATCAGATCGCCGGTCCCGGCCGGATGCGGCTGCCGTCGGTGAAGCGCGCCAGCCGGAAGCGGTTGAGATCGTGGCCGGGGGCGTTGCCCTGGATCAGGTCGGAGACGACGCGGCCGATGCCCGGGCCGATACCGAAGCCATGGCCGCTCATGCCTGTTGCGACGAAGAGGCCGGCGATGGCCTCGGCGCGGTCGACGATCGGCACGATATCGGGCATGGCGTCGATCATGCCGGCCCAGCTCGCCTTCAGGCGCACGGTTCCGAACTGCGGGAAGAGGCGCTGGAAATCGCGCCTGATCGCTTCGAGGCTGGATTGTTCGGGGGCGGGGTTGAGCACGCGCATCCGTTCGAAGGGGCTTTCTGCATCCGCAGTCCAGTTGCGCGGGGTCGACCAGCTGTCCGGGAAGCCTTGGGGAGCCGCGGGCGAATAGCGTGTGCCGAACGGGTGAGCCATGAGCGCCGGCAGGTATTTCGTCACGTGGCGGAAGGCATCGGGGCCGAGATAGAGGCGATGGTCTCTCGGCGCCAGCGTGTAGCCGCCATCCTGCCTGCGGCGGAAGGCGACATCGGCCCCGGCGGCGGCACCTGCGTGGATTTCGGCCAGGGGCTCGGTTGCGGCAACGGTGGCGCGGACGGCGAGCTGCGGGATGGAGACGCCGTGTCTTCTCAGGAAGAGCGACGACCAGGCACCGCCGGCGACGAGCACGCTCGAGGTCTCGATGCGGCCGGCCTCGGTCCAGACGCCGCTCACCTTGCCCGAGGAAATATCAAGGGTTCGCGCCGCGCAGTTTTCGATAATCGTGACACCCAGTCGGGCGGCGAGCCGGCCAAGAGCGGGCACGGCGAGCCATGGTTCGGCGCGCATGTCCGACGGCGTCGTCATGGCGCCGGCGAATTTGCGGGACATGCCCTGGAAGAGGGAAGCCGTCTGCCCGCCATCGAGCAGGCGGGTGTCGAGATCGTAGGCGCTCGCGAGCTTCATGAAGGTCTCGAAGCCGGCCATCTCCTTGTCCGAGTTGGCGAGATAGGTGACGCCGGTCTTGAAAAGGCCGATATCCTCGCCGCATTCTGCCGCAAGCTCTTCCCAGAGGCGGCAGGCCTCGATGACGATGGGCAGTTCGTCCGCATCACGCCCCTGCTTGCGGATCCAGCCCCAGTTGCGCGAGGACTGCTCGGCGGCAATGCGGCCCTTCTCGATGAGCGTCACGGAAATCTTGCGCTTTGCCAGGAACAGCGCCGTCGAAACACCGATGACGCCGCCGCCGATGATGACGACGTCGGAGGTTTTCGGAAGAGGGCCGTGATGCTGGATAGGGTCGTTTAGCGAGAAGGGGAAGGCGGGCAAGTCATGCGTCCTGAAATGCTGTTCGATGGGGTATGAGTGCTAGAGGCTCCGCTCCCGCAATTCAAGCCGATGTCATTGCGGTCGCGGACTTGCTCCTGGTCGAATAACGAGAAATTCGTCACCAACATCGCTGTCATGCAACGACGACAGGTTGCATAGCCGGCGGGGGAAGTGCTAGGCGAACTTTCATGACGGGACGCCCGGCCTCGCGGAGGCTTGTGGCTGCCCTGGGCTGCAGAACCACGGTTGGGCGATGACGACCTGCATTTATGTGATCAATCTCGACCGCTCAACGGAGCGGTGGAATGCCTTGTCCGATCAGGCCGAAGCCTTGCAGTTCGATCTCATTCGCGTTGCCGGCGTCGACGGTCGGGAGGTTCCCGCGGATCAGCGCGTGGCCTGTGACGAGCGCGCCTTTCAGCGCAACAACGGCCGCACCATGCTGCCCGGCGAATATGGCTGCTACCGGAGCCATCTGAAGGTGCTCGAAGCCTTTCTGGAGACCGGCAAGGCCGCCTGCATCATCGTCGAGGACGATATCATTCTGTCTGCCGATCTCATCGCGCGTGCCGAAGCGGCAATCGCGGCGGTGCCGGGTGCCGATGTGATCAAGCTCTTCAACCACCGCATCGTCGGTTTCAGGCCGGTTGCCGCCTCGGCAGTCGGCGATGAGATCGGGCGGGCAACGCATGGTCCGCAGGGGTCGGCCGCCTGTTATGTCGTAACGCGGATGGGCGCCCTGAAGCTCCTCAAGGCGATCGGCACCATGCGGTTTCCCTGGGATGTCGAACTGGAGCGGGGCTGGGCGTCCCGGGCGCGGATCTACACGACCCGTCAGAATGTAGCCGTCGTAAAAGAGGGCGGCTCGAACATCGGGACACGGTCAGTCTACAGGGCCACCAAATTTCCCTGGTGGAGGCGATTGCCGACCTATGCGATCCGCATCGCCGAGACGGCCCGCAGGATCAACTACGCATTGAAAAAATAAGGCGCCCGGACCGGACCCGCTTTTCAGAGCGCGCAACCTCGCAATTGCTGGCAAGGTCGGTCACACGACTTTTTCTGGCACTTTGGCAGGCTGTTTTATCGGCGTTACAGTCGTGCGGGATACTGTCGCAATTTTTCAAGAATTAGTTCAGCGGGTTACCGAAAAAATGGTTATTCCGTGGCTAAAAGCTTACGATTCTGTATAGTTACGCAGTCTTGTTTGCGTAGGTTCTCCGATGTAGATCATCCTCGAAACCTATCGAGAAGTGTTTCGCCAACAACTCAACTCGGTCGGCTATCGGTCTGAGGTGTATTGTGAGCGCTCGAAAAGATTTCGTGGGTGAGTTGCGTCCGCGCGCCTATGAGGCTGTCGATACGGCAGCATCTCATAAGTTGAAAATCCTGCATGTCCTGTTCTCCTCCAGGGTCGCTGGATCGGAACGATATTGCGCTGATCTTGCCAACGGCCAGGCTTCCCTTGGCCACGAGGTTCACGTTGCGGGACGATACGGCTCGCCGATTGCCGGCCTGCTCTCGAAAGAGGTGGCTTTTCACGGTTTCGCTTTTCCGTTTCTGCGTGGCCCGAGGCTGCGGCGGCTGATGGATCGGGCAGGAATCGAAATTGCGCATGGGCATCTCAGCCACGGCTGCAAGGCGCTTGCCGCAGCGCGCGACAGTGTCACCAGGGTCGCGACCCTGCATGTCGGCTACAAGACCAGGCAGCATGCCGGCCTCGACGGAGTGATCTGCGTCAACACTGCCCAGTCGACGCGGCTCGGCACATTTGACGGTCAGTCGGCGCTGATTTCCAACTGGCTGCCCGATGTCAAATCTTCCGAGAGCATGGATCTGCGCGCGCAACTGAACTTGTCGCGCGGAACACGGCTTGTCGGCAGCGTCGGGCGTCTGCATCCCAGCAAGGGCTATGATGTGCTCGTGTCGGCCTTCCGGCGGTCGGCACCCGACAATGCCGTTCTCGTCATCGTCGGCGAGGGGCCGCATCGCGCCGCGCTGGAGAAGCTCGCGAAAGGCGACAGCCGCATCCACCTGCTCGGTCATTGCAACAATGTGCCGGGGTTCCTGCGCAACCTGGATCTCTTCGTCTCACCATCGCGAGAAGAGTCTGCAGGCCTTGCCATTCTCGAAGCCATGCACGAGGGGCTGCCGATCGTTGCCACGGCCGCCGAAGGCCCGTCGGAATATCTGCGTGAGCAGCCGGTGACGCTGGTCGCGCCCGGCTCCATCGATCAGCTGGCCGAAGCGCTTGCCGATGTCTTGCGGGAACAGCCCGTTGTCCGCCTGTCGCGCGTAGGCTACGACTTGGCTCCTTTCTCCCGTCCGGCAGGTATTGCGAATGTTCTCGATTTCTATTCCCGGCTTGCCCGCGCAGCCGCAGTGCCGGCTGTGCCCGACATCGATCCGCCGCGGTTGATCTATGCGTCTGAAGCCCAAGAGTGATTTCTGGCAGGTGGGCATCGTCCCGGCGCCCGCCGATACGCTGCTCGATGCCAAAGCCTTGGCGAGTTCTTCCGATCGCATCACATGGCTGCCCGATCCCGGACCGTGGCGATATCTTGCCGATCCCTTCGCAGTGAGGAAGGGCGATAGCCTGCACGTTTTCGTGGAGGCCTATGATTACCATACCAAGCACGGTTTCATCGAGCGCCACGAACTGGTGGGGCCGGACCTCAAATGGCGCGGCAGGGCGGTGGCGCTCACCAGGCCTTTTCATCTCTCCTATCCCTTCCTGATCGAACAGGATGGCGAGGTGCTGATGATGCCGGAAAGCCATAAGGCGGGGGAGGTCGCTCTTTACCGTGCCCGCTCGTTCCCGGATGACTGGGTGCGGGAAACGGTGCTGCTGACCGGTATGCCCGTTGCCGAGGCCTGCCTCATCGAGCATCAGGGCAAGTGGTGGATGTTCTACACGCTCGTCGGTGCCGGTGCGCGCGACCAGCGCGAGCTGCATATCGCCTTTGCCGATCGCCTGACCGGCCCGTGGAAGACCCATCCGCAAAATCCGGTTCTTGTGGATCGCTCCGGCGCCCGGCCCGGCGGCACGCCCTTTATCGGCGCCGAGGGTCAGGTCATCCTGCCGGTCCAGGACTGCAGCGTCAGTTATGGCGGCGGCCTGCGCTTCCTGCGCTTCAGCCTGCTCAGCGAAACGCATGTGACCTGCGCGCATCTGCCGGCGCAGTTGACGGGCGATCTCGCCACTGCCGACTACCCCGACGGCCTTCACACGTTTTCCGCCTGCGGGGACCTGACGCTGATCGATGTGAAACGCATCGACAGATCCTTCGGCCGCCATATCGTCAACCTGAAGCGCAAGCTGTCGCCGAAGCCCGCCCTGCCGGCATTGGGGTGATCTTGGCGTTTTGCCCTCGCAATCTGTCTCGACACAGGCGAAACTGTGCCCGGATTCGATTAAGGGAACGGTCAAGATGCCTTGCCGGCGAGGGCGACAGTGGTCTGGGGATGAGCGATGACGAAGCCGATGCTTTCGCTGCAGCTCTATTCTATGCGCGGTCTCGGAGATCTCGGCACGCAGCTTGAAAAGGCGGCGAGCGCCGGTTACGGCGCCGTGGAGCCGCTCGAGGGGCATCTGCGCGATGCCGATAATCTGCAGGCCGGACTTCTGAGGAACGGGCTTTCGGCGCCATCCGCCCATGTCGGGCTTGAGGCGTTGCGCAGCGAGCGGCAGCGCTTTGTCGATGCCTGCCAGCAATGCGGCATCGGGCAGCTTTTCGTTCCGCATCCGGCGCCGGCGATGGCTAGGGAAACGAAAGCCGCATGGCAGCGGATCGGCCACGAGCTCGGGTCGCTTTCGGAGCAGATGAAGGCAGAGGGCATCGTGCTCGGCTATCACAACAAGATGGCGGGCTTCGAGCGCACCATTGGCGGGCGCTACGGCTTCGAGCTGATGTTCGAGGCAGCCAGGGGCAGCCCGCTTACCTGGCAGGCGGATATTGCCTGGCTGGCGCGAGCCCAGCCCAATGCCATCGAATGGATCAGGCATTACGCGTCGGTGCTGGTCTCCGTGCATGTCAAGGATCAGGCACCTGACGATATGGACCCGGACGAGGACGGCTGGGCGAATGTCGGCTCCGGCGTGCTGCTCTGGCCGTCGCTCTGGCGAGCGGCGGTTGCAAGCGGCGCGCGGCTCTTCGTCGTCGAGCACGACAATCCGCGGCTGCCCTTCGAATTTGCGGCGCGCAGCTATGCCTATCTCAGCCGGTTCCTGACGTAGACCCGCCGGCCTTTCGCCGCCGCTCATCGCTGGAAATGTCGGGAAATTATGCAGCCGAGAACAATTATCATCCCTGCCATGCCTTTAGATATGGCGCAGGGGGGACTTGCGGCAAGACCCCGGTCGAGGCGTAGAACGCTTATCCTGATCAACAGCATCGGGAGAAGAGCATGCGTGTCTTGCTTTCCACATACGGGGCGCGCGGAGATGTACAGCCATTGGCGGCGCTGGCGGTTGCCTTGCAGAGACTTGGCGCAGAGGCGGTGGTCTGCGCGCCGCCGGATGCGGAGTTTGCCGGGCTGCTCGAGCGGCTCGGCGTGCCGTTCGAGCCAGCAAACACGCCCGTGCGGCAATGGGTGAGCGAGGTGATGAAGAGCGCCGAGAGCAATACGCGGGAGCGTTCGGCCGATGGCATTTCCGAACGCGCAGCCGGGATATTGGCGGGCCAGTTCGAGGCGCTTTCGGCAGTCGCGGAAGGATGCGATCTCATCGTCGCGGCGGGGCTGTTTCCCGCAATGGCGGCGGCACAGCTGGTGGCAGAGCGGGCCGGCATCGGCTATTTCGGGGCGACATTCTGCCCGATCTTCCTGCCGTCGCATCATCACAAGCCGCATGAATTCAAGGGCCGTCCGCATCCGCCCGGCGTGACCGACAACCGGGTCCTCTGGGACTATGATATCGAAACGAAGAATGCGATCTTCGGCGGGGCCTATAATCGGCTGCGCGCGTCGATGGGCATGGCGACGGTGGACAATGTGCGCGATCCGGTCCTGACACGCCGGCCGTTGCTTGCGGCCGATCCTGTGGTCGGGCCGCTGCTTGCGACGGATCTGATCGACGCGGTGCAGACGGGCGCCTGGATGCTCGATGACGACCGGCCGCTGCCGGCGGCTCTGGAAGATTTTCTCGATAATGGAACAGCGCCCGTCTATGTCGGCTTCGGCAGCATGCCGATGCATGCGCTGAAGGAGGCCTCGGGCGCCATCCTCGCGGCGATCCGCGCTGCAGGGCGGCGTGCGGTGCTGTCGCGCGGCTGGGCCGGGCTGGTGACCGATGATGGCGCGCGCGACTGCTTCCTCATCGAGGAGGCCAATCATCAGGCGCTCTTTCCGCGGGTTGCGGCGATCGTCCATCACGGCGGGGCTGGCACGACGGCGGCCGCTGCCCGTGCCGGCGTGCCACAGGTGGTTGTGGCGCAGATAGCCGATCAGCCCTATTGGGCGGGTCGCGTTGCGGCACTCGGCATCGGCGTCGCGCATGCGGGAACGATACCGACGCCGGAGACCTTCTCCGCTGCGCTTTCGGCGGCATTGCAGCCCGACATGCGCCAGCGCGCCGGGGATGTTGCCCCCACGATCCGAACCGACGGCGCGATGGTGGCGGCAAGGCTGCTGCTTGCCTCGGCCGACAGATAAGCGGGGATTGCGGTCAATCGCGTGGCAGCCTGCCGAGCAGCAGCTGGTTTCCCGTGCGGTTGCCGCAACCGCTGCATTTCAGGCGAAGGCTGATCCTCGCCAGCGATATGTCCTTGCCGTAGCGGTAGGCGAGCACGCGCCGGTCGATCCTCGTCTCGCGCTGACAGGCCGGGCATTGGGCTTGGATGACATACCATTGCGGCAGGGTGGCGAGCGTCTCCCTGTCGGTTGCGACCTCCTCATGGCTGGCGACGAGATCGATGCTGCGGCGGTGTTTCATGTCCGGTCAAGGGAGGAGCGCTCGAAGGAAGGCCGCCAGCCGCGGGTCATGCCCCGGCTGAGGGCGCCTTCGGCAAGCGCAAGCTGCTGGCGCAGGTGGCGACAGTCCTGCAGAAGCGTGGCGATAGCTGCCTTGGCATCCTCGTCGTGCCAGGAGAGCACTGCCTCGACCTCCCAGCTCAGGTCTTCGTTTGCGATGACATCACTATCGGTTTTGGGGGCCAATTGCGGACGCATGTTCTCATTCTCCTTGCAGAGCATTTCAGTTCCAGATTGTCGGGATGGCGGCCGCAGCGCCACGGATGTTCTTATTATGTTCTCATTTCAGAAGGAGTCAAGGCATGATCTGATTTGCAGGCGGCAAGGACGGAATTTGCAGGTGGCGCCCGATTGAGGCAGGATGGATCCTTCCAAACAGGCAGGGATCAAACGGTGCGCTGATGCTGGTCGGCTCATGTCATTGCGGCAAGGCGGGCTGGACGCTGGAAGGCGATCCGGGCTCGATCACGGCGTGCAACTGCACGCTCTGCCGGCGCTATGGAGCGCTCTGGGCCTATGATTACGAGGGCGAGCGGATCACCGTCAGCGGCGAGACCGGCTCCTATACGCGGACCGGCCGGGAGACTGCGTCGCTGGAAATATTGTTCTGTCCGACCTGCGCCTGCGTGCTCAGCTGGCGCGGCCTGAGGCTCAACAGGGATGGCCGCCGGCGGATGGCGGTCAACCTGCGGCTGGCGCCGCCGGATCTCGTTTCCGATCTGCCGATCGATCACTTCGACGGGCTGGAGACATTTGAAGACCTGCCCTCCAAGGGGCGGTGCGTGCGCGATCTCTGGTTCTGACGGTTCGGGGTTCTGACGGTTCGGGATGATTGCAGGCTGCCGATATCCCGATCTTCTTCAAATCGGGAAATGCCGCTGAAAGCGTTTGACGGAGTTGCTCTAGACCAGTCCATGGCCTCCGATAAAGAAGATCGCCGCACACAGGATCAAGATCGCGGCGACCGCATGGACCCGGGAAAAACCATGCCCATGGGTTGGAGCCTCTGCACCATAACCGAGACTACGATGGTCTTCTTCGAAATTTGACAGCAAATCGCGCATTTCATGCCCCCCAGCATCCGGCCTGAATCTTATTTGCCAGGCTCAAGGGCAGCATGCGCTCGTTCGCGCGATTTGGGCAGATCGCTAAAGGTTCAATCACCTTCCGGTGGATGCTCCATACCCTGCGAAAACAGCCGGTAAACCGGCCGTTTCCAGATGTGGGGCGTGCGGTCAGACGAGCAGGGAGCTGTTTGCCAGGACGTCGGTATTGTCGAAGAACGTCTTGTTCACGCCGATGAACGCGATGTCCTGGGCAGCATGGGTCGTGCCGGCGCCGTCGGCGTCGTAGGACAGAATGCCGGTTGCGGAATTGTAGATCAGCTCGGGGCCGGCCTTGGTTCCGCCGGCACCCAATTTGTTGACGATTTCGAAAGAGGCTGCGTCCACCACGCCGTTATTGTCGACATCGAGGCCGGCGAAGGCCGGGCCGAGGCTGATCTTGTCGTCCGAATCGAAGTCCCAGATGAAGTCCTTGCTGGCTGCGCCCATGTCATCGAAATGGAACGTGTCGGCGCCGCCCTTGCCGTAGAGGCTGTCATTGCCGGCACCGCCGGCGATGAGATTGCTGCCGGCATTGCCGGTGATCATGTTGGCAAGGTCGTTGCCTGTCGCATCGATATCCGCCGTGCCGTTCAGACGCAGGTTTTCGACAGGCCCCTGGTCACGCAGATCCACGCTGACCGTCGTCCAGATCGTGTCTACGCCGCCATCGGGAAGGGTGAGCAGCGGCCCTGAATAAACCGCGACGCGATCGCCCGTATCATCGAATATGTAGGTGTCGTTGCCAGTCGTTTCGAAGAAGGTATCGGCCCCGCCTTTGCCATCCAGCTTGTCGTCGCCTGCATTGCCGACCATCCGGTCAGCGAAATTCGAACCGATGACCGAGACATGCTCGACATCAGGTTCGATGAAGAACTGGCCTGCATAACTGCCGTCTGCGTGGGTCAGGGCCAGGATGGATGTGAAGGTGCCCGGCCCGAAATTCGTGAAATCGACGTCGAGAGCTCCCATCGGCTGAAAGTTCAGGTATGCGGAATCCGTTCCTGCGTTGCCGAAGAACGTGACGTCGATCTGGCCGGGAAAGTCATGAGGAGGGGCGAAGATCAGGGTGTCGTTATCCGCTCCCCCGAAAATATCGTTTGATGTTTCCAAGAGATCCGGCAAGTCGAAAGTCGACGTCGCGATGCGAAAGGTGTCGTTGCCTTCATCGCCGAGGTAAACATCACTGTTCTCGAAGATAAGTCCTGCCTCTGGGATTATTATAAGAGTAGAGTTCAGCGTGCGAAACACATCATCTCCAGCTGTGCCGTAAAAGGCGCTCATGCGTCTTCCTCCGATTGCTGTTAAATCCGGATATTGTTGAGTGCCTCCTGCCGGGGCAAGTGAAACTACAATGACATTCACGTACCTATTCTGGCCGGCACCCTAGCATGTGGCGAAGTAAATGGCTACCTTGGGTTGATCTGATTGACGGCCGGAGGCAGTTCGGTGATGGGCAAGATCGTTTAGGTAGCTTTGATCACCATCAGTGTCGTTCAGGGGCACGCCAGTCGATGATGGGGCTCGAGAGGACCGGGCGCTCGCGCCAACGGAGCGGCAAGTATAATTCTTTCGATGCTGCCCGTTTTATCCGGTCGGCCTATTTTTCCACCTTTTTGCTATGTGGGTGATAATAGTAAATCGGCTAACTTTGCGATATCTGTGAAAATAAGGACGTTATTATGTGCCTGGATGCACAGAATAATTCTGACGTTTTGGCTTAGTAAAAGCTGATTCCGAAGGGAAACGATGAGGATCTACTGTTTTATCATTGCACTTCAGCTCGGCCTGCTAATGTGGGTTGCGGCCTACTATAGCGTTCAGGGGCTTTATCTCTCGCTGAATGCTTCGCACTCCCAGACTGTTACCCTTGCTTCAGCCAATATCGCGGCGCTCCCCGGTGACGCCCGATGACGACGAGCCCGCACCGGCCGTAACGGCCCTGAAATCCGTGTCAAACAAAGAAACCTGAAAAAGACGCCACCGTGAGACCGCTGAATTCCCTCCTGATCGTCTATCTTGGCCCGCCGCTGATGGCAGCGGCGCTTCTTCTGTTCATGGTGTCATGGTTCGGCGACACGCCGTCCGACGCGCGGCAGGACACGGTGAGCAGCGTGCGAAAAGGCGGCAGGATCGGCAGTCACGTCGAAATGTTCCGGTAAACGGACGCGTCACGCCATCATCGACAGCGGAAAAACGAGAAGGGCCACCAAGTGGGGCCCAGCGACCCTTCTCCAGCTGGTAGGTGCAGCATCCAGCGGCGGCAAAATACAAGCAGTAGCTGTTTCCGATAGTGACCGCGGTCACAGCGCTGCAATATTTTCTAGCGGAAGATGAACTAACCGATCTCGCCTGCATGGCGGGCGCGGCCCTCTCGCTGCATATTGGCCGGCGAGGGGAACGGTTCTGCGCCTGGTTATGCTAGAGAAAATCGTCTTTTGATCTATCTTCCTCCGGCAGGCGCGAACTTCAAGAGAAAGAGGAGATGCAGATGTCGGTGTGCAAACATGTCGCAGCCGTTCGATCCGTCGAACCGAGGACGCTCGGCTGCGAGGAATGCCTGGAGGAGGGGCAGGAATGGGTCCATCTCCGGCTTTGCCGGGAATGCGGCCATGTCGGCTGCTGCGACCAGTCGATCGGGAAGCATGCGACGGCGCATTTCCATGCCACGGGACATCCCATCATCGAAGGCTACGACCCGCCGGAAGGCTGGGGCTGGTGCTATCTCGACGAGACGATGGTGGAACTGCCGGATCAGACGCCGCAGCGCGGCCCGATCCCGATCTATTATTGAGCGCGCCGAGATGAGCTCCGACAGTCTCGAAACCCGCCGTCACCAGATGTTTCCGGTGCTGAGCGCCGCGCAAGTCCAGATAGCCGGGCGTTTTGCCAGCAGTGGCCCGCATTCCTTTGCTCCCGGCGAGATCGTCTCGCAGATCGGCGACAGGCATTCGCCGGCATGGCTGATCCTTTCCGGCCGGCTCGACGTTTTCAGGCATGACGGCTTGTCGATGCCGGAAGCCCTGATCACGAGCCATGATGCAGGGCAGTTTTCGGGAGAGGTCAGCCAGCTTTCCGGGCGGCCGGTGCTTGCGGGCGGGCGTGCCGGGCCGGAAGGATGTGTGGCGCTGGCATTCGATGCTGCGCATCTGAAGGCTCTCATCATCGGATCGGCCGAGATCGGCGAGATCATCATGCGTGCCTATATCCTGCGGCGTGTGGAACTGATCAATTTCGGCGGCGCCGGCTCCGTTCTGATCGGCCATCCCGGAGAGCCCAATCTGGTTCGCCTGCAGGGCTTTCTGACCCGAAGCGGTTATCCACATGTCGTCCTCGATGCGGCCTCGGACCATGAAGGCCGGGGCCTGGTAGAGAGGCTTGGGATCCTGGCGAGCGAATTGCCGCTCATGGTCTGCCCCAGCGGCACGGTGCTCAAAAATCCGACCGATGCCGAAGCAGCCTGCTGCCTCGGCATAACACCGGAACTCGATCCGGAAACCGTCTATGATGTGGCGATCGTCGGGGCCGGCCCGTCGGGGCTGGCTGCTGCGGTCTACGCGGCATCGGAGGGGCTCAGCGTCATCGTCATCGATAACCGTTCGATCGGCGGGCAGGCCGGCAGTTCTTCCCGCATCGAAAACTATCTCGGCTTTCCGACCGGAATTTCAGGCCAGGCGCTCGCCGGCCGCGCCTTCAATCAGGCGCTCAAGTTCGGAGCGGAGATCGCCTTGCCGCTTGATGTGAACGAGCTCATTCCGGCCCCGGCCGGCAAACGCAGGACCGACCCTATGGTCCTGCGGATTGACGGGGACAGGGCGGTCAAGGCACGGACCGTCGTCATTGCCTCGGGCGCCAGGTATCGCAGGCCCGATATTCCCGACATAGCGCGCTTCGAGGGCGCCGGCATTTCCTATTGGGCATCCGCGATCGAAGCCAAACTCTGCGAAAACGACGATATCGCGCTCGTCGGCGGCGGCAATTCGGCCGGCCAGGCGATCGCATTCCTTGCGCCGCGGGTGCGGCGTCTCCACCTGGTGATCCGCCGAAGCCTGGCCGAGACCATGTCCACCTATCTCATCGATCGCATCGCGGCGCTGCCGAATGTGGAGATGCATCTCGGATGCGAGCTGACGGCGCTGTCGGAAGACCCGCATGGCCGGCTGGCGGCAACCATCACTGAGCTCAGGGCGCAGTCCGAGAAGAACTTCGATCTTCGCCGCGTCTTCATGTTCATCGGCGCCGACCCGAATACCGACTGGATCAAGTGCCGCATCAAGACGGATGACAGGGGCTTCATCAGGACCGGTACGACCTTCAGCCCTGAGGTCGAAGAGGAGCTCGGAAGGCGCGCCCTGCAGCTGGAAACCAGTCTGCCGAACGTCTTTGCGATCGGCGATGTCCGGGCCGGTTCGACGAAGCGGGTAGCGGCCGCCGTCGGCGAAGGTGCTGCCGTCGTCAGCGATATTCATGCGGCGCTGAGACAGGCGCCGCTCATGAAATGAGCCGGAGTCATGACGAACCACGATGGGCGGCTTGAATGCCAGCCTTGCCTTGAACGAGGTTCCAGAAGCTCTCGGCAATATCCGTCATGCGCGCCCTTGGCCTGATCAGCACGATCCTGACCTCGACCACCCAATCCGCCGATCCGGCTGAGGTCAGTCTTCCAGCCGGTCCCATCTCATCCGCCGCCAGGCTCTCCGGTATCCAGGCCACACCCTTTCCCTCGATCGCAAGTGCCTTCAGCGCCATTGCCAGATGCGAGGTGAAGACCGTTGAGAATTGCAGCGAAGATGTCCTGGCGGAAAGGGCGGATGACAGGATGCGGCCCATGCCCGACGTTTCCTCGAAGGCAAGATGGGGGACAGGGCGATCCGCGATCTCCGAAATGCTGTGGAGCGGCCGGCCATCCCGGTCCCGTGCGCTGACGGGGATCAGGCGGTCGGTCGCAAGCTGCACCTGCCTGTAGGCGTTCATGTCGAGACGGATTCTGCTGTTTCGATGATCGTGGCAGAGCAGGAACTGCGCACGCCCCTCCATCATGATCCGCTCGCATTCGTTCATATTGTCGGAGAGGAGGCGGATGGGCATCGTCGATGCCTCGTGGCCGAGGCCTTGAATCCAGCCGGGAAAGAAGATGAACGACAGTGCGTGGGTGGCGGCGAAGGTCACCGTCGAGGTCGCCGCCCGCATCTGTTCGATTTCGCTGATGGCCCGCTCCAGACGGGCGGTGACATCATCGGCCGCTGCCAGCATGGCTTCGCCCGCGGGGGTCAGCTTCAGGCGGTGCGTGGACCGATCGACGAGTTCGGCGCCGCACCAGTCCTCCAGCGATTTGATGCGGCGGCCGAACGCGGGCTGCGTGATATGGCGCTTTTCGGCGGCGCGCGAAAAGTTCAGGGTTTCCGCGAGTGCCTTGAGGTCGGCAAGCCAGGCCGTTTCCACTGATGTCGATCCGCTTTTGGTGATGCTTTGATGGCATTAAAGAAATGGCATCCTGTCGATTATTTCAAGCAATTTCGAGATTCTCTATGCCGCTTCGGCATTGAAAGAGCCCGGATCGGCATTGGACGACAGGGCGCCTGTCTCCTAGAACATCAGCATCTGAAGAATGGAGACTGCCATGCGCATCATCGATGTCCGCGAAGTGACGAAGCCGATCGCTTCGCCGATCCGCAACGCCTATATCGATTTCAGCAAGATGACGACGAGCCTTGTCGCCGTCGTCACGGATGTCGTCAGAGACGGGCGGCGCGTGGTCGGCTACGGCTTCAATTCCAATGGGCGATACGGGCAGGGCGGGCTGATCCGCGAGCGCTTCAGGGACCGTATCCTGGACGCGGCACCCGACAGTCTCGTCAACGATGCCGGCACCAATCTCGATCCGCAGCGGATCTGGGCAGCGATGATGAAGAACGAGAAGCCAGGCGGCCATGGCGAGCGTTCGGTCGCTGTCGGCACGATCGACATGGCGGTGTGGGATGCCGTTGCCAAGATCGAGGGCAAGCCGCTCTTCCGGTTGCTGGCGGAGATGAAGGGCAGGCAAGCCGATCCCAGGGTCTTCGTCTATGCCGCCGGCGGATATTACTATCCCGGCAAGGACAATAGCGCGCTGCGCAAGGAGATGCGCACCTATCTCGACCGCGGCTATACCGTGGTCAAGATGAAGATCGGCGGCGCTTCGATCGACGAGGATCGCGGCCGTATCGAATCCGTGCTCGCGGAAATCGGGCCTGAGGCGCGGCTTGCCGTCGATGCAAACGGGCGTTTCGATCTGGAAACCGGCATCGCCTATGCCAAGATGCTGCGCGACTATCCGCTCTTCTGGTACGAGGAAATCGGCGATCCGCTCGATTATGCGCTGCAGGCGGCGATATCGGAATTCTACGATGCGCCGATGGCGACGGGCGAGAACCTGTTCTCGCATCAGGATGCCCGCAACCTGCTGCGCTATGGCGGCATGCGCGCCGACCGCGACTATCTGCAATTCGACTGCGCGCTGTCCTATGGGCTCGTGGAATATCTGCGTACACTCGATGTGCTGCGTCAGTTCGGCTGGTCGCCCTCACGCTGCATTCCGCATGGCGGCCACCAGATGTCGCTCAACATTGCGGCCGGCCTCGGCCTTGGCGGCAACGAGAGCTATCCGGATCTCTTCCAGCCCTATGGCGGATTCCCGGATGGGGTAAAGGTCATCGACGGCCACATCACCATGCCGGAACTGCCCGGCATCGGCTTCGAAGGCAAGTCGGACCTCATCAAGGTCATGCGGGAGCTGGCGGAGTAGGATGCAGGCGGGCGATTTCAGGCCGCAATTCTCGCGGCAGCCAGATAGGTGCAGAACATCAGCCTCAGCTGCGTCTGCAAACCGCCGTCGATGAGCAGTTCCGACATGTGGCGGTCGAAGACGTTGCGAACGGTGCCGCAGAGCACGTTCAGCATCATCACGTTGACGGTGGCGAGATTGTCGAACTCTGCGTCCGAGGCGGTGGCGAACATGGCATGGCTTGCCGCTTCGATGCGTTGCGACATCGCCTCGACGATGCCGGCGACATCGATCTCAGCGGCGGCGCGGTAGAGGGCGATCGTGACGTCGCGGCGCTCGATTTTCACCTCGATATAGGTGCTGACGAGGGCATCGGCCATCTCGGCATAGCGCGCGCCGCGATGGGCGAGGCAGGCGGCTTCCACGCGTTCGGCCAGCATCGTCAGGTAGCGCTCGTTGACGGCGTGGAACAGCGCCTGCTTGTTCGGAAAATACTGGTAGAGGGAGCCAACGGAGACGCCGGCTCTTTCGGCGACCCGCGTCGTCGTCAGGTCACCCGGACCGTCCGCTATCAAAACCTGAATCGTCGCTTCGAAAATCGCCTCGACGGTGTTCACCGACCGCGCCTGACGCGGTGATTTGCGGGCATTTGCGGCTGATATCTGCGCGGAAACCATATGCGAATTCAAAACCTGAAGAATCCTTCTTATTTTCAATCTGCGCGCACCGATCGAGATTTTCAAGGAACTTCAGGATGAACAGCACTGGACGTATCGCGCTCGTGACAGGCGCAAACAAGGGAATTGGATATGAAATCGCCAGACAGCTCGCCCGATCAGGCGTGTCTGTTTTTCTCGGCGCACGCGATGCCGGGCGCGGCCAGGCCGCGGCGGATGACCTCGCCGGGCAGGGGCTCGACGTATCGTTCATCCGGATCGACGTCTGCGATGCGGCAAGCATTGCTGCCGCCGCCGCGGAGATCGATGCGCGGCGCGGACGTCTCGATATCCTCGTCAACAATGCCGGCATTGCCGACTACACGGACGGCGCTCCCGGCAAGGCCTCGCTCGATGCCGTGCGCAGCGAACTGGAGACCAATTTCATCGGGGCGCTCGCGGTGACGCAGGCGATGCTGCCGCTTTTGCGCAAGGCCAAGGCCGGGCGCATCGTCAACATGACCAGCAGCCTCGGCTCCCTGACGCTGAACGGCGATCCGAGCTGGCCGTTCTATGGCGTGCGGCTCATAGGCTACAATGCGTCGAAGGCGGCGCTGAACATGCTGACGGTCCAGCTCAATGCGGAGCTCACCGTATCGGCTTGCCCCGGCCTCGTGGCCACCGACCTCAGCGGCCATCGCGGCGACCGGACGCCATCGGAGGCTGCGGCATTTCCGGTGCGAATGGCCTTGCTTCAAGGGCAGGACCTGAAAGGCATTTGCCAGAGCGAGCAGGGCGCCATCCCCTGGTGACGGCCTTCTCGTTGGCAGTTGACGGAAAGCGTGTCGGCCGCTGACGCATTGTGTGAGCAAGTTCAGAGGGATAGAAATAGGCACATAGGTGGTGGCCGGCTCTCATCAGTCGAGGCGTGAGGCACGATGTCAAACGCGGAGGTTCGTCGCCGATCAGGATCGCAGGAGGCGGGTTTCGGATGGTGATGTCCTATCGGCAGGCAGTGGCTGCCGCCGAAGATCTGGTGCGGACCGAGCCGCGGATCGTGTTCATGATGTGCGGTTTGGCAGGTTCCGGCAAGACGACCTTTGCGCAGCGGCTGGAGGCGCTCGGATGTGAGCGTTTCTCGATCGACGAAGAGGTCTGGCGGCATGACGGGCGTTTTGGCGTCGATTATCCGGAAGCTGCCTATGCCGATCTGCAGGCCGCCGCCGAAACGCGGCTGCGGCTCCGCCTTGAAGACCAGCTCATGCGCGGCACCAAGGCAGTGATCGATTTTGCCTTCTGGAATGGGGCGGCTCGCGCCCGCTACCGTGGGCTTGTCGAAGCTCGGGATCACCGGTGCCGCATCATTTATCTTCAGGTGGACGAGGCGATTTTGCGCGACCGCTTGAGAGAACGCTCGGCACGGCGTGATGCAAATGCCGCGTTTCCGATAACGGACGAGCTGCTCGCGAAATATATCCAAGGCTTCGATATTCCGAGCGAAGAAGAGGCCTGGATCGTGCAGGCGACATTCGATTGAGAAAGCCTCCCTGCGAGGGCGCGACGAAAGCCGCGCCCTCAAAATGTCAGGCATCGATCGCGACCGCCGTCCGATATGCATGAGGTGGACGCAGGTATCGGATGATCTAACCGCTGGCGTTGGCACGGCATGCGGGCAGCGACAGCAACGGATATTGCTCAGCCGGTCCCATAAGCAATAGGGCAGGCAGAGATGCGATTGACGGACCGCAAATTTGCGGTTAGCTCTTACGCCCATGAAAATCGCAATGGTTCTCGTCGTGGTGATATCGCGCATGGGCAGGACGGTGTAACCGTCCGGCATCAGCCACCCATGCGCCGAACACAAGGTCCCTGACGGGGCCTTTTTTTGTGCCCCGTCGCAACCCAATCACCCTATCAACGACGGAAAATTGCTATGACCGGCGATAAGGCCAGCTTTACCCAAAATTCTCCCAATCCTTCTTCTTTCGGCCCCCTGATGAACGGCGGCGAGATCGTGCTGCGGGCGCTGCGCGACAATGGCGTCGAGCACATATTCGGCTATCCGGGCGCTGCCGTGCTGCCGATTTATGACGAGATCTTCCAGCAGGACGAGATCAAGCACCTGCTGGTGCGGCACGAGCAGGGCGCGGGACATGCCGCCGAGGGTTATGCGCGTTCGACCGGCAAGGTCGGCGTCATGCTGGTCACATCAGGACCGGGTGTCACCAATGCCGTCACCGCGCTGCAGGATGCGCTGATGGATTCCATTCCGCTCGTCTGCCTGACCGGGCAGGTGCCGACGACGCTGATCGGCACGGATGCCTTTCAGGAATGCGATACAGTCGGCATCACGCGGCCCTGCACCAAGCATAATTTCCTCGTCGATCACATCGACGATCTCGCAAGGACCATCCATCTCGCCTTCAGGATCGCGACGTCAGGCAGGCCGGGGCCGGTTCTGGTCGACATGCCGAAGGATGTGCTGTTTGCGAGCGGGCTCTATGTCGGGCCGCAGGAGGTTTCGATGCCTGCGAACTATAAGCTACCGATATCCGGCGATCAGGAGGCGATCGCTGCCGCGGTCAGGCTGATGGCGCAGGCTGAGCGGCCGGTCCTCTATACCGGCGGCGGCGTCATCAATTCCGGGCCGGAGGCCTCGCGCCTGTTGGGGGAACTGGTGGAGCTGACCGGCTTTCCCATCACCTCGACGCTGATGGGGCTCGGCGCCTATCCGGCGAGCGGACCGAACTGGCTGAAGATGCCCGGCATGCACGGTTCCTATGAGGCAAACATGGCGATGCATGATTGCGACCTGATGATTGCCATCGGTGCGCGTTTCGACGATCGCGTCACCTCGCGTGTCGACAGGTTTTCGCCGGGGTCGAGGAAGATCCATATCGATGTCGATCCATCCTCGATCAACAAGAACGTATCCGTCGATATCGGCATAACCGGCGATGCGGCCGATGTGCTGCGGGAGATGATCGAAACCTGGCGGGCGCTTCCGGCCCGACCGGAGCGCGGGCGGCTGGATGCCTGGTGGGGCGAGATCGAGCGATGGCGGACGCGAAACTCCTTTGCCTATGAGATGCGCCATGATGCGATCATGCCGCAATATGCGCTGGAGCGGCTGCATGCGCTGACGACCGATCTCGACCCTATCGTCACCACCGATGTCGGCCAGCATCAGATGTGGGCGGCACAGCTCTTCGGTATCGAAGGGCCGAACCGCTGGCTCACCTCGGGCGGGCTCGGCACGATGGGTTATGGTCTGCCGGCGGCGATCGGCGCGCAGATCGCCCATCCCGGCCGGCTGGTCCTCGGCATCGTCGGCGATGGCTCGGTGCAGATGACGCTGAAGGAGCTTTCGGCGGCCATGCAGCACCAGGCGCCGGTCAAGATCTTCATCCTCAACAATGCGCAGCTCGGTATGATCCGGCAATGGCAGCAGATCCTGCATGGCAACCGGCGGGACAGATCCTACTCCGCCTCGCTGCCCGATTTCGTCAAGCTGGCGGAAGCCTATGGGGCCGTGGGCCTGCGCTGCGAGAGGCCGGAGGAGCTGGATGAGAAGATCCGCGAGATGATCGCCACCGACCGGCCGGTTCTCTTCGACTGCCGGGTCGCGGCGCTGGAAAACGTCTATCCGATGGTCCGCAGCGGCCGGCCGCATAATGACATGCTGTTCGGCGAGGATGTCAGCGCGGCGGAAGCGGAGGGCGAATTCGGCTTCAGCCAGGGGCTGGTCTGAGCCTGCCGCGGCATCGGCCGGTGTCGAGTGCATCGGCCGATGCGCCTGCTGGAGGATACTACGTGTCGAGGCTTTCGGCAGGTGCCTCGTTGACTCGGGCGAATTTCAGATAGGGTATCGCGACGAGCGCGGCGATGAAAACATGCAGCAGCACCACTGCCACCGCCGCCTTCTCGTCCGGAAAATTGTAGGCGGCAATCGCCATCGCGACGCCTGGATGGCGCGCGCCCGTCGCCAGCGCCAGAACCACGCGATCGTGGGCATGCGGCCCGCCCATGGCGTGGCCGACCAGCAGCCCGAACGCGGTAAAAAGTGCCAGAGACAGGATGAGCCCGTTGCCGACAAGCGCCCAGGTCGCAGGCAGCGTCACGATGAGGACCGGCACAGCCGCCAGAATGAGCAGGGCGGTTCCGAGCCGTGCGATCGGTTGCACGAACTGCCGCGCAACGACCGGGGCAAAGCGCTCGACCATCATCCCGAGCACGAGCGGCAGGATGACAGAGACGAGGACGATCGGCACGACACGGATGGCAGGCATCTGGTAGCGCTCGCCAAGGACGACATCTGCCAGTGCGATGGCGAGCGGAACGAGCACGACGGCAAGAAATGACGCCGTGACGCAGAGGCTGATCGCGTAGGAAGACGTCCCGGCCGCTTTACTCTGCCTTATCGTCAGGATCGGTGGAACCGGCGCCATTGCAAGGCCGATGAGGGCAATCTTGAGCGGCAGGGGCAGCGGAAAGAAGAACGCGGCCGCGAGGGCGAAACCCAGCATGACGATGTTCATCGACAGGATGGATTTGAACAGCAGGACCGGGCGGGCGAGCAAGTAGGTGACGTCGCTGAACGTTGCCCGTAGCCCGAGCGCAAAAACGATCAGGAACAGGCTGGCCTTCAGAGTGAGCGTGACAAAATCCGCAAATGTCATTGCTGCTCTCCCGGCCGGATTGATCGTGCGCGGTTTTGACCGTGCGGATCGATCGGTAGGGAAAAACAGCGGGCTGCGGAAGTACGTTACGGTAAATGCCCGGTAACGGCGGCTTCGCGCCTGTAATGCCTGCCGCGGTCCTGCAAAAAAAACCGGACGCTCGATCGCGCCCGGCGGATGCTCCGGTGATAGTCTCTTGCGCCCTATTTCGACAGCACGACATGCGCCGCCAGTTCCGTCATCTCGTGGGATCTGACGGAGAAGCCGAGTGCGGGCAGATCGATACCTTCGAACATGGCTTCACCCTTGCCGAGAACAACCGGGGAGATGGCGAAATGCATCTCGTCGACCAGGCCGGCCTTCACATATTGCCTGACAGTACTGACGCCGCCGCCGATCTTGATGTCCTTGTCACCGGCTGCGGCCCTGGCTTTTTCCAGTGCCTCCTCGATGCCGCCGGTGACGAAATGGAAGGTGGTGCCGCCTTCCATGACGATGGGCTCGCGGGCATGGTGGGTGAGGATGAAGGTCGGCGCGTGGTAGGGCGGGTTCGGCCCCCACCAGCCTTTCCACGCGTCGTCCGGCCATTCGCCCCTGATCGGGCCGAACATGTTACGGCCGAGGATGAAGGCGCCGAAGCCGGTATTGCCGGTCGAGGCATATTTCTCGTCGGTGCCGGTGGAGCCGTCATCCTTGCCGATCATGGCGCGGAAGGTGCGGGTGCCGAAGAACCACTGGTGCAGTTCCATGCCGCGCTTGCCGAGGGGATTTTCAAGACTCTGGTCCGGACCTGCGCCGAAACCATCCACCGAAAGGGAAAATGCAGCAACGCGTACACGTGCCATGTCAGCCTCCATCTGATTGCATATTGAAATCAGTTGTCTTGTCGCATGACCGATCCTATAATGCAACTGGTTTTCTCACGGAGTCGAATATGGATATCGAGATGCGGTCGGGCTGCCCGATCAACCTGACGATGGAGGTGCTGGGCGACCGATGGAGCCTTGTCATCATCAGGGATATCATGTTCGGCAATCGCCGGCACTTTCGCGAGCTCCTGACGCAATCGGAGGAGGGCATCGCTTCCAATATCCTGGCGGCGCGTCTCAAACGGCTGATGTCCTGCGGGCTGATCACCAAGCTCGACGATCCCTCCCACAGCCAGAAAGCGATCTACAGCCTGACGGAAGCCTCCATCCAGCTCGTGCCCATGTTCGCGATGATCGGCGCCTGGGGGCGGCGGTTCCTGCCTGTGAGCGAGGATCTGAGCATCCGCGCCGAGCTGCTGGAAGAGGGCGGGCAGAAGCTGTGGGACGAGTTCATGGAGGACCTGAGACGGATCCATATCGTGGACCCGATCGGCGGGGCGAATGGATCCGTCAAGTCGCCGGTCCTGGCGCGGCTGACGGCGGCCTTTCTGGACGTGCGCGCCCGTATGGATGCGGCGGCGGGATAGTTTTCGGCTATCGGGCTTCAGGGCTATTTCGTCGGCCATGTAGACAGCGCCTGATCGGCGATGGCGTTCAGCATCTCGCGGCTGAAGCCGGCCTTGGCCTGCACGGCCATGCCGTGGGTCATAGCCAGGATGAAGGCGGCCAGCGTTTCGGGGCTGGCGGTTTCCGGCAGGTCGCCTTCCGCTCTGGCGCGTTCGAAACGTTCCTGAATATCGGCCTGGCCGGCGGCGCGGAAATCGATCAGCGCCTGGCGCACCGGCTCGGTCTCATCCGATCCGGCCATGGCGCCATTGATGCCGAGGCAGCCCGTATGGTCGGGGAAGCGGGTGTTCAGTTCGATGGCCTTGTAGAGGATGTGGGCGGCGACCTCGCGTGAGGTCGGCAGTTTCAGCGCCACCGGGAGGTAATCCAGATAGCGCTCGGAATAGCGGTCCAGCGCCTTGCGGAAGAGGGCTTCCTTGTTGCCGAAGGCGGAATAGAGGGCGGGGCGCTCGATGCCGGCGGCCTCCGTCAGGTCAGCATAGGACGTGCCTTCGTAGCCCTTGCGCCAGAAGAGGCACAAGGCGGAATCGAGCACTTTTTCCACGTCAAATTCGCGATGGCGTCCCATCAGGTCAGTCCGGTCAATTTCATAACGACCGTTATTAAACTACTTGACATGCGTTGTCTACATTTCATACCAATCGTTACTGTAACGGTCGTTACGAAAAAATGCACAGCCTGCCGATGACGGCAGGCGGGCGCCTGGACGGGGTAGAAAGGACACTCATGTCTCAGATTTTGAAGGGAAAGGTCGCTCTCGTGACCGGTGGTTCGCGCGGACTTGGAGCGGCGACGGCGGAAGCGCTGGCCGATCAGGGCGCTGATGTTGCGATCAGCTACGTGGCTTCGGCCGGGAAGGCGGAGGCTGTGGTCGAGAGGCTGCGGGCGAAGGGTGTGCGGGCTCTGGCGATCCAGAGCGACCAGGCCGATACGGCCGCTGCCAAACCGCTGATCGACACGGTCATTGCCACTTTCGGCAAGCTCGACATCCTCGTCAACAATGCGGCGATCGCCGTGCAGGGCAAGACGGTCGATGATCCCGAACTCGACGTCGTCAATCTCGACCGCCAATGGCAGACCAATGTGCTGGGGCCGGTGTCGGTGACGCGGGCGGCGGCTCCGGTGCTGTCCGATGGCGGCCGGATTCTCTTCATCGGTTCGCTGTTCGGTACACGCGTGCTGGTTCCGGGTGTCGCCGATTATGCCGGTACGAAGGCCGCGCTCATCGGCTATGCGAAGGGTGTGGCGCGCGATCTCGGCAGGCGCAACATCACCGTCAACGTCGTCCAGCCCGGCGTGATGCCGACCGACATGTCCGTCGAAGCGCTGGGAGACACCGTGCCCGACGCACTTCTCGACCTGCATCCCATCAGGCGCATTGCGACGCTTGAGGAGGTTTCCGCGCTCATCTGCCATCTGGCGGGGCCGCATGGCGGTTACATGAGCGGCGGCGTCATCGATGTCGCCGGCGGGCTTGGGATCTGACGACCAGGAACGCTCTGCACCTGCGGGACTGAAAGGCCCCGCAGGTGCATTTGCGGCTCAGGCTGCGAGAGCGCCATAATCCATCGCGTCGAGATCGGCGATCAGGCCGGGTCCGACCGGGTTCCATCCGAGGATCCGGCGGGTCTTTGCGCTGGAGGCCGGGAAGTCGAGGCCGGCGAAAATCGCCATCCAGCCGAAATGCTCGGCCGCCTTTTCCGGCGCGACCGAGATGACCGGCAGCTTCAGGCCGCGGCCGAGGGCTTCCGCAATCTCGCGGGTGGCGATGCCCTCTTCGGCAACGGCATTGTAGCGGGCGCCCGATACCGCTCTTTCGATGGCAAGCCGGTAGAGGAGGGCAACGTCCAGCAAGTGGCCGGCCGGAAAGCGGTTGCGGCCTTCGCCGACATAGCCGACGGCGCCATTCCGCCGGGCGATTTCGATGAGCGGGGAGACGAGGCCCTGCTTGAACGTGTTGTGGACCTGGGGAAGGCGCATGACCGAGACGTTGACGCCCTGGTCGAGAAGCGCATTGCCGGCCCGTTCGGACGCGATGCGCGGGTTGGGATGCTCGTCGTTGAAGACGTCCTCGCTCGCGGGTTCGCCGAGATGGGCATTGCCGATGCCGGTGCCCGAGGTGATGAGCAGCGGGCGGTTGGAGCCCTTCAGCGCCTCGCCCATGGCGGCAATGACGCGGCTATCCTTCTGGCAATTCTCGACGAAGCGGGAGAAATCATGGTCGAAGGCCGTATGGATGACGGCATCGGCCTTTTCGACGCCGCGACGGACAGTCTCGGGTTCTTCCAGCACGCCCTTGTAAGCTTCGACGCCTGCCTCTTCGAGCGCTTTGGCGCCGGCGTCCGAGCGGGTCATGCCGATGACATGATGGCCTGCCTGCAGGAGTTCGGGGACGATGGCCGAGCCGATGAAGCCGGTGGCGCCGGTGAGGAAAATGCGCATGTTGTGTCTCCTTATTGCGATGAAGCCCACTATTGCGCTATGTTTTATGCTGTTAAAGTAGTGACGTTATCCTATTATAATGGCTAACAGGAATACTATGAGCACTGACGTCAACTCCCTCGGCACCTTCCTTCGCGACCGCCGCTCGCGCCTCGATCCTGCTGTATTCGGTTTTTCCGGGCGCCGGCGCACGCCGGGCTTGAGGCGGGAAGAGGTGGCACAGCGCGCCAATATAAGCCCGACCTGGTACACATGGCTGGAGCAGGGGCGGGGCGGAGCGCCATCGGCCGACGTCCTTGATAGAATCGCCAGTGGCCTGATGCTGACCGAGCCGGAGCGCGAGCATCTCTTCATCCTCGGCCTCGGCCGGCCGCCCGAGGTGCGCTACCGTGCAGTGGAGGGCATCAGCCCGCGCCTGCAACGGCTTCTCGATACGCTTGAGGTGAGCCCGGCGCTGGTGCGCACGGCGGCCTGGGATATCGTGGCGTGGAACCGCGCGGCCACCATCGTCATGACCGACTATGGCAAGCTTGCGCCTGATGACCGGAACGTCTTGCGCCTGCTGTTCTCCAATCCCGGCGTCCGCAACGTCCAGCACGACTGGGATGCCATGGCGCGTTTCGTCGTCGGGGCCTTCCGGGCGGATGCTGCGCGGGCGGGGGCGACCTCGGAAATAGCAGATCTGGTGGAGGAGCTTTGCCGCACGAGCGCCGAGTTCAAGCGGATCTGGGAGGAGAACGAGGTGATCGCCCATGGCGAAGGAACCAAGCGGCTGAGGCATCCGGTTCTCGGCGATATCGAGCTTGAATATTCCGGCTTTGCAATCGACGGCAGGCCGGATCTCAACATGGTCGTCTATAATCCCGTCGATCCGGATCTCGCCGAGCGTATTCGCAGCCTCGTCCGCGCGGTCTGATTTATATGGAATAAAACGGAGTATTGGCTATCTGTCGAAGATTGTTGATGATGGTTGTTGACGAACACGCCATCGCGCGGCGTATAACCAGTTGAAGATTTTAAAATATGTCTGCAACGAGATATGAAAATCTAAAAAGCCTTCGGAAAAACATCATCGTAATAACCGATTTTTTACTTATGTTTTTCATTGCTATCGAGGGATGTGTTATATACAATAATGTTTTTTTCGATAAAAATAGAGATTTATACCAGATCTATTTGAAAAAAAATTATAAAAATTTCGAATTTTTAGATCGAGGTGACGAGCTTTTTATTGCTGCTTCTCGTTATGTTGACTGTAAAAACTCAAAAATAAATAGGGGGGAGAGAGTTGATATTCTCTATGAGAGGATATTCTTCATTGAAGTCGCAGTTTATCTTGAAGTGGATATTGGCGAGCAGACTCAAGATGGGTGTGTAGAGCAAGTGCTCGTCAGAAACGTTCCTTAACCAATTAAATCCTGACGCGCGAAACGACGGAGCGAATATAGCGGGCTTGAACCCTCTTGGGGGCGTATAACAAGGCATACCATGCTTATTGAGGTCAGGCGCGTCTGCGCAGCGTGAATACCGTCAGTTCCGAGGGGCGGCCGAGCCTGAGCGCAAAGCCCGGCCAGAGCGCAGTCCCGTTATTGACATAGAGCTGCATGCCGCCGACGTGGTAGTGGCCGGAGACGAAACCGCCATTGGCGCGGGCGACCAGACGATCGAGGCCGAACACCATGCCGCCATGGGTATGGCCGGACAGCTGCAGCGCAATGCCTCTCTTGGCGGTCTCGGCTGCCATTCTCGGCTGATGATCGAGGAGAATGACCGGGGCTTCGGCCGGAGCGCCGTTCAATGCCGCGGCAAGGTCCGGATTCGGCATGGTTCTGCCGAAAGCCGCAAGATCCGTCACGCCTGCAATGACGATGCGGCTCGCCTCGCGCTCGATGACGGCGTGCTCGTTCATCAGCATACGCATGCCGAGACTGGCGTCGTGCTGCATCCATTCGTCGTAGCCGAAATAATATTCGTGATTGCCGGGGATGGCGAAGATGCCGTCGGGCGCCCGAAGCTTCGCCAGAGGGGCGACATCCGCCCGCCGCTTTTCGAGGCGGCCGTCGATGAAATCGCCGGTCACGACGATCAGGTCGGTTTTCAGCTCATTGGCCTTCCTGACGAGGGTTTCGGCCCAGGAGGCCGGGAAGAGGCGGCTGAGATGCAGGTCGGTCAATTGCAGCAGGCGGTAGCCCTCGAAGGCTTCGGGGAGGTCCCGGATCGATATCTCGACATTTTTCACGGGCGGAATGCGCACGGCTCCGGCAACGCCGAAAGCGGCCAGACCGAAGGCTGCAAGTCCGATGACATAGCGGACTTCAGGGGGCACGGCCGGAAATCGGCCCTCGATGAGGGCAAGGACAAGCGAGACGACATCGAGCGCGATCTGGAAGACGGCGAGCAGGAGCGTGGCGCCGAAGAGGAAATTCAGCACGATAATCAGCGGGCGCGGATATTCGGGCGCGAAGACGGAACCCGAGGATATACGGTTCAGCAGCACCTGCTGCGAGGCGATGAGGAGCAGGCCGGCAAGCAGGGCCTTGGCGGGCCAAATCCATGGCAGGGGGAGAATGAATCTCAGGACGACGACGAGCCAGGGGAGCCCGAGAACGAAATGGAACATCAAATAGGCCTGTGATTATCGATGCTTATTGGAGGCAATGAAGAGATTGAATCTGGTGTCTCCGGCGTTCTGCACAAGAGGCTCGTCAGTCTATATGTTCGCCAGCCTGGCCTTGGCCCAGGCGCAAGCGCTCAGCCTGGCGTCTGCGCTTCGGCGAACAACCATCCGATCACGGTTTCCCGCGCGGCAGATTTCCGGTGGCGGGGCCAGACGAGGTAGATATCCGAAGGGCCGCGCAGCCTGGCTTCGAAAACACGCACCAGCCGGCCCCGGGCGAGGTCTTCGGTGACGAAGCCGCCATTGGCAAGAACGATGCCCTGTCCGGCAATCGCCGCCTCGATGGCGTGCGCGGTCTGCGAAAAGCTGATGCCCTTGAAGGTGGGGCTGCTGCTGTTGGCGAGGTGGCGCTCGACGAATTCAGGCCAGAGATTGTGGGCATCGTGCAGCAGCGGATAGGCTGAAAGCTCCTCGGCCGTGCGCGGCGGGTTGCGGCCGGCAAGCAGCAGCGGGCTGCAGACGGCGATGACCTCCTGTTCGAACAGGAGCTCGGCATTCAGCCCCGGTCCGAAGGGCGGACGGCCATAGCGGACGGCGAGATCGACGCCATCGGCGGCGAAATTCGAAATGCGCTCGGTCGCCAGGATATGCAGGTCGAGATCGGGATGCAGGGCGGTGAAGTCAGGCAGGCGCGGGATCAGCCATTTCGACGCGAAGGTCGGCGTCGTGCTGATCGTAAGCTTGATCGCCTGCGGCTTCAGCTCGTCCGTTGCCCGAGCGATGATCTCGAAGGCGCGCCTGATATCGGCGATGTAGCGTCTGCCCTCGGCGGTCAGCGCCAGCGTGCGGGGAAGCCGTTCGAACAGGGTCATGCCGAGTTGCGCCTCGAGCCCGCGGACCTGCTGGGCGACGGCGCCCTGCGTGACACCAAGCTCTTCGGCGGCGAGCCTGAAGTTGAGGTGTCGCGCGGCGACCTCGAAGGCTCTGAGGCCATTGAGGGAGGGAAGCTTGCCCGGGATATCGCTCATCGAGTAGTTTTTCTACTGGCAAAGAAGAGGAGAACTGTTTCGCGCTCCCGCAGCGAACATGATACCGTGCACACAGATACCAATCAATCGACGATATCGTTTCAGGAGGGCACCGGCATGTCAGTAGAAAAAGTGGCCGTAATCACGGCAGGCGGCAGCGGCATGGGAGCCGAAAGCGCAAGACGCCTTGCGGCCGATGGCTACAAGGTCGCGATCCTGTCTTCATCCGGCAAGGGCGAGGCGCTTGCCCGGGAACTCGGCGGTGTGGGCGTGACCGGCTCCAACCAGTCGAACGACGATCTGAAGCGGCTGGTCGATGCCGCGATGGGCGCCTGGGGCCGCATCGATGTTCTCGTCAACAGCGCTGGCCATGGGCCACGCGCCGCGCTCAACGAGATCACCGACGAGCAGTGGCATACGGGCATGGACGTCTATCTGATGAACGTCATCCGCCCGGTGCGGCTGGTCACCCCGATCATGCAGGCGCAGAAGAAGGGCGCGATCGTCAATATCTCGACGGCCTGGGTCTTCGAGCCGTCGACGATGTTTCCGACTTCGGCGGTCTTCCGCGCCGGCCTTGCCGCCTATACCAAGCTCTTTGCCGACACCTATGCGGCCGAAAACATCCGCATGAACAACGTGCTGCCCGGCTGGATCGACAGCCTTCCGGCCACCGAGGCGCGACGCGAGACCGTGCCGATGCAGCGCTATGGCACGAGTGCGGAAGTGGCGGCGACCATCGCGTTTCTGGTGTCCGACGGGGCGGGGTATATTACCGGCCAGAGCCTGAAGGTGGATGGCGGGTTGATGCGGTCGGTCTGAGGGGCTGGATGGCGGACGGCTGGTTGTCGAGGGCAGGGTAGCTTGAACTATTCCGCTCTCAGCCTATTGTCAGGCGGTGGACATTGCGCCCATGCCCGCGACGATCGAGAAGGCCAGATGCCATGAACAAGTTCACCGTAACCATCACGCGAGAGATCGAGGCCGATACCGCCGAGGAGGCTGCGCTTCTCCTCTATCAGGAGCTTGCCAGGGACGCGGCGCCGCTTCGCTATCTGGTCGCCGATGAGACGAAGCGGACGCGGACTGTGACGCTCGATCGGGCAAAGGCGGATGAATTCGCAGCCGTCGATCACACTGCCGATCCAGGTAACTGGTAGGCGGGATGGCAGGTGCCGGGGCGGGGAGGACCGCTCGCCCGGGCCATCATTTTTTCTCCCCGAGATACTGAAACAGCGTCTCCTTCCACGCCTCGTCGTGGATCGCTTCGAGAATGGCGACATCGATAGGCTTGCGGTAGCGGCTGCCGGCGGGCATCGCCATGCCGTAGTTCTGCGGCTCGAAGACGGTGTCCAGTACTTGCACGCTGGTCGGAAACTGCTGTTCGGCCGTCCAGGCAAGCAGCGGCTTGTCATAGACGAAGGCATCGATCGAGCCTGACGTCAGCGCGCGGAAGCCGTCCTGCACATTGGCGAAATCCCGGTGCCTGATGCGTTCCCCGTCGAGAAATCCTGTGGTCGCCGAACCCGACACGGCACCGACGCGTGCCCGCGGCAGGTCTTCTGCGCCGTTCACCAGTCCCCTGATCTGACGCGTCGTGAGCGCGGAGGTGACGCTTGCGGTGAAGACGGCGATGGTGATGATCGACATGACCATCCAGAGGATCGCGAGCGTTCGTCCTCCGAGCGTTTTCGGGCCGCGATGACCGGTACTTGCCTGCGTCATGGCTTCAGCCGACCACCAGATGCTCGCGCCGAGCCCCCTGGCGGCGCCGCCGCCGAAATCCTCGTTGTGGCGGTGCTCGAAGAGCCAGATCAGGGCGCCAACGGCCAGCGAGATGCCGATGAGGGCGCCGACCGCCTGCAGGAAGCCGAGGGATGTCATCGTCTGGGTGATTTCGTACCAGACGGAAGTGCTGTGGACGGAGACGGCGATGCCGAGGCCGGTATTGTAGAATGGCTGGGAGAAATCGACATTGCGCTCCCGGTCGGCCGTGATGGTGATGGCGGCGACGGAGAGATCGTAGTCGCCGCGCTTCGTCGCCTCGATCAGGCGCTGCACCGAGGGTTCCTCGACCAGCCGATATTTGAGCCCGAGTTTTTCCGCGACCTGGCGCCAGAGTTCGATCGACAGGCCGGTCCAACTGCCATCCGGCCCCTTCATGGCAAAGGGCGGGGCCTCCTTAGTGCCGACCACCAGTTCGCGGTCCGGAAATTCAGGCGGAGCGGCAAACGCGTGCCGTGGGAAGGATCCGGCCAGACAAAGGAAAAACGCCAGAATGGCGAACGGCAGAGCGCGTTGCCTGCTTTTGCCGGATGAGGGCGCGGTGGTCTTTGCCATAACACCTTTCCCTTCCTGCATCAGGTGAACTGCCGCTTCGTTCGTCGATCATCCTGAACGGCTGACGGCGTCCGACAAGTACGCAACGGTAAATGCATCGATCATTTACGGTGGCGGGCATTTGGCACAGGCTGGCTTCAGACCTCGGCAAATCGCGACACCTCCAGAAATGGGCGTGCGGCAAATGCAGGCATCAGGGCCGCCGGCAGGCCAGGATGAAGCGGCGGTAGACGAGGGTTCGGAGCCTATTTCGGAGATTGGCATTCCTGCGCTGCGCCCTCGCGATCGGGGCGTGGGAATGAAGCGCGATGTCTGTAAAGCCTGCCGATCTCAAGAGCGGCAGGAGCATGTTGGGGCGGAGACCCTGGCCGAAGGGCAGGGCTGACATGATGCGGGCGTGGCGGGTGCTGAGTGCGCCGTCATAGTTCTTGTCGGCGCCGATGAGGCGGTCGATCCAGGAGATCAGCAGGCTGGCGACGCGGCCGGTCGGTTTCGGGCTTGCCCAGTCACCATCGAAGAAAAGCAACAGGCCGCCGGGCTTGAGGATGCGGAACCATTCGCGAAAGGTTTCTTGCGGCCGGGTCAGCGTCCAGACGAGATGGCGGCAGATGATGGCGTCATAGCTCGCGTCCGGCTCCAGGGTGTTTTCGGCGTCTGCCAGGATGAAGCGCAGGCGCTCCTTGCCGGCGTGTTTGGCGCGGGCAACCTTCAGCATCGCTTCGGAGAAATCGAGAGCGGTGACGTCATGGCCGAGATCGTGGATCAGGCGGGTCACTTCGCCGGTGCCGCAGGCAAGTTCCAGCACGCGTTTCGGCTCGGGGCCGAGGGCTTTGCGGATCGGCTTCTGCCAGGCGTCCGCCTCCGGGCCGGGGGCGATCCTGTGGCCGAAGGCGAGGTCGAAGGTTTCCGAGCGTTTCGACCAGTAGTCGCGGATTTCTTCCTTAAGATCGAAATTCACTCCATCCATGTCTTACCCCATCCGATACTGGATATGTGCGCGGCCATGCACGGGTGATTTTTCGATATGGGCACGCACGCCGAAGACGCGGGCGATCAGCGCTTCGGTCAGCACTTCCTCGGGCGTGCCTGCTGCCACGACCTCGCCCTTCTGCAGCACGGCCAGGTGATCGCAGAACATCGCTGCCAGATTGAGATCGTGCAGCGCGATGATGGAGGTGAGGCCGAGTTTGGCGACCAGCGCCAGGATATCGAGCTGGTGCTGGATATCGAGATGGTTGGTCGGCTCGTCGAGCAGGAGTTCGCTCGGGGTCTGGGCCAGCGCCCGCGCAATATGCACCCGTTGCCGCTCGCCGCCAGACAGTGTCTGCCAGAGCTGGCCGGCGCGTTCGCCCATGTCGACGCGGGCGAGTGCTTCTTCGACCGCGGCATCGTCATCAGGTGCCCAGGAGGAGAGGAGGCCGCGATGCGGCGTGCGGCCGAGGCGGACGATATCGCGCACGGTGAGCTGCGTATCCGTCGTCGTCTGCTGCTCGACGAAGGCTATGCGGCGGGCAAGGGCGGCGCGCGAAAGGCCGGAGACATCATCGTCGCCGAGGCGGATGACGCCGGATCTGACCTGCCGCAGCCGGCAGATCAGGCGCAGCAGGCTGGATTTGCCGGAGCCGTTCGGCCCGAGCAGGCCGAGCACCTTGCCCTTTTCGACTGATATGCTGACGCCGTTGACGATGACGGTATTGCCGGCGGCATAGGTGACCTTGTCGACGGTGATGGTCATGCGCTTCTCCGCACGCGATAGAGGATGATGGCGAAGGCCGGAGCGCCGAAGAGCGCGGTGACGACGCCGATCGGCAGGATCTGCTGCGGAATGATGATGCGTGAGACGATGTCGGCGCCGACCATGAAGATCGCCCCGCCGAGCGCTGTCGCCGGCAGCAGGCGGCCATGTGCGGGGCCGACGAGAAAGCGGGCGGCATGGGGAATGACGAGGCCGACGAAGCCGATTGAGCCCACAATGCTGACGACGCCTGCCGTCATCGCCGCTGTCACGCCGAGCAGGGTGAACTGTACGCGGCGCACGGCGATGCCGAGGGAGGCTGCGGCATCCGTGCCAAAGGCGAAGGCATCGAGCGCACGCACATGGGCAAGGCAGACGACAAAGCCTGTCAGTGCGACCGGCACGGAAAGATAGACATCCGGCCAGCGCACGCCGGAAAGCGACCCCAAGAGCCAGAAGAGCACGCCACGCGCCTGTTCGGCATTGGCCGAGGTCGTGACGATATAGGAGGTCAGCGCATTGAAGAGCTGCGAGCCCGCCACGCCGCAGAGAATGATGCGCTCGCTGGTGCCGCCAGCACCGGCCGCCAGGATGCCGACCAGCAGAAAGGCGACGACGGCGCCGATGAAGGCACCGCCGGAGAGACTGAGCACGCCATAGCCGAGACCTGATATCATGACGCAGACCGCGCCGGTGGAGGCGCCGGCTGAAATTCCGAGCACATAGGGTTCGGCAAGCGGATTGCGCAGCAGCGCCTGCAGCACCGTGCCGCACACTGCCAGCGATGCGCCGGCACTGGCCGCCGCCAGCGCGCGGCTGAGGCGGTAATCCCAGACGATGCCCTGATGGATGCGGCTGAGCTCGAATGCCGTGCCGAAGAGGCGGTTGGAAACCGCTTCTGCCGTGGTGGCGAGCGGGATTGATATCTCGCCGATCGATACGGCGAGACTGATCATGATACCGAGCAGGAGGAGGGCGGCGATGGTGAGCGTGGCAAGCGCCCACCATTTCCTCTGTGGCAAGGCAGCCTGGCTCACTGGGCCAGACCGAAGGACTGGATGCCCTTTGCCAGCGTCTCGATGCCGTCGATGGTTCTGATCGTCGGGTTCATCGACTGCGCGTCCATCATGATGAAGCGCTTGTTCCTGACGGCATCGAGCTCTTTCGTAACCGGATCGTTTTCCAGGAAATCCACCTTCACCTTGGGATCATCGGCGGCATAGCGGCGGCGGTCCATGGTGGCGATGACGATGACGGCGGGATTGGCCTGCGAAATCGTTTCCCAGCCGACGAGGGGCCATTCCTCTTCCGTCGTGACGACGTTCTTCGCCCCGAGCGTCTTCAGGATATAGGCTGGCGCGCTGTTCTTGCCGGCGATGAAGGCATCGCCTTTCACTTCCTTGCTGGAGAACCAGAAGACGACCGGCAGGTTCTTTGCCGCAGCACCGGCAACAGAGGCAACGGCCGCGGCCTCCCGCTTCTTCAGGTCGGCGATGACAGCATCGCCGCGGTCTTTCACGTCGAAGATCTCGGAGAGTTCGGCGATTTCCTGATAGATCAGGTCCATCGTGAACAGTTCCTTGCGCACGCCATCGCCGCCGTCGGTATTGATCTTGGCGACGCAATCGGCCGGCGCGACATAGGTGTTGATGCCGAGATCCCCAAACTGCTCGCGCTTGCCGACGGAGCCTTGCGTGCCGACATGCCATTCGAATTCGGCAGCCACCAGATCGGGCTCCGCGCCGACGACGGATTCGAAGCTCGGGTCATTGTCGGCCAGCCGTTTGATCCTGCTGTTGACATCGGCATATTGCGGCAGAACCGGGCCGACCCAGACGGCCGTGCCGGCAATCTTGTCGGCAAGGCCGAGCGAGAACAGCACTTCGGTCATGCCCTGGCCGATCGAGACGATCTTGGCCGGTGCCTTTTCGAAGGTGACCTGCTGGCCGCAATTGGTGAGGGTGAGGGGATATTGGGTGGCGGCAAGTGCGGGCGCAGCAAAGCCGGCCAGCCCGAGCGCGAGGGAAAAGCTCTTCAGAAGCTGTCGCATGGAAAACTCTCGATCAAAGGAAAAGGGCTAGCGGATGCCGGCGCGCGAACGATGGCCAGCGAGCGGGAGGCTAGCGGCGGATCGTCCAATCGAGACGGATGGATGGCGGCAGGTGGGGAGGGGTCTCGTCAATCATGTCTGCTCCTTGTCCGGGCATCCCCGCCCGGCTTGATTGGATCGTGATCGACGGCAGGTCTCCTGGCTCGCGAATATGTGCCGGTCATCTGCCTTCCCGCGAAATCGCAGTGGCACGGCCCTGAGGCCGAGGGCATGATCGCTGAAGCGATCAACCCCGAGATCGACAATCCGCTTACAGTTGCGGGGGCAGCCACGGTCTCGGTCCCTCTTGGGTCGTCCTCACCGTGTTCCCTATTATTCCCCTCGGAGTTCTCTTCGGGGAACCGTCGCCTCGATCTATGACGCCGCCATGGGCGACGTCAAGCGCCGGAATGCGAAGTGTGTCGGGTCCGAGGCCGCCTTAGTGACTGGCGCCCGAGCCGCCGGCGGCGACAAGCGCGAAGGGCTGGCCCTCGACGGGGATCGTACGCACCTCCTTCAGCGTCTGCGTGCTGACGAGGCGAATCAAGCTGTGACGGGGATCGGTGATGGCGATATCATCGCCGGCAACGGCCAGCCGCGGACGCGGATCGCGCCAATGACCATCCTTGCTGTAGGGCTCGGTCACGGTTTCCGATCTGACGATCTCGCCCTTGACTGTATCGAGCAGATGCAGCCTGCCATCTTCGGTGAGGATATAGGCATTCTGAAACTTTGCCGGATCGAGCACAAAATCGACGCGACGCGTTGGAAGGTCGATGATGCGATAGGGTGCGTCCGTATTATCAGGATCGATCAGCGCCAGCTTGTCCTCTCCGTAATTGCCGAGGAAGAACTGCATCGAGCGGCCGCCGAGCAGCGTCGAGACCTTGCCCCGCGGCAGCGATGCGCCATAGGCGAGCATTTCCACGCTCGGGCCTTCCGCGCCGCTGGGGCGGGCGATGAGCACGCCTTCCTCGCAACCGAAGGCGACGAGGCGGGCGGAGGTTGCCTCGCCATGCAGGCCGGTGCAGGGCGCGACATCGCCGATCTGCCGGCCATCCCGGTCGAGCACCCGCAGGCCCAGGCGTGGCGGCAGTTCGCCCTCCTTGACCGGCGCCTGCATGTTCGGCACGGAGACCAGCAGGTGATTGCCCATCGGCACAGCGACGCCGTGATGGGCGGCGATGGTGTTGACAGCTTTCGGCTCCGGCTTTTCCTGCAGCAGGCTGCTCTCCTTCAAGAGATCGAAGCGGTCGGTCCGGTCGTAGAAAATCGCCACGTCATCGCCATGCGTCACCACATGGCCCGGCTTCTCGCCCTTTATCGTCGCGCCGATCAGCTTCGGCGGCGCCACCTCGAGATCGCGATGCTCTCCATGATCGGAAAGGGCAATGCCGGTATCGATGGCATGAACGACATTCTCTTCGCCCTGGACGGCAAAGACCGTGCGCCCGGTGTCGCTCAGCGACAGGGCGGCATAACCCTTGAGATCGAAGCGGCCGATCTGTCTGCCGCTCGCAAGATCGATGGCGTGGACGACCGGCAGGCTGTGATCAGCCACGAAAAGCCGCCAACTCTCCTGCTGTTCCTCCTCGGCGCGGGAAGCCGATGGCAAGGTGGCGGATGTGAGCGCAGTGGCGACTGCGAAGATAGCGAAAAGGTGCCGGGCCATGAAATCTCCTTTAATGTAATAACATTACATCCCTGTTGTTATAAAGTTACATTTGCCTTGTCCAGTCGCGGCTGTCGAATTTTTGAGAAATTCAGGGCGCCGGCCTTGTTCGATGTCTGGCCGGCTTTTCATCATGACCGGATAGCGGTGTATGACGCAGGCCATCGATAAGCGTTTGCTGAGCCTAGCTCACAAGCCTTTCCCGCATTCCTCGTCTAATCCGGATAATCCATCGACGCTATATCCCATCCGGCACAGCTTCCGGTGTCCGTCAGCTTTCAACAGCCTTGCAAGGGATAAGCCATTGAGAACATCAGCATTTGCCGCAACCGATGCGAACACGCCGTTGCAACCTTTCTCTTTCGACCGCCGGGACCTGCGTCCAGAGGACGTGGCGATCGATATTCTCTATTGCGGCGTCTGCCATACGGACCTGCACATGGCCCGCAACGACTGGGGCTTTTCGGCCTATCCGGTCGTGCCGGGCCATGAGATCGTCGGGCGGGTATCTGCCGTCGGGAGCGCCGTTTCACGCTTCAAGGCGGGCGACAATGTTGCCGTCGGCACGATCGTCGACAGCTGCATGGAGTGCCCCAACTGCCGGCGCAATGAAGAGCAGATGTGCTACAAGGGTGTGACCGTCACCTATAATGGCCAGGACCGGGTGACGGGCGAGACCACCTATGGCGGCTATTCAGATCATATCGTCGTGCGCGAGGAATTCGTTCTCAGCGTGCCCGACGGGCTGGATCTTTCGCGGGTCGGGCCGCTGCTCTGCGCCGGGATTACCACCTATTCGCCGCTGCGTACGTGGAATGTCGGCCCCGGCAGCCGGGTGGGCGTGATCGGGCTTGGCGGGCTCGGGCATCTCGCCGTCAAGTTCGCTTCGGCGCTCGGTGCTGAGGTGACGGTTCTGACGCGCTCGGCGGGCAAGGTCGCGACGGCACGCGAACTCGGTGCCGACAAGGTGCTGCTGTCGACCGATGCCAAGGCGATGGAGGCTGCGGCCTTCGCCTTCGATGTGATCATCGATACCGTGCCTTACGAGCATGATCTCGGCCCCTATCTCGACACGCTCGATTCTGACGGCACGCTGGTCATTGCCGGCTCGCTGGTCGATACGCCGAAATTCAGCAACCTGTCGCTGATCAGGGGGCGCCGGCGCATTGCCGGCACGCCGAGCGGCGGGATCAGGCAGACGCAGGAAATGCTGGATTTCTGCGGCCGCAAGAACATCCTGCCGGAATGCGAGATCATTGCCATGGGCGATATCGCCAAGGCCTTCGAGCGGATGGAGCGCGGCGATGTGCGCTACCGTTTCGTCATCGACATGGCAACGATGCCGGCGGCGCAGGCGGCCTGACGTCGCTCACCGTTTCGGAATGGCGCGCAGCGCTTCCACGAAGACAGAAAGGGCCGGTGGCATCTGTCGCCGGCTCGGATAATAGATGGAATAGCCGGTGAATGGCGGGCAATAGTCTTCCAGCACGCGGATCAGCCGACCGCTTCTGATATGCTCGGCGGTAAAATCCTCGAAGACATAGACGAGGCCGGAGCCTGACAGCGCCGCTTCGACCATCATGTCCGAATCGTTGACCATGAAGCTGCCCGAGACCTTCACTTCGATATCGCGGCCGTCCTCGGTGAATTCCCAGGCATAGGCGCCTCCTACAGAGGTCATGTAATAGGTCACGCAATCGTGGTCGGCGAGGTCGCGCGGGGTTTTCGGTATCGGGTGGCGGGCGAAATATTCGGGCGAGCCGACGATCGCCGCGCGGATATCCGGCCCGATGCGCAGGCCCACCATATCCTTGTCGATGCGTTCGCCGAAGCGAATGCCGGCATCGAAGCGCGAGGCGACGATATCCTCGAACCGATCGCCGATGATGAGCTCCACGCGGATATCCGGGTAGGTGCGGTGAAACGCCGGCAGGATCGGCATGACGAGCGATGTCGCGGCATGTTTGCCCGCGGTGATGCGCACGGTGCCGGAGGGCTTTTCCCTGAGATTGCCGAGTTCCTGCAGGCCGCGATTGATCTCGGCAAAAGCGGGCTGGAGGGTGAGGAGCAGGCGCTCGCCAGCCTCTGTCGTGGCCACGCTGCGGGTGGTGCGGGCGAGAAGGCGCATGCCGAGCCGCTCCTCCAGCTGGCGCATCATGTGGCTGAGACCGGAGGAAGAGATGCCGAGCCGGGCGGCGGCCCTGGTGAAGCTGCGCTCCTCGGCAACGATGAGGAAGGCGGCGAGATCATCGAAATCGTGACGCTTCATTGCTGATCTGTCTTCAGGAGTGAAAGGGAATGCGGCGGCTGCCTCACATATTTAGGGCAAGGGCGAGGGTGCCTGCAAGATCGGTGCCCGGTGCGACCCTTGGTCCTGCAAATCCGCAATGACACTAATTTGACTTCGTGCTAATGTAGAATCTACTGATGGTCGGAGGAGTAACCATGAGTATTTTCGATGGCTTAGGCGGCGTTCTCTCTGACGTGCTTGCCGGCAGGCAAGTCGATTACGTCGCGGTTGCAACCAGAATATTCGACAATGCCGGCGGCCTGCAGGGCATTGTCTCCCAGCTCAACTCGGCGGGTCTCGGCCAGCAGGTTTCATCCTGGATCGGCACCGGCCACAATCTCCCGGTATCGGCAGAACAGATCGAGGCAGCCTTGTCCTCCGATCAGCTGCGCGACCTTGCCGCCAAGTTCGGCGTCAACACCGACGAGGTCTCCAAGCTGCTTGCCGAGCATCTGCCGCAAGCGGTCGATGCGGCAACGCCCAATGGTACCGTTTCGTAAGCCTGGAAGATGCGGGGCCACGGTGATGCGCGGCCCCGATGACGTGCGTGCCTTGACTGCCCCCAACCGAGGATATCCCATGATTGCGAGATTGCTTGTGCCCGCTTCCGCCGGAGCGTTGATTGCCGCCGCCTTCTTCGTCTCCCCGGCCTCTGCGCTGACCATGAAGGAATGCAGCGCCAAATATCAGACGGCCAAGGCCGATGGCTCGGCCAAGGACATGAAGTGGAACGATTTCCGGGCGAAATTCTGCGGCGCGGATGCGGCCGCCGAAGATGCCGCCGATGACAAGGCAGTCGCCGCAACGACGGACAAGGAGCCCGAAAAGGCGACGATGAAGGCGCCCAAGGGCGTGACCATGCCGAAGGCGATCGACAAGAAATATGCAAGCGAAACGCCCGGCAAGGGCCGGCTGCATACTTGCGTCGACAGCTACCATGCCAACAAGGATGCCGGCACGCTGAACGATCTGAAATGGATCCAGAAGGGCGGCGGCTACTGGAGCCTCTGCAATACGGCGCTCAAGGCCGGCGGCTGAGGCTTAACCGAACGGAGTCGATGTCATCGATAGATGGCATCGACTATTCCGGCATGGCCTCCGTCGGTTCTTCGCGATCCTGCAGAATACGGTCGATGAGGCCCCATTCCAGGGCTTCCTCGGCCGTCATGAAGCGGTCGCGGTCCATCGCCTGTTCGAACTCATCATAGGATCGCCCGCAATGCTCGGCGTAGAGGCCGGTCATGCGCAGCTTGATCTTCCGGATTTCTTCGGCATGGATGAAGATGTCGGACGCTTGTCCCTGGAAGCCGCCGAGGGGCTGGTGGATGAGGATGCTGGCATTGGGCAGGGCCGCCCGTTCGCCCGGCTGGCCGGCCATCAGCAGGAAGGAGCCCATCGAGCGCGCCGTTCCCATGCAGAGCGTGTGCACCGGTGCGCGGATGAAGCGCATCGTGTCGTACATGGCAAAACCGCTGGTGACGACGCCGCCCGGCGAGTTGATATAGAGATTGATCGGCTTCTTCGGGTTCTCCGCTTCGAGGAACAGAAGCTGGGCGCAGACGAGGGCGGAGACCGTGTCGTTGATCTCGCCGTTCAGAAAGATGATCCGCTCGCGCAGGAGGCGGGAATAGATGTCGAAGGATCGCTCCCCTCGGGAGGATTGTTCGACGACCATAGGGACGAGTTGCATCGCTTCGCGCATCGGCGAACTCCAATTTTCCGGTGATTGATGGGGAGAGGCCTGCCGCGTCAGGCGGCGAGCATCATGGTCCGGCTGTTGCCGTTGGCGACCGATTTCCTCAGCTGCTCGACAGTGGCGCCGGTCAGCTCGTGGACGATCCGCAGACTGGTTCCGCCGGCTGCATTCGGCGCGATCGTGAAGGTGACCGTGCTTTCGAGGTAGGGCGGGGCATCGTCGCGCATTCGGTAGCGGATTTCCTTGCCCGGCGTCTCCGAGACGGATTGCGGCTCGGCAAGCGCTTCCTTCGGCAGCCATTTCTCGCGGAATTCCGCAATGCTGATCGCCCGCCAGACCTTTTCCGGCGGCGCATCCAGCTCGTATTTCTGTTCGAAGCCGGCTTGCGGCGCCCTGGCCTGTATCTCGGCCTTCATCTCGTTCATTGGTCCATATCCTTCAGCAAGAGCTTCAGAGCATCGATACGGGCTGGCCAGTAGGCGCGGTATTTCGCCAGCCATTGGGCGATGAGGGCAAGCCCCTCGGGATCGACCTCGTAATTCACGAAACGGCCCTCCTTCTGTTCGCGCACCAGCCGTGCCGACCGCAGCACCGCGAGATGCTGGGACATGGCCGGCTGGCTGATATCCATGCCCTGGCGAAGGGCGCTGGCATTCATGCTGCCGTTCGCCAGCTTTTCGAAGATCGTGCGGCGGGTCGGGTCGGCGAGAGCGCGAAAGATATCATGTTCCATCATGACAACACATAAGCACAGACTTATGCGATTCGCAAGAGGGCCGCATGGACAGGCTCACTCAGCGCGGTGCAGCTTCAGTCTGGCGACATCCAGAATTTCCTCCGCCATCTCTTCGCCAAGGTCAGCGCGCCGACGAGCGTGGCGAAGGCGGCAATTCCGTCGCGGCGGCTGGCTCTGGTGCCGGAAGGGCCGGAGCGGGCGAGTTCGCTGCCGAGGGAGGAGATGGGGCAGGAGGGTACGGCCTTGCCGCCGGCCCGGGCGCCTTCAATATAGGCATTGACGGCCTCGTCGATGACGATCGAGGCCTTTGTCAACCAGAACCGCGCGGTTTTCGAGCCGACGGCCTAGGGCCTGCGGTCAATCGGGCCAAGGATCGCTTGCGGCGAGGTAAAGCTGCCGGGAAGTTTGCCGCGGTCGCGCCCAATAAGCCCGGTCGCTCGAGCGGCGGATGGCCGCTGGAGCCGAACTCAAGCGACCACGGCCAGGCCGGGCGAAGCGCGCAAGCGGGCTATGTCGCGCGCCGGTGGCTCGCCAAAGTGGCGGCGATATTCGCGACTGAACTGCGAAGGGCTCTCGTAACCGACGAGGAAGGCCACAGTCGCGATGTCCATGTCCTGGACCAGCATCAGGCTGCGTGCGTCCTGCAGACGGAGCTGCTTCTGGAATTGCAGCGGCGTCATCGCCGTTACGGCGCGGAAGTGCTCGTGCAGGCTTGAGGGACTCATGCCGACTTCCGCGGCAAGCCGCTCGATGCTGAAGCGTTCCCGGAAATTCTGCCCGATCCAGGCGATGGCGCGGCCGACCTGGGCCACCCGACCCTGGCTGGAGGTGATGTAGCGCATCCTGGCGCCATCAGGGCCGGCAAGCAGGCGATAAAGAATTTCCTGCTCGGCAAGCGGCCCGAGCACGGGCAGCGCCGCCGGATCGTCGAGCAGGCGCAACAGGCGCAGCGCCGCGTCGAGCAGGCCGGCGCCGGCGTCGGACACGGTCTTGCCGATGGGCTGGAAGGGCGTTCCCGGCGGCGGCGGCACGCGCAACGCCAACTCCCCAAGCATGACCGGATCGAAATCGATGAACAGGCAGAGATAGGGCTTGTCAGGCGTCGCCTCGACAACCTGGCCCGTCACCGGCAAGTCGTAGGTCACGATCCCATAGCGGCCCGGTGCATATCTGAATACGTGGTTGCCCAGCGTGACCTCCTTTTGCCCCTGGGCGACGAGGCACAGTTGCGGCCGATAGACATTCGGCATCGGCATCGTCACCGTGGAGGATCGAGCAAGCGTCACACGCTCGATCGGGGTGGCGTGGAAGCCATCCTTCGAGACATGCCGGGCAATCAACGTGGAGATTTCGGTCAGTATTTCCATGAGGCGACCATTGCATATGCGCGGAAGGGCGGCAATGCGAGCAGCGGCTTCTGGAGGATTGGGCAGAAATCCCGGCGTATCGGGCTAACGGTGCGGCTTCGCTGCGCATCATGATGTGAGCACTGCCCGGGTCACAGCAAACCTGGCGGCAGAACAAGCAGGAGCGAACATGACATCAGATAATCTGAAGATCCCCCCGGTCGCACTGGGGACCTGGGCCTGGGGCGACAGCGGCGAGGCTGGCGACGGCTATTTCGGCAGCCCTTTGACCCGGGCTGGCCTCGAAGACATTGCCGACAAGGCGCATGCGGCCGGCTTCACCCTGTGGGACACCGCCATGGTATACGGCATGGGCCGTTCGGAGACCGTGCTCGGGGAGGTCCTGAAACGCTACGCCCGCAGCGACTACCAGCTCTCGACGAAGTTCACCCCGCAGGCTGCGGGGACCGGCGATGATCCCGTGGCAGACATGCTGGAGCAGAGCCTGGTGCGCCTCGGCACCGACTACATCGACCTTTACTGGATTCACAATCCGGCAGATGTGGCGCGTTGGACTCCCTACCTGATCCCGTTGCTCAAGAGCGGGAAGGTCAAACATGTCGGCGTCTCGAACCACAACCTCGGCGAAATCGAGTTCGCCAACCGGATCCTCGGAGAGGCCGGATTCCGGGTCGAGGCCATCCAGAACCACTACAGCCTCCTTTACCGCGGCTCCGAGAATGCCGGCATCCTGGACCACTGCCGCCATCAGGGTATCCCGTTCTTCGCCTATATGGTGCTCGAACAGGGCGCCCTCAGCGGCAAATACAGTCCGGAGAACCCGCTGCCCGAAGGCAGCAACCGGGCGAATGCCTACAATGGCATGCTGTCCCAGCTAAAGGCGCTGACGGACAAGCTCGTCTCGATTGGCCAGAGCCAGGGTGCGGCAGCTCCCGATGTCGCGACAGCCTGGGCGATCGCCAAGGGTGCGACGCCGATCATCGGCGTCACCAGGCCCGACTATGTCGATGGTCTGGCCCGAGCCCGCACCATGACGCTCTCCGGCAACGATATTGCGGAACTGGAAGCGCTCGCTGACGCCGCCAACGTGAACACTCGCGGCTGGTGGGAACAGGAAATGTGAGTTGAAGGGCAGGCACGGCGGGCCCCGGTCTTTTCTCAAGGGCAGCGCGGGACAGACCGCGCTGCCGGGCTCGATCGGCCCGCGGCGGCGGATCTTTTTCTGCAACGGCAAGCTGGTCCGGGAAATCGGCAGGAAGCAGGCTTTCCCTTCGAAATGGCTTTTGAAACTGATGAGGCGGCCGAGGTTCCCGCCGGCCGGAAATCCCTCTCTGGAACATTGCAGCTCCGGCCCCGTTGGGTTCGTCATGAAAGCCTGTCACGCAAGTCGGAGGATGAGACCATGACAAGTCCTGTCACAGCCATCAGGATCCTGGCGCCGGAACCTCCGTCGGTCCCCGTTCCGCCACCCGGAAAACCCGCTCCGCCCGTCAAGGAGCCCGCGCCGGACAAGCCTGACAATGACGAACCGTCGCCCGATCCCGGCGAGGGCGGGATACCCGTGGAGGCAGCGCCATGACGCCGGCGGCGAAATATCAGGTCAAGCATATGTCGATCTATATCGGCCTGATCGTGTCGGTGGCTGTCGTCATTACCGTCGGCGCATTCATCGCCGCCGGCTGAGGGGTTTTCTGGAACAAAGCTACGGCGGGGCGGTTCGGCTCGATCATCATCAGTGGGAGCATTGTCATGACCGGACATCCGCAAGGCGCGAATTTCGCGCTTGTGCCGTCAGGCGAGCCGAATATCTTCCACCTGACTGTCGAAGGCCAATATATCGGAACGATCGCCGGCAGCAGCGAGAGCCTGTCGATGGCAAAACCCTGGGGGTGGCGCCTGCTGATTGCCGATGGGACGCTGGGCGATCTGCCGCTGGCCGGCCGGTCGCACAATATCGACGAAGCGCTGGCCGATGCCAGGCACGCCTACGAGCGGCATCGGGACGAGCTTTCGCATCGCATGTGAACCGTTCTCGCCGCGGCGAACGAATGTCGCATTGAGCTTTCCCTCCGATGCCGCTATCACGGATTCGATGCTGAGGTAGGGGCCTTTCGGCGCAGGGGAACGATGCAACACCGTCTGAACGGGATCGAGCAATGGCTGGTGCGCATTCTGTGCACCATCGCGCTCGTCTTCGTCGGTCTTGCACACCAGATACCCGCCGCCGCCGAAAATGACCTGAGCCCTGCGGCACTTGCCCAATATGTGCTGCCCGACGGTACGCTGCCCACGCTTTGTGTCACCGTCACCGACGACAGCGGCAAGGAACACGGCAAGATCGCGCATCTCAATCCGTGCGAAGCCTGCCGTATCAGTGCCTCCGTCGTGCTGCCGCAGCCTGCCGATATCACCGGTGCGCGGATCGGCTTCACGGTTGCCGTCGAACTGCCGCGCCGCGTCGAAGCCTTTCATCGCGAGCTTTTCCCGCCGAATACGGGGCCGCGTGCCCCGCCTGCCAATCCGATCCTTGCCTGAACCCGCATTGCGGCACGGGCCGTGATGCCTCCTGCAATCATGGCCGGGCTGTGTTGAGCCGGCCGAGGATCCGGATCTACTTCCATGTCTATCATCACTGCCACTGAGGCAGAGAACGCCGTCTCGGGCGTTTCGCTCTATCGCGCGATCTGGCGCTGGCATTTTTTCGCCGGCCTGCTCGTCATTCCCTTCCTGCTGAACCTTGCCATTACCGGCTCGCTCTATCTCTTCAAGGACGAGATCAACAATTCGGTCTTTGCCTATCGTTACGTCGTGCAGCCTGCAGGCGAGCCGCTTGCGCCGCAAAGGATCGCCGATCTGGCGGCGGCAGCCGTACCGGGCTCGGTTGCGAGTTCCTACAAGGATCCGGCCGGGCCTGACCGGTCGGCGATCGTCACGGCGTCTTCGGATGCCGGCTCGACGCTGGTCTTCGTCAATCCCTATGACGGCAAGGTGCTGGATACCGTCGGAACGACCGAGGAATTCAATTATGTCGTCAAGCGCATACACAGCCTCGCGCTCTTCGGGGGCATGCCCAACAAGCTGATCGAGATCACGGGCGGCTTTGCCATGGTGCTGGTCGTGACCGGCATCTATCTCTGGTGGCCGCGGCGGCAGGCGGGTGGGGTGGTCACCGTGCGCGGCACGCCTTCGCGGCGGGTCTTCTGGCGGGATCTGCATGCTGTGACGGGCGCATTTGCCGGCATCCTGATCTTCTTCATGGCGATGACGGGCATGCCCTGGTCCGGCTATTGGGGAGCCAATGTCAATGCCTGGCTGACGAGCCACGATCTCGGCTATCCGGTGCAGCTCTGGGATGCCGTGCCGAAATCGCAGAAGGTGACCGAGGATATCCTGCCCAAGGCCGGCTGGATCGTCGAGAAGGCGCCGGTGCCGCTGTCGGAGATTGCGGCCGCGCAGTCGAAGAAGCCGATCGGGCTCGATCGGGCGGTGGAGATTGCACGCAGTCTCGGCATGGCGCCGGGCTTCGATCTTGCCATTCCCGGCAGCGAGAGCGGCGTCTATACGGCGGCGATCTATCCCGACGACCTGACCAAGGAGCGCACGCTTCACATCGACCAGTATTCCGGCAAGCCGCTCATCGATCTCTCCTTCGGGCAATATCCTTTCCTCGGCCGGGCGATCGAATGGGGCGTCAACGTGCATCAGGGGCAGGAATTCGGGCTCCTCAACCAGTTGCTGATGCTGGCGACCTGCCTTGCCATCATTCTCTCCTGCACAACCGGCATCGTGATGTGGTGGAAGCGGCGGCCGACCGGCCGGCTCGGCGTGCCACCGATGCCGCCGCGGCGCTCGGTCTATTTCGGGCTATGGGCCATCGTGCTCGCCTTCGCCATCGCCTTTCCGATGAGCGGCCTCACGATCCTGCTGATGATCGCCCTCGACCAGACGGTGATCCGCTTCGTGCCGCCGCTGAAGCGCGCCTTTGCCTGAGGAGGGGATGATGAAGACCTTAGTTTCTCTCGTCCTTGGCCTGCTGATTGCGACCGGTGCGGCGGCGCAGGACACTATCCGCATCGAGCATGCGGCCTCGCATTCCATGGTGCCGGGCGCCAAGGTCGGCGACGGCTATCTCGTTATCACCAATAGCGGCGGTGAGCCGGACCGGCTTGTTGCCGCAAGCTCGGACCGGGCAAAGACGGTGCAGCTGCACCAGATGACCATGGCGAACGGCATCATGACCATGCGTGAGCTGAAAGGCGGGCTCGCCATTCCGGCCGGGCAGACAATCACGCTCGCGCCGAACTACCACCTGATGTTCCAGGACGTGGCCAAGCCCTTCAGGCAGGGCGAGACGATCCGCGCGGTGCTGCGCTTCGAGAAGGCCGGTGACATCACCGTCGATTTCGCCGTCGGCAAGATCGCCGGGCCGCTCGACGATGTCGGCGGTGCCGGGGGCATGGACCATGGCAGCATGGACCATGGGCCGATGAATATGCCTGGCATGGAGGGCATGGACATGTCGGGGCCGCCGCCTGAGGAGGCGATCCCCGAGACGCTGAAAACCATGTTCGAACGGCCGGACAAGCCTCTGACAATCCTGCCCGTGGTCGTCAGGAACGACTGGGCGATAGCCGGCTGGCAGCAGGATGGGCGCGGCGGCCGCGCACTGCTGAAGAAGGGCCATCATGGCTGGAGCGTCTTTCTCTGCAGCGGTGACGGCATCCGGGAGGCCGCAGCGCTGGAGAAGGCCGGGCTTTCGGCTGACGATGCCAGGGCGCTGGCGGCGGATCTCGCCGATGCCGAGGCCAGGCTCGACCCCAAAGTGCTGGCGACGTTTGCGAGCTTCGAGGGCACCGTCATGATGGCGGCCGAGGCAGGCGACGCCGGTCAGGGCGGCCATGAGGGGCATGGGCAATGAGACAGAAGAGCCTTGCCATCACGGGCCTTGCCGCAAGTGCGGTCTTCGTCGGCGCGCTCGTCGCGCTGATGGTTTCGCTCTATCTTTCGGAGCCGAGGACGGGGCCTTTCGACCGGCAGTTTTCGCTGGTCGATGACAGGGGCAACGCGGTCGACCAGTCGATCTTCCGGGGCCATCCGGCGCTCGTCTATTTCGGCTATACGCATTGCCCGGAGGCCTGCCCGACGACGCTTTACGAGGTCGCCGACTGGCTGGGCACACTCGGCGATCAGGGCAGGGCGCTGAAGGCCTATTTCTTCTCCATCGATCCGGAGCGCGACACGCAGGAGGTGATGCATGATTATGTCACCGCCTTCTCGAGCCGGATCATGGGTATTACCGGCACGCCGGAAGAGATGAGGAAGGTTTCGGACGGCTGGTTCATCCATGCGGCGAAACTGCCGTCCGAGGACGGCAATTATCACATGAGCCATACGGTTTCGCTGCTGCTGATCGGTGCCGACGGACGACTGAAGGGGTTGATTCCGTATGGAACGGATCGTGACGAGGCGCTGGCGAAGATCCGTGATGTGTTGCTGGGCGGAGGAGGCGCGTGAGATGGCCCGAGCATGGCAACGAGCAAGGGGATCGCGCCCAGTGAAAAGCGGTTCCCGGCAACAAACTCCGGCATCGAGGGGAATAAATCCGCTCTCCGACTGTCTAACTCAGCGAGGGCCAAACGCGCCATCGCCTGTCCCCATGAACCGAAAGGCATAATCCGATGTCACGACTGACCCGCATTCTCTCCGTTGCCACCATCGCAAGCATTGCCCTTGCCGGCCAGGCATTCGCCCATGCGCATCTGAAAAGCTCCGTGCCGGCAGACAAGGCAGCCGTTGCATCCCCCGGCGAACTCGATCTCACCTTCACCGAGGAACTGAACCTCAAGTTCAGCGGCGTCACCGTCACCGGCCCCGATAAGGGCGAGGTCAAGCTCGGCGATGTCATGCTCATGGACGGCGACAAGGTGCTGATGGTGCCGGTGTCCGACAGGCTCGCGCCCGGCAGCTATACGGTCGACTGGCATGTGCTTTCGACCGATGGGCACAAGACAGAGGGCAACTTCACCTTCACCGTAAAGCCCTGATGACACCGGATATCGCCAACATCGCCTGCCGTTTCGTCTTTGACGGAGCTGCCCTGTTTCTCTGGGGCAGCGCTGCCTATCTGTGGCTGCTCGTGCCAGAGCGCCTGAGCGCCAGCATCTGGGCGCGGCTTGCGGCCTGGCGGATTGCGGCGGTGGTGCTGGCCGTCCTCGCCACGCTGGCGCTGCTGCCGGTGCGCTGCGCCATGATCGGCAATGGCTGGGCGGACGGGCTGGATGGCGATGTGATGATATCGGTGCTGACGGCAACCTCCATCGGCACGGCCTGGGCCTGGCAGGCGGCATTTGCCGCTCTTCTCCTTCTGGTGACATTGCTGCCGTTACGGCGGAAGGTTGCCGCGACTGCCATCGTTTCGGGCCTGCTGCTCTGCGGCCTGTCGCTGACCGGCCATGCGGCCATGAACGACGGATGGCTGCGGGTGCTGCACCGGGCGAACGACATGGTGCACGTGCTCGCGGGCGGCGCCTGGGTGGGCGCGCTGATCCCCGTGGCGCTCGTGCTTTGCCGGCTTGGAGACGGGATGGCGGGAGCGGATGCCCTGACGGCGCTGATCCGCTTCTCGAGGGCGGGGCATGTGGCCGTGGCGCTGGTCATTTTATCCGGCGTGGCAAACAGCCTGCTGATCATCGGCGGGCTGCCGCTCGACTGGAGCGTCGCCTATCAGCGGCTGCTCTCCCTGAAGATCGCGCTTGCCGTGCTGATGATGCTGATCGCCGTCTTCAACCGCTACGGGCTGGTGCCGCTGATGGGCCGGTCGCATTCGGCCGGAAAAGCGCTGGCGGCGGGGACCGTGGGCGAGATCATGATCGCCGTCTGTGTTGTTGCGCTCGTTGCCTGGTTCGGGACGCTGGAGCCTTTCCCGGGCTAGGGCGGCACCTGCAGACCGTCTCGCTTTCCGCCTGGAAACCGGCTAAACGGGTGGGAACAACACATTGCAAGGTTGCAGACGGTGGCTGGAAAAGCTGAATATACCGTGTTCCAGGGGCGCGCAGGAGATCACAACGATCTGGCGATGCCGGGTGCCAAGGCGATCGGCGAGGAATTGCAACGCCGGACCGGCATTTCTCCCACAGTAATCGGCACTCCCGAACCCGCCACGAACGGCGGGTGGCGCGAAGAGCTCGACGCGGCACTGCCTTCGCTCAAGAAGTTACAGTCCCGATTTGAGGAGGTGCTGGCCGCAGGCGCAGTGTCGATTGCCGCCACCAGCCGGTGCGCGGTCTCGCTGGCGACCCTTCCGGCCGTTGCGAAACATCGTCCCGCAGCCTGCATCGTATGGTTCGATGCGCATGGCGACCTGAACCCACCGGAGGCCAGCCCCACCGGTTATCTCGGCGGGCTGGCGCTTGCGGGGCCGCTTGGCCTCTGGGCGTCCGGTCTCGGTGCAGGTCTCGGCCTGGACCAGGTCGTTCTCGTCGGTCAACGTGACCTCGATCCCTATGAACTGGATCTGATCGCAACACACGGCATACCGCATATCAAACCCGGGGCCGATCTTGCGAACGACCTCAGGACCGCGATCGCCGGCCGTCCCGTCTACGTGCATTTCGACTGCGATGTTCTGGAGCCGGGCATCGTGCCGACAGACTATCAATGCGAAGGCGGCCTTTCGCTGGAGGATGTGCGGGCCTGCTGCGAGGTTATCGCAGAACAGGACTTCGTCGGGATAGAAATCGCCGAGTTCCAGAACGCATGGGATGCTGATAGCCCGCCGGTATCACCCGGCGCTCTGCTCGATGCTCTCCAGCCGGTTTTGGCGGCGGGCCCTCGCTAGGCGAATGCTGGCCGCCGTCCGTGGGCGGGGATCGCCCAGCGCATCACCATGCTCAGACGACAGACGGGAACGAGCCCTACGCATCTGGCGTCCAACTCGGCTTGATAGCTCCTTGATAGTGGGAAGGCGCAAGAGCCTGGCTTTGATGGCAAGGGCCTGATTTCGTTTCCTGTTTGAACCGGAAGCCGATCGCTTTGAAACCGTGATCCGAAGGCGGCATCCCGTCAGCCGTTGCTTCTTAAACGTAAGTTTGGATTACCGGCGCCCGAGGGCGGCTGTACTTGTTGGGGGCAGCCACAGAAGAAGCGCTCGAAAAAGGAAGCGTCTGGAACGTGAGATTCGAGTGCCGGATCCATGCCGATACGCCACGTCTGCGTATCGGCGAATGGAGAGTGACGGGCTGATGTCCACACAACACAGGAGTGCGTGATGTCGCAGTTAGAAACAAAAGCCCGGAGCGCCGGGCCGCAGCAGACACATATGTCTTCGCAAAACGCTTCGCCCTCCGTTGGAGCGAAGACCGGCGAACTGGTTCCGTCGCGCTATGCGCTTAATATCGGCGAGATCGAGGTGATGGTGGTCAGCGACGGGGTGCTGCCGCTGCCGACCAAGATGCTCGGCCACAATGCCGACCCGGCCGTGCGAGCCGGCTGGCTGGGCGATATGTTCCTGCCGCCGGATGCTTTCGACTGGTCGCTGAACGTGGTCGTGGTGCGCAGCGGCGACCAGACCATCCTCGTCGATGCCGGCCTGGGGATCGACCCGGACCTGAACCTGCCGCGGGCAGGGCAGCTGATCAAGCGGCTGGAGGCTGCAGGTATCGATCTTGGATCCGTGACCGACGTCGTGCTGACCCATATGCATATGGACCATGTCGGCGGGCTGCTGGTCGAAGGGGTCAAGGAAAGGCTGCGCAAGGACCTGCGGATCCATGTCGCTGCCGCAGAGGTCAAATTCTGGGAAGCGCCGGATTTCTCGCACGTTTCCATGCCGCCGGGCTTTCCGGATGCGCTTCGGGCGGCTGCCAAGCGCTTCAGCACGGAATACCAGAGCCAGCTGCGGCTGTTCGACGAAGAGTATGAAGTGGCGCCGGGCGTGGTCGTATCCCGTACAGGCGGCCATACGCCCGGCCATAGCGTCGTCCGGGTGGCCTCCGGCGGCGACAAGCTGATGTTTGCCGGCGATGCCGTGTTCGCGGTCGGGTTCGAGCATCCCGACTGGTTCAACGGTTTCGAGCACGACCCCGAGGGGGCGGTCCGCGTCCGCGTCCGGCTTCTGCGCGAGCTGGCCGCGACCGGCGAATTGCTGGTGGCGACCCACCTGCCGTTCCCGTCCATCGGCCATGTGGCTGTCGACGGCGACGCGTTTCGCTGGGTGCCGATCTTCTGGGACTACTGACGGGCGCGGCCCCGTATCCGGCGCAATCAGCGAGGCCCGGCGAATGCCCGGGCCTCGTCTCACGCCAGCGGCGCAAAAGCCGGCGTGGCGATGCTCACTTTGCCTGTTCGAAGCGGATAATCCCGGCGACCCTTGCGGCAGAGCCGGAATCCGCGGGATGGGAGACGCCATCCATGACCTGGACCTCCGGAAAATCGAAGGGGCTGAAGCCTTCGATGCAGGCGACATTGATGCCGAACTGGTTTGGATTGGAGCGGCGCTGATGATGGGTGTAGATGCCGCAGGTCCTGCAGAAATAGTGCTTCGCCGTCCGGGTGTTGAATTGATAGAGCGTCAGGTTGTCTTCGCCCTCCACGAACTCGATATCCTTGAGATCGGCAGAGACGGCGATGGCGCCGCGCATGCGGCAGTAGGAGCACGTGCAGCGGCGGATCGTGTTGAACTCATCCGCCAGCCGGACCCGGAATTTCACGCGGCCGCAGTGGCAGGCCGCACTATGCTGATGCCTTTCATCGCTCATGACCGGCGATCCTCACTCTCTTGCGCAAGATGGGCAGGCTCGGACCAGCGCTCGCAGAAAGCCTCGATATCACTGGATTGAAATTCGGCGAGACGCTCCATGATGGTCTCGAACGGCCAGTCCCACCAGGCGATGGCGGCAAGTTTTTCGGCTGTCGTTCGCGAAAAGCGCTCGCGGATGAATTTGGCGGGAACGCCGCCGACGATCGTATAGGGCGCGACGTCCTTGGTGACGACGGCGCCCGCCGCAAGCACGGCGCCGTCTCCGACCGTCACGCCCGGAAGCACGATGACGCCGTGGCCGATCCAGACGTCATTGCCGATGATGGCGCGGTCCGCCTTTCTGTCGGCGAAGAAGGAATGATCGCGCACGGCATCGGCGGAGTAATATTCCGGGCAATAGGTGAAACGGTGCATGGACGGGCGGTCCATGGGGTGATTGGGCGCGCCGACCCTGACCTCTGCGGCGATGGCGCAGAATTTCCCGATCGAGGCATCGCCGACGATGCAGCGCTGGCCGAGATAGGAATAATCGCCGAGCTCGACCGTATGCAGGGAGGTATGCTCCAGGATCTCGCAGCATTTGCCGATGCTCGAATCCCTGAGGCTTGCCGTCGGGTGGATGACGGTTTCGGCGATCTTCGGGCGGTTTGGCTGGGTGGTCGTGTCCATGGTCAGTCTCCGGATTTCGGCCTGCCTAGCCGGGGACGATGAAGGATATGTGACGCATTTTCGCCTATCCCGCGAAGGCCGACCGCTTCTTTATCGAACCGTCGGCGCCGGCACAGGATTGCCCGAGACGAGCAGTCTGACGCCGAGACCGATCAGGATGAGCCCGGTGAAGCGCTCCTGCCAGGCAAGCAATTTCGGCCAGCGATGAAGGAACTGGCCCACCGAGCCGGATGCCAGGGCGACGCCCCCGAGTGAGACGATGCCGGTCAGCTTCTGAATCGAGCCCAGCACCAGAAGCTGAAGCCAGACCGGACCTGCATTGGGATCGACGAAGAGCGGAAGGAAGGTGAACATGAAGAGTAGTGACTTCGGGTTCGTCAGATTGTTGAGCGCGCCTTCGCGCACGGCCGTCCATCCCGAAACAGGCTTCGTCTTCAAGCCGCCACCGTCCGGATGATGCCTGAAGCTTGCCCAGATCATCCTGCCGCCGAGATAGAGGAGGTAAGCCGCTCCAGCCCATTGAAGGACGATCAGAGCCGAAGGATAGGCTTTCAGAAGGGATGCCAACCCGAGAACCAGAAGGCCGACCTGCACGACACCGGCCACAAGAACCATGCCCGCTACGGTGAGCAATGCGATCCTGCGCCCCTGTCCGACACCGCGGGCGACGATGAGCATCATGTCTGGCCCAGGCGTTATGTCGAGAACGGCGAGTGCGATGAAAAAGGTCAGGAAGGTTGAAGCATCGGGCATAGGGATAGGAGAGGTGCGTTGTGTATCGCGCCTGCTACCACGAAGGGGCAGAACTTACCACCCGCATGGCTGCTCGGCATGCTGACAAGTACCAGCCGCTATTCGCGCCCGTTCCGAAAGCGGGCTCTCGCTGCGACAAAACCCTATGAATCTCGCAAAATCCGCGCATATTCATCCAACGGTACTCCATGCCGCAGGAGCAACCACCACCGTGGATCGAAAGCTCGCAGCCATCCTTTCCGCCGATGTTGCCGGTTTCAGCCGCCTTACGGCGCTGGATGAGGAGGGCACGATCCGTACCCTCAACCTGTGCCTCAGCCAGATAGCCGAGATCATGCGCGAGCATGAGGGCCGCATCTTCGGCACAGCAGGTGACGGGTTTGTCGCCGAATTCGCAAGCGCTGTTCAGGCTGTCAGGTGCGCGGTCGCAATCCAGCGGCGCCTTGCCGGCAATCCGAAGGACATACCCGCGGAGCGCCGTCTTGAATTCCGCATCGGCGTCAATCTGGGCGATGTCATCGTTTCGGGCGACGATCTGCTCGGCGACGGCGTCAATATTGCGGCGCGCCTGCAGGAGATGGCGCCGCCGTCGGGCATCTGCATTTCCGGGTCCGTGCGCGAGCATCTCTATGGCAAGGTTCCGTTCGTACTGACGAGCCTCGGCGAACGCGCCATGAAGAACATACCCCGGCCGATATCCGTCTTTCGGGTCGACTGGCTGCTGGAGGCGCCTGAAGGCGGGGATGCCCTATCAGCGAGAGGAACAGGGCCAGCAACGCCATCACCTGCGCAGCGCTTCGGCAGGGACCAGCCGTCGATCGTCGTCATGCCCTTCGACAATCTCAGCGGTCAGGGCGATGAGTATTTCGTCGATGGCGTCGTGGAGGAAATCACCGCGGCGCTTTCGCGCGTTCGCGAATTCTTCGTCATCGCGCGCCAGTCCGCCTTCACTTACAAGGGCCGCTTCGTCGACGTGCATGACCTCGAGAGCGAATTTGGCGTCAATTACGTGGTCCAGGGCACCGTGCGGCGCGGCGGAGACCGCCTGCGGATCTCGGTGCAGCTGGTGGACACCGAGACGCGCACGCAGTTCTGGTCCGAACGCTACGAGGGGGCGGCCGAGGATATTTTCGAGCTTCAGGACAGGATCGCCGCCCAGGTCGCCGGCGCCATCCACCCGGCCATCCGCAGCGCTGAAACCGAGCTTTCGAAGCGCAAGCCGCCAAACAGCCTGCGGGCCTACGATCTCGTCATGCGCGCGTACCCGTACCTTTGGGGGCAGAGCAAGGCGACGAACGAGCGAGCGATACCGTTGCTGCAGGATGCCATCGCGATCGACCCCGCTTACGGCCGCGCTCACGCCTTTCTGTCATGGTGCTACGCACAGCATCTCGGCTACATCTGGACCGACGAACCGGAGCGGGACCTCGAACGCTCCTTGAAGGCGGTCGAGGCCGCAGTGGGCTCCATCGATGATGATCCGACGGCGCTGACGGCGGTCGGCGGGGCTCTCAGCCATTGCGGCGATCAGGAGCGTGCGGCAGCCTATCTCGAAAGGGCCCTTGCGCTTGATCCGAACAATGCCTGGGCATGGGCGCGCTATGGCTGGGTTGCAAGCTACAAGGGCGAGCCGGGTGCTGCGGAACGGTTCGAACGGGCTCTGACGCTAAGCCCGGCAGACCCGCTGACATTCAACATGCGGATGGGCATGGCCCTTTCGCTCGCCATGGCAGGTTCCCTTTCCGAGGCCGTTGCCATCGCCCGCGAGGTCGTCAACAAACATCCTGATGTCACCTGGTGCTACAGGATGATGGCGGCCTGGGCGGCGATGAGTGGCGACCTGACGACGGCCAGGTGGGCCGCGGGCAAGCTGCTGCAGATCGAGCCGCATTTTACAATCGAGCGATATCTGTCGAGGCCCGTGTTTCGGGGCGTGCCGGAATGGGCAGACCGGACGGCCGAGGGCTTGCGGCAGGCGGGGCTGCCCGAGCGCTGACAGCGGCTTTTGGTCACGCAAAGCCTTCAAGCATTTACGGCCTCTCCAACGGCACGGGTTCTCGTGCTTATCAGCACAAGCGGCACCGCGACTGCATAAAGCGCGATCACCGAGAGCCAGATGCCGCCCGGCCAGTTCTCCCGCGTGAGGAAATAGAGGGATGAGAAACCCAGCGGCGCGATGATCGAGGCGAGGCTGATCGTGGAGGCGAGCAGGCCCTGCAGTTCACCCTGCCGGTCGGGGGTAACCCTGCTTGTGGCAAGCGCCTGGAAGGCGGGGTTGCCGATGCCGACGAGGGTGAAGACAGGCATGATGGCGAAGATCATCCAGCCCTGGTTCGCGAAGGCCATGACAAGAAGGGCAAGGCAGGCGGCGGCGATGCCTGTGAGCACCGACCAGCGCTCGCCGAGCAGGCGGGTGGCGGGGCCTGGCAGGAAGGCCTGGCAAACGGTCTGGCAGATGCCGAAGGCGCCGAGCGACAGGCCGATCGAGACGCCGTTCCAGCCGAAGGCATCGAAACCCCAGAGCGCCCAGCAGGTGCCGTAGGATTCGCCGGCCGCACTGAAGACGAAATAGACCAGCACGATCGGCAGCAGTGCCTTCATCGAGACGAGCCGTTTGAAGGGTGCAAGCGGATTGAGGGCTGCGATATTTATCGTCCGGCCGGAGGGCACCCGGGATTCCGGAAGGACGAAGAGGGCAAGCAGCAGGTTTGCGGCGTTGAGCACGGCGGCGGCGATGAAGGGCAGGCGCAGCCAGTAATCGCCGAGCAGGCCGCCGAGGACCGGTCCAATGATGAAACCGGCGCCGAACATGGCATTGAACAGGCCGAAGCGACGGGCGCGCTGATCGGCGGGCGAAATATCGGTGATATAGGCGGATGCGACCGACATGTTGGCGCTGGTGAGGCCGGCGATGGCGCGGCCGGCAAAGAGCAGGGAGAGCGAGGGCGCAAAGGCCATGATGACGTAATTGACGGCAGCGCCGGCAAGCGAAATCAGGAGCACCGGACGGCGGCCGATACTGTCGCTGAGTGCGCCGAGCACGGGGGCGAAGACGAATTGCATGGCGGCATAGAGCGCGGTCATGATGCCGATATAGAAGGCGATATCGGCTGAATGCGTCACCTCCTGAAGCAGACGGGGGAGGATCGGGAAGATCAGGCCAATGCCGACGGCATCGAGGCAGATGGCGGTGAAGATGACGATGAGGGGTCTGTTCATGGTCTGGCTCACGGGGAAATGATGAGTTTGCCGGTGACGCGGCCGGCAGCGCTGATGGTCTGGGCCTCAGCCGTCTGTTCGAGCGGAAAGCTTCGCTCGATGTGCAGCCGGAACTGGCCCCTGGAATAGAGCCGTGCCACATCGGCGAGCACTCGTTCGGGCTCCTTCGGCGGTCCGTGCGAGAATTTCGCGCCATATTCCTCCGCCGAGAAATCGGCGACGGACAGCACGCGGGCGGGATCGCCGGTCATGGCGATCAGCTCGGGGATGATGCCGGAGCCGGCGATATCGAGCGCCGCATCGATCCCCTCGGGCGCAAGCTGGCGCACGCGATCGGCGAGGCCCGGCCCGTAAGTCGTCGGGATGGCGCCGAGGTTCTTCAGGTAATCGTGTTTCTGCGGGCTTGCCGTGCCGATTACGGTAATGCCCCGAATGCGCGCCAGCTGGATGACGGCCGAGCCGATGCCGCCGGCGGCGCCGCTGACAAGCAGCGTCTCACCGGCGTTGACGTGGAGCTCATCAAGGCTGCGCCAGGCTGTCTCCGATATTACGGGCAGGCCGCCGGCGATCTCGAAGGGCAGGTCGTCGGGCTTGTGGACCCAGTGGGTGAGGATGGCATGTTCGGCCATCGTGGCCCGGCCATAGCCGAAGACGGCATCGCCGACGAAGGTGCTGGCGACGCCGGGGCCGACTTCATCGACGATGCCGGAGGCCTCGACGCCGACGCCGGAGGGAAAACGGACGTCCTCGAAAGCGCGATATTGTCCCTCGCGACGTTTCCAGTCCGAGGGATTGACGCCGGCTGCACGCACCCTGATGCGCAGCTCTCCGGGGCCGGGATGCGGTGGATCGATCTCGACGATATCGAGGACCTCGGCGCCGCCATAGCGGCTGAACTGAATGGCTTTCATTGGGGATTCTCCTTTCGGCGGATGCAGACAAGGCTCGACCGATCGCGGTCCCGGGCACGGATCCACGTCCATCTGCTATCGATGTACTGCATATTAATATGTACTGAGTACAGTAATAGGCTGCGAAACACTGCCTGTCAACATCGGTGTACTCAGTACATGAATCCTGTTATGGAAGCCGCATGACGACGCCATCAGACGAAGCACCCTCGGATCGCAGATCCCGCAAGCGCCTTGCGACCCGGCGCGCCATCTCGCTTGCCGCCGACCGGCTGTTTTTCGAGCGGGGCTTCGAGAATGTGACGGTCGATGAGATTGCGGCGGCCGCCGATGTCGGGCGAATGACAGTCTTCAACCATTTCCCGCGCAAGGAAGACATGTTCTTCGATCGCGACGAGGAGGCGCGCGAGACACTTCGCGCGGCCTTGCGGCAGCGCGATGGCGGGGTGCCGCCGATCGAGGCATTGCGGCTGCTGGCGCATCAGCTTGTGCGGCAGCAGACGCCTTATCTGCTGTTTTCGGCGGCGAGCCAGACTTTCATCGAGACGGTGGAAAACAGCGAAACGCTGAAGGCGAGGGCGCGCGCGATCCGGGACGAGATTGCGGGGGAACTGGCGGCGGCGCTTGCCGAAAGTGCGGGGCGACCGGCTGACGATCCCGCGGCAAGGCTTGCGAGCGCAATGCTGCTTGCCACCTGGAGCGTCGCCTTCATCGAGGCGCACCGAAGCTTCCGGCAGCACGGCGATACGGGGAAAGCGAAGGCCCTGTTTCTGGAACTCACCGACCAGGGCAGTCTTGGCGTGAAGGCGTCGCTCGAGGGGACGCCTTACGCCTGAAGCGGCGGCCACGAGCCGGAATCAAAAGGGCGCTCGACCCTTGCGGGGAGCGCCCTTGTCCTGTGAAGCTCGAACGCGGCTCGACCGACGTCGATACCAAGCGCAAGTTCGTTTTCAGGTGAAGCCGGGATATGATGCGCGTCACGACCGATTGCAAGAGGCAGGTTCCGGAAATCTTGATTATTTTGTCCTGGCGTTGCTCTCATCGGCCCGGCAGCCGTTTGCGCCGGCATTTGCCGTAAGGCGCGTCTCGGGCCGCCGGCGCTGGTAAAGGCCGCGGTAATCGCCTGCCTGACCAGGAAAGGCCTAGGGCCAGAGGCTTTCGCGCCGCCAGCCGGCCTTTTCCCGCCGATAGAGCAGGCGGTGATGCCGCCGGTCCTCTGCACCCTGCCAGAACTCCACCTCATGCGGCATGGCGATGAAGAGCTGCCAGTTCGGCGCTACGAGATCCGGCTCGGCCTGGATGCGCCGGACCTGTTCGTCGATGGCGGCGTGGAGTTCGCTGCGGGAGGACAGCGGCTCGCTCTGCCGGCCGGCAAGGGCTGCGGCCCGTGCACTCGCCGAGCGGCTGCGGAAATCGGCCATGCGCTCCGGCTCGCCGGCTTCGAAAGCCGTGCCGCGCAGCCGCACCTGCCGGCCGAGCGCCGGCCAGTAGAAGGTCAACGCAACGTAAGGGTTGAGGGCGATCTGGCGGCCCTTGGGGCCGTTGCCTGACGTTGCGAAATGCCAGCCCCTGGCATCGAGGTTCTTCAGGATGAGAAGGCGGGCATCGGGCGCGCCGTTCCCGTCCACCGTCGAGAGCACCATGGCATGCGGTTCGCGGATGCCTGCCGCTATTGCATCGCGCAGCCAGTCGGAGAAGAGATCGCGCGGGTCGTCGGGCACGGCATCGGCATCGAATGGCGGGAAGGGGCCGGCAAGCGAAGCCAGCGCGCGCAGTTCATCCTTCATGGCATTTCCTCTTGCGGTCGTGCGGGCGTGGTCGCGCCGAAGCCGGTCACGGCAGCGCTGTTGTTCCCGAATGGATCAGATCATTTGTACGAGGGGCATGAAACATGCTTTGCGGCAATGTGAAAACCGATATGATCGAACACTTGATGTTCGAAAAACGCACATGGTGCGGCTTGTCACCCATGCATGGCTGCCGCGAATGGAAACGCCTTTCCTCGATGACGGCGCTTCCCGTTCGAAGCCCATGCGCCCGTCGTGACGCGGCTGATAGTGGGGTTCCGCAGCGCGTCATCGGCGCGGCGAAGCGGCTCCTGCCATTGTGTTTTGGCATGCTGCGCCATGCCCTGCTATTGTCGCCTGCCATGCGTTGATTCCGGCCATCCAGGCCGCGCCTGAGAACGACGCTTTTGCAGGATCATTGCATGCCCGACCGGTCTCAAACCGTTTTATCAGCAGTTCCCCACAGCCTCCGGTGGATCGGCTTCATGGCGATGTGCCTCGGCATGTTCATGGCCATCCTCGACGTTCAGGTCGTGGCGACCTCGCTGCCGACCATCCAGTCGGCACTTGATATCCATCCGGATCAGATGAGCTGGGTGCAGACTGCCTATCTCATCGCCGAAGTGGTGGCGATACCGCTGACGGGTTTTCTCACGCGCCTGCTGACGATGCGCTGGCTCTTCGTCGTGTCGCTGTCGTTCTTCGTGATCGCCTCTGCGGGCTGTGCGGCGAGCGACAGTTTTGGCGGGCTCGTCGCGTGGCGGGTTATCCAGGGATTTTCCGGCGGCACGCTCATTCCCTCTGTGTTTTCGGCCGTCTTCATCCTGTTTCCGGACGAACGGCAGGCGCTGGCGACGACGATCGCCGGCGTTCTAGCGGTGCTTGCGCCGACCATCGGGCCGATCGTCGGCGGCTGGCTGACCGAGACCTATTCCTGGCACTGGCTGTTTCTGATCAATATCATCCCCGGCATTGTCGCGGCACTCGTTGCCATGCGCGCGCTTCCGCGCGACGGCGTCAATCTCTCCGAGCTGTGGCATCTCGATATCGTCTCGCTGCTCCTGATGGCGGCGAGCCTTGCGGCACTGGAACTCGGCCTGAAGGAAGCGCCGACGAGCGGCTGGACCTCGCTTTACGTCGCCGGCCTCATCTGCCTGTCGGTGGTTGCGGGAGCTGTCTTCGCGTGGCGGTCGCTGCATCGCGCCTTGCCCGTGGTCGAACTCGGGAATTTCGGGGACAGGAATTTTCTGGCGGGCTCTGCGATGAGCTTCATTCTCGGCATCGGCCTCTTCGGCTCGGTCTATCTCATGCCGGTCTTTCTCGCCTTCGTGCGCGGGCACAATGCGCTCGAAATCGGCATGACGATGCTGGTGACGGGCATCGCCCAGCTCATCACCGCGCCGATCGCGGTGGCGCTCGAAAAACGGATGGATGCGCGGTTGCTGTCTGCGGCCGGTTTCACGCTTTTTGCCATCGGCATTGGCATGAGCGCCTTTCAGGACCCGCAGACCGATTTCGACGCGATGTTCTGGCCGCAGGTCATCCGCGGCACCGCCATCATGTTCTGCCTGCTGCCGCCGACGCGCCTCGCGCTCGGCACCCTGCCGCCGGAGCGCATTCCAGACGCCAGCGGCCTGTTCAACCTGATGCGTAATCTCGGCGGTGCAATCGGCATCGCGCTGATCGACACTATCGTCTATACGCGCTCGGGACCGCTCGGCGACAGCCTCTGGGAGCGGCTGAAGGCGGGGGACACGGGCATTGCCGCCTTTGTCGGCGCACCGCTGCAGGCGGTCGCGGGCCATCACGGCGAGTTCGACGCGGATACGACGGCGATGCTCGATCCGCTGGTGCAGACGGCGGCGAGTGTTCAGGCAATCAACGAGGCGTGGATGGTGGTTGCGGTGCTGACGGCCTGCGCGCTGCTGTGGGTGCCGTTTGCGAAGAAGGTAAAGGTGGCCGGGTGAAGGGCCGCGCGACAGACTGAAAAATTGCCAGTGCGATGGTCGAAATGCTGGATCACCATCGCCTTTGCAGATGATGCAACGCCGCCCTTGTCAGGGCACGTCGCTTTCGCTTGCATAGGACTTGCGCTGCAGGAGCCGACCCGGCCTCAGGCGACGGACCATCCGCCGTCCACCAGCAGGTTTGCGCCGGTGATCAGGCTTGCAGCCGGTGATGCAAGGAAGACTACGGCACCCACCACATCATCGGTTTCACCGATCCGACCGAGCGGAATGTGACCGAGGGTCGCTTTGTGATTGTCGGCATCGGATAGAAAAGGTGCTGTACCGTCGGTATGAATGAAGGTCGGCGATACGGTATTCACGGTGATATCGTAGCGTGCCCATTCGGCTGCAAGGCAGCGCGTGAGGTGATTGATTGCCGCCTTGCTCATGCAATAGATGGCCTCACCACGCAGCGCCACGGTACCGGCCTGCGAGCTGATATTGATGATCCGGCCCCCATTGCGCTTGATCATGTGACGGCCGACCGCCTGGGTCATCAGAAAGGTGCCCTTGATGTTGACATCGAGGATCTCGTCAAGGTCCTTCTCCTCGACGAGTTCCGCGAGATTGCCCGGAGCCACGCCGACATTGTTGACGAGGATGTCGATCCGACCGAACGCGGCCAGCGCCGCGTCGACGGCCTGTGCGATATGGGCCTTGTTGGGAATATCCAGTTCAACCGGGAGAACTTTTCGGCCCGTGCGCTCGAGTTCGGCGACCAGGCCCGCTGAGGCTGCGATATCACGGACCCCCAGGACAATATCGGAGCCTGCTGCGGCGCAGGCAAATGCGCAAGCCCGGCCGATGCCACGGCTCGCTCCCGTCACCAAAGTCACCTTGCCCGCAAGGCTGAAGTCCGGCGCGTTCTTCTGCATCATGATGCCTCCCTCGATGAAGCTCATTTATGCCAGCGTCGGTGTGCGGATGCCAGATGTTCCGCGCATAACAATGCGCTTGCCCGGCGCTCGGGCAGCACGAGCGTTGCGCGCCCGACGGATTGCGCCGACTCCTCCAGCGTAAGGGATGGCATGGCCGGGTGAGCCGGCGATCAGGCCGTTGTCTGGGAATTCCGTTAGTTCAGCGGCGAACACATTGGCGCCGGTGGGGCGGTTGCCGCCGATCGCGCAGCGGCGTTCATGCCGCGGGCAGCCCCCAGGGCCGCCCGCATCTGTCCGGCAGGCTTCACATGTTGCTCATGCTTTTCATGGCTTTTTCCATGTGCGTCTTGCATTCTTCCATCTTGTTGGCCTTCATGGAATCCTTGGCCATCATCATTTCCTTGGACGCCATTTCCTTCTTTTCCTTCATGGCGGGATCCGTCATGGCATCCATGTCGGCCTGCATTTTCATCATCGAAGCCTCGTCGCACTTCGCCGACATCATCGCGTCCTGTGCAAAGGCAGGCAGCGCGGACGCTGCTGCGAGGACGATTGCTGCTGCTGTGCATTTCAACATGGTCTTCTCCTCCTCCTTGCGGGCGCCATTGCCCTTTGCAAGTCTGTCGCGCGGCAAGACTGTCCCGCAGTAAGACTGTTCGGGGCACGAGTGCCTAGATTCCGGCGTACCATTCGTAGCCCCGGTCTTCCCAGAAGCCGCCCTTGCCGCCCCACAGGCCGGCGAAGCTGTCCTTCATCTCGATCCGCATCAGGTATTTGGCATGCTTGTAGCCAAGCTGGCGCTCGACGCGCAGGCGAAGCGGGGCGCCGTGGGCGACCTCCAGATCCTTGCCGTTCATCTGGTAGGCGAGGATGGTCTGCGGGTGGAAGGCGTCGATGAGATCGATGCTTTCGTAATAGGTTCCGCTGCCGTCCAGCGTCTGTTCGAGCTGGTCTGCGCAGTAGAAGACGGCATAGCGGGCTTGGGGTTTCAGCCCCACGCTCTGCAGGAGCGGTCCGAGCTGCGCGCCCGTCCACTTGCCGATCGCGCTCCAACCCTCGACGCAGTCGTGGCGGGTGATCTGGGTGCGCGAGGGCAGCTTCTTCAGATCTGCGAGCGAAAGCTCGACGGGACGCTCTACCAACCCGTCAATCTTCAGTCGCCAGTTGGCGAAGCCGGTTGCCATCATCTGCGCATAGGCTTCGCTGTCTGGCTGGCTGGTACCGTTCGGCCGGAATGTCGGCGAGATATCGGCTTCGGAATATTCAGGCGCCAGCTTGTCCTTGGGAACGAGCAGCCGCTGGCTTTTCATCGTCAGCGTCTCGGCCATGTCGAGAACGGACTGGACATTGGGGTTCTGGACGACATCGTCGCAGCCGGTCAGGCCGAATGCACCGAGTCCGGCAGCCGATCCGATCAGCAGGCCGCGGCGTGTAATGGAGAAGGTCATCGATCGTCCCTTTCGGTTTCGATCACGTAGCGGCCCGTTATCATCGAGCGCATGTTGTTCCAGAGGCCGGACAGGATCACCATGGCGATATGCACGAAAACGAAGAGGACGATCGACCAGGCGCAGATGAAGTGGATCGACCGGGCCGTTTGCCTGCCGCCGAAAAGGTCGAGCAGGAAGGGATAGCCGGCATCCATGGCGGGTGACATGGTCAAGCCCGTTGCAAACATCAGCGGCAGCAGGATGAAGATGACGATCAGGTAGGCGAGCTTCTGCAGCACATTGTAACGCCTTGCCTTTTCACCCTTCGGGAAGCGCAGGCGCGCGTGGTCGGCGATCTCCTGTCCCAGATGGTGCGGCGAGATCTCTTCGCCGCTCGGCGCCAGATCGCGTCGGAAATGGCCTGACAGAAAGCCGATGAGCGCATAGATCGATCCGTTGATGACGAAGAGCCAGGCAAAGAACAGATGCCAGCGGCGGCCGGTTGCTAGATCCTGGTAGCTCGGAATGGTGATCCAGGAAGGGAAGCCACGCTCGGTTGCGTTATCGCCCGTTCCCGAAACGCCGAGAACGCCTGTCGTGGTGATCTGCAGATTGCCGATGCGAAGCACGCCGCGCGTGCCGCCATCGACGGCGCCGATCGACAGCCAGGACGGGTCTGCATCCGCACCGTACTGGCCCCAGTAAAGCGCCGGGTGGGCATTGAAAATCTGCAGCCCGCTCATCAAAAGCAGGCTGAGACAGAGAACGTTGATCCAGTGTGTAATGCGGGTTGCCAGCGAGTGCCGGCGGATGACTGTTATCGTCGGGCCTGCTGGAGTGGCCTGGCTGTGATCGTCGAGTGTTGCCATGATCGTTTTCGATGTCCGATACCGTCACGCCCCTACTGCATGTACGTAGGCGAAGCGGGATTTGTTACAGGCGTCCCGAAGTTTTTTCGCTGCGGCCGGAGACTTTGGCCCGGAAAGGCTGGCGGTGCGGCTTTCCGGACACCGTCACAAGTGCGTGAGGCTGTAACGAATGGTGTTCCGCCTGCGAAGGAGAACGAGATGCAGATCATCAGGGAGCACCGCCATGACATATTCAGCCCCGTTCAATCTTGCGATCATCGCCGCAATCTTCGGCCTTGGTTCCACCTCTCAGGCCTCCGCCGGGCAATCGCCTGCGGTCGTCGAACTGTTCACCAGCCAGGGCTGTTCCTCATGCCCTCCGGCCAATGCCAATCTCGTCAGGCTCAGCAACGATCCTGATGTGCTCGCGCTAAGCTTCTCGGTGACTTATTGGGACTATCTCGGATGGAAGGACATTTTCGGGAAGAAGGAATTCACCGAGCGGCAGGTGACCTACGAGCCCGCACTCGGCCAATCCGGCCCTTTCACGCCGCAGATGGTCGTCAACGGTCACCAGTCGACCGTCGGCTATGATCTCAACCAGATCCGGCGCGTGATCGCGTCCGAGCCCGCACTGTCAGGCCCCGGGATCGCGCTGGCCCCGAACGTGGCTGTCATCGACGCTGCGAAGGGCCGGAGCGCTCCGGCCGACGTCTGGCTCGTCCGCTACGCTCCGGGCACCGTGCAGGTTCCGGTCGCCAGAGGCGAGAATGCAGGCGAGACATTGCCGCACGCCCATGTCGTGCACGAATTGACGCGTCTCGGCACCTGGGACGGCAAGATGGTGAGGCTGCCGATCCCGGCTGCCGCCGGCGACCTCAAGAGCGCCGTCATCGTCCAGGAGCCGAGGGGCGGCAGGATTCTCGCCGCAACGACCGACTGAAAACCGCCTCGCTGTCAGATCCGCCCGCGGTCGGCTATCAATCGATCCGCTCGAGATCCCGCGCAAAGCGCTGCCAGTTGCCGACATATTTCTTTGCGGACTGGGTGATCTTCGCGATCGCCTCATCGTCCAGCGTGCGGATCGCCTGGGCGGGTGAGCCGACGATAAGGGAATTGTCGGGGAATTCCTTGCCTTCGGTGATGAGCGCATTGGCGCCGACGAGGCAGTTGTTTCCGATCCTGGCGCCGTTCAGGATGGTGGCTCCCATGCCGATGAGGGTGTTGTTGCCAATCGTGCAGCCGTGGATGATGGCGTGGTGGCCGATGGTGCAGTGATCGCCGATCGTGGTGGGGAAGCCGGGGTCGGTGTGGACCATGACGCCTTCCTGCAAGTTGGTGGCCTTGCCGATGACGATGGGTTCGTTGTCGCCGCGCAGGACGGCACCGAACCAGATACCGACCTCTTCGGCGAGTTCCACATGGCCGATCACATGCGCTTCGGGGGCGATCCAGAAGGTGCCGTGCGGCGGCAGTTTCGGGTGCTGGCCTCCGAGCGCATAGATTGCCATGTCTTCCTCCTCAGACCACGTTCAGCGAGAGCGTCGCAATGCCATCGACGCCGCAGGAAATGCTGTCGCCCTTGTTGATGGCGGCAACACCGGCGGGTGTGCCGGTCATGATGATATCGCCAGGCGCCAGAACGAAGAGTTTCGAAAGCTCTGCAATGATTTCCGGGACTTTCCAGATCATCTGGTTTAAGTCGCCGTCCTGTTTGCGGACGCCGTTGACATCAAGCCAGACGCGGCCATTTACGGGATGTCCGAGGCGGCTCGCGGGGACGAGTGGCGAGACCGGGGCGGAATGTTCGAAGGCCTTGGCGAGCTCCCACGGGCGGCCGAGTTTCTTGGCTTCGGCCTGCAGGTCGCGGCGGGTGAAATCGATGCCGACGCCGTAGCCATAGATACAGTCGAGCGCTTTTTCCGAGGGTATATCGGCGCCGCCGGCCTTCAGCGCCAGCACGCATTCGACCTCGAAATGCACGTCATTCGACAGCGGCGGATAGGGGAAATCCCTGCCGGAGAAGAGGTTGTCAGCGTTCTTCTGGAAGAAGAAGGGCGGCTCCCGGTTCGGGTCATGGCCCATTTCGATGGCGTGATCGGCATAGTTGCGGCCGACGCAATAGACGCGGCGGACCGGAAAGGCCTCGGCGCTGCCTTCGACGGGCAGGAGAACAGGCTGCGGGAGTGGAATGACGGTGGCGGGAAGGGACATGATGGGACTTCTTGGCTGATTGATCTGGGCGAGTCTGGCGATATCGTAAAGCATGTCGCGCAAAACTGCGCGGCGGTTTTGCGATAACGACATGCGCAAGACGAAGAACTAGAGCGCGGCAGGCGGATATGAAAGATCGCGACGCGCTTCCAACTGCAAAAGGCGCGGAAGGAACCACCTTTGTTCTGACCGGAAACCGCTGCGCTTTTTGGCTTTAATCGCTCTAGGGGGCCGCGATGTCCTGTGCGAGGCTGCCGCGCACCAATGCGTAATAGGCCGAAAGCTCAGGAATGGCCTTCGGCAGGGTGTCGAAGGCGGGGTCGGAGATGCTGAGCGTGCCCGCGTATTTTGCATCGAGGAAGGCGTTATGCTCCGGGAGCGCCGCGCGGTGCGAGCCGTAGAGCACCGTGAAGACGGGCGAGGGCACGGTGCGGCCCTTGACGATGATGCGGTCGAGTTCGACAACAGCGTAATGTTCGGCCACGAGGCGGGCGGTTTCCTCGCCGAGCAGCAATGCCACGCCATAGTTCTTCGAGGCGCCTTCCAGGCGTGAGGCGAGATTGACGCTGTCGCCGAGGCAGGAATAGTCGAAGCGCCGGGTCGAGCCCATATTGCCGACGATGCATTCGCCGGTATTGATGCCGACGCCCATTTTCAGGATATGCAGCGGCCGGCCGGTGGCGGCCACTTCCCGCTCCAGCTCGCGGTTCAGCGTGCCGATCGCATCCTGCATGGCGATCGACGCCTTGACCGCATGCAGGGCATGGTCGGGGTCGTCGAGCGGCGCATTCCAGAAGGCCATGATGCAATCGCCCATATATTTGTCGATCGTGCCGCCATGGTCCATGACGACATCCGAGAGCGGCGTCAGCAGCCGGTTGATGAGCGTCGTCAGCTGCTCGGGATCGTCCTTCATGGTCTCGGCAATGGTGGTGAAGCCGCGTACGTCTGAGAACAGGACGGTCAGGGTTCGCCGCTCGCCGCCGAGCTTCAGCTGCGAGGGATCGTTGGAGAGGCGCCTGACGAGATCGGGCGAGATATATTGGGCAAAGGCGAGCGTGATCTGGCGCTTCTGGTGGCGCTCCTGCGCATAGTCGAAGGCTGCCTGGCCGAAGGCGACGGCGATAAAGGCGACGGTCGGCCCGAGCGGCGAGACGAAGACATGGGTGAAGCGAATGCCGGCATAGCTTGCCGCGGCGAAGGCAAGGACGGCGGCGGCGGTCGCGACCAGCGTGCGCCAGCTCGTGGCCTTCCAGACCGTCGCGGCGGCGAGCGCGACGGCAACGAGGATGCAGATCGAAACGACCGGCAGGCCGGCTTCATTGATGGCGAGGCCATGAACGATATTATCGTAGATGGTGGCCTGCACCTCGACGCCGGAGATGAGCTTGCCGGTGTGAACGGTGTAGGGCGTGGCATAGGCATCGACGCCGCCCTGGTCGATCTCGGGCGCATTCTGCAGGCTGAGGCCGACCAGCACGACGCGATCCTTGAAGATATCGGGCGGCAGGAAATTCTTCGGGTCGAGCGCCTGATAATAGGAAACGGTGGGATAGGAGCGGGCCGGGCCGAGGGACTGGACGAGCGCGCCTGCCGGCAGATGCGGCGCCTTCATGCCCGCGGCCTTTGCAAGCTCCATGGCAAACCCATCCTCATAGGATGGAATGTTGCGGAAGATGCCATCGCCACTCAGCGCGATCGAGGCGATGCCGGTGCGCGCGCCGGCTTCCGTCATCTGCGGCAGCGGCGTGGTGCGCACCAGCTGATCGGCCTGCGGCGCCTCGATCAACGTTTCGTCGCCGGCAAGCACGATGTCCGGGCCGACGGCGGAGGTTATCGCCTGATCGTTTTCAGCCGTCGAAGGCTCGGCCATGATGATGTCGAGCGCGATGGCCTTTGCGCCGGCGGCGCGCAACTGCTTGACGAGCTCGGCATGCAGGCTGCGCGGCCAGGGCCACTGGGCGTTGATATCGGCAAGCGCCGGCTCGTCGATCGCCACGATGATCGGGCCGCCGGCCGGCGGCGAGGGATCGTCGATCGTGGAGAGATAGTCGAAGGTGCGCAGTTCCGTCAGCGCCCAGGCGGGCAGGCGGGAGATCAGCGAAATCGTGACCAGCGTGACCAGGGCCAGCACGAGAAGACGGATGCCGCGGCTGGAGAAAGGCCAGCCGGGCGGGCGCTGCTGTCGGCCTGTGTCGATGGGGCGCTCTGCCTGAAGCCGTTGCAGGGCGGTCGGGCGCGCCATCATCAGAAGCGGATCTTCAGGCTGCCCTTGAAGGCGCGGCCCCAGCCGGGCACACCGGGAGTGATCTCGAAGTCCTCGTCGAGAAGATTGTAGGCCGCGGCTTCGAGCGCGATGCGCTTGTCGAAGGGCTCCCAGATCAGATGGGCGTCGAGGCTCCAGTAGTCGTCGAGCTTGGTGCCGATATCGTCGCCGTGTCGCTCGCCGATATAGTTGGCGGCGACGGTGGCCTTGACCTTGGCTTCATTGACCCAGGTTAGCGCGATCTGGCCGGAGTTTTGCGGGATATATGGCAGGTTGCCACCGAAATTCAGCGTTCCCGGATCCTTGTTTTCGGAATCCATATAGGCGTAGGTGGCCGAGAGGCCAAAACCTGCGCCGAGCGCAACGTTGGCGGTGACGGCGGCGCGATCGATCGAGCCGCGCGAGAGCGGCAGGCTCTCGATCGCCGGAAGGGCGATCAACGGCAGGTCGATCGAGAAATCATGCAGCTCCTGGTGCTGGTATTCGACCGAGGTAAAGAATTTGTCGGTCCACTCTGCGTCCCACTGGAAGGCTGCCGTGTCCGCATAACCTTCGGCACTGACCGAAAACTGATTTGCCTGCAGACCAAGAATGCCGATCGGGGCAAGGGTGGGAACGCCGAGATCGAGGCTCTGGCGCATGAAGGCGGCGCGCAGCCAATGGTTCTGGACCGGTGCCCAGGCAAGGCCGAAGCGCGGTTCCAGCCGGCTTATATCGACGCCGTCGCCTTCCATGCGGGTTCCAAAGAGAGCGTATTCGCCTTTGAGATCGGGGGTAATGTCGTGCAGAACGTCGATATAGGCGCGACCGATATTGACGGTGTTGCTGACGGTGTTCGGGCCGTCGGTGGTTGCCGGGAGAACCGGAAATCTGGGAAAGAGTTCATGCAGACGAGAGGACGTGGTCGTACTGCCATCGATCCAGCCGCCTTCAATGCCGTATCGCCACGTCAGGGGACCGTTGCCGATGGAATGGCTCAGGGCTCCGATATAGGTCTTCGAGGATGTTTCCTCCGTCCCGTCCAGGAAGGGGATGACGTCCGGATCGGGCAGGCCGAAGAGCGGTGCATCATCCACGCTCAGGAAGTTTTCTGTCTTCGACTTGGTTTCCGAATAGAGGATGGCGCCGTTCAGGATGTTTTCGTAGCCGAACGTATGGCTCCAGCCGATACCGGCATTGGTTATCTCGGCATCCACGAGCCGAGTGGAATATTGCGAGGTCACGATATCCGGAAGGCCGGCGCCAAAAAGATTGAGGAAATCCGTCAGCGCCGTGCCCTGTGACAGCGCATTCAGCGTTCCGTCGTTCTTGGCATGGTTGACATAAGCCACCACACGATCGTCGGGCGTCACGGTCGCCGTTATATAGCCGTTGCCACCGAGCAGCTTGTTCTCGGTCGCATAGCCACCGAAGCTGGAATAGGTGCCGTCGAGCGCGAGCTCCTCCCAGGTCAGGTTGCCGTAGAAGCTGATCGGAATCGTGCTGTTCGAATAGCCCTGGATATCGGCTTCGCCGGTACGGCGCGTATGGCCATCGACGCTGTTGATGCCGCCGCCGACCGAGCCTTCGATGAAGGGCACGTCGAACAGCGTTGCTGCGCGTGAACGGCCGGACAGCACGTGGGGAGAGAGCAGCAGCCCCTGGATGAAGGACGAGTAGCTCGATGCATTGCCGCGGTTCTGGATGATATTGTCATCGCTGAAGCTCGTCGCGTTGACGAAGGGGAAGATGCTGCCCTTGATCGACTGGTCGATATAGCTGCTGCCCTTGAAGGGATCGAAGACGGCATCGCCGTAGTAGCGGCCCCAGGCATCCAGACCCTGCAGGCGGAAGGCGTTGTTCAGCGTCGAGCCGGCGCTGGCATTGGCGCCGAGGCCGCTGAAATCGCCGCCGCGGGCGCGCGAGCGGCGCAGGAATTCCTGCGCGTTGGCGATCGCACCATCGGCATTGTAATCGTCGATATCGACGGCGGTGCGGAAGGCGGAGATGACAGGATCGTTGTCATCCAGACGGTTGGCATTGTCGAGCGCCTGTTCGGAGGGGAGGCGATCGCCCTTTTCGTAATGGGCGGCGGCAAGCATCAGCTGCGATTGCGAGTGACCGGGATTGGCGGTGCTGGCAGCGAGCAGATCTTCCAACGCCTTGTCGCGCTCGCCGGTCTGCAGATAGTAGCGGCCGCGGGCGAGCAGGGCGATATCGAAGGACGGATCGAGGGCGATTGCGGTGTCGATCTCGCGCTTGGCCTCCTTCATGCGGGCCTGGTCGAGATAGAGGATCGCAAGGTTTGCATGCAGCAGCGGGTCCTGCGGGTCGAGCTCGATCGCCTTCTTGAAGGCTTCCTCCGCCTCGCCGTTGGCATCACGCGAACTCTGCAGCAGGCCGAGCGAATTGAGCGTGCCCGAGGCGCCGGGCGCAAGTTCGATCGCGCGGTTCAGGTCCGCGAGCGCGCCGTTGATATCGCTCTCATAGGCCGCCCTGTAACCGGCACGGGCGGCAAGGGCCATCGGATGATCGGGATCGAGCGACAGCGAGCGGTCGGCTGCTTCCTTCATCTGGGCGCGGTCGTCGATGAGTTGCGCCAGCTGGGCGCGGATTGCCGGCAGGGTCGGATCGTCGGGATAGCGCTGTTCCGCTTTCCGGATGATCTCGATCGCGGCGCGCGGGTTTTCCAGGAAGCCTGTCGTATAGGCCTGCATGATGGCGCCATAGGGACCGGTCGTGTTTGCCGGCGGCGGTTCGAAATGAGAGGGGTCGGCCAGCGAGCGGGCGAAATAGCCGCCATATTGCGCCATGTTGCGGCGTGTCGGGTCGAGATGCGGCAGCGCCCTGGCGAAAAGCTTTGCGGCGTCGCCATAGCGCTTTTCGGAACCGGCGATGGTGGCATCGAGCAGGTCGACGCGCGCCTGCTGGGCCACCGACAGTTTGCGGCCGCGGATGTTCTGCAATGTTGCAGCTGCGGCTTGACGCCCGTCGAAGGCGCTCTGCACCTCGGCAAGCTCCAGCCAGTCTTCCGTTGTGCGGCGCCCTGGCGGCAGGGCAAGCAGGCGGCGCCGTTCCGTCGCCATGCGGTCGGCGCGCAGCGGTGAAGTGGGCATCAGGCCGAACCCGTCGCGCAGGTCGAGATAGAAGAGCATCTGCTCGCGGTCGTCAGGATTGACGCTGATGAGCTTGTGCGGCGCCTGGCCGATGGTGGCCACAGCGCCTTCGCCCTCGTTGACATCGACGCTGCCCTGCGGGTTGGTCAGCGAGACGCGGCCTTCGAGCACGATCATCGAGGTCTTGGCGCCTTCGACGGTCATCGTCCAGTCAGTGCCGCGGATAGCGGCGGCGGCGGCCGGGGTTTCGACGGTCAGGCCCTGGCCGCCGCGCTGGGCGCGGGCCCAGATGGTGCCGGATTGCAGGTTAAGGATCGTGTCGCCGGTCGCCGACATCTTCTTGACCTGCAGCGCGGAATTGCGGCCAAGGCGGATCTGCGTGTGGTCGGAAAAGAGGATGGCGAGCTGGCCGGTGGCGTTGGTGCGCAGTACGTCGCCATCGAGCAGGTCCTGGTTGAGATCGACGACGCGCCAGTTGGTGACATCGACGAAACGCACTTCCTCGCCTGTCTTGCGGGCGATGACGGAGCCTGCAACCGGCGTCGAGCGCTGAACCGGTTCGGCCGCAACCGGAAATGAAAGTAACGTTGACATGAGCACAAGAGACGTACTTGCGCACAGAACAGACCTCAGCCCCGACATTTCAGATACCCCCGCATCTTTTCCCCGTTTGGCCAAGTGCGGTGTAAAAGTCAAGTCGGGTGCACACGTGTTCTTGCTTTCGCGGTCAAGTGTATTATTAGGGAAACACTATTGCGGGGTGGGGTTTCCTTTGAGTGAGTTTGAAAATTTTGCGGAGCTGCCTTCCAGCTCTCCGTCTACGGACGATGTCGACTCGGAATATTTCGACCATATCAAGAAAATCAACGATATATTCTACGATCAGATCAAGATATCGGACCAGAAGGCTGCGTATATCTTTACTTTCATGCTCGCCTTTCTTGTGAGCTCCGTCGAAGTGAGGGCGGTCTTCACCTGGGCGCGCTATGCGCAGGGCACGCCGCAGGCCATTCTCTTTTCCGGGCTCCTGGCTGCGGCCTCGGTCTTTTCGATTCTGGCGGCGATCCTCGTCGTGCTGCCGCGGCGGCTCGACAAGTCCACCTCGATGTTCTGGGGCGCGTGGCCCAGGCATCGCGACGCCTTCTACGATGCGGCGAACCGGCGCGACGAACGCTATCTCTTCGATCAGTATGTGGAAAATGCCGATATTCTCTCGCACATCGCGCGCAGCAAATACCGCTTCGTAACGATTGCGTTTCGCGGCCTGATGGTGACGGTCGTGGCCTACGTGCTGCTCTTGGTGGCGGCTTGAAGCCACGCTCCGGCTTGCCGTCGCTCCCGGCAATGACTTCAGCTTTTGGCGAAGTCCGCTGCTGTGAGGGGAGCAGGTCTATAGCCGTTGACGTCGGCTATATCATATTCCTGGCCGAGCTCGGCCGCGACCAGGACATGACCGGATTTCGACATCAGCGCCTGGTCTCGCCAAAGGCCTGATATGACGTGGCCGATGAATTGCGGTGACTCGGAATTGGACAGGTCGAAATATTCGGCGTTCTGCATGACCGCTTCGGTGCGGACCAGCCCGGGATAGAGGGCGACGGCGGCGACATTGTGCGGGCGCAGATCATGGGCGAAGTCTGCGGCCATCTTGTCGGCAGCGGCCTTGGCCATGCCGTAGATCGCGTTGCCGTCGTAGAATTGCGCTGCCCAGAAGGAAATATTGACGATCAGGCCGCGCTGCGCCTGGATCATGACGGGTGCCAGAGCACGCGACATCAGGAAGGCCGCCCGCAATGCGGTGCCCATCATCGCGTCCCACCGCCAGAGGGGCTGCTCCCAGAAGGCGCGGGGCCAGGTAAAATCGCCGTCCTCGACCATGTTTTCATAGCCGGGCCATGCATTGTTCACGAGAATGTCCAGCCTGCTGCCGGCTTTGATTTCTTCGGCCACGCGCTCGGTCTCGGCGTCATTGCCGTGGTCGCAATGATGAAGGATCAGGCGTCCGGGCAGGTTCTCGGCCTCGACCGCGAGGCCCTCCAGCGAGCCTGCGCGTTTGCCAGCGCTTGCCTCCGCCTCCGAACGTGTCCTGCCGGTCACGTGGACCGTGGCGCCCTCGGCGAGCAAGGCAAGCGCAATCCCGCGGCCGACACCGCGGCTTGCGCCTGTTATCAACGCGACGACATCTTTCATGCTGGCTGGCCTCCCATATGTCGAGTATCAGAATGGCAGAACCATGCCAATGCGGCGGAGCGGATCGAGGCCCTTTTCGGCTTCAGAATCGAGGATGGCCCGCAGGCGCGGGGAGCATTCTTCCTTTTCGAGGGGCCGAAAGCCAAGCGATGCATAGAAAGGCGCGTTGAAGGGGGCGAGGCGGTCTGTCGTCAGCGTTGCCGCGGCAAGCTTTCGCAAACGGCCTTCTGCAAGAAGCGTTTCCATGAGCCTGCGGCCGAGGCCTTTTCTCTGGAAATCCGGATGAACGTCCATTTCGCCGATATGCAGGCAGCCCTCCGCGACATAGGCGCCGGCATAGCCGACGGGGATGTCATCCTGATCGCATGCGGCATAGAGGAGGGCGTGGTCGAGATAGTGCTGTAGTTCGGCGTCGCTGCTTGCTTCCGGCTCTCCGCTGACAGCACCTGTGGCGCGCAGCGTTTCGAAAGAGGCCAACTCTATCGATCGCAAGGTGTCGAAATCGTCCCGAGTTGCCTGTCTGATCCGCATGTCCGTTCCTGCCTGAGATCGGGCACCGGATTACGACAATTCCTGGGAAACGCCAATGGCACTGGGCAGGACGGCTTGCGCCGGATGAAACGCGCGGCGGGCATTGTCCGGTCGGGTAGTCGCGGAAAATACCGGCGGCGACCGGTGGCCGCCGCCGGCAGGATTTAGCGCGTTGCCTTCAGCTGGAGGCGAGAGACGCCTGCGGCCACGTTGACGCCGGTTCCGGTTTCGCCGCTGAGCGGCTGCAATGCGAAATTCTTCGAACTGCCGCCCACAAGCGCGTTTGCTCCGAGACCGACGCCGACGGAAGCGCCGGCAGAGGCGCCGACATAGGTGCCGGCAAGAGCGCCGTCGCCGACGCGGGTGGGGGCGGTGTTGACGACGATCCAGCTGAGGTAGGATTTGCCGGTGACCCCGACATCAAGACCGAGCTTGCCGATCGTGCCGGAATAGTGCTCGACCTTGCCGGTGTTCTGCTTGAAGCTGCAATCGATCGCCTTGCTGGAGCCGATGATCATGCCGGCCCCGCCGGCAACGACGCAGGAGAGGGTGCCGAGACGTTGCTGCGGCTCATTTGCGACCTGCTGGGCGGCATGTTTCGGCTGCTTATGCTGGCTCGCGGCCTCAGCCACGGGGACAAAGCCGAGGGAAGCGGCGGCGACTGTTATCATGAGGGTTTTCATGAGCGGTTCCTTTCACCTTCCTTCGTGGGGGATCGTTATAAACGCGTTCAGCCGAACTTCGTTCAAACATGGAAGGGAAACGGACCGGTCTGTTCGCGCATGATTGCCTATGGCCGCAGCATGGTCCTGACCAGCCTCAGGCGCTGACGGCTTCCGTCGCACCCGAGAAATCGACAGCGGCGAAGGCTGCGGCGATCACTTCCGGGCCGGCATTCGGCTTTGCCGCATCGGTCGAAAGGATCTGGCGGTAGCGGCGGGCGCCGGGCAGGCCGGTAAAGAGGCCGACCATATGGCGGGCGACATGCTGCAGGCGGCCACCCGAAGCTATATGGCCGGCAGCATAGGCCATCATGCGGTCGCGCAGCGCATTCCAGTCGGGCTCGGAGGCGGGGGCGCCGTAGAAGCGCTGGTCGACATCGGCGAGAATAGCGGCATTCTGATAGGCGGCGCGGCCGAGCATGACGCCATCGACATGGGCGAGGTGAGCTTCTGCCTCATCCAGCGTGTGGATGCCGCCATTGATGCCGATGAAGACATCGGGGAAGCGCTGCTTCATGCGATAGACGATATCGTAATCGAGCGGCGGGATCTCGCGGTTTTCCTTCGGCGACAGGCCCTTCAGCCAGGCCTTGCGGGCATGGATCCAGATGGCATCGGCGCCGGCATCGAGCACGCGGGTCATCAGCGCGGGCAGGGCCGCTTCCGGCTCCTGCTCGTCGACGCCGATGCGGCATTTGACGGTGACCGGGACGTTTGCGACCTTCTTCATGGCGGCGACGCATTCGGCAACCGTTTCCGGCGTCAGCATCAGGCAGGCGCCGAACGTGCCGGACTGGACGCGATCCGAGGGACAGCCGACATTGAGGTTGATCTCGTCATAACCATAGGGCTCGGCAATGCGCACGGCTTCTGCAAGCTTGGCCGGATCGGAGCCGCCGAGCTGCAGGGCGGCGGGATGTTCAGCCGCATCGAAGGAGAGCAGGCGCTCCCGCGGGCCATGGATGATGGCGTCGGCGACGACCATTTCCGTATAGAGCAGGGCATTGCGGCTGATCTGGCGATGGAAATAGCGGCAGTGGCGATCCGTCCAGTCGATCATCGGCGCAACCGCGAAAACCGGCGCCTTGAAATAGCGCTGAATGCCTTCGGATGCAGCCGTCTTTGCCGTGGTCATGATCTCAAGTCTTCTTTCGTCAGGTCGCGGGTCCCGTGGCCTTATCTCGTAGCGGAGGCCTTATCCTGCAAGCCCTTGCCGGTGATGGGCCGGCGCCGGGCTTGGCAACGGGACGAGGGCTTATACATGAGAGATGGAGATAAAGCGAGATCGCGCATTCGAGGGTGTCTGCCGTCATCTGGCCGGAGGGTGCTCCCGCCCTTGACGCAGGTGCCGTTTTCCCGGAAGGCAGCGAAGGAAGGTCCCGATATTCCCAATATAGGGATCACGCAAAGGAGTAAAATCAGCGTCATGACCGACGATAGCGCAGGGATCAAGGCATTGCTGGCGATGCCGAGGCGAGACAACAGCGCCTATCTGGAAACGCTCCGGCTGGTGAAGGAGGCGTTTGCCGAGGCAGAGGCGGAATTTGCCGGCAAGGTGATCGCGACGACAGACAGCGCCAGGGACGAAGCCGGCAATATCGTCATCATGACCGTGATCAGGCCGGCATAGGCAGGCAGCGCCCCGGTCATGGCGGCAAATCACCTTAAATAGAGGGCAATTGAACCAAAATCCTCCTGCCGCGTTTCTGCCACAAATAGGAGGATTTCGATGGACAACCTGCTTCTGATCGCTACGCTTTGCGGCCTGATGTCTTTCGCCATGGTGTGGCTGCAGACCAAAGAATAGTTTTTTCGCGTCAAAGACTTGGCGCTTTCCCATCTATTTGCCGGCACCGCTCTTCCCGCGCCGGAACCCTACCTTTTGTATTGCCCTGAAACGATCGTCTTGACTTCTCCGAAAATGAGAACAAAATGAGAACAAATAAACGTTCTCATCTATGTTCTGATGGAGAGTTCGATGGCAGCAAGCCCGAGTTATTCAGGAGCAGCAGACAAGGCCATGGCCTTTGCCGCGCAGCTGCGCGCAGACCGCGAGCGTCACGAAGCGCGCAGGCGGGAAGAGCAACGCCGCATCGAGGCGATGCGGCCGATCAACAAACATGTGCTGAAGGTGTTTGGCGGGCAGCAGCTGGCGCTGAAGCTGAATAGCTGAGGTGGACTATCCTTGTGAGTGCCCGAACGGGGGGCCGAAATCTGCCGTTCGATATCATCTGTGGGGGCTGACGCTGCGGGATGTGCAAGCCGCCGCCGCCGAGGCATCGCGCGCATTCCCCTGATATTTTTACCATTTTCCGAGTGGGCCGTGGACGGCCTGAAATTTCAGACATAAAAGAATTGCAACTATTTGGGGTGGGATTTCATGAAAAGATTATTGTTGCTGTTAGCGGCGATCACGGTCTTCGCATCAGGCGCATTTGCGCAAGATGCGAAGAAGGACCCGTTGGAAGGGGTGGTTCGTTTCATGGGGAGGATCAATCCTCTTCTGCAGGCTATCTATCAGGATCACATGGATGTGGCGCGGAAAGTCTATGGGGAAGGGTGGGCCGATGTGTATGAGGAGCGGAACATTCTCGCCGAGGTGATCGCGACATACGGCAGTCCCGCCCTTGGGCGCGCCGGCGACAGTAGTGTGATCTTAGCCATGAACAAGACCGCTGCACTTGTCGACATCGTGGCCGAAAAATATCCCGAAGGCTGTGAGTATTTCTTCACGGGCAATATGCCGAACTGGGCCTTGGTTCCCGAAGTCAGAGACGGGCGCATGGCTGATCTAAGAGCGAAAGCTTATGCCTATCAGGACGGGAAGTTCCGTGCTGATATGGGAGTGATGACCTTCGAAAAACGACACGTCATCATGACGCAGTATCTTGGGATGACTGCGGACGAGGTGTTCAAGTCGCTGACGGCCCCTATCGACGTGACCGACGAAGACATGTGCGCTCTTGCAAAGAAGCTCAACAATGTCGGCGCTCTGCCGAAAGAGCTGCAGGGCGATTGGGGGAGGGCGTGGCTCGGGGGCGGTCCATCCCTGCAAAAGAGGAAGCCAGCCGCAGGTGGGAAGGCCACACCGGGTGCGGTTGCGCAGGAAAAGAAGGCTGGCTCCTTCGAAAAGGAGATGAAGGTTCTCGCCGGTATCAATCCTTTCGTTCACGCGGTCTTCATGGATCACGAAGCTGAAACGCGGCAGCTGTTTGCCAAGGTCGAAGCCTCGGGGGGCAAGATCGATCCGCGAGCGCAAGTAGCTGCCATGGTGGCGAAATACGGCAATCCTGCGCTGTCGCGCGCAAGCGATGCCATTGCTATCGATGTCTTGAAGAAGACAGCTGCGCTCAACGAGGCTCTCGCGCGATATTATCCGCAGGGCTGCAAGGATCTCATGAGCCTGCGGGTGTCTCAGGCCGCACAGGCCGTTCCACAGGTCAAGGAGAGCTATTGGCAAGTTATGGAAGCCAAGCGCCTGGCCTATGAGGACGGAAAGGTGCGGGGGCCTGCGGCCGTTACGCTCACCGCTGAGGACATCGTGCAGATGATCACGCAGCGCCTGGGCGTGACCATGGACGAATTGAACAAGCTGGCGAAACCTGCCGAACTCAGCGACGAAGAGGTTTGCTCGATAGCGATGAGGCTCAACAGGATCGATCCCGTTCCGGAGGCGCAGCGCGGCAACTGGGCGAGGACCGCCATGTCATGGAGCGGCTGAGTCTTGCCGCCCTGCGCCCGCCCTTCCGTTCGCAAGGGCGGGCGCATAGCGACATTTGACGCTTTCCGCCTTAGCGGTCCTGGAAGATCTTGATGACTCTCGGCGTCATGCGGTTGTTCGTGATATCGACCGCATCCTGATAGGTTGCCCGGCCGGAGACCAGAGCTTTTTGCATGCGCGCGCAGCCGACCCGAGGCGCATCCTTATCCGAGACGTTCATGAGAACGGCGCCGTCGTGAAGCGTGCTCTTGTCGAGCCTGCTCAGACGCTGGACGCAATTGTTAAGCGCCTCGCTCCTCAACCGAGGACTGCCTTGCAGCGCCGTGACAGTGGCTTGATATTCCTGCTGCGTCGGCGCGCAGCCTGCGAGCAGTCCGGCAATCAATGTTATTGCAATAGTGGCACGCATGATTATTCCTCAATTATGCTGCGGACAGTGTTTTTTGCTGTGATTGGCGAGGCATCTCGAAGCGTCTGCCTCAACCGCCCCGGAAGATCTTGATCAGCTTCGGGGTGTAGCGGTGATTTTTGATGTCGAGCATATCCTGGTAGGATATGTCGCCGGAAACGATCGCATTTGTGTATCGGCCACAGGCAATCTTCGGAGCGTCTTTTTCTGCCACGTTCAGAAAGAGTGCGGCGTTATGGCGGGCCTTCGTGTCGGATAAGCCGAGCTGCCTGATACACTCGTTCAAAAGCCCGTTTCTCTGACTCTCGCTGCCCCGCGCCACTCTGACAGCTGCATCATATTGTTTCTCGGTCGGCACACAGCCGGTGAGCAATCCGGTGGCAATCAATGTCAATGCAATATAGGCGCGCATGATTATCCCTCAATTATGCTGCGCACAGCCTCTTGTGCTGTGATTGGCGGGGTATCTTTATTTTGATTCTCGTAACGCGGGAATTCTGTTCTTTGCAATTTCTTATTTCTTCTAGATTTGGTTGAAAACCTCAGGAAAACGCGTGTTTAGTAGCGAACGACAGGCGCTTCGCGGAAGCACCTTGGGGGATAAAGGGATGTATGGGGCTGCTCAGCGAGCCGGTGACGTTCACATCCGAGGGGACCAGCTTCCGTCGTTACCGCCCGGCCGCCCGGTATGCCTCTGCGCGTTCCTTCTCTCTTGCGGCCTTCACGACCAGCATAGCCGCCACGACCAGTCCAAGAACCATCACCACGCCAAGCACGAGCAAATTCGGCTCGGCCGGCAGCGCCGCGCCCGTGCCAGCGCCGCCCGATGCCGACACTGCGATTGCGGCGCCCGCCTTCTGCAGCGTACCCGCCGTCTTCTCCGCCTTGTCCGCCTCGTCCGCCAGCACGGCCTTGGCATCCACACCCGGCTGTCCACGGAGATACATCGCCACGGCTTTCGCCTCGATCTTCGCCACGCGTGCGCTCCAGCCCTTGCCGTAGGTTTTCCAGATGGCCAGGCTCTGCATGAAGCCCAGCCTTCTCGCGCAGAGCGCCTTGATTTCTTTCACGCCGGCAGTGGCTGCGTGCACGCGGGTGATGGGGCCGGTTTTGCCGTCGGCGGGGGCGCCGATCACGGTCTGGGCGTCGCGGAGGGCCCGGGCGGGGCCGGAATTGACGGCGTAGTCGAAGGTGGCGAGGTCGAAGCCCGGGGGCAGGGTGTCGCCGCCGATCTGGTCCCAGTATTTCGCCTTGTAGATGGGGCTGACGTCGTCGAGGGTGAGGTTGCGGATGTCGAGATTTGGGAAGGCGGCTGCGGAGATGCCGTATTTGGTGCCTTTCAGCGTGCCCTTGCCGATCCTGCCGCCGGTCCAGTTGCCGGGGTCGGTACGCTCGGTGGAGAGGCCGCCTTCCGATGCAAGCGTGATGGAGAGGCATTCGGGAAAATTTGCCGCGGTCATGTCACGTTCCTTTGTCGATCGGATCGCGACAACCTTCCGACCGCAACAGTTGTGGTCGTGGCATGGTGACAGCAGGCGGAGCGGCCGGCAGATCAGGTGTTGAAGCGGCAATGCGGCGGCTGTTGCCGATGTGAGGAAGCGGGGCCGGATGCGGGGCCCGGCAGGCATCTTCGATGGCCGTTCGGGACGCGAGGATCGCGGCGCCTGCGGATCTGGCTGAGGGGGAAAAGAGTGGCCGCCGCCTCCGCTACAGGAAGGCGGAGTGGGGCGCGGCGGCCGGCCACTGAGGGGCCGACAAAACAACCCGAATTCCGGGCGGATCGTTCCTAATCATATTGGGCTAGGGAGGCCTTCGTCTTTTGCGCAGAGCGGACGGCGCGAGTTTCACACCACACGGCAGGGCTCAGAACACGTCGGCATAATTGTTGGCAGCGGCAAGTGCGACTTCCTTCAGGATCACCCCTTGGGCCACCATGCCGTTTGCAAACCGTACCAGGCGCACGTCGGGCATGGATTTCAGGCGCTGGGAGAAGGTGTTGACGGGCGGCAGGAAGTTTTCGCGGTAGCCCTGGTCGATCGCCCATTTGCGGAAATCCTCGAAAAGTTTGGCCGTGCGCAGCCAGCCGCCCGATGGCTCGATTTCCGCGGGTTCGATGCGGATATCGAACCATTCGTTGAGCGGGTCGAGCAGCAGCCAGGCGTTCAGCGCCTCCTTCGAGCTTGCAGGAATGGTGTAGTGGCCGTTGCGCTTCAGCCGCTGGGCGCCCGATACGGCAAGGCCGAGCAGCAGTTCCAGCTCTTCCCTTGCGATGCGCTCGGCAATATCGGGAATGACCTCATGCTCGGGAATGCTGCGATTGAACTGGATGACGACGAGGCGGCGGCGCAGGCCTCGATCTATGCCGCCATTGAAGCGGGGCAGGGTATTGGTCGTGAAGCAATGCAGCGCACGGGGGATGAAACTTTCGACATCCTTGTAGAGGCTGCGGCCCTCAATCGGGTTGCCGGTGACGGCCGCCTTGAACTCTTCGCCCGCGATGGCCGCAGCACTCAGCTCGTCTGCGACGTTCGCCGCCTTGCCGGCGAGATTGATGATGCGCTTTTCATCATTGAAGAAGGCGGGCGAAATGGAGGAGACGGCCCCTTCCGGCAGCAGCGCGCGAAAGAGCGAGGCGATGGTCGATTTGCCGTTGCTCGCGGTCTCGCCGAGCAGGATGAAGGCTTTCGGCTGGCGGATGCGGGTGGCGAGACCAAAGGCGGCCGCTCCCAGCATTTCGGCCACGAGGTCGATCTTGCCGGCGGCATCGGGATCACCCTGAAAGGCGCCGTGGAGCAGTTTGTGCAGGAGCGAGCCCTCGGGCGGATGGCTTTCGGTATGCAGGTTGTAATCCGCTGCGATCGTGAAGCGGAAGCGGTCATCAGGGTCGTGCGCGCGGCAGGTCACCTTGCCGGCCTCATCGAGGGTGATGGTGCAGTTCAGCGCATTGACGCCGATGGCGGAATTGCCGAAGAAGCCGGCCTCGGTGGTGCGTGTGCCGAATTCGTTGACGATGCCGTCGATCATGTGCCGGCCGAGCTTCAGCGGCTTTTCCTTCGGGCCGATGCCAATGGCATCGAAGGCATGCATGGCAAGGCGGATCTTCTGTTCGGAGATGGAGCGCCAGGCGGAGGGGCCATAGGCCCAGAACCTGCCGTCGGCGCGCACGATCCGCCCGCCGCAGGCTTTCGCCAGATGTTCGTTGAAGATGCGCGCCAGCCAGACTTCGGAGCCGAAAGGCTGGCTCGGAAACCATTCCGGCATGCTGTCTATGCCATCGGCGCCCACGGGCGGGGCCTTCGGTGCGCTCTGCTCCGGTTCTTCTGTCGCCGGCGGCGGCTCGACCGGCGCGGCCAGGTGGCGGCGGATCGTGGCGCGCATGAAGGCATCGAGCTCCAGGCGCGTCCAGCCGGCATCGACGGCATCGGCGCTGTCCCAGCCGCGGCAGGGAAGACGGCCCGCCTGCCAGTCGGCATAGGTGAAATGGCCGAGATCGGAGGCTGCTCCGGCATCGGTAAGACCCGTCAGCCGGACGCGCGCGCCGAGGCTCAAGAGGAGGGCTGCGATCTCGTCTGCCGTCGAAAGGCCGGGCGCATCGAAATCCGGCCAGATGACCACATCGCGGCCCGATAGCGGCGACCAGTCCGTATGTTTGACGCCCTGCGTGCCGCCGGCCCAGGAAAGAACGGTGCGGCCGGATTTTTTCGCGAGCCGGTCGCGGCATTTCTCGCCCTCGACGACGATCACCTGCTTTGTCTTGCCGAGCGTTTCGAGGCCGTAGAGCGGGCGCGGCCTGGGAAAGGGGTAGCGGCACCAGGTCTCCTTGCCGTCCGGCAGGCGGACGAACATGACCATCGGCGTTTCCTTGCCCTCGTCGGGCAGGTCATGGCGCAGCACATAGCCGATCAGGGCGCCATCGGCCTGCCGATAGGGAAAGACCATGGAGGGAGCGAAAGCGCCCCATTCGGAGCGGTCGCCCTTGCGCTTGGGGTTGTAGAGGCGGATGCGGACGCCGGGTGTGACCGGCTCGGAGGGAGGCGGAAGCGGTGTGATGCCTTCATAGGGATCGCGCACCTGCTGCACGCGCGGGACTATGTTCGGCCTGATATGCCCGGCGCCATCGGAACGGCTGCCGCCGTCGAGAAGGCGGATGGCTTCCGCCAGATCGACGCCCTTGATCTGTCGCACGAAATCGAGCACATCGCCGCCGGCGCCGCAGCCGAAACAATGGAAGCGCTCGATGCCGTCCTGCCCCCTGAAGATGGTGAAGGAGGGAGTTTCCTCGGCATGGAAGGGGCAGCAGGCGATATGCTCATGCCCGTTCCTCTGCAGCCTGCAGCCATAGCGCGCCGCCGTCTCAGACAGCGACACATCGCGGCGAAGCCGTTCGAGATCTGCAGGCATGTTGCGGCTCTTGCAAGGAATGTTGTCGTTATCGCAACATGGCCGGCGCAGTGCGGGCGGCGGCCATGGTCATTTCGCGCTTTCGGGGATTGTCGGGCGGGCGGCTTATCGCGAGGAGGAATTGGGAAACTTGCCTTCCAGCACCAGCCGGTAGCCGCGGCGATAGCCGACATTGGCAATGCCGATGCCGGAGCCTTCGAGCTTCTGGCGCAGGTGGCAAAGGGCAACCTTGAAGGCGAGATACATCTTGTCCGGCGAAGGGCCGCCATCGGGATCGTCGATATACATGGCGGTGAAGATGCGCTCGGTGATGACGGGCATGCCCTTGCCCTTCCAGACCGCATGGAAGATGCGGCCTTCCATCGGCGTCAGGCCGAAGTGATCGATGACGATCTCGGGCTGGGGCGTGGTGACCGGCTGCTTGCAGCAGGGGCAGAGCAGGGGCCGGGTTATTGTAAGAGGGGCGGGGCCCGCCGATGGGGTCGGGCGTGTGGTGATCGTCTGCATATGGAGCCTCACTGGATCTGGAATTCTTGTGACAATGCGAATTGGTGCCGGCGTGGCAGCGCCTAGGAAGAGGCCATCACCATCGCCCGGATGCGGTCTTCGAAGAGGGCAAGGCGGCGCAGCCGGTTGGCGAGATGCACGAGGTCGTCGACATCTTTGCGATCGATGGAAAGCAGCGTTTCGGCGGCGACCGCCCCGCCGCGCATGACGCAGCGCCCGACGAGCGCATCGATCAGCTCGGACTGCGCCAGCATGGAGAGCGGCTCCCTACGCATCCTCTTCCTCCGGCATGAGGTCGGCGAGCGTGAGCGAAACGCCAAGGCGCCTTGCCGCCTGCAGAAGCATCAGCTGGTCGCGACCATTGATGAGGCCGCGCTCATCCCTCAGTGCCCGCGAAATCTTGGAGCGATGGCGCTTGAGCTCGGCTGCGAGCCCGCTCGGCGTCAGCGCCAGTTTGGCGGCAACCTTCTGCCAGGGCGTCCGGGCCTTTGCCATGCTGATCTTCCTCCTGCCATGCGGCTCTTGTTGTTGTGGTTGAGATTATGTTGTCGAAATCACAACGTCAATCCAGAATAGGAAAAAATACCTATCTTTTATTTTTGGCGCCTGCGGTGACGTTCTGCACCAGAAATGCGGGCGAAGCTACAACTTGAACAGATCAACCGTGTCAAAGGTTGACGCTAAAAAGCCCGGTGCGGTTGCTTGCGCCTCGTTGCGTTTTTTGCAACAAATGAGCAACGCTGCATATAGCATGGGGACGCTGAATGGCTGAGATCGATGGCAGCTGGTTTCACAGCCAGCTTGATGACAGGGGGCAATCGCTGCGCTCGCTCGCCCGCCATCTCGGCAAGGATGCGTCTGCCGTTTCCCGCACCTTTTCGGGCAAACGCCGCATGACGATGGAGGAGGCGGCCGAGATCGCCGGCTTCCTTGGCGTATCCGTGACCGAGGTCATGCATCATGCCGGAATTACACGCGAAGGCGAGGGGCTCGGGCCGAAGATCCTGCTCTCGGCCGTGATCGGCGAGGATGGCGAAGTCCGTTCGCTTGCCGAGCCGCAGCCCTTGCCGCAGGCCGTGCTCGACAAGGCGCAGCTCTCGATCGGCGCCAGCCGCAACCGGCGGATCATCGCCGCTGAAGTGCGGGCCTCCTCCGGGTCGCTGTCGATCTGGGACGATGCGGTGCTGCTCTTTGCACCGGCCGACGGCATCGAGCCCGGCGCGATCGGCTCGCTTTCGATCTGCGGCCTTGCCGGCGGCAGGCAGATCCTCGCCAGGCTCGACCGCGCCCGCAAGACCGGCGAGGCGAGGGTGGTTTTTCCTGATGGCGGGATCGGCGAGGCGGTGCTCACGACGGCGACGCCGGTGCTGGCGGTGGTGCCCTAGGGGATATGATGGCAGACGGTCCCTGGAGTGAGGAAGAGAATGCGCTGATCGTTGCGGATTATTTCGCAATGCTTGCCGACGACCTTGTCGGCCGGCCCTACAACAAGGCGGAGCACAACAGGCAGCTGCAGGCGCTGATCGGCCGGACGCGGACATCGATCGAATTCAAGCACCAGAATATCAGCGCCGTGCTGAAGGGGCTCGGCGAAGACTGGATCAACGGCTACAAGCCGGCCTTCAATTTCCAGATGGCGCTGGTGGACGCCGTCATGCGCTGGCTTTCGCAGAATGAGGGCTGGGTGAGACGGGCTCCCGGCGCGCCGGCGCTATCCGGGCTGCGTGAGCAAACTGCACTCTGGGTGGGGCCGCCGCCGACGCTTTCCAACGAGGCTCCGCCGCAGGAGCTGGAGCAGATGCAATTCATTGCCCGCAAGTTCGATGTCGCCGGCCGCGACGAGCGCAATCGCAATCTCGGAAAGGCAGGCGAAGAGCGGGTGCTGGCGCATGAGCGCGCGATGCTCGTCAGCGCCGGCCGGGAGGATCTCGCCCGCAAAATCCGCTGGATATCGGAGGAAGAAGGCGATGGTGCCGGCTTCGACATTGCCAGCTTCGAGCCGGGCGGCCGCCCGCGCCGCATCGAGGTGAAGACGACGAATGGCTGGGAGCGCACGCCTTTCCACATTTCGCGCAACGAACTGGCGGCGGCCGAGGAATGGCGCAGCGAATGGTGCCTGCTGCGCCTCTGGAACTTTTCACGCGAGCCAAGGGCCTTCGAGCTCCACCCGCCGCTGGAGGCGCATGTGTCGTTGACCGCGACGACCTTTCAGGCGAGCTTTGCCTGAATATCCCGCGGGATATGGGGGCTCGGCACGCCCGACGGGACTGCTCGCTTGTGTCACCCGAGCGGCGTTTACGGCGGCATTTACGGTAAAGCGCCCACGCGGTTACGGTAACGTACTTATACGGCAGCGCGGACGGCTTCATGGTTCGGCCCATTCCTGACAGGGGCAAGCCATGAAGATGAAATTCGATATTTGCGCGCTGCCGATCCTTGCCGCGTTCAGCCTTTCAGCAAGTGTGCTGACAGCGGCGGCGGGCGATGCGAAGGTGCAGGTCACTGCCGACAATTTCGTGCGGGCGGAATCCGATACCTATATCGGCAATCTCGCCAAGGCGGCAGGCGGGCTCGCCAAGCTCGTCCATCACCGGGAACCGGCCGCAATCGACGACCACTCGGTCATCCGGCTCAACCGCGACACTCTCTACAGCTACGCCGTTTTCGATCTTGATGCCGGTCCGGTCACCTTCAATCTGCCTGACCCCGGCAGCCGCTTCATGTCGCTGATGGCGGTAAGCCAGGATCACTATGCGACGACGGTTTACGGCCCCGGAGCGCACAGTTTCGACAAGGAGACGATCGGCACGCGCTATGTGATGATCGGCACCCGCATCCTGGTCGATCCCAATGACAAGAAGGATATTGCGCAGGTGCACGGCCTTCAGGACGCAATCAAGATCAGCCAGGAGGGCTCCGGCGCGCTAGACCTGCCGCGATGGGATACGGCGAGCCTGAAGAAGGTGCATGATGCCGTGCTCGTGCTGGCCTCCACCGTCTCCAATTTCGACCGGGCATTCGGCACGAAGGCGGAGGTCGATCCGATCCGCCATCTGATCGGCGCTGCCGCCGGATGGGGCGGAAACCCCGACAAGGACGCCCGGTATCTCAACGTCACGCCGGCGAAGAATGACGGCAAGACCATCTACAAGCTCACCGTCAAGGATGTGCCGGTCGATGGGTTCTGGTCGGTCAGCGTCTATGATGCGCAGGGTTTCTACGACAAAAATCCATATAACGCCTACAGCCTCAACAACGTGACCGCCGCCAAGAGCGCCGACGGCTCGATTACCGTCCAGTTCGGCGGCTGCGACGGCAGGATCGTCAATTGCCTGCCGACCGGCAAGGACTGGAACTACACGGTGCGGCTCTACCGTCCGCGGGCGGCAATCCTCGATGGCACATGGACCTTTCCGTCGCCGGAACCGGCCGGCTGAAGCCGGGACGAGCGAGCGGGCGACAATCATTGGCAGACAATCCAGCGGAGATGAGACATGAGCCTACCGAGCCGCCTTGCCGGCGCCGCCCTGCTGCTGTTGTCGGCCGTTCCGGCGCTTGCCGGGGAGCCTGAATACAAAGCGGATGTGCCGGCCGATATCACCACGCCCGACAAGGTGGAGACGCGCATCGGCACGCTGAATTTCTTCGATGGCCTGCCTGATGATGCGACCGTACGGAAGGTCTACGACCAGCTGGATTTCTCACGCGGCATCCAGGCCTTTCTCTCGGGCATTCCGGCCGCCTCTCTGCATGCCATGTGCAAGGGGTTGAACGAGGCGGGTGTGGAAAACAACAAGGCTATCGGCATTACCGAGGAACTGATGGATGCGCGTTCGCTGTTCCTGACCCCGAATGCCACCACGGTCTATAATTTCTTCTGCATCGACCTGAAGGACGGACCTGTCGTCATCGAGATCCCGCCCAATGCGCTCGGGCCGGTCGACGACGCCTTCTTCCGTTTCGTTACCGATGTAGGGCTGACCGGTCCCGACAAGGGCAAGGGCGGCAAATACCTGTTCGTGCCGCCCGACTATAAGGGCAAGCTGCCCGAGAGCGGCTATTTCGTCACCCGCTCGCCGACCTACATCAACTGGATCCTCTGCCGCGTGTTCGTGGAGAATAACGATGTTGCGGCGGCGGTGAAGGCGGTCAGGGAGCACGCCCGCGTCTATCCTTATTCGGCGGCCGCCAAGCCGCCGGCGACGACTTATGTCGACATATCAGGCAAGAAGATCAACACCATCCACTCCAACGATTTCCACTTCTATGAGGAGATCAACGAAGTCATCCAGCATGAACCTGACGATGCCTTCGACCCGGAAGTCGTCGGCCTCTTCGCCGCCATTGGCATCAAGAAGGGCGAGCCTTTCCAGCCGGATGCCCGCATGAAGGCGATCCTCGTGGATGCGGTCGCTGTCGGCAATGCTTCGGCGCGCGCCATCCTGTTCTCCTCGCGCGATCCCCGAGTGAAATTCTATCCCGACCGGCAATGGGGCAACGGCTTCATCGGCAACAGCTACCAATTCCTCAACAATGGCGAGCGCATGCTCGACGCCCGCACGCTCTTTCACTATGCGGCAACCGGGATCACCCCGGCGATGGCCGCCGCCAAGCCAGGCACGGGCTCCGCCTACGCCTTTGCCGTGCGCGACACCACGGGCGCCTATTTCGATGGGGGCAAGACCTACAAGGTAACGCTGCCGGGGCCGGTGCCCGCTAGGCAATTCTGGTCCTTCACCGTCTATGACGCGCAGACGCGCTCGATGCTCGAGACCGATCAGAAGGCGGCCGGCCTCGACAGCAATTCGAAGGATATCAAGCCCATGCCGATGGCTCCTACACCGTCTGGTTCGGCCCCGACGCGCCCAAGGGGCATGAGGGCAACTGGGTGCAGACGCGGCCGGGCAAGAGCTGGCAGGTGATCCTGCGGCTCTATGCACCGCTGGAGCCCTGGTTCGACAAGAGCTGGAAACCGGGCGACCTGGAACCCGTGCAATAGGCATCCGACAATCGGCTGCCCGGTGGGGAAACCTCCCTTGGAAATAATCCGCCCAGCGCTAATTCCTGCTTGAGGAATGGCCGTTCATCAGCCCGGGCGATCAGCTGCCGATGCATCTGCATCCAGCCATGTGCCTGTGGCGGGTGCAGACACGAGCGGCCGCGAAGGCGGGTTGGATAGGTACCGAGCCAAATGGCTCCGGTCGGGCGGGAATGGCAGAGAACGAAAGCGAACATCACTACCGGGTTCTCTTCGATTCCATCGATGATGGTTTCTGCACAATCAAGCTGTTGTTCGACGAAGAGGGGCGGGCGCGGGACTATCGTTTCCTGCTCATCAACCCGGCCTTCGAGCGGCAGACGGGGCTGACGGGCGCGGCCAGGCGGACGATGCGGGAGCTTGCGCCCGACCACGAGGAATTTTGGTTCGATGTTTACGGCAAGGTTGCGCTGACGGGCGAGCCCGTCCGCTTCGAGCATCAGGCCGATGCGCTCGGCGGGCGCTGGTTCGAGGTCTATGCCTTCCGCATCGGTGCTGCCGAAGAGCGGCAGGTCGCCATCATCTTTCGTGACATCAAGGAGAAGAAGCAGGCGGAAGAAGCATTGCGCGAAAGCGAGGTGCAATACCGGGCGCTGTTTGATTCCATCGACGAAGGCGCCTGCATCATCGAGCGGCTGCCTGTCGGCGCCGATGGTCTGCGCGACTATCGCTATATCGTCATGAACAAGGCGATGCAGACGATGTTCGGCATCGCCGATCTCAGCGGCCGCACGATCCGCGAATTCTTCCCCGACGAGGTGGAGGACTGGTACGACGATTACGACCGGGTGCTGGAGACGGGCGAGCCCATCCGCTTCGAGCGGGAGTCCGAGCCGCAGGAGATGGTGCTGGAAATGTTCGTCTCGCGCCTCAGCCAGAAACCGCCGCGGCTCTTGACCGTGATGCAGGACATCACCCAGCGGCGGCGGGCGGAGGAAGCGATGCGCCGCAGCGAGGAGCGCACCCGCGCGCTGATCAATGCTACCTCCGATGCCGTCTACCGCATGAGCCCGGACTGGCAGGAAATGCGCCAGCTCGATGGCCGCGGCTCCGATGTCGAGGGGCCGACGGTGCGCTGGATCGAAGACTATCTCTTTCCCGAGGACCGGTCGCGGCTGCGCTTAGCGGTTGCCCATGCCATCCGCGAACGGCGGCCCTTCGAGCTTGAACATCGCGTGCGCCGTGCCGATGGCGAGGAGGGCTGGACCTTCTCGCGCGCCATCCCGATCTTCGACGACAAGGGCGAGATCGCCGAATGGTTCGGCATGGCCGCCGACGTGACCGAGCGGGTGAACGCCCGCCAGCGCCAGCAGATGCTGAACCACGAGCTTGGCCACCGGCTGAAGAACGTGCTGAGCCTCGTGCAATCAATCGCCAACCAGACCTTTCGCCAGGCCGACAATCTCACCGAGGCGGCCGAGACCTACAGCGCGCGCCTCGTCTCGCTCGGGCGCGCGACCGATATCCTGACGGAGACGGCCTGGGCGGATGCGAGCCTGCGCAGCCTTGTCCAGGCATCCCTGATCTCGGTCGGCGATTTCAGCGAGCGCATCCGCATCTCCGGCCCCGATCTCGACCTTGCGCCGCAGCAGGCGCTGATGCTGACGCTGACACTGCACGAGCTTGCGACGAACAGCTTGAAATATGGATCGCTGAGCAGTGAGGCGGGGGTGGTGGATCTCGTGTGGGGCGTCAGGAGGGATGACGCGGGTGAAGGGCAGTTTACGCTGGAATGGAAGGAGAGCGGCGGGCCTGACATCAGTGCGCCGGCGCGGGACGGGTTCGGGACGAGGATGATCGGACGCTTGCTGCCGGCTTCGTTTCAGGGGAAGGCGGAGCTGAGCTATGCGGCGGCGGGGTTTGAGTTTCGGCTGGAGGCGCCGTTGGGGGATGTGATCAAGGTTAGGGGGTGAGGGGGACGTCGGGAGGATTCAGTGCGAAGTTGTCATGACACATGCTCACGGGAAAGGTGGAAAGCTCCCAGTCCGTCCTTCTCCCCGTCATGCTAACTTGGCTGTAAATATGGCGGGAGCAATGGCAACCTTTCTAGTCGAAACGTTTATCACCCAGGTTGAACAGGCTAAATCGGACGGAGTTTGAATACCGCGACATAGGCGCCTTTTCCGCCGTGAGTTGCAAGGTCCGCCCAACGACAATACTACTCTATCAACCATTGCGTCCCCACCCAATCTCCGCTACCAACGCCCCATCCACAAGGACCCGGTGAAACTCCGGGTGGCTCTTCTGGCCGCCGATCCGCCAGACAACACGTGAACGCAACCTTACCTCCCAGGACCGGTCCCTCCGGTCGTTGCCTTCAACTGTGAAAAATTCTCAGATGCGATCTCTTTCAAACTACCGGCTGGAGTGGTTCTCCAACATTCGTGCCGATATTCTCTCAGGTATTGTCGTGGCGCTTGCGCTGATACCGGAGGCCGTCGGTTTTTCTGTCATTGCCGGGGTCGATCCCAAAGTCGGGCTGTTTGCCTCCGTCGCCATTGCCTGTGTGACGGCGATTTGCGGCGGGCGGCCTGCGATGATTTCGGCGGCGACGGCTTCTACTGCGGTGCTTATGGGGCCGCTGGTGCGCGAGCATGGCATCCAGTATCTGTTTGCGGCGACCATTCTGATGGGCGTCTTGCAGATCATTGCCGGCATGCTGAAGCTCGGGCGGCTGATGCGGTTCGTGTCGCGCTCGGTCATGACTGGCTTCGTCAATTCGCTGGCGATCCTGATCTTCGTGGCGCAGCTGCCGCAGCTGATCGGCGTGCCTGAGGTGACCTATCTGTTGATCGCCATTGCGCTTGGCGTGATCTATCTCTTCCCCTACGTGACCAAGGCCATTCCTTCGCCGCTGGTGGCGATCGTCGTCGTGACCTGCATCGCGCTCGGCTTCGGTATTCATGTGCATACGGTGGCCGATCTCGGCGAGATGCCGACGGCGCTGCCGCCGTTTGCCTTGCCCGCCGTGCCGCTGACATGGGAAACGTTTCGGATCATCTTTCCCTATTCGGTGGCGCTTGCTGCCGTCGGTCTGCTGGAGTCGCTTTTGACGGCGCAGATCGTCGACGATCTCACGGATACGCCGAGCAACAAGAGCCAGGAATGCATGGGGCAGGGTGCGGGCAATATCGTCTCGGCGCTCTTCGGCGGCATGGGTGGCTGCGCGATGATCGGCCAGTCGGTCATCAACGTGACCTCGGGCGGCCGCGGGCGTCTCTCTACCTTCGTGGCTGGCGCTTTCCTGCTGGTGCTGCTTTTGGTGCTCGACGATATCCTTCGTATCGTGCCGGTCGCGGCTCTCGTTGCCGTCATGATCATGGTGTCGATCGGCACCTTCTCGTGGAAATCGATCGTCGATCTGAAACGGCATCCCGGCACATCCTCCATCGTCATGCTGGCGACGGTCGCGACCGTGCTTGCGACGCAGGATCTTTCCAAGGGCGTGGTGGTGGGCGTGCTCTTGTCCGGCATCTTCTTTGCCAGCAAGGTGGCGCGGCTCTTCAGCGTTGCGAGACGGGAGGACAGTCAGACCGGTATCGTGACCTATAGCGTCGAAGGGCAGGTCTTCTTCGCCTCGGCGGAAAGCTTCATCGGCGCTTTCGACTTTGGCGATGCCGGCAGGACGGTCGTCATCGATGTCAGCGGTGCGCATCTCTGGGACATCACCGCCGTCGGTGCGCTCGACAAGGTGGTCCTCAAGTTCCGCAAGGCGGGTGCCGATGTGCAGGTGCTTGGCTTCAACAAGGCGAGCGCCGACATGGTCGATCGTTTCGCGCTGCATGACAAGGATGAGCGGGCGGCAGCCAGCGCCTCGTTGCATTGATGCAGGAGTTTACAGGCCGGAGCAGTTTGCGCCCGGCCTGTCATTTTTAGAGGTCGTACAGGCCTTGGCTCAGCGCTGCGGTAGGGTACCCAGGCTGAGGCCCACATTTCGCGATAGCAGAAGGCGGAGTCAGACATCCGGCCGGCGCACCGCTTGTCTGATGTTCAGGCGGCAGGCGTCGCCACCACGGGCTCCGTCGCCATCGCCTTGCGCAGCTGCTCTTCCTGCTCCGGCGAGAGCGAGGAGCGCAGGATGGTGGCGTGTTCGCCCTTGAATTCGGCCAGCACCTTTTCGGGCTGCACCTTGCGCAAGAGCAGGAAGAGGGCGGAACTGTTGACGGGGATCGTGTCGGCGAGTTTCTTGATGAGGTCGTCGTCGATGCCGTAATCGGTCATCGAGCCCGCAAGCGCGCCGGAGCCTGCGCCGAAGGCGCCGCCGAGGACCATGCCGGCGAGCGGATTGAGGAAGAGCAGGCCGACGAGCGAGCCCCAAAGCGCGCCGGAGAGGCCGCCGCGTGCAGCACCCGTGGCGGTAAGATTGACGCTCTGCTTGAGGCGCACCTTGCCGGCGGGATCGCGAACGGCGACGACGGCGTCTTCGAGATCGACGAGATATTCCTTCTCAAGCTGGACGAGCCTGTTGAGCACGGCATCCGCCTTGTCGGCGGTATCGAAACCAAGCACCACGAGTTCTGACATGGCTTTCCCTCCTGTTGAATTTACACATGCGGCAGATAGGCGTCGGCGGCGCTCTGTCCAGAAGGCGGCCGCCATTTGCTTTCGCTAGCACTCGCATGTGAGAGGGCGATGAAGGGAATCGCCTGTGGGCGTCAATTGAACGCGCGCACCTCGACCGGCGCGCGGCAGGCGATGGCGGCCTTGCGGCCCCAGGCGAGGGCCTGTTCCATGTCCGCGCATTCCAGCACCCAGAAGCCGCCGATATGCTCCTTGGTTTCGAGATAGGGACCGTCGGTGACGAGCAGCTTGCCGTCGGGTGCAGTGCGCACCGACATTGCCTTGCTGACCGCTTGCAGGCCGCCGACAAAGGTCCTGATGCCGGCGGCCACCATCTCCTCGTTCAGCACGTCGATATCGCGGCGCAGCGCATCGTCTTCCGCGCAGGGGGCGTAATCGTCGGGGAGGTGGATGGCGACCAGATATTGCGGCATCTTATTTCTCCTGGGGTGGTGACAGCCGGGCGGCCGGGCTGCCTTCATCTTACAGACGAATGCGCGGCATGGAATTCGACAGATCGTTTCAGAGATTTTGGTTCCTGCCGATGGATCGGCTATAGGAATCCTGCTTCCGGATTCTGGCCGGCGGCGGCGCCCGCTGCCGTAAAACCCTCGCGCAAAGGTCTTTTCATGACGCTTCTCGATGCGAATTCAGCCTTTCCCGTCACCCATCCCGATGGCAGGGTTTCGAAGACGACGATGTATCTGAAGAATGTGATCGATCATCCGCGCATCGAGGTCGGCGATTACAGCTACTTCACGCATTACGGAAAGCTGGAGGAGACGGCCGAAATCCTTGCGCCCTATCTCGGACCGGGCTGCCGGGAGCGGCTGGTGATCGGCAAGTTCGTGCAGATTGCCCGCGGCAGCTATTTCATCACCAGTTCGGCCAATCACCCGATGGGCGGCATCACCACCTATCCGTTCCGCATCTTCAAGCCGGAGACCTTCGGCTACAAGGACCTGCCGGTGAAGGATACCGTGGTCGAGCACGATGTCTGGATCGGGCATGACGCCGTCATCATGCCGGGTGTCAGGATCGGCGCCGGGGCGATCGTCGCCGCTTCCTCGGTCGTCACCCGCGATGTGCCGCCCTATGCAGTCGTCGGCGGGAATCCGGCGAGCATCATCCGCATGCGCTATCCCGTCGAGATCATCAGCGAGATCCTCGAACTTGCCTGGTGGGACTGGCCGATCGACAAGATCGAGGCCAATCTGCCGGCGCTGGAAAGCGCGATCTCGCGGCGCTGAAACGGGCCTGATCACAGGCGCTCCCTGCGACTGCCGGCGCCCTTCCAATTGCTTCCGGTGGCGCTATCCTCGGCAAGGACTGGATATTGCAATCGGACATGATGGGAACAGATCGAGCCATGCCTCCATGCGACCGGACGCCAAGGGCGAAAACCGGTGCCAATCGCTTTCAGCCTGTGCCCGATAGCGGGGTGAGCGCATGCTGATGCCGGATGTTTCTCGCCGGCGACTGGGGTTTGCCGTCATCGCCTGCCTTGTCGGCGTTGCCGTATCCTGGGCGACATCGTCGCCGCTCGGGCTGATCGGTCCCGTCGCCGCCGTTTTTCTCTGTGTGCGGGGCGGTGCTGCGAAGTTCCTCTATGCGGTTCTGGCGGTGGCCATTCTCGGCGCGCTGCTGGCAGCACTGTTCGATGCGGAGCTGCGCGAACCGGCTTTCACATGGGCTGCTTTCCTTGCGCTATCGCTGTCTCTCGGCCCGGTCGTTTCGGAAAACACGCCTGCAAAGCCCGATGCCGATGCGGTGCGGGCGGCCAAATCGGTCGAGCGGCTTACCGGCGTTGCCTGGGCCACCGATGCCGACGGTATTTTCCTCTATGTGACGCCGAGCGTGCTTGCCTTTCTCGGTCTCGGACTCGACGATTTCAATGCCAATGATGACGGCAAGGGTTTTGGGTGGAGGCGAGCCATCCACCCTGATGATTATGAGATTTCTGCAGCGCTGTGGCGGCGTTGCCTGCAGACGGGCGAGCATTACAGCGTCGACAACCGCATGCTGCGGCCGGCCGGCGGTTATGGCTGGACACGCAGCACGGGTCAGCCGATGCGCGACGGCAATGGTGTCATCACCGGATGGTACGGCACCGTCATCGATGCCGAGAGCGCGCCCCTTGCCGGCGGCATTGCGGCCGATGCTCCCGATGGTTCTCCCGACGATGTGACAGCGTTGCCGCCGATGTCCGACGTTCATCCGCATGACCGGGCAACGGTGGAGCAGGCGCGGGCGCGGGCTTTCTTCCACGGCATTCCCCAGGTCAGCAGTTTCCGGAAGCTTCAGGCCGACGGCAGCTACCAGTGGGTGGAATTCCGGGTGGAGCCGAAATACGGCACCAGCGTCGATATCGATCCGGCGGTTGCACGGCAGGATGAGCGCTGGACGACGGCGAGTTCTCTCGGCGAGACCGGCGAGGCGGTGCGCGCCGCACTCGCCATCGAAAACCTCTATGGCGGCGCCTGGGCGATGGATGCTTCAGGCCAGTTCACCTATGCGACGCCGACCGCGCAGACCTCGATCGCCATGGCGCTCGAAGACCTGAACCTGCTTCTGGACGGCAAGCCTTTCATCGAGGGTGGACGGCAAGGCTGGCAGCGCGGCGTGCATCCCGATGACAGCGAGGAGGCGGGCGAGACGCTGCGCCATGCGCTGAGGACCGGCGAGCACTGGAATTTCGAATACCGGGTTCTGCGCGCCAATGGCGCCTATGTGTGGCACCGGGCGGCGGCGCGGCCAACACGGGACGGGCAGGGGCGCATTACCGGATGGTATGGCGTGACTGTCGATATTGACGCCTACAAGCGCACGGAGGCAGCACTGCGCGAACGCGAGCGGCAGCTGCAATTGCTTGTCGATACCGTGCCGGCGCTGATGTGGACCACTTCGGCCGAAGGACTGCCGACCTATGTCAACAAGCCCTTTACCGAGGTGACGGGCGCCACGCTTGAAGACATCACTGCGCAGGATGGATCGCCGTCGCTCAGCGTCATCCATCCCGATGACCGGGAGGCGGCGCGCCAGGCGGTACGCCACTCCTTCGCCACCGGTGAACCCTATGTCCAGCGATACCGCCAGGCCCGCGCCGACGGCAGCTACCGCTGGACCGAGACGCGGGCGGAACCGCTGCGCGACGCCTCCGGCGCCATCCTGCAATGGTATGGCGTCAGCACCGATATCCATGATCTGCTTGTCACCCAGGAGGCCCTTCGCGAGCAGGAGCGCTTCCTGCGCCAGCTGGTGGAAACCCTGCCGGCGATGATCGATTGCGCCACGCCCGATGGCGAACCGATCTTCCGCAGCCAGAGACTGCGGGATTTCCTCGGATACGATCTCGATGTGCTCGACGGGACGGGCAAATCCCGGCTGGCCGGCACGCTGGACGCCGGCGTGCATCCTGACGAACTCGCCGCCGTGAAGGAGAAATATGCCCATTCGCTGGCAACGGGCGAACCCTATGCCCGCAGGCATCGCCTCAGACGTTTCGATGGCGAATATCGCTGGGTGGAGACGCGCGCAGCACCAATGCGTGATGCCGAGGGGGCGATCGTGCAGTGGAATGTCGTCTGCCTCGATATAGACGGCGAGGTGCGGGCGCAGGAGAAGCTGCTTTCGGCGCAGGAGAGCCTGGCGCGGGCCAGCCAGGCCGCCAGCCTTGCGGAGCTGTCGGCCTCGATCGCCCATGAGGTCAACCAGCCGCTCTCTGCCGTGATGAGCTCTTCCGATGCCTGCCGGCGCTGGCTGATGATGGATCCGCCGAATATCGAGCGGGCGCAGAAAACGCTGGAGCGCATCATCGTCAGCGCGCATTCGGCAAGCGACGTCGTCACGCGCGTGCGCGCCCTGTTCAAGCGCGTCGAGGACAAGCGGGATTGCGTGACACTCGGCCGTGTCATCACCGAGGTCGGCGATCTTCTCGCCGAGGAGGCGATGCGGCGAGGCGTTCGCATCGATATCGAAGGCGCGGATACCGTGCTCGGCGTGGCCTTCGACCGGGTGCAGATCCAGCAGGTCGTCATCAACCTCATGCGCAACGGCATGGATGCGATGGAGGCCGTTGCCGGTGACAGCGTACTCGAAGTGCGCCTGCGCAAGGCGGAAGGGATGATGCGCATCGAGGTCAGCGACCGGGGCGCGGGCATCGAATTTCCCGACAAGATATTCGAGCCGTTCTTTTCCACGAAAGAGCAGGGCATGGGAATGGGACTTGCGATCTGCCGCTCGATCGTCGAGGCGCATGGCGGGCAGCTGTGGGCGGAGGACAACGAGCCGCGCGGAACGCGGTTCGTATTCACCTTGCCGGATGAGGGCGAGGTGTGAGGGTGCCGCTTCGAGCGTTCCGAACGAAGCAGGCAGGTCTTCCAAAAGCGTTCTGAAGCAGACCTTTCATGGCTGTGGATGTGTGACCAAGCCCCAACCACATCAACCTGGCATCTCCTCCGTGATCACCTCGAAGCGCTTGAGCACCGCGGGGCCGAAGGCCGTCGACATGGCGACGTCGGTGGCGTCGCGGCCTGTCGCCATCAGGATGCGGCCGATGCGGGGTGTGTTGTGGCGGGCGTCGGCCGTGTACCAGCGGCCGCTCAGATAGACTTCGAACCAGGCGCTGAAATCCATCGGGTTCGGATCCCTGGGTACGCCGATATCGCCGAGATAGCCGGTGCAGTAGCGCGCCGGGATGTTCATGCAGCGGCAGAGCGTGATGGCGAGATGGGCGAAGTCGCGGCAGACACCTGTGCGGTCGGTATAGCCGCCGAAGGCGGTGCGCAGCGGATCGGCCTTCCGGTAGTCGAAGGCAATACGCTTGTGGGTGAAATCGAGGATCGCCCGGATGCGCGGCCAGCCGGGTGCTGTCTTGAAAAAGGTCTTCCAGGCGAAATCGGCGAGGCGATCTGTGTCGCAGTAGCGGCTGCCGAGCAGGTAGACGAGCACATCGTCAGGCAGATCGTCGATCGCGTGCTGAAGGGCGTCTTCGGGCACGGGATCGGGCAGACCGTTGTCATAGATTTCGAATTCGGTGGAGATGGTTGTCAGCCCCGGCGGCGCCGTGGTGCGGCTGCAGGAATTGCCGAAACCATCCACGTAGGACCAGGCCTCGATCGGCCGGTCGAAGGCCAAAGCCTGTTCCGTCAGCAGGTCTACGCGGCGGGAAGGGTGGATGTTGAGGACCAGCAGCATGGGCGTTTCGTGTTTGCAGTTATAGCCGATGTGAAAGCCTGCGCGGATCTTCATGGGGCGTGGTCCCTTCGGTCGGATGAAATGTCCTGCAGGCGAATGCACGAGCGGGGAAGGCGTTCCGTCACCTGCCGCTTGCCGCATCGAATTCCTGTTCCGTCGTGACGTTGACCTGTACGCGCATGCTGTCGAAATCCTGCGATCCGCCGTCATAGCTGCCTGACAGCGGCACCGCCTGGCGCGGATCGCGGGCCACACCGACGCGGATCAGGTCGCGGTTTCCGACGATGCCGTTGGTGGGGTCGAACTCCACCCAGCCGGCACCCGGCAGATAGACCTGGCACCAGGCATGGGTCGCGCCGCCGCCGAGCGTGATTGAGCCATCGCGATCGGGCACATAGACATAGCCGGTGACGAAACGGGCGGCGAAGCCGAGGGAGCGGGTCGCCTCCATCATCAGCAACGCGAAATCGCGGCAGGTGCCGCTGCGCAGGAGCAATGTCTCGCCGGGCGTCTGCGTGCCGTGCTCGAAGCGCCTGACATAGTTGAAGCTCTCATGGATTGCATAACAGAGCGTCATCAGGATGTGGCCGGTACGCGGCTGATGAACAAGCGGCACGAATTGGCGCGCCCATTTACCGACCTCGTCTCCGGCATCGGGATAGTGCCTGACGATGGTCCGTTCGAGATCGATCGCCTCGTCCTCGTCATAGGCGAAGGGAAAGCTGAGTGCCTTGCGGTCGATCTCCAGATCGAGCGGAACCTGCGCCGTATGGTCGAGGCGGATGACGGTTTCGAAGCGCAGCTCGGCGGCGGCAGACGCGATATCGACGAGTGCGATGCAATTGCCGAAGACATCGTGGATCCAGCGCACGGAAGCAGGCCGAGGAGAGACATCGAGGCTGCAGCCCAAAAGCGTCTGGTCGAAGCTGTCGCGCGGGCGAAACATCAGCCGGTGCTGGCCGAAATGCACCGGCTTTTTGTAATGGTAGGATGTGATATGGCGGACGGAGAAGATCGTCATCCTGCCTCCCTGATTATACGAGGCGGCACGCGAATGATCGCGGCGACATAACCGCTATGCCCGTTACTTCTCTCTGCGCGAAAGCGGATAGGCGGGCGCTTCGTAGAGCATGCGGATCTGCCTTTCATCGAAGCGGGCTTCGTTCACTTCCAGCACGCAGCCGCGCAATTGCGAGCCGGGCATGTCTTCCATGGCAAAACGCACCGCTTCGGCGGCGGTTTCGAAGCGTTTGTAGCGCGGGGCACGCGTGCCGCGCAGGGTCTTGCCGCTGTAGAGGCCGGCTTGCATCGTATAGTCGAATTCTGCCACGTGGATGGTCCTTGCTCGTTCCTGGCATGGACAAGCCATTCCAGGGTCTTCCAGCTTTTCAGATTTTCGGAGGCCGCGGTTTCAGGATGAAGCGGCGGGCAGGCCCGCTCGCGTCTTCTGGCGCTGACGGCGCTCGTCCTGCCTGGTTTCGCGTTGTCTCAGGCGCAGTCGCCTGCGGACATCCTGAAGCTTTTCGGCATCAGAAGCCTTGTCTGGCTGCGGCGGGCGGAAGAGATGTTCCGCTGCGCGCTTGTGCGTGGTCATGTTGATATCCTTTGGGGACGATGGGCGTGGCGACCGAAGGGCCGCCGCGCCGGAGCGGGCGGGCGTTATTTCTTCTTGTCGCCGCCCGCGTTGCTGCTCGCCATCTTGACCTGCGTGCCGGGTGCGGCGGCAGGGGAGGCTGAGGCAGATCGGTCTTTCTTCGGCTTGCGGGTTTCCTTGTTGCTGCGCACTTGGCCCTTGGCCATGGTTTCCTCCTGGTGTGGTGATGCGGGGCAGTTCAGATATTGCAGGCCGCTGCCCGCCGGCAGCTCGGTCGCTGCAGTATCAAAGGGGCCGGGGGCCGGGGCCGGAACGTTCGTCGAGAAAGGCCGCCAGTGTGGAAAGAGGCAATTGTCCTGCGGCGTAGACGCGCCGCCTATGTGTTCCCCGGCGGGTCTGCGCTTCGCCGCTGAAATCGGGAAAGGCCACGAAACTTCCGATCGCTTCCGAAAGATTACCCGGGTTCCTGGCGGTGTCTGTGGCGCGATCGAGAATCCCGAGCGCCACGTTCTCACGATAGGCGAATGCGCCGGTTCGGATGAGATTGCGCGACAGGCTTGATGGATAAAAGTCGGAAGACATGACGTCCCCCTTTCGTTGGGGCCAGGGCTTGCGCCCCGAACCGGCAGGGCCCTTGAAGTGGCTGCCAGCGTTCGAATGCTGCGCCTATTCCGTGCTTTACGCAAGGGCGTTCTCGCGAGACGAGGGCCATGGCACCTGCCGCAGCGTAAACTTTTCGAATATTGCACCGACAGCCGAAGTCGTTAGTCTGACGGTCGCTATTTCAGATATGGAAATCGAAGATGAGTATGGCTGTTTTGACGACCTATGTTCTCGTCGTGCTCGGGCTGATGGTGATTCCCGGGCCTGCGACGCTGCTGGTTCTCGCCCGGTCGGTGAGCGGCGGCAGGCGGGCCGGCATTGCAACGGGGCTCGGCATCGGGGTCGGCGATCTCATCCATTCCACCATGGCGACTTTCGGCCTTTCGGCCTTGCTTGCGACTTCGGCGCTCGCCTTCGAGGTGGTGAAATATATCGGCGTGGCCTATCTCATCTATCTCGGATACCGGGCCTTCATCGAAAAGTCGGGCAATCTCGATATGGCGGCGGCGCCTGAGATCAGCCCCGGCAAGGCTTTCCGTCAGGGGGTCTTCACGGAGATCCTGAACCCGAAGACCGCGCTCTTCTTCCTCGCCTTCCTGCCGCAATTCATCCATCCCGAAAGCGGATCGGTGATCGGGCAATTCGCGCTGCTCGGCATCATCTTCGTGGTGCTCAGCATCTGCGTGACTTCGGCGCTCGCGATCAGTGCCGGTTCGGTGCGCGGCTGGCTCAACAGGAACCGGACGATCGGCCGCTGGCAGGGCAAGGTCATCGGCTCGATCTACATGGCGCTCGGCGTGCGGCTGGCGTTCCAACAGCAGTAAACGGCCCCCAGCCGCTGATACGACCGGGCTTTGAGTTGCTACCGCTTGTTACGGCCAACTGCGTTCATTCACGTGTATCGGCGGAACGGCCCTTCCTCATCTCTCTTCAGCCTGCGCGAACATAAAGATGAACATGGAGGTATGCTTGCTATCTGTCTTGAGATGCGCGTGGGCGCTGCGTGGATTCGCGATCGCCGTCTCGGTGGCGGCAATGGGTTTCACGCTCGCAGGATGTTCATATTTTTTTGTCCGCGGCGTCGAGGGAAGTTATCTCGCAACGGGTACTCCGGTGCTCGGAAAGGTGACCGCAAGAAACGAGAGTGAGCAGACGGGGGGATCGATTGAGATCGGCTCGGCCGAAAAGCAGCAATGCAAGGGTCGTTACCGAGTGTCGCAGGTGAAGACAAATTTCTGGAAGCTGGAGACCGGCGAGCGGATCTATCGGGGGAAGATCTACTGTCTGGATGGTCGAGTAGGGGCTTTTGAACTCATATCGAAGGATAAGGGGAAAACCGGCTCGATCACCGGTGAGATCAACGGCGAGGCATTTCAACTCGATGTGTACGAATCGAAGAGCCGTGGGTGCAGGATGGACGAATGCTGGGGCTTGAAGTGGACTTACGACAAACAGAGCGACAACATACGGACCTATTACAGGGTTGCGACTGAACACGAGCCCGGTCCAACGGATCTTTGGCTGCTCTATTGAATCTGCCCCTATTCCGTATACCGGTGATCCGGGATCCGGGCGCCACCGATTGAATGAGGGCGGCGCCGGGTCCGGCGCGGGTGGTTGACGCATTTACTGTCTGATCGCAGCCAACTGCTGTTCGAAACTCGCGAGATCGAAATAGTCGCGCCAGAGGGTGATTTCGCCATTCTCCACCGTCAGCGTGCCCATGACCGGCAGTGTGATCTGGCCGCCGCTTTCGTGGGTGAAGATATCGATGCGCTCGTTCAGCACGACGTTGCCTGATGCGGCGATCCGCGTGACCTGCCAGTCGACCTTGAAGGCGGTGCCGATGCCGAAATCGGCGTGGAATTTGCGGACGTTGTCGCGGCCGCCGATATCGGGCAGGGGCACGTTGTCATAGAGCACGTCGTCGGCCAGCATGGCGAGCGCCTCTTCGATGCGGTTGGCGCTCCAGTGGGCGAAGAAGGTTTTTGCGGTTTCGAGAGGCGACATGATGCTTCTCTTCAGCCGAACTTGACGAGGTTGAGGGCCGGTAGTGGGCCGCCGGGGAATTGCGTCAGGCTGGCGCCTATCTTGAGCGGGCCGAGGTCTACGCCGGCAAAGCCGAGGCGCGTGATGATTTCGGCGACTTCCGCCTTCGCCTTGATATCATCGCCCGAGTAGAAGAGCACGCGGCTGCCGCCTTCGGCGTGCGGGTCGGCCGAGACGAGATTGGCGAAGAGGTGGTTGAAGGCCTTGACGAGACGGGCGCCGGGCACGAGGCCGGCGACGATTTCGCTCGACAGCCGGCCGCTGAGCTCGGCCGGCTTGAAGAGAGGCGCTTCGATCGGGTTATTGGCATCGATGACGATGCGGCCGGCCCAATCCGGCAGGCCGGACAGCGCTGCTGGCAGCTTCGACCAGGGTACGGCGATGAGGACGATATCGGCCCTGGCTGCCTCCTCGATCGTGCTCGCGGTGATATGCGGGGCGAGCTCGGCGGTGAGGTCCCCGAGCGTTTCAGGGCCGCGGCTATTGGCGATAGTAGCGGAGATGCCGCTGCGGGCGAGAGCGCGGGCGAAGGCTGCGCCGATATTGCCAGCGCCGATGATGCCGATGGACATGGCAAGTTTCCTTTCTGCGTGTCGTGTTCGTTTCGATGAAAGCAATATCGCGATCTCATTCCTGTTTGATTAGAGGGGAGTGGGTGGTATCAGTTTCAAGTTTTCCTTGAAGATGATGCAGGGCTTGCGGGATGGAGAGTTTGGCAAATCTGGAATCCTTCGTGCGCAGCGCTGAACTTGGCGGCTTTTCGGCGGCCGCACGTCGTCTCGGCCTGACGCCAGCCGCCGTCAGCCGCAATGTGGCGGCGCTCGAGGCCAATCTGAAACTCCGGCTCTTCCATCGCAGCACGCGCAGCCTGACGCTGACGGAGGCGGGCGAGCGCTTTCTCCTGTCCGTACGCGATCATCTGGAGGGGTTGCAGGGGGCGATTGCCGGGATCTCCAACGAGCATGCGGAGCCGGCGGGCGTGCTGAAGGTCAGCCTGCCGCCGGGTTTCGGCACGGGCTATATCCTGCCGATGCTGCCCGGTTTCATGAAACGTTATCCGCTGGTGCAGCCGGAATGGATGTTCGAGAACCGGCCGGTCGATCTCATCGCCGAAGGTTACGATGCGGCCGTCGGCGGTGGCTTCGAGCTCGCTTCGGGCGTGGTGGCGCGCACGCTGGCGCCGGCCCATCTCGTGGCGGTGGCGTCACCGGCCTATATGGCCGGCCGCCGGCCGCCGGTCGATCCGGCCGGGCTCTCAGCATTTGACGGTATCGTCATGAAATCATTGAGCACCGGGCGCCTGACGCAACGGCAGATGCGCAATGTCGCCGGCGAGGAGCAGTCCGCCGATCTGCCGGCCAGGATCGTCGTCAACGATCCGACGGCGATGTGTGCCGCCGCCCTTCTCGGGCTTGGGGTGACTGTCATCGCTAAGCCCGATGCGCTGCCTTATCTCGACAGCGGCGAGCTGATCCGCCTCTTGCCTTCCTGGTATGTGGATGCTGGACCGATCTCGATCTATTACGCCAGCCGGACGCTGCTGCCGCTGAAGACGCGGGCCTTCGTCGATTTTGTCACCGAAGGTTTTCAGCGTCAGAGGCTTGCCGAACGCTTTGCCGGCAGTATCGGTTGATCCTGGCTGTCCGGCCGGTAACCGAGCACGAAGGCGATGACCTTCGCGGAGGACATTTCACAGGGCTTCAGCGTGCTGCCGCTCTCCGCCAGGAGATAGAAATTGAAGCTGACGATATCGGTTCCAGCGAGATCCTCGGCATAGAGCCAGATGCGTTTGCCGTCGGGCGAGCGCTTCACGGTGGCGCCCCAGCGGCGGTTGTCGAAGGCACCTTCGCTATAGCCTTCGGGGATGAGGGCAAGGGCGTGGGTGAAGCTGTCGTCTGCTGGATACACAGTGGCTTGTCCGGAGCGGGGTTTTCTCCTTAGGTGGCGGAGCTGGCGGCGGTTAGCAAGGCCGGAGCGTCCGGCTTTATGCTTGATATCGCCCACCGCAGATGCTCGGGACAGGCTCGAGCATGAGGGAGGACTTACGGGCTGCAAGTGTGAAGCTGCCTCAATGCCCCGTCAGCACCAGCGTCTGCACCGGCAGCAGCATGGCCTGCATACGCAGGATCATGGCATGCACCACGCCGACCGTATCGATGACATGCAGGCCGATCGATTTGAGGGTGCCGATATTGGGGTCGGCCAGCGCATCGTGGTTGTTGGTATAGGCATTGGCGATGCAGCTGCCGCCGGGCGGCACGCCGTCCAGGCCGCCGGGGAAGAGGGGCTGCAGGAAGACGGTCAGCGTGCCGGGCTGTGTCAGTTGCGCAACGTCGAGGAGCTGGTCGGTCGGGCGCAGCTGGCCGGCGGCGATCACGTCCTGCACCTCGGTGACGACGAGCGGGATGATGGTGAAGGGTTTGCCGACGCAGGTGGCTTCGGCCACCATGCCGGGCTTCATGACCTGCGCCTCGATCTGGCCGAAGCCGGCAACCAGCGTGCCTCGGCCGGCCGTTTCAGGCACAAGGATGCCGGCCGGGCGCAACATGGTGTTCAGCACATCACCCTTGCGCAGCGTGAACTGCTGGACGGTGCCGGCGACGCCGGCCTTGACGACCGTCTTGTCGAGCTCCACCTGAGCCTGGTTGAGCGCTGCATCGGCGCTCGCCTTCTGTGCCGGCAGGAGCACCTTGAGCTTGGTCTGCAGCGTCTCCTTGTTGGCATAGGCGGCGCTGACCATGCCGCGCTGGCTTTCCACGGTATTGGTGAGCCGGTCTACTTCGCGGCGGGCAACGGCGTCGTTCTTCAGGAGCTGAGTCTTCATCTGCAGCTCGTCGATCGATACCTGCAGGGCGCCTTCCGCCTGCCGGATCACGCCGTCGGCACTGGCAAGCTCGCTCTCGGCGACCTTGGTTTCAGCCTCGACCTCGGCGATCTGCTTGTGCGCCACATCGAGGGCTGCCTTCTGGGCGGAATCGTCGAGCCGGAAGAGCGGCGCGCCGGCCTCCACCTTCTGGTTGAGGCCAACATAGACTTCGTCGACCCGGCCAATGGTTTCCGGCAGGATGGTTACGGTACGGAAGACGGCGGTGACGCTCTTCGTCGCCGGGTGGAAATAGAAGATCATGGTGATCAGCGAGATGGTGAGCAGCAGGCAGGCGGTAATGCCCCAGCGCAGCTCGTACCACATGCTGTAGAGGGTGATTTCGCGGCCGATGCGCTTGTCCTGGACATAACGGCGGAAGAGATAGTCGGGGAGGATGGTCAGCATCGAGCAAAGCATCAGTTCGAGCATGGTCAGATACCCCTTTCGTGCGGGCCGGTCCCTATCGCATTTTCGGCAGGTTGCTGTGCGTTCGTCTGGCCGGATGGCTGCGGATGGGAGGCAGCCGGCACTGGGGCAATCGGGGCGCCCGCGGTCGGGGTTTTGGCGCTTGGGGTTGCAACGATCGGGGCTGCGGTGGCCGGCGCGGAGTGGACTGGTGCAGGGTTGACCGATGCGGGCGCGGGCGGCTCGTGGGCCGTCGGCGAATGGGCGACTGGCGCCGCCGCGCTGTCGATCTCAGCGGGATCGCGGTTGGCGAGCCGCGCCATCGACCGCGCGATCGAATAGATCGGCGTCGAGAAATCCGGAATGCGGATGAACGCAAGCAGCAGGCCGATGATCCAGTAGATGTGGTTGTGCGTGAAGAGCGATATCAGCGCCAGTACCGCGACGATCTCCATCTGCACCTTGTTCGTCTTGTGCGCGATGCGCTCGGGAACGGCATGGAGCTGGAAATACAGGTTGCCGATGACGAGAACGACCGCCAGCAGAAACACGATGACGATGATGAAGAGAATGTCGGTCTGCCCAGGCGCGGTGATGAAACCGGGCACATGGTTGGTGAGAGCGTCATGATAGGGTTGCGGTGCTGCCGCATCCTCAGCCGCTGCATTTTGAGCGGCCAGAAGCGCCGTTATGGCCGCCGTGCCGATGGCGGTCCTGCGGCTGCTGCACCGCCTTGTGGTATTGCCTTGAAGCCCCATGCCAATATCCCCCTCGGACGGCATTTTAGTCTCGTCTCAATTTTAAGCCCTTTGTGCGCGGCGCGAAAGTACGTAACGGTACTATCGGCGTAAATTCGGGGGCGCCGGGCGGCGTCTGCGCGGACAGGCATGCGGAGACGGGAGCGATCGCCGTCCGGCAGCCGAGAACCGGGATTTCTGTCGTGCCGAAACCGACCGAGGAGTGGCGTCCGATCAACCTTTCAGTGAAGGTCTCGCCACGCCGCCGGCGTAAGTCCTTCCCATGCACGGAAAGCCCGATAGAACGAGCTCGTATCCTGAAAGCCGAGCAGAAAGGCGATCTCGTCGATGCCGTTCTGTCCGTCGGAGAGCAGCTGGCGGCCGAGTTCGCGCCGCGCCTCGTCCAGCAGGCCGCGATAGCTCGTGCCCTGTTCGGTGATGCGGCGCTGCAGGGTGCGCTCGCTCAAGCCCATTTCGCGGGCCACATCGGCAATATCGGGCTTGCCGCTGGCGATGCGGCGCTTGACCAGGATCTTCACCTGATCGGTCAGCGAGGATTGCGCTTCGATCTCGCCGAGCGATGCGGCAAGAGACGGGTCGAGGATCGCAAGCAGTTCGGGGTTATATCCTGGGAAAGGCAGGTCCAGGTCGGCGCGATCCAGCACCAGCGCGTTCTGCGCGCAACCGGTACGAACAGGGGCATCGAAATAGGATCGGTGTGTCTCGCTCACGGGCCCGGTCCTGGTCATCTCGACCCGGATCGGCGTGAGATGCCGCCCCGTTCCCCGCCGTCCGAGCTCGAGGATTGCCGCAAAGGTGACGTCGGCTGCCGCATCCGGTTCGGCCTCATCGGTATGAAGCCAGCGCACCGCGACCCGGCATTCGCTCCCGGTCTCGGCTGCGGTCAGTTCCTCCGGGGTGCAGAGCCGCTTGAACCGCGCCAGCCGGTGCAGCCCATCGCGGTAATCGCGCGCGAAAAAGGCGGACATCGTGGAGGGCGGATGCAGCGAGGTATCGGTCTCGGCGGTCATCCTGAGGCCGATCGCGGGATCTTGCGAGAGCGTTTCGACCGCACGCCACAGCGCAAAATACTGTGCGGTGGACAGCCACGTCTCGGGCGCAATGTGCAGTGTCGCCGGCAGCCTCGCCTGCCGCAGCAGGACCGGGGCGGGCAGGCCCATGCGCTCTGCCGCCCGCCAGAAGGCCTGCGGCAGCCGGCACCTGTCGCCTGCGTCCCTGGTCATTGCTGCATCCTCCGCCTGGCCGTCACATCTGGCTCTTGATCAGCCGGTCGAAGACGCGGTCGCCCAGCCACTTGCGCACCCAGATCATCATCCTTGCGTATTTGCCCGCTGCGTAGCGGGTTTTTGGCCGGGCCGACAGGAGGGCTTTGCCGACGACATCGGCGATGACCTTCGGATCGGTGCCCTGGCCGCGGCCATAGCTCCTGTCGATGGAGGCGGCCACGCGCTGCGCGAGCTTGCCGTAGGGACCGGTGCCGGACCGTTCGAGGATGCCTCTGGACGCTGCATCGCCAAAGCCCGTCTCGATGAGCCCCGGCTCGATCACGATGACGCGGATGCCGAAGGGTTCGAGCTCCAGCCGCAGACTGTCCGACCAGCCCTCCAGCGCATGTTTGGTGGCGTGATACCAGGCGCCGAGCACCGTATAGATCTTGCCGCCCATCGAGGTGATGTTGACGATGGTGCCCGCGCCGCGCGCCCGCATCGCCGGGAGCAGAAGCTGGGTCAGGCGCGCGGGGCCGAAGACATTGACCTCGAACTGGTAGCGCGCCTCATCGAGCGGGATCTCCTCGACAGGGCCGTAGAGACCGAAGCCGGCATTGTTGACCAGGACATCGACACCACCAGATTTCTCGGTGATGGTGCGCACCGCGGCCACGATGTCGTCTTCCTTGGAAATATCCATCCGCAGCGGTATTGCGCCAAGCGCTGCCAGGTCGGCCATCTTCTCGACGCTGCGGGCGGCGACATAGACCAGATAGCCGTCAGCGATCAGCCGTCCGGCAATGGTCTTTCCCATGCCGGATGATGCGCCGGTGACCAGGGCCGTGGGTTGGGATTTGCTGTTCATGAATGCACCTTTTGCTCTTGCATGGAACGCAAGGTAACCGGCGCATCATGCCAGATCAGTTGCGCGCGACGCCAGAGATATTGCGAAAGGCGCCAATTCTCCGATATTCGCAGCGACATCGCGGCTGACGGCGGCACCCGACGCCGACGATCTCGTCGCGGCATCAAAAATCGTCCGTGCAGGCGCGAACCCCGGGCTTCATCAGACGTTTGCGGACGCCTATCGGCAGGTGATCGTGAAGCTGGCGGGGTCGGCTTCCTGTTGCCGACTGCCGGAAGAGCGGAGCGCCGGCTTTGGCGCGGGTTCAATCTGTCGGCAAGGCCTTTGCCGCCAACTCAATGTCATCCTCGGCCTTGCGCCCTGATATCGAACGGCAGCAGATATCAGGGACAGGCCGAGTATGACGGCGGAGAGGTTGGCGGCGCTGCCCTATTGGTCAGTTCGACTTCTTGGCGTCGACTTCCTTGTAGGCGGCATCGAGGAAGCTGGTATCGATCCACTTGTCGTAGTCGACGGAGCCCTTGAGCAGCTTGGCATCGGCCATGAACTGTTCCTCGCTCTTCAGCGAGGCGAGCGCTTCCGGGGTGATCTTCGGATCCTGGTAGAAGACGTTGTCCTTGTAGGTTTCGCGGACGGACTTTTCCGAGGACTTGGTTTCATCGACGAAGATCCTGATCGTGTCTTCCGGGTGGGCATCGGCCCAGCGGGCGGTTTCAATGTCGACCTTCAGGAGGTGTTTGACGAGATCGGGGTATTTTCTAGCGAATTCGCCGTTGGCGGAGATGACGAAGGGGGCGGACCATTCCGGATGCGAGGAAGCGTCGAGGATGACGCGGGCCTGGCCGGTTTCGACGAGCTTGGCGGCGACATCGCCGCTTTCGACGACGGCATCGACATCGCCGCGCACCAGCGCCGGGCCCGAGGCATCGAAGGCGAGGTTGAGGGATTCCACATCGGTGAGAGACAGGCCAGCGGACTTCAGCGCCTTGGCGAAAGTGGAGTGGCGCACGGTGCCGGCGAGATAGGCGACCTTCTTGCCCTTGAGATCGGCGAGCGACTTGATCGGCGAATCCGCCTTGACGATGATCGCCGAGCCGTTGGCTTTTACATAGCTCGAAAGGCCGATGGCCTTCACGTCCGCGCCGGCAGCGGCGACGCGCAGCGCCGGGTTGTTGCCGGTGTAGATGAATTCGACGGCGCCGGTGGCAAGCGCGGTGGTGGCTTCCGAGCCGCCATTGGTGAAGGCGATGAACTCGACCTTGATGCCGTCCTTTTCGAACTCCTTGGCGAGCGAGCCGCTATGGCGTTCGAGGATGAATTTCAGGTGGCCGGGGGCCGTGCTGCCGATGCGGATGATTTCGGGCTTGTCTGCGGCGAGAGCCGGGCCGGTGAGGGCGGCGCTGCCGAGGGCGAGGGCCGCGAGGCCTGATAGCAGCGTGCGGCGCAGGATCGATGGGTTGAAGCTTGTCATGTGATGTCCCCTTCAGAAACGGTATTCATTCAGTTGTGAGAGATTTCGGAGCTGCCCTTCCAGGCAGTCGCCCAGCGCTCGAACCAGACGAGCAGGTAGTTCACGAGCAGGCCGATCGCGGTCATGGTGATGATGCCGGCATACATGTCGGCTGTTTCCATCATCAGCTGCGACTGTTGGATCAGGAATCCGAGGCCGGATTTGGCGGCGAGCATTTCCGCGCCGATGACCGCGAAGATCGAGGATTTGACGGCAAGGCGCATGCCCGAGACGATCGAGGGAATGCTGGCCGGCAGGATGACCTTGCGGAACATGTCGAGATCGGACGTGCCCATGGAGCGGGCGGCTTTCAGGAGCAGCGGGTCGACCGACTTGACGCCCGAGATCGTGTTGATCAGCAGGAAAAAGACCGACGAATAGAAGCAGATGGCGATCTTCGATGCCTCGCCGATCCCGAGCAGCAGGATGAAGACCGGCAGAAGGGCGAATTGCGAAGTGTTGCGCAGCGTCTGGACGAGCAGGTCGGAGACCTTTTCGAAGAGCGTGTAACGCCCCATGAGGAAGCCGAGCGGCACGGCGACGACAACGGCAAGCAGAAAGCCGATGACGGCGCGCTCAAGGCTGATGCCGATATTGGCCGAGAGCGTGCCGTCAAGCAGCATCGCATACCAGGCTTCCAGCACTTCGCTCAGCGGCGGGAAGAAGATGCGGTTCAGCCAGCCGAGACGCGGCGCGATCTCCCAAAGACCGAAGAAGGCGATCATCAGCGGCAGGCCATAGGTGGCGGCGCCGAATTCGATGCGGCGTTTGGCGCGCGGGGCGGCACGCTTTTGCCGGGCGGGAGAGAGCTCGGCGCCGAGGACGGTCTTGTCGGTAATATAGGCCATATCAGTTCTCCCGGTTTCAGTGGGCGTAAGCCGGTGAAAGCGCCCAATCTTTCTGCGCCTTGTTCACTTCGTCCCTAAGGGCTTCCCAGACGCGACCGCGATGGGCGTTGAACTCGGCGCTGGCTCTGATGTCGCCATCGCGCGGGCGCGGCAGGTCGATATCGATGATTTCCTTCACCGTGCCGGGGCGCGCCGTCATGACGACGATGCGGTCGGCGAGGTAGATCGCCTCGTCGATCGAGTGGGTGACGAAGACGACGGTCGTGTTGATCTTCTCCCAGATGCGCAGAAGCTCGGTCTGCAGGATCTCGCGGGTCTGGGCATCGAGTGCTGCAAAGGGCTCGTCCATCAGCAGCACTTCCGGATCGGTCGCGAGCGCGCGGGCAATCGCCACGCGCTGCTGCATGCCGCCCGAGAGCTGGTTGGGGAAGCGATCCTCGAAGCCGGAGAGGCCGAAGAGGGAGAGGAAGTAACGGGCCTTGTCCGTGCGCTCGCGCTTGGGGACGCCGTGTACTTCAAGCGCATATTCGATATTGGCGAGAGCCGTGCGCCAGGGAAACAGCGCATATTGCTGGAAGACATAGCCGGTCTTCGGGTCCGGCTTGACGATGTGCTTGCCATCGATCCGGACGATGCCGTCGGAGGCTTCCGTGAGGCCGCCAATAATGTCGAGCAGCACGGATTTTCCGCTGCCGCTCGGGCCGACGAGGGTGATGAACTCGCCCCTGCGAATGGTGAGATCGATGCCGTTCAATACCGTGACGCGGTCGGAGGGGCGGCCATCGATCTGTACCGTCTGGCCGGGCTTCAGCTGGAAGGTCTTGCGGACATCGGTGACGGTGATGCGGTCCATGGGCTTCTCCAATTCAGACTTGCGCGACGCGGATGCGGTGGGTGGGGTCGAGTTGCGATCCGCCCGGTTTGCCGCGCTTCCAGCCAAGCGCGCGGGAATAGCTGCCGAAGAGATTGCGCGCCTCGACCTCTTCTTCAGTGATCGACAGCGGGCCGTCGGCGCGCTCGGCGACATAGAGCGCGTCGGTCGGACAGTAGATTTCGCAGAGGAAGCAGGTCTGGCAGTCATCCTGGCGGGCGATGACGGGCACGCCATCGGTGGCGTCGAAGACATTGGCGGGGCAGACCTTCACGCAGATATCGCATTCCACGCAGCGGCTTTCGGAGACGACTTCGATCATGATGCGATCTCCCGGCGGCTTTCTGCCTGTGCGCTGACCACAATGTCATCGACGCCGCGCACGGTGATGGAATGGGCGAAGGCCGGGTCGTTGCCTTTGAAGTCCGAGCGGCGGTGCATGCCGCGGCTTTCCTTGCGGGCAAGAGCCGAGGCGAGCGACCAGCGGCCGTGGGCGGCGATGGCGGCTGCCTCGCGCGCCTTCAGTCTATCGAGGCCGGCGCAGGAGAGATGGTTTCTGACGTCCGACCAGAGCGTGTCGAGCTTGTCCTGGCTCGTCTGCAGGCGGCTGCCCTCGCGGAAATAATTCTTCTCCAGCGGCGTGACTTCGGCGCGCACGCTGTCGATCACATCTTTCGGCGTCAGCGTGTCCTTCACCGTGCCGCCGGGGCGCAGGCCCGCCTGGCCGAGCGGGCTGGAACTGGCACGGAAGGCCTTGTCGCCGCGGCGCTTGGCGTGGGAGGCGGCACCCTGGCCGGACCACCAGCCGCTGGCGATGGCCCAGGAGGAATTGGGGCCGCCGCCGCCAGACATGGCGCCCGCGAGCGCTTCGCGGCTTGCGGCATCGCCGGCGACATAGAGGCCCTGTACATCGGTGCCGCAATCGGATGTGGCGATGCGGATGCCGCCGGTGCCGCGCACCGTGCCTTCGGCGCGGAAGGTGACGCGGAACATCTGAGCGAAGGGATCGACCGGTGTGCGGTCATAGGGCACGAAACAGTTCGGCTGGCCGCGACGCAGCCAGTCCTGCAGGGCGGGCTCGGCCTGATCGAGCACGGCATAGACGGGGGCTTCGATCATGGCTCTGGCGATTTCCTTCTCGCGCTCGCCGATGCCGTTCTGCAGGTGATTGCCGTCGCTATCGAGGATCGGCGTGCCATCCTCGCGGTAAAAGGAGGCCCAGCGGAAGGGCAGGCCCTTGTTGAGCGACGAGCCATAGGGGGCGAGCGTATATTTGCCTGTGAATTCCATGCCCGAGAGGCTGGCGCCGGCTTCCGCCGCCATCAGGTGGCCGTCGCCGGTCAACGCTGCGGCACCGAGGATGCGCTCATGGAAGGCGCAGCCGCCGGTCGCCAGCACGACGGCGCCGGCATCCACCCGCCAGTCGCGGTCGCGCTGGCGGTCGATGCCCGCGGCACCCGTGACGGCTTCGCCATCGAAATAGAGCTCAAGGGCAGGGTGGTGATCGAGAACGGTGATGCCGGCCTTGAGTACGCGGCGGCGCATGAAAGCCATGTAGTCAGGCCCGCGCAGATTGGCGATATAGAGTTTGCCATCCTCATCATCGGGGAAGGGGTAGCCCCATTCGGCAAGCTTCAGCAGGTTTTCATAGGCCTGGTCGACGGTGCGCAGCATCCAGCGCTGGTCGGCGAGATTGGCGGTGCGCTGCCAGCGGCGCTCGATGATCTGGGCGCGGTTTTCGCCGGGCGGCACCAGCCATGTGCCGGTATTCGACGGGGCCGTCGCGCCGCTGGTGCCGAGGTAACCCTTGTCTGCGAGGATGACGCGAGCGCCGTTCTGCGCCGCCGAAAGGGCAGCCCAGGCACCGGCCGGCCCGCCGCCGATGACGAGCACGTCCGTCTGCAGATGCAACGGGCCGCTGCCCGCCAAGTCGTTACGCTTCAGCGACATCAGAAAATCTCTACGTGATGATAAAAGAGCGCGGCAGCCACAGAGCTGCCGCCCTGGACCCATCAGGCAGCGTTGGAGAACCAGGAGGGTTCGTTGCCCGCAGTCCATTTGATGTTGCAGCCGATCGACGCTGTCTGTTCCTGCGCGGGCCGTGCGCCGGCGAGAACGGCGTCTGCCGCAGCGCGCAGATCCTTGCCGGTGACGGGCTTGCCATTGCCCGGGCGGGCATCGTCGTACTGGCCGTGATAGGCAAGCTTGCGGGCGCCATCGAAGAGGAAAAGATCCGGCGTGCAGGCTGCGCCATAAGCCTTGGCAACCGCCTGCGCCTCGTCCTTCAGATAGGGGAAGGTGTAGCCGATCGCTTCGGCCTCATGGCCGACGGCGGCCAGGCTTTCTTCCGGATGCGCCTCGGCATCGTTGCTGTTGATGGCGATGACCCGCAGGCCCTTGGCCTCGTATTGGCGCGCAAAGGCAGCGAGATCATTGCGGATCAGCTGGACGAAGGGGCAACGGTTGGAAATGAAGGCAACGAGCAGCGCCGGCGTGCCGTCGAAATCCGAGAGCTTGTGGAGCACGCCCCTCGCATCCGGCAGAATGAAGTCCGCGGCGCGGGTGCCGAGCTCGATGGGATTGGATGCAGTCTTCGGCATGGATTATCCTCCTGATGTGTAGAAACAATATAATCTATAAATTTTATCATGTTTGTATCCGAAGAAATTTGCGTCATTGGCGCTTTAGCGAAATAGCTTTCCGCTATGCGGGATGATCGTGGAAAGTTTTTAGGGTGAGGTCTGAGGAACGGCGGAAGATGCGAGGAGGGAGTCTGTGATCTTTACCGGCAAGAAGAGGATAGGCTGTGCCGCGCGGCCCCCTCATCCGCCCTTCGGGCACCTTCTCCCCGGCGGGGAGAAGGGGACGTGCCATGCGGCGGCATTTTGGGTGTCGGACGATGCGGCTGCCCCTTCTCCCCAGCGGGGAGAAGGTGCCCGAAGGGCGGATGAGGGGGCCGCGCGGCACAAGGTCTCTATTCGTAAATGGTCGGAGACGTCTCTTTCAGTCAGCCCGCCAACACCATCACCGCCCACCATCCTCCAGCTGATGCCGCATCCAGATATTCGGCTCCTCATAAAGCCCAAGCCCGCTCTCGCAATCGGCCATCAGCGGCGCCAGCCCGCCCTCTACGTGATACGGCCCTGATAGGGGGAAGCGCAGCCCGCTCCATTCCGTCCATTGCGCCAACGGCGCCTCAACCCGCATGGAGCGCGGGGCGATTTTCGCGATCCGCGCGCCGAGCTGCCAGTGTTTGCGCACCCAGGGGTCGAACGGGGCGCCGTCGGCGGTCGTCCAGCCCATGTATTCGGCAAAGGACGTCAGCGGATAGGCCGGCTTCTTCGTCGGGCGAACGGGCGCGACGAGCGCATCGAAGCCGTTTTGCCGGGCGCTTGTCTTCATGTTGGCGATCAGGCGTTCGGCGAGATCCGAGCCGCGCATGGCGGGCGAGACGACGATCGCGAGCGCGGAGAGAGCATTGGATTTCTGCCCGGACCTGATGGCTTCGACGCCATCAGCAAGGACGGCGTCCCATCCCTCGTCGGGCAGGGAGGCGTCGTCATCGGGATTGGGCCAGTGGAAGGGAATGCTGTTCGATGTCGCCAGAACCTGTTCGTTTCCGTAACCGTCAATGCCGAGGGCGAGAAACTGATGGCGGCGAAGGGCTTCTGAAAAGAGACTGTCCCAGTATTTGACGACGGCTGCGTCGCCACCGATGAATTTCGGCCAGACGGCGGAACCGAGCTCATCGAAAGCCGGGATCAGGTCCGGCCGCTCTTCGGCGGAGACCAGGGTGACCTGGCCATGGGCTTCTTCTGGAGTTGCGGACATGTTCAACGTCTTCGATCTCGCGTGATGCCGAAAGTTGCGGCGTGGAGATCCTATACGCGAGCAAGGACGCTTCTCGGAAGGGGGAGGCATCAAGAGAGCGCCTGGCTCCGGCCGAAGGCGTTTCGCAAGGTCACCGGAGGAATTCGGCCCCCAACCCAACGCTCTCTTGATGGGATGATGATGGCAGGCAATGGTTGAGGCGCTGTCCTGCCTATCTGTTCAGCCGCCGTGCCAGCAGCGCGCCGGCGTCGCCAATGACGATCGCAGGGATCAGCACCAGCGCCATGTCATTGATGCGCGGCGGCACGTCGATGACGACGAGGGAAAGGCCGAACCAGGGATTGAGGATCTGCACCATGTAGATCGCCGCCCACCAGAGCCCGAAGGGGATGACGATGAGCAGGCGGCCGATGCGGGTGGCGCTCCAGCGGTCGGCGGCCTCGGTGACCGCGATATCGCGGGCGGACTCGATGCCCTTGATCGCCTCCTCGGCAGCAAGCCGCTGCTGGTCGGTTTCGGCCGCGAGTTTCGCCTGATAGGCAGCCAGAAGCGGGCCGGTGAATTTCTCGATGATGCCGCCGAAGAGCAGGTCGCTCAGCCACTTCATTTCGCCCATCCAAACTTGTGAGCGAGGAAATACCAGCCCTCCGCCGCGGCGGCGATGAGCGCGCCGGAGGCGACCTGAAGGGCCATGGCGACATCGGGATCACGCGAGATCATCTCGCCGAGATCGGGCGCAAGGAGGCCACGAGTAACGAGGATAGCAGCGAGGTAACGCAGGAGAATGCGGATGAAGACGAGGGTCATATGTGCTGCCCGGTTGAAGAGGGCGGCAGGATGGGGTGGAAAGGGTTGTCAGACTGAACTCAGGGATTGAATCAGGTAAATGCTCTATCTCTTTGTTTTGATGCAATTCCGGACGCAAAACCGCTAAAGCACTTTTACTGGAATTGCTCTAGAGAAAGCGGGCGAGCGTGCCGGACGCAATCGCTTTGATCAGTAAGCCTGCGAGCGGTGTCAGCACGATCGCGACGACTGCCCAGAGCGCTTTGCCGATCCGGTTTGCGAGCTTTTCGACGCTGCCCTCGATGCGCAGCAGGGCGGCATTGATATGCGGTTGCTGCGCTTCCAGCGAGACGACGCGCTCCTTCAAATCGTTGATCCTGCCATGCAGCTTTTCAAGCTCGTTGCGGGTAGTCTCATCCATGATGCCATTCCTTGTTTGGCATCATGGATAGGGGGAGAACGGTTGAGATCGAAAATCACGACTGACCGATCTGCTTGAGGCCGGCATAGACCTTGCGGGCAATTTCATCGGTTGGTGATCCCGCCACAAGGCCGGTGGCCTCGAGGATCTCGGTCACATGCTGGTGGTCGATGCCGATATTGCCGGATGGCGGACGGATGGCATTTGAAAGTGCCCTCGCGTCGCTCTCAGTGCCGGCAGGCGGGTTTTGCGCATCGCGGATCAAGGGCAGGGCGGCCATGACGGAATAGCCGGTGTGCTGGGCCAGGAAGGCCTGCCATGCAGGGTCATGATCATGCCCGCCGAGGGCGGCGGTATAGGCCATATCCGTCATGGCGAGCGCGGTCAGATCCATGGCGAGTGCAATGCCCTGGCGGGCGGCGGCTGCCGCATCCTGATCGGCGGCTTCGGCGCCGGCTTTGAACTTTGCGCCGAGATGTGCGCCGAGAGTCTTGAAGAGCCGCAGGGTTTCGCCACCGTCGGGATGGGACGGGAACGGGTCCAATATCGCCTGCTGCATGCAGGCGTCGGCATGGGCGATGGCCTTTGCTTCATCGCTGCCGAATTGCTTGAGACCCTTGTGATAATGGGCAAGCCAGACCGGTATCTCGATGAGATGGAATCGCAGTGTTTCCGCAAGCCAGCCGGCCATCGTTTCCCATGCTGTTTTGCCTTCCGAAAAAGAGCTACGGCCGAGCATGATGTGCGAGCGGCTGGTGACCTCGGCGATGATATCGGGACCGAAGGCATTTTGAAGCGCGGCTGCGAAATCGTCCCTGCCTGTCGCGCCGATGATGTCGTCCAGCCGGTAGCGTCGCGAAAGCGAGGTCGCGAGATCATTCGCAAGGCTTGTCGCGGTGGCGTTCTTTCTCATCAGGCGGGCCATGCGGCCGATGCCGTCTGCGGCGCGCAGCTCGCCGGCGCCAGTTTCGCTGAGCCAGGCCTGCAGGGCCTCCAGATCGAGCGAACGACCGCTTTCCTCAAAGGCCGTCCTGAGGCTGACATCGTCAAGCAGACGCTTTGCATTCGAGAGCGGCTCGCTGAATTCCAGGTCGTAGAGCAGGCGATTGACGTGCCGGTGCAGGACAGCGATGTCGAGATCGAGCGGCCTGGCGGTGAGGTCGAGGCGGGACCGGCCATGACCGGCCTCGGTTTGCGACCTGGCGAAGCGGCCCGATAGCAGGGATTGCGCCAGATCCGGGGCGGTATCAACGCCATCATAAGCCAGCGGATAATAGCCGCCTTTCAGCGCCTTGCCGGCGATGGTGACGGAGATGGGCTGCACCCATTGAGGCTCGATGCCGGTCACGCGTTTCTCGCGGGCAGTGATATCGGGCTCAAATTCAGCGAGATAAGCCCAGACGGATTGCACGAAGCCGGCATCGCGCGGATCGAGCGAGGCGAGCACGGCGGCGAGCCCGGCTTCGTCCAGGGCGCCTTCGATGCGGCTATCCGTCAGACGCCGGCGGCTGGCCTCGTTGCCGGTATTCAGCGCAATGGCGATGGCCTCCCATTTCGACAGGGACTTGCCGAGGGCCGGGAGATAGCGGGGACTTGCCATCTGGCGTCGCTCCTCGCCGGAATAGACATCGTAGAGCGCTTTGAGATCGGCAGCAGCCTGCTGTTTGCGCTGTGCAAGGCGGCCTGCGGCGGCTTCGAGCGGCGCCTTGATGGCCTGATGGGCCGGGCCGGCGGGGGTGGCGTCGAGCTCAAGCAACACGCCATCCGCCGCGCGGGCCGGATCGAGGGGAGAACGTTCGCGCTTGGCAGGGCCGGCTGGTCGCGGCCTTTTCAGGGCGCCGGCAAGGCTCGCAACGGCCTGCTCGAGATCGGCTTCGTGACCGGCATTGACCAGCCTGCCGGCGCGTCGCGCCGCATGTTCGAGATTCTTCAGCGCTGCGGCGACGGCGCGGAACCGCTCCAGCGTAATCTCCTTGTAGGACTGGCGGCCGGAGCCGATCAGCACAGTATCGGGAATGGCAAGCTCGTTTTCCCGGCCTGCAGCCTTCATGGCGAGAATATAATCTCTAAGGGCGATGCGCGGATCACCCTGTCCACCCCGCTGACCTCCGGTCTGACGATCCGCCTGTCCTCCGAGACCGTAGCGGTCGAGCAGTGCGTCGATCGCGCCGACATAATCGATACGGCCGTTGTCTCGAAGGACAGCCGCGGCGAGCCTTTCGCGCGCGGGGCCGCTTACGAGGCTTTGCGCTTCGGCCTCGAATTTTTCCACCTCGCCGATAATGTCGAGGCTCTCTGCATAGATCGCGTGATTGAGAAGCTGGCGGCGTTTGGCGGTGATCAGTCGGGCGATACGATCGTCCTGTCCGTGAGGGGCGGCGTCTGCATCGCCGGCAGCTTTGCGGCTTGCCCTCTCGCGCCAGGCCTCATCCTGCGCCAGTTCGTCACCCAGCCTGATAGCCTCGATCGCGGTGCGCCGGCCGGCCGCGAGGAAGCGCGCGCCGTCCATGGCATCGGCCACCTCCATGCCCGCGGTTGCCGAGAGCGCATAGGCCCTGGCTTCACTCGCCGTCAGCCCATCGCCCGAGCCTGCAACCTCGATGAGGGCCGCAAGCTCGGGCGCCAGCCATTCGGCCCGCCTGTCATTGTGCACGGCCGCGATTGCCCGCTCCTCGGCGGAACCATCGATCAGCATGTCGCCGTGCCGTTGCAGCATCACGCGGTCGACCTCGAAAGCGATCGCATCCGCGCGAGGCGGGGCCAGCGTCATGGCCGCCACCAGTTCATCGCCGGAGCCGAGGTCGAAGAGATCGGCGACGATATCCGGATCGAGCCCGCCGCCATCGGTATAGAGGGAGTGCTTGCCCTGCGGCAGAGCTTCGAGGATGGCGGCGCCATAGCGCGCCACGAGAGTGGCCTTGTCGAAACGGATGTCACCTGATGGTGGCAGCGTTTGAGCATCCAGCCATCGGCGGTTCGCCATCCATTCAATGGCGCGGTAGAGGCCGGTGGCGTCGATCTCTTTTTCGACCTCGCGCTGTACGGCAGCTTTTTCCGCTTTGTAAGCCTTCTGCCCCTCTCGCCGTACAGGCTCCATCATCTGCCGCAGAAGACGGGCTTTTGCTTCCTGTGAGGCCAGCGCGCGCAGTTTTAGCAGCCGATCGTAGTGCGGCTGTGTCAGGCCGGCATCTTGCGCATTGGCAAAGACGGGTTCATCGCCGCCGACATTCTGTTCCGCCATCTCGATTGCGGTGTCGCTGGCGAGCATCCGAAAGAAGATGGCGGCGATGTCGGGGGCGAGGGAGATATCGAGGGCGACGAGGCGGCGATAGATCGACAGCAACCAGTCGCGGAATTGTTCGAAGACGCCGCGTATCTCGGGTGACGGCGCCTGGGCTTCGATCAGATAGGTTTCGGCGGCGCGGGCGAAATGGGACTGCATGCCGGCGTCGATGGCGGCGTCTTTATGAAGACTGCCGGTAGTGCCGTGGTCGAGGGCGGCGATTATGTCTTTTGTGGTGATCTTGATGCCGGGGTTGGTGCGGGTGCTATCGGCTGCGACGGCCTTGGCGTTTTCGCGCCACCAGTTTTCGAGGTGGGCGAAACTTTCGAGGGCCGGATCGATGTCGCGTGGGGCCATGTCCTTGAGAATTTCAAGGAAGTACCGGCTCGCCCCGTGAAGCACCGCGGAAAAGCTGGATCTGCTGAAGACATCGATGACGGTCTCGCCATTGGTACCAGCCGGAAGGCGGATTTCGTCGCCAGCCGTTGCACACGGGCTGCCGAAGAGAAGAGGTGCAACAGTGGGAGTTTCAGCTTCCACTGCTGAACCAACAAAAACAGGTTGTGCGGATACGGCTTCGGGATCGGCAGAACGATTGGTCTGATTTTTCAACGTGAATCCCCTCGGGAAATCTACTGGTTGTCAGTGGGGGTTTTGATGCTTTTACCGGGCGGATTGCGCTTCGTATTTGTGGGCGCGTTGAGGCGTTTGGTTTTTGGCAGGGCAGGAAAGGAGGGCTGGTGGTTTTTGCCGGAGCCAGGTGCGGCTTCCGCATCGGCGATAATTTTACGGAACTGTGCATCCAGATCGCGACCGAGAAGCCGCTTGGTGGCGTCGTCGATGGCGCGCCCGTAGCGGGTGGTCCGCTCGCCTCTCAGATTGAAAGCATTGGATTGCTCAAAGGCCTGCGGCAATTTTGCTTCGGCGGCCGTACGAATGCGAGGATTAAAGCTTGAATTTTCCTGGAGGAATGCATCGAACTTTCCGCCAGCGTGGTCTGTGGCATAGGCGGCTGCGGAAAGTTTGATGGCACTGCCGGTCGTCAACGCCACCATCACGTCATGAGTGCTCATGCCGTGGGTGCTGGCGGCAAATTTACTCAGATCGGAACCGTGAGTTTTGAGTTGTTCGGCCAAGACATCGACGGGGACGTGGAGGTTCTCGGTGGTGGTACCTTTCAGCATGGCGGTCATAAGACGGTAAAACTCGCCGCCAGAGCGGCTACGCAGCAATGAGTTCGTCGACGCCTTGGAAATGCTTTGTATCAGGTTGTTATCGGTTCTTGTTGCTGGAGCCACGGGTGTTGTGCCCGTTGGGGCCGGAGCCGCTGGTGCTGTCGTCGCGAGTGTTTCTGCTGGAGGCGATGGAGCTGCCGACGATTCAGGTGTTGTGGCCGCAGAAACCGGAGCTGTCTGTGGTGCGACTTCAGGTGATGTTGGCGAGGGTGCTGCTATCGCAGGCACTGTATCTGCGGGTGCTGTCGTCACCGGTGCAGGGACTGCGGACGATGTCGGAACCTGAGCTGCCGGCGACATGGTTGAGGGGGCTGAACCTCTATCGGGTGTGGCCGCGGGAGTTGGAGTTGCAGGCGCTGTTGCTGGGGGCGCCGTGGGCGTGGGAGCTACCGATGCTGCGGCTGCTGCGTCTCGGCTCTCTCGCCGGGCCTCAAAGGCGCTCAACGCTGCATCGGCGGGGAGGGTGCCTATGCTGGACAGGCTCTGCTTGAGAACCTCGTTCCAGTCTGTATCGTCACCTGCGAGTTTTTGTGCCGCTAATTCACCGGTACCGCTGGCGATCGCCGCCTGCACGGTGTCCGCTGCCAGTTGACCAACGCGATTGCCAACCCCCAGTTTCTCGGCCAGTCCGCCTGAGACTGCATCGAATGCAGTGACCGTCAGGGCACGAATAAAACCTCTTTCGCTTGCTTCCTTGACCACAGCGGGGTTATGCAGCAGGCGCTCGATATCTTTGGGCTTAGTGAGGTCAAAGCCCTTTTTTTCGAAAAAATCAGCCGGTGACGTGTAGCGCTCGGTCACGTACGTTGCGCCGCGCGCGACGATAAATGGGATCGCCGGGTTGCGGGTGGCGGCCGTGGCAGCCGTAACGGCAGCCATTTGAGGGACGGTTTCACCCGCTGTCTCGAAAACCCAAGCTAGGACACCCGTAGGATTTTCATTGATTGCAGAGCCGATATTGTTGATTGTTTCTTGGAAGCTCGCGCCATCGACAAACATCGCATTTTCGGCGGCCGTCGCCATCGCCGATTTGGGTAGTGCCTTTATAGCCGCGATGTTCTTGCCAAGCGACTGAGCATATTCCTGTGAGCTTGCCTCGTCGTCGGTCTCGATGAGGTCTGCATACCGAGCGTCGAGCCAGCGGGTACCTGCGAAGAAATATTCTACTGGTGAGAGCGGGGGTATGATTTTCCCCTGCCGTGTAACGATTGGTTCACGTTGCGATTCAAGGAGTTCGTTAAAACTCATTTTGCGGTCCCGCGCGCGGGCCGCAGTCTGTTCCATCATATACTGATTGTACATTTGTGCGACGCCATAGCCGCCACGAAGAAAGGAATTCCCCTGTCCGGTCAGCCAATCGGCCCATGACCCCGGCGTTGGCGGAGCACCATCCTTTAGCGGAGCGCCAAGCGCCAGTTTATCCGGATCAGGAGTGGTGGTCCCGTTGAGGAAATTGTTTAGGGCATCGAGGCGATCGACATTGTCAAACCAGTTTTGATCGACGGTTTTCTGCGTTTGTGCCGCTGACATCTCTGGTGGAGTACTGGACTCCGCAAAAGGCTTGTCTGGCCACCTAGGCTGAGTTGCTGGAGGTCGAGAGAAGGGAGCTGCGAGCGGCACCGGCGGAACAGCAGGTTGACGAACGGGCGATCGCGGAGTCGTCTGCCCAAGCCTTTCCAAAGCCGAAAGGTTGTGAAGATCGTCCTTTGCTAACGGAGTTGTTGCAGCGTTTTCATTCAGCCAGCGCGCAAGGCGCGGTGAGGAGGAGAGGATCTCCTTATTGCGGACGTCATCGATCAGTCGTTGCAGAGCGTCGCGGTTATCCTTGACCATCGGCAGGGGTGGGACAAGGTTTCCTGTAGTTGCTGCGAACTCCCGCGCGAAATTAAGGTTATCTGCAACCTCGTCTGGATTTTCATCCGAGGATTGAATAATGCTGCTTGCAGTGGCGGCGGCCTGCCGAGCTTGCTTCCGCGACAAGACGTTATTGTTCTGCACACTGTCCATGACTGTCCCCCGTTCGGCCGAGAGACAGGGGTAGATGCGGAAGGGTTGTTTTATAAATCGGGGGAGGAGTGCCGGTGGCGAATGAGACTGATGTACGCGGGGCGTCCGCCGGTGCCAGGGGCAGCGTGTGGAAGAGCATCGCGCTATTGGCGGCGGTGGCTTAGGCCAGCTACGTTGTCATCATGATCGTCATCGACAAGAGCCTTCCGGAAGGTACCGCTGCGATGCTAAGGTTTTTCGGTGAGGCTGTCGGCGGTGCCATACCCTCATTCGTTCTGGGTCTGATCGTACTCCTCATTGTCCGTTTCCTCAGACGCAGAAGCGGAGCGCCTTTCGCCGGCCTCAGTGGAGCGATCGTTACGCTTGCGACGCCCTATTCGCAGTATATCGGCGAGCTCCATCACCTGGGCAGACTTCATTAGAGACATACGGCGCCGGAAGCTTGTCTGGGTGGCGAAGACAGGCAGGGCGCGAGCTTAACTGGGGGGGGCGGGATGTTTTCGAAAAATTTCGGCCATCGATTGGCCGCGGCCGGGATTGCGATATCTTCGTCTCTCGTTTCGTTCGCTTCGGGTGCTGCTGGCCAGGACACCCTTTTTCCGCTGGAATTTCTCTTCGGCATCAGGGCCGGAGACAGCTATGAGAGCATCCTGTCGCAGCAGGGCTGGTATGCCTGTGGCAATGCCAAAAGGCAGGCCGCCTGCTTTGACGAGGCAAGGGTTCTCGGCCAGGTCGGCAAGTATGAGATCGGAATGGTGGAGGGCAGGGCATATCTTGCCCTCTTCACTCCGTCTGGCCCTCACGCCTTCTGGCGGACGGTCAGAGCAACGAAGACCTTCAATGACGGTGTCAGCACCCTCGTCGAATTCCACACCAAGAACGCCGATATCGATGTGATCAAGGCCGTTCACGATCTCGGTTCCAAGGAAGCGTTGAACAGGTTTTCGCGTTATCTGGCGGACGGCAACCCGAATCTGCAGCGGCTGACGATCGTTCCAATGGAGCCGCCGCCGGAAACGGCTTTCCCTGAAGCCAAGGCCTATCTGAGAAACCTGCCGCTGGGTGCAGTCGAGATTTCCGTGTCGCTCTATTTCGATGAGCTCACGATCGTGAGTTTTCTACCGTCGGCCTCGCAGCGCCGGATGCTGTTTCCCGGGCATTGCATCGAAAATTGCGAAGCTGCGGCGCCGGATGGCAATAAGTGACATTCAGGGGAGGGCAATCATGGGATTCATGGAAATCATCGTCGGCAGCTGCTTCTTTACGTCTGCAATCGCCTGTCGGAGGCATTGCCCATAGGCCTTCTGTTTTCGCTTGTCATGTGGCTGTTGACGGTGCTTGCTGCCTTCGTTGGCTCTACGGCAGTCTTCTTCATCAAGGGTATCCTTCCGCACCCCAATGTCACGAACGGTGAGATCATCATCAAGGAAATGCAGTATATTTTCCTGGCTTTGATCGCCTCACCCCTTGTCGTCCGGTTCTATCGAAACAGACGCCGGGCGAGGGCCGCCGCGCCGCCGGCAGATGGCGGATCGGCATCGTCGGGCGGAACCCGCTCGTAGTGGTCTAGCCGCATGCTGTGGCTTGCCTGTCCATCGGACCGGATGTGGAGCTGATTGCCATAGCCGAGCAGGTTTGCGAGCGGCACAAGGGCATTTATGATGACGGTATCGCCATGCGGATCCTGTCTATCGATCCGGCCGCCCCGCGCCCGGAGATCGGCGGCGATCAGCTCGGCGTAGTCTGCCGGGGTGACGACTTCCAGCTGCATGACCGGCTCGAGAATGACAAGCTCGCCCATATGAAGCACCTGACGTATCGCCATGCGCGCGGCGGTTTCGAAGGTGAGCGGTGAAGAGTCGATATCGTGGAAGGCGCCGTCGAACAGGATGACGCTGATATCGACGACGGGATCACCGGCGATCACGCCTGGCCCGATGACCGATCGCATGCCTTTTTCGACGGCGGGAATATAGGCTTCCGGCACCGCGCCGCCGACGATCTCTGACCGGAATTGGAAGCCTCGGCCGATATCGTTTGCCGTGGCGGTCAGTTTGATGCGGGCGAATTCGCCGGTTCCGCCGATCTGTCGTTTGTGGGTATAGTCGATCTCGGTGACCCGCGCGATGGTCGCCCGGCAGACCACCTGCGGCGGGCCGGTATCGGCGCCGATCACGTGGTCGCGTTTGATCTTGTCGAGAGTGCTGGTGAGATCGGCTTCGTTTGCTGCTCTCAGGAGCACATTGCCGCTCTCTGCCTCGATCCAATGGATGGATGGCCAGGTTATGGACGGATCGTTTTCAACAAATGCGCTGAGGGCGAGCCGTAGTCGCTGCCGATCTTTTTGGGAACGGGGTGCAATTGATGCCTGTACGAGGTCTTTCCCGGTCGCATCCATGATGGGCTTCATCATCCCAATGTCTGAGAGGACATGGCAGAGGGGCTGGGGCTCCCACGCAGCCCGCTCAAATCTCCACGTCTGATCTTCCGCGGTCGGCTGGCTCGACCATAGGGATTTCACCGGCGGTTGCAATTCCTGCGAAAGCCGTAGGCCGCGCCGATTGGACACCGACCGGCAATTTGCCCGCCGGCTCCAGGCTTCAAAAGGCTTCGCGGCTGTCGCTTCTCGGATCGCCCTCGACCTGATGTGGCCGGTAGAGATCGCCTCGGGCGGTGCGCCGCCAAGGGCGCGCGGGGTTTTCCGGATTGGTGGTGATATCGGCAAAGGCGAGGCCGGGCGCGCCGTCCGCAGGGCAGAGGGCGGCCCATTGACCATTGGGGGCGGCAATGCCTGAGGGCGCGATCACGCTTTGCGGCGCGTGGGCGGCGTAGCTGACCCAATAGGTGTTGCTGGCGGCATGGCCCAGCACCTCGGCGGCAAAGGGCGGGGCAGCGGAGGGTGTTTCACCCGAGGTGGAGAAGAGCACGCAATCCACATCCAGCCGCTCATACTCGATGAATATTTCGGGATAGTGCGACTCCATGCCGGCAGCACAGCCGAAGCGCATGCCATCCACTTCGAAAGTGACGGGGATCCTGCCCGGCGAATACATGAAGGAGATCTTGGTGTGAGAGAGCAGCCGCTCATCATAGCGCGTTACCAGTTCGCCCTTGTCAGAGATGACATAGAGGCTGTTATGCGGCCGGTGCGGCGCGGTCAGCCGGTGTGGTGCGCCGAAGACCGTCCAGAGCCTCAGCTTTTTTGCGAGTTTTCTCGTCTCTTCCAGTTCCTCACGCAGAGCCTCCCATTGGTAGCGGCTCCAGTCTGCAGCGCCGATCTCGGTGGGGCCGATCTCGGACAGGATGCGTTTGTGGGGAAAGCAGATCGTTCCCTCCGAAAAGTGCAGAAGCCTGGCGCCGGCCTCGCTTGCCTGGCGCATCGACCGGCGCATTTCGGCGCCATTGGCGCGGAACGCATCCGCGTCGCGCGGGTCGAGGCGAACCGTGGTCTGGGCCACCGCAAGCCGCAGGGATTTGCCGGCTGGTTCATGCGGTTGCGGGGCTGTTTTCGGCTTTCGGATATGGCTGAGGGCTGAGGTATAGGATTCGCCCGTCCTTGCCGCGCGGGCGCGAACCTTGCGCTTGAGATTTCCGTTCTGGGTCATTGTCAGGCCTTTCCGTCACGGACGCATGTTCCCCGGCAACCACGCCCGCACGATCGGACCAAGGTTGATGGACCCGAGACGGAAGTCCCTTTGCCTCCGTTTGAAAGACCCTGCCGGGGAGGATCGCTGGAGGTTGGGCGCAGGTCACGCCTGACCATGATGATGTTCAGGCTGTGCCGATTCGTCAATCTGTCGAGGGGGCTGTGGAAGGGGCGTGGTATGGCCTGCGAAACGCGGCGAGGGCGCCGCGTTCCGTTCCTTCCGTTGAGTCAGGCGCCTTTCGCTGCGGCAATGCCGTCGAGTTGCGCCATCACCTCGGGCGACAGTTCGATATCGGCCACCGCGAGATTTTCCCTGAGATGACCACGCGAGGATGTGCCGGGGATCAGAAGGATATTCGGCGCGCGTCTCAGGAGCCAGGCGAGCGCCACCTGAAGGGGTGTGGCACCCAGGCGGGTGGCGACCTCGGAGAGCGTCGAGGACTGCAAGGGCGAGAAGCCGCCGAGCGGGAAGAAGGGCACGTAGGCGGTGCCTTCCGAGACGAGCTTGTCGATCAGCGCGTCATCGCCGCGGTTGGCGAGGTTGTACTGGTTCTGAACGCAGACGATCTCGGTGATCCTGCGGCCGTCATCCACCTGTTTTGCCGTGGCATTCGACAGGCCGATATGTTTGATCAGGCCCTGCTGCTGCAGCTCGGCCAGAACCGTCAGCGGCGCCTCGAGCGAGCCTTCGGCCGGGCCGTGCACATCGAACATGGCGCGCAGGTTGACCACCTCGATCACGTCGAGGCCGAGGTTTTTCAGGTTGCTGTGGATCGCCGCGGTCAGCTCTTCCTTCGAAAAGGCCGGGTTCCAGGAGGCGTCGGATCCGCGCAGCGCGCCGACCTTGGTGACGATGACGAGATCATCTCCATAGGGATGCAGCGCTTCCCTGATAATCTCATTGGTGACGTAGGGGCCGTAGAAATCGCTGGTATCGATGTGGTTGACGCCGCTTTCGACGGCTTCGCGCAGCACGGCGATGGCTTCATCGCGATCCCGTGGCGGGCCGAAGACGCCCTTGCCGGCGAGCTGCATGGCCCCATAGCCGAGGCGCTTTACCACGCGATCGCCGAGCTTGAAGCTTCCGGAATTTTCGACAGTAGACATGAAATCTCATCTCCGATTGAAGGCAGGAAAGCAGATAGGCCTGTATCACTTCCCGGACAATCGGCTATAATCCGGACGGGCTGTCCAGCTTGCAGGACAATCAATGGGAACTCAGACTATGAAACAGGGTGTGCCTGAGATCAGCGATGTCAGCGCCTTTCTCGTCGTCGCAAGGGCCGGCGGTTTTCGCGAGGCAGCGCGGGTGAGCCATATGAGCTCCTCGGCGCTCAGCGATGCGGTGCGCCGGCTGGAGGCGGAGCTTGGGGTGCGGCTCTTCAACCGCACGACACGCAGCGTGGTGCCGACGGAGGCCGGTCGCGGCCTGATGGAGCGGCTCGGCCCGGCCTTCGGCGAGATCGATGCTGCGCTCGACTTCGTGAAGGATTTTCGCGACCGGCCGGCAGGTTCGCTGAAGCTCAATGTGCCCGTGAGCGCAGCGCGGCTGGTGTTGCCACGGATCGTGCCGGCGTTTCTGAGAGCTTATCCGGATATTCGCCTCGAAATTGTTACCGAGGAGAATTTCGTCGATATCATCGCCGCCGGCTGCGATGCAGGCATCCGCTATGACGAGCGGCTGGAACAGGACATGATCGCGGTGCCGATCGGCCCGCGTGTCCAGCGTTATGCCGGTGCGGCTTCCGCCGCCTACCTGGAAGAGCATGGCCGGCCGCAGCATCCGCGCGACCTGCTTCAGCATGCCTGTATCCGCGGCCGTTTTGCCGGTCGCGCCGTCCCGGTCTGGGAGTTCGAGCGCGACGGCGAGATCGTCAGGGTTGATCCGCCGAGCCCGCTGATCGTCCAGAATGGTGGCGGCACGGATCTCGCCGTTGACGCGGCGATTGCCGGCACCGGCATCGTCTTCACCTTCGAGGATTGGCTGAAGCCCTATTTTGAAGGTGGCGTGCTGGAGCCTGTGCTGGAGCCCTGGTGGCAGAGTTTCTCCGGCCCCTTTCTCTATTATCCCGGCCGGCGCCTGGTGCCGGCGCCGCTGCGCGCCTTCATCGATTTCATCAAGGCGATGCCGCGGGAGGGGTGAAGAGAGATCATCGACCCGCAACGTGCTAGAGTGGAGCGGGCGGTGCATTTGCCGCATCGCCGTCATCATCAAAACCATCGTCGTGACGATGGGAGGGGGAAGATCATGAGCGATGCAAGCAACAGGGCCGGCAACGGCACCAGCGAGATGAAGCTGGAGATCATTGTCGTGCCCGTTTCGGATGTCGATCGCGCCAAGGCCTTCTATGGCGGGCTCGGCTGGCGCCTCGATGCCGACTATTCCTCAGGTGAAGACTACAGGGTGATCCAGTTCACCCCGCCGGGCTCGAACGCATCCGTCATCTTCGGGAAGAACGTTACGCCGGCGGCACCTGGCTCCGCACAGGGGCTCTATCTCATCGTCTCCGATATCGAGGCAACCAGAAAGGAGCTGCGGGAGCGCGGGGTAGAGGTCAGCGACGCCTTTCATCCCGAGGGAGAGGTCTATGGCGGGCCTGACGTGCCCTATCTCTTCGGCCGGCGCCGGGTCAATGGCCCCGATCCTGACCGCAGCAGCTACCGCTCCTTCGCGGCCTTCAACGACCCTGACGGCAATGGCTGGCTCTTCCAGGAAATCACCGCCCGGCTGCCGGGGCGAATTACCTCCGACCTTGCCGCTTTCGGTACGGCGAAAGACCTCGCCGCGGGGCTGCGCCGGGCGGCCGAAGCCCATGGCGAGCATGAGAAGCGCAATGGCGGCAAACATGACGAGAACTGGCCGGACTGGTATGCGGAATACATGATGGCCGAGCAGACCGGCAAGCCGCTGCCGCAATGAGGTAATTGGCGAGCGGGGCAGGCAGAAATGGCTGGTCCCCGCCGACTGTTTTTCGACAGCTCAGATCACAAAGGCTCGATGCAGGCCGCCCATTTCCAAAGATCGTCCATCTGGTTCGGCGGAATGCCCATGGCCACCGCGAGCAGATCGATGCGGGGATCTTCTCGCGAATATTGCTGGGTGTCCTCGACCATGATGCGCACCGTTTCCTTGTCTTTGAACGACATGTCGGGCATGTCGTTGATGGTCGCCAGAATATCGGCCTTGGCAATCGGCGGTTCGAGTTCGAGCGCGGCGATCCAGAGTTGCCATTTCTTGAGGGGCGGGAAGCGCTCTTCAAGGCCGAGTGGGTCCCGGAGGTATTTGGCGATTAGGGGTTCCTGGTCGTCGTGGCGGACGAGGATCATATCAGGCTGGTCACGGGTGAATATCTCAAGGATGGTTCCGGCGCTGTCGTAACGAACGTATACAGGGGTCATGCGAATAGCCTCTTGCAAGAATAATCATACCAGCCGCACACGAAAAAGGAGGCCGAACAGGCTGTGCTTGTCACAGAGACATACCTCCAAAGCTGGCCGTTGGCGTTGCTTCGCACCTTGCCAGCCGCCGAACTTTGGTCGGGATAGTCGTTGCCTGAGCGCGATCGGCATCGCACGTGATGCGCGGCGCCGGTGGTATAGTTGGCAGCAGCGGCATCTGAGACGATCCCGATGCAGTCCTGTCCCGTGCTAGCTACACCGGTGTCAATCAGCACCCAGACATCGACACTTAGTCCAACAGGGGTGTTGCTCGGTATGGCCAGGCCCTGTGCGGTGGCGGTGACGGTGAACCATGGGTAAGTGTCGGTGTTAACCTCGTTGCCAGTCTGCCAGAACGGAACAATATTTCCCGATGAATTGGTGATGACCAGGCCCACACGGCTCCCGGACAAGCATTCCCATCCGGTCGGCTTTGTGACGCCTGCCTCTGATCCAGACAGCGACATAATGAAGTCCGTGGTGCCATCTGCTAATTTCCTGATGGCGTACAGGAAATACGTCTTTGACGCCTGTACGGCCCCTGTGTCGAGTAGCTGAACTAGCGTTTTTGCGGTGGCAGAGGTGGTCTGATGTTTCTTTCCGCCAAACCAGCCGACGCCTGGTCCGATGGTTACAGACGTAACGCCGACATAAGCGGGGATGAAACCTGTAAAGAAATCAAGACCGGTAGCAACACAAACATATTTGACGATACTACCCGCGAGAACCTTTTTCAGCCCCCAGCCTGCCGCGCTGTCGGTGATGGCGAATTCGTCGCTATCGACGATGTCGGTCTTTGCCGCCGCGCCGTGCAGCCAGCCAGCCAGGGTATTGGCGACGTCGTTGTAGATCGCCAGCGTCTTTCGATACCAGTGAAAGGCGGAAAACAGCCCGCCCGTACCGGGAACCGCCACATCTTCCGGATTTGCTGCATAGGCGGCTGCGAGCCCAGCGCTGGCATTTGCGGCTGTCGCCGATTGGGCGGCTTCCGCTGCCTTTTGCTGGGTGGTCTCAGTGAGGCCAGCAACATCGGGAATGTCATCGGCTATATCAGCCACAGTTTCCAGATATTGCGAGACGGCGGCAACGGCCTCCAGCGCATCGCCTTTGTCACTGAGGGTCAGGACGTCTGCGATGAGCTTGTCTATCGTTGCCGAATCGAATGACGGCGGAATGGTGACGGCGCGGGCCGCTCTTTCCTTGAGCTGCTGGAGCCTCATCACGACGAGGTCGAGAGCCTGCTCCACGGTCTCGGCATAATAGGCGCCCTGGTTTTCCAGGTCGGTTTCCTGGGTGAAGGGCACATCGAGCAGCAGGGTGACCCTGCTGCCGGCTGCCGGGGCAGGGGTGATGACCGCGCTGCCGCCGCCATCATTGCCGACCCCGGTCACGGTGTAGTCTGCATCCAGCACCAGGATCGTATCCGTGCCGGAGGCATCCGTGCGGATCACCTGCAGATGCCGGGGTTCGAGGATCTTGAATTTATAGTCGAAAGCCGTAGTGACGCCGTCCCCGCTATAGGGGCCGGACCGGTTTATCTCGCTTGAAATGGTCATGGATCACGCCTCTGGTTTTGCCGACCATAGGCGTGGGAAGGTTGTCGGCCTGACAGGCCTGGGAGATCGGCGTAATCAGCCGCACTTTTCCCTATGCGGCGGCCCTATGACGTCAATGGCATAACGCTTCTGGATTGTATGCAGGACCTGTCATAAAACAGGGGATGCAGCGTTTGCGAGCTGGGAGGATGTTCATGCGGCATTCCATGACAAGTTTCGTCAGGCCTCTTTCCTGGCCGGCGCTGTTTTTCGCGCTGCTCGGCTTTTGCCTGTCGCTGACTCCGAGCCTCATGCCGCGCGCCTGGTTCGTGCAGGGCGCGCTTTCGGGCACCTGTGCGGCTGCCGGCTATGGCTGCGGCGCCTTCCTACAATGGCTTTGGACCTATCTTGAAATCCCCCGTCTGCTGCCCGCTGCCGGACGCCTCGTCCGGTCCGTGGCACTGTTAGGCGGCGCCGCGGTCGCCACGGTATTCGTCTGGCAATCGTCCTCGTGGCAGAATTCTGTCCGCGCGCTGATGCAGCTTGCCCCGGTGACCACGGCAGAACCGTTGCTGCTGGTGCTGATGGCCGCAATCGTCTTCATCCTGTTTATTGCCATCGGTCGGCTGTTCAGGCTGATGGCGATTGGCTTTTATAACAAAAGCAGCCGGTTCATTCCGCGCCGGCTCGCCGCCGTTGCCGGAATCCTGCTGGCGATCCTGGTCTTTTCGGCTGTCGCCAATGGACTGCTGTTCCATCTGGCGCTGCGTATGGTCGACTCCTCGTTCCGTGAGGCCGATGCGTTGATCGATGACGACACGCCTGTTCCCACCGACCCGGCCAGAACGGGAAGCGCCGCATCGCTGGTCAACTGGGATGAGCTTGGCCGGCAAGGCCGCCATTTCGTCACGTCAGGCCCGACGGCGGAAGAGATCGGCGCTTTCCTGCAGTCGTCCGCACAGTCGCCGATCCGGGTTTATGTCGGCCTGAACAGTGCCGATGACGCCGAGGCACGCGCCAGCCTGGCGCTTGCCGAACTCAAGCGTCAGGGCGCCTTCGAGCGCTCCAACCTCGTCGTCATCGTGCCGACGGGTACCGGCTGGATCGATCCGGAAGCGATGGATACACTCGAATATCTGCTGCATGGCGATGTGGCCGAAGTCGCGGTGCAATATTCCTATCTCAGCAGCTGGCTGTCGCTGATGGTCGAGCCGGAATACGGGGCCGATACGGCGCGCGCCTTGTTCAGGGAAATCTATGCCTATTGGCGCACGCTGCCGCGCGATCATCGCCCGAAGCTCTATCTGCATGGGCTCAGTCTCGGGGCGCTGAATTCGCAGCTCTCCTTCAATCTCTACGATGTCTTCGCCGATCCCTTCCAGGGGGCGCTGTGGAGCGGGCCGCCCTTTGCCAGCGCCACATGGGCCCACGTGACCGCAAACCGTAATCCCGGATCGCCGGCCTGGCTGCCGCAATTCCGCGATGGCAGCATGATCCGCTTTGCCAACCAGCAGACATCTGCCGATCAGCTGGACAAGCCCTGGAGCGCCGTCCGTATTGTCTTCCTGCAATATGCCAGCGACCCTGTCACCTTCTTCGACTGGCGCGCCCTCTACCGCGAGCCGGACTGGATGAAAGGGCAAAGAGGCCCCGATGTCTCGCCGGCCTTCCGCTGGTATCCCGTCGTCACTGCCTTGCAGCTCGGCTTCGACGCGATGATCGCCACGACCTCGCCGATGGGCTACGGCCATGTCTATGCGCCGCAACACTATATCGATGCGTGGCTTGCGGTGACGGACCCGCCGGGGTGGCCGGCTGGAGAGGTGGAGCGCCTGAAGGCTCGGTTCGAGAAGACGTCGACAGGGAAGTGAGGTGTCGGCCAAGCGTTCCCGCGATGCCGGGCCGTGTGGTTTTTCCTAATGCGCTTTGTCAGCGATTGAGCATGAAGAGTTCGTATTCATTTGCGATTTCATCCTGCGACGGCTTCTTGTTGTTTTTCTTCGTCAGATCAGCCTCGATTGCCAGCCTGACATCGCGTGGAATATCCTGATATTGCACGTCGATATCGTAGCTCTGATCGTCGGTGAGTGAGTTGGCCTGATAGAGGTAGCCGTGGCTCTTTGCGGGAGTCGCCGTGCTGAAGAAAGAGCTCGGCGTGCTGATGACGATCGGGAACAACAGGCGGTTGATCATTTTCTGGATGTCGCTCTGGGTCGGGTTCTGGCCGTCGTTCTTGTCCTTGAACTCATCCATCTGATCGAGGAGTGCTGACCGGAACTGGGCGACGCGACGCGGCACGCTATAGGAGGTCGCGTAGCCGCCGTCCTGGGTGAGGAGGCCCAGCGCTTCGAGTTGGGGTTTGGCGAGTTCGAAGGCTGTGTTGATATCGAGGCTCTCGAGCCGGGCCTTGCGCTGGTCGGTCACAGCCATTTGCTGCCAGCCGGTGACTTTTTCCCAATCCTTGTCTGAGAGCTTGGAGCGGTATTCGAGGAGATCGATCTGCGAGAAGGCGGCCGGATCCCTGGCGAATTCGGTCTGCAGATCGTAGAGCGTCTGCGTATCCGTCAGCGGCTGGCCGTAGGCGCGGACCTTTTCCTTGTAGTCGCGCAGCGTGAGCAAGCCGGAGGGGCCGATCGCCTGCTGGATGTGGAGGGGCAGTTTCGTCGGGTCGAAGGTCGGGTCCGCGATCACCTGGTTATTGGCCCATTCCTGCACCTGGATGCGTCGAGCGTCGAGCGCCTTTTTCTGGGAGACCATGTAGCCGCTGAGTTGCTCTTCGGTGGCGGCGCGCAGCCCCGGGTCGGCGATGCTGTTCAGGCTCTCTTCGATCCGGCGCAAGCTCTCGGGATTGTAGTTCGGCAGGGTCGTGGTCTTCTCATCGACGGTGCCGGATGTGCGGAAGCTGACGACCTCTTTTGCTGGGTGGGCGGTGAGTGCGGTATCGCCGGCACGTCTCGGATCGGGGCCGAGCACGAGGATGTTGCCGTCCGCATCGTAACCGCGGAAGAAGCCGATGCGGCCCTTGTCGTTGCTGCTGTTGCTTCCGGCGCCTTTCTTCTGCTGCGGGCCGAGGACGACAATGTCGCCGGGGCGAGGTGTCTGCGTCGGCAGGCCGAAATGGCGGAATCTTGTGGCATCGGCGGCAGCGGTTCCAACGAGATTGGCAGGCGCCCCGGCGATACCGAGGACGGCGCCTGTGACATCGCTCAGCCACTCCCTGAGTGAAGGATCGACCGTACTGCCGGCGGCATTTTTCACGAAGCCTGCCAGTGCCGGATCGTCCTTCGCCTTGCCGGGAAAGGCGAGCGTGGCGGCAACGGTGCGGAAATCCTCGGGGCCACTCGGCTGTTGGGGTGGCGTGCGAGGGGCGGCCGACACCTGCGGGCCAGTGGTTTGAGGGCCTGTGCTTCGATTACCGGCGGTTTGCAGGGCTGCGGTCTTGCCCGCCGAAGGCTGTGCGCCAAGCGTGCGTGCTGCCCCGGTTCTGCTTCCGGCGCCATCCATTTCGAGGCCATTGCCTCTTGCGCCCGCTACGGTCGTCTGGCCGGTGTTCACGGTCTGCTGCGGGCCACCTGCGCCCACCTCGGCGTTTCCAGCCGGCGCTACTGGCGAGGCGGCGCCATTGGCATCCGGCGCGCCGGTATAGGTCGGCGGCAGGCCGGCGATGATGTCGGTGGTGTTCTGCCGCGCCTTCTCGTCGGTCACGGCGGTTCGCAGGGATTTAAGGATGGCGGTGCTGTCGGCCGGCAGCATCCTGTCGCCGGCGGCTTTGATATATTGCTCGGCCTTGATGGCACTGTCGTCGGCTATGCGCAGCGCGACGTTCTTCATCGTGTCGGAGACGTATCGGCTGCGTTCCCGGTCGAGCTTTTCCTCGCTCCAGCCGTGCATGCGGCCCTGATGCTCGATCTCGGCAACGCCCTTTTTGATCTCGGCATCGACCTTGGCAGGATCGCTATAGACGGCCACCGCATTCTCGCCCGAGGATTTGATGCTCTTCTGAGAGGTCTCGGCAAACCATGCCTTGCGCTGGTCGAATGTGTGGCGGATCGTGGTGTCCAGCAGGGTCTTCATGCTGGCGCGGCTGGTCTCTTCATAGGTGCGGGCAGCACCCGGCGTCAGGCCCTTGCCGAATTCGGCGCGCTTTTGCTCGGCGAGCTTTTCGAAGGCGGCGCGGCCTTCCACGGCGGCGCGGCCGGTCAGCGTCAGGAAGCCGCTCTTGCCGTAGAGCGCGTCACGATCCCAGTCGTTGAGCTTCGTCTGCGCATCCTTGGCGGCATTATCATTGTCGAGCTTTTCCACCTCGACCACGGCCTCGCCGAGTGTGCCCATGCCGGTTGCAAGGCCCTGCATGCCCTTGCCGATGGCGGAGCCGAATGCCTCGGCATCGGCCTTTACCGTGAAGCCCTCGGTATATTCCGGGCGCAGTGCTACGTGCTGTTGCGTATCCTGATAAGTCGGAACAGTCGGCATCAAACCCTCACTTGAAGTAACCGAGGGACTTGCCCTGCGTATAAACCTTGCCTGTGCCGCCGAGGATCGTGCCGACGGCGTCGAGATAACCGCCTTTCACAGCGGCATCAGCGCGCATGCGGTCCAGCTTGGCGCTTGCCAGCTGGTTGGTGCCCTGCACCTTGTAGCCATAGGCTTCGCGATAGGCATTGGTGCGCACATTGAGCGCATCGATTTCGCCCATCTTGGCGGTATCGACGATCGTATCCAGCGGCGAGCCGAAGGAGAGGTCGATACCGTTTGCGGCGATCGCGGCTTTCTGGCGTCCTTCCAGCTGCGCCGTCTGCAGGCGCTTCTGCTGCTCTTCCTGCTTGCCGCGCTCGATCGCGTCCTTCGCCTGCTTGTCGGCGATCTCGGCATTCATTTCGGCGACCTGGGCGTTGTATTTGTTTGCCTCGGCCGTCGCCTTCGCCTGCTGCACCTGGCCGGCAGCACCCAGCAGCGTCGAGCCCAATGTCAGCGCCAGACCAAGATCACACATCCGCGTCTCCCATTTCGAACAGGTGGAATGGATGGCCGTTGATCTCGACGGGGTCTGACAGCCGGAAGCCCAGCCATTCGAGCCAGCGGATGGAGATCGTGTTGCGCGCATCCACGAGGTTTCTGAGCAAGCGATAACGGCCCAACAGTTGAGACGGCCAATGTCTCGAAATCCGCAGGAAGCCGTGGACGTTCTTGTCCACCGCATCGGTGCCGAGCAGCCAGGGCGCGCCGATGCCGGTAAGGATGTTGAGATCGCCGACACCCCACATCACTTCCGGACGCCCATCGAAGAGGGCGGTCCAGACGTGAGAAGAGTGACGGTAGGAGAAGGAGAGCGCCGAGAGTGGCGAGCGCCCGGAGGCGGCGAATATCTCCGCGCGGTCGGCCGCGCGCATCCGTTCGGCAATCGCCCGGATGTGCCCCGGCCGCGCCGTGACAATGCAGATCTCAGCGGCCAAGGGTGACATCCGGCATGATGGAAAGGATGGTCATCGGCAGCGGATCGAACTGTTTCACCCACATGCTGCCGCTGGTGCTCCAGTCCCAATAGGGCGTGACGGTCAGATCGCCGGTATAGAGGCTGATCGCCTCGTTCCAGTTTTCGTTGCGGCGCTGCTTGTATTCCACCAGCGTGCCGCCATCCCGCTCGCCATCCTCCGGCCCCGTGAAGATGCCGCGCGTATTCTCCACCCGGAAGGTCACTTCGGAGACGGATTTCGAGCGCCCCTGCACGGTGCCGAGGCCCTGCACCTGGCCGACATCGAGATCGAGCGTCTCAATCGCCGCCGTTACCGGCAGGCCGATATGGATTTTCGATGCCGCATTCTGCAGCCGCACGGCGCCGCCGGTGACGACAAGATTGCGTACGACATTGCCGTCGGCGAGCGCCACGAGTGTTTGTCCCTCGAGATGGCCAAGGCCGGAAATGGTCGTGGCCGGCGGTCCGGAATAGGTCAGCCCGCAATCGACGAAGAAGGCATCCTGCACATCCTCGAAGGCGCGGCTGTGCAGCCGCTCGATGTAGCGCTTGCGCACGCCGTTGACGGTACGGCGCACGATGAAATAGGGCACGTCCTCGCCATCTTCCTCGATCACGGTGACATCCTCGAAGAAGGCATCATTGCCGGGGCCGCTCTCATGGCGGGTCCAGGCCCAGACATCCTGCTCCTTCATGTAGGTGAGCGAGACGAGCGCCCCGTCATCAAGCACCACCCAGACAACGGAATCCGGCGCCTGGGCATAATCCCAGGCCGATATCTCGCGGCCCTTGAAGAGATGGCGGGCAAGGATGGTCAGGTCCTTCCCGACATAGCTGTCCTGGGTATAGTCAAAGGAGAAATCGCGCACGACGCCGCCAAGGCGCTGGGCAAAAAGCACGGTATTGCCGACGACGATCGGCTGCACCTTGGCCGCACCGCGATAGCCCTGGTTATCGAGCTTGATGGCGGAGGGCGAAATCGCATCCGAGGTCGAGCCGCCGGTGACGATCCATTCGGAACCTGACGTCAGGAGCAGAAGGCCACGCACGGAGATCATCGAGCGGATCTCGTTCACCTGCCGGGCGCGGATGCGGAAGGTTACGGCGTCGCTTGCCTTGGCGGGCGAGGAGACGCCGAAATTCTCGTAATTGGCGGATTGGCTGAGCCACACGGCTTGCGGATCGTTCTGTGTGGAGGCAAAGGCCAGCCGCTGCTCGATGAAGGTCACGCAGCGCGGATAATTGCCCGCAGCATTGAAAGGGTTGCGGCCGGCCTGCGGCGTGTCGGAGAGATCGGGCGTGATATTCTCATCATCGAAGGTCAGGCCCGTCGTGCCCCCGACATAGCCGAAAATGCCGTTGTCGTCGCGGTAGACGATGTAGCGCGCAGCACCCGTGACGGCAGTCCAGGTTACGCGGTTGATGCCGCCCTGGATGGCGAGATCGTTGACCACTGAGCCGGCGTTGGAGGGTAGACTTTCCTCGCCGCTATCGGCAACGGAAGAGACGCGGTAGCGATAGGTCGTCGCCACATAGCCGGTCTTGCCTGACGTATCGCCGGGCTTGGTGACGACAGGCGTTCCCGCCGGTGGATTGATCAGCGGCTTGAACAGGACTGTCGTCAGCGTCCAGTTGTTGTCGGCCAGCCGCCCCAGCTTGCGGACGGGATGGTCGACATGGCAGAGATAGAGCACATCGGCTTCCTGCACGAAGACGAGGTTCTGCACCTGGGCGGCCGTATAGGCGCTGGCCACCTCGTAAGGGGCCGCCCCTGAGAGCACCAGCCCGCCATCGCGGAAGATGCGGATATAGAGATCGCCGAATTCGAGAATATAGGTCTGCTCGGTATTGAACTGGAAGCGGATCAGCCGCGCCCGCTTGGCGCTGTCCTTCACCTCGTTGACGAATTGCAGTCCGGCCCTGTTGGAGACGCCGCCATGCGGATGCACGAAGACATTCAGCGCCGTGCGCAGGCCGCTCTGGTATTTGGCGAGATCGACGCGGGCGCCGAGGGCGGGTGAAAGCTCGCCGCCGGTAAAAGAAGGCTGGTAGGCGCGAAAATCAGCCATGGGCGCGCACCGCGATCAGTTCGCTGACAAAATCCGCGCTCGTATGCCTGATCTGATTGGCCTCGGCCTGCTCGGCGGCCGCCTGCGTGCTCTGGGCCAGCGCCATCGCATCGGCGCGGATCTTCGGATCGCGCGTCAGCGGCATGGCAAGGCGCACGGCAAGGTGCCAGGAGAGCGTCTCGAGGAAGAGCGGCGAATATTTCGTCGGGTCGGTGAGGCGGCTGGTATAGCGCAAGAGCGCCGGCGAAAGATCGCAATAGAGACGGTCGCCCTCGAGCGCGTAGGGATACTGCATCTCGCGCCCGGCGTCATCGAGATCGGGCGTCGGCACATCGAGCGGCGCGGACGCGTCGGCCAGATAGCCCGACCTGATCCAGCGGATCTGCAGGCAATCGGCCGGGCGCGCATAGGAATGACGCCAGACGCCCGGCTTGTCATTATCGAGAGCGCCGAGCGCCACCGTCTTGCCAGCCATGGCCCAGGGGAAGGATTGCAGCAGCACATCGCGCGTCTGCGCATAGAACTGATTGCAGGCGCGCGCCTCCGCGCTCTTTTCGGTGAGATCGTTGATATTCTCCTTGCCGATATTGGAAAGGGCGAGATTGCAGATAGAGACGACGGTAGCCATGAACCAACCTCCTGGGTTTGAGCTCATGGGTAGGGTGGAGATGGTTGTGGGGGTGAAGTGGGTGGGGGGATGGACCTTGGGTAAAGACCCCGCCCCAAACCCCTCCCCACAAGGGGGAGGGGCTTAACTCGCCGCACCTTGCTGCCACATTCTCGACGTCCCGGAAGGAGCGATGCGGTGCCGCTGGGTTAGCCCCTCCCACCTGTGGGGAGGGGTTGGGGAGGGGTCTTCGAAAATGCTGCGATGATCGGGAGGATCGATATTCTCACCATTTCCATTCCCTCAGAGAATACCCACACCCGCCCCGACATGCTAAAACCCACCCACACCTATCTGCGCACGGAGCGCCGCATTGGACAGACTCGCAGCCATGGAAACCTTCGTCCGCGTGGTCGAAACCGGCTCCTTCTCGGAGGCAGCGCGGCAGATGCATGTGGGGCAGCCCGCCATCTCCAAGACCATCGCCCAGCTGGAATCCCATCTCGGTATCCAGCTCCTATTGCGCTCCACGCGCGGCCTTGCACCCACCGAAGCCGGAGAGAGCTATTACGAGCGGGCCAAGCGTACGATCGAGGAGGCCGATGAGGCCGAGCATGCAGCGCGTGGCGCCGGCGCCAGCCTTTCCGGCCGGCTGCGCGTCAGTGCAGCGCCGGCCTTCGCCAGCCTGCATATCATCCCGCATCTCGGTGAATTCCTGGGCCGCCATCCCGGCCTCGACATGGAAGTCGTGCTTGATGACGAGCGCATCGACCTGATCGAGGAGGGCATCGACATAGCCCTCAGAATGGGCGATCTGCCGGATTCTGCGCTCACCGTGCGCAAGATCGGCCAGTCGCCGCGCATCGTCGTGGCAGCACCCGCCTATATTGCCGGGCATGGCGAACCAAGCCATCCCGCCGAACTCGGCCAGCACCAGAGTGTGGTCTATGCCAAGGGTTTTGGCCGCGATGCCTGGCTCTTCCGCCAGGATGGAACGGAAGTGCCTGTCATCATGCGGGGACGCCTGCGCGTCTCGGCCGCCGAGGGCGTGCGTTCGGCGGTACTGTCGGGCATCGGCCTTGCCGTCGCCTCGGAATGGATGTTTGCGCCCGAGCTTGCCGATGGCCGCGTCAAACTGCTGCTGACGGACTGGAGCCTTGCGCCGCTCGATCTCTGGGCCGCGTTTCCGGCAGGCCGTGGTGTGAGCGCCAAGGCGCGCGCCTTCGTGGCCTTTGTCGAGGAAAAGCTCAGCGCGGCCTGAAAACGTTTTTCCATTCCCGGCAGGAATAAGTCCTAGTCGCGCCGGCTTTCTACTTCGCCCGCGCCAAAGCCCATAATTTCTGCCTCGTGTTCAACGGGCGACGGCAAGAACCGGCGCTGAGCAGAAGGAATGAGAACATGAGCAGGAAGCTGGAAAACAAGGTCGCCGTCATCACCGGCGGCAGCGCGGGCATCGGTCTCGGCGCGGCAAAACGCTTCGTCGACGAGGGCGCCAAGGTGTTCATCACTGGCCGGCGACAGAGCGAACTCGACAAGGCCGTGGCCGAGATCGGCGGCGATGTCACCGCCATTCGGGCCGATGCCGCAAGCCTTGCGGATATCGACCGTGTCTACGAGATCGTCACCCAGAAGGCCGGCCGCATCGACGTGCTCTTTGCCAATGCCGGCATTTATGAATTCGGCCCGCTCGGCGAAATCACCGAGGAGCATTTCGACAAGACCTTCAATACCAATGTGCGCGGCGTGCTCTTTGCCGTGCAGAAGGCGCTGCCGCTTCTGTCCAGGGGATCGTCTGTCATCCTCACCGGCTCGATCGCCTCGATCAAGGGCTTCCCGGCCTTCTCGGTCTATGACGCCACGAAGGCGGCGATCCGCTCGTTCGCGCGCGGATGGATCATCGATCTCAAGGGCCGCGACATCCGCATCAACGTGCTGAGCCCCGGCCACACGGAAACGCCCGGCCTCTCGACGCTCGCCGACCAGAGCGTGCGTGACATGATGAAGGCCAATGTGCCGCTGGGGCGTATGGGTACAGCGGAAGATTTGGCCAAGGCTGCGGTCTTCTTGGCGTCGGAGGACAGCAGCTATATTACGGGGATCGAGCTGTTCGTGGATGGTGGTGTGGCGCAGTTCTGAACCGCGGGATTGGGAGAGGTGAGGCGGGATGACCGCCGAACCTCCCGCATTCCCTCGTAGTGCGGGCACGAGGGATGGTTCAGGAGTGACGGGAAGCGGGGGCGCGTGCAGCCCATCAGCCGTAAGCAATCATGCTGCAGGTATATTTGCTGTAATTGCCATAGTCCGTGATCCAGCCATCGTCCTCGAATTCCGGCTTGCGCCCGGATTCGGTGATGACCTTCAGATCCTTGCCGGTGCGCTGCAGGATATTGTCGTGCACCGTCTTTGCTTTTTCCGGGAAAGTGAAACTGTAATAGAAATCCGACATGCAGCCACCGCCGGCGTTGAGAGCATAGATCGGCAGGCTGAACTGGTTGAAGCGGCTTCCGAAATATTCTCCAACCGTATTGACCACCACGGGTGGTCCTTCCTTCGAGGTGCAGGTCGCCGATATCCTGCTTTCCATGGCCTTCAGGCTTTGCCTCGTCGCGTCGGGCAGGGCGAGGTTGTTGATCAGCATTTCCTTGTTGTCGGCGTTATAGGAAAGCCCGCCTTCGCCAAAGGCGCAATCAACAGGGTCGGGGAAGAGTTTCTCCGCCCATTTGTCCACGGCAATTCTTGACGTTGGAAGAAGAGCGGCAGTCGAGAAAAGCATTGCAACCGACATGCCCTGTAAACTGAAAAGAAATGAAAGCATTTATATTCACCCCAAACCCCAGATGCAGGTTGCACGGCGGGAGCGAATTTTCAACACGAAATTTCTCTCGGAATCTCGGGAGATGAGTTGCGGTTAGCCCGCCTTGCGGCTGAGAAACAACCCCGTCTCCTTGCCCACCTCCAGCACGCCGTCGCCCGCCCGGAACGCCTCCGATATCGCTGCCCGAAACGCAGCAAGCTCGGCTTCGCTCGCCCTGTCGCCGGGCGGATAGGAGGTCAGCGCCAGGAACACGTCTTCCGGCTCTGTTATCCGCATGTGGGCCGGGTGCTCCGCCATCGTCACATTGCCGAACTGCGCCTGCATCAGCCGTTCGGCCGTCTCGTAGCCGAAAGCCGCACCGGCGGGGTCGCAGGGCGGGCTGCCGAAGGCCGTCGTCAGTTCGTACATGCCGCGCATGTTGTTCGCACCATTGGTCGTCACCGCTAGGTGACCGCCCGGTTTCAGCACGCGGTGCATTTCGGCAAGCGCCTTGGCCTGATCGGCCACGTGGTAGAGCATGTGCATGGCGATGATGGTGTCGAAAGAACCGTCTTCGAAGGGCAGGGCGGTGGCGTCGGCCTGCTGGCCGGTCACGCGGACAAAGGAGAGCGGGTGGCAGCGTTCGAGCGCTTCCTGCAGCATGCCGGGGGAGAGATCGGCGAGCGTGAGGTCGAGATTGTCGGGCAGGTCGGCGGCGACCGAAGCCCAGAACCAGCCGGGGCCGCAGCCGATATCCAGCAGGCGATCGCCGGCTTTAAGGGGAAGCTGCTGCGCCACCCAGGGAAACCAGCCGGTTTCGGCAATTGTATATTCCCGGTTCAGGCGCCCGCGCGCGGCAAGTTTCTTGCTGTCGCTATATTGCTCGGCATTGCCCGTGGTGATCGATGACATGATCGGCCTGCTCCCCTCAGCGTCGCATGGCATGAATGCGGCGGCCTATCCTGCAACTTTGCGGCGTAGCAGACAATTGCCATATCTGGTGCCATATCTGGCCTCGACCGCGACCGCACGGTTGCCGCTCTCAATCGCAGCTGCTACCTCACGCGCACGGCCATCGCCGGCCTTGAAGGAGATATTGTGAAGAGCCCCATTTTTCTCGTCATCGCGAGCGTCGTCATTCTGGTGGCGATCGCCGGCCTTGCGATCAGCTCCGCCCGACTGATCGGATTGTTCTAGATCCCTGACAGGCCGGCAGGCGCCCAGTCGCTGGTGATCCGGTGACCAAGGAGGCAAAGGCCGCAAAGCTTCAGCCCCCGTCCTGTCGGAGCGGATCTTTCAGTGTAATCACGTTGTATTGGCGATCTTTTTTTCGCAGAGGGCGCGGCTGTCGGCTAGCGGAACTTCGGCTCGCGGCGGGCGTTGTGCAGGAGTTCGCTGGCGGTCGCAAAGCAGCCGAAGAGTTGCAGCAGCCGCTTTTCCTCCTGGCTATCCAGCCGGTGCCGGCTGCAGAATTCGGTCACTGACCAGACTTTGGTAAGGGCATCGGCATCGACATGGGTTGGCTCTACGCGTTCCATTGCTGAGTCCTCCTAGGGTCCAAGATACCCATGCCATGGCAAATGGCGACTAACGAAAAAGGATTAGTCATAAACATGCTGCAGCGCAGCGCGCCTTCAAGGCCCGGAGTGGTGGTAAAATGCGCGAGAGCCTTACTGCATGCCGAAATCCTAAATCTTCGCCCGTCGACCCATTGCAGTCATGCCGCCCTGAACTAGTTTCCCCGCCTGTCGTCGCGTAGGCGGATCATACCGGTCACAAAGGTCTGTTCTTGAATCAGGATATTTCATCGCCCTCCGGGGAGGGACTGGGAGAAGAAGCGCAGCGCCTGAAAGCGCAGGTGCCTGCAGGGGCGAATGAAGCCGATGGTGCGCTTCGGGATTCCGAGGATGACGCGCAGATGCGAAGCGAGGCACGCTATCGCGCCCTGTTCGAAGCGATCGACGACGGTTTCTGTATCATCGAATTCATCGACGGTCCCGAGGGGCCGCTCAGCGACTATGTGCATATCGAGGCAAATTCCGGCTATGAGCGTCATACCGGCATTTCCGATGTCGTCGGCAAGCGGCTGCGCGAGATCGAGCCTCATAATGCCGAGCAATGGCTGAAGCTTTACGGCGGAGTGCTGGCCAGCGGGCAATCAATCCGCTTCGAGCAGCATTTTGTGGCGGCGGGCCGCTATATCGAGGTTTCATCCTCCCGCGTCGAGCCTGCCGGCCTGCGCCAGGTCTCGGTCCTGTTTCGCGACGTCACTGCGCGCAAGCTCGCCGAGGCGGCGCTGCGCGCCAGCGAAGAGATTTCGCGCGAGAATGTGCAGCGCGTAAACCTGGCACTCGCGGCCGGGGCGATTATCGGCACATGGCTCTGGGACGTTCAGACAAACCGGTTCACGGTGGATGAGGCTTTCGCTCTGGCCTTCGGCCTCGATCCGGCTCTCGGCAGCCACGGCCTCAGCCTGGAACAGGTGATCGACACGGTTCACCCTGATGACAAGGCCGGGCTTGTAACCGCGATGAACGAGGCGCTTGGTCGCGGCGGAGCCTATGCCCACCAGTATCGCACGCGCCGCGCCGATGGCCACTATTACTGGCTGGAGGCCAACGGCCGCGTCGAGCTTGCTGCCGATGGAACGCCGCTGAGCTTTCCGGGTGTGCTGCTCGATATCGAGGAACGCCGCGCTGTCGAAGCCGAGCGCGACCGGGCCGCTGCCGCGCTTCGGGGCCTGAACGATACGCTGGAACAGCGTGTGGCAGAGCGTACGGCCGAGCTGATGCGCGCCGAAGAACAGCTGCGCCACTCGCAGAAGATGGAGGCAGTCGGCCAGCTGACCGGCGGGCTCGCTCATGATTTCAACAATCTCCTGGCCGGCATTTCCGGCTCGCTGGAGCTGATGCAGACGCGACTGGCGCAGGGCCGCATCGGCGATCTCGACCGTTATCTGACCGCCGCGCAGGGTGCAGCCAAGCGGGCGGCGGGCCTGACGCAGCGCCTGCTTGCTTTCTCGCGTCGCCAGACGCTCGATCCGAAACCGGCCGTCATCAACCGGCTGGTTTCTGGCATGCAGGATCTGATCGCCCGTAGCGTCGGTCCGACGATCGCGGTCGAGACAGCCCTTGCCGGCGGCCTCTGGGCCACCTTCGTCGATACCGGGCAGCTGGAAAACGCGCTGCTCAATCTTTGCCTCAATGCCCGCGACGCCATGCCGGAAGGCGGCAAGCTCACCGTCGAAACGGCCAATCGCTGGTTCGACGAGCGTGCAGCGCGCCAGCGGGGGCTCGCTCCCGGCCAGTATGTCTCGCTCTGCGTCAGCGATACCGGCACCGGAATGGCGCCCGATATTATCGAGCGCGCCTTCGATCCGTTTTTCACCACCAAGCCGATCGGCCAGGGGACGGGTCTCGGCCTTTCCATGGTGCATGGCTTTGCGGGGCAGTCTGGTGGCACGGCGCGCATCTATTCCGAGCTCGGCAAGGGCACGATGATCTGCATCTATCTGCCCCGCCATCTCGGCGAGGACAAGCACGAGGATGAGGTGGCCGACACCGTGACGGAGCCGCTTTCCGCCGGTTCAGAATCCATTCTCGTCGTCGATGACGATCCGCTGGTGCGCATGGTGGCTGTCGAAATCCTTCAGGAACTCGGCTACCGGGTGCTGGAGGCCGGAGATGGATCTTCGGCGATGCGCATCATCAATACCGGTCAGCCGATCGATCTCCTGATAACGGATGTCGGCTTGCCCGGCGGCATGAACGGCCGCCAGCTTGCTGACGCCGTGCGCTTCAGCCGCCCGGATCTGCGCGTGCTGTTCATCACAGGCTATGCGGAGAATGCGGTGCTGAACCACGGCCATCTGGACCATGGCATGCAGGTGATGACGAAGCCGTTCCTGAGCGATGCGTTCGGGCGGCGAGTGAAGGATCTGCTGGGGAAGTAGGGCAGCGATCTTGCCGTCGGAATGAGGAAGGTTGGGTTGGCGCCCGGAGCCCCCTCATCCGGCCCTTCGGGCCACCTTCTCCCCGATGGGTAGAAGGGGGAGCCGCCGGTACGATCTGCGGAGAGACACGATACCTCGATGCGCAGGACGCAGCCGCGACACCCCTTCGCCCCAACGGGGAGAAGGTGGCCCGAAGGGCCGGATGAGGGGGCCACGGGCACTGCGTGCACCTTCCGCTGTTCCTGTAGCAAACACACAGGGATGGCGGGAGCGGAGGTCAGCCGCCTACCCAAGGCAGATCGCAGATCGAACCCGGAAAAATCGCGCTACACCCGCCCCGCCAGCGCCAGATAGGCTGAAATCGTCAGCACCGAAAGCACGGTCGAGGCAAGCACGACACGGCCCGTCAGGCTTGCCTCGCGGCCGTAGAATTCCGCCAGCATGAAGGGGCCGGTGCCGGTCGGCAGGGCCGCGAGCAGCACGGCGGTGTGGGTTGCTGTCGGCGGCAGGTTGAGGAGGGGCGCGGCGATGACCCAGGTGACGGCGGGCTGGGCAACCAGCTTCAGGCCGACGATTATGCTTGTCGTCGTTGCGCGGGCGCTGGTTTCACCGGCCCTGGTGCCGGCCAGAAACAGGCCGAGTGCGATCAGCGCGCAGGGCGAGGCGGCGCCGCCGAGCAGCTTCAGGAAGGCATGAACGGGAGCGGGGAGCGTCACACCCGAAAACATCACCAGCGCGCCGAGGGCGGGCGCGACGAGCAGCGGGTTTTTCGCAAGCGAGCGGGCCGTCTTGATGGCGATGTCGCGCCGCCGGGTCTCCGATTGCAGCCCGCCTTCGATGAGGATGATGGCGACGGCGAAGAGCACGCAGACGGTGAGGATGGTGGAGATCAGCACCGGCGCCATGCCGGTGTCGCCGACCAGTGACAGGACCAGCGGAAAGCCGATGAAACCGGTATTGGCATAGCTGGCATTCAGCCCGTCGATCGCCGCATCGGCGAGATGCCGGCCCTTGGCGATGCGCCAGAAGAGCGTGGCGCAGAAGATGACGGCGCAGCCTGCTGTAAATGCCGTCATGAAGCCCGGCTGCCAGATCTCGGCGGGTTTGGCATTGGCCATGATATCGAAGAGCAGCGCGGGCAAGGCGAGATAGACGACCAGCCGGTTGACCTCGCGCGTGGCATTTTCACTGAGCGCCCCGGTCTTGCGGGCGATCCAGCCGGCGAGGATGAGGGCAAAGATCGGCAGCACAATCGAAAGGTTCGTCAGCATCAGATGTAGCTCGGGGCGGGTCTTGCTTGAGGGCGATCCTTGCCTAGCGTGCGGGATCAAGATAATCCAATGTCATCTTGAGCACTGATTGATACTTTTGAGGTATCGAATGGACACGCGCCATATGCGCTATTTCGTGGCGCTCGCCGAAACCCTGCATTTCGGCCATGCGGCCCAGCGCATGAACATGAGCCAGCCGCCCTTCAGCCGGCAGATATCGGCCATCGAAAAGACGCTTGGCGTGCAGCTCTTCGAGCGTAATTCACGCAATGTCGCGCTCACACCCGCCGGTCAGCATTTCCTCGCCGATTGCCGCGCCGTGCTCGAAGGCTTCGATGCCGCCTGCCGCGATGTGCAGCTGGTTGCGAGCGGCATGAAGGGCGAGCTGAAGCTCGGCTTCATGATGCATGCCGCCCACAGCGTCATTCCAACACTCGTGCGGCTTTATTCGCGGGCACGTCCGGATGTGCGCCTGATCCTGGAGGAGCGCATACCCACCGATATCGAGGAGATGCTCACCGAAGGCAAACTCGATGCCGCCGTCACTTTCAGCGGTGGTCCCGCACCGCATTTGCGCACGCTACTGCTTGCCCGCGACCGGCTGTGCCTGATCGTGCCATCAGACCATCCGCTGGCTGAGGCCGAAACCATCGGGCCGCAGTCGCTTTCGGGTGAAAAATTGATCGCCGCGCCCGCAAGCGTGGCGCCAACACTACGCTCGGCGATCGGCCTCTATTGCGCTGATGGCGGCGTCATCCCGCATTTCGCCTTCGAACCGCGCCTGCAGCACACGATCATCCGGCTGGTGCAGGAGGGGCTGGGGGTGGCGCTGATCCCGCAATCGCTTTGCGATGATCTGGCCGAGGGCGTGATATCGCGGAGGCTCGATGATGCGCCGGAATTCGATGTCGTGCTCTGCGCGCCCCGCGCCGCCAGGAACCCGGCCGTGCCGCAGTTGTTCGAGATCGCGGGCCACACGGGCAGTGATGGGAACAAGGCCGGCTGAGGCGGCAGGCCGAGGACATCTGAAAGAAGAGCTCAGAGGCTTTCGGCGGCAACTTCGAAATGCATGCCGTCTTTCGTGGTGAAATAACCGCCCCAGTAAAATCCATTGGCATGGGCAATCGCCACCATCTCGCGCACGCAGCCGCGGTCTCCCATCAATGCGGGTATGGTTCCGCGCGCGTTCCACGTCGCGTTGATGTCGAAGGCGGTTCCCCAGGCGTGATTGGATAAATTCTCCGGAACAGCTTTCGTCTTGCCCCGCTTCAGGCGGGCGTTGAAACTGCCGTCGAAGGTCAGGATCCGGTTTGCCAGCCCGGCCGCGGCCCATTCAGAGAAAAGCTTGGCGAGCCGCGTCGTGTGGTTCTTGTGGAAACGGATGCGTCCGTCGGTTTTCGTGACGCCCGAATCCAGGGGAATGACGCAATCTTTGAGCTCCGGAATGTTCACAGTCGTTATATTGCTCGCCTCGAAACCGTTGGTGATCGTGATGTGCTCCGGATTGCCGGAAACCGGGCTATGATTGAACTTTATGACACCGCATTTGGACTGCATGTCCGCAGCGCTTGGCGATGACAGGCCCGGCTTCTTCTTTGGCCAGTCGATACCCTTTTTTGCCGGGTCCGGATCGAAATCGGGTTTGATATCGGCATGCGCTTCGGAAATCGCGAAACATTGGTCGTCAAATGTCGGACTTTCCGGAAGCCCGAACTTCCTCCGGAAGCGGATGACCTCTTCCTTGGTTTTCCCGCCGTAGGAGCCGTCCGTGCCCAAGGACGCCGATAGCTCCTGATTGAGATATTCCTGAAGGCGGCGGACGTCGTTGCCGAACGCGCCGACGGACAAAATGTAAGCCATGCCTTTCCCCTCCCGATGGCACTTGCCTTGCCGGATCAAACACTGGCGAAACTCAGAATTTCACATCGATGGCCGGAAAGAAGGCGTCCTTGGGTGGATCCTTGTCGGCGCAGGCCACTCCCTTGATCATCGCGCCGCCGCTGTCACTGAGGATTTCGCCCTCGTGATCGTTCCAGACCATGATCGCTTCCGGCGTCATTCCCGAGAAATCCGCATCGGGACCCGGTGTCACGCGGCCATCGGCATTTCCGTCCCACCAGAAAAGCTTGGGCGGAGGATTGCCGCCATCGGGTTCGGAGCCGGCAAGCACGAGATAGCGGTTGCCGACACGCTCAATGTCACGCACGCCGCGGCCGGTCGTTCCCGGTCCATCGGAAAGGTCCATCGTGACGACCTGGGTAATTATGGGAGAGCCCGTGTCCCCGGTGCCCAGCTTGACCAGCGGCATCGGATTGGCGAGCTCGAGCACGATGGCGCGATTATCGGGCACGGGTCCGCGCAGGCCGATCAGGAGATGTCCTTCCGGTGTCGCCGCCAGGCCCTCGATGTTGACGTGGGTCTTTAAATCATCCTCGCTGAGCTTCAGCGCTGCGGCCATATCCGCGCGAAGATTGCGGTAGACCTCGCCGGAACCGGACAATGTCCCGTCGGCCGATACGGTCGTTGCAAACAGTTCCTTGCGCTTTTTCTTGTCTTCGCCGCTGCTGTTCAGCGAATGGGATGTGAGCCAGAATATGGTGTCGCCGATGCGAGCGGCGCCTTCGATGTCGGTGACATCGTCGACCGGGAACTTCGCCACCGGCTCAGGCTTCCCCCGCTCATAGATCATGATCGCGGAGAAATCATCGCTCGCGACGGCCATATGCGACTTGTCGACCATAGCTGCGGCCGAGGCCTCGCAAATGCCTTGATATGGATGGTTCGCCGCATTGGCCGCCAATGGGCCAAGGAAGGATGAAAATGCGGCCAAGAGGATCACGCGGCTCTTATTGCTCATGCGACAAGCCCCCGTTTCGATGTCCAGCCTCCCGGTGGGGTGGCATTTTACAATTAAACTATCGCGGAAGGTGCCGGTCAAGATAATTTTTAATAATTAATCTTGCTATACTTTCGCTGCGCGGTCGGAAAACTTTAGGTCAATCTATAGATTTTTGAACACCTCGGCAGTCGCAAATAAAAACCCTCCATTCGAGCTTGTTTGCAATACGTCCGGACTGGAAAATCTTATCGGCATTGCGCGAGGCGTTGTATTGGCAATGCCTGTTGCTGGCCGCATTGCGGAGTGATCCTGATGGACGGCGCGGTCCGGGCAGGGGCGTCCTTTCTACTGCAATAGCCGCAGCCTGCGCCCCTCAGCCGCCGCCTGGCCCCTCGATTTCGCATTCAGCTTGGCGAGGATCGAGGAGATGTGGTGATCGACGGTTTTGGCCGAGACGAACAGGCGCGCGCCGATCTCGGCATTGGAGCGGCCCTCGTCGATCAGCCGCAGCACGTCCATTTCGCGTGTCGTGAGGCCGGCGGCGTTGGCCTGGGTGCTGGCGCGGGGGCCGCGCGTCGCAAGCCGGCCGCCGCGCTTGCGGATCAGTTCCTTCGCGTTGGTGACGACGGCAGTGGCGCCGAGGGCCTCCAGCGTCGCCAGGGCCCGGTAGAGCGCGTCATTGTCGCCGTCGAGCAAGGCGAGGGCGGTGAGATAGGGCGCGCGGCGGTCGGTCCAGATATCGGCAGCCTCCTGCCATCGGCCTCTCAGCGTGGCGATCACGGCTGCGTCGCCATCGTCGCCGTCAGGCGCAAGGCCGGTTTCTTCGAGAATATGCGCCCAGAAGCCGATCATCGAGCCGGCGGCATCGTCGCTGCAGAGGGAAGCGGCCTGCCGCAGGCCGGCAAGCGCTTCCTCCCGGTCGCAGAGGCCGAGCCAGGCGCGCTCGGCCACCAATGCGGCATGGGCGGACAGGCGCTGGAACTCGAAGGTGTTTTCGAGGAATTTCGCCATTTCCTGCAAGAGCTCGTCCGATGGTTCGCCGCGCCGCGTTTTCAGCGTCGCCAGCGCCACGAGCGAGGGGTAGCGGCATAGCGCCGGGGCGTTCTGGTTGTCGACCACGGCTTGCGCCGCGGCCGTTGCTTCGTCCCAGCGGCCGAGGACGGTCAGCAGTTCCGCAAGCTCGCCGCGCATGTAGTCGCGCCATGTATCGAGGTCATGCTCGATGCAATAGGCGATGCCCCGCGTCAGCACATCCTCGGCGGCATCAAATGCGTGGAGCCGGATTTCCACCCAGGCGCGGTTGGTGAAGGCACGGGCAGCATGTTCCTGGAAGCCGTGGTCGAGAGCGATCGCCAGCGCCTGATCGAGCGTTTGGCGGGCACGGTCCGGCTCGCGCCAGCAGATGGCGGTGCCGACATTGTTCAGCGCATGGCAGAGGACCTCGGGCCTGGCGATGTCGTCCGATGTCACCAGCGCGATCGCGCGCTCGCCGTAAAGTGTGGCGGTTTCGGCGTCACCGGCCAGCATGCCGAGCTGCGACAGGTTGGAATAGCCCATGGCGAGTTCGGCGGGGCTTGCTGCCTGCTCCAGCACGTCAACCGCCTCGCGGCCGAAGGCATCGGCGCCCTTGCGGTCTCCGGCAAGATAGCTCAGCCGCGACAGCCAGCGCAGGTTGTCGCCGACATGCCTGATGTCGCCGAGCGCGCGGTAGAGCGCAAGCGCGCTTGTCTGGGCGGCAATGGCCCGTTCCATCTGGCCGGTCAGGTGGCATTCGAAGGCATAGCCCTCGTAGAGGCAGGCGCGGGTGGCATCGCTCAGGTCGCCGGCATGGGCAAGCGCCAGCTCGTAATGGCGCATCGCCTGCCGGTGGGCGCCGAGCCTGCCGGCATCGGCCGCAGCCTTCGGGGCGAGCTCGGAGATCGCGCTCATGTCCTGCGCTTCGTTGGCATGGTGGACCATGCGCGCGACCGAGGCCTCCGGCCGGTCGCGGAAATAGGCGAGCGCCTTTTCATGCAGCGCCCGGCGGCGCAGCGGCGGCAGCGATTGCTCGATGGCCTGCCTGGCGATCTCATGGCGGAACATGAGGAGGTTGCTGCCCTTGCCACCGGCTGGCACCAGAAGCCCGCAGGCGGTGCAGGCCTCGAGCGAGGCGCGGGCGGTGCTGCCGCAGATCGACTCGATCAGTTCGGGCGCAAAGGCATCGGGCGAGGTTGAGGCCGCCCAGAGCGCTTCCCTGTCATGCTCGTCAAGGATATCGGCGCGCGCCAGCACGGCATCGCGGATGGTTGTCGGCAGCTGGTCGCGGCTGAATGGAGGCAGGCTGTCGCTGCCGGCGCAATCCACGAGCTCGCTGACGAAATAGGCGTTGCCGCCGGTGGCGCTGAAGATCGCTTCGCCATCGAGGCCCTTGCTGTCGGCAAGCTCCAGCACGGCGGCCTTCGACAGCGGCGGGACGGTGATGCGCAGCCAGTGGGCGGGCGGAATATCGGCCAGCAGCCGCCTGAGCCGCGTCTGGCCCGGCGTATCGTCATTCCGCGCTGTTGCGACCAGCAGCAGGCAGGTGTGGCGGATGCGCCGGCCGATATAGCGGATGAGGTTCAGCGTGGCGTCATCGGCCCAGTGAATATCCTCGATGACGAGCAAGGTCGGCCGGCCGCCATCGGTCAGTAGATCGAGCACTTCGGAGAAAAGGGCGATCCAGTTGCCGCCCGTGACCCTTGTCAGCGACCAGCGGGCTTGCCGGGCAATATCGCGCCAGGGGCCGAGCGGCTCGGCCGTGCCGAAATTCTCGCAGGCGCCGGAGAGAACGCGGGTATCCTCGGGCACGGCGCCGGCGAAGGCTGCGGCAAGGGAGGATTTTCCCGCACCCGCTTCCCCTTCCAGAAGCACGACCCTGCCACTGCCGTCGGCGGCTTCGCGCAACAACGACTGAAGATGATCGAGATTGGGGGCGCGCTCGATTAGCCGCATGGCGGATTATTGCCAGCATCGTCGGCGGCTGGGAATAGGGGAGCGTGTCAAAATAGGGCGGCGAGCGCCAGAAAATGGGGAGATATCCCGATGCGCCGACCCCGGCATAGGCCTAGCGTCCGTTTCGTCAACATGGATGCGAACAGGAGGTCGCCATGCCCAGATATCTTATCGAACGCAATATTCCCGGCGCAAGCAAGCTCACCTCGGAAGACCTGTGCAACATTTCCGCCAAGTCGAACCAGGTCGTCGAGGGCCTCGACCGGCCCTATACCTGGATTACCAGCTATGTCGCCGGCGACAAGATCTACTGCGTGCATGAGGCCGACAGCGCTGAAACCGTCTACCGCCACGCCCGCGAAGGCGGCTTCCCGGCCGATCTTGTGAGCGAGATCGCCTCGGAGTTCGGTCCCCAGACGGCCCGGCAGACCATGCGCGCATGAGTTACCCCGCCGGCTGCAACGCGAGGGGCGGCGGCCGGCGCTTACCTCGTTCCCTCCTCGGGCAAGACCGGGGAGGGAATGGGGGGATGAAGGTGCAACAGAAGGAGCTGCATTCGACACCGCCACCCTGTTTCCTCGTGCTGGCACGAGAGATCTCAAAGCGACCAGCCTGCCCAAGTCCTTGGCCAGGAAAGATTTTTTTCCACTCCCATGGTAGATGAGTCTCTCGCCGCGCTGGCGCGCCGCTGCCGGATCTCTTTGACAGCTCTCGTGCCCGCATGAGGAAACAGGAATGGGGAGGTTCGAGCCTGCACTGTCACGCAAGTCAGCCCCTTGCCACTTCACCGCAGCTCGCGTTATAGATCAAACCGATGGGGATGGAGTGCCCCCGAAACCGCCCACAAGGCTGATGACTCCTACCGTGTTTAGCCGCGGTGGGAATCTGTCCGGAGCCCGCCGCAAGGCGGGTTTTTTATTGCCCGCCCTGATGTTTTGGAGCGAGCATGTCCTTCTATACCTGCCTTATCGTCATGGCCGGCGGTGCCCTCGGCACCTTCGCGCGTTACGCCGTATCCGTCCTCGCCATGCCCATCAGCCGCGATCTGCCCTGGGGCACCGTTATCATAAATGTCACGGGCTCGCTGATCATCGGCCTGTTCAGCACGCTGACGCTCGCCAATGGCCGTTTTCCGGTCTCCGACAATATGCGCCTCTTCGTGATGATCGGCCTCTGCGGCGGCTACACCACCTTCTCTTCCTTCAGCCTGCAGACGCTCGACCTGCTGCGCTCGGGCGCCACGGTGCGGGCCTGCATCAATGTCGCGGCCTCCGTCGTGCTCTGCATCGGGGCGGTGGCGGTCGGACATCTGATCGCCACGCGGATCAATAGCGGGGTGGCGCAAGTGGCGCAGGCGGCGATCGAGGAGCAGGCTTGAGGCGGGGCAGGGACGTCTGCCCCGTGACTGATCACAGCGAGGGGCGAATGAAGATGCCTCCGAATCTTCCGTCTGCCGCCAGCGCGAAACTCCATTCGAGATGGCCGTTGTCGAAGGCTACGTCGTAGACATCCCAGCCTTCCGCCGTCACGCCCTTGAAGGATATGTCCCTGAGCGGCCCCATGCGATCGAGATCGGCCTTGATCATGGCAGCTTGTTCGCGTGCGAGGGCGGCGAGCGGCGGGCTCATCCGCTCATAGTCGGGTTCGCCGCGCTGGTGCTGTTCGATGACCTGTTCCAGCAGCGCCTTGCTGTTTTCCACCGGCTGCTTGTCGCGGATGCGCGTGGCAATCGCCTCTTCCAGATCGGTCGCGGCGCGTTCGTCGATGCGGGATGCTGCCTGTTCATAGCCGTGCTGGTGCAGCACGAGGCCGGTGACAGCGCCGCTTTCGTTGCGGGTAAAGGTGATCTGTGCCTGAACCGCCTTGTAGAAGAAGCGGTCGGCATCCTCGGCGAAGATTTCTAGCTCCGGCTGACCGGTCAAGCGCGTGAAGAGCCGCCCGTCGCGCAGCCTTACCACATAGGCCGACGTATCCAGATGATAGTGTCCGGCATAATCGGCATAGAGCGCAGGGTCGATCTTCTGTTCGGTGCGCGGTCGCGCCTGCTCATAACGACGCCAGGCTATGGCATCGGCTGAGGTATCGGTCATGTTCGTGTCCTTTGCGAGCTTCAGCAGTTCATCGATCGAGAGAATGTCGCCTGCAGTCATCTTCGCCCGCAGCGCGTCTGTCATGGCGAGGCTGTGCTGCGTGCGGGTCAGCTGCTCCTGCAGGGCGTGGTTCTGCATGGCGAGCATGCGGTCGAGATCGGTCGCGTGGCCGGCGAGCAGCCGGGCGATGTCCTGCAGGCTGAGCCCCAGCCGCTTCAGCGCCAGGATCTCGGTGAGCCGTGCAATTTCCCTTGTGCCATAAAGCCGCCAGTTCTTTCCCGTGCGCGGCGGCCGGATGAGCCCGGTTTCCTCATAGAGCCTCAGCGCGCGCACCGTGATGCCGATCCGCTCGGCGCATTGCGCCGCCGTCAGCCAGCTTTCTTCCCGTCCCTTGGCGTCCATCAGGCCTCCCGCGATGTGTCGGAACCGTTTCTAAGCTATGACGCTGGGTCCGGCTCAAGAGGTTTTTTGCGGGTTTTTCCGGTTTCGGCTCGATACCGGACAAGGCTCAGGCGGTCGTGACGAGACAATATCGGTTCATGGGTCGCTGCCCGATGTTGGCCAGAGGCGTCTATTGCAGGACAGGGTGGGATCAGTACGCTACGGCAAATCCATGCGTAGATGACGGTTGCGATCAAAATGACTGAGGCAAGCAGGCGATAAAAATGCAGTTGCTGCAGGTGCAGGACAGAAACCAGTGGCAGGCATACCACGCGATCAGACGTCACGTTCTCTTCGAACTGCGTGGCCAGGCTGGCTATGATGAGGATCATCCGGACGAGCATCGGGAAAATCATCTTCCGCTGCTGTTCATCTACGACGATGTCCCGGTTGGCACCGTGCGGCTGGATATCGGGCTCGTGGGTGGCGCCCCTGCAACCGTGCGCCTCGTCGCAATCACTCCGCAATATCAGCGGCAGGGAATTGGCAGAGCCATGATGGAGGCTCTTGAACGGCTCGCCACCGACAGAGGCATCACGCAGCTGGAAGTTCACGCCGCACCGGATGCGGTGGCCTTCTACGAAAAGCTTGGTTGGCTGCTCGTCGATGCGGACAGAGCGGTTCCGCTCCTTGCAAAGCAGATTTCCTGAAGCGGCATCTGCGCCGGCGCCGCCCTTGCAAAGCTAGTCGAAGGAGATTCGTGGCGCTCTGGCGCACGTCGGCGCGGCGACGGGGAATTGCGAGGGGAAAGAAATTATCCTGCCCGTGGGAAAACCCATGACAGGTGCAATCGATCCGCCGGGTATGCCGCCCGGCGGATCGAGCGGCCGTTAATTCCCTGCCGAGGTCGGGGCGGAGTCGGACAGGGATTCACGGATCTGGTCAATCTTGCCGTCGGCGTCACCGACGCCGAGAATGGCCTTGGCCTCGGCGAGGACTGCCGGGCTCACTTCGCCATGACGCGTGGCGGAAGCGAGCGCATCCTCCAAGGCGTCATCGCCGAGGACGGGATCGTCGACCGAGGGTTCAATGCCGTTGTCGAGTTCGAACTGGGCATAGGCAACCGCGTAGGCAGCAATCGCGGTCATCTTCGGATCGGACGTGTGCAGATAGGCCTTGTAGCTGCGGTTGAGAGAGTTGAGGCCCTTGAACTCGGAGGTCAGGTTCTTGTGCTTGATCTCGGGAGGCGAGTTTTTCGCTGCCAGCGATTTTGTCTTCGCTTCGCCGGATTTGCCCCTGGCTTCGTTTTCGGATTTCGAATTGTCGTGCGATGAGTTGCCCGTCTTCGAATTGCCCGTCTTCGAATTGCTGGACTGGTGGCCGCGGTTCTCGTGGCTGCCGCTTTGTCCGCCGCCATTGCCGCCACTATTGCTGCTGCCGTTACCGCCACCGTTGCCGCCGCCATTACCTCCACCATTGCCGCCGCCGTTGCCGCCGCCGTTGCCGCCACCGTTTCCACCGCCCTTTGCCATGGCGGCAATATCGGTGCCGGTGATCGTCAGCGGGCTGGAAGCCATGGCAATCGAAAGTGCGGCTATGGACGCAAGAGTTGCGATACGCATCCGGGTCTCCCTCGCAGGATAATTCATCGAAAATCGTGAGATAGCCGACTCTGGAAAGCGGCCATCAGGATGAGAACGATGTTAGGCGCGAAACGCGGAGCGTGCATCGGACCGAGGTCTGTCATTCGTCGGACCATAGTCCTAGAGAGCGGGAGATGGTTAACGGGTTCCTCGTCGGGTGGCGGGCCGCCGATCCGGAATCGGGTGGCTGCCGCTTCTCATATTTCCTACGCCTCCGTTGCCATGAAAACAGGAGGCTCGGATATGGAACTCGAAGACAAGGTCATCATCATTTCAGGTGCAAGCAGCGGCATCGGGGCCGCCGCCGCCCGGCTGTTTGCGGCGAAGGGCGCAAAGCTCGTGCTCGGTGCGCGGCGGGCGCAGACCCTCTCGGAGCTCGTTTCCGAGATCATCGAAATGGGCGGCATGGCAACGTCTCTGGCCGGTGACGTGCGTGATGAAGCCTATGCGCAGGCGCTCGTCGACCGGGCGCTCGATGCCTATGGCCGGCTCGACGGCGCCTTCAACAATGCCGGCATTGTCGGCGAGATGGCGGCGTTTTCGGAGATGAGCGCTGCCAACTGGGAGGCGGTGATGTCCACCAACCTGACGAGCGCCTTCTTCGCGCTGAAGGCGCAGCTGCCTGTGATGAAGGCACAGCGCGGCGGCTCGATCGTCTTCACCTCATCCTTCGTCGGATACAGCAATGGCGGCCTGCCCGGCATGGGGGCTTACGCAGCCTCCAAGGCGGGCCTGATCGGTCTCGTGCAATCGGTCGCCGCCGATTACGCGGCCGACGGCATCAGGATCAACAGCCTGCTTCCCGGCGGAACGATCACGCCGGCAGGTGGAGAGAACAACCCCGAATTCCTCGATTATATCTCGGGCCTGCATCCGATGAAGCGGATGGCCGCAGCGAAGGAGATCGCGCAGGCAGCGCTCTTCCTGCTGTCGGACCAGTCGAGCTTCATGACCGGCAGCCCGATGATCGTCGATGGCGGCATGTCGGTCCGGCTGCTCTAGCCGCACTGGTCTCGGGCGGTGGTCGCGCCGCCCGAGGCGGGGAAGTTCGCGGCCATTCCAGAAGGTCGCCAGCGCTTCACGCCGCGCTCGATTCCTGACATATTCGCCGCGGGACAGCCAACCGGTGTGGATATTGCCTCATGAATTCGCAGACACGTGAAAAAAGCAATTTGCGTGCGCCTACCGGGTCGGTCACGGGGCTCTGCTCCGCATCCGCCACCATGTTTGCGGTCGGAATGGCCTTTCTGGGTTACTGGGGTGTCTATGAACAGGGGAGCTGGCGTGCCGTCGATTATCTCGTGCTGATCGTCGCCGTCCTCGGATTTGCCGCACTTGGTTGCGTGCCCTGGATCGTGACCACGCCTGTGGCGGAGGACGAGCCAGACAAGGTCGCCGTCGCCAGGCGAGCGATGGTACTGGGGACGGGGTTGCTCTGGACCGCCGTCTGCATTGCCGTATTTACCTGAGCTGCCTTGCCAATCTTCGCATGATGCAACTGAAATTCTACTTCCAGAGGGAAATTCCTTCCTGCGATATGGCTCGCTGCACTGCCGCGCGGCCCTCCAGGCGACGAGCATGGGAGGTCCAGGCAGGGTAGGCATTCTGCATGTCAATTGCCATGCGATTTCCCCACCTGAAGAATACGAGTAGATAGGGATCAACAATCGAGTAATGCTCTCCGACTGCCAAAACCCGGTCCTTCAATCTGGTTTCTACAAGTGCAAAAGCGGAGGTCAAATGCTCTTTTCCCTTGTCTACCAGCGGCGGGTGCATCGATTCATCCGGTAAGAAAAAGTCGGCACGCCAGATCATCCGGACGGCGACGGCGTGAACCGCGCTCGACAGCCAGTTAAACCATTCGACGGAACGGACGATGTCGATCGCATCCGTTCCCAGGAGCCCGGAATCGGGATTTTCCAGACCGAGGTGCAACATGATTGCCGGCGCTTCCGTGAGGATGAAATTCTCGGCAGCAAGAACAGGGATTCGCCCTTTCGGGTTCAATCGACGGAATTCCTCAGTCTTGGTTTCTGGATGGCCTGGAGACATTAACGCCAGCGAATAGGGCTTCCCTATTTCCTCCAACAGGATGTGAGGCGCAAAAGCACAGGAGCCGGGCGCCGCATGAAGTGTGTAATGCATCAATTCCTCCGAAGGCTGTATCGCGCTTCAATGCGTCCTCGTCGTCAGCGTCATATGGTTGCACCTGCAAGAGGTTTTTGGAAGGGTCGGACCTGTCGGACGTCATGACAGGCAGCTCGATAATCGCCGATGACGGCATGTCGGTACGGCCGCTTTGGTAAAGGCGGCCCCGGGCGTTGGTCGCTCCGCCCGAGGCAGGTCGGCAATTGTCACGCTCTGGCCGATCTCCGCTCAGAGGCGCCAGCGAAGACGACTGCCATGGCGCCAATCATCAGCCCGCCGGCGAGCAGGAAGGTGAGCTGCATGCCGGCCGAAATCGCCGCCGGTGCAGCATGAATGAAATCCCCGGTGCCGGCGCCATAGGCAAAGACCGCGCCCATGAGGGATGCGCCCGCCATCAGGCCGATATTGCGTGACAGTCCGAGCAGGCCGGAGGCCATGCCGCGCCGCTCCTTCGGCACATCGGCAAGGGCGGCGGTGTTGTTGGCGGCCTGGAAAAGCTGATAGCCGGGCGTCAGCACGATGATGGCGGCAATATAGCCCGCTACATCCAGGATCTGCGGGAGGATCGCCAAGAGGAAGGCGCCGGCGGCGAGCAGGGCAAGGCCGATCGAAAGCACGGTGCGCGCGTCCCAGGCATCGACCAGCCGGCCGGATGGCACGCCGCTGACGATGGAGATGACGGGGCCGACCGACATGACGAGGCCGACCGAAGCTGCCTTCAGACCGAGTGCCAGGCCGAGATAGAAGGGGCCGACCACCAGCGTCGCCATCATCACGGCCGCCACCACGATATTGACGATGAGATTGGGGAGGAGGCGCCTTTCCATCACGGCAAACATATTCGCCGGGCGTGCCTTGCCCCTGGCCCTGTCAGTCGGCAGCGCCGCGATCGCCAGGATCAGCGCAAGTGCCGCCAGCGGAACCTGCACCCAGAAGATGCCGCGCCAGCCGGCAAGCGGGATCAGCGCGCCGCCCAGCGAGGGACCGAGCGCCGTGCCAAGGGCGGAAACCGTGCCGAGCAGGCCCATGGCGCGGCCGATGCGGGCTTCGCTTGCCGTCTCGCGCATCAGCGCCATCGAGATCGTCATCAGGAAGGCCGCACCGACGCCTTGAACCGCGCGGGCCGCCATCAGCAGCGGCAGATCGGGTGCCATTGCCGAAAGCAGCGAAGCCACGGCAAAGAGGGTAAGGCCCGCAAGCTGCATGCGCTTCAGCCCATAGAGATCGCCGAGCCGGCCGGCGACGACGACCGAAATCGTCAAGGCTGCGAGATAGCTGACGACGACGCCCTGCACCTCCGCAAAGGGTGCCGAAAAAGCCTTTGCCAGATCGGGCAGGGCGATGTTGGCGATGCTGGTGCCGAGCGAGGCGAGCAGCATCGAAAGTGAGAGCGCCAGTGTGGCGCCGCGTCTTTCCCTTCGCTCCGATCCATTCATTTCCGCCTGATCCATATCGATGTCCTCTTGCTTGAAATGTCGTTCAGGAGCAGGCTACGAATTCAAGCCAACTTGAGGTCAAGCATGAAATTTCTGGATATCGGAGAAGTCTCCGCACGCAGCGGAATCAAGCCTTCGGCGCTGCGCTACTACGAGGAGGTCGGGCTCATCACCTCGGTCTTCCGCCATGGGCTGCGCCGTCAGTTTGCGCCTGATGTGCTGTTGCAGCTGAAGCTGATCGCCATGGGCAAGACGGCCGGTTTCTCGCTGGAGGAAATATCCGGCATGTTCGGCAGGACCGGCGCGCCGGACCTGCCGCGCGCCGCGCTGCACCAGAAGGCCGACGAGATCGATCGCCAGATCCGGGAGCTGACCGCGCTCAGCGACACGCTGCGCCACGTCGCCGAATGCGCCGCGCCCTCCCATATGGAATGCCCGACTTTCCGGCGGCTCGTCGAGGTGGCGGGCAAGCGGGCCCGGAAGGGCAAGGGCAGGTAGTGCCGGCATATCCTGTCCTGTTGCGCCAGTATAGTTCCAAGATTTCGTTCAGGTTCTGGCGAAGAAGTGAAAAGATATTCTGCAATATATATTGCACCCTATAAGTGTATCTGGTAATTCTATTTGGCTTCAGCCAGTTTTTCAAAATCGTTTTGGGGGAATCGACATGCACAAGGTCATCGATAGCCCATGGGAATTGGGCCAATACGCCAACGAACTGAAAGCCGAAGGCGTCGAAACCATTATTCGCTACTATAACCATACCAATTCGAACAAGCTGCCGCAGAAGCGGATCGAAAAGGCCGAGTACGACAACATTCTCGATGCGGGCCTGTCGCTGGCCATCGTCTTTCAGCAGCGCGGCGGTGCGGGCGGCAATATTGGCGATCTCGATGCCGAGTCCGGTGCGAGGGACGCAGCCCGTGCCCTCGATCTTGCCGAGAGCTACGGGCAGCCGAGGAATTCGGCGATCTACTTCTCGGTCGATCACGATTATTACAAGGCGCCGGACCTGGCCTCGATCAGGGCTTATTTCCAGGCTGTGTCGCAGGCGCTGCTCGGCCGTCATCGTGTCGGGGTCTATGGTTCGGGTGCAGTCGGTGCCGCGGTTCGCCAGGCAGGCTTTGCGGACTTCGTCTGGCTGGCAGCGGCAACCGGCTGGTCGGGCACGAAGGACATGCTGAAGACCGACCAATGGGCGCTCTACCAGGCGCATCCGCCGCTGGCCTACAAGGGGGTCGGTTACGACGGCAATATCGTCGGCGGAAAATGGAAGGATTTCGGCCAGTTCCGCGCCAGCGCGGTTTCCGAGGCCCCGATGCTCGGCGCTTCGCCGCTGCTTGCGGCTGCGGTCGAGATCCATTCCGAACTGGCGGAAGTCAGCGCCACCGGCGGGCTCAACCTGCGCCGTGGGCCGGGCGAGAGTTTCGCAGTCGAAAAGGTGCTTGCGCTCGGCACGCCGCTGACCATCCTGGAGCGCAACGGCGACTGGGCCAAGGTCGATCTGAACGGCGACGGCGCTGCAGACGGCTACACGCACGCAACCTTCCTGAAGGTGCTGTCGGGCGGGTTCCCGCTTGCATCCACGGTGGGTGCCACGCCCTACGATAAGGCCAGGGAAGAACTGGCAGAGGGTGTCGCCGAGGTTCCCGGCAGCGCCAACAACCCGCGCATCGTCATGTATCACAAGACCACCAATCACTGGTCCGGAACCGACGACAGCGTCGCCTGGTGTTCCTCCTTCGTGAACTACTGCGTCGAACAGGCCGGCATGATCGGCACAGACCGGCAGGATGCGAGAAGCTGGAAGGACTGGGGAGAGGATGCCAGCGACAATCCCAGGGAAGGCGACATCGCCGTCTTTGCCCGCGGTCCGGCAGGCGGAACGAACGGCCATGTGGGGTTCTTCGTCGAGGACCTCGGCGCAAAGCTGAAGATCCTCGGCGGCAATCAGGGGAACAGGGTCTGCTACCAGAACTATCCCAAGAACGGCGATCTCGGCAGCGAGCACTACAAGCTGCTCGGCATCCGCCGGGGCTAGGGATAAACGGGAGAGACGAGATGCCGGCGCGGCGATGAAAGCGCGGAGCAACCGCCGCCTTACTCCCGCCGCCGGTTGCTCCGCCGTGTGCCGTCGTAAAAGCCCGGCGGCTTGTTCTTCACCCAGGCGACGAAGGTCTGGATGGCGGGATGGGCGAGCAGGGCCTCGACGGTTGCATAGGAACGCTCCAGTTCCGCTTCGGAAAACTGTGCGTGGATCTGGCGATGGCAGATGCGGTGCAGGACCTGCGTTTCCCGTCCGCCGCGGCTCTTGGGCACGAGATGGTGTTCGTCGCGCTGCTCGGCCGGAACGACACGGCCGCAGAGCGGGCAGATATCCGGCGCTGGCGCCTCATAACAGGAGGTGACGTCTTGGTTTCTCTTTCGCGGCATGCGGCAAGATTAGCGGCAAGCCGGACCGGCGGGCAACCGGGCATTGGCTCGTGACGGGTTCAGGCCGTCCGCCGCCAATGGCCCCGGTCGTGGGAACGCGCCTGCATCTAGGCGCCACCCCTCTTCGCTGCCGCCGCTGCCGCGTTCCAGTTCTGGTAGGGTCGCCGAAACGTCGGAACGCGCTCTTCCATCGCGGGCAATGTATCGAACGGCTTGTGGGGTTCGGCCTGGTACCAGAAGGCGACGGAGGAGATGTCGTCGGAGCGGCGGTTGGCGTGGCCGTGTTCGATCGTCACGCGGATGCGCTTCTGGAAGATGGCGGGGTCTTCGAGGTGCCAGCGGTACAGCGTCACCGGCTCGGTCCAGTTCGGGCCGCCGGCGGAGATGATGCCGTGATAGGGGCCGCTATAGTCCTGCGTCGGGCACCAGGCGGTGTTGAAATAATCTTCCGTGCCGGTGCCGTGCAGGGTCGGCGGCCAGGCGTCGTTGGCCCCTAGGCTGCTTTCGCCGCGCGACTCGATCAGCGCCGCTTTCGGGCCGATGCGCGGATCGGGCTTGCGCACGGTATCCGGCACGGAGAGGCCCGGCTCGCCATCGATGAAGATCATGTCGTCGCCTTCGCCGTACCAGTCCCAGACATCGGAGCGGCGGCGCGAATAGACGGAAAAGAGCACGCCGACATAGTGGCCGTGGCCTTCGGCCTCCAGGATCGTATAGTTCTGCTTGCCGTCGGTCGTCTCGCCGCCGAAGAGGAACTGTTCGTTGGTGAGACCCGCCTCGCTCTCGCCCTTGGGGCGCGCCTGTCGGTACTGCGCGTGGAAGCGGCCGAGGCCGTCTTCCAGCCGGTCATGCAGCTCGAGGTCGACATAGTAGTAGAAGAGCAGGTCGTGTTCGGCTTCATTGGTGATGGTGAAGCGCATGTGGCTGCCAAAGGGCATCGGGAAATAGCAGTTGAAAGCCTTGCCGTCCTCGGGGCTCGCCTGCATCGGCAGGCTGGCATAATTGCCTGTCTGCCCATGGCCCATGCCGAAGAAATCGCCGATCGGCGCCTCGATGCTCGGGCTGTTCTCGCCATCCCAGTAAGCGCGCAGCACGATCTTGCGCAGGAAGCTTTCGCTCTCGCAGGCAAGCGTCGCCCAGATGTGCGTGACGATGCCGGCGCCCGCATGTTCGGCGATGACGACGGTCTTGCCGGGCTCGATATGCAGCCTGTCGTCATTGCCGCCGGTGCGGTCGTAGCTGGAGAAGCGGCGCGTCTTCGCCTTTCTCAGTGTCGCAAGCCCGCGCAGCGGCGAAATGCCAGCCTGGGTCATTCAAATCTCCTCTCGATGTTATTTCAGTCCGCTGGTTTTCAGCGAATCCATGATCTGGCGCTGGAAGATGATGAAGAGCACGAGGGTCGGGATGGCGACGATCGTGGAGGCCGCCATCATGTAGTTCCATGACGCGGAATACTGGCTCTTGAAATTGGCGATGCCGACCTGGACCACCCAGAGATCGGCCTTGGAGGCGACCGTCAGCGGCCAGAGGAAGGCGTTCCAGTTGGCCAGGAAGAACAGGATGGCGAGTGCTGCCATGATCGGCCGGCTGAGCGGCAGGATGATGCTCCAGTAGATGCGCCAGTAGCCGGCGCCATCGACGATCGCCGCTTCCTCGATCTCGCGCGGCAGCGATAGGTAATATTGCCTGAGAAGGAAGATGCCGAAGGCATTGAAGATCGCCGGCACGATCAGCCCGGCATAGGTGTTCAGCATGCCCATGGCGCGCACGATCACGAAGAGCGGCACGATGATGACGGGCAGGGACACGAGGAAGGTGGAGAAGATCGCGAGGAAGATCACCTCGCGGCCGGGAAAGCGCAGGCGCGCCAGCGCATAACCCGCCATCGTGTGGAAGAACAGCGCGATCACAGTCACGCTCGCCGACACGAAGAAGCTGTTGGCCATGTAGCGGATGAAGGGAACACCGGTCAGCACATATTTGAAATTTTCGAGGGTCGGATGTTCGGGGATCAGGTTGGCGGAGAAGGATTCGGCCGGTGTCTTGAAGGCGATCGACACCATCCACAGAAGCGGAAAGAGGATCATCAGCGCCAGGATCGATGTCACGAGCATCCAGAGGACGCGCACGATCGTCACCTGCGAGTTGGAAGGATAGGATGAAGCGCGGGCCTCAGTCATAGTTGAACCGGCCTCCCTTGGTCATGACGAAGAAGATGGCGGTGACCAGCATCAGGACGACGACCAGCACCGAGGACATGGCGGCGGCATAACCGAAGGCGCCGAAGGAAAAGGCCTGCTGGTAGATGTAGACGATCAGCACCGAGGTGGAATTGGCCGGCCCGCCCTTGGTCATCACGTAGATGATGTCGAAGGCCTGGGCGCCGGCGACAGCCGCCACCATCGAGACCATCAGCACGAAGAAGCTCGTGGGCTTCAGGAGCGGCAGGGTGATGTGCCAGAAACAGTGATAGGGGCTTGCGCCATCGATCTTGGCCGCTTCGTAATATTCCTTGGGGATGTCCTGCAAGCCGCCCAAGAAGATCAGCATGTAGAAGCCCATCAGGAACCAGAGGCTGACGAAGACGACGGTGACGAGGGCAAATTGCGGATCGCCGAGAAAGGAAACGCCCGATATGCCGAGAAGCGGCGTCAGCTTGTTGATCACGCCGATCTTGTCGACCACCATGAACTGCCAGACGACGGCGACGACGACGAGACTGACCATGTGCGGCGCGAAAAACATGGCCCGCATGACGGCATTGAAACGGTTGGTCTTCTGCACGAGAAGGGCAAGGCCGAGGCCGCAGACATAGAGAAGCGGCACGAGCAGGACGGCATAGAGCGCGGTGACGCGGGCCGCCTGCCAGAAAAGCGGGTCCTTGCCCATGCGCAGGAAATTGGCAAAGCCGACGAAGCGATAGCCGCCGAAGCCGTTGACCTCGAAGAGTGCCAGCACCAGCGAAAGCGCCATCGGCAGGCCGAGGAAGATCAGCAGCCCGATCGCATCCGGCAGCACGAAGAGATAGCCCGCGATCCATTCGCGATGCTTGGCCGACAGGCCCTTGCGGCGAAGGGGCGTGCCCGGATCGGTCCGGCTTTGATCCGGCTTGTTCTGGTGTGGGCTCATACCCGTATCCATCTGCATCTCCCGAAAGACCGCACGCGAGGTTCGCGTGCGGCCCGCTTCTCAGCTAGAGGATCGGCGCGCCGCTATAGGAAGCGAGGAACGCGTCGAGCTGCTGGGAAGCTGCGGTCGCCGTCTGTTGCGGATCGGCGCCGCCAAGCTGGGTCTGCTGGATGGCGTCGGAGATGATCTTGTAGACTTCCGGCGGCACCCGCGGTTCAGCCCTTGTCCCGGGGTGAATATCTTTAGCGAAGGTGCCGATATTGCCGCAGTGAAGGCATCGCCGCCGGCCTTCAGCGCGCTGTTGCGCGGCGGCATGTCGGATTTCGCCTTGGTGCACCAGTCGGCGACACGCTGCACGGAACCCTTGTCCATGGAGGCGAGCGCCCAGGCACAGAATTCGGCAGCCGCATCCGGGCTCTTGCCCTTGGCATTGGCAACGAAGGCCCAGCCGCCGCCGACGGTCACATATTTGCCGTTGGTCGGTGTCGGCAGCCTGAAGACGCCGTATTCGAAATCCTTGGCATTGCCGGCGAGCTGCGAAATGCCCCAGATGCCGACATTCTGGATGGCGCAATAGCCGGCGGCAAGATTGGCAACCGTATCGTTGGCGCCATTGCCGAGCACCTGGCGGGGCGCGGCACCGCTGTTGACGGCATCCTGCCAGAATTTCAGCGCCTGTACGGTTGCCGGTGAATCGAAGGCGCTCTTGCCATCCTTCGTCTGGAATTCGCCGCCGCCCTGCCAGAGGAACGGGTACCAGGTGAAGTTCTGGTAATAGCCGGGCGTGGTCTCGAAGAGCACGCCGTAGCGGTTCGGCGTCGTCAGCTTCTTGGCGACTTCGAGCAGCTCGTCCCAGGTCTTGGGCACATCGTTCTCGTTGAGACCGGCTTCCTCGAAAGCCTTGACCGAGTAATACATGGCCATCGGCTCGACTTCCATCGGCACGCCGTAGATCTTGCCGTCCACCATGCGGTTGGCGATGACGCTTTCGGGGAAATCCGCCTTGGTGGCGTCATCGATATGCGGCGTCAGGTCCTGCAGCACGCCGCCATTGTAGTAGCGCAGGAAATCGCCGGGCGAGATCAGGAAGATATCCGGGCCTTCATTGGAGGCGAAGGAGGTGGCGAGCTTGGGGCCGTTGATATATTCGGCGTTCGGAACGTATTCGAGCTCCACCTTCTGCTCGTGGCTGTCGTTCCAGGCGGTGATCATCTGGGTGAACCAGTCGACCTGGCTGGCCACCTGGCCGCCCGGCGCATAGAACTGCCAGAATTTCAGTGGCGTGCCTTGAGCGCGCACCGCCATCCGGTTGATATAGGGAAAGCCGGTCAGGCCGGCGGCAAGCCCGGCACCGGTGAACAGCGCACCCTTGCGGATCAGCTGCCGGCGGGAAATGCCCTTTGCAGGCGTCTTGATATCGGTCATGTCTTCCTCCCGTTGATGGACCTGCAGGCCGGCTCCTCTTCCGGCAAGCAGGCGGTTTTTGTTCATGCGGTATCGAAAGGCTGAAGGCTGCAGGAAATGATTTCCGAGCGCGGCGGTCCGTCATAGCGTCCTGACATGCGCTCGAGCAGCATGGCGGTGGCACGCTCGGCAAGGGCTGCAGGCGGGCGGCCGACGCGGGTCAGGCGAGGGCGCACATATTCGAGCTGCGTCTGGTCGCCGAAGACGGAGACCGCCATATCCTGCGGTATCCTGATGCCGCGATCGTAGAACTCGGCAAGCGCGCCGGAGGCCATCAGGAAGTTGGCGAAGAAGACGACCGAGGGCAGGGCGCCCTTGTGGTGCTCCAACAGCCACTCGACGGAGGCCTGGCCCGACGGACCGAGATAGCTGCCCTCGAAGCGCAGGGCAGGATCGGGCTCGACGCCGCCATCGCGCAGGCCCTGTTCGAAGCCTGCCGCCCGCGCCATCGCTTCGGCAAAGAAGGAGGGGCCGGTGACATGGGCAATGCGCTTATGTCCCTTGGAGGCCAGATATTGCCCCATCAGCCGGCCGCCGCCGAAATCATCGATCTTCAGGCTGTCGACGGCCTGGTTCGGCAGGTCGCCGATGAAGACCGTCGGCAGGTCGATGCCCAAGAGAGCGTCGTGCATGCCGTGCAGGGCGAAGTCGCCGACGATCAGGCCGTCAATGCGGCGGTTGCGGATCTGGCGCAGATATTCGCGCCCGTGCTCCTGCGAATGGCCGCCCGGCACGTCGGTATTGAAGATCAGCATGTCGAGGCCGGCTGCCTCCATCTCCGACTGCGCCGTCTTGACGAGCTCGGGATAGAAGGGGTTGCGGATATCGGGGATCAGCATGGCGACCAGATTGGTCTTGCCGGTGCGCAGGCTCTGGGCCTGCGGGTTCGGCACATAGCCGAGCTCTTCGACCGCCGCGAGCACTTTTTCGCGCAGCGCCTGGGAGACGCGATCGGCATGATTGAGCACATGCGAGACTGTCGTCCGCGATACTCCTGCTCGTTCTGCGACCTTGCCTATCGTGCTCATGAGCGCATCAAAACACACAAAAAATCGATTTGCAAATCGATTTGCAAAAATCAAAACAGCTTTTTTTACCGTCGTGTTTTTGAACGGTTGCCCTATGATCGGCGAAGGAGCGGAAACAAAAAAATCAGTCGCAATGTCGGATCGGGAGGACGAGGGCCGTCCTAGAGGCATTGCCAAAGTTCAATCCAAAGGAGGATCATCATGCCGAGCACAATCAAACTTCACCGCGTCCTTGCGACCACGCCGGACAAGGTCTATCGCGCATTCCTGGAAGCCGATGCCGTGGCCAAATGGCTCCCGCCAAACGGCTTTACCTGCACGGTCCATCATCTGGAGCCCGTCGTCGGCGGAACGCACAGGATGTCGTTCCGCAACTTCACGACCGGCCACAGCCATTCCTTCGGCGGCGAATATCTGGAGCTCGTTCCCGGCCAGCGGATCCGCTACACCGACAAGTTCGACGATGCCAACCTGCCCGGTGAAATGGACGTGACCGTGACCCTGACGAAGGTTTCGGTCGGCACTGAACTCAATGTGGTGCAGGCCGGCATTCCGGATCTCATCCCGCCGGAAGCCTGCTATCTCGGCTGGCAGGAGTCGTTGCGCAATCTCGCACGCCTGGTCGAGCCCGATATCCAGCAGTAAGCGCGAAAACCCGAGGGAAGGCCGGACCGGCGGAGATCCCGAACCCGCCGTCCGGATCGGCACAGTCGCAACAGCGTCGATCGCTATTGACGAAAAGGGGTGACCGAGCCGGTTGCAGGCTGCGCTTTCGGGGGAAGGGATTTCGAACCGCCGAGGCCCTGCGTGTCCGGCATTTTGGCAAGTTCCAGATCCTCCGGAAAGTCGTAGATCTGGGCGAGCCGCCGATCGAGCAGAGCCATTTCCATTTCGAGAGCAGGCCGGCGGAATTCGGGCAGCACCTGCAGCCCATATTCCAGCACGGCACGCAGGCGGCGGGCGATCTGAAAGTTCTCGGCGCCGTAGAGCCTGATCTCGCTGAAGGTGAGCTTCACGAAATCCTCCCAGTCCGGGGTCCTGCAGATAAGCCGCAATTCGCCGGCCGAGTTGAAAATCGCTTCCTTGCCCAGATCGCGCTTGCCGGCAAAGCAGAGCAGGCGCTGCAGCTGATCGATCGCGAGCACGGCCGTCGTTGGATCGTTGATCGCTTTCGAAAGCGCCTTGATCGCGATGTCGGCGATGATCCGGAAGGCGAATGTCGCGTCGTGTTCAAGGGTCCGTTCCGGCCCGAAGGCAATCAACGATCTCAGCTTGCCTTCGTCCGGCGACAGGATGCCGTAGAGCCGGAAGAGGGGTTCGCCGGAGGCGACGAAATCGCCGATGCGCGGAACCAGCTCGACGACGGAGCGTGTCTTCTCGGCCTGCGCCAGCAGCGCATCCTTGTTGACGGCGACGATGATGGCGGGCCGCCCCCGGTAGAGGATGACTCTGTCCGGCTCGTTGCCGGGGCGCAGGTAAGTAGGGGCGGCGTCGGCCTCGGCTTTCGCCATTGCAGGGTAGACATCCTCGATCACCGCGCGGCCCTGCTCGCTCACGCGCAGCATGATGCTCACCGGCCGCAGAAGGCGGGCGGCATAGTCGATCAGATAGAGGAAGGCGGCGATGGACAGAAAACCGAGAAGGCCGGCGATCTCCACGATGGCCTGCGGGATGGCGGCTTCCAGCCGCATCAGCGCACCGGTTGCAAAGAGCAGGGTGAATGTGAAAAGCCCGACGGTGAAGCGAATGGCGTTGTCGCTCAGCAGGGTCGTCGCGATGATCCTCGGCGTCAGCTGGCCACCTGCGATCTGGATCGCCACCAGCAGCGAGCCGAAGGTGAAGACGACGAAGGTGAGCGTCATCGTGACGATCGTTTCGAGCAGCCTCTGGGTGCCTTCTATGCCCCATGGCCATGCTTCGATCGAGACGAGCCAGGGCTCCAGCAGAGAGGCAACGCGGATTGCCATGATATAGAGGAGCAGGGCAATGAATGGCACCAGCCATAGCGATGACTTGATGTAGCTCTTCAAGCTATAGAGCCGGTTCCAGCCCATGATTTTCCCCCAGTGCCCGGGCCCCCGCCCGGCAAATGCCGCGCCGTCCTCGCTGCGGATCGGCGCGGTATGATCTCAGTGCGCCTGAAGGGCGGGACTGCGAGTTTCCGGCCGCTCCAGCTGCTGTGCCCGAAGGGCCAGATCTCAGTATTTCAGGTCGCGCACAGTCTTGCGGCCGCTCTGCCTGGTCTGGCGCTTGTCCTGTCTGCAGGCGGCATTGCTCTGGTCATTGGCCACGCGGCAGGCCTGTTTCGTATTGCGCCCTGCCGCGCATCATTGCCTCACTCCTCTCGACATGCTTCCGATCCCCATCGGAAGGTCCATGTCTTGGGTAGGCGCACGCACGGGTGATCCCGCGTCAGAACAAGTAGCGATAAGATCATCCGCGGAGGACCGCGCTTCAGGATTTCGCCCGATCTTCGATGGCGGCCAACCGACCGGGATCGACCCTGCCATTATGCATGAAATGGCTCAACGGCTACGTATATTACTGTAGGACACGCACACGGGACGGGGGCGCGCGCCAGTTCCCGACGCAATGCCGAACCCCGCTTTCCAGGCGCTCGTTGTCTCGGCCTTGATTCAACGCAATGAAGAGATCCGCCACTTCGATCATAGTTCCCGGGCTGCGACCTGCCCGGAGCCATTCCATGAAGCCTACGGGGATCTTTTCCATCTTCGAAAATCTCGATCCCGGCGATGCGCTCGGCGAGGTGCTTTTCGGGCTGATCATGGCGCTGACCTGGACGATCGGTTCGAGGCTCGTCCTGCGTGAGGAAGGACTGGTCGTGCGCGACCTCGTCGTTGCGACAATCGGATGCAATCTCGCCTGGGGCATTATCGACGCCGTCCTGTTCACGCTCGGAACGACGTTTTTCAGGAGCAGGCGTCTGCGCCTGTTCCGGCAGGTCAAGACGGCGAGGGACGAAGGCGCCGCACTCGCGGTGCTCGCGAAGGAGTTTCCGATCGAAGGCACGCCGCTCTCCGCAAAGCCTGCCGACGCGGAGGCGCTCTATCGGTCGCTGCTGGCGCTCACAACCCGTGCCGAGCCGGTGGGGGTGCCGCTGACGAGAGACGATCTGTCGGCGGCAATTGCGATCTTTATACTGGTCTCGGCCACCGCCCTCCCTGCGGTCGTCCCGTTCTTTCTGATCGACGATGCCAACCGCGCCCTGAGAGCGAGCAACTTCCTTCTGATCGCACTGCTGTTCGTGACCGGCTATGCGTGGGCCCGGTTTTCGGGCGGCCGTCCGTTTTATGCGGGCATCACCATGACCTGCCTCGGATTGTTCCTGGTTGCAATCGCGGTCGCCCTGGGTGGCTGAGGAAATACGCCGCTTCAGCGGCGGAACCGGCGCGGCACTCACGCCTGTCAGCAGCGCCCTTAGACTTGCAGCGGGACTGTTCTACCATATCAAGGTATGATTTCGGCCGCGGCAATATCTGCGAATGTTGCTCCGCATTTGATCGCAGGAGAGCATTCAATGAAGCAGATTATCGTGGTGTCACTGGCCGTTGGTCTGGTTACCGGCCTCGTCGGTTACAATGCCGCCGCATCCGGGGCCGATGAGGGACGTGCGCCGGCCCTGTCGGAGCTGCCTGCCGGCTACCGCGACTGGCCGCTGATCACCGTGGCGCATGAGGAAGGCAAGCTCAACGATATCAGGGCCATCCTCGGCAATGATATCGCGATCAAAGCCTTCCGGGAGGGGGCCGCCACCTATCCCGACGGCACCATCATCGGGCGCCTGGCCTGGGATTATCACCCGCTGGAAGAGAGCGAGGCGGCCTTTGGCGCTGCCCAGTCATTCGTTGCCGGGTTGCCCAAGAACGGCGTGCAGTTCATGGTCAAGGACGCGAAGAAATATGCTTCGACAGGCGGCTGGGGATATGTCGAGTTCGACGACGGCAAGCCCTCCGCAAAAGCAATGCCCGAAGCATGTTTTACCTGTCACTCGGTCGTCAAGGACCGCGACTTCGTGTTCAGCCGCTACGCGCCCTGACCGGCCTATCTGTCCCCGACCCGATTGTCCGCTATAAGGCTCGATGCCGGCATCGGGTGTCCGGACGGGGCTGGTCATGAAGTTTGCCGCTTGTCTTCTTGCCACATGGTCGCTCAGCAATATCCTTCAGCCACCGCTGATGGCGGCGTCCGCGCCCAGGTCGGTGACGGCGCAGGGTTGCGGCGATTTCCTGGCGCAGATCAGGAAGAAGCCTGCTCATGTCGAATTCGCCGGCTGCAACTATGCGCCGGATCGGCAGGGCAAGCCGCTTGAGGCGACATACCGCGTATCCGGCCGGTTTGCGGCTGCAACCGAGGCCTATCTCATCAAGGCCGTGGGTTTGAACCGCCTCAAGCGCTCCTGCTGCCTGTGGGATTCGCCCGCCAGCCAGTACCGTGATTCAATCGGCCGCGACTTCCTGATCTCGATGGTTTCGGAGGAGACCATGGTGTCCAGCCGCAGCGGGTGGCCGCAGATCGTCGTCTTCGAGATCACGGTCGAGACGTTTACCGAGGATATGTGACGAGGCGGATCTCAATCCGCAGAGCCGAGGCGCCGGGCCTTCATTCGATCTGCTCGTCCAGCTGTTTCGCCACGCTTTCATAGTGGCGGGACGAGGCGGCATTGCCCTGTCTGGCGTAGAGGCCGGCTACGTCACGGGCGGCCTTTGCGGCTGCGCGAAACGCGTCGAGCCTGACCTGAGGATCCAGTTCCGCATCGCCCCCGATATCGCCATCCTTAAACTTGCCGACGCGGTAGCCTTCGTCGTCGATCACGCCGATGACGGGCAGGCCGGCCTGCATATCCCCATAAAAGGCGGGCCCGGCGCGATCGCCGTCGCGGCGACGCAGCATCCCCGGGCCGGACGCCTTATTTCCGGGGCATGCGCCGGTCCAATATGTCGGGCCTGCCGTCAGGGACACGGGAGAGACGAATTCGCAATGGCTGGCCGGATCCTTCGACCAGGCCCGGTCGCCAGCCGGGTCCTGCGCCTGCAGAGGGGATGTGCACCACAGGGATGCGACGGCCGTCAGGACGGCTGCAATCTTCAGTGACTTTCGCTGCTGCAACTTTCTGGTCTCCCTTGCCCGATCCGGGCCTGACCTTCTAGCGGGAGATTGTGACGGGCGACAGCCCGATGTCACGGATTTCGAGAGCCGGACGGCACATGGTTTCGAAAAAATCCGGCATTCGATCGGGTATTGCGCGGCATCCTGCCATACCGATTTCTATCAGCACGTTCCGTGATATAATTTCAGCCTGATACGGCATCATCAGCCGTGGCGTTGCGTGCACGGAGACCTGTGCGATGAGCGAAGTGGACGTTCTCTTTTCGGCCCTGAGACAGGCGGCCGATCCGCAGGCGGTCGAGTGCATCGAGAATATCGTCCGGCACGGCGCCGATCGCGACCTCAACCGCATCAATGCGCTGGCCTTCGCCAAGGCACACGATCTCGAGGAAGAAAGGTCGATCGCGGCCTTTCTGCACGCGGCCCGCATCGGCGCCTTCGAGATGACCTGGAATGTTCTCTGCCCGGGATGCGGCGGCGTGCTCGATACCGGCGCCACCCTGAAGGCCGTCGACCGGGAGGCCTATCATTGCGCGCTGTGTGCGGCCGGATACGAGCCGACGCTCGACGAGATGGTCGAGGTCACCTTCACCGTCAGTCCGCGCGTGCGCCGGATTGCCGGCCACGACCCGGACCGGTTGCCGCCCTTCGAATATTACCGGCAGATCTTCTTCTCCTCCGGTGTCGACCTGCCTGACGATCTCGAGGAAAGGTTTGCGCGGATCCTCCTCGAAATGATCGAGCTCGATCCCGGCGAGAAGGCCTTCGTCTCGCTGCAGCTGCCGGCGGAATTCATCATCATCTTCGATGCGGTGACGCATTCGGCGCAGTTTATCGATGTGAAGGGCGAGCCGACCAGCGAACGACAGAACCTCTCGATGGTCCTCAGCCACGGCCATGCGCAGCAGGATACGCTCGTCATGCATCCCGGCGTGCTGCGCCTGACGCTGGAAAATCACACCGATCGCCGCGTGCTGCCGAATGTCTGTATCGCGGCAGACGAGATGCACGACATTCTCGGCCGCAGGCGGCCCTTCCTGACGGCCAAGCGCCTGCTGACCAACCAGAGTTTTCGCGACATCTACCGCACCGACACGCTCGATGTGGACCAGCGCCTGAAGATCACCAGCCTGACCTTCCTTTTCACCGACCTGCGCGGCTCCACCGCTCTCTACGAGCGGGTGGGCGATCTCGCCGCTTTCGACCTGGTGCGCACCCATTTCCGTGTCCTGCACGAGATCGTCGCCACCGAGGCCGGGGCGGTGGTCAAGACCATCGGCGATGCGGTGATGGCGACCTTCCCGAGCCCGGACCGCGCGGTGGCGGCAGCGCTCAGGATGCGCGAGGCGATGATGCGGCTGAATGCCGAGCGCGGCAGCGAGGATCTGCTCCTGAAGATCGGCATCCACGAGGGACCATGCCTTGCCGTCAGCATGAACGACCGGCAGGACTATTTCGGCCAGACCGTCAATATCGCCTCGCGCGTGCAGGGCCTTGCCGAACCGCAGGTGATCCTGACGACGGAGGCGGTGGTCGGCAACGAGCAGGTCTCGGAAATGCTGCGCGACAGCGGCATCACCTCTGCCTCCCGCATGGAGGAGCTGCAGGGCATCGCGCGCGAGGTGAGGATATTCGCGCTGTCGTGAGGATCGGCCGTCGGCGTCTTCGACGTGGCGGCTTGAAAGGGCGAGGTCCGGGCTCGGCCATTTTTTCCAGAAGCGACAGCGCCTCCGGATAGTTCCCCGAAAGAAACCTGGCTGCGGCAATATCCCTAACGTCAGCCGGTGGTGGCCGAGAATACCATATCGGCAACGGCGGGCACGTCGTTGAAAGAATTCCGGTTGTACTTCGCCATTGCCTTCAAGGCATCGTCGGCCCTGGAGATGAAAAAACTCAACGCAAAATCGTTGCTTTTCTCACATCGCGGAGAGCTACAACTGACTTATTGCAATTTCTGCGTTTGAATTGTAGCACTTTGTCCTACGAAACGACTATCGTTTCAAGGCGATGGTGAGTCGTCACCGCGCTCGCGGCAAGCAGAAATGGGGGCATTTCAAATGGGGTTTACTGAAGCTGTTCGCACAGTTCTGAGAGAAAAATATGCAACCTTCTCCGGCCGGGCCTCCCGGTCTGAATATTGGTGGTATTATCTATTTTATTGCTTGGCGCTGTTCGCCTTTGGGATCGTGGGCATTGGGATCGCGGCCGCTGCCGGTGGTGAGAACGGATTTTCGTCGCTCGCCATTGGTGTCATGGTCATCGCCGGACTGTTTGTGCTTGCAACTATTCTGCCGGCATTGGCCGTTCAGGTTCGCCGTTTCCATGATCGCAACATTTCCGGCTGGTGGTACCTCGCGCTGGTGATCCTGGGGCTGGTTCCCTATGTCGGTTTGATTGCGAGCATCGCCATTTTCGTGATCAGCGTGCTTCCGGGCACTGTCGGCGCGAACAAGTTCGGCCCGGATCCGCTGCGTCCGGAAGTGAGAGCCGAGGTTTTCGCCTAAGGCATCGCCATCGGGAATGTTGGGTTTGCTGGCTGCGCTATTGCCACCTTGACTCTGTTTTGCCTTTCGCAGGAGGGCAGGGCAATCGGCGCGGCGGCCCGCTTCCGATGGAATCGACGGCCTAATTCCAGCTGTGTGAAGAAATTGAACGCAAAAGCGTTTTCATTTTTGAATAGTGACGGATACGACTGATTTATTGCAATTTCTGCGTTTGAATCGTAGCTGTTTCTCATTCGAAACAACTGTCATTCCAAGGCGATGGTGAGAGGTCACCACGCTAGCAACAAGCAGAAATGGGGGCATTTTATGGGGTTTACCGAAGCTGTTCGGACGGTTCTGACGCAAAAATATGCGACCTTCTCCGGTCGGGCCTCCCGCTCGGAGTGCTGGTGGTTTCAGCTGTTCTACGGGTTGGTGCTGGTCGGGCTTGGAATTTTTGCTGCTTTGGCCGCCGGTTCCAATGGTCAGGATGGACCGTCGTCACTGCTCATTGCCATTGGGGTCATCGCCGGCTTGTTTGTGCTCGCAATGATGTTGCCGCAGATGTCCCTCACGGTTCGCCGCTTCCATGATCGCAACATCTCGGGCTGGTGGTATCTCGCGATTTTTATCGCAAACTTCATTCCCTACCTCAATGTTGTCGCTGGCCTCGCGGGCTTCGTCATTACCGTGCTTAGGGGCACGGAAGGTCCGAACAAGTTCGGGCCGGATCCGCTGCGTCCTGAGGTAAGGGCGGAGGTTTTTGCCTAGGGCATTGGTTTACCCGCAATATCGACTTGCCGAGAGCTGCGTTCCCGGCAAATTGGTCTCGAGCGATACTGCGATGCAGAAAAACAACGCAAGATCGTTATTTCTTTGAAATGCGAGGCGATACAACTGTGTTGTTGCAATCCCCACGTTTGAATTGTAGCACTTTTTATCCGAAACGACTGCCATTCCAGTGGGATGGGTTGACGTGGGGGCGCTTGGGGTAAGCGGAAATGGGGCATTTCGATGGGGTTTGCTGAATCTGTCCGGACGGTTCTGAGGAGGAAATATCTGACCTTTTCCGGTCGCGCCGGCCGTTCAGAATATTGGTGGTTTCAGCTGTTTTTCTGGGGGCTTTTGCTTGCCCTTTTTGTGCTGTTCGGTGTGGTCACCGACGCGACGCGCCGGCCTGACGGATATTCGTCATCGACTACGTTTATTATTGTCGTGATTGGACTGTTCATACTTGCAATGTTCTTGCCGCAGGCAGCCCTTCATGTTCGCCGCTTCCATGATCGCAACATGTCCGGTTGGTGGTATTTTGTGGCAGTCATTCTGAGCTTTGTTCCCTATATCGGTCGCGGTGCGGGCATAGGAATTCTTATCGTTTCGGCGCTCAGGGGTACGGAAGGTCCGAACAAATACGGGCAGGATCCGCTGCGCCCGGAGGGCAGGGCCGAGGTTTTCGCCTAGGGCTGGGAGTGGGCATTTCAAATGGGGTTTGCTGAATCTGTCCGAACGGTTCTGTCGAAGAAGTACGCGATCTTCTCCGGTCGCGCCTCCCGTTCGGAATATTGGTGGTTCCAACTGCTCTACTGGGCGCTGCTGGCTGCGTATGTCCCGCTGCTTGTTACGGTCAGCGAGGCGACGGATGGTCCTGACGGACTTTCGCAGATCGCAGAAGTCATGATGACCATCCTGATCCTGTTCCTATTGGCGACCTTGTCGCCGCAAACGGCCCTTCACGCGCGACGTTTCCAGGATTGCGGTATTTCGAGCTCCCGATATGGCACGCTGGTTCTTCTCTGTGCCATTCCGGGTTTGGCGATCCTTGCCGGACCTGCGGTGATCGTGATCTGCTTGCTTCCGGGCACGGAAGGTCCGAACAAATACGGGCCGAATTCGCTGATTGCGGAACCACGGGCGGAGGTTTTCACCTGAGCCGCATCCTCCGTCATATTGGCCTGTTGCTGGCGCTATCGCTGGCCGCCTCGGCCCAGTTTTATCCTGCGCTGGCGCAGGACAGCAGCGGTCAGCAGGCGGACCGGCCTCTCAGTATCGTCGGCAGCGAATATGCCGCGCAATGCGCGCTGAATGGCGTGCGCTGCAAGCTCACCTATCGCCATGATGGTGTCGAAAAGTCGAAGCGCGTGCCGGATGCGGCGCTATCGCGTGACAACCGCTCGTTTTCTTCGCAGGAGCCAGCCGTCGGCGGTTCGCTGGCAGTCGTACTGGTGCTGGTCGCCCTTGTCGTCATCATCGGCCTTGCAATGTTTTTCGGCAATGGCGGGGTGCTGCTCTCATCTGCGCCGCGTGACGTGAAGAAGCGGCAGGGGGAGGCGCCGGAGAGCTGGCGCACATCGGACGCTGCGGTCGAGGAAAGGCCGAATGATTTCCTGTCGCGGATTGCCGCCATGGCCGATCGCCGGCAGGCCCTGGTGCTGCTGCTCCGGCACTGCCTGCTGCACGCGGCTGACGCGACGGGGACACGGCTTTTCCGCTCGGATACGGAGCGGGCGGTTTTTGCCCGCCTGCCGGCAACCATGCCCGACCGCGAGCGGCTGGAACATCTGCTGGCCGAGGCGGAGCTCGTGCATTATGGCGGCCGCACATTGCAGGAAGGGCATTTCGATACGCTTCTCGACTCGGCGCGCGCTTTGCTGTCGGTAGGCAGGCTCAGCCATGCGTAGTGCCGCGCCCGTTCTCATCCTGCTGGTTCTGGTCGGGCTTGCGGCGCTGGCGCTGTTCGGGATGCCGCGGGACAATGATTTCGATCATTCGCCGCTCGGCAGCCGCGGGCTGCAGGTCTGGCTGGAAGCCAAGGGCATTCCGGTTATTCGCTCCGATCCGCATTTCGTGAGGGCGCGGGCGGAAATCTCCGTGCGCATGCTTTTCCTGCCGATATCGGAGATCGAGACCGCCGCACCCGCGGGAGAAGAGAAAACGGGCGATGTGTCTCCGGAAGACTGGGCCTACGAAGCGGTCAACCACGGTCTGCCGACGCTGATCGTCATGCCGAAATGGCGCGGCAGCGTGTTGAGGGATGGCATTGCAGGCCAGTCGGACCTGCTGGCTCTGCCCGCCATACAGGAGAGGCTCAACAGGGTCGAGCTTTCCAGCAAGCATCTCTCGCGCAACGCGCCTGAATTCGAGGAGGCGCAGGTCGGCCTGAAACAGTTCCAGCAGATGAAGATCGCCCTGTATCAGGCGCAGACCTTCGATCGGGAAAGCCTGTCGGACGATTGCAAGGAGATCGTCGGCATGCCGTCGGGCGCGCTGCTCGTTCGCTGCGATGACAATCCCGACGTCTATTTGCTGTCCGACCCCGATCTCGTGACCAATCACGGGCTGGCGCTCGCTGACAATGCCAGCTTTGCCGTGGCCCTCTTCGAGTATCTGCGTGGCGTCGGCGAGGCGCGGCCGGTCTATATCGACACGACTGGCGCGCCGCTTGATGACAAGAAACCGGTGGACGAAGGGCGCAGCTATGAGCGTTCCGGCTCCGATCTCAAGCGCTTCTTCGCCTATCCGCTCTCCGCCATCTGGGGAACCCTGTTCGTTGTCGTGGCAATCTGCTTCTGGCGCGGGTTCTGGCGTTTCGGACCGCCGCTCAAGGATTCCTCGGGAAATATAGAACTGTCGAAATCTGCGGCGATCGAAGCAACCGCCAGGTTGCTTCGCCTGTCGGGCAATGACGGGCGGATGGTGTCGCAGTTCGTGCTCCATCTGCTTGCGGACAAGGCGCAGTTGCTCTTCGGCCCCGGAGCCGGAAACGAGGCAGGCATAGATCGGCTGTTCAAACGTCTGGCGCGCCGCGATCACGCGGCGGCGCAGGCGCTGCATTCGTCGGCTCAGGCGCTGATTGACCGCGGGCATTTGATGAAATCAGCGGATCTGCACCGCAATCTTGAAACATTCAGGAAATCGCTAGGGAGCGTCGACTTTGGATCTGGGTGAATTTCGCAATCTCATCGCCGCTGTCAGGGGCGAGATCGGCAAGGTGGTGCAGGGACAGGATGCGATCATCGATCTCGTGCTGATCTCGATATTCTCGGGCGGGCACTGCCTCGTCGAGGGACCTCCGGGCACGGCAAAGACCCTGCTTGCCCGCTCGGTTTCGGCTGCCATGGCGCTCGATTATCGGCGCATCCAGTTCACGCCGGACCTGATGCCGGGCGATGTGCTCGGCGTCAATCTCTTCAACTTCCAGACCAACCAGTTCCATCTCACCAAGGGACCGGTCTTTACCGACATCCTTCTCGCCGACGAAATCAACCGCGCGCCGCCAAAGACGCAATCGGCGCTGCTGCAGGCGATGAACGAGCGGATGGTGACGCTCGATGGCGTCGATTATCAGCTCGGGCCTGACTTCTTCGTGCTCGCCACGCAGAACCCGATCGAGCAGCAGGGCACATATCCGCTGCCGGAGGCGCAGCTCGACCGTTTCCTGTTCAAGCTGGTCGTCGACTTCCCCGACCGTGAGACGGAGATCTCGATCCTGTCGCGCCATGCCGATCAGGCGCTGAAATCAGATATAGGCAAAGCCGGCATCCGGCCGCTGGTGACGAGCGAGGCGCTTGCCGCCGGCCGGGCGCTGATCGATGCGATCCATCTCGACAAGTCGATCCTCACCTATATCGTCGACCTCGTGCGCGCCACGCGCTCCGATGCCGATATCCTCTATGGCGCATCGACCCGTGCCGCCGATGCGCTTGCTGCCGCCGTGCGCGTGCGGGCTGCCTTCGAGGGTCGGGACTACGGCCTGCCTGACGATGTGCAGGCGCTGCTGACACCGGCCTTGCGCCACCGCATCGTGCTGTCGCCTTCGGCAGAGATCGACGGGCGCACGCCTGACGATGTGCTGCGCAGCCTCCGGAACCGCGTGGATGCGCCCCGGTAAATGCGGCCGTCCTCGCACCTGATCGCGCTTGTTCTTGCCACGGCGGCGCTGACGGTTATCGTCAGCGTGTGGTGGCGCGACATGAGCATGCCGCTGGTCTTCCTCTGGGTTGCGCTGGCGGTCGTCACGGCGGGCGATCTCGTCTTGTCGGCGCTGTCTGGCCGGATGGCTGTTGATGTCGATCTGCCGCCGCAGGGTTTTGTCGGCCACGCGGTTCCTTTCACTGTTGTCATCGACAGGCAGAAGGGCAAGCTGCCCGAGGGGATCGATCTCAGGCTTGATGCCGCGCCGGAGCTCGTCATCGGCGAGAGGCGCATGGAGCGCGCCGAAACCGGGCCGGTGAAGGCATCCTTCGATCTGCAGCTGACGCGGCGCGGGCAGTTTTCGGTGCGTGAACTCTGGCTGAAATGGCCGTCGCGCCTCAGGCTGATCGACAGGATCGTGCGGCTGCCGGTGGGGCGCCAGATCGCCGTCATTCCCGATATCTCGCCGGTGCTGTCGGGCGCGGTCAAGACGCAGATCCTGCCGCTGGAAGCCGGCCAGAAGGATTTGCGGCTGCGCGGCGAGGGATCGGAATTCCATCAGCTGCGGGAATTTGCCGCCGGCATGGATCCGCGCAGCATCGACTGGAAGCGCTCGGCGCGCATGCGCAATCTCGTGGTGCGCGAGATGCGGGCGGAGCGAAACCACCAGATCATTCTCTGCGTCGATTCCGGGCGGCTGATGGCCGAGCAGGTCGGCGGCTTCACCAAGCTCGACCGCGCCATCAATGCGGCGCTCGCCATGTGCTGGGCGGGAGGGCTCGCGGGCGATCTCGTCGGCTTCTACAGTTTCGACAGCCGTCCGCGCCTCTTCCAGCCTGCCTTGCCGGGGCGTGCGGCGTTTCCACGTCTGCAGACGATCTGCGCCGATCTCGCCTACGAAACCCAGGAGACCAACCATACGCTGGGGCTGACGCATCTTTCCGGCCGTCTCAAGCGGCGCTCGCTGATCGTGATATTCTCCGATTTCGTGGACAGCATCACGGCGGAGTTGATGATCGAGAATATGCAGGTGCTCGCGCGGCACCATTTCATCGTTTACGTCGCCTTGCGCGATCCTGTCCTGGCAGAGCTGGTGGAGCCGGAGGAGACGACGCTCGATGCCATCGCCCGCTCTGTCGCGGCACGGCAGATCGTGCAGGAGCGGCGGGCCGTGATGGAGAAGCTTTCGCGTCTCGGCGTGCTCTGCCTCGACAGCACGCCCGAGGCGCTGACATCGGATCTCATTGCCCGCTACATCGAAATCAAATCCCGCGAGATGATATGACGGATCTGCGCATCGACCCCAGGATGGATAGTGGCGCGACGCTCCATGCCGGCGGAGTGCAGAACGATCTCCTGCGCTCGGCCCGCTTCCGGCTGGAACGCGAGGCGCACTGGCGCCAGCTGGACCAGCTGGTGAGCCGGGCGGAGGAGGGTGGGGCTGCTGCACTCAGCTATAACGAGGTGCGCGACCTTGCGGCCGGCTACCGGCAGGCGATGAATTCGCTCAGCGTCGCGCGCGATATTTCGCTCGATCGGGCGCTGGTCGCCTATCTCGAAAGCCTCTGCGCGCGCGCCTATCTCGTCGTCTATGCGCCGCAGGAAAGCCTCGGCGGGCTGATCTCCCGCCTGCTGCTGAAGGGCATTCCGCAGGCGGTGCGCCGCTCGGCCCTGCCTCTCTTCATCGGCTTCCTGGCGCTCGTTCTCGGCGCTCTTGCCGGATACAGGCTCTGCAGCAGCGATCCGAGCTGGTTCTATACGTTCGTGCCGTCGGAGCTCGCCGATCTGCGCACGCCGGATGCGTCGGCCGATTACCTGCGCTCGACGATCTACGGCAATGAACGGCATGAGAGCGACGGGCTCGCAGCCTTTTCGGCCTATCTCTTTTCCCACAATACGGGGATCGCCGTAATGATCTTCGCGCTCGGCGTCTTCGCATCGGTGCCGAGCTTCATTCTGACCTTCTACAATGGCCTGATGCTCGGCGCCTTCTTCGCGATGTTCCGGCAGAAAGGGCTCGGCTACGATGCCTTCGCCTGGCTTTCCATCCACGGCGTCACCGAGCTTGCGGCGATCTCGATTGCCTGCGCCGGCGGAGCGGGGCTCGGGCTCGCCGTCCTTCTTCCGGGGGCGAGAACCCGCAAAGAGGCTCTGCGCCACCAGGGGCATGATGCCGTCAAGCTCGCAATCCTCGCGGCCCTGATGCTGGTCGTGGCAGCGTTTATCGAAGGCTTCCTGCGCCAGCTGGTGCAGGAGCCGGTCTGGCGGATCGGCATCGGCTGGGGCATGGGTGTCTTCTGGGTCGCATGGCTCTCGCTTGCAGGGCGCGAAGGCAAGGCCAAGCATGGGGCCGCCAGATGAAGCAGCCGGACCAGACGATGACTGACGGCAAGCGCGTCATGCAGTTCATTCCGCCGGAGGGCGTGCCGATCAGTTTCGCGATCGCCTCGATCGGAGCGCGTTTGGGCGCGCAGATCCTCGATATCATCTTCACGACCCTGCTTTTCATCATTATCGCGCTTGCCGTCATCTTCACGGGGGTCTTGCCCTTTAGCGCCATGACGGTCCTGATCACCCTGATGGGCTTTCTGCTGCGGACACCCTATTACGTGCTCTCGGAGCTGATCTGGAACGGGCGCACGCTCGGAAAGCGGATAACCGGCATCCGCGTCATCAACGTCGATGGCAGACGCCTGACGCCGCATCAGGTGACCGCGCGCAACCTGATGAAAGAGGTGGAGATCTTCGCTCCGATGGGCCTTCTAGGCACCATCGGCGAACAGTCGGGGCTGGAAGGTGGATTGACGGCCGCCTGGCTCCTGGTGGTGGTGATCGTTCCGCTCGCCAACCGCCGCCGGCAACGTATCGGCGACATGATCGCCGGCACGCTGGTGGTCGACAATCCGCGCTCCGTGCTGCTGTCAGACCTCGCTCTGTCATCTCCTGCCAAGGCTTCGTCGCAGCCGGCGTTCGAATTCCTGCCCGAGCATCTCGATATCTACGGCAAATACGAGCTGCAGACGCTGGAGGATGTGCTGCGCGACACGACGAAGAAGCCGAACACCGAAGAGATCATCAAGATCGTGCGCACGATTACGAGAAGGATCCGCTATGAGGATCCCGTGAAGCCCGGCCAGGAGATGCTGTTCCTCAACGATTTCTACCGCGCCCAGCGCGAGCATCTGGAGAGCCTGAAGCTGTTCGGAAAGGCGCGGGAGAACAAGTATCATGAGCATACGAAGGCAGAGGCGAAGAAGCTTGTCTGAGGCGGGGTTCGCGGGCCACGTCGAAGGTGGCTATTTATTCCGGTCAAGCGATGAGGAAGATCGGGCTTTACCGGTCTGCGCCAATAACGACCTCATGCTTCGGACCGCCAAACGAAGCAAAGAGATGGACGATTACCGTGTTGAGCTCTCCGCGCTTGCGAAAATAAAACTTATGCAGCCTGAGCATTGCAAGATGCTCATCATAAAGCGGCCGCCCAACGAAATTGAAGACATCACTGCGGCGCCCCATCAATAGGTCGAGCAGATCAGTTGTATCAAATTCATTAAATCCTCGCTCCGCAATCGCGTAGCAATAGGCCATCTTAGCCACCACCATCTCACTCAGCCCCATGATTAGCGGCATTCTCGTCGTTACATGAGCTGGGGTGAAGTTCCGCAAGCCAAGATGAACAAGACCTAGTCGAAACGAATCGGCACCTTCTCGCTTATCAATCCCAACCAGCCTTCCGGCTGGTTCGTGCACTGCATATTGGTAGATCGGCGGATAGTTTTTGGCAGGAAGCGTATCGGTGAACGCGTTCACGGGCAGCTGGTCACCAGAGGTCTGATTAAAAGACACCTTCGGCATTCGCCTGGTATTTCCGCGCCGCCGCTTGTTCTGCTTTAGCTCCAAGATATGGCGAACCCCAACAAAATCATTCTCCCAGGCCCTCTGTTCATAGGTCCTGTTGGCGTGGTTATTACAGTCATTGCAGGACGCACCCTCGAAAATCACCTCGCCTGTTCCTGATAACGCCCGGGGAACTATGTGCTCGTCGGTGAGAGGCTTGGTGGAGGTTTCACAAAATATGCATCTACCCAACGAAGGGTACCGCTTTGCTTCCAACGACACTGATCTCAGCATGGACACTCCTCGTAGGATCGTATTTACTGATCCGTTCTACTCAGCGTCAATTTTGAAATCGGAACAGATTCGGTACGTTGGGTGAAGCTTTTCAACAGGATTGCATGATTTCGGCTCCCCGGAAACGCCCGTGTTCTTGCGCTGCCGCTATGCACCTTGGCTGGAATTGCCGTCGCCGCCACTCTCCCCGACAAGCTCCCACAGGTCCACCTTCTCCGCGCGCCCCTTCACCTGCACCAGCCCCAGCGGGCGGAAGCCGAATCGGTTTCCGACCGCGTCGTGGATCGCCGCGCTCGTCAGGATCGAGGTGCCGAATTCCTTGTTCAGGCCTTCCAGCCGCGAGGCGACGTTGATCGTGTCGCCCATGGCCGTGTACTGCTGGCGCGAGGCGGCGCCGAAGCTGCCGACGACGGCGGGGCCGGTGTGGAGGCCGAAGCGGGTGATGAGTTCGGGGCGGCCGTTTCTGGCGTTCTCGTCGTTCAGGCCATCGATCGCGGCGCGCATGGCGAGGGCGCAGCGGCAGCCGTGTTCGGCGTGCGCCGGATCTTCGACAGGCGCATTCCACATGACGAAGATGGAGTCGCCGAGATATTGCACCACCGTGCCGCCATGGCGCTCGGCGATGGTGTTCAGAAGCTCGAAATAGGCTGACAGCGTATCGACCACGTCTTCGGGCGAGTGCTGCTCCGATATGGCGGTGAAATCCCTGATATCGGTGAAGAGCACGGTCACATCCTGGCGCGTGGCCTTGACGACGGCCCGGCCGCCGGGGCTGACGATGCGTCGGACCACCTCGCGCGGCACATAGAGTGCAAACTGGCTGATGGCGTGGCGACTGGCGGCAAGGGCTGTCGCCAGCGTGTTGATCTCGGTAATCAAGGAGTGCGAGACGGCTTTCTCGCCGACATCGAGATCGCCGATCCTGCGGGCCTCGTCGGCCAGCCGATAGAGGGAGCGGCTGACCATGCGCGACAACAGCACCGAAGCTGCGACACCAGCAAGCACCAAGCCCGCGGCGATCAGCAGATTGTGCAGGAGCAGCCGGTTGGCCTCGGCCACCAGATCCTCCATCGGCACGATGATCACCGCCGTGCTGCCCTTGAACAGGCCGGAGACGCTGACGGGGGCGATCTGCACGAGATGGCTTTCGCCGTCGAGCTCGATGCGTGCCAGGCCGCCATTGGCAAAGGCCGGATCGCGCCTCAGCCTCGCCACGGTCTCGATGCTCGTCTCGAAGCCGTTGGCCGTGGCGTCGAGCGTGCCTGACGTTCGCGACCAGATGGCGATGATCCTGCTCATGATATCGGGGTTGGAATGGGCGATGAGATCATCGCCGGCATCGATGATATAGGCGCGCGCACGCGGCGAGATCCCGCGCGCGTCGAGCAGCCGGCTGATGGTCTCCAGGTGGATGTTGATGCCGACCACCACCTTGGCATCGTCGCGCATGGGCGCTGCGATCGTCAGCGTCGGGACACCCAGCGTTCCCGCAACATAGGGCCCGACGGAGACCGGCATGCCATCCTGGACGACGGATTGATACCAGGGGCGCTGGCGCGGATCGAAGGAGGCGTAGTCCACCTTCCGCTCGCCGACAGGCCTTGTCTCGCCGTCGAGAAACTGCAGCGTCGAGACGACATCGGCGCTTTGCCGCCCGGCGATGGTGCGGATCGCGAAAGCCGTCCCGTCGGGGGCTGCAAGCGTGCGGCGGGTATCCTGCCTTGCGGTGTTGATGACCTGCAGGTAGGAGCCGTCAGGATAGCCGGTATAGACGCTGGTCGCATTGGGGACGTTGCGCAGAACCTCCAGAAAGAAGTCCTGCTTTGCCTTGATATCCTGAGGCGGCGGCGAGGCGAGCTGGGGCAGGGTGGAGGCGAGCGCCGCCGCTTCCATGCCGCCCTCCAGCGTATTGCGGTATCCCTCGATCAGCCGCAGGCTCATGCCGCGCATCTGCTGCACGCCGGCGCTGACGGCGGCCTCGCTTCCGCGGCTGAAGGCCAGCCAGATGATCGGCATCGACGTGCAGAGCAGCGATGCGACGACCAGGACGCCGAGATGCAGCCTTAAGGGTTTGGACCAGCCCACGGAACTTCCCTCAAAATGCGGGGCCTCGAAATGCGGGGCCGCCACATGCCGGGCCTCGACATGCGGGCGCACTCGACCATGCGGAATGAGCGTACCCAACCGCCGCAGCTAACCGCTTTTTGACGGGTTACACAAGGCACCGATAGGAGTACTCCCCTTGGTTGCATCCAGACCGAGGGCGAGCGGGCGCTGACGCCTCGCCTTCATGCCATCAGGCGATCCCTCCGGCGATCGTCCAGCAAGAGCGGGAAGGGCGGGCGCGACCTCAGTTACCCGGCGCGCCCGAGGGCTTCCTCTTCCGGTCCGTCGCGGGTCGCAGCGGTGCAGGATGCGGAGAAGAACAGCCATCACGGGGAGGCGCTGCAGGCGGTATCGAGCGGCGGGCGCAGGGCGGCGATCGGATGACGGCGCGCGGAGATCTGCGAAAATTGGCGCGTGCCGAACAGGATATTGCCCGGTCGGCCGTGTCACACACTTTTCACGCGACTTCGGCCTTTATTCATGGTTATTTCGCGCGCTAAACGCGTTTTGGCGGACTGAGCAGGTATAGAGGCTCGCGAACGTATGGCGTGGCGGGCCCTATAACTGGCTTCAAATTCACAGCAGATTTCAGCCTTTCCCTGTCTCATTTCCTCGCGATACCACGGCCCCGCCCGGCGGCCGCGCGTCTCCGATCATGACCCTCACTTGCGATTCTGGATGGCTGCGCGATGCAGGCGGCGGACGGGCCGGAGCATGCCTCAAGGCCTGCCGATACGATAATGGCCGCTTCAGGCGGAAGCGGCCATTGATCATTCACCCGCGCTCTGCACGGCGCAGGCATCAACAATTGAAGGGCTTCCACTCGATACTCGGCAAGCCCCCCGCATCGGTTTCGGTCCAAGTAATCCTACTACCGCCGCCTAGCTACTTTCGTCGAGGTTCGGACGATTCGCAATTCATCCAAAAGGGTTAGGCCGAAACCGGCCCGCGCATGCCCGCCGGCCGCCCCTCATCATTCCGTTGCAGGGGGTAGATGAAGCGGCTCTTCCGGCAGCGAGCCGGCGCCTTCTGCCCGCCGATTACGGCTCGTCACGACCGTGCGCCGGCGGCCGCCGGATGTTCGCAATACTCGATTGCAACGTAAATGAGGCCCCGCATTTACCGTTACGTACTTCCCACGGCATGCGACCGCGCTATCGTCCGGGCGAACGCCGATGGAGAAGACCGATGAACGAAGGACCGGTCGACTGGGGTAGCGCCATCCTGATCGGCGGCATGGCCGGGTGGATGGCAAACAAGTTCATGCATGCGCATGCCCATCTGATTGTCGATGTCGTGGCGGGCGTGGCCGGCGCCGTCCTGCTCAATGCGATGTTCGAGGGGCTCGGCTTTCATTATGGCGGCTGGGTGGAATTCCTGGCGCTCGGTTTCGTCGGGGCGTGCCTGCTGCTGGCGCCGGTGCGGTGGATGCGCGTGCGCCTGCGCAAGCCGCGCCCGCCGAACGACTGGTGAGCGCCATGGCCAAGGATGGTGGAGGCGATGATCTCAGTCCCGGTCCGTGGAACGTATGCGTGCTCGTTCGCAGTGCCGAGCACGACGGCTTCGAGTTCGTGAGTTCGGCAAGGCAGGCGCTGGCCCGCCTGGCAGACGGGTGGCCGGTGCGCGAAGCGGCCTATCGCCATGCCGTCGCCACTTGCGGCGATGTCTTGAAAAGCTGGTCGCCCAGCTACCTGGCGAGGATCGCTTTCGAGGACGCCGTCCGGGAAGCCGGTTTGTCCTGGTAAAAATGCCGTCTGGTATCGTCAACGGAGTGAGGGATGAGTGGCATCGATATCTTCGCCTGGATCGTGCTGATCGTGCTGATCGCCAGCACGGTCTTCGTCGTCGTCTTTATGGCGATGCTACCCGGCATGATCGCCAGGCGCCGCGACCATCCCTGGAAGGAGGCGGTCACCGTCGGCGGCTGGGTGACGCTCTTTCTCGGCTTTGCGCTCTGGCCGCTCGTTCTCATCTGGGCCTATGTCGATATTCCCCGCAAGGCGGCGCCGGAGCAGGCGCCATGATCGTCGTCCTGCTCAACACCTATCTCGTGATCCTCTTCCTGCTGGTGAAGCTGCATATCGTCAGGTTCAACCTGTTCTGGAAGATCTCGCCCATCCTGGTCTTCCTGTTTCTGCTCGTCGGCCTGTTCATTCCCATGGGTTGGGGCGCGCCGCAGGGCAATGCGCTCGTGGTGCGCAATTCGGTGGCGATCGTGCCCAATGTCGCGGGCGAGGTGACCGATGTGCCGGTCAAGGCGAACGTGGCCCTGAAGGCCGGCGACACCCTGTTCAAGATCGATCCGCAGCCCTATCAGGCCAAGCTCGATGCGCTGAAGGCGCAGCTCGGCCTCAACCGGCAGCGGCTGGAAGAAACCACGCGTCTGCAGACGACGGGGGCGGGGCGCGCCTATGATGTCGAGCAGCGGCAGGCGGAGGTGGAGCAGCTGACCGCCGAAATCGCCGGCGCCCAATGGGATCTCGACAAGACGGTGGTGCGCGCGCCGGCCGATGGCTATGTCACCAATCTGGCGCTGCGTTCGGGTGCCCGCGTCTCCAGCCTGCCGCTTGCGCCCGTCATGGCCTTCATCGATACGTCGGATACGCTTATCGGGGTGGAGATCGCCCAGATCAATGCCCGCTATATCGAGCCCGGCCAGGCCGTGGAAATCACCTTCAAGTTCGCGCCCGGCCGCATCTTCACCGGTAAGGTGGAAACGGTCATCCAGGCCGTCGCCAGCGGCCAGACCCAGACATCCGGCAGCGCCATCGCCCCATCGGCGATCCTGACCGCGCCGCTCGTCGTGCGCGTGCGCCTCGACGACCAGGCCTTCGCCGCCAGCCTGCCGGCCGGCGCCACCGGCACGGCGGCAATCTTCACCGACCATGTGAAGGCGACCCACATCATCCGCCGGGTGGTGCTGCGGCAGGTGGCGATCATGAATTACATCAATCCACTTTGAGGGCCTCTCCGAGGGGCGGGTGCACCTGAAAGGCAGGGCCGGTGGCCGAAAAGCCGCCGGCGGCGTCAGATAATTCTCCTGTGGTTGTTCCTCCCAGTTACTCGCGCCACACGGGCGGCGATGCTAGAAATCGGCCGCTAACTGGGGTTACATCATGAAAAAACTCATTCTCGCCGTGGCTCTTGCCGCGACACTCGCCGCTTGCGCGAAAAGACCTGACGCCATCGTCCAGGCCGACATCCCGATGCAGGCCTATACCAATCTCGGCTGCCCGCAGATCGCCCAGCTCCACACGACGGAAAAGAAGAAGCTCGACGACCTGTCGAAGCAGCAGATCTCGGCCGCCAATGGCGATGCTTTCGGGGTGTTTCTGGTGGGCGTGCCGATCGGCAGTGTTGCCGGCGGGGACAAGGAAGGCGAGGTCGCGGTGTCGAAGGGCAAGGTTTCGGCGATGGAGAGTGCGGCGCTTTCGAAGGGGTGTAAGTTGTAGGTGAGGGGTGTGGGAAGCTGTTGACGGATGCAAGGCGACAACCCCCTCCGCCCTCGTCTCTGCGCTTGTCTCAGAGATCTAGCCATCGTGCGTTGGGGTGGGCAAGTAAATCGCTCACAACTAACTTGCGTATTTGCCGCACAAAAGCAGGGCCGAAGAAAGTTCTTTTATATTTTGGCGCGGATCCGTTCACATTCTGCGGTCAACGCGAAGCGAACAGTATTTTGCCTTCCTAAGTACCGTGACACCTTATCAAGGTCGTCAATGATGGTGACGCGCTGATGTTGGATTTCGCTGCCGTAGGCGAGATTGGAGATCCATCTGTCGAGGCTCGTTAGTCCAATCCGAAGAAGAAATGTCGGTGCCAAGTTGAAGTCTAAGCAAGACACCACGAATCTGAATATCTGTAAGTCCTGCGTGGAGACGTCGCGCTCTTTGCGGACGGATTTGATATATCCGACAGCGGCTTCGTTCATTAATGCTCGGAGTTGATGGAAATAACCCATACTCTTGCCGCTGGTGATGTAGTCTGCCGCCGACTTGAGGGCATCCGCGTAATACTGACGTGCCTCTGATGGTGTGCGGTCGACAATCTTGTCCGCGATACGTATCGCGGCCATAACGTTGCAGCAGTTAAAGACAGGAAACGTCTCAGCCATGACTGATTTTCTTTTGTGAAGTCGGTACAGTCCTCTCCAGTCGCCACTCCGAAGCTTGAAGATGTACCAATACTTCAGAAGATCGAATGGATTGCAGCCATATTTTTCCGCTTGCTCGAAATCTGACTCGATTTGTTCCGGCTTTCGATTTCTCAAATCGAGTCTTGTCCGTGCTCGGAGGCAGTAGAATTCTCCGATCTTGCCATTTTTCTGTATCTCTCCCGTTAAGTAGGACTCGGCAACGTCATAGTCCCCGTTTTTCCAGTGCCGCACTGTCTGGGATATTGTTATCGCAATATAGCGTGCCGGATCCTCGTTGCCGGTCTTTGCCGCTAAACACGCTCGCTCTATCAGCTTCCGTCGATCTTCCGGAATCTTCCCCCGAGTTACGTCGTGCATGAGCCTGATTGGTTCGGGTACCTCCAAGACCGTGCCAGAGGCCGGATCGCCCTTGGTAGCGTAGAGATGGTAGTCCTTCAGGCCTGCCAGATCAGTCTCGAGCTCGACGGATGTAAGTTCACATATCTCCTTGATTTCATCGATACGAGCTCGCGACAGCAATTGCATCGCGTACAAGATTTCCTTCTGAGTTACCGTGAGCTGATCGATTTCTCGTTCGAACGCAAAAGCTCTGATTTGTTCGCCGTTCTTTCCTCGCCAATCTGCTACTGCTTGGCTCAGTTCGTGCCCCAATGAAACAAGGCGAATAATAGATGTTATGAAGATCGGCGATCCCGCCGATGCGTCCAAGATCTTGGTTTTATTCTCGCCAATCTTTTTGGCCTGCTTCTCGTCTCTTATCAGGTACTCAATATTGACAGCGACGTAGTCGTTGAAATCCATACCTTCGAAGCCACGCATTGAGATGCGCTGTTCTCGGCCGGTTAGCAACTCCAGTCGCGACGTGAAAAGAACCCTGCTGTTGTCGTTCCGGACGTTGGCGGCGATGATAATTTGCGAGATTGTGGAGTAGAGATCGTTCTGTTCGTCGCGTGGAAGGGAGTCAACATCGTCCACAATCAAGAGGATCGACAATGCCGAGAAGGCTTCGATGCAGAGAGAGATCTTGTCCTCAATATCGGAAGCTTGTTGAATCTCGTCCGGCGGAGATCCGACCTGTAGCAGCAGGTTTTCTAGGAGCTGCCCGACGTTCTCAAAATCACACCGTGTCGTCGAAACCATACGCCCGAGGAGTGATGCGAAAGTTACCTTTTTTCCAGATAGCCATACGATCTTCTCGAAGCCTGATCCCGGTCGATCCAGGATTTGAGTGGCAAATTCGTACGCGACTGTGGTCTTCCCTAAGCCACCGGCAGCGGTCAGTACCTTAATGGGGCGCCTTGGCTCACTTATCCATTGCCAAAGGGCCTCTAGGTACTCCTTTCTCCCAACGAATTGGATGAGGTTTGGATCTCTCGGTGGAAGATTGTTTTCGATCTTTGTCGAGAATAGCGCAGTTGTGGAAGGCTCTCTCTCGGAGAACAGGAACGTTAGTAGTTCTACATCTTCGTTTGCTAAACGGCACTCATGCTCGTACCTGCAGTAAATGTCGCCCCGGCGTATTATGAATTTCTGTTTGTCCGCAGTTCCTAAATTCCGACTGTTGCGAATGAAAGCCTTAGGCTTCTCTGTGCCTCGCCTCTTAGGGATGTAAAGAAGTATGTAGCTGCGAGGAATACCATCAATGGCGGCGGACCCTTTGTAGCTCTTGATGCCGAGAGGCATCCCAATATAAGTCGCTATGTGCTGATTTATCTTATCGTTGTCACTAACAAATTTTTCTACTCCCGATTCAACATCAGTCGGGAAAACAAGTAGAATGTAGCCGCCCATCGAGTTGTAGAAAGAGACGAAATCGCGAACGAGATCCGCGATGTGGTCTTCGTCTTCTTTGGTTTTTTCTTGTCGAACGAAAAATTTGTAATCGAATAAGAAACCTTCAAAGTCGTGGGGGATCCCATTCGGCAGTAGTGCCGCAAGAACGCTTTCATCAAGTCGGCCGTTCTTATGCAATTCCGCAATGTTACGTTCAATTTCAATATGAATCAATTCAATGCCTCCAAGCATGTATATCTTGAGTTGAAATTTGGAGGCATGTCAACAATGCGGGCGTCGGCGAACGAATGATCGCTCCGGTGGAGGCTCTTCATGCTTTAAGCATAAGACGTCTCGCATCGGCTCTTATTCGAACTTCGCGGATTGGAGTTCCATAGATCGGAGCCCTTTGCGCCACGCGCGCGCGGTCATAATCGCGCCACCGTCCTTAAATGCTCCGCAGTCGTCGTCGCAAACCCGAAAAACTCCCGATAAGCCGGTATCTGCTCAAATAGCATATCCGTCCCCACCTGGTACCGGCACCGTTTCTCCCGCGCCGCTGCCAGAAAAGATCTGCTCCTTCCGAGGGTGGTGATTGGTGAAAGCCGCGTCACGCCCTGTGGCGGCAGTTTGTCCGCAAGCATGCCGAGAACTGTCGAAGTTCCAATGAAAATCACGCTCCTGCAAGCAACCCCACCAAATGGATTGAGGGCGCGCGGTAATCTGCTAGATCTGCGCGTGGCGACCCATAGCTCAGGGGAAGAGCGCCAGTCGTTGTGCTGGAGGCCTCCGGTCGAGACGGAGTGGGTTCGCCACCCATCAATCTTTGGTCTGGATGCGACAATGGACATCAGAACCTATTATGAAAGCAGGTATGGTGAACCTGATCGCATCGCACGCTTCACTACGCAGCAGGGTCAGGTCCTTCACATCTACAAGTGGCGCGCAGAAGGCAATCCAGAAGGGGTCGCGCTGTACGCGACGGATGGCGCACGTTCTATGCAGCGATCAGGTAATTCGGGTTGCGAGTTTTTCATCGGCCTTCTCCCTGAGGTTGATGAAATCGTCACGGCCATGGCTGAGGTCGCGGTAGCCGGCAATGGCTCACAATCGCCGCCCAATGTCGGCGATACTGTCAGCATACCCTTTCTGTTGGAGGGGCCGGGCTCGATCCACACGTTCCTGTTCTCCAGCGGGGAGGTCATCATGCCACGGCTCGATAACGGTAACGAGTCTATCGTTTTCATGAAGTTAGTCCCTCTATTCCCTTCTGAACTCGAGTTTAAGAAGAAGTTCGGAGAAGAGGCGCTCTGGGACGCGTTCCGAGCTCGCGTCGTTCCGTTCTGGAGTCTGTCCAGAGAGCCGGCATTTTAACGGCTCGGGCAGTTGAGCAATCTATGGCGGCCGTTTTGATCGCAGTGAAAGACCCCATTCTTTGACGATCGGGCGATGGGGTCACATGTTTTCCAGTGTGCCCACCGAGCGGGCCAACATTGGATGATGGGCGGTGCGGTCTTAACCTTACTGGTTGACCTTTTCCAGATTCCAGACTTTTTACAACCTCTGCTGCGTCGCACGGTTTACGTGCAAATCACAACCTGATACCGCTGTCCTTGGGTTGAGATTATGGGGTGGGGTATAAATGAGCATCGAGAAGCTGTTCGAAGAGAAACAGCAATTTCAAGGTATTGACGATCTGATACAGAAGGTTGCCGCCAACAGCGGCGAGCTTTCCGGCATCGCAATCTCGGAAGACAAATTTGTCAAAGAGGCAGAAGCGCTGGGTCTGGTCAAAGTTCGCGAGGCGGACGGGTGGTCGATGCATGACACCGTGCAACTGACGCCTCGTTCTCGCGTGAAGGTTGGATTGCCGCCGATCGTTCGCCGTCCGTCCGTCGTATCCACGGTCCTTCACATGGCGCTCGCATTCGTCGCGAAGCTCTTCGGGAAAAGCAAATCACTGTCCTGATCAAGGCTTCATGAGCCTTGTGATAAAGCCACAGGGTAAATGCATCTTCTGAGGCGGATTTGGCCTAACCAAAGAGCGTGTCTGGCCTCATTGGATGAGTGCCCATTCAAAGACATAGGATTGGCTTCGGCGAGGTCTGGCGCACGGCAACCTCGTGATCGCGGAGCCGGGGCATGGCAGACCTCAGTCCCGAACTGACTTTCGCTTTGCCAGCCGCACTCTACAACCGCGCCACCCGCCGCAAATGCTCCGCGGTGGTCGTCGCAAACCCAAAGAACTCGAGATAGGCCGGTATCTGCTCAAACAGCATATCAGTCCCCACCTGATACCGGCACCCTCGCTCCCGCGCAGCCGCCAGAAACGGCGTGATCTCCTCCTTCATCACCACTTCACCCACGAAAGTCGCAGGCGAAAGCCTGCTCACATCCAGCGGCAGCGGATCATCCTTGCGCATGCCGAGCGGTGTGGCGTTGATGACGATGTCGAAGCCGTCGGGATCGCTGGAGCCGGTCGTGACCCGTGTCGCCGGGTACCAGGTGTTGAGGCGGGTTTTCAGGCCGTCTAGCGCGGCCCTGTTGTCGTCGTGGAGGGCGAGGTGGCCGATTTGGGCGGAGGCCAGCGACGCTGCGATGGCCGAGCCGACGCCGCCGGCGCCGATGAGGAGGGCTTTGGCGCCTGATATCGTCTGGCCCTTGCGCTTGAGGCCGCGCACGAAACCTTCGCCGTCGAACATGTCGCCGATCAGTTTTCCGTCGGCACCGAGCCTGATGGCGTTGCAGGAGCCGGAGACGCGGGCGTTGGTGGAGATTTCGTCGAGCAGATCCATGGTCGGGATCTTGTGCGGCATGGTGATGAGGGCGCCGTGGATGTTGGAGAGGCGGAAGACGAGTTTCAGGAAGGCGGGGTAATCTTCCGGCCGGCAGCCCATGGGCACGACGACGGCGTCGATGCCCTGTTCCTCGAAATAGGGATTGTAGATCAGCGGCGCCTTGAAGCTTTCCGTCGGGTAGCCGAGATGGGCGATCAGCCGTGTGGTGCCGCTAATCATGGGATTTGCCTTTTAGGAATATAGTCCTTCCGGTGCTGGCGGAGGCCTTGATCGCCTCGATGACCTCGAGCGTGGCGAGGCCTTCCCGGCCGCTGACGAGGGGTGTGGCCGTACCTTCGATGACATCGCAGAAATGCTGGAGCTGCAGGGTGAGCGGGTCGGCTGATGTAACGGACAGGCGCTCTTGCGTCAGCTTCTCGCGCCAGTCGGGGCGGCCTTCATTGCTCCAGAGGGTGAGATCGGGGATCGTGAGCGCGCCTTCAGTGCCGCCGATCTGGTAGCAGGACTGGTTTTCCCTGGGGAAGCCGGGGTTTTCGCCCGAGCTGCGCTCCCAGCTCCAGGGCGAGGGCACGGCATCGGTGGCGCTGAGTGTGGCAAGCGCGCCGGTTGTAAAGCGCAGGAGCACCACGGCAGTATCCTCGACCGCATGGCCGCGGGCGGCATTGCTTTCCATCGCATGCACGCTTTCGACTTCGCCGATGAGATGGCGGAAGAGATCGACATCGTGGATGAGGTTGATGAAGATCGGGCCGGCGCCGGGTTCGCGGCGCCATGTCACCTCGAAATAGTCATCGGGCTTGGCGACCCAGAAGCTGCCGTTGATCGAGCGGATGCGGCCGAGCCGGCCGCTTTCCATCAGGCGCTTGGCTTCCCGGATGATCGGGTTGTGGCGGCGGTGGTGGCCGACGAGGACGGGCACGCCGGCTTGCTCCGCGCGGCCGACAAGGCCGGCTGCGGCCGCCGCATCGTCGGCAACTGGCTTTTCGATGAGGACGGGGATGCCGGCTGCCACCACATCGTCGGCATTTGCCACATGCAGCTGGTTGGGGGTGGCGACGATGACGCCATCCGGGCGGTTTTCAGCGAGCGCTTCGGCAAGGCTTGCAAACCAGGGCAGGCCGTTTGCGCGGGCTTCGTCACGGGCGGCGGGCGAGGGGTCGATGATGGCGGCAAGGGTGGTGCGCGGCTCGGCCAGCACGCCTTCGATATGGCGCTTGCCGATCAGCCCGGCGCCCATGACGGCGATAGCAAGGGGGCGTTTTGACATGGAGCTTCTCCCGGTCTTCGCTCAGGGCTAGTTGCGCAGGATTTCGCCGAGGAATTTGCGGGTGCGCTCATGGCGCGGATTGGTGAAGAATTCGGCCGGGTGCGCCTCTTCCACGATCGCGCCGCTTGCCATGAAGATCACCCGGTTGGCGACCTGGCGGGCAAAGCCCATTTCATGGGTCACGCAGATCATCGTCATGCCTTCCTCGGCAAGGCTGATCATCGTATCCAGCACTTCCTTGACCATCTCAGGGTCGAGTGCCGAGGTCGGCTCGTCGAAGAGCATCACCTTGGGGCGCATGCAGAGCGCGCGCGCGATCGCCACGCGCTGCTGCTGGCCGCCCGAGAGCTGCACCGGATATTTCTCCGCCTGTTCGGAGATCTTTACGCGGGCCAGCAGGGTCCGCGCCCGCTCTTCGGCTTCGGCCCTGGCGACGCCGAGTGCGCGCATCGGCGCCAGCATGCAGTTCTGCAGCACGGTCAGGTGCGGGAAGAGGTTGAACTGCTGGAAGACCATGCCGACCTCGCGCCTGATCGCGTCGATCGCCTTGGCCTGGTTGCCGAGCAGGATGCCGCCGACGCGGATCTCGCCCTTTTCGTAGGTCTCGAGATGGTTGATGCAGCGGATCAGCGTCGATTTTCCGCTTCCCGAGGGGCCGCAGAGCACGATGCGCTCGCCCTTGTGCACATCGATATTGATATCGTGCAGGGCCTGGAAGGCGCCGTACCATTTCTCCACATGGCTCATGGTGATCATGGTTTCGCCAATCATGTTCTGATTGGGGGATGGAGCGGGAGCTGATGTCATGGTCTCTGGTCCAATTCGTGAGGGCGCTGCATCAGCGCGCGTGGGCCGCGTTGAAGCGCCGCTCCAGGCGGGCGCCGAGGATGGTCAGCGGGCAGCACATCAGGAAATAGAGGATGCCGACGATGCCGAAGACGGTGAGCGGCTGGAAGATCTGGTTGGAGATGATGTTGCCGGCCCGCGTCAGCTCCGTGAAGCCGACGATCGAGGCGAGCGAGGTGCCCTTGATGAGCTGCACCAGGAAGCCGATCGTGGCCGGCAGCGAAATGCGCAGCGCCTGCGGCAGGATGATATCCTTCATGCGCGAGACATATTTGAGGCTCAGCGCCTTGGCCGCCTCCGTCTGGCCGCGCGGCACGGCTTCGATTGCGCCGCGCCAGATTTCGCCGAGATAAGCGCTGGCATGGAGCGTGAGGCCGATCGCCACCGCCTCCCAGGCGTCGAGCTTGAAGCCGATGAGGGCGAGCCCGTAATAGGTGACGAAGAGCTGCATCAAGAGCGGCGTGCCCTGGAAGACGGCGATATAGGCCGAAGTCAGCCGCTCCAGCCACGGCATGCCCGAGGTGCGGGCGAGCGCGACGGCAAGGCCGGCGAGGCAGCCGCAGACGAAGCCGACGGCGGAGAGAAGAACGGTCCATTTCAGGCCGATCAGAAGGAAGATGAATTCTTCGCTGCCCATGGTGCCCTCACTTGACCGGATAGGTGAAATAACGGGCCGAGAAGAGCGCGAAGAGGCGCATCATCAGCCAGGAGATGACGAGGTAGAACACGGTGATGGTGAAATAGACCTCGAAGCTGCGGAAACTGTCGGATTCGATGCGCTGCGCCACCGAGGTCAGCTCATAGGCGGAGATCGCCGAGCAGATGCTGGTCGACAGCGTCAGGAGCACGAACTGGCTGGTCAGCGACGGGTAGATCGCCCTCAGCGCCGGCTTCAGGATGATCAGCCGGAACACCTGCACCTTGTGCAGGCCGAGCGCGAGGCCCGCCTCCATCTGCCCCTTGGGAATGGATTGCACGCCGCCCCTGATGATCTCGATCGCATAGGCGCCGCCATTGATGCCGAGCGCGATGATGGCCGTCGGCGTCGGGGCGAGCCTGATGCCGATCAGCGGCAGGGCGAAGAAGAGAAAGAAGATCTGCACCAGGAAGGGCGTGTTGCGGATGAGCTCGACAAAGCCGATCACCAGCCAGCGCAGCGCCTTGATGTGCGAATCCCGCAGCGCCACGCCGCCGATGCCGATGATCACGGCAAGCACCATGCCGCAGAGCGCCAGCAGGAACGTGCCGAGACAGCCGAGAAGCAGGCTCGGCAGGCCATCGATGACGGGCGTGAAATCCAGTTGATAGTTCATGCTGCTTTCGCCGCTCCCACCATTCCGGCCATCGCCTCGATCGCCAGCTCATAGCCGCGCGCGCCGAAGCCGATCATGATGGCGGTGGCGACACGCGAGACCAGGGATTTATGGTAGATCTCCTCGCGGGCATGGACATTGGAAATATGCAGCTCGATCTTCGGCGCATCGAAGGTTTTGAGCGCATCGAGAAGTGCAATCGAGGTGAAGGTATAGGCGGCGGGATTGATGATGATGCCGCAGGCATCTTTCCGGGCCTGATGCACGCTTTCCACCAGCTCGCCCTCGAAATTGGTCTGGCGGAAATCAATCTCGAAACCGAGGCTCTTCGCCTTCGCCAGGCATTTCCCCCTGATATCGGCAAGGGTGGTGGAACCGTAGATGGCAGGCTCGCGCTCGCCGAGCAGGTTGAGGTTCGGTCCGTTGAGGACGAAGATGGTTCTGGTCATGTCGCGCACCTCGAACGGGGCAAAGCTGGTTGCTTGGTCTTGGGCATGGGGGTGGCGTGGACGGGCATCGAAATGCCCGCCTTCATGCTCGGATTGTCAGAGGCTATGGCTCAGCCGGCCGTGAACGAAATGCCTTCGAGGCTCTTCGGGAATTCCGGAACCGGCACCTTCATCCACTTGTCGTAGATCACCTTCAGCTCGCCATTGGCCTTGATCTTGTCGATGAAGGCATTGATCGAGGCGTTGAGTTCCTTTTCGCCGAGACGCGTGCAGGCGCCGTTATAGAGCTTCTGGAATTCCAGCTTGTTTTCGAATTCGCCGGGGCGGGCCTTCTCCACGCGGTCCATGTAGAAGATGTTGCCGCCGAGCGCATCGACCTGGCCGGAAACCAGCGCCTGGACGCTCGCCGCATCGCCGTCGAAGCGGCGGATGGTGGCGGTCGGCGGCGCATTCTTGGTGACCTGCGTGTCCTGTGCGGCACCCTTGGCGACGGAAATGGTCAGGTTCGCCATATCGTCATTGGTCTTGATCGACTTGTTCTTGGGGCCGATCAGCACGATGGCATTGGCATTGTAAGGCTGGCTGAACTGCACCGCCTTGGCGCGATCCGGCAGCATGGCCATGGTGGCGAAGAGCACGTCGACGCGGCCCGATGTCAGCGCCGGAATGCGGTTGTTGACTTCGAGCGGCACGAACTCGACTTCGACGCCGAGTTCCTTGGCATAGGCCGCAGCCATATCGGCATCAAAGCCATCCTGCTTGCCGGCGCTGGTGACGAAACCCCATGGCGGGTTGTCGCCCTGGATGCCGACGATCAGCTTGCCGCGGGCCTTGATTTCATCGGGGGTAACGGCAGCGGCCGGGTTGGCAAGACCTATGGCGGCCACAAGAGCGGCGGCACCCAGCATGGCGCCACGCCGCGTCAGCAACGACTTCAGCATTGGAATTCTCCTCCTTTTTGGCGGCCGCCCAAAAGCAGCCTCACAGTCATCCTCTCCCGACTGTTCTCATCATGTTTGCCAGAGGTGCGCTCATAAATCAACATAGTTTTTGAAAATCATATGAGACTTTTGATTTGATCAATTGAATTGAAATCCTCACGACATTCGCCATAATGCCCTCAGGAGGGTCGATGGCTTTGTCCATCGCGGCCCGAACGAGGAGGATGCTTGGTATGAAGACCTCGATTGCGACGGTGACGCTGTCAGGCGAATTGCCGGAAAAACTCGAAGCGATCGCGCGCGCCGGCTTCGACGGCGTGGAGATTTTCGAAAACGACTTCCTGGCCTTCGACGGCAGCCCGGCCGATGTCGGCCGCATGGCGCGCGATCTCGGGCTCACCATCACGCTGTTCCAGCCCTTCCGCGATTTCGAGGGCATGCCGGAGAGTTTGCGCAGCCGCACCTTCGACCGGGCCGAGCGCAAGTTCGATATCATGCAGGAGCTCGGCACCGACATGGTGCTCGTCTGCTCCAATGTCTCTCAGGCGGCGCTTGGCGGCATCGACCGGGCGGCGGCCGATTTCCGCGAGCTCGGGGAGAGGGCGGCAAAACGCGGGCTGAAAGTGGGATACGAAGCGCTTGCCTGGGGCCGCTTCGTCAACGACCATCGCGATGCCTGGGAGATCGTGCGCCGCGCCGATCATGAGAATGTCGGGCTGATCCTCGACAGTTTCCACTCGCTGTCGCGCAAGATCGACATCAATTCCATCCGCTCGATCCCGAAAGAGAAGATCTTCATCGTGCAGCTTGCCGATGCGCCGCTGATCGATATGGACCTGCTCTACTGGTCGCGGCACTTCCGCAACATGCCGGGCGAGGGCGATCTTCCCGTCACCGAATTTACCGAGGCCGTCGCCTCCACAGGCTATGACGGTTTCTTCTCGCTGGAGATCTTCAACGACCAGTTCCGCGGCGGCTCGACACGGGCAATCGCCGCCGATGGCCATCGCTCGTTGATCTATCTGGCCGACCAGATCCGCCGCAAGGTGGAGACGTCAGTCGGCATCGACATGCCCGCGCGCGCCGCCGTCAAGGGCGTCGGCTTCATCGAATTCGCGACCGATGACGAGGAGGCGGTGGAGCTTGTCGGCATTCTCGAAGCGCTCGGCTTCAGCAAGGCGGCGGTGCATCGCTCCAAGAAGGTGACGCTCTTCCAGCAGGGCAATATCCGTATCCTCATCAATGTCGATCCCGAGGGTTTTGCCAATGCCGCCTATGCCGTGCATGGCACGTTCGCCTATGCGGTGGCGCTCGTCGTCGAGGATGCGGCGCAAGCCTATGCGCGCGCGCTGGCGCTCGATGCCGAGCCTTTCACCCAGGCCGTCGTCGAGGGCGAATTGCAGCTTCCGGCGATCCGCGGTGTCGGCGGCGGGCTGATCTATCTGATCGACGAGAAAAGCCCGCTCGGCCGCTTCTCAGAGATCGATTTCGAGCCGGTGCAGGATAAAAGCGCGGAGGGCGATGCAAAGCACGCCGGGGATGCCGGCCTTCTGCAGGTCGACCACATTGCCCAGACGGTCTCCTATGACGAGATGCTGACCTGGCTGCTCTTCTACACCTCGATCTTCGAAACCCGGAAAACTCCTGTCGTCGACATCATCGACCCATCAGGGGTGGTGCGCAGCCAGGTGATCGAGAACGAGGCGGGCACGCTTCGCATCACCATGAACGGCGCCGAAAACCGCCGCACGCTCGCCGGCCATTTCATCGCCGAGAAATTCGGCTCCGGCATCCAGCATCTGGCCTTTTCCACTGACGATATCTTCGCCACGGCCGAGCGCCTGCGCGCGAAAGGCTTCAAGCCGCTGCCGATTTCGCCCAATTATTACGACGATGTGGAAGCCCGCTTCGGGCTCGAGCCGGAGCTGACCGAGCGGCTGAAGGCGGAAAACATCCTCTATGATCGGGATGGGGAGGGCGAGTATTTCCAGCTCTATAGCGGGACTTACGGGGAGGGCTTCTTCTTCGAGGTGGTGGAGCGGCGGAGCTATCGCGGCTATGGGGCGCCGAATGCGATTTTCAGGATTGCAGCGCTGAAGAAGCAAATGCGGCCGGAGGGGGTGCCGAGGGACGCGGGGTGAGGGTGCGTCGCGGTAAGCAATGAGGTGAGGGCGTTGCAGATTGGCGCCGCCTTTTGTGGAGCAATTTCTTTATTCTGGCCATTCGCGTCAATGGCCCCCTCATCCGCCCTTCGGGCACCTTCTCCCCGATGGGGCGAAGGGGGAAGCCGCGACGTCGCGGGTTCTTCGAGGTATCGTATGGCACGTTCCCTCGCCCCAGCGGGGAGAGGGTTAGGGTGAGGGGGCTCCAGCCGCTGAACTGGCCGCCATTAGCACCGACAATCCCGCAACCGCGAGCCGTTCACCCAATCCGCCCACTCTTCAGCACATGCGCCACACCGCTCTGCACGTGCCTGACGATCACCGCCCTGGCACCCTCTACATCCCGCTTCAGCGCCAGCTCGAACAGCAGCTTGTGATCATCCACCACGGCCTGCCCGCGAAAACTCTGCGCCAGCATGTGATATCTCAGAAACCGGTCGAAGACCGAAGACAGCGTCGCCATCAGCGTCGCCGAATTGCAGGCGGAGACGATCGCCTGGTGAAACTCCCAGTCATAGCGCACCCAGTCGACGGTCCTTGAGGCGTCCCCTGCCAGAAGCTTCCGCTCGGCGGCTGCCAGCTTGTGATGGGCGGCGACGATGCGGCCTTCCCATTCGAGGTTGCCGGCGGCAAAGGAAAGGCCGATCGCATGGGTTTCGAGCACTGTCCTGAGATCGGCAAGCTCCTCCAGCTCCTTGATCGAGGCCGGGCTCACCTCGAAACCGCGCTGGCCCTCGGCGAGCACGAGGTTTTCCATTGCAAGGCGGCTCAGGATTTCGCGCAGCGACGAGACGCTGATCGAATAATGTTCGCGCGCCTGCTCGAGCTTGATCCTGGTGCCGGGCGCCAGCGCGCCGGAGATGATATCCTGCCGGACCTGCCGGAAGACGACGTCGCTGATCGTCTCGGAGGCTTCGCTTGCCATTTTCGGCACGGGTTTTTCGCTGCGCATCAGGCCGTCATCCCCTGGCCTGCGCGGGCAGGGCCGACAGCAGCCCCCGGCCGAGCGCGTGTTCGACGCCCGCCTGAATATGGCGCTGCAGGATCTCCTTGGCGGTCTTGCTGTCGCGCTTGAGGGCGGTCTCCAGCAGCTGCCGGTGCTCCTCTTCCGCCACGTTGCCGCGATAGGAAAGCGCCACCATCTGATAGCGCAGGTATTTGTCGAAGACGGCCGAATGCGTTTCCATAAGCAGGCGCGAGCCGCAGGCGGCAATCAGCGCCTGGTGAAACTCCCAGTCATAGCGCTTCCAGTCCTCGGCCTGGCTGGTATCGCCCGTCGCCATGACCTTTTCCATGCGCGCCAGCTTGTAATGGGCCGAAACGAGCTGCGCCTCCCATTCCACATCCCCCTGTTCGAAGGATTGTTCCAGCGCATGTTCCTCGAGCAGCAGCCGGAGTGCGGCAATCTCCCTGAGATCGGCGACGGAAACGCCCGCCACCTCGAAGCCGCGCTGCCCTTCGGCAACAACGAGGCCTTCCGAGGTCAGCCGGTTCAGGATTTCGCGCAGCGTGCTGACGCTGGTGCCATAGGCGCTCTTGAGATTTTCGAGCTTCAGCTTCTGTCCCGGCGCAAGCCGGCCGAAGATGATGTCGGCACGAATCTGCCTGTAGCCACTCTCGGCGACGGTTTCCTCGATATCTTCCTGCCGCATGCTTGTCTCCGAGATTTTGCATTTCCTCCTATATAGCGGGAGAACTAGGGTGGGCACAACGGAAAACGGATTTTGGCGCAAGCAGCGGGTGAGGCGAAATGCTGCAGGGCGGCAACTGCCTGCGGACCGGCCTTTTAGAGCAGGCTTCACGTTAGGCAAGGTTTGTGAGGTAATGTGTCCTGAAACATTACAAAGGCTTGACTATTATCTTAACCATGGTTCCATTGTGCGACGCAGCATATGGAGCAACGATGGAACTTTCGTCAAAACTCGTGAAATCCGTTGCCTACGACCCGTCGACAGGGGTCCTCGACATCGAGATTCGCCTCAAGGGCCACCGCCGCTATTTCAACGTGCCGCCGGTCGTCTATGAAAACCTGATCACGGCCACGTCGCCCGGCTGGTATTACACGCGCCATATCCGCGATGCCTATCCGCGCTCGGCCGAAGGTGCTGATGGACGCGCAAAACAGATGTTTCGCATGGTCACCGGCAAGCGCGGTCAACTGTCGTGAGCGCGCCCGCAACACATTGACAGGATAGAAGGCCGGATCGTCTGGTCCGGCCCGAAGGCCCCTGGTGTCAGGGGCTTGCGCGGTGCGGCGAATCCGGCGAGCATCCCGTTATGCCGACCCTCAAACAACTCTCCATCGCCCTTGGCCTCCTGACCAGCGACCATGCCCCCATTCCCGATGAGGACGGATGGAAGAACTATGTCTGGCGCGTCCAGGCAGCGCAAGAATGCCTTTCCTCCGAGGATGGATATTGCAAGCTCGTCGAGGACAAATGGGATTGGAAGCGGCCGCAATATTACAGCTTCTCTTTCCGCGCCGACCCGAAGACGAATTCCGTCATGTCGCGAATCACGCTGAAGAACGAAGATCCTGACGATGACGACCAGGTCTGCGTCGTCGCGACCTTCCTCAATGCGGCCGGCGAGGAGATCGGCATCTTCTTCGCCAACTGGCGGGCGCTGCCCGGCCGCTCCTATACGCGCGAGGCGCCGATCTGGCTGACCACCGATGTCCGCGACATCGCGACAGTCGCCGTCGGCACAAAGCAATGCGACGTGAAGGCGATGGCGGATGCCGCAAATTTCTACAGGATCCGGCTCGAACTGAAGCAGCGCTGACGGGCATTTCCGCAGGGCTTGCGATGGCGCGGCCGACATGCCGAACGGGGGATGGCGTGACCTATCATTTCAGACTTTGTCTCTTCATCGCGCTTCTTGCGATCGCTTCCGCGGGCCTTGTTTCTCCGGGCTCCGCCGCAGCCGAGGAGGTGCCGGCCTTCTGGAAGAAATCCATGACGAACGACCCGGCGACGAACCACTATGTCGCCGAGGCGATGAAGCCGCTCGACAACCCGGATGCCCAGACATTGAGAGTGGTGAAGCTCGCCAATTCGCTCGCCACGCTCTGCAGCGGCGCATCGCTCAACAAGAAGGCGCTCTACGCCTATATGACCGAGACGCGCTTTGCCGAGATCAAGGGCACTGCCTATAACGAGGCGGCCTTCCTTGCCGACAGCACGTTCCGCTATTTCGATTACCGCGCGCTTGCCCATCTCTGCGCGGGAAGCGCCTATCTCTTCGGCCCGAAGGGGCACCTGGCACCAGGGCTGCTCAAGCCCGGCAAGGGCAAGCCGAAGGCGAGCTACGATCCCGACAATGCCTTCATAACTCTGCCGCCGCTGGCGCGCAGATCCTGAGAGCCCGCGCCAGCGGCGGTGGGCGAGGGGTGGCTACAGTACTATTGAAAGTCACCGTCCGATGGCGGCGGAAGCACATAGCCGGGATTGCCGATCCTGCCGCCCTTTCGGACGCCGATCGTTCCCGTCGGGCGCGGGTCAGCCTGCTCGCCGCGGAATGACGAGACGATCACGACGATCCCGAGCGCAAGCGCAATGAGCGGCGGCGCAATGAAGATGATCAAGAGATAGTGCACTGGCTTCATCGAGTATCGTAGCAGGTGAGGTCTTCACCTGGGCACCGCTTTCCTCTGTCGGTTGCGGTGCGCAAACTCCAGTGGGCTTTCCTGCTGCCCACTCTCGCTTGCCCGCTGCCGATGCTGCAAATCCAGCAGGAGACGAACCCGGATCGTTCCGCCCATCTCCTACCCCGGCTCTCCGTCGAAAGATATAACAAGCGTCACATCCCGGCTATAAACGGGGTGTTGGCCTAGCATTGCAGCTAAAGAGGCGGTGGCAAGTAACTATTATGGGCAATTTGTCAAGCTCAGCATCATCAGTAACTATGGGGATCACCTGGCTATCGCATGGCGCAGGTGAGCAATAGTCCTTCGTATCGGGAGCAATTCTATTTGGACGCCACAATGACCTGGACTTCCTTTGAATGTCACAAGGTACGGAAGGTGAAGTACAATGAGAGCGACCGGAGCCTCGAGATCCTGTACGCCGATGGCGGCAGCGGCCAGGCAAGCGGCATCACGAAATCCCGCTACGTACAGTTGATGGCCGCTCGACCCGAAGACCGTGACATTTTCTTCCAGAATATCATCGAGCCATATGTCGTCGCCCGCAGGAAGCCTCCGCTCGCTCCTGCCACGATCCTGAAGTTCGCCGCCGCCGCGCTGCTGCTGGCCGTGTTCCTGTGGTTTCTTTTCTGAAGCATGTTGCGCAGAAGCGTGTGTAACAAGGATCCAAAGCGCGGCAAGCGGATCACGGAGATCGCGACCGCGCCTTTATTTATCGGCTACATCATAATCGCGGCAAGATCCGCACGTTAAAGTGCGGCGCGCAGACGTGTGCCGCCAGTTCACGGTCACGGCGTGCGGAAAGCAGAAACCTGAAGCGTGGCGGCCCAGTGACTGAGCGCGACACGCTTCGGCAGCGAGGCTCGACATGACGGATTTTCTGACGCGGTGGCTCCCTTGGGCGATCGCCGGACTAATGCTCTGCGCAGCATCCCAGGCGAACGCCGCCCCGGCCTGCGATCCCGTTCAGGCTCTCGTCGCGCAAACCCCTGTCATCGAACAGTCTCCCGCCCGGGTCATGAAGGCACGCCAGCAGCAGAAAATCTCCGGCGCACTCGACGTGGCGCTCTTCGGGGATTCGCTGGCGGAGAATTGGGGTCCCAATCTCAAGCGGGATTTCGGGGCCGCAAGCGTCGGAAACTTCGGTATCTTCGGCGACCATATCCAGGAGCTCCTCTGGCGCCTGAAGGAGATGCCGCCCGCCATCCAGCCCAAGAACATCGTCCTCATCATCGGAACCAACAACCTGTGGGATGGCTCCTTTGCCCCCTGCGGAGTTTCGCAGGGTGTCGTGGCGGTCGTCGATGCGCTCAGAAGCCGCTGGAGCGACAGCCCGATCTATGTCGTGCCCATCCTTCCGCGCGGATCGGGCTTCACCTTCCGCGCCAGGGATCGTCTGGAAGTGAATGCGGACATCGAACGGGACCTTGCTGGAAAGACCGGCGTGACGCTCGTCAAGATCGACGAGGATGAGCTGACATGCGGCTTCGCCAAGCAGGGCTGCGCGAATTATGCCGTTGATAAACTGCATCTTTCGCCGGATGGGTACACTGTCTTGAGGTCTTCGCTTGAGGAGGCTGGGCTGCGGTAGGCAGGTCGGCAGGACTTGTCTCGGACTTGAGGCGAAGCCGCGTTAATGACGATCCGATTTTAGTGTTCGGAGTACGATATTGCTGTATTTCTCCACCGCAGGAAGCGGGTTGCCCTTCATTTTTAGGGGTAAGGTGGCGCCATATATTATCGATACATTTATATGAACTAAAATATTGCCGCGTTGCGACAGTATTGAGTATACGTTAACTAAGACTTTGACTTCTGGTTGTGGCTGTGGAAGAAATCCCGCGTTCGCAGATTTTTTGTGGGGTTTTAATGGGTACGCTTGTCCTTACCGATAGCAATGGCACTTATTCTGGCCAGTTCATCAACGGAACAACATTTACTGGGGGAACATCCGATACATTCTTCCTGTCGATCGGTTCTTTCGACACGTCCCTAGGCGTTACTCTTGGGTCAGAGCCGTCGTCAACTCAATATTTCTCCGGCGATTCTGCAATGTATGTAGCTTCCTTTTCCGGTGGGCTCTCGGATGGACCGCTGATTGCCAACGTGACGGCCAGGAACCTGAACGTCTATGGAAGCAACGGTGATGATCACATTGAAGCGACCGCTTCGCAGTTTGCGGACATCCAGACGGGCACGGGCGACGATTACATCAAGGTCAGTGGCTCATATGGAAGCGCCATCCTCAATGGCGGCACCGGCGCCGATACGATGATTGGAGGAGAGGAGAGCGACACCTATGTGGTCGATAATGTCGGCGATCAAGTCATCGAGCTTGGCGGCAAATTTGGTTTGCGCGATAGCGTTTCGACAACGCTCTCGACCTACACTCTCGGGGCCGACATCGAGGACCTGCGTCTTCTGAAAGGTGATGCGTCTGGCTACGGCAATGAACTCGATAATTGGATGTTCGGCAGCGACGGCAACAACATCCTCAATGGCTTCGCGGGGACAAACTATCTCGACGGTCGCGAAGGCAACGACAAATTCCTCGTCACAAGCGACCTTTCGCGCAATTCGATCTTCGGCGGCACGGGCGACGATACACTGGTCTATAAGCAGGGCCTGGGAGGCGGAGAAGATCCCTTTGCATTCCCCCATGGCCAGTCGGCAATTTTTGATGGTCAGGACGGCACCGACAATGCTGCACTCGACTTCTCGCTTGCGCAGTCCGTTACTGCAACGGTGGACGGCAATGCGGTCGTCTACGATATCATCGGCGCCGACGGCTACCACTCGACCGTTTCGCTGACCTCGGTGGAGCGCGTGAACATCATCGGTTCGGCCGCTGCCGACACGTTCTACGGCACGTCGGGCAATGACTGGATCGACGCCGGCGCCGGTGCCGACACGGTCCATGGCTCGGCTGGCGACGACGGCTATGTCTTTGACAATGCCGGCGACCGCGTCGTCGATGAAGCAGCAGGCGGCGGCACGGATACGATCTGGGCCTCGGTCAGCGTCAATCTCAACGACAATGCCTATGTCGAAAACCTCCGGCTGTCCGGCACTGCGATTAACGGCATCGGCAATGGCCTTGCCAACATGATCACCGGCAATTCCGGCAGCAATCTCATCGCCGGCGGCGCCGGCAATGACAGCCTCTATGGCAAGGGCGGCGCCGATACGTTCCATTTCAACGAAATGGGTGCTGCCAACAAGGATTCGATCTGGGATTTCGATGCCGACGACAAGATCTCGCTCGGCTCCGTCTTCACCGGCCTCGACAAGGACAATAACGGCGTAGTCGATGACGACGCCTTCCTCGTGCTCGTCAAGAACGGCCCGAAGGTCAGCGGCGATCATGCGGTGCTCACCTACAATGCCGCCACCGGCGTGCTCTCCTACGATCACGACGGCGCCGGCAAGGACGCCGCCCAGGACATCGCCTTCGTCGGTGTCAACAAGACCTTCTTCGACCATAGCGACATCCTGATCAACAGCTCGCTGCTGGTCTGAGGAACGCAATTAGCGCATTGGAGACGGCCGGCTTTCGCCGGCCGTTTCTGAGTGATGGGCAGGCGTCAGCCGCGATCTGCCTTGTGCCGAGATGTCTCAAGTCACTCCGCTAAGAATTCCCACATGGCATTTTGGCGTGTGGTTGCAAACCGTAAAAGAAATCGCCTTTTCGCACAATTTTCTTGTGAGGATTTAATGGGAACGATCATTCTTACTCAGACTGACGACGAATACTTCGGTCAATTTATCGACGGCACGACATTTACGGGCGGGTCCGCCGATACTTCGCTGGCGATTGGTTCTTTTGATACATCGCTTGGACTTACTCTTGGGACGGGACCTTGGTCGTCGTATTTTAGCGGCGACAACACAATGAATCAGGCCTTCTTTAACGGCCAGCTATCTGATGCGCCGCTCAATACCCATGACGTGATTGCCGACCACCTCAGCATTTATGGAGGGAACGGCGATAATCATATCGAAGTGACCTGGGCAAATTTCGCGAACATCCTCACTGGTGCCGGCAATGACTACATCAAGGTCTATGAGGGTCTTAACGCCTTCATCAATGGTGGGGCCGGCGCTGATATAATGATCGGCGGAAACGAGGCCGACACCTACGTCGTTGATGATGTCGGCGATCAGGTTATCGATCTTGGCATAGACTTTGGTTTAGGCGGTTACGATACCGTCAGCACAACGCTGCTAACCTACACACTCGGTACCAATATCGAGAACCTCAATTTGCTCGAGGGCAATGCTTCAGGCTACGGCAACGACCGCGACAATCGTATCTCCGGAAGCGATGGTAACAACATCCTCAACGGCTTCGCGGGCGACAACACGCTTGACGGTAGAGAAGGCAACGACACATTCCTCGTCACGAGCGATCACTCCCGCAATTTCATCACCGGCGGTACTGGCGATGACGTGCTGGTGTATAAGCAGGGCCTTGGGGGAGGAGAAGACCCTATGGCCTTCGTTCATGGTCAATCGGCATATTTTGACGGCCAGAACGGCAACGACTCTGCCGCGCTCGACTTCTCCCTCGCCCAGCACATCACCGCAACTGCAACCGGCAGTATGGTCATCTATGACATCCTCGGCGCCGACGGCTACCACTCGACCGTTTCGCTGACCTCGGTGGAGCGCGTGACGATCGTTGGTTCATCAGGCAGCGACACGTTCTACGGCACATCGGGCAAGGACTGGATCGATGCCGGCGCCGGTGCGGACAGGATCTATGGTTCGGCAGGCGACGACGGTTATGTCTTCGACAATGCCGGCGATCGCGTCCTCAACGAAGCAGCGGGCGGCGGCACGGATACGATCTGGGCCTCGGTCAGCGTCAATCTCAACGACAACGCCTATGTCGAAAACCTCCGGCTGTCCGGCACTGCCATCAACGGCATCGGCAACGGCCTTGCCAACATGATCACCGGCAGCGCCTCCGCCAACATCATCGCCGGCGGCGCCGGCAATGACAGCCTTTACGGCAAGGGTGGCGCCGATACGTTCCATTTCAACGAAATGGGCGCTGCCAACAAGGATTCGATCTGGGATTTCGATGCCGACGACAAGATCTCGCTCGGCTCCGTCTTCACCGGCCTCGACAAGGACAATAACGGCGTTGTCGATGACGATGCCTTCCTCGTGCTCGTCAAGAACGGTCCGAAGGTCAGCGGCGATCATGCGGTGCTCACCTATAATGCCGCCACCGGCGTGCTTTCTTACGATCACGACGGCGCCGGAAAGGATGCCGCCCAGGACATCGCCTTCGTCGGCGTCAACAAGACCTTCTTCGACCATAGCGATATCCTGATCAACAGCTCGCTCCTGGTCTGAGAAACGAAGTTACCGCATCTGAAACGGCCGGTTTTTGCCGGCCGTTTTTCGTTGCGCGACGGGCGGTCGAGGGCAGTCGCCAAACCACCGCGTGCAGCGGCACGAGTTTTGCAAGGTTACCGATATGTTAGTTGGTCGGGAACCAAGCGTAATGAAATGGGACACTTCTGCATCGTTCGATCCTGTCATCCTTGTCTTCAAGGATGGAAACAGGCGTTTGATTGTCCGAACGGTCGGGGAAGCCGCCAACGCGCTGATGAGGGAATGGCCGTCCGATGACGGGGAGGAGTTCCTGGCGGCCGTGAAGGCCTGCCTGGACGTGATGACCGGCAGGGCTGATCCTGACCAGCTCAGGGGCGCCATCATCCGGGCCGCGGACGAAGCGGGCGTTACGGCCCTTACCGTTCTTCACTGACCAGAGGGAACGCGCCGGCGATTGACTGATAGCGGTGAAGGGGGTAGGGACCCGCCGCCATGCTCAGCCTTATGAGGTGGTATGGGGGAGGCCCGGTCAGCACGAGGGGTCGGGTCTCTGCCTGCCCTACATATTCCGGCGAAACCCGCTTGAAAATCCGCGATCACAAATTATCTCGAATCCCGATTTCCATAGTGGAGGGATCGAATGATTGAACGTCACGTAAGCGGGCGCGATCAACCGATGACATCGGAAGACCTCGCCATTTGCCAGCGCGTACTGGATGCCGTGAAGGCGGAATTCCAGCTTGACAAGGATGACGAGGAGACGGTGCGCATCGCCGCGATCACGATCGAACTGTACCGTCAGGGCGTCCATAATTTCGATCAGCTGAAAGCGCTGGTATTTGCTGCCAGAGGCAAGGGCTGACGGGAACTTTCCGGCACCTTTGCAGTCTATAGCGGGTGGATCGCGCGGCCGATGCGCGTCTCCTTGACCCTTCAATCGCTTCGGCCGTGCGGTTCCACCGTTCCTCACGGAAGCTTGCCCGCTTCGGCGGCGGCTAAAGGTAGGCGTCGGCCACTTGCTGCAGGCTTGATGCAAGAGTTGATACCGGACACCCTTGCTGTTATTGCGGGTGATCGCCACAGATGCGGCACGCGGTGCCCGCTTTTCTTATGTCAATTGACTATAGCTTTGTAGATGGGCCGCGAGGCGGGCTCACCTTTGATTTCATTCCTTGCGCGCACGATTTTCTCGGTCAATTCAGCCATGATCGCTTAAACCCGGCCGAATTCAACATACGAGAAGAAGCTTTCTTGCTCATCGAAGGCTTGGTAGCCCGTTCCTTCCCTGATTGGTCGAAAGCCTTTCGTCACTGGGGCATCACATGGATAGGGCGAGATACTTGGCTAGACATTCTCGCTCGACTTGACGAACTCCGTCGCGACGTGAGGGGGAATGTGCCCTTCAGTGCGATAGTCGGCAGGTACGCTCTATATGCGGGATTGATGCCGCGTAAACATAAATTCCATCGGAAAGCCCTGCTGACCTTCCTTGACCGGTTCGAAGAAAGGGTGCGGTCGGTGATCCAAGACCATCCTTATTTGCTGATCAGCGGCATTTAACGCGCAGCAATGCGATCCCACTATGTCAGACGTCGATCACGCTACCCTTGAGGGCATTGCCGATCTCGTTTTGGAAGTGCCTATTCGAACAATCACGTTCGGATGATCGTCAACGATAGATTGCCGTGGACGGCCGATCGAAAGATGGACGCCTGCATAGGCGTTGCGGGAAGTGAGGCGTTCCGGTTCAGGCATCCGGGCACGATCCGGGGCAACATTCGGCTCGGACTCAGGCTCAGACATTTGCCTACCGCCAGCGCGGCGGGATTTTTGATGCTGATCGAAAAGCGAATGAAGAGCGAAGAAATGCAATTCCGCTACGGTTATGGTGGCGTCCCCATGTAGCGCTTGACACAACCGAGCACTCGGCAGTCAGGATGGATGAAATCCGCAAATAACGCATGGCCTGCGCGTCGGTCATGGATTTCGGTCAATGTGTGACCGGCACACCGGTTACGCTGATCCTCGCCCAAGATGATGGTGGCATGTGGGACTTTAGTCCGATTGAAGATGGCGATCGGCGCATTAATTGTTCCTCCACTGATGCCTCCAGAGTCAGTACGAAAAGGGTGTCTCTCCCTGACCGGAAGCGCCCTTTTCAAATCCTTCTCCTGAGATGCCCGCCAAACACCCCTTGGCGGGCTTCGTTGAGGCGCGGATGGCGCCGCCCGCCGACGATCTGCGGCGGGCATTGACCCCCAGACAGGCAAAAAAGGGTGGGGCGGCAGGTATTTAACCTTACCGGTTGACCTTGATCAGACTTTCTCCCGAGCGCGATGCATTGCGCGATTTACGTGAAATTTGCAGCCTGATACCGCTGCCTCACGGTTGAAGTTTCCGGAGTGAGATGGAATGAGCATCGAGCAGTTATTTGAGGAAGCAGCAGAGCTCGAGCGGCTTTTTGAAGAAGAGCCGCAAGTTCACGACATCGACGAGCTGATACAGGCCGCTGTTGTGACCAAGCGCGAGCTTTCAGAGGGCAGGATCGTCAAGGAAGCGATTTCGCCCGGACGCGCAGACATGCGGGAAGGCGGGGCTGGGTCCATGAAAGATGAGAGCCAACCGACACCTCGCTCCCGCCCGAAGGCCGGCCCGCAGCCCGTCGTTCGCCGAGCTTCTGCCGCATCCGTTGCCTGGCATGCGGGCGTCGCTTCCATCGCAAGGCTCTTCGGCAGGAAGGCTCTGGCCGGCAGATGTCGGTAGGAGTGCCGGGATCGGTCAGCTGATTTCAGCGGTGCTGCGAGCCGCCAGGCAACGAGGCTGCGAGCATGTCGAGAATGTTCGACTATTACGAGGCGCCACGACGCAGACCTGAATATGCCAGCCGAAGAAAGTATCCAATTGCAAGAGCAATGACCGGTCTCGAATTTCACAGCGGCTAGATTGCGGGGCGTTGCCGGCGGCTGACGGTGAGCCAAGAGTGCCCGGTGAGGCACGGCTTCATATCAGTGGAACTTTTCGAGAAGGACGATGCTCTCGCCAGATCTTCCTAGCCATTCAGATGCCCCGTAAGCGAAGCCTCCCGAATACTCATCAAGAAAAATCCTGTCCTCCTTAGCGATACTGGGGCGCGCGAACCGCCAAAACGCTTTGAAATCCTCGTTGGAAATCCAGTTTAACGGTGACCCGAGACTGGCTTCGACACAGCGGACCGGCCCGGTCTTAACGATCAAATCCACTTCTTCGAGCGTTAAATCTCGGAGCTTCGTGCCAAAGAAGCCGTCGTCATCCCACAGCTGGTCGATTGGCATTTGGCGGATTTTTGAACGTGCATTCATCATGGGGCTAGCTAGAGGTCTTCACGTTCTACTGTCAATCGATGATCGGGCGGTGGATCTACAGATCGCCGCTGGCGACTACTGACGAAAAGCGCTGGAGTAGGTTCGCCTTAGGTCGTGTTGACAAAGTCTTACCTAGTCGGAGCTTGACCCTATGAGAATGCTTGCGCCCGCCTTCCCGGAGATAAGGTAGGCGAAGTCCCAAAAAACAGGGTATGCGGGGTGTCCGCCCTGCAACCAAAATGATTCAGTGGTGCTTGCAGCATCTACAAGATTGCGAACCTCGTCTTCGAGAACCCCCATTAAGGCGAGCAACCTTTCGGATTGCATTGTAGCAGCCGCTGGACCAGCGCCATTATCGCCCACGTAGAGCAGCGCATCTTTCAGATTGGGCCAAACGGATGCTTTTTCGACCTCTTGGATACCGCCGAGTGTTGCATCTGCCCCCAAGACTGTTTTGATGATGATGTCTTTGCGGGCTGGCTTCAGCAAAGGCACTTCAAAGTATCGCAAGAAAACCTCATAGTTGCAGGCATCTGCGTTCAGCGTCTTGGCGATTTCTTCGAGAACTTGGTGATCCATCGTATTTCCAGGATTGTGGTGCAGGCTCTAGCGTGTGTCATCAGATTGCATGGATTCCTACGGCACTCAAATTATGATTCAACGCTGCCGTTTAGGAGGCAGTGATGGCACGTGGAGACCTGAGCGACGCGGAATGGCAGATCGTCAAGCCGCTTCTTCCTGCAGAGCGTGGACGTAAGTCCCGCCCCTCCCATGATAGTCGCCAGTTCATGAATGGGATGTTGCATGTGCTTCGGGTGGGCGCCCTCTTGGCTTTGTCCTGACGGGCGGCGAAACTTCCGACTATCTCGCAGTTGCCGATCTTCTCGCAATGCCAGTGAACAGGCCTCGTCGTCTCCTCGCGGACAGGGGATATGATGCCGACAGCATCCGTCAAGAGCTTCTAATTCACGGCATACGACCGGTTATTCCACCTCGCGCAGGGCGCAAGAACCCTCCTGGTTGCGACTATCATGCTTACAAGGACCGTAATCGCATCGAACGGATGTTCAATCGGATGAAACAGTTCCGCCGGATCGCAACCCTCTACGACAAGACCAAAACGTCATTCGCCGCATTCCTGACGATAGCGGCGGCAAAGATATGGCTGCCTTACTTTGTCAACACGACCTAGTTTAGCGTCTCGATTGCAATCTAACGCGTTTTATTGCGGTCTCCACGCAGAGACATGTCCACGCGAAGCCGCTGCAAACGGCGATCATAATAGTAAGATAAAAAAGCAACGGTTGTTCCGCAGCCTTGATGACGGAAGTCTTAGTATGCAGTTCCCCTTCATACAGCCACAGAAGCGGGATGCTTAGCGGCACAGGACAAAATACGAGGGCGCCGGCGATCACTAACCGGGGCCAAAGGTTTTCAATCAGACCTTTGCATTTGCCCTGCAGAGCTGCTCGCCTTGACACAAGTTTCTCCTGTCGCACAGCATGGGCGCTAAGCTGCTTGCCGGCTAGTATAAAACGCACAGCTTTACACATCAATTGACGTCGAGGGAGTTCGCTGAACAGTATCCGCCGGGGTCGTACGTCTACTCTCCAAATCTGCGCCGCGAGGATTGACTCCCCAGAGCATTTTTCGAGCTCTTAATGATGAGCTTATGCCGCCAATTCCCAAGCCGTCCTCGGACTGCCAATCTTGCGAATGACCGGCGCCCCGATCTTGGCAACACCTGTTCCGCCCGTATTGCACAAGTGCCTCAAGATCAGCAGGTTATCGAGCCGGATGTTCGTCATCGTCAGCCCCGTCGGCAGCAAGAGTTTCGAGCCGCAGATGAGGGAACGTCCACGCCCGCCGATGTAGTTGCCCGTCGTCCAGCCGCCGCCGGTGACGGTCACCGTGTTGCCGATCTGGACCGGGCCGCGGATGGAGCTGTCGAGGTAGTCCCAGCCGGCCCAGTCGTTGAGCTCGACCGGGATCTGGATCTCCAGCCAATCTCCGGCGACGAGACCGAGCGTGGCGAGGCTGAGATTGGCAGGAAGGCCATAGGTCACGGTATGAACGGCAGCCGCGTCATTGACAGGCGTGATCGTAATGACCTGCTTCTCGTTTCCTGTCGCCAGCACTTCCTTGCTGCCGACATAGGTCGAGGTGCCGGTGCCGCGCACCAGGCGCATGCCGGTGGCGACATCGCCGGTGACGTTGGTCTTGGCGCCTGTGGTGCCGGGCGTGCCCTTCGGCGGGAAGATGTTATAGGCGGCGAGCGGGTCGAGCGAGCGCGTTTCGCCGGCCGAGACCATGCCCTGAAGGATCGGCAGGAGAATGTCCGATCGTTTTGCCATCAGGTCGGGCTTGGGGTGAAGGCCGTCGACGAACATGGCCGGCGAGATGCCCGAAGCCGGACCGTCGAGCGCAAGCGTGTTGCAGAGCATGACGCCTTCTCGGCCCGACTGCGCTACGATCCACGCGTTGATGCCGTCGAGAATGCCGGGCCAGGCGGGATCGTCGGTGCCGGGCTGATCGTCGAGCGTGCTGGTCCAGCTCAGCGTCTGCAGGATCACGTAAATGCCGGCATCGACGATGCGCTGCACCTGGGTGTCGAGGTCCGCAACGATCTGCGCAAGCGTCCGGTTTCGGACGATATCGTTATAGCCGATATCGATATAGACGATGTCGGGCTTCTGGCCGAGAGCATAGGCGGTGCGCGCCAGCGTGCCGGGAAACTGTGCTTCGAGGCCGGGAACGGGGAAGAGGCAATCGCCCGATTTTCCGCCCATGGCGCCCGAGAAGGCGGCAAAGGAACTCGGCGCGAAGAAGGGGTGGGCGAGCTCTGCGAACATGTCGAGGTTGAACCGGCCATCGGCTGCCTTGATCCAGGAGAGGACGGTTCGGCCATTCTCGTAGAAGCCGGTATGGCCGTTCGTTGCCGTCTGCCCGGCAGTATAGGTCTGCGCAGCGCCGAGGCCGATGAAGCTGTGGCCGAGGCCCATGACCTTGGCGCCGGCTGCGAGCGGCAGGGCCGGCAGCGGTACGGCGATATTTGCGCCCTTCACGGGAATGACCGGCGCATTGCCGTAGAGGCTGCGCCCATCCGATATCATGACGGCGCCGAGCACGGGCAGGTCGTTATGGATGGTCGCGCCATCGCTGATGATCTCGACACCGAGAACGAGCTTGTTGTCGGCAAAGAGGATGCTATCGCCCACATCGCGGATGCCGATGACAGGACGGTTGTTGAACATCTGCGTGCCGTCGGCGACGATGACGACGCCCTGGACGCGCTGCATATTGTAGAGTTTCGCCATCGGCACTGTTCCTCGCTCAACAGAAAAAGAGCGGCCAAAGCCGCTGCAGCATCGGCCCGAAAACCGGATGCGATTTTGGGAAGCCGGATGCGTCAAATAGAAAGCTGGAGCCGTGTTTCCTGCGTGAGCATGAACGCACGGCGCTCCAGAGGTGGCCTGTCGAGCGGGTGTCAGTCGCCAGGCTGGGAGGAGTTCCGGATTTCCGGCGGCACCCAGTCCGGGGCGGGCCCGCCAAGCGCTTCCTGCACGCCGTTGCCATCAGGCTCGGGAGGTGCGGCGGGCCTGGCGACCGGCTTTTTACCTGCCGGTTCCGCTTCCGCCTTGCCGCCGGCCTTGTCGCCGGATCGGGCGAGCCGCACCCATGTCGGGCGGCGTTTTTCGTCCTTCCAGAGCGCGTCCGGCAAGCTGAAACGCTCGCCGGGTTCGCGCCGGATGCTGCCGAAATAGCCGCGCTCGGTGGCGACGACATCAACCATGCGAGGGAACCCCAGCCGTGAAGCCGGCGGTGATCTTGCCCGTGGTCGGCGCAGTACCGGTCACTGTGTAGAGCAGGCGCAGGTAGAGCTCATCGGTGCCGCGCGGGATATGGCTCGGCGGGATGATCTTGCCGGCCTTGAGATCGGCGAGGTTGAGGGTCGTTGTGATGACGGCCTTTGGCGAGGCGAAGGCCTCGTTATCGTCGGTCTGGATGGTGACGGCGAGCGACGTCAAGTTGTTGAAGCCTTCCACCACCTGCATGAGGAAGGGGATCGGTTCGCCCTTGCCAATATCGCGGGTGAGGCCGGCCTTGATCGGGCCGAGATTGATAACATTGGTGCTGGGGCCGGTTGCGGTGATTACCTGCGCGTCCGAAAGCAACGTCTGCCGGTCGAAAATCATGAGAAGTGCCTTTCACGAAAAAGAGGGTTGCCTGCCGCTCGTCACGGCAGGCTTGCGAGAGACGATCAGGCGAGCGCCGGAACGGCGGCTTCGGTGTTGAGGATGGCGTCCGTCTCGCGGATCGGGATGCCGCGATAGAACTTCACTTCCTGGCCTTCGACGAACTGCGTGGTCAGGTGAACGGTGTTCTGCCGGTCGGAGGTCAGCGCGCGGTCCGAGGACTGCACGTCGAGCACTTCGAGCACATCCTTGTTCATGTAGATGGCGATGCGGCTCGCCTTGGCGTTCAGGCGGCGCGACTGCAGGCGGTAGTAGCCCTTGCGCAGGAGCGACCAGAGATCGACCGTGCCGGCCATCATGTCGGATACGTCGATATTGGCGACGCGGGCATTGTAGCGCCAGTCCTTCACGGCAGCGCCGATATGCCAGGTATAGAGCGTTTCCTTGGCATAGTAGGGGTCGCCATTGGCATCGAGCACGCGCTGCTCGCCCTTGTCGTCGATCTTGACGCCCGCCTTGGTGCCCTTCGGGTAGAGCAGGTGGGTGGCATGGTCGCCCCAGGTGACGAACCAGATCGAGGTATTGTCGGCCCCGGTGCCGCCGCCATTGACCACCTGGTTGGCGATGTTCGGCTGGGCGACATTCGGCAGGTTTGGATTATAGGCGGAGTAGCGGGCGGACAGGCCCTTGAACTTCTCCGGCGTCGTCGCCGTGTCGTGGTAGAAGAGGCCGGAGGCCATTTCCTGGCTCAGGGACTCGATGAAGGGCATGGTGTCGACGAGGCGGGCCTTGGCCTTGTCGGGTGCGAGATCGAGCAGGCGCATGTCGATTTCCGAGCGGGCATGCACGAAGCCGGTCGTGTCGTCCACCTGCTGCATTGTCGCCTTGGACTGCTTGATGCCCTGGTAGAGCCGGCCCCAGGAGACCGAGGGCAGGCCGGTGCGCACCATATGGCGGTGCACGGCATCCATGTTGCATTCGACGGCCATCGCGTCGTCGAGGATCGGGTTCTGCTGGGAGAGAAGCTCGATGACGGCGCCTTCGGCAGAGCCTTTGAATGCGTCAACGAGGTTGGGGTAGTAGCTGCCAATGGTGGCCATGTCTTATCAGCCCTTCGGTGCGTCTTTGGGAAACATCAGGTGCGCGGTTTCGGCTTTCCTGCCGTTTCCGCCCGCGCCGCCATTCGGTGGGTTGTCCTCCTGGATCATCGATCCGACCTTTGCGAAAATTCTGATCATCTCGGGGTGGTTGCCGCCGCCGCTGGAATTGAGATATTCGCGCAACGCCGGGGTGCCGAGGCGGGAAAGCGCGCGTTGCGCCGAGCCCACGGTGCCCGTCCATTTCGCGCCGCCGATCTCGCGGTCCTTGCGGGCTTCGTCGGCCCAGCCCTGCACGCGGCCGGCCCAGGCTTCACCCGCCGCCTTGCCGCGCCGGCCCTGGATCTCGATGAAGCGATCGGCGAGCTGCTGTGCCTGCCGGTTCGTCAGGCCGAGAGTGTGAAAATCGGGGCCGAGCGCGTCGATCAGTTCCTGATCCACCTCGATGCCCTCGGGCATGGTCAGGGCATAGCGGCCATCGTCAGGCACGCGGTCGGCAGGGTCGTCGCCGGTCTGATCGGTGGTGTCGTTCCGGTTTTCGGTCGTACCATTGCTGTCCCTATCACCATCCGGTGATGGCGCATCCTCGGGGAAGAGAACGCTCTCGGGTGCAACATCTTCGCCGCCGCCGCTGCCATTGCCGCCGCTATTTGGGCCTTCGGCACTCATCGCCATTTCCGGCCTGCCGATCCTAAGCATCAACGTCATGTTCTTCGCCTTCCTCGCTTGCGGCGCGGCTTGCCGCCGCTGCCTTGTCGTTTGCCTTGAGATCCGCGATCGCCAGAAGCAGGCGCGGATAGAGCGTCGGGTCGATGCGGTCGAGCTCGGCGATCAGCCGGCGACCGACGCCCTGCTTGCCGAGCGTGTAGTGCGTGGCGTTGACGAGTTCGCCGGCATAGGCCTCCTGGTAGATCGCGCATTGTTCCAGCATCCAGAAGAGCACGCGCTTTCCGGATGCGCTGGCGAAGACATCGCGGAAGGCCGCGGTGATTTCGTCTCGTCCCAGGTTTTGGGGGATGGATGGTTGATCCTTAAACTGCTCCATCAGGCGAGACCCAGCTGGCGCAGCAGGGCCGCGCCATTCGGGTTGTCATTGGCATCGGCCAGCACCTGCGCCGCCTTGGCGCCCTGGTTCAGCGCGGGCGCCACCTGCGAGGCCATCTGTGCGGTCTGCGCCGCCTGCATCTGCTGTGCCCGCTGCGCGCGGATCGCCTCCACCTTGTCATCGGCAAGGATCATCGAGGGCGGCGCGCCGATCGCATCGAAATAGAGATCGATCGCCTCGTCGACATCGAGCTTGTCGAGCGCTTCGGGCTTCACCGCCGAGACCTGGCCCATGAAGGCGACGCCGCGTTCGATCGCTCCTGTCGCCACCGCCTGCTGCGCCTGCGCCAGCGTGGAAATATATTCGACCTTCAGCTCCGTGCCCTGCAGCTCCGGCGGGGGCGGTGGCAGCTCGTCGCGGGCGGCAAGAATATCGAAGGTGCGGTCGATGGTCGGTCCCAGCTGGTCGCCGAAGACGTTTTCGAGCACGGGGCCAAGCTGCAGCAGCTGCTCTTCCTTGCGCTGGGTCAGCTCGAACTGGTTGCGCGGCTGCACGCCTTCCATATTGGTGATGGCGAAGAAGAGATCGGCAAAGAAGGTCTTCTCGATGCGGTTCTGCACTTCCTGGATGTCTTCGCGCAGCTCCATCAGGCTGAGGTTCACCTCCATCGCGGGCCGGAAGCCCTTGCCGGTGGGGTCATCCACATAGTTCACCGCACCCGGCAGCAGCGAGGCCGGGCTGTTCTGCATCGAGGTCGGCGCGTTCATCGGCGGGCGCACTTTCTTGTCGATGCCTTCGAGCTTTCGCATCTGCTCCAGCTGCAGCATCCTGATATCGCCGAGCGCCTTCTGGCCGGGCGAGAGCGCATAGTGATCGTCCTCGGACAATTCCCAGGCCGGCGCGATGATGGGGTTGCTGTCGAAGCCGCTTTCCTCCAGCAGTTCCGAACCGATCTCGTCGATCCAGTAATTGGACAGGTACGGCTTGTTGCGCTTGTCGATCAGTTTGGGGTCGCGGTCGTGGCGCGGCTCGATGGCGTGGTAGACATCGAAACATTCGCCATATCTGGAGCTGTCATAGAGGCTCTTTACCCGCTCCGGCACATTGTCGTAGCCGAAGCGCTCGATGATGCGCTGCACCGACCAGCGGAAGGTCCGGTAGAGCGTGGTCGCCTTGCCCTTGTGATCGCGGGCGATCCAGAAGCGGCCATGCACCAGCTGCTGCACGCGGATGACGGTCTCTTCGTCTTCCACGAGGATCGCCACCGACTGGCCGAACTGGCCGAGATCGCCATAGCCGATATGGAAGGCGCGGTAGAGATTGGAGGCGGCAAAGACCTCGCGCATCTTGTCCTGCACGGCGGCGAGATAGACTTTGACGGCGTCGAGCTTCTTCAGATCGGGATCGAATGTGGTGAGGCGAAACCAGGGGCGGGCGGGCGAGGTCAGGCCCGAATGCATGCCCGATTTCAGCGTCTCGTAGGCATGGGTGCCGGTGCTGTCGACGATCTTGTCGCGCGAGCGCGGGCCTTCGCGGCCGGAATGCAGCCTGAGGCGCGTCGGCTCGATATGCTCGGCGAGCGCCCGCCATTCGGCCTCCCAGGGCTGGCGAACCTCCTTCAGCTCATTCAGCCGGCGGCGGTGATAGGCAATCTGTGTCTCGTTGTCGCGACGAGGATTTTCCATTGATCTCTCCGCCTTACTGCCCGAGCAGCGTCTTCTTGAGGCTGTTGCCCGAGAGCAGGGGTGACTGCGTATCGGCAAGCGGCGGCGCGCCCGAAGGCGAGGTGAGAATGGTGGAGGGCGCGCCCTTCACCTTGTCGGAAGCGCGGCGCGCGGCAGCGGACTGGGCAGCCGCATAATCAGGCGTCTTCTGCTGGGCGTATTCGGGCGGCGCCTGCGGCGGCTCGGCTTTCGGCGGCGAGGAGAACATGCACATGGGGTCTTCCGATCCTGGTGGCGGTGCGGCCGGAACGGATGATCATCCACCATCCGGCCGATTTGGCTTGATGGCAGGAGGGTGGGGGATGAATGGTTGTGGGGGTGACATGGGGGGAAACAGTTTGCTTAGAGCTCGTGACGAAGACCCCGCCCCAAACCCCTCCCCACAAAGGGGAGGGGCTTAAGCTGCCGCAGCCGTTCTCCCCATGTCAGGCGTTTTGGAAGTGCCGCCGGGTTAGTCCCTCCCCCTTGTGGGGAGGGGTTGGGGAGGGGTTTCCTTACAAACGACCGGGCTGACGGCCAAAAATTCCTGGCAAGCGCCCAAGGCTGCCCCTACCGCCCCACCTCGATCCGTCCCTTCATGTTCGGATGATACCGGCAGAGATAGTCGAACGCTCCGTCCCCCTTCACCACTAGGGACCCCGATTTGCCCGCCGGGATCACCACATCGAAATTGCCTTTCGAGGTCGCGGTGTGATCCATCACATCCTTGTTGTGCCAGAGGATCGTATCGCCCGGATGCGCCTTTACCACCGCCGGCCCAAACGCCAGCTTTTCGATGGTCACCTCGATCGTGGCAGCGCTTGCGGCCGTCCCAAGAAGGGAAAGGCCGGCCACAAGGCAAAGTCCAGGCAGGATCGCCATGGCGGTCATGAAACTCGTGACCTTCATTTCAGCATCGAGGCAACATGCTCGGCATGCTGCTCATGGCCTTCGAAGAGCTTCAGGCCGGTTTCGAGCAGGCTCTTCAGGTCCGGGTTCTGCGCGGCCGGGATCAGCGTCGTCTTCAGGGCGTTGTTGACCGCCTTGTGATAGGCGACCTCATTGTCGACATAGGCCTTGTCAAAGGCGGCGCCCTTCAGTTTGGAGAGTTTCTCCCGCTCCTTTTTCGCATCGGCACTCAGCGATTTGCTGGTATCATTGTCCTCGGGCGTCACCTTCAGCTTCTTGACGAGATCGAGCGCCTGCTTGTTGACGGCCTCGTGGTCGCGGATCATGTCCTTGGCGAAGGCGACGACCTCCTTGTCTTTCGATTTCTCGACCGCCTGCTTGGCCGCCTCGATGTCGATGACGCCGGCCGTGTAGGCGATATGGGCGATCTGCGGATCGGTGGGGGCTGGCCCGGCGGCAAGGGCTGCGGGCGCGGAGAGCGCCATGGCGGCGAGGGCGGCGATAAGGTGTTTGTGCATCTGGTCCTCCATCCGGCTGATAGGTGCCGGTCGATGTTTCCTACGCAGGATTGGATGCCGGTATCGGGCTGGCGTTCCCGAAAGATTTTTTCGCGATGCCGGGAACCTTTGGCTTGCCCCGGCATCCAATGCGGAAAAAGGATGAGCCATGACGTTCCAGGCAGAGATATCGCTGGCGGATAGAAGCGACCCCGAGCTGGTGGCGCTGGCGCTGGCGAACGATATCAGGGGTTTCCGCGCCATCATGCGGCGCTATAACCGGCGGCTCTTCCGCGTTGCCCGCGGCATCCTGCGCGACGATGCGATGGCGGAAGACGCGCTGCAGGATGCCTATCTCAAGGCATTCCGGCACCTGGCCGATTTCCAGGGCGCCAGCGCCTTTTCCACCTGGCTGACGCGCATCGTCATGAACGAGGCGCTCGGCCGCCTTCGCAGGGAACGCCGCATGCCGGAAGTCTCCGTCGATACGGCGGCGATGCAAAGCCGCGTCGTCGATTTTCCCACCGGTTCGCCCATCGACAATCCCGAGATCACCATGGCGCAGCGACAGATCCTGAAACTCGTGGAAGAGGCCACCGACAGCCTGCCGGAAGAATACCGGCTCGTCTTCATCCTCAGGGTGATCGAGGAAATGAGCGTCGAGGAAACCGCCGAAATGCTGTCGCTCAAGCCCGAAACCGTGCGCAGCCGCCTGCATCGCGCCCGCGCCCTGCTGCGCCGCCAGCTGGACGCTTTGATCGGGCCGGTGGCAATGGATGCCTTTCCCTTCGCCGGCTGGAAATGCGACCGGCTGACGGAGCGGGTGATGGCGCGGCTGGAGCCCAAGTAAGGGCCGGAAGGTGAGGGCGCTATTTCGGCTCCGGCTGCTGGATGACCGCCGGCGGTTTGTCGCCCTTGGCGCTGCCGGCGCCAAACATCTGCACCGCCAGTATGCCGACGACGGATGCGATCATCAGCGCCAGGATTAACATCATCAGCATTCGCATCGGGCGATCCGATCAGGTGATTGTTGCCCGGATAACTTGCCCGAACGACGTTCGTTCCCGCCTGGCGGCAGGTGCGCGCTATTTCAGCACTTCCTAACTCATGCTATCGATGGCTGCATCATTCCCGTTCCATCGGGTTCGATCAGTTCTCATCAGGTCATTGTTCATTCCGGCCGCTCAGGGGGAAGTGCCATGAACAAAGAGCATGTCGCGGCACTCTTTTCGCATCTCGAACAAGGCGATGGCGCGGGCTTTTTCGCCCATGTCGCCGACGGTGTGGACTGGACGGTCATGGGCACGCATCCGCTTGCCGGCCATTACCGCTCCAAGCAGGCATTCTTCGCCGCCACTTTCGAGAAGCTGCACAAGGTGCTGCCCGAGGGCACCCGGCTCTCCACGCAAAACATCCTCATCGACGGTGACTGGGCGATCGTCGAGCTCCGCTCCATGGCGACAGCCCGCGACGGCATGCGCTTCGACAACCGCTATTGCTGGCTCTGCCGCTTCCAGGGTGAAACGATCGTGGAAGTGCGCGCCTATCTCGACAGCTGGCTGGTCGGCGAACTCTTCCGGCGCAATCCTGTCGGGGCGCGCGGTTCGGCGACGGCGTGACGGGCGCGTCCTTTTCGGTCCGCCCGCCACAGGTCCATCACGGTATCAGCAGCAGCTTGCCCTTCGTGGCGCGGCTTTCCATCGCGGCATGCGCGCCTGCCGCTTCGGCCAGCGGGTACGCAGCATCGATATGCACTGTCATCTCACCTCGCGAGATCCACTCGAAGAGCTGGGCCGTATGCCGGCGAAGCAGTTCGGGCGTGTGGATATGGTCGGCGAAGACGGCATAGCCGATCTTGATGCTTTTCGGCAGGCTCATGATGTCGAGCGGGCCGGGGCCGCCGAGAACGGGACCGAACCAGCAGAAGGTGCCGGAGCGGCGCAGCGAGGCGAGCGAGCCGGCGAAGGTTTCCGGTCCCGATCCGTCATAGACGACGTCTACGCCTTCGCCGCCGGTGAGCTTCAGCACTTCGTCGGCGAAGGTGCCGGCGGGATCGACGATGACGTGGTCGGCGCCTGCTTGCCTGGCGATGGCCGCCTTTTCCGGGCTGGAGACGCGGCCGATCACCCGGCCACCGCGCGACTTGATAATCTGCGTCAGCAACAGGCCGAGACCGCCGGCGGCTGCATGGACGAGGGCCGTGTCACCTGGCTGGACCGGGTAGAAATCCGTCGCGAAATGGCTGGCGGTCAGGCCCTGCATCATCACGCCGGCGGCCGTCCTGTCGTCGATATCGTCGGGCACCGGCACCAGCGAGCCCGCGGGAATTGCGATGCGCTCGGCATAGCTTCCGGGCGCATAGACCCAGGCGACGCGCTGGCCCGGCCGAAACTCCGTCACGCCTTCACCCAGGGCCAGCACCCGGCCGGCGCCTTCGACGCCCATGATCTTGGGGTTCGGCATCTCCTTCCAGAGCCCGCCGCGGCGCGCGCCGATATCCATGAAATTGACGCCGGCTGCGGCAATCTCCACAAGAACCTGGCCGGGGCCGGCGACCGGCTCCGGCTGCTCGGTCAGTTGCAGTACGTCAGGACCGCCGGGGCCGCTCATGATGACAGCTTTCATCTTCTCTCTCCTTCAAAGCTTGCGCGGCTTGCCGCCGCTTGTCTCGATCGCATTGATCAGCCGGTGCAGCGCCACGGCATCGTCGAAATCGGGGCTGGTATGCGTGCCGTCAACGATATCGGCGGCGAGCCTGAGATAGGCGGTCGCCACACTCTGCGACGGACCCTCGGAAAAACGGTCGGCGCCGTAGCGGGCAGGGATCTCCAGCTCGTGCAGGGTTTCCTCGCCCGTCGCACCCATCAGCGTGAAGCCGCCGATGCCGACATAGCCGACCGGGCTCGTCAGGATCAGGTCGCCCTTCGTGCCGTTGATCTCGATGCGGAAATTCGTGCCGCGCGACAGGCCGCCGCGGAAATGCGCGGCGACGACGGTGCCGTTTTCCAGCGTGCCGCTGACAACGAGCTGATCGGGAACGGTCATCGGCAGGATCTCGCCGGTTTCCTCGATGCGGGTGGTCTTGCGCCGCGTTGCGAGATTGCCGGTCACCGTTTCGAAGCGGCTTGCGAGCATATCGGTCAGCCCGTCGATCGAATGGGCGAAGACGACATTCTGCATGCCGACGCCCCTGGATGGATCGAGCGTATAGGCGAAGGTCTCGCTCATGCTTTCGCCGAAGGTGATGCCGGAGCCGACCATGGTGGCCGAGAGCACTTCGCCGAGATAACCTTCGGCGATGAGATCCTTGATATAGGCAAAGGCCGGGACGGCGCGCGTCTGCAGGCCGATGCTGGTGGCCACACCCTTGTCGCGGGCGAGATCGCGCATGGCCGTGGCATCGGCAAGGTTCATGCCGAGCGGCCATTCGGAAAACACCGCCTTGCCGGCGGCAACGGCCTTTTCCACCAGCTCGCGGTGATGCGTCACCTTCACGCTGATGACGACGAGATCGACCTCGGGATGGCCGATCAGTTCATCGGCGGAGCCGAGCGCATGGGGAACGCCGTATTTCTCGGCGGCGGCCTTGGCGACCTCGGGCCTGTTGTGGCTGATTGCGGTCAGGCGGAATTCGGGCAGCTGCGCGAGTGCGGGAATATGGGCGATGGTCGCCCAGCCCTTGTCTGGGTGAACGCCGATAATGCCGACGCGGATCGGTGTCTTGCTCATGGCTGTGTTTCCTGGTTGTCGTTGAATTCGAGGATGGTGCGCTTCAGCTCAAGCCGCGCGATGCGCCAGCCCTGCGGCGTCCGCTTCCATGTCTCGTGGTAGTGACCGTAGCCGTGCATGCGCGCCGGCTGGCCGGGGGCGGGTGCGGCGTTGACGACGATGTCTTCCATCGCCCAGACCGCCGATATCTCGCTGTCGGAGATCAGGTCGATCTCCTCATTGTGGATGTGATGGCTGGAGCGCGCGCCCTGCAGGAAGGCCGTCGTCACCGCCATGAAGGCATCCCTGTCGTCGAAGGCGGCGATCAGGCCGCCATCGGGGTCGACCATGCGGATGCCGACATCGGGCAGCAACAGGGCGGCGAAATCGTCCCATTGCCTGGTGTCGATGAAGCGGCAATAGCGCGCCTTGGCCCGCCTGACCTCGCCGATCGGATCTGTCTGTTCAGTGGAAACTGGATTTGTCATTGCTCTCCGTCCTTGTTTCCGTCCATATAGGGTGCGGACGTGAGGACGTATGAGCTTCGAACGTCCACGATTATTGCTCGTTCGTCCAAAGTGGAGGATGAAAATGGACCCACTGACGGAAATCCTGGGGGATTTCAGCATCCGCCAGGCAACCTTCACCCGGCTGGAGGCGAGCGCGCCCTGGGCCTGGGCCTCTTCGGGAGAGCCGGTGGTGAAGTTCGTGCTCGTCGTGCGCGGCTCCGGCATCCTGACGACGGACAGCCATCCGGAGCCGATCGCACTGCGCAGCGGCGATGTCTTCATCATGCTGGATGAGGAGCCCTACCGCATGTACGACCATGAGGATTCCCTGCCGATGCCCTGCGTCGAGGTGGAGAGGCTCAGGGTCGGAAACCGGATCGAGGTCGGTGGCGGCGGGGCCGTCACCACCTTCGTCAGCGGCATGTTCCAGATGGACAGGCTGGAGGCGCGCCCGCTCACGAAAGTGCTGCCACCGCTTCTGCACCTGAAGCTCGACCAGAACCGCAGCCTGGCCTTCCAGTCGGTGCTGGAGCTTCTGGCGGCCGAGACGGAAGCGCCGGGCCTCGGCTCGGATGCCGTCATCGCCCGGCTGTTCGAGCTGCTCTTCGTCCATGCGGTGCGCGCCTATTCGGCCATGCCTGGCGGACCGACGCGCAGCTGGCTTGCGGCCATCGGTGACGCCAATCTGGAGCGGGCGATCCACGCCATGCATGGCGAGCCGGAAAAGCACTGGACGGTGGAAACGCTCGCCCGCCTCTCGGGCATGTCGCGCTCGGCCTTTGCCGCGCGGTTCAAGGCGGTGGTCGGCCAGAGCCCGCTCGATTATCTCACGGGATGGCGGATCTATCGCGCAAGCCGCCTCATCCAGGATCAGCAGCTGCCGCTTACCGAAATCGCCCGCGCCGTCGGATATGAATCGATCGCCGCCTTCAACCGCGTCTTCAAGCGGGAAACCGGAGCGACGCCGGGGGCTTTCCGCCGCGACGGCGGATTGCCGGCGGCAAGCCACATGGCAGAGCGGAGCCCGCCGAACTTTCTTTGATCCGCGGCGTTCCGGATCAAAGGAGTTCACCATGTCCAGACGGAGATTCAGGAAACTCACCCATCGCCTTCTCGGCCGGTTCGACGAGGTTCAAACCCTGCTCGACCAGATCGAGGGCAGCGCGTCAAAGCTGCGGACGGCCTGCGATGACGAGGCCGAAGAGGAGGGCCTCACGCATCCGGCGGTGCAGCCGCCGCAATGGCCGCGACATGGAGCGCCTCCGGCCGCCTTGTAATGGCGCTCAATGGCGCCCGCATCGGCCGGCAAACAGACCCGCATGAGCGGCAAACAGCGCACTCAGCCTGTCGATGACGGTTCGCACTTCGGGCCGCTGGCGCTCGTCCTCGTGCACGGTGATCCAGATGTCATAGGTCAGGCTGTCGATCACAGGCCCGGCGCGAACGAGACCGGGGTCGGCATCGCCCATGAAACAGGGCAGCAGGCCGCGGCCGGCGCCGCCGCGGATGAGGTGGGGCAGCATCAGCGGCGTGTTCGTCCAGCTTGTGATCCAATGGTCGGGCTGCTCGAAGGTCCATTTGTCGGCGGGTGTTGTCGCAATCTCGGTTCCCAGTGAAATCCAGTTGTGATTGCCGGCGCTGAAGGTGGCGGCCTGATAGGCTGCGTGCGCGACGGAGACGGAGCGGCGCGTGGCGAAATTGCCGCGCTCCGGCCTGCCGTGCATGAGCGCGAGATGCGCCTCGCGATAGGTCAGGTCCTGGCCGGTGTCGAGCGCCTTGTAGCACATGCGGAACTCGTCTTTCGGGCTCCAGACTTCGGATAGATGATCGGCGATGAAGCGTAGCGTCCAGGCATCGGCACCGGTCGAGACGATCGGCAGGGTCAGCACGTCGCCGCGCCAGTCCGATATCGCCTCGGCCGCTTCCTGCATGACGAGAACGCGCTCGAACAGCATCTCGCCATCGCTGGCCAGGAGATAGCCGGTCGGGCCGCGCCGGAAGAGCGTGCGTCCGGTCGCCCGCTCCAGCGCCAGCATGCGACGGCCGATCGTCGGGGCGCTGAGGCCCGTGCGCGCGGCAGCACCCGTCAGGCCGCCCGATGTCGCGACATGGAAGAAGAGCTGCAGGTCATCCCAGCTTGCCTCTTTCACGGATGAAAACCCCCTTTTATCCGCGCGTCTACCTTTGCCGGGCTTCGCGCCTTAGCTCAGTTGCATCTGTCATAGATGGAGGCAGGACGATGCTTCTCAACTGGATCATGCTCGCAAACGAGCTTCACAGGCATAGCCGCCGGCAGAGGAAAGACCCGCTCGCCGATCCGCTCGATGCGCCGGAATGGGATGGCCTGCGCTGGGCCTTGCCGCTTCTGAGCCTGGCAGCACGGAGACCCTACAGTGTCGACCAGGTTCAGCCGCGGCTGCCGCTGTCTGCGCGGATCAGATCGATCAGCGCCCGAAGTGCCGCCGAAGTATTGCGGTTGCGCGGGTAGTAGAGGCAAAGGGGTGAGGAGCCCGCCACCCAGTCTTCCAGCACGGTCACAAGCCTGCCGGTCGCGATCGCCTCGGCGGCGATCGCCCGGGAAATATAGGCAAGCCCCATGCCGGCGATGGCGGCCTTCAGCATCAGTGACTGGTCGTCGAGCGTCAGCGCGCCCGGCACATCGATCTCCAGCGTTTCGCCATTCTGTTCGAATTCCCAGCGGTAGATGCCGCCGCCCGATGCCCGCGAACGGATGCAGCTGTGTGCCGCCAGATCGAGCGGCGTGCGCGGCGCCGGGTGATCGGCGAAGTAGCCGGGCGCGCCCACCACGCAGAAATCGAGACCGAAGGGCAGGGGCACGGCCACCATTTCGGCCGGCACGGATTCGGCGAGCCTGATGCCGGCGTCGCAGCCTTCCAGCACCACATCCACCAGCCGGCTTTCGCTCGACAGCTCCACCTGTACGGCCGGGTGGCGCGCCATGTAGGCCTGTATCAGCGGTGTCAGGATTTCATGGGCGCCGGTGACCGAGCTGTTGATGCGCAATGTGCCGGAGGGACGCGTGCCGTGGCTGCCGGCAGCCTGCATGGCCTGTTCGATGGCGGCCAGCGAAGGGGCCACGCTGGCGATGAACTCCTCGCCGGCCGAGGTCAGCGAGACGCTGCGGGTCGTGCGGTTGAAGAGGCGGATGCCGAGCCGGTCCTCCAGCGCGCGCACGTTGCTGCTCAGCGCCGTTGGCGACATCGATAGCGCATCGGCGGCGGCGCGGAAGCTCAGATGCTCGGCAACGGCGATCGCCGCCCTGATTTCGGTGAATCCACCGCCCTCTACTGTGCGGAATATCGGCATGGTTCGTCCCGATTTAAACGGCTAATCGGGATAATCTCTAGCGCCTATTCTTGTCTCATCCAAGATCGTCAAATGGAGAAAGACAATGGATATGCAGCTTTCCGGCAAGCGGGCTCTCGTGACCGGCTCGTCTTCGGGGCTCGGCGAGGCGATGGTGAAGATGTTTGCGGCGGAAGGGGCTGCCGTCGTGGTGCACGGCCGCGACCGGGCGCGCACCGAGGCTGTGGCCGGGGCCATCGTTTCGGCCGGCGGCAGGGCGGATGTGGCGATCGGCGACCTCGCCGATGACGCAGGGGCCGAAGCGGTTATCCGCCAGGCGCTTGCCGGCGGCGATATCGATATTCTCGTCAACAATGCCGGCCATTACCACCATCTCGACTGGCATTCGGCAACACCGGCCAATTGGGAGGAGACCTATCAGATCAACGTCGTCTCGGCCGTCAGGATGATCCGGGGATTGGTGCCGGCAATGGTCGGCCGCGGCTTTGGCCGGGTCATCCAGATCGGTGGCGGCCTGGCCTCGCAACCGATCCCGATGCAGCCGGATTACGAAGCGTCGCTTGCCGCGCGCCACAATCTCGCGGTCTCGCTGGCGCGGCGGCTGAAGGATACCGGTGTCACGTCGAATGTCGTGTCGCCCGGCGCGATCCTCGTGCCGGCCGTGCGGGATCTCCTGGAAAAGATCGCGCCCGCGCATGGCTGGGGCGATCGCTGGGAGGACATCGAAAGCGGCTGCGTCAAGGAGATGGTGCCGAACGATATCGGCCGTCTCGGCCGTCCCGATGAGATCGCAGCTGCCGTCATCTATCTCTCAAGCCATCATGCCGGCTATATCAGCGGCGCGACGCTCCGCGTCGATGGCGGCACCATCCGCTCGGCCTTCTGAAGCTGGGCGCTTTCATGGCAGCGGCGCGCACGGATGGTGGCCGTCAGCGCGCCGCGCCGAAGAACCGGGTGAAATGCGCGATGACGGCATCGGGTGCTTCCTCGGGAATGAAGTGACCGCAGGGCAGGGCTTCACCCTCCACCTGTTCGGCCCAGGCCCGCCAGGGCTCGAGCCCATCCCTGCCTTTCAGCGTGCCGCGCTCGCCCCAGAGCATCAGGAGCGGCATGTCGAGCTTCCAGCCGCGGTTCTTCTCGTCGAGCTCGCGGTCGATCGTCCAGCCGGCGCGATAGTCCTCGGCCCAGGTGTGGATGCTCCGCGGGTCGCGGGCGCAGGCGAGGTAGTCGGCGAGATTATCTTGCGGAAAGATGAAGCCGGGTGCGGATTGATGCGCGAGAATGTAGCGCACGAACCATTCCGGATCACCGCCGACAAGTTTTTCCGCCAGTCCGTCCGGCTGGGCCAGCATAGACCAGTGCCAGGCCGAAACGGCCTCCTTCGCGCCCATCCGCGCCCACATGTCGGCCGTCGGGATGACGTCGAGGCTTGCAAGGCGCGTGACGGTTTCGGGATGATCGAAAGCAAGGCGGTAGGCGACGCGGGCGCCACGATCATGGGCGCCGACGTCAAAGCGCTCGAAGCCGAGTGCGCGCATGGTGGCGATCTGGTCGCGGGCCATGGCGCGCTTGGAATAGGTCTCGTGATCGGCGCTGCCTTCGGGCTTGTCGCTGCGGCCATAGCCGCGCAGGTCGGGAATGACGACGGTGAAATGCGCGGCAAGGGCAGGCGCGACACGCGACCAGCACATGCGCGTCTGTGGCCAGCCGTGCAGGAGCAGCAGCGGCGGGCCGTTTCCGCCGACAAGCGCGTCGATCTCCAGGCCATCGCCGGGGAGGCGACGCTGCTGGAAGCCTTCGATGAGACCTGCGGACATGATGTTTCTCCCTCGGTTGCGGGAAGAACTCGCGAGGGCGGGGTTTGGTTCAAGGATGCGTCGCGACGCGCGCCCTCAGGCCGCGGCCTCTTCGCGTTCGACTGCCCGCCGTGCCCGCACCGCCGCGGCGATGAAGACGCGGGAGAGGCCGTGATAGAGCGGCTCGCGCGAGAGCAGGCGGGAGGTGAGGTAGCCGAGCATGGCGACGGACATGATGGGGATGACGGCCTGGTGGTCGCCGGTCATTTCCAGGATGATCACGAAGGCCGTCATCGGCGCCTGCACGACGCCGGAGAAATAGCCGGTCATGCCGAGGATGGCTGCCAGCGCGATGCTGGTGCCGAGAGCCAGACCGACAGTGCTGCCGAAACCGGCGCCGACGGCGAGCGAAGGGGCGAAGATGCCGCCCGGGATGCCCGAGAGCATGGACAGGAAGCTCGCCACCAGCTTGCCGGCGAAGAAGAGGAGCGGCAGCGGGTGGCCTTCGACGGCGCTTCGCGCCTGTTCGTAGCCGGTGCCGAAGGTCGTGCCGCCGAAGGCGATGCCGATGCCGGCGACCGCCAGGCCGCAGAGGCCGGCAAGCGCCACCATGCGCGGCAAGGGCTGCGGCTGCGCCCAGCGGCGGATGCGCTGGCCGAAATGCAGGGCAAGTCCGCTGAAGCCGGCGCCGAGCGCGCCGCCGCCGATGCCGCAGGCGAGAACGAGGCCCCAGTCGCTGAGGCCAGCCGGCGAAACGGAGGCCTCGCCGAAATAGTTGTAGCTGCCGGCAAGGCCGAGGGCTGCGAGACCGGAGAGGATGACGGCGGTCAGAACGACGCCATTGGCGCGCGATTCATAGGTGCGGCTCATCTCCTCGATGGCGAAGACGATGCCGGCAAGCGGCGTGTTGAAGGCGGCGGCGATGCCGGCAGCCGAGCCGGCCAGGATCAGGCCGCGGGCCTGCGCCATGCCGCCGAAACGCGCCACCGCCAGCATGATCGAGGCACCGACCTGCACCGTCGGTCCTTCGCGGCCGATCGAGGCGCCGCAGAAAAGGCCGAGAACGGTAAGTGCGATCTTGCCGGCGGCGATCCTCAGCGAAAGCAGCCGCGAGCGGTCTTCCTCCTCGCGCAGGTGACGGGCGGCAATCGCCTGGGGAATGCCGCTGCCCTGCGAATTGGGAAACAGTCTGATGGCAAGGAAGGCAGAGAGCATGAAGCCGAGCGGGCTGACAATGAGCGGCAGCAGGAACGACCATTCGCCCGATGCCGTCAGGCCGGCAAAGGCCTTTTGTGCGAGATCGGCAAGCCTGGCAAAACCGACGCTGACAAGGCCGATCGCCAGCGCCCCGCACCAGAAAACCAGCCGTGGCCGCCAGAGCGAGAAGGATCCCCAGATGACGCGGGAACGGCGGAGCAGCCGGGAATTGCGATAGGGAAGTGGCATGGCGGACTCGGGAGGCGATTTCGGGGGCAGCCCCGGTATAGACCCAAATCCTGCCCGATATCACCCGCTGATTTAGCGGAATTGCATTTGGGCTGCGGCCGGCAGGGCCGGGCTGCCGGCCTGCCGTCTCACGCCGCCTTCTTCGCCAGCAGGTCGCGGATCTCGGTCAGGAGCCGCACATCGGCCGGCGGCGGGGCGGGCGGGGCCTCCCCGGTCTTTTCCTGGTGCTCCACCTGCGCGCGCAGGAAGTTTACGCCCTTGACCATCAGGAAGATGATCCAGGCGAGGATCAGGAAGTTGATGACGACGGTGATGAAGCTGCCATAGGCGAAGACGGCGCCCTGGGCGCGGGCGGCCGCAAGGGTCGGCGCATTGACGGTGGAAGAGAGCGGGAAAAAATAATTCGAGAAATCGAAGCCGCCGAGGACCGCGCCGACGACGGGCATGATGATGTCATCGGTCAGAGACTTGACGATGCCGCCAAAGGCGCCGCCGATGATGACGCCGACGGCCAGGTCCATGACGTTGCCTTTCGCAATGAATGACTGGAACTCACTGATAACGCTCATTTTCTATCCTTCGGATCTCAGGGGGCTTTGATCCTAACGATAGGGAAGGCAGGCGGTTCCGCGGCGCGGTCGTTTTTTGGGCGGGCAGCAGCTTACGTGCCCTCGTCGGGAATGTTGAGGATCTCGCCGCAGGCCTTGCAATGCACGGCATCGGCATCGTGGCGCTGCAGGCCGCAGCGCGGGCAGGCGAAGGTGACCTTGTGCGGCCGCACCACCGCCTGGGCCAGCCGCACGAAGAGCGAGATGCCGACGATCATCGTCACGACGGAGGTCAGCTTGCCGAGCGTTCCGGGCAGGGTGATGTCGCCGAAGCCAGTCGTGGTCACGGTCGCGACGGTGAAATAGAGCGCGTCGACAAAACCTTCGCCGCCCGGCTGGTTGTAGAAGAAGGAGGTGTAGACGAAGCCGGTGACGAGGAAGAGGAAGACCAGGAAATTGATCACCGCGCGCACGACATCGAGCGCATAGCCACAGCTCATCCGGCGCAGCGCCTCCTTCAGCAGCGGGCTTCGCCCGATCGCCCAGAGCCGCATGACGCGCAGGAAGGCGAAGTTGAAGAGCGCATCGGGAAAGAGCAGCGTCGCCAGAACGATGAAATCGATCCAGGTCATCGGCCGCAGGATCCAGCTGCGCAGCGAGGGGGCCGCAACGGCGCGCGCCGCGATCTCGGCGGCGATCCAGACGGCGATGACGTAATCGATGACGAGATAGGTGGGGGCGGCGCGGAAATAGGGACCGAGCACGAAGAAGGCGAGGATGGCGATGTCTATGACGGTAAAGATGAATTGCAGCAGCATGGCCTTGCGGCCGTCACCCCGCTCGATGCGGCGCAATCCCGCGCGCAGGCTCTTGTGATGCGTGTCGTCGTCGAAGAGATGATCCATGACGGCGAAATAGCTCGCGTATGACGGGTATCAATAGGCGAGGCTTTCGCGGGGCGCGGAAGCTTGAGTATGGATCAAGCCGCGCCTTCACTCTGGCTGTTGTCTGACACTTCGTAAAATAACTAGCTTCTATTTTTGAGAGCGAGACTGCGCTGTCGTAAAGGCATTTTCCGGCCTTCGGTTGCAGTTGCCACCAAAGGCCGCAGTCGGCCCGAAGCGGACTTCCGATTGCCCTAAATCCGAAAAGTGATATCCGGATTTACGCAACTTCAATAGCGTTGGACGGAGTGGGAAATGAGTGATTTCAGTTGCTGGTTTTGCAAGCAAACGATCGACGAACACGACGTCAAAGCGGTGGCAATTGAAATTTCAAATCTTTGGTTTTCGGGAGAAAATCAACCTATCCAAACTTTTTGGGCTCATTCAAAGTGCGCACAGCAAAATCTTAGCGGCGGATACAATTTCGACCCTGACGACCTCATAAACCCACAGTAGCCATACCTGGATCGAGCCATACCGTAATGTCCGCTTCCGGCGCAAACCTGCCAAATGACGCAACTTGGTTTGGTGGCAGTTGCTACCGAACTCCGGAATTTTCCGCCTGCGGCCCCGACGTTGAGCGGCTCATGACTTTCGGAGTGTTTAGAGTTTAAATGCCGACAGAGCGCGACGAGATTGATGCACTCAAGAGAGCGATCCGGAAATCAGGAGGCGACAAGGTCGGCCCCTGGGGTGTCAGGCGCCAGAAAAGAGATCCGCGCACGCCGCCTTGGGAGGTGTCATATGACGAATATCCAAACCATTGGACCTACATTCGGCTGATCAAGGATTTCTTCAAGATCATGAGGGCGCTCTTTTCACGGAAAAACGGCGCTTGAGGTACATGTTCGGTCGAATGAAGCCTTCGAACTTACGGTCATCCGAGGATGCAGGGTTCGCCGCTGGTCGCATCTCACCTGGAGCGATGTTTTCGGGCAATTTCTTGAACGGCATAAAGATAGATTTTCTGACAATGCCGATGGGGATCAAGGCTGCGCCCTGACGTTGGGATCAAGGCGGCGCCTGACTTAGGGATCAAGGCTGCGCCTTGACCCTGGGGTAGTGGGTCGCTGGATCAAACACTGATGCACGGGGTGCATCAGTGTTTGACCAGGGGGTCATGGCCCCAGTTCATCAGCGAGTAGCGCCAGGGGGAATGCTCCTTGTCCTTTTGCGGCCCGCCCTGGGCGAGATGGCGATGCACATAGCCGACGACCTTGCGCATGTGGGCATAGTCGGCCTCGGTCAGGTCGGCCTTCTTCTTGTGCCTGATCTCGACGATCCGGCGGCCGGAGTGATGGCCGATCGTTTCGTTGCCGCCTTCCTCCTGCCAGCCATTCGCCTTGCTCTCGTCGGTCGTCAGCCATTTCTCGAGCGTGGCCGGCGTCATGTTCACCGCCTTGCGGAACTTCCTCCAGACCTGCTCGCGGTCGCTTTGCTCATGCTCATGCTTTGCCATGGGCTTTTCTCCGGACCCTGCGCAGTTCGTCCCTGTCGATGAAGTTATCCGTCGCGCCGGCCTCTTCGTCCGGATGGGAGATCTCCACATCCAGCTCTTCGGGCAGGTCGAGCGCCTGCTTGGTGTTCATGATGCCGAGCGGCACGCGGCCTTCCTCGGTTCTGGCGGCGACTTCGACGAGCGGTTTTGTCTTACGGGCCATGAAATATTCCTTTCTACTGAAATGGGAACGCGGGGCGGAGTCGCCAGTTCCATGAAGGTTGAGGATTGCGTCGGCCGATCTGCGGGCCGGTGTTGCGGCCTGCCGCCCGCAGCCTCGTGATACGGCCCTTCGGGCCACGTGCGGCCGCGGGCGCATTCGCTTAGCCGCTTCTGTCTCGAAGAAACCGCACGGGCAAACTTCCACGCACCCACGCCGCTTCCGCCTCGGGAACAAACAGTATTCGGTGGCGTTCGGTTCTCGCGAACACATTCAATTCACGGAGGATTTTCAAATGGGTCGCGGTATTCTTCTCTGGCTTCTGGGCATCCCGTTGCCGATCGTCATCCTGCTCGTGCTCTTCATGCGATAGGAGGCTGCCATGTCTCTTGCTGAAGAAAGAGTCATCGCCGGCAATCGCACAGGTGCGATGCCAGTCGAATCCTCGAAGCCTGCCATTGCCTGGGGCCCGATCGTCGGCGGCGCCGTGGCGGCGACGGGCATTACGCTCATCCTGCTGCTGCTCGGTTCCGGCGTGGGGCTGACGATGGTCTCTCCCTGGTCGGGCGAAAGCAGCTCGGCTGCGACAGTCGGCATCACTGCGGCAATCTGGCTTGTCGTGGTCCAGTGGCTCTCGTCGGCGCTTGGCGGCTACCTGACCGGGCGTCTTCGGACCAAATGGGCGGTCATCCACACCAATGAGGTCTTCTTCCGCGATACGGCCCATGGCTTCCTCAGCTGGGCGCTCGCGACCGTCTTCGTCGCCGGTTTCCTGGCGTCGTCGCTGACCTCGCTTGCGGGTGCCGGCGCAAGTGCGGCCGGCCAGGCTGCAATGGCAGCCGGTGTGGCAGGCGGGTCTGCCGCGGCAGCCTCGGCGTCGGATACGGATACGGCCGGCCCCGGCATGGCCACGGCCTATTTCACTGACGCGCTGCTGCGGCCGCAGAATATCTCCAATCGTGCCAGCGAGGATAATGGCGCGGCCACGGCCGAGATTTCCCGCATCCTGCTGCAGGGTGCTGCGAACGGCTCGGTGCCTGATGGTGACAAGACCTATATTGCCGGCATCGTCTCGGCCCGGACAGGGCTTTCCGAGGCCGATGCCCGCGCCAGGGTCGATACCGTGCTGAAGCAGATCGACGATGCCAAGGTTGCGGCACAGGCTGCCGCCGACAAGGCCCGCAAGGCTGCTGCGACCTCGGCGTTGATCGGCTCGCTCTCGCTGCTCGTCGGCGCCTTCATCGCCGCTGCGGCCGCCGCATTCGGCGGGCACCAGCGCGATGAGGAAGAGGACCTGATTGCGACCGGCCGCGGACCGCTCGTGTAAAAGCCGCTCGCATCAAAGAAAGGCGGCGCCCGGTGAACGGGCGCCGCTTCAGCCTGCCGGATGCGCGGGCCGAGCCACAGGGCCCGATGACTCTCTCAGAAAGACGCGACGGCTCTGAGGCCGAAAATCGCCGCGTTCTGGATCCGTGAGTTCGGCTTGTCGGGATCGGCTGCATTGCCGCCGGGACGGATGACGTATTGGAAGAATGGCTGCGCCGTCATCCATGGCGTGACGGCCGCCTGATAGGTGGCTTCGATGACGGCTTCGGAACTCGGCACCGGCTGAGATGTGCCGTTGAAGGCATTTTCGGCCTTTACCTGATCCGACATGCCCGAACTCATGCTGGCATAGGCGAAGCTGATGCCGGCGGTGTCGTCGTCGCGGCCCGGCAGAAGCCCCTTATAGGCAAGGCCCGTATCGAAATACCAGTTCATGCTGTTGCGTTCCTGCTGCGGCGCCACGGCAATCCGGAAAAATCCGTTGAGGCCATTGTCCGAACTTCCCGGCTCCTGCCAGAGCGTCTGGTCGACGACGGCATAGACCGCGAAATTGCCCGAGAGCCGGCGCGGGCTGCCGCTCGAGAGCGGATCGGCGAGCGAGACGCCGTTCGATGCGGTGGTCAGGCTGTCGAATTCTTCGGAATTGTACCAGGCGCCGATCTTGTAGGTGCCGGGCAGGCCGGTCCCGCCCTTTGCGGGCATATAGGCATAACCTGCCTCGGCAATCGCCAGGACGCCATCGCCCAGCGGAAATCCCAGTCCATTGGCATTGCCGTCGGGGTCGGACCCGGTCGGGCTGCCATTGAAGACGGCGGCCTGCAGCGTCCAGGCGTCGTCAGGCTTGACGATGATCTGCGCGCCGGGAACGGCGAAGGGATAGGCCGGTCCGCCTCCGGGAAGATCGGCGGCAAAGATGCCCGGCCATCCGAAGGTGGAGTTGACGAAAAGGCTCGCCGTATTGCTGATCGCGAAACTCTGGTCCGCCAGGATCTGCCCGAGCCTGACCGTCACCTTGTCGTCCATGAGGCTCTGCGAGAGATAGAATTCCCCGAGCCGGAAGCCGGGATCGGCTTCCACCGAGGTGACTGTCAGGAGATTGCCGATATCCTTGCCGGACAGGCCCTGGCCCTGGATCGCATAACCGGAAATATGGATGGCGCCGCCGGTCCAGCCGACCAGCCGGTCCATGTCGAAATCACCCTGCAGCTGGAAGACACCGTCATAGGCCGTCCCGCGTTTCAGGCCGCCCGAGACGTTGCCGAGCACGTCACTGGTCTGGGACATCGTGAAGGTGACGCCCTGGTCGCGCAGCCAGTTGCGGTAGCCGTGCCAGTCGCCGGTCAGTGTCGTATCGGCGTAGGAGGGCGGTGCCGCATCGTCCGCCCGTGCCCCGGCGCCATGGACGGCGATCGCAAGTGCAAGAACGGCGCCGGGTAGCTTCTTCATTCGCGTCCCTTTTCCGGAGGCTCTGATTTCGGGGGATGCGCAGGCGCTGATCTGGAGCGTCTGCGCGCGGAATCGAGCTTTCCATCATTGGAGCGATTTGCGCGGCAGGGCAAGTTTGTCGGGCGTTATGCGGCCGATTGTGCTTGCCCTGTTGCCAGTGCGGGACACGTCATCCACGGTCCGGCGCGATGCCGTTACGGCCGGGCGACATGCCAGACGCCTTCGGCGCCGTCGCCATGGACATCTCCCGGCTGGGAATCGAAATGATAGGTATAGAGCGGCGCGCCGTTATAGGCCCACTGGGTGACGCCCGTCGGCCGCGTGATGACGCTCCAGGGGCCGGAAGCCTTGGCGCCGGCCGGTGCTTCGAACGGAGGCCAGGCGAGAGCGCAGAGCAGGGTGCAGTCGGACTTTCCGGGCTGGTCCTTGTCGTAGGTGTAAAGCGACAGGCCATCGGCATCCGTCAGCAGCTTGTGCTGTCCGATCGTTGCGACGGCCGCCGGCGACATGGTCTTTGCCTCTGCGAGCGGTGCCGACATCAGGGCGAGGCCGAGGGAAACGAAGAGGGTTCTGGTCATTGCAGACATTTCGAGGTCCTTTCTGTTGTCGCTCCGTGCGTGAACGGGGGGCAGGCGGCACGGGCGGCGGTTGGGGGAGGGTTTCAGTCTTGCGGGCAGCTAACCCTTGGCGGCAGGTGCCGGCGGCACCGGCAGAATGATTTCCGAAGCAACCTTCCAGTCCTTTCCGACATGAATCCAGTCGATGATCATCAGGAAGGGCTTGGGCGTCCCGTCCTGGCCGGCATAGGAGACGGTGATGTTCATCGGCGCGTAGGATTCGGCCACATCATGCGTCAGGCCGACGACCTTGAGTTTCGTGTAGTCCGGCTCGAGCACGACCGGGCCGGATGTGCCGATGTCGTGCAGTTTCCGGTCGATCGCTTCGTTGCCCCAGAAACCCGCCCAGTTTCCTTCGGCGGGAATGGCGCTCTTGGCGACGAGGAGCGCAGAGGGCGATTGCCAGAACATTGCGTGCAGGCCCTTGAAATCGTGCTGGTTGGCGAGATCCATCAGCGTGGAGAACTGCGTCCTGATCTGGTTTGCGGCTCGATCATTCAGCGGTTCCTTTCCGGCGGCAAGCGAGGGCACGGCGGAAACGGCAAGCGCTGCGGCGGCGGCCAGCACTGTCTTGTGCATGCGGTTCTTCTCTATGCGGATTTGAGGATGGCGCGGTCGGGAGGGAAGGGATGCCAGGGATTTCGCGGAGCCTGGACGGGGGATCGGTTGCAACGGCGCGTGGCCGTTCATGCGCTGACAGGGCGTGTCTCGATCCATGGCCAACCATCCGCTATCCAGGAGTGACTGTTCTTCCGTCCCATCAAGATCACCGCGTTGGCCGGGATTTGTAACTATACGAAGGTCGAGAAAGCGGTAGATGAAGAGGTGAGTTCAAAGTTCGGTGAACCCGACGTGATCGGCGCGGGACCTGCCCGCGCCGGACTTGCCGATGCCTATCGCCGTTCGGTCTCCATGGTCGCCGGCCGGAACATCCGGGCGAAGAATGCCTTGTCGGGCAGGCGGCGAAGCAGGGCGGCGATTGCCGCGCAGGCCGCAACCGCAAAGACGAGCCGGCCGGCCAGGACGCCGTTGAGGTCGGCGCCGAGCGACATCACCACGATCGTGTCCTCGATGACGCTATGGGCAAAACCCATGAACACGCAGGAGAGAAAGATCTGGCGCGGCGAGATCGCCCCCGATTGCGCCTCGCGGATCAGCAGGCCGGCGCCGTAGGAAATGCCGAGGAACAGGCCGATCGCCGTCAGCTGTCCGGCCTCGCCGCGGATGCCGGCAAGGCGAAGCACGGGCGAAAGCGCCTTCATCATCCATTCCATGAGCCCGGTCACCTTGAGGATCTCGAGCGTCCAGGAGAGGGTAAGCAGGATGACGAGCATCCACATCATGGTCTCGGCAAGACCCCAGAGGTAATCGCCCCAGCCGGGTGTCGCGCCCATCGGCAGCCAGACGGGATCGACCGGCGCCGACAGCCAGCCCGTCGCCGAGAGAACATGGTGCAGCATGAAGGCATAGAGCAGGCCGCCCGCGATGCGCAGCACCGTGGTCGCGATCATGCCCGGGCCGGCTTTCTGGATGATCTTCTGCTCGATCGGCAGGCCGTGCGCAAACAGGATGAGGGCCGAGAAGACCGTCACGTCGGCGACGCTGAGCGAGGATGCGGGAACGAGGGTGAAGACGAGCGGGACGGCGCCCCAGATCCCGACCAGCATGCCCGTCAGCCAGGCAAGGCCCAGTTCCGGCGGAAGCCCGATCAGGTTCATGACCGGCGCGAAGGCGGGTGCTGCCGCCTTGACCAGACCCATCCGCGACAGGATCTCGGTCAGGATTGCGATCGGAACGGTGATGCGGACAAGCACCCAGTAGATGCCGAGTGTCTGGCTGGTATTGCGCTTCACGAAGGATAGGAACGACATCGGAGACCCCTTTTGTGGTGCCCCGATCTGCTAGACCCGTTCGCTTCGAATTTGCGGTCAAAGATTGCAGTGCCTTGCAATTTTATTGCAAATGCCGGTTCGACCGCTATGCTCCGGGAATGGATCGCATCGACCGCAAACTCCTGAACCTGATGCAACGCGACGCCTCGCGCACGAATATCGACATGGCCGACGAGGTGGGTCTTGCTCCTTCCAGCTGCCTGCGCCGCGTGCAGCGGCTGCGCAAATCGGGTGTCATCGACCGTATCGTCGCGATCCTCAATCCGGCAAAGGCCGGACGCGGGATCAAGGCCCTGGTGACGGTGGAACTGAAGCTGCACGGCGAGACGCATATGCGCCGCTTTCTCGATATCGCGGTCGCCGAGGAGGCGGTCTCGCAAGCCTATTCCGTCACGGGCGAAACCGATGTCGTGCTGATGCTGCGCCTGCGCGACATGGAGGAATTCGATGCGCTGTGCGAACGGCTTTTCCGCGATGAAAACAATGTCGCCCGCTATTTCACCATGATCGTCATCCGCACGGCGAAGGAGGAAACGGCCATCCGGCTCTGATCGGCCTGCCGCTCGCCGGCGAGGGCCGGCCGGAGGCAGCCACCCCTTGCAAAATCAAGCCGCTGCACACAGTTGATGGGTTCCTGCGCCGGAACTTTCCGGGCGCGTAATCTTGTGTGACGGGAGAAGAATGCAGCAGCGTATCAAGACCTGGCTGAACCAGTATGAGCCGATGACGCTCATCACCTTCGCATGCATCGCCGGCGGCCTTTTCCTGCTGCAGCGGCTGACGAGCGAGGTGCTGGAGGGCGAAACGCTCGGCTTCGACCAGACGATCCTGTTGTGGCTGCGCCAGCCTGGCGATCTCAGCCTGCCGATCGGCCCGTCATGGCTCACCCACGCGATGGGCGACATTACCAGCCTTGGCGGCGTGACCGTCCTGACGATCCTGACCGCGCTTGCGACCGTCTATCTGCTGCTCGACCGCAAGACCGGGATTGCCGTCTTCCTGTTTCTCTCGGTCCTGTCGGGCTGGCTCGCCAGCACGGCACTCAAGATCATCGTCGCCCGCGCCAGGCCCGATATCGTTCCGCATCTCGTCGATGTCAGCGACATGAGCTTCCCGAGCGGCCATGCGATGGTCTCCGCCGTCACCTATCTCACGCTCGGCGCGCTGCTCGCCCGCACGCAGCGCTACCGCGCCACACGCATCTTCGTCATGGCGGCCGGCATCTTCCTCGCCGTCATCATCGGCCTCAGCCGCATCTATCTCGGCGTCCATTACCCGACGGACGTGCTCGCCGGCTGGGTCGCCGGCGCACTCTGGGCGCTCGGCTGCTGGCTGGTCTCGAAGCGGTTTATCGCGAGGACGGCAGATGAGGTGCAGAGCGAGCGGGGGTGATGGGAGAGCGCGCCACCCCCATCCTGCCTTACGAGGTCAGACAAAAGCGCGGTTGAGCCCGGAGCCCCCTCATCCGACCCTTCGGGCCACCTTCTCCCCGGCGGGGAGAAGGGGAAACCTGTTGCGCCCTTTGCGGCGCGTTTGACGGTCCGATGCGGAGCGGACGGTGCGGCAACCCCTTCTCCCCAGCGGGGAGAAGGTGCCCGAAGGGCGGATGAGGGGGCTCCGGCCTCAACCTTGCTTTTATCTGACTTGGCGAGAGAGTTGAGGACCGCGAAGCTCCAACGAGAGCCCGGCTTTTGCCAGTTTCACCCCTGGTATTGCGCAGGAAAAACAAGGGTAACACCAAGGCCTGGGTGGCGGTCGGCGAGCGTGATGCGGGCGGCGTGCAGGTCGGCGATTGCCTTGACGAGGCTCAGGCCCAGGCCGCTGCCCGATGTCGTGCGGCTCTTGTCGAGGCGGTAGAGGCGGCGGAAGACGAGTTCGCGCTCGGCTTCGGGAATGCCGGGGCCGTCATCGGAAATACCGGCCGCAAAGCCGTCATCGCCGGCCTGCAGGGCAAGGGTGATCCTGGTCGTCGGCGGGCAATGGTTGATGGCGTTTTCCACGAGGTTGACGAAGAGCTGGGTCAGCAGTTCGCGGTCGCCATTGACCATGCAGGGGGAGGCGGGCCTGGCGGCGAAGTCAAGCGTCTGGCCGTTATCCTCCGCAACGCCGCAGTAGATTTCCGCAACCGAAGCCATGATGTCGCTGATGTCGACCGGGCGGAAGCGCGCCTTGCGGGCGCCGGCCTCGATCTGCGAGATGCGCAGCAGCGCCTCGAAGGTGGCATTGATGCGGTCGCTTTCCTCGCGGGCGTCGATCAGCAGCGGCCGGACATCCTCGCCGCGCCCGCCCTGTTCGATCGCCTGCTCGACGGTCATCTTCAGGCGGTTGAGCGGCGTCTTCAGGTCATGGGCGATATCGGCGCTCACCTGCCGCATGCCCTCGACGAGGGCCGACAGCCGGTCCAGCGCCTGGTTCATATGGGCGGCGACGACATCGATATCGTCGCCATTGCCTTCGAGGGGAATGCGCCGCGCAAGATCGCCGGCCGAAACGTCGCTCATCGCCCGCTCGATGCCGTCGAGCCGGCGCTGGGCGCGGGCGGCGAGAAAGGCGCCGCCGCCGCAGGCGAGGAGGACGATGCCGCCGGTCGCCCAGCCGAAACTCATCAGCGCGATCCGTTCCAGATCCTCGGTTTCGGCAAAGCTCTCGCCGACGATCAGCCGGTTGCCGCCGACGGTGCCCGCCAGGATGCGGATGCGATCATCGCCCTTCTGGCCGATGTCGCCGGACTCGATGGTCGAAAGGCCGTCTTGCGCCGCAAAGGGCGAGACATTGCCGGCAAGCCGCTTACCCTTGTCGCCCGAAAGCAGGAAAATACTGTCCTCGGCATTGTTGAGGCGGGCATAGGCTGCGACGGCGGCGACGAGGTCTTCGATATCGGCCGGTGAATAGGTGGAGGCGACGACCGAATAGGTCTCGCGCACGGAATCGTCGAGCGCCTGGGCCAGATCGCGCTTCAGGAGCTGGTAGGTGATGATGCCGGCCACCAGAAAGGCCAGGATGAAGAGCAGGCCGAAGGCGAGCGCCAGCCGGAAGGGCGTGCTGCGCAGCAGCCTGGAGCTTTTCCCGGAAACGGCTTTTTGTTTCAGCATCGGATTGTCCGAAAACCGCCATACACCTTTCGGTCCGATCCTCTCATCAGCATCGGATTTCCCGGAGACTAGCGCGGCGCATGCAGGCTGTAGCCGGTATTGCGCACGGTATGGAGCAGCGGAATGTCGAAAGGCTTGTCGATCTTGGCGCGCAGCCGGCTGACATGGGTTTCGACGACGCTGGTCTTCGGATCGAAATGGAAATCCCAGACGCGTTCGAGCAGCATGGTGCGGGTCAGCACCCGGCCTTCGCCGCGCATCAGCACTTCGAGCAGGGTGAATTCGCGCGGCTGCAGCTCGATCGCCTGGCCCTGCCGGGTTACCTGCCGGCGCACCAGGTCGAGTTCGAGATCGGCCACGCGCAGCACCGTCTTCTGGTCCTGCACGGGCGGGCGGCGCGCCAGCGCGTTGACGCGGGCGAGAAGCTCGGAAAAGGCGAAGGGCTTGGTGAGGTAATCGTCGCCGCCGGCCTCCAGCCCTTCGACGCGGTCGTCGACGCCGCTGACGGAGGTGAGGAAAATCGCCGGCGTGCCGATCCTTGCGGCGCGCACCGCCTTGATCAGCGACAGCCCGTCGAGGCCCGGCACCATCCTGTCGACGACAAGCACGTCATATGGCTCCCGTGTCGCCTGGAAAAGTGCGTCGCGCCCGTCGTCGATGACGTCGCAGACGTGGCCCGCCTCGATCATGCCGCGAGCGACAAAATCGGCCGTCCTTTGATCGTCCTCGACGACGAGAATGCGCATGGCCTGTTCAAACCTTTCACGATCGGAAGATTACTCTCACGCCGCACAATTCGCGCAGAATTGTGTCCGCCACCTTATCGAATTCTTACGGATTCGTAAGCAGGCGGCACCGGTCCGATCCCGGCTTTTCCGGCGGCCGACCTTTCTTACGAAACCGTATCTTCCCGGCAAAGGCCGTGTATGGGCCGTCGGCTAGAAGTTCGGACAGGGTGGCGAAAAACGTGAAGCCACTTTTGTTCAAGCAGGCGGCGCCGGTCGCCGCATTCAAGGAGTTATCTCATGAAGACGCCCCCCACGACACGTCTCAATGCCGTCGTCATCGCCGTCGCCGGCCTCATGGCCGTCACCATGCCCGCCCATGCCGCGACCGTGCCCTGCGAGGACATGCTGAGGGACATGCGGGCGGCCAAGGCGAAGGCCACGCTCAGCGATGCCGACATGGCCCGGGTCAACGATCTCGAAGCGAAAGCGGTCGAGCGCTGCAACGCCGATGACGACACCCGCTCGGACAAGTTCCTGACCGAAGCCATGGCGTTGATCGGCAAGTGACCCGAACGCAAGCTGCAAGGAGAGATCCAATGGCAGAAAGACGAACGGACAGGCTGGCGAACATGCCTGCCGATGACATCAACCGCGTGCCGCGCGTCACCGTCGATTTCTGGCTGATCAAGCTGATGGCGGTGACGATGGGCGAGACCGCCGCCGATTATCTGGCGGTCAATATGGGCCTCGGCCTGACGGTCACCTCCATCATCATGACGGCGATCCTCATCGGCGCCATCGTGCTGCAGTTCGCCCAGAGGCGCTACGTCCCCTCGGTCTACTGGCTGGCGGTGGTGCTGATCAGCGTCGTCGGAACGCTGGTGACGGACAATCTCACCGACAATTTCGGCGTGCCGCTGCTGAGTTCGACCATCTTCTTCTCGATCGCGCTCATGATCACCTTCATCCTGTGGAAGGCCAGGGAGGGAACGCTGTCGATCCACTCGATCTTCACGGCGCGGCGTGAAGCCTTCTACTGGCTGGTGGTGCTCTTCACCTTCGCGCTGGGGACGGCGGTCGGCGACCTGATCTCCGAAGTCTTCGGCTTTGGCTACATCACCACGGGCCTGATCTTCGGCGCCATCATCGCCGCCATCGCCTTCGCGCATTTCGCGCTCAGGCTCGACGGCATCCTGGCCTTCTGGCTCGCCTATATCTTCACCCGGCCGCTCGGCGCTTCGCTCGGCGATTATCTCTCGCAGCCATCGGACTATGGCGGCCTCGGGCTCGGCACGATCTATACGAGCCTGATGTTCCTCGCGATCATCATCTTCATCGTCATCTACATGAGCTTCAACTACGAACCCGAGATCGAAGGCAGCCCGGGAGAGCCATTGCGTTGAGGGCTGCCCGATGTGCCCGCCTCGCCCTGTCATGCGTCTGGCGTGCAGGGCGAGGGGGGCGCTTACGGATTTGCAGGTTATGGAAAAGGGCAGGACAGGTCCTTGACCTACAGCCTTGGCAGGACCTGCGCCCGCCATATGCCGATCCTCCCGGCCCGGCAATCTTCCCGCCCGACAAAGCCGGTGTCTACCGAGCCATAAGTGCGATAGACATGGCTGGATTGCTGCTGGCATTCTCCTTGCCGTGGAACCGGCCAGTCCGGATCGAGACCCAGGAAAACCGAGCAGACGATGACGACGATAACTAGCATAACCTCGACAATGGCAGCCTCCTTCCTCGGCTCCTTCGTGGAAGTCGTGGAAGCCTTCACCATCATCCTTGCGGTCGGCGTCACGCAGAGCTGGCGGCCGGCCTTTATCGGCACGGGGCTGGCGCTTTTCGTGCTGGCGGTTCTGGTGCTGGCCTTCGGCCCGCTTCTCGGCCTTGTCCCGATCGATATCCTGCAATTTGCCATCGGCACGCTGCTGATCCTGTTCGGCATGCGGTGGCTGAGAAAGGCGATCCTGCGCGCTTCCGGCTTCATCGCGCTGCATGACGAGGCAAAGGCCTTTGCCGCCGAGACCGATGCACTGGCCCGACAATCTGCCGACCGGCGCGCCGATTTCCTCGCCGGCACGGCCGCCTTCAAGGCCGTGCTGCTCGAAGGTATCGAAGTGGTGTTCATCGTGATCGCCACGGGCGCGCGGCCCGGCATGCTGCCCTATGCGAGCGCCGGCGCGCTGATTGCCTGCATCGCCGTGCTCGTCATCGGCTTCCTCGTCCACAAGCCGCTGTCCTCGGTGCCGGAGAACACGCTGAAATTCACGGTCGGGCTGCTGCTGACGGCTTTCGGCATCTTCTGGGTGGGCGAGGGCATCGGTGCCCCATGGCCGGGCGAGGATTTCTCGCTGATCGGCATCTTCGCCCTGCTCGCCGCCTTTTCCTTCATCGCCGTGCAGCGGCTGCGCCAATATCACGACACGCATATGGAGCCCGCCCGATGAACATTCTCAGGATCGCCGTCAAGGAACTCATCGGCATGTTCATCGATGACGGGGCGCTGGCGCTGTTCAGCCTGCTCCTGGTGCTCGGCGTCGGCCTCGCCGTGGAAACGGCACTGATTGGTCCGGCCGCAGGGGCGGTGCTGCTCATGGTCGGGTGTCTTGTGATCCTTGCGGAAAGCGTGATGCGGGCAGCGCGGCGGAAGTTTCGGCGGTGATGGTGCTGGGATAGGCTTGGGGGAGGTTTGCGCCCGCAGCCCGCTCATCCGCTCTTCTCCCCAAGGGGAGAAGGGGAAACCGGCGGCACCATCTCTGATGTGACGACTTGACGGGATGCCGAGGCGTTGCAGCGGCACCCCTTCTCCCCGGCGGGGAGAAGGTGGCCCGAAGGGCCGGATGAGGGGGCTCCGGGCTCAACCTCACCGTCGTCGGGCCAGGGCGGTCAGGGCAGCTCGCCCGCTACCGTCTTCTCTCCCGCGCCGCCGCAATCAGCATCGGTGCAGCCGCGCTCACCAGTGAGCCGAAGGGCAGCTGCTGCAGGGCCTTGCCGACGAGGAAGGCTGCGGCCATGGCGCCCGACAGTTTCAGCCAGGGGTAATCGCCGAGCTGTGCATGGGCGCTGGCATCAGCCCAGCGCAGGTTCTGCTCGACCACGGTGCCCGCCTGATGGCGAACGATATGCAGTCGGGCGCGCAGATTGTTGATCTCGTAACGCACATCCTCGATCTGCCGCTCGAGCTCCTCGCGTGCTGCCGCGCGCTCGATATCGACGATGACTTCCTCGACCGGCGCATCTTCGGCAACCGCATCGAGATAGGCCTTGTATTCGGCCTCGCTCGCAAAACCCTCGGCGTTTGCGTGCTGATCGGTCTTTTCCTGTTCGGGGGTCTTTTCACGTTCGGGGGCTAGCATCGGCTCGCTCGCGTCCCTGAGCTCGTCCATGCCTTCGATGGCGTCCCTGCCTGTCGTGCTCGCCATTTCGGTCTCCTTCTTGCTGACGGAGTTCAAACGTTCGAAGCGGAAAAAGGATGCATGGGCGGAGGGGATCGATTGCCGGCGCGGTGCGCCGACAGTACGGATCGATCCCTGACGGATCGAACTCGGCTGCCTGGTCAGGATTGAACGAGGATCACCAGGGTCTCGGGCAATACGCCGTCATATTCCATTGCCTCCGCCGCCTGCCTGCTCTTCATGAATTCCGCCAGCCGGCCCATGTCGGCAACGTCCATGACGAGGCCAACCTTGTTGGACGATTGCGGATCGACGAAGGTGCGAATGTTCGTGCAGCCGATCGGTTCGAAAACTTGCTTGCGACGGGGCGAGGCGAGCCAGTGTTTGACGTCCTTGACGTCGTGATGAGCCAGGATGGTCGGCATTGCGTCCTCCTCTTGCTGCTCCTGATATCAGGGCCGGAGAAACTTTACGCCTCGGACAAGCACGTGGATATCACCCGCATGGGTGGGCGCATTTCTTTTGTGGTCGCTGTGAGGGGGCTGGACTACAAGCCGCGGGCATTTATGGTGCGCCGTCATCAAGGGTGGGGGATTGGCATGAAGTGGATTTCGCTGGCCGGGACATTGCTTTCGGCCTGCCTCGCCGTGGCGCCGGCAAAGGCGAGCGAGCTACTCGATATCATGAACGGTACGGTGAATGCAGCGGCTGAACCACAGGTGATGGAGGATGGCAGGACTGGGGGCTGCAGCTATACGTTTGTCGCGATCACGAGGGATCATGTCTATCGGTCAGGACAGTATCTTCGGGTGACCGGCTCTCTCGATCTGCTCAAAACCCGTTTCTTCGTGAAGACGCCTGGCGTAGCTTCCCTCTGGAGTATTGCGTTGACCCTTATCGTCGATGAGGCCTGGATGGGAGAGGATGGCGAGATCCATTTCACGCCATCGGCGCCTTCGCAGGCCTATCTTATCGGGGCGGGTACGGAGAGCCACCCGGACAAGCGCTCGGAACCATATGGCACCAGGGTGCCCGGGAGCGCGTCGATGCTCCTCGAAACCGACCCGGCGCTGAAAATCCTCATGGAAGCGACGAGTTCCTCTCACGCGATCAGTGTTGCCTTCAACCAGTTCTACGGGGACAGGATGATCACCGTTCCGATCGAACTCGACGTGACGGACGTCAAGTCGAACGGGGAACGGGTGCGTTCGAAGGATACGGCGATCGATTTTCAACTGTGCCTGGCCGACCTCAGCAACGATTTTCCGGTGCCGCTGAAAGCGAAGTGAGGCTGCCGGTATTGTTTCCGGTGCCGGCGACGTGACTGCCACCGGCGACGACGCGTGGGTGCTCAGAAGACCAACGTGTTCCTGGTTGCCGGCCCTCCATTGCACCGATGCCTTTGCATCCTTGGCCGATACAGTGGTAAGAGCCACCCATGACCCTATCAACAGAGCTAGACTGTCAGGCCTGCGGCGCGTGCTGTTCCTATTCGAGCGAATGGCCGAGGTTCACCACCGAGAGCGAAGAGGACCTCGATCTGCTGCCGGCGCATTTCGTTTCGGCAGATCAGACCGGCATGCGCTGTGATGGAGAGCGTTGCTCTGCGCTCTCGGGCACCGTCGGTTCGCAAGTATCATGCGTGATCTACGGCCTCAGGCCGGACGTCTGCCGCACATGCCTTCCCGGCGACGACGCCTGTTCGACGGCGCGTAAGGCCTTCGGGCTGGCGTAGCCGTTTTGGGCGGACCTTGTTTCAGGGAAACCTGATCTCGCCACGGCAAACGCCAGGTCGCCCGTATCAGAACATGGCTTCCTTCTGGTGCCGCACCGCGAGGATCGTCACCGTCTTCTCGTCAAGGCGGTAGCGGGCCACATATCCGCTGTCTCCGAAATCGATGGGCCATTCGCGGTATTGCTCGGCTAAGTCCTCAATGAGGCGGCCCTTATGCGGATGCAGGCCGAGTGTTCTGACACCTGCAATGATCGTCTCACCCGCCCGCTTCGCGGCCAACGGATTTTTCGATGACAGGAAATCCCGCAGCCGCTGAAGGTCTCGGATGGCTGCCGGCGAGAAGATTACTTGTGGCATTCGGGTGCGGGCAGCTCGTCGTCAGTTCCCCAGCTGGAAAGCCATTTCTCGACCTCGTCGCCTGTGACGTGGAGTCCTGTTGCCTGAAATTCATCCCAGGCGTCGAGTGTCTGCTGTCGCAAAGCCTCGCGCTTTTCCTCGCGCTCGACATATTGCGCGATGGCTTCCCGCATGATCCAGTGGGAGGAGCGGCGGCGGACTTCGGCCAGATGCTGGACGCGGCTCTTCAGCTCGTCATCGAGCTTCAGCGAGGTCGGCGATGCCACAGGAGCCTCCTTAGTCAAAGGTAATACCTTACGCTAATCTAGGCTCTGCGCGCGCGAAAGTCGATCCCAATATCTGTGCCGCAAGATTTTGGAGACGATTGAACCCGGGTTCAAAACACTCCAGTGCCAGGCCCGCGGATTTGAGCTTGATGGCGCCGTGCCGGGCCTCGACGCCATCTGCCGCTCGGTCCGGCTCGCACTCAGTCCAGGAGATCTGCCGGCACCTTGCCGCCGTTTTCCGACAGTTTCTTCATCAGCGCCTTGTGGAGGAACGTGTTCATCTTCGCGCTGTCGCCGGTATCGCCGGTGTAGCCGAGTTCGCCGGCCAGTTCCTTGCGCTCCGCCATGCTCGCATCCATTCCGAGCGCCTTCATGAGATCGACGATCGAATGGCGCCAGTCGAGTTTCTGGCCGGATTTCTTCACGGCCGCGTTCAGCATCTGCTCGATATCGACAGGCTGCGCCTTGGCCGGGGCAGGTGAGGGATTGGTGGTCGGCGCCGGCGAGGGGGCAGCGGGCGCGGCCGAAGCCGGTGCGCTTGCCGTGGGTGCTGCGCTGGCGGGAGCGGCGGGCGCTGCGGCCTCGGTGGCTTGCGCCTCGCCGAAAATGGCGCGCTTGATGCGGTTGAAAATGCTCATGGGAAACCCTCCTCCGGTGGTGAAGATGGGGAAACGCCGCTGGGTGGCCAGGTGTTCCGCGCGGTGATGTCGTTCTGAGGCTCAATCGTTCGAAAGAACCCGGTTCTCACGCCAGAACCTTGTCCAGCCAGTTGAATACCCGCAGATCCCTCAGCCCGTATCCGCCCGGCTCGCAATGCAGATCGGCCCCGTCGGATACCGCAAAGGCGGCCATCGTCTTCGGCCCCGTCAGCATCGTGTAGAGCTTTTGCGATTGCCCCGGCCAGAAGGCCTCGTTGGCGGGCTCGGTAATCAGCATCGGGCAGGTGATCCTGTCAGCCACATCATCCAGCCGGTAAGCCATCGTCGCCTTGAAGGCGTCGAAATAGGAGCTGGTGCCATAGGGTCGCATACGGAAGGCAAGCGCGTTCTTCGTCGCCGGGTCCAGCATCTTGGCCATATAGCCGTCGAATTCGTCCTTCCTGCCGGCGTTCAGCAGCGCCAGCATCGGCGGCGGCAGGCTGGCGGTCCAGGAGGCGGAGACGTCGGTCACGCCGGGATCGGCGATCGCGGCGGCGATGCGTTTTTCGAAGGCGACGGCGCGCGGCACCCAATAGCCGCCCTGGCTGATGCCCTGGATCGCAATGCGCGCGGGATCGACACCTTGCAGCGTCAGCGCGAAATCGACGACCGGTGTCACCACATGCTCGAAATCCGGGCGGAAGGGCATGCCCTGTTTCCAGAGCGCATAACCCTGGCCCGGCCCGTCGAAGGTCAGGCAATCATAGCCGCGCGCGGTGCCGCCGGCCGCTCCCATCATCCACATGTCGAGAGCCGAGCCATCGCTGCCATTGACGAGGATCAGCAGCGGGCGCTTCTGCGCAGTGCCCTTGCCGCGGAAATAGAAGCCGCGCAGCGCCGTATTCTCATAGGGAATGCTCACTTCTTCGATCGGCGGATCGAAGAGCGGAAGCGATTTCAGCCAGCAATCGTCCATCTTCTGCCAGGCGGCGGTGATCTTCGTCGGATCGCCGGTGCCATCGGCGAAGTATGTGGCGCTGTCATAATAATTCTGCGCCCAGAGCAGTGCCTGCCGGGCGCTTTCCTTGTGGCCGCCGGAGAGCGAATCCTGCGCAATCGTCAGCGCCTCGTCGCCGGCTGACATCATCGCGCTGTAGGCGCTGTCGAAATTGCCGTCCTCGATCTGGCGGGTGAGATAGAGAACCTTGCCGACATTGCCGCCCTGGTGATAGGCGCGCCCGAGGCTGGTCAGGAGCACATATTCGAAGGCGGAATTCTTGAAGAAATAGCTCGCCTGATGCGCCGCCATCGGCGTCGTCGGCAGGTTTTCCGCAGGCTTGTTCCCGGCCGGAGGCTTGGCGGCCTGGCCCGGCACTTCGGTTGCCTGCGCAGTCATTCCCGCCCCGAAACCTGCGGCAACCATGCCGATGCCGAACTGTTTTCTTGTCAGCTTCATTCTATCCCCCTCCGGATACTTGGCCCACAGACTATTGCTTGAGGATTTTACTTTAGCATTGTTGCGGAGACGCGTCAGGAAGGGTGCGTGATGGAGAAATACTCGCGTGGCGATGATGTGTTTGGGTCGATCTCCGGCCGGTGGAATTCGTGGCGCGGAGCCGGAGTGAGCGCCCGGGTCCTGTCAAACGACTGACAAGGTTGAGCCTGGAGCCCCCTCATCCGCCCTTCGGGCACCTTCTCCCCGCCGGGGAGAAGGGGGCAGCCGCAATATCCGGAGAAGTAACGTCTGATGAGAAGGAAGACCTTGCCGCGACACCCCTTCTACCCCGCGGGGAGAAGGTGCCCGAAGGGCGGATGAGGGGGCTCCGGGCGCCAACCGCACCCGCCATCTTCCTCCCCGTCCGGGAGAAGGGGGCAGCCGCAATATCCGGAGAAGTACGTTTGATCGGAAGGAAGGCCTTGCCGCGACACCCCTTCTACCCCGCGGGGAGAAGGTGCCCGAAGGGCGGATGAGGGGGCTCCGGGCGCCAACCGCACCCGCCATCTTCCTCC
>NZ_JACIAS010000001.1:0-1947 GCF_014194915.1 Rhizobium sp. BK512 | reverse complement strand
CCCCGCCGGTGAGAAGGGGGCAGCCGCAATATCCGGCGAAGTAACGTCTGATGGGAAGGAAGACCTTGCCGCGACACCCCTTCTACCCCGCGGGGAGAAGGTGCCCGAAGGGCGGATGAGGGGGCTCCGGGCGCCAACCGCACCCGTCATCTCCCATCACGAAAACTCGCCCGCCCGCGGCCCGGCCAGCGTCACGCGCCAGGTCGTTCGCGCGCGAAAATCCTGCGTCGCCAGAAACGTATAGGGCGTCGTCCGCCAGGGCTTCACGGCATTGTTGAGATTGTCGAGCACGTAATCGCCGTCGTCCAGGCGGGCGATCAGCACGACGTGGTTTTCGTCATGCGGGCCGATCACCACCGAGAGCGCCAGGCGGCTTGCCGGAAATCCGGCGTCGATGAGATCCTTCATCTTCTGCAGGGCGTAATCCTCGCAGTCGCCCCGGCCGCCGACGGGCAGGGTCCAGGCGTCGCCGTTTCCTGAGATGGAGCTGTCCTCCGTCGAGCGGACGCGCAGGTTTACTGCGCGGGTGACCTTGCGCAGAAGCGGCATGCCCGCCTGCTCGGCCGGCCCGCGGGCGCGTCGGGCGGCGGATGTCTCATGGCAAAGCCAGCGATAGCTCGCGCAGGCAGAGGCAAAGCCTACCGGCGCGCCGATATTCCTGCCGACCGGCAGAGGCTGTCCGGCAAAGGCCTGAAACTGCGCGGGAAAGAACACAAGTGAAACAAGGCAAAAAATCCATCGCATGAATCACCCCTCTATTGTCGGCGCGGAAGGTAACACAGTTTATACTAAAACTTTAATAAAATTTATTACTTGCGTAATTAACTATAGCTTAAGAACCTGTGCCATTATCCACAGTTTATTCTTGGAATTAACGGTCTGCTAATATAAGAATTCCCGCAGTTAACGATTTGTTAACTTTGGGAGAGAGAAGATGATCCGTAAAGCAGCGAAGTATAGCGTCGCCGTTGCTTACCTTTTGGCAAGCAGCAGCCTCACAATGGCCGCGCCAGCAGTCGTCAACTGCGCCACGGCAGCGCCGGGTACCATTGAGGCCAGACTGTGCCTGCCGACGAAATCCATCCGCAAGGACGATGACAGCCGCACGGTCAATGACGACAGCAGCGGCAACAATTTCGGCGGCCGCTCCGGCAACCGCTCCGACCCTGGCAAGCAGGCATCGAGTCAGGGCTCTTCCGGCAATCAGAACACCGGCAGCAATGACGGAAATGGCAATCCAGGCGGCTCCGGCCCCGGTGAAGGCCCCGGTGATGGCCCCGGCGATGGTCCCGGTGACGGCCCCGGCGATAACGGCGGTGATCACGGTCACCACGGCGGCAAGGATCATCACCACCACGGCGGCAGGGATCATGACCACCACGGTGGCAAGGATCACGATCACCATGGCGGCAGGGACCATGACCACCACGGTGGCAAGGACCGTGACCACCACGGTGGCAAGGACCGTGACCACCATGGCGGCAAGGATCGCGACCATCACGATGGCAAGGATCGCGACCATCACGACGGTAAGGACCGTGACCATCACGACGGTAAGGATCGCGACCACCACGATGGCAGAGATCGCAACGACCGCGGCGACAAGGGCGGAAACGACCGTGGCGACAAGGGCGGCAATGACCGCGGCGACAAGGGCGGCAACGACCGCAACGACAAGGGCGGCAACGACCGCAACGACAAGGGCGGAAACGACCGCAACGACAAGGGCGGCAATGACCGCAACGACAAGGGCGGAAACGACCGTGGCGACAAGGGCGGCAACGACCGCGGCGACAAGGGCGGAAACGACCGTGGCGACAAGGGCGGAAACGACCGTGGCGACAAGGGCGGAAACGACCGCGGCGACAAGGGCGGAAACGACCGTGGCGACAAGGGCGGCAATGACCGCGGCGACAAGGGCGGCAACGACCGCAACGACAAGGGCGG